>CAWHPQ010000028.1:0-156935 GCA_963831265.1 uncultured delta proteobacterium | reverse complement strand
TCTGGTACAGGGTCAGGTTGATTTGAGGGTGGGTGGGGTACGTATTTGGGTAGGGGGGGTGGGGGGGACACCGGATGCATGGGAGGAACTAGTCAAGACATCGCTGACAGTCGGATGCAGGGTTGGAGCTGCTTTCAAGCGTTGACGGTCATGCTCTTGTGGGGAGCGGGTCTTGCGGCTGGGGTGTTGACGGTTCGAGGTTTCGAGTTCCGAGAGGGGCTGACGGCGCTGACGGTTCGGCTGGCCGGGCGAGGAGCGTGACAGCGAGGACCTTCCGGCTAAGGCGTCACGCACTGTCAGCGGCTCGCACTTCTGTCCGTTCGCAGCGCGCCACCGTGCTCGCTCGGCGCGTCGTCGCCGAGCGTCCGTGGCGGAGCGACAGGCGCCGAGCTCACGCTGCTCGTGTAGCCCGTCGGGTCGACCGACCACATCGTGTCAGCTGAACTGACCGCCGTGGAAATCCAGCTGCGCCTTCACTTGACAAATGCTCAAGTGGCCTCTAGGCTCAACTCGTGACCCCCGCCGAGGCTCTCGCCGACATCGCGGGCTCGCCCGGCAGGACGCGTTTCCTGACGTTCGGCACGCCATCGAGCGGATGGACGAGCGCGGAGTCACCCCAAACGACGTGGAGCACGCCCTCATGAATGCAACCCGGTGTGCCTGGCAGCCACGCAAGGAGACGTGGAAAGCCTTCAGCGTGGATCTGTCAGGCGACGAACTGGTGGTAGCGGTGGCCATCGAGGACGGCCTCCTCGTCGTGACCGTGTTCTAGGAGCAACCATGAAGCGCTGCCCAACCTGCAAGAAGACCAACCTGACGAAGGGGACGACCACGGTGGAGCGGACCTTCCCGTCCCGCGGCGGCAAGGTTCGCGCGGTCGTCGAGAACGTGCCCGCCCTGGTGTGCCGCGGCTGCGGCGAGGCGGTGGTCGCGGGCGAGGACCTCGCACGGGCCGAACTCATCGCCGCGAGCCGGCTCATGGACGCCGGCGCGCGCTCGGGAGCCCTACTCTCGTGGACGCGCCGGGCGCTCGGCCTTCTCGCGACCGACTTGGCCGCGCTCCTCGGCATCACGGCGGAGACCGTCTCCCGCTGGGAGAATGACCGGGTCGAGCCGGAGCCCGCGGTCTGGAACGTCGTCGCGGACCTCGTCGACGACCGGCTCGAGGGGCGCACCCGGACGCAGGACCGGCTCCGGACGGCGGCCGTATCAAGGCGTCCGTTCAAGGCGCCTGTGACGGTTCGCTTTGAGCCAGCCCTCGCGAGCGGGGGCTAATCAGAGAGGCGACAGGTCGCTGTAGTGGTTTCCGAAAACTCCATCCGCTGCGTGTGCGAGCAGGCGCTGATGTGTCCCGTCTCCCGGATGTCTCCCCTCGAGACCCGGTGCGCGCCCCGAGAAGACACTGGGTCGTACCGATGCGGAGACTTCATGCGGAAGGCGGGGCCCCGATCATGCCGCCATGCGCCTCGACGATGGTAGGCCGGGCGCGCCTTGGGCGTACTCTGGAGGCGTCCATGGTCAAGCTCCAGTACCTGTTACGCGCGCCAGCGGGCGAGAGCGTGAAAAGGTTCCGGGATAGGGCGCTCGCCAGCGGCGCACGCCTCCTCGCGAGCGGCCCGGCGCAGCTGAAGCTCACCTACACCGCCGAGGAACCGCCTCGGCTCTCGGTGGTGCCCTTCCGTAGGGATCGCGTCGCCCTGAATCTCCCTGTGGGACGAGGCGGCCCCCGAGGTGGCCGTGGCCCGCTGGAACGCTCTCCTGCAAGCCGAGGGCGCTGTGGCGGGCTACCGCGTCGACGAATCGGTACCGCGCGCCTACCGCCGAAACTGGCCCGATGGCGGCGACACGCCGGGCGGGAGCATGCTCACCCTGTTGCACCGACGACCCGGCATGACAAATCCCGAGTTTCTGCGGCGGTGGCACGACGGCCACTCGCACCTGGCGCTCGAGGTTCACCCGCTGTGGAACTACGTGCGCAACGTCATCGTGGCCCCCGTCTTGTCTGGGTCCCGGCCGCTCTGCGGCATCGTCGAGGAGCAGTTCCGCACCCGCAGCGAGCTCCTCGACCCAGTGCGACTCTTCGGCGGCTGGCTCAGGATGGTCCCCAACATGTTCCGTGTGCTCAACGATGTCCGCGGCTTCCTGGACCTCGCCGCGCTCGAGAACTACCTGGTTTCGGAACGCTGGTTGCGGGGTTGACGTCGAACGCGCCGCGCCGCTCCGTCTCGGCGTCCGTCGCCGTGTCCTCTTGCCAGCTCTGCAGCGACTTCGTCGAGGAGGCCGTGTGCCACCACCACTACCCAGATTTGCGCAGTACCGTCGAGATGTTCCCTGAAGGAGATCTCCCCCGCCCGCCTCCGGGCCAGGCTGCGCCGAAGGGCATCCACGTACTCTGCCGGAGATCCGGGAACGCCTTTCACGTGGCCCGATTCCTCAGATCCCAAGGCAAGACGCGAGGGGCGGTACGGGTGTGGTCGCACCGTCGACCAGGCCGGAGGCTCCCCCCGCCACCGACACCAGGTAGGACCCGCCCGTCACGTTTCCGTTGGTGAGCCGGATCGAGTCGCCGCTACCGTCCTGGCTGCCGTAGGAGACGCTCCCGTGGACCGGGGGAAGCGTTGCGCCGCCGGCCCCGACCGGGACCAGGGTGAAGGCCACGGACCCGTACATGTGACCGTTCCCGGACAGGTTCACCTTGGTCCACTGCGTCCCGTCGAGGCTCATCCCGAGGAAGTCGGAGAAGGTGGAGAAGGTGATGTCGGTGAGGGGGGCGAGCAGGTCGGTGAGGGAAATGGTGAAGTTCCCCTCGGCCTCGCCGACGAAGGTCGCCGGCACCCTGTACTGGACGGTGCTCGCGCTGTTGAAGCCGAGGATGCGGACCTGCGACGAGACGACCGACAGGTTGTAGACCTGGAACACGCAGGGGAGGTCGGCGACCGAGGTCGTGCCAAGGCGTGCCAGCGCCTGTTTCAGCGGCTGGTAGCTCCCGTCGAGGCTGCCGTCGCCCCCCGAGATCACGAGCCGCCCGCCGACCACCCGGGCGGACACGCTCTGCCGGACGTCCACCGACCGGCGCTGGGAGCCGGTGCGCGAGATCACGGGCTTTGTGCTCTCGTTGGCAAGCAGGTACTCCGTCGTGGCCGTGAACTCGACCGTTTCCCCCTCGGTCACGGACCACGACCCGACCAGCTTCCGGATCGGGGAGATTCCGATCACCGACGTGTGGATGAACACGGGGCCCGAGGCGGAGTAGGGCCCCGCCGCGACCAGGAGGCGCGTCTGGGGTCCGTCCGCGGTCTCCACCGATGCGATCCACGTTGCTCCGGAGATCGCCACGGTCTGGTCGAGCGCCTCTCCGAAGTTGGCGTAGGGCGAGTCGAGGCATCCCGCGAATATGAGAAGCACGGCGAGGCAGGAGAGGCGAGTGGCCGAGGTCATGGCAGGTCGAGCCCCACCGCCACGCCGGCCCTCAGCGATAGGCCGATCTTGAGCTGGCTCGAGTGGAGCGGGTCCCAGAAGTCGATCGTGGGAGCGACCACGACCCCCACGCTGAGCGCGGCGCCTCCTGCGTTCACTCCGGGTCGCCAGCGCCCGATGACCTCGCCGCCGATGCCGAGTGGGGCGGCGTTGAAGCTCTGGATGTTCGCCTTGCCGGTGAGCGTCAGGAGCGAGGCGTGGAGACCGGGTCCGGCCTCCAGCTCGATGCGCCCCGGCAGTTCCCACCGCCACTCCCACCCCACGAGCAGGTCGAGCCCCAGGGCAGGGCTGTAGAAGTCCCCGGCGGCGTAGGCGTTCCCGTCCTGCCGGACCTGCAAGGGGAAGAGGAAGCTCACGTGGAGGAACACCCCGCTGTCGGCGGTCGACATGAGGTACGAGGCAGCCAGGGAGTGCACCGTGTACTGGCTGTCCTCCTTGCTCCAGAGGGAGGTGCCCACCCACCCCAAGGAGAGGGCGTGGCGCCATCCGTCGACCAGGCTTCGCTCGGGGAGCCGATCGGGCGCCGGTTGCGTCACGAGCAGCGCGAGGAGGAGGGGAGTGATCACCCGTCCACATCCACCGGGAAACGAGAGGGGCCGGGACTTGTATTCCCGGCCCCGGCCGGGATGTCGAGTTGCTGGATGGCCACCCAGCGCGCCACGTAGTACCCGAGCACCCCTGTGTACGCTGCCTTGAAGCTCAGGAAGGCCGGCGCCGAGATCTCACGGATGGAGAGGATGGGGAACGCCGCCGTGATGAGGGCCACCAGCCCCAGCGCGATCCCGCAGCCGAGCGCCACGCCCAGCCTCCAGGGCTCGTGAGGAAGCCGGAGGAGCCAGGGCGGCGGCGCGATCTCCGGCGGCGAGGGGTGCAGGCTCGCGTTTCGGGCCTTGCGGACGCTCGACGCGGTGAAGAGAGCGATGAGGAGCGACGCGAGGATGGATGTGATGGCGGTGTCCGCGAGCATGCTGCCCATGCCCACCGGAGCCATCTCCCGGTTGAGAAGCCACGCCGCCAGCGGGTTGCAAATCGCGTTGCCGATGGCAGCTCCGACCGCCTTCGAACGAATGAATGCGCTTGAGGGATGGGGAGTCATCTGACTGCCGGGTCTCCTGGAAGACGTCCCCGATACCCGTGGCCGGATGCCGTGTCTATCCGCGAGGCGCAAGTCCCGGAGAAGGCGCGAGCCTGGCCAGTTCAGATTCCGGACTCGCGGCCCCACGGCGTTCCCGGCTTTGCGTCTCCCGGATAGACGACCGGCCGCGGGCCGGGTAGTCCCTGTCTTTTTCTTCGGTCGGGAATCCATTTCATGAGGAGGAGCGGATGGCATACGACTCCAAGGCATTCATGCTGGACGGGCAGGTCGCTGTGGTCACGGGCGCCGGCGCGGGCATCGGCAGGGCCATCGCCGAGACCTTCGCGGGGGCAGGCGCCTCCGTCGTGGTGAGCGACCTCGTTGCCGCGAAGGCGGAGGCGGCAGCCGCCGCGATCACCTCTTCCGGTGGGCGCGCGGTGGGCATTGCGGTCAACGTCACCGAGGAGAAGGACCTCGCGGCGCTCGTGGAGACTGCCGTGGCCCGTTTCGGGAAGCTCACCATTCTCGTGAACAACGCGGGCGGTGGCGGTCCGAAGCCCTTCGACATGCCGATGAGGGACTTCCGGTGGGCGTTCGAGCTGAACGTATTCTCGGTGTTTCGTCTCTCCCAGCTCGCGGCGCCCCACATGGAAAAGGCGGGGAACGGCGCCATCCTCAACGTGTCGTCGATGGCAGCCGAGAACAAGAACGTCCGGATGACGTCTTACGGTTCGTCCAAGGCGGCGGAGAGCCACCTGACGCGAAACATGGCCTTCGACCTGGGCCCTCGCGGCATTCGGGTGAACGGGATTGCCCCCGGGGCCACGAAGACGGACGCGCTCGCGACGGTGCTGACGCCCGAGGTCGAGAAGGCCATGCTGAAGCACACGCCCCTCAAGCGGCTCGGCGAGGCGCAGGACATGGCGAACGCCGCGCTCTTCCTTTGCTCACCGGCCGCCGCCTGGGTGAGCGGGCAGATTCTTCACGGTCTCCGGCGGCGGCGTCCAGGAGCTCGACTGATGCCATGGGCGTCCTCCACGGGCGCGGCTCCCCTCCAGTTCGTCGTCGGGGATGAGGGCGCGGATGGTCTCCCATCGAGGGATGGCCAGGTCTGTCGCCATGCCCTGGAAGACCCGCCAGCGCGCCCCTTCGTTGGGAAATGGCGCCGGGCAAATTGTGTGCGCCAGCAAACCACATCGTGAGGGAATCCATGCTCCGCCCCGGCTCCACCGTCCTCGTTTCCGCCCTGGTCCTGGCCCTCTCCGCTTGCTCCAAGGAGAAGGGGCCGGCCGTCATGCCGCCTCCGGAGGTTCCGGTGGTCACCGTCGCCGCCAAGGACACGCCGCTCGACTTCGAACTCGTGGCCCAGCTGCGCGGGTTCGAGGACGTGGAAATCCGGGCCCGGGTCGAGGGCTACCTCGAGTCGATAGCCTACAAGGAAGGGTCGACGGTGAAGAAGGGGACGCGCCTCTTCACCATCGACGACCAGCAGTACATCGCGGCCCTGGCCCAGGCCCAGGCCAACCTGGCGAGCGCGCAGAACCAGTTCGACAAGGCCGACCTCGACGTGAAGCGCTTCACGCCGCTCGCCGCCGAGCGCGCGGTCAGCCAGGCCGAGCTCGACAACGCGGTGTCGGCCCGGAAGACCGGCCTGGCCCAGATCGAGGCCGCCAAGGCCAACGCCGAGAAGGCGCGGCTCAACCTCTCGTACACGAAGATCACCGCCCCCATCGAGGGGCTCGCCGGCAAGGCGGAGCACAAGGTCGGCGACCTGGTGGGCAAGGGCGAGCCCACCCTCCTCACCACCGTCTCCTCCATCGACCCCATCCGCGTGAGCATCGCCATCCCCGAGTCCGACTACCTTCGCTTCACGCGCTCGGTGGAGACCGGCCAGGCCCAGCCCTCGAAGGCGAAGCCGATCTTGATCCTCTCCGACGGCACGCAGCACCCCTACCCGGGCAAGCTCCTCTTCGTGGACCGGGCCGTCGACTCGCAGACGGGCACCCTTCGCGTCGACCTCGCCTTCCCCAACCCCCAGAAGACCCTCCGCCCCGGCCTCTACGGCAAGGTGAAGGCCGAATCTGAGGTGGTGAAGAACGCGCTGCTCGTGCCGCAGCGGGCCGTGCAGGAGCTGCAGGGCACCTACACCGTGGTCGTGATCACGCCCGACAACAAGGTGGAGACACGCAAGGTGAAGCCGGGCCAGAAGGTGGGCAGCAACTGGATCATCCAGGACGGGCTCAAGAGCGGCGACGTGGTCGTGGCGGAGGGCATCCAGCGGCTCCGGGACGGGATGACCGTCGTGCCGAAGCCCGCCGCCCCCGCCGCCGGAGGCAAGTAGGCCATGGGCAGCTTCTTCATCCGACGCCCGATCGTGGCGATGGTCATCTCCATCGTCACCCTCATCATGGGGGCGGTGGCGCTGACGCGGCTGCCGGTCGCGCAGTACCCGGACATCACCCCGCCGCTCATCCAGGTCGCCGCCACGTACACCGGCGCCTCCGCGCTCGACGTGGAGTCGTCGGTGGCCGCGCCGATCGAGCAGCAGGTGAACGGCGTCGACAACATGATCTACATGAAGTCGACGAACGCGAACGACGGCACCTACAGCCTTCAGGTGTCGTTCGACGTCGGGTCGAACCTCGACATGTCGAACGTGCTCGTCCAGAACCGGGTGGCGCAGGCCACCGCGTCGTTGCCCCAGTCGGTCCGCAACTACGGCGTGAACGTGAAGAAGTCGCTCAACTTCCCGCTCATGCTGATCACCCTCACCTCGCCGTCCGGCGCCTTCGACAACAACTTCCTGTCGAACTACGCCGCCATCAACATCAACGACCAGATCAAGCGCATCTCCGGCGTGGGCGACGTGATCCTCTTCGGCGGCTCCGACTACGCCATGCGCATCTGGGTGCGCCCCGACCGGCTGAAGACGCTCGGGCTCACCGTGGCCGACCTCTCCGGCGCCGTCCAGCAGCAGAACGTGCTGCTCCCCGCCGGGCAGATCGGCGGACCCCCGGCCCCCAAGGGTACCGAGTTCACCTACGCGGTCCGCACCCGCGGACGCCTGCTCGACGCGAACGAGTTCGGCGAGATCATCGTCCGGTCCAACCCCGACGGTTCCCAGACCCGCTTGAAGGACGTGGCCCGCATCGAGCTCGGCTCGCTGCTCTACAACTCCCAGGGGCGGCTTGACGGCAAGCCGGCCGCGGTGATCGGCGTCTACCAGGCGCCGGGCTCGAACGCGCTCACCGTGGCGAACGAGGTGAAGAAGACGGTGGCCGGGCTGGAGAAGGCCTTCCCGCCCGGCGTGGCCCAGGCGGTCACGCTCGACACGACGCTCGCCATCTCCGCGGGCATCGAGGAGATCCTGAGCACCCTCCTCGAGGCGGTGCTCCTCGTCATCCTGGTGGTCTTCGTCTTCCTGCAGAACTGGCGGGCCACCCTCATCCCGCTCCTCACCGTGCCGGTGTCCCTCGTCGGCACCTTCATCGTCTTCCCGCTCCTCGGCTTCTCGATCAACACCCTCTCCCTGCTGGGGCTCGTGCTCGCCATCGGCATCGTGGTCGACGACGCCATCGTGGTGGTCGAGGCGGTGATGCACCACATCGAGCACGGGATGTCGCCCAAGGATGCGACCGCCCAGGCCATGAAGGAGGTGTCGGGGCCGGTCATCGCCATCGCGCTGGTGCTCAGCGCGGTCTTCATCCCGGTGGCCTTCATCGCCGGGATCTCGGGCCGGCTCTACCAGCAGTTCGCCATCACCATCGCCGTGTCGGTGATGTTCTCGGCCATCAACGCGCTCACGCTCTCCCCGGCGCTGGCGTCGCTACTCCTCAAGCCCAAGGGGAGCAAGCGTTCCTTCCTCCAGCCCTTCTACGACGGCTTCAACAAGGTCTTCGACCGATTCACCGGCGGTTACCTCTCCATCACCGGCATCCTGGTGCGCAAGCTGGGCCGGAGCGCCGTGCTGGTGGCCATGACCGCGGTGGCCGCGGTGCTGCTCGCCGGGCGCATCCCCTCCGGCTTCGTCCCCGACGAGGACAACGGCTACTTCATGGCCGCCGTCCAGCTTCCCGACGCCTCGTCGCTCGAGCGCACCGACGCCGTCGCCCGCAAGGCCGAGGCCATCCTCATGGCCGAGCCGACGGTGGCCTACGTGACCACCATCACCGGTTTCAGCCTCCTGTCCGGCGCCTACGCTTCGAACACGGCCTTCTTCTTCGTGTCGATGAAGCCCTGGGGGGAACGGAAGGCCAAGGAGGAGCGGGTCTTCGAGGTAATCCGGCGGCTCAACGGGAAGTTCTTCGTGGGCGTCCCGGAGGCCACCGTGTTTGCCTTCGGCCCTCCCCCCATCCCCGGCCTGGGAACCGGATCGGGCTTCTCCTTCATGCTCCAGGACCGCAGCGGCGGAACCCCGGAGTACCTGGCGGAGAACCTCCAGAAGTTCCTGGCCGAGGCGAAGAAGCACCCCCAGATCGGCATGGCGAACAGCGTCTACCGCGCCGCGGTGCCCCAGATCTTCGCCGACGTCGATCGGGACAAGGTCTTCAAGGTCGGCGTGCCCCTCACCGACGTGCTCTCCACCATGGGCGCCTACCTGGGCGGCAACTACATCAACGACTTCAATCGCTTCGGCCGCGTCTACAAGGTCTTCCTGCAGGCCGAGCCGGAGTACCGCAAGTCGGCGAAGGACCTGGGCCAGTTCTACGTCCGGGGCCCGAACAAGGACATGATCCCGCTCGACACGCTGGTGGAGACGAGACCCACCAGCGGCCCCGAGTTCACCAACCGCTTCAACCTCTACCGGACTGCGGAGGTCACCGGGGTCCCGGCTCCCGGCTACAGCTCGGCCGAGGCCATGAAGGCACTCGAGGAGGCGGCCGCGGCGGTACTGCCCAAGAACATGGGCTACCAGTGGTCCAACGTCTCCTTCCAGGAGAAGAAGGCCGAGGGCACCGCCGCCCTGGTCTTCGTCTTCGCGATGATCATGGTGTTCCTCATCCTGGCCGCCCAGTACGAGAGCTGGTCCCTGCCCGGCAGCGTGCTGCTCGGCACGCCTTTCGCGGCGCTGGGCGCCTTCCTGGGTCTGTGGCTGGCCCGCTTCACGAGCGACAGCTACGTGAACAACATCTTCGCCCAGATCGGGCTCATCATGCTGGTGGGGCTCGCCGCCAAGAACGCCATCCTCATCGTCGAGTTCGCCAAGATGAATGTGGAGAACGGGATGGAGCCGGTGGACGCGGCCATGAACGCCGCCAAGCTGCGGCTGCGCCCCATCCTCATGACGGCCTTCGCCTTCATCCTGGGCGTGCTCCCGCTGGTACGCGCCGCGGGCGCCGGGGCCGAGAGCCGCAAGGTCATGGGCATCGCCGTCTTCGCGGGGATGCTCGTCGCCACCTTCCTGGCGGTCTTCCTGGTCCCGGCGCTCTTCGTCATGATCCAGAAGCTGGGCGGCAAGCGGGCCCAGCCGCCAACCGAGCCCGGGACCTCCGTCCCGCCGGCCGCCACCTCGCACTAGGAGAGAAACCGTGACGAGATCGCTCGCCGCCCTCTCCCTCCTCGCCTTCTCGGCGTGCGCCGTCGGCCCGAAGTACCAGCGCCCCGAGACCGACGTCCCCACGGCCTTCCGCTACACCCTCGGCGCGGACGAGGCCGGCTCCATCGCCGACCTGGGCTGGTGGGAGATGTACCGGGACCCCATCCTCCAGGGGCTCATCGAGGAGGCCCTGCGCAACAACCAGGACCTCCGGTACGCCGCGGCCCGGGTCACCGAGGCCCGGGCGCTGGTGGGCGTCTCCGCCGCCGACTTCTATCCGCAGATCGGGCTGGCGGGGTCGGGCAGCTACGGCCAGCAGTCGGCCAAGAACTACGTGCCGGGCCAGGGGCCGTCCGGCGCCTTCGCGCTCAACGTGGGGCTGTCCTGGGAGCTCGACATCTGGGGGCGTGTCCGCAACGCCACCGACGCCGCCCGCGCCGAGCTCATGGGCACCGAGGAGTTCCGCCGCGGCACGGTGCTGACGCTCGTCGCCGACGTGGCCCAGGCCTACGCCGAGCTCATGGAGCTCGACGTCGAGCTCGAGGTGGCGAGGCGGAACACGGCCACCCGGCAGGGCACCCTCGACCTCTTCACCAAGCGCTCCCTGGGTGGGGTCGGCAACGACCTCGAGGTGAACCAGGCCCGGGCCGACCTGGCGGTGACGGCGGCCGCCATCCCGTCCACGGAGCGGTACATCGCGCTGAAGGAGAGCCAGCTCGCCGTCCTCCTGGCCCGGCCGCCCGGCCCCATCCTCCGGGCCAAGGCGCCCGAGCAGCAGATCGCGCCGAAGCTCCCCATGGGCGTGCCGGCCACCCTGCTCGAGCGACGCCCCGACATCCGGCGAACCGAGGACGCGGTCATGGCGGCGACGAGCAACGTCGGCGTGGCCATCGCCAACCGGCTGCCCAAGCTCTCGCTCGACGGGGTCATCGGCCTGGCTGGCCCCTCGCTCGCGACCACCTTCAACCCCACCGGCCTCCTCTGGAACGTCGGGGCCGGACTCGTCGCGCCCATCTTCGAGGGCGGGCGGCTCGCCTCCCAGGAGGAGGCGTCCTGGGCCGTGCTCGAGCAGAAGGTCGCGCTCTACCGGCAGCAGGTGATCACCGCCTGGCGCGAGGTGAACGACGCCGCCATCAGCGTCCGAAAGCTCGGCGAGGTGGCGGTGCAGGCCGACATCCAGGTCACCGCCGCGAAGACCGCCGAGCGGCTGGCGCGACTCCGCTACGAGGGCGGCGTCTCCTCGTACATCGACGTGCTCGACGCCCAGCGGTCGCTTTTCAGCTCGGAGCTGACCCTGGCACAGACCAACCGGGATCAGCTCGTGGCCCTGGTGCAGCTCTACAAGGCGCTGGGCGGCGGCTGGCAGGAGAAGGTCCCGGCCGACGCCACGACCCAGCCCGTCCCCGCCGGCACGCCAGGCCCGACGATCCCCCCCACCGCACCCGCCCCACTCCCGCAGTCGAAGTGATAGGACGCGGCCGGCGGGCTAGATGGAGCCGATGACCGCGAAGATCGACTGCGGCATCGGGACGTCGGCCACATGTTGGCCGTGCCCTTGAAGTGCATCGTGTAGCAGTGGCCGTCGGCTTCCCGGCTGCACTCGACCTGGTTGTTGCCCACCATTAGGGTCGGAAACGGGCGTCCCCCCCCCCGTGGGCCAGGGCCAGCGCGCGGCGCGCCCCGGCGCTAGTATCCAGGGCTTGAAGGTCATCGACGAATACCTGTCCTCGCTGCCGCTCCAGGCTCAGTACGACGACGTCGAAGCGGTCAGCGCCCTTGCCGCTCGTCAGGACGTGCGCTTCGAGCAACTCGGTAGCGGCCGGATGCGGTCGTCCTACTCGCTCCTCACCACCCGCAACATGCACGTGTCGGATTCGGTCCACACGGTCGGGGCCATCGCGCGCGGTTCGGTGGGGAAGGGTCTCTGCATGGTCGGGGTCCCCGGCGACGACGGTCCCGAGCGAAGCACCGGCGGTCGGGTTGCCAAAGGCGACTGCGTCCTCGTCCGCTCGGGCCAGGACTACCTCTCCCTATCCCGAAGGCCGTTCCGGGCCCTCTCGGTCGTCCTCTCCCAATCTCGGCTGGAGGAGGCGGCCGAGGCCACGTGGGGGGTCCCGCTCCTGACCCTCGCACCGGGTTACCGGCTCGGGCTCGCCGACCCTGGAGCGCGGAGGTGGCTTCACCACGAGCTTCGCGCGCTGCTCTCCCCGGAAGGCGAAGGTCCCGGCTTCACCCACCTCCGACGAAGGACAGATGCGGAGACCGAGGAAACAGTCATCGAGGCGCTCCTTCGGGCAGCGAGGCCCCAGCCGGAGCGGCGCCGCGACCCGGGCCGCTTCGCTCTCGCCCGCCGGGCGGAGGCCATGGTTCGCGACAACCTGGCCGAGGACCTGAGCATCACCCGCTGCGCCGCGTACCTGGGAACGCCGCTTCGCACGCTCGAGCTTGGGTTCGGGGAACTCTACGGCATCACGCTCCGGCAATACCGGCACTCGTTGCGGCTCAATGCCGCCCGGCGCGACCTCTTGCTTCCCGCCCGCGAGGATTCGGTGGGGACGGTAGCGGTCCGCTGGGGCCTCTACCACCTCGGCCGGTTCTCCACCGAGTACCGCCGGATGTTCGGGGAATCGCCGAGCGAGACCCGTCGGACGGCCCGTCGGACGAGGTAACGGCCGCGCGCAGAAGAGGGCGACCATGGTGCCGTCAGGCCGCCGGCTCGGGGGTCGAGGACGTACTCCACGACCAGCCTCTCGGTCCCCGGCACCCTGATGCGCGTGGCCTTGGGCAGAGGGCTGCCATCTCGTATGCCACGTCGCCGTGCAGGGGCCTCGTGTGGGCCCAGAAGAACCAACACGGGTCCCTGACAGCACCTGCGGCAGGGTCATCCCCACGGATCGCGGCGTCGCTTGCTAGCCGAGGCGCACGTCCAGGAACGAGGGGATGGGGGAGGGAAGTGCAGCCGGGTCCGGCGAGCGGGACACGTCAGCCCGCTGCGTGGAGCTTGGGGGTTACTTCGGTGTCCGCGTAAGGCCAGGAAACGACAGGAGAAGGAGAGTCCGCGGCAGCACAGGTCACGTTCAGCGCGAAAATCTGGTCCTGTAGGTGCACAAATTGCTGAGCCATGTTGCGATTCACTGTGAGGCAAACGCATCTGACGTAATCTGCCGTACGATGGCGCGGGAGCGACACGACCCGTCGTCGCCAGTCGCGATCGCCTCGAGTATTTCCGACCCCTTGTCGCGCCGAGTCGCATCCGGATCGCGACCCATACCGACAGTGTTTCGAACCCGGCTTACAGGGCGGCTCCGGCATTTTGTTTACGATTACGAGATCTTATACCGACGACATTCCGGTCGCTGGCCAACTGCTGGCCTAAGTTGGGCAGGGTGGATAGGGCTTGATCCGGTCCGGTCGACAGTTTGACTACTTTGCCTGCCTCTCCTTGCTCCACGCGAAGTAGCTCCACACCGTGGGGCCAAGCACGGCGACACCAAAGATGACCAGCGCCGCAACGAGGGCGCCCGCGGGAGGAAGAAGGAGCGCGAGCGGCAGCAGTACGAGACCACCGCCGACCATCATCCGGGCGGCCAGCCGGTGCGTCCTCCGCCAAACCGTGTCGGACGCAAGCGTCCAAGGCGTCCGGATTCCGACGAACCAGTTGGGCCGAACGCGACCGATGAAGTTCCCGGGCAGGATGAGGAGTAGCGCCAGGCAGAGCGCGACGATCCGACTGACTCCTTGCAGGAGCCCCGCGGCGACGAGCAGCACCGCGATGTGGAGCACCGCCAGCAGCGCGACCACGGTCTGGATCACGGTCCAGTACGAGCCGTCCCGGTCATCGTGTGAGCGCTCCCCAACCGCCACCGCCGGCCCCCGCACTCGGCGAGGATCGAGACGGGAAAGCCATGCCAGGAGCAGCCAGATGGCAGCGACGAGCAGGGGGCCACCGAGCACGAGTTGAAGGCGGCTCCCGTAGCCGTTTGGCTGGCCCAGCAGGTTCCAGTGCACGGGCACGGTTGCGGGGAGCTTCGGATAGAGCACCACCGAGGCGATCACGTCCGCGAGAAGCGCAACTCCTGGAAGCCATCGGCCGGATCGAGTCATCGCTTCATTCCTCCTCGGAGGTCCAGCAGGGCCCTCACCACGTCCTGCATCACCGTGGTGTCGAGGGCGTAGATCACGCTCTGCCCTTCGCGCCTCGAGGTGACCAACCCCGCGTGCCGGAGCACGGCGAGGTGCCGGGAGATGGCGGGCTGCGAGATCGAGAACCGCTCGACGATGTCATTCACCGGCATCTCGCTCGCTCCAAGCAACCGGAGTATCTCCCGTCGCGTCGGATCGGCCAGCGCCTTGAAGGCGGGGTCGCTCATCCGCTCACGCCCCGAAGAACGGCGCTGCCACGTGCAGCCAGATGTCGGCGGTGCCGTGGGTCATCATCGCCGACTCCAGGCCCCGCTTCCGGAAGATCCACCCGCAGACCACACCCACGAGGCCATTCGCCACGAGCAGGTAGGAGATGACGAACGGGGTGAGCGTCATCCCAAGCGCCTTCGCGGCTGGCAGGTGGGCGACCCCGAAGAGCAGGGCCGCGCCGATGTTCGCGATCCAGAAGGCCAAGCCATTCCGCAGCCCGACGCGGACGAGGAGCATCGCCAGAAGCCCGAGCAGCCCCCATCGCAGGAGCAACTCCTCGATGATGCCGCCGTAGAATGCGCCGGTCGCCGCGAACCACGGGCTCATGGGTGGGAGCTTCCCGCCCGCCGGGATGCGGGAGCCAGCGGCCAGAGAGAGCCCGACGACCGCGAGGGAGGAGATCGTGCCAGCGACGAGCGCGACCGGCATCAGTCCGAGAAGGCGGCGGCCCACCGGCCGACCCGCGAGGCGCGCCCGCACCAACGGAGCGTCGAGGCCCGTCCAGCGGCTCGCCCACAGACCCGCGACCGCGGCAAGCGCGGAGAGAACCAGGGTCTGGAGGCCCTGAACAGCAACCAGCTGCACCGGGGTCAGGGGGATCGCGACGGCCCGCGCACCGATCATCCCGGGGAGGACCTTCGCGAAGAACGGCGAGGAGCCGACCACGCCGACGACGGCGAGAAGCATGAGGCCCAGCCACATCCTCGCCGGGCGCGGGGCCGCGGGATGGGGGGCAAGAGGGGATGAGGCAGCGTCCGGGGCGTCCATGGCGTGCATATATAACTATATCATTATATCTTGCAAGCTCATCAACCGGGAACCATGGCCTAGCCGGCGTCAGCGCAGAACGAGTCCACCGCCGTCAGCTTCGATCCCGCCAGCCGCCACGACTGGCCGGGTGGGCGCCAGGCACCCCTCGGAGATGTTGAAGGCGAGTCGAGGTGGCGTCCTGAGGGTGAGTCAGAGAAGTGTCGGCCGGCCGCGAAAGGGCCCGGTAAGATCAAGACATCACAGGGGAACTGCCTCCAGTCGCGCTGTAACTCCCTCCCGGCGAAACTCTCTCTCCGGGAAAGCAATCCGTGCCCAGCGAGCACGACGGCTACGGGGCCATCTCGTGGTCGCTGCCCTGAAGGACATGTCACCGTCGTCCGGGTTGAAGTATAGCTATCATATAGCTATACTTCATGCGGTGAAGCTGACCGCCGACCCGGACGTCGCCGCCTGGCTGGGAAGGCGTCCCGCGACGGAGTGGGACGCCGGCAACAGCGCGAAGAGCCAGGCGAAGCATGGGTTCAGCATCGCGGACGTGGACTCCCTGCTCGACGCGCCCGTGCTGTTCGCCGGGCGCATTGTCGAGCCGGCACACGAGGAGCCGCGTTACCTGCTCCTCGGAGTGACGGCGGATGGTCGCGGCGCGGCCTTGGTCTTCGCGCGGCGCGGCGAGAAGCTCCGTCCGATCAGTTGCCGCGCGATGCGGAAGAAGGAGAAGGAGGCGTACGATGCAGCGACGTAGGAAGACCGCCAGGTGCGCGGAAGATGAAGAACGCGACCACTCGCCGTGACGCGACACTGCGCGAATTCGAACAGCAGGACCTCGGTGACGACATCGCGTCGGAGGGAGCGGCCGTCGTCGTCCGTCCTCAGCGACCGACGTCCATCCTGCTCAGCGACGAGTTGAAGGAGGCCCTTCGGCGGCGTGGCCGCGAGCTGGGAGTCGGGTACCAGACCGCAGCCAAGATGATCCTCGCGAAGTACGTGAATGCGAGGCTCTGACGTGGCCGATGAACTGCTGAGGGCAGGGTAGCAGCGTGTCGGCTCGGACGTTGCAGGTGCGTGGGTTGGGAGTGCCATTCACCATACGGAAAGTTCTTCTGACATAGCCTGCCCTACGATGTCGCCCCGGTGACACGCCCCGTCGCCCCGGGTAGTGACCCATACCGACAGTGTTTCGGACTCGGCTTACAGGGCGGCTCCGGCATTTTGTGCCTTCACCCGAAGGAGTGGTTCATGTGGTGAACCAAGACTTCGGTGTCGCGACGGGCGTCCAGCCCGGTGCGCTGACCGCGCTCCTCCAGGAGGTCGCAGCAGGCCCCGAGAAGCGCGAGGCCGAGCAGGTTTCGCTCCCTCCCCGGAACGGTCATCGGACGCTTCGAGATCATCCGGGACCTCGGCCGCCAGGTGGCCGTGAAGGTCGTCCGCCCCGGCCGCATCACGAATGACCTCGGATCGGTGGCGGCGCTCGAAGCGCTGGGACGACGCCAGGAATCGAAGGACGCACTCGAGCGCCTGGAGAGGAATGTCGTGTCAGGAAAGGCCCGATGAATCCGCGGGTTGGACGTGGACTATGATGTGAACCGGGACCACGTGTACGAGCGCCACGACACCGCGAGCTTCGAAGGGCGACTCGAGTTCGAGACGCTGATCTCCGACACGTCCGCCACGCTCATGGCGGCGTCGCCGGAGAGGGTGGACGCCGCGATCGAGGGCGCCCTCGATCGCGTTCGCGAGTTCTTCCGGGCGGATCGCTGCGCCCTGCTGTCGGTTGCTCCCGACCGGACGGCTGCTCACGTCCGGCTGGCCTGCTACGCCGAGGGGGTGTCGCGGGTTCCATCCGACCTCAACCTGGTCAACGTGTTCCCGTGGGCGGCCCGCCGGGTCCTCGTCGAGCGAGTGCCCGTCCGGGTGTCGAGCCTGGCGGACCTGCCCACCGAGGCGAGCCCGGAGCGGCCGAGCTGGGAGGCGATGGGGATACGGTCTTGCCTGCTGCTCCCGATCGAGACCGGTGACGCCATCCGTCACTTGATCGTGATCCACACCGTTCACCACCAGCAGGCCTGGCCCGACGCACTCGTGACACGCCTCCGCGTGCTCGGAGAACTCTTCGCGGGATGCCTGGAACGCAACGCCATGCTCGTCGATCTTCGCGACGCCGAGGCGCGCCTGACGTCCGGGGCCGAGTTGGCCGGTCTCGCCCACTACGAGCTGGACTATGCACAGGGCAATTCCCGCGCCGACGCCCGCTTCTACGACATCTGCGGCATCCCCCCGGACGAGCGGCAAGGCCTCCAGGCGCTGCGCTTCTGGATGGAGCACATCCATCCCGACGACCGCCCCCGTGTGCTGGACAAGCGGGAGCAGCTGCACGACGGGAGGCTGGACAGACTGGAGACCGAGTATCGCTACGTCCATCCCACCCGGGGGCAGAGGTGGATTCACCACCTCGCTCGCGTCTCGCGGCGCGATGCCGGCGGCCGCCTGGCCGTCTCGTACGGCGTCTTCCGCGACGTCACGGAGGGAAAGCGCGCCGACGAGGAGCTGGTTGACCTCAGCCGGCGCCTGATGCGGGCCCAGGAGGAGGAGCGCGCGATGATCGCGCGCGAGCTCCACGACGACGTCACCCAGCGGCTTGCCGTGCTGGCCATCGACGCCGGCCGGGCCGAGCTCGGCGCGGCGAGCGGCGAGCAGGCCGAGGCGATGCGGGTGCTCCGGGAGGGGCTCGTCCGGATCAGCGAGGACGTCCACTCCCTGGCGTACGAGCTCCACTCGTCGGTCCTGGAGGAGCTCGGCCTGGTCGAGGCGCTCCGGGCGGCCTGCGAGCGTCTCGTGCGAAGGACCCGCATCGAGGTCTCCCTGGACCTCGACTCGAAGGCTGACCAGCTCGCGAGGGATTCGGCGCTCTGCCTGTTCCGCGTGGCGCAGGAGGCCCTGAACAACGTGGTTCGCCACTCCCGGGGGCGGGTGGCGAGGGTTGCCCTCCAGCCGATGGACCGTGGCGTTCTTCTCGCGATCCGGGACGACGGCGTCGGGTTCGATCCGGCCAGTCCGGGAACGCGAGGGACGCTCGGCCTGGCGAGCATGCGGGAGCGCCTGCGCCTGGTGAACGGCACGCTCGACATCGAGAGTGCGCCCGGCAACGGCACGGCCATCATCGCGTGGGTGCCGGCCCGGGAGGGCGGGTCATGAACCAGCGCCCTCGCGTGCTCCTCGCCGATGACCACCTCATGGTGGCCGAGGCGCTGAAGAGCCTCCTCTCGGCCGAGTTCGATCTGATCGGCGTGGTGGAGGACGGGATCGCGCTCGTCGAGGCGGCCCGGAGGCTGAGGCCGGACGTGGTCGTTGCGGACGTCACCATGCCCCGCCTGAACGGCATCGCCGCCCTCCTCCGGCTGCGGCAGGAAGGGGTCCGAGTTCCGGTGGTGTTCCTCACCATGCACCGGGACGTGAGCTTCGCGCGGCGCGCGCTCGAGGCCGGGGCCGCCGGCTTCGTCCTCAAGCACTCGGCGCCGTTCGAGCTGATCCAGGCCATCCGCGCCGCGCTCGAGGGCAAGACCTACCTGACGCCGCAGCTCGCGGCCGAGGTCCTCGAGGCCATGACCGAGGGGCCCCAAGGGACGAAGGACCCGGTCGCCGCCCTCACGCCGCGGCAGCTGGAAGTGCTCCAGTTGCTGGCGGAGGGGCGCTCCGCCAAGGAGATCGCGTCCAGCCTCTCGATCTCGTCGAGGACCGTGGAGTTCCACAAGTACCAGATGATGGAGTCCCTCGGTCTTCATAGCAGCGCCGAACTGATCCATTTCGCCATCAAGAATGGACTCGTCGGCCCCTGACGGGCTGCCTCTTCAGAGTCCTCGTGAATCCACACCAGCGGTCCTCGTAGTTTCCCCAGGTCACAGCCGCTCCGGCATCACCTAGCCTCCGCGCGTGTCCAGGGGGCCCCACAGTTGCGTCCTGCTTGCCGACCGCCACCACGGCCTCGTGGAAGGGGTGCGCGGCCTGCTCGAGACGGCGTTCGGGACCGTCGTCATGGTCGCCGACAAGGAGTCGCTCCAGGACGTGGCCTTCCGGCTCCAGCCCGACGTGGCGGTCGTGGACGTGTCCCTCGCGCGTGAAGGTGGCCTCGACTGGCTGAGGGCCGTCCGGGCGAGGTGCCCCGGGCTCAAGGTCATCGCGCTCAGCGTCCACGACGAGGAGTCCGTGCGGCGCGCGGCGTTGCAGGCCGGCGCCGACGAGTTCGTGGTGAAGCGGTCGATCGTGACCGACCTGTTGACGGCCGTCGAGCGCGTTCGCGCCACGGCGCAGCCAGGCGGTCTCAAGAAGGCAGGGGAGCCATCATGAAGGTCGTCATCGTTGGTGGGGTCGCCGGCGGGGCATCGTGTGCGGCGCGCCTGCGCAGGCTCGACGAGAAGGCCGAGATCCTGATGGTGGAGCGGGGCCCGTACGTCTCGTACGCGAACTGCGGGCTGCCCTACCACGTCTCCGGCGTGATCCCCAAGGAGGCGAGCCTCCTCGTCGCGAACGAGGCCGTCTTCCGCGGCAACTTCGGCATCGAGGTCCGGACGAGCACCGAGGCCATCTCCGTCTCGGCGAAGCAGCGGACCGTCGAGCTCAAGGATCTCAGGTCCGGGGAGGTCACGACCGAGACCTACGACAAGCTGGTGCTCGCGCCTGGAGCGGCATCCATCAAGCCGCCATTGCCGGGGATCGACCTCCCCGGCATCTTCCAGGTGCGCACCGTTCCGGATGCCCGGGCGATCCGCGAGTGGATCGAGCGGGGAACCGAGTTCCTCACCGGGATGTACAGCTACTCGGGCATCCAGTTCGTGAAGCCCGTTCGCCGGGCGGTGGTGGTCGGGGGCGGTTTCATCGGGCTCGAGATGGCGGAGAACCTGATCCACGCCGGGTTCGACGTGACGCTCGTCGAGATGCTCGACCAGGTCCTTGCTCCTCTCGACAAGGACTTCGCCCGGCTCGTCGAGGAACACCTGAACGCGCACGGCGTCCGCATGGCGCTCGGCGATGGGGTGGCCGGATTCACCCAGCTCGAGGGCGGCGCGATCGAGGTGCAGACGAAGTCGGGCAAGAAGCACCCGGCCGACGTCGTGATCCTGGCCTTGGGGGTGCGCCCGGAGACCACGCTGGCGAGGACCGCCGGCCTCGCGATCGGCGAGCGCGGGGGCATCCGCGTCGACGAGCAGATGCGGACGAGCGATCCGGACATCTTCGCCGTCGGCGACGTCGTCGAGGTGAAGGACGTCGTGACCGGGCAGTGGGGCCTCGTCGCGCTCGCAGGGCCGGCCAACCGGCAGGGGCGCATCGCCGCCGACGTGATCGCGGGCCGCAAGGCCCGGTACCGGGGGACCCAGGGAACGGCGATCATCGGGCTGTTCGGCGGCGCCGCCGCCTGGACCGGAGCGAGCGAGAAGACCCTGAAGCGGCTCGGGAACGAGGATTTCGAGAAGGCGTACCTCTTCCCCAACTCCCACGCCGGGTACTACCCCGGCGCGAAGATGCTCGGGCTGAAGGTCATCTTCCGGAGGTCCGACGGGCGCCTCCTCGGCGCACAGGCCATCGGCCACGACGGGCCGGCCGTCGACAAGCGGATCAGCACCCTCGCCCTCGCCATCCAGATGGGCGCGACGGTCTTCGACCTCGAGGAGGCCGAGCTCTGCTACGCACCGCAGTTCGGCAGCGCCAAGGATGCCGTCAACTTCGCCGGGATGGTCGCCGCCGACGTCCTTCGGGGCGACATGCCGGTCGCCCACTGGGATGCCACGGACGGGGCGTTCCTGCTCGACGTGCGCCAGCCGGTGGAGCTGAAGGTGGAGAGCGTGCCGGGGGCGATCAACATCCCCCTGGGACAGCTCCGGTCTCGCCTCGGCGAACTCCCCAGGGACAGGGAGATCCTCGTCATCTGCCGCTCGGCCCAGCGTGCCTACTACGCGACCCGCATCCTCCTCCAGAACGGGTTCAAGGCGCGGAACCTGTCCGGCGGCATGCTCTCCCGCGCCATGGTCATGGGGCGGTGACGAGTCGATGGCCCCCCTCCTCACCATCGCCCTGAAGATCTCGCTGGTGCTCTTCATGGCGGGCAACCTGCTCGAGATGGGTCTAAAGCTCGATCCTCGGAATGCCCTCCGGGGCCTCCGGGACGCGCGCTTCGTCGCGCTCACGATGCTCTGGGGCTTCGTCCTCGGTCCGGCGCTCGCCTACGCCATCACCCGGGTGCTCCCCCTGGCCCCTCCGTACGCGGCGGGGCTCATCCTGATGGGAATGGCGCCCTGCGCCCCGTTCCTGCCGATGCTGGTCGGAAGAGCCAAGGGGGATCTCGGATACACCGCGGCGTTCATGCTCCTGACCGCGGCCGGGACGGTCGTCTTCATGCCGCTCGCGGTGCCCTTCCTGATTCCGGGAATGGATGTCGGTCCCTGGGCCATCGCCCGGCCGCTCCTCGTCATGGTCCTCCTGCCCCTCGCGGTGGGGATGGCGGTCCTTCGACTGTCGCCTCCCGCGGCCGGCAGGGCCCGGCCCGTCATCAAGAGGGCGACGCTCGTGGCCACGATCGCGACAGGCATCCTGTGCGTCGTCGTCTACGGGAAGGGTCTCCTCGGCATCACGGGCAGCCTGGCGGTCGCCTCGCAGGTCCTCTTCTTCGGCGTCATGACGCCCGTCACGTTCTGGCTGGGCCTCGGCCTCCCCAACGATCGGAGGATCGTCCTCAGCACGGGGATGACGACGAGGAACCTCGGAGCGGCCCTCGCGCCCTTGTTCTCGATGGCCGACGTCGATCAGCGGGCCATCGTCATGGTCGTGCTCGGCCTGCCCCTGATGGTCGTCTTCGCGAGGCTGTCCGTCCGGTGGTTCGGGCCGTCGCCGCTGGGAGGCGCCGCATGAGCACCCCGGAGCTCAAGCTCGCCGACGTTCTCGCCATCGACCGCACCCGCATGGCGGCCGAGCGA
The DNA here is from genome assembly GCA_963831265.1 of uncultured delta proteobacterium. Taxonomy (GTDB): domain Bacteria; phylum Myxococcota; class Myxococcia; order Myxococcales; family Anaeromyxobacteraceae; genus CAIOAK01. Next base: position 134,701 of record CAWHPQ010000028.1, on the reverse strand, counting down.
ACCCTCATGGCATGGGTGCGAACCGCGCTGTCGATGATCAGCTTCGGGTTCGGCATCTACAAGTTCATCCAGATCCTTCAGGCGGAGAGCCCCGCGACGTTCCTGCGCGCCCGGGCCCCCCGCAACGTGGGGCTCGCCTTCACCGGCATCGGGACCATGGCGCTCCTGATCGCCAGCATCCAGTACGTCCATCACTTGAAGCGGCTGCATCCAGGCCGCGCCTTCCCGAGATGGGACCTCACGCTCGCCGTGTCCTGCGTGATCGCCCTGCTCGGGCTTCTCATGTTCGGAAGCATCGCCATCAACGCGGGTCCGTTCGGCTGAGGGACCCCGGAATCAAGCAGATACTTTCTCGAAAGGAAGCCACGATATGAAGCAGCGAAAGAGTGGAGACCCGACCGCCTGCTCACCCGGAGACCTCAGCAGGGAGGAGCCGACCATGGCTGCGAAGGCTACAGAAGCGATCGGACACGGTGCCGCTCGACTGGAGCGAGGTCTACTACACGAACTGTCCGCTCGTGTCGGCGAGCAACGTCGACCAGGAGCTCGGATGGACCCGGGAGGAGTACAAGAAGATCGGCGTGAAATACGCCTTCCTCCGCTCCCAGCGCGGGAACAACTGGTACCCGCACTACATCCACAACATGGACAACCTGATCCGCTTCGGCGGGTTGTTCCCGCCCATCCACGTCCAGGCCGACCTCCGTCGGACCCGGCTGCTGGGCGTCACCCACGCGCCACGCGAGGGCGGATGCATGATGGTGCGCGCCCGGGACGACATCTACCGGATGGTCGATCTCAAGGGGAAGAAGATCGGGCTCTCCAAGAGCCTGAACACCATCAAGAACGACTGGTGGCGCATCCAGGAGGAGCAGGGCATCGAGCTCATGCTGCGGATGAACGGGATGACCCGCGCCGACGTCCAGATCGTGGAGTTCCCGTACCCGGACGACTGGTACGACAAGGCCGAGATGCTGGACCCGATGGACAACGCCTCCGAGCTGTGGCTCAAGCGCGACCACAAGCGTGATCTGGCCTTTCGGCCGCTGGAGACGGCGCTCGAGAAGGGCAAGGTCGATGCCATCTACACCCAGACCGGCCCCTTCCAGCACCTCCAGGAGGCGACGGGAAAGTTCAAGGCCATCGAGGATCTGTCCCGCTACCCGGACTGGACGCTGCAGGTTGCCAACATCCCCGCCGTCATCACCTGCACCCAAGTCATGGCCGAGAAGCACCCCGAGCTCGTCGTCACCTTCATGAAGGGGATGATCAAGGTGGGGCGCTGGGCCAACGAGCACAAGCACGCGGCGGCGGCCATCCTCGACAAGCAGACCTTCTACCTGGACGTGGAGGATACCTACCGGGGCATCCAGCCCATCGACCTGGTGCCCAACCTGTCGCCACAGAACCTGGCCTCGGTGGATATCGGCAAGGACTTCATGCTCAGCCACGGCTACATCAAGAAGGACTTCGACGTGAAGAAGTGGGCCGCGCCGGAGTTCCTCGAGGCCGCGGCCAAGGAGCTGGTCCTGGAGCGCTGGAAGAAGATCACCGGCGACAAGCTCCCCACGCCCGCCGGTCGGATCGGCTAGGCCGGCGGTGTCCCCTCCCGAACGCCCCGTCGGGAGGACGCCGGCCCGGGCAGGGGTCCCCCTGGTGCAGCGCGGCGGCGCGCCGGGGGGGCCGCCCGACCCGATGGTCACCTTCATGAAGTCCTACCCGTAGGTTCACCCGAAAAACCAGCAAGGGAGTGACGATGCGCAACTGGATCCGGATGGCAGTTCTCGCAGGGACCATGGGTTTCGCAGCACCCGCTGCGGCGCAGTACACCTTCACCCAGCCCGGTCAGCAGCCGCAGCCGGTTCAGCAGCTCCAGTTCTGGAACAACGTGGCGCGCGTGAACCTGGGCGTCGGGTTCTACAACTCGGGCTACTACGACTGCTACTACTACTGGGGCTACTACTGCTCCACGGGCTCCTACACGAGCTACATCCCCTTCATCGTGGGTCCGCAGATCGACTTCAACCTGGGCGGGATGAACAACGTCTCGGTCGGGTTCACCGTCCTCATGGGATCGGTCACCTCCACCTACTACAACAACGTCGCCTACGTGGACGCGTCTCAGAGCGTCACCGTCTGGGAGCCGACCATCGACTACGTCGCCAAGTTCGGACCCCCGTCCCAGGACACGGTCGGTCGCTTCCGCATCGGCGGCGGCATGCTCATCGGTCCCAATTCCAGCATCGGCGGGGTCTTTCGCATCGGCGGCGGCGCCTCGTTCCTGAACACGAACCGGCTCGGAATCGGCCTCGACATCGTCCTGGAGGGCGGCGGCATCAACGGCAACTGGGTCGGCGGCCTCCAGTTGCTGGCCTCCCCCGAGTTCCACTTCTAGTCAACTAGCAGGTCCCGCACGAAGGAGATTCCACATGAGAAGGCTGCTCGCATCGCTCGTCGCAGTCCTCGCCGCCACGCTCGCGAACGCCCAGGCTCCCGCCAAGGCGCCGGCTCCGGCCGCGGTCGCCCCGGCGCCGGTCGAGGTGGACAACACCGGCACCCCTGGCAAGGCCACCGCCACGCGGACGGCCAAGGCCACCGCCACGATCACCGCGCTCGACGCCGCCGCTCGCACCGTCACGCTGAAGGCCAAGTCGGGCGAGACCCAGACCTTCAAGGTCGGGCCGGAAGTGACGCGTTTCGCCGAGTTCGCCGTGGGCGACGTCATCCAGATCGAGTACGAGCAGGGGCTCGCGCTCGAGTTCCAGCCTGCCGGGTCGGAAGACGTCCCGGTCACCGCGATCGCCAGCGGCGGTCGCGCGAACCAGGATCAGGCGCCCGGCGCCGCGGCGGCGGCGGGAGTCCGGGGCACGGTGACCGTGACCAGGATCGACACCGCCAAGCGACTGGTCTCGTTCACCGGCCCGGGCGGAAACGTCTACCAGGTGAAGGCCGGCCCCAAGGTTCAGCTACAGAAGCTGAAGGTCGGTGACAAGCTCCTCGCCACCTACGTCGAGGCCGTGGCCATCAAGCTCGAGAAGCCGAAGAAGAAGTAGGACGGCCAAGGCAGTCCGCGGTCGCCCGCTCACCATCCAATGGAGGCTCCGATGAATTCCCGTGACATCCGCATCTTCTCCGTTTCCGCACTGCTGTTGTTCCTCGCGGGGAGCACTGCTGCGCAACAGCCGGCCGCTGCCCCGCCCCCGCCCGCCAGCAAGACGGTGGGGCAGTCCCTCGGAGTCATGGTCTTCCCTGCCAAGGGGCAGACCGCCGAGCAGCAAGGCAAGGACGAGTCCGAATGCTATGGCTGGTCGAAGCAGCAGACCGGCTTCGACCCGGCCGCCCCGCCGCCTCCTGCGGCGGCGCCTGCGCCAGCGAAGAAGGGCGGAGCCGTGAAGGGTGCGGCCAAGGGCGCAGCCGGTGGAGCAGCGGTGGGCGCCATTGCCGGGGACGCAGGCGAGGGTGCTGCGATTGGCGCCACGGTGGGCGCCGTCAAGGGGCGAAAGGATCAGAAGAAGGATGCCGCCGCGTCCCAGCAGCAAGCACAGCAGCAGGCGCAGGCGGCCGGGCAGGCGCAGCTGGACCAGTTCAAGAAGGGGTTCTCGGCCTGCATGGAAGGGAAGGGCTACACGGCGAAGTGATCGGGCCTGTGGTCCTCATCGGGCCAGCGGGTGCTGCCGCCACGGGGCTGGTGGCGGCAGCAGGGACGTCCCAACGCAGCAGGAGATTTCGGATGAGCGCCAAGGTTTCGTCGTCAGGTGTCGGATCGACAGGTGTCGTGGAGCAGAGGCGTCTCGACGACGCCCGCGAGAAGGGGATCCCATGGAAGAAGTGGGGCCCGTACCTCAGCGAGCGGCAGTGGGGCACGGTCCGCGAGGACTACAGCGAGGGCGGCGACGCCTGGAACTACTTCACCCATGACCAGGCCCGTTCCCGCGCCTACCGCTGGGGCGAGGATGGCCTGGCGGGCATCTCCGACGACAAGCAGCGGCTCTGCTTCGCGCTCGCCCTCTGGAACGGGAAGGACCCCATCCTGAAGGAGCGGGCCTTCGGCCTGTCGAACAGCGAGGGCAACCACGGCGAGGACCCGAAGGAGTACTACTTCTACCTCGACAGCACGCCGACGCACTCGTACATGAAGTACCTCTACAAGTACCCCCAGGCCGCGTTCCCCTATGGCGACCTCGTCCAGGCGAACGGGAAGCGGTCGCGGGAGGAGATGGAGTACGAGCTCCTCGACACCGGCGTCTTCGACGGCGATCGCTACTTCGACGTCTTCGTGGAGTACGCCAAGGGCGGCACCGACGACATCCTCGTCAAGATCACGGCCGTGAACAGGGGACCGGAGGCGGCCGAGCTGCATCTCCTGCCGACGCTGTGGTTCCGGAACGACTGGTCGTCCTGGATCGCGGGACATGCCGGGAAGCCGAGGCTCGCGCAGATCGAGGGTCCGGCGGGCACGAGCGCGGCCTCGGCGGCGCATCCCCTGCTCGGGGAGTACACGCTGCACTGCGAGGGGGACGTCCCGCTGCTCTTCACCGAGAACGAGACGAACAACGAACGGCTCTTCCCGGGGAGCAAGAGCGAGTCCCCTCACGTCAAGGACGGCATCAACGACTTCGTGGTCCGGGGCCAGAAGGACAAGGTGAACCCGGCGAGGGTGGGCACCAAGGTCGCGGCGCATCACCGCGCGACGATCGCTCCCGGCGGTTCCATGACGGTGAAGCTACGCCTCGAGGCCTCGAAACCTGCCGCGGGCAATCCCTTCGCGGATTTCGACGAGACCTTCGCGGCTCGGCTCACGGAGGCGGACGACTTCTACCGCGCCGTGACCCCGCCATCGATCTCCCCGGATCAGGCGAACGTGATGCGCCAGGCGCTCGCCGGGATGCTCTGGAGCAAGCAGTTCTACTTCTTCGACGGGGACAAGTGGCTGAAGGAGCACCACGCCAACCCCCTCCAGCGCGGGAGCCGCCAGTTCCGGAACCGGGACTGGTACCACATGCTGAACGAGCACATCATCTCGATGCCCGACAAGTGGGAGTACCCCTGGTACGCGGCCTGGGACCTGGCCTTCCACACGCTCCCGCTCGCGATCGTCGATCCCGACTTCGCGAAGGACCAGATGGAGCTCATGCTGCGCGGGGTCTACCTGCACCCCAGCGGCCAGATGCCAGCCTACGAGTGGAACTTCAGCGACGTGAACCCGCCGGTCCACGCCTTCGCGACGCTCTTCCTCCACCACACCGAGACGGCGCTGCGGGGGAAGGGGGACGTCGATTTCCTCAAGTCGGCGTTCAACAAGCTGCTCCTCAACTTCACCTGGTGGGTGAACCGGAAGGACCGGTTCGGCAAGAACGTGTTCGAGGGAGGCTTCCTCGGGCTCGACAACATCGGCATCTTCGACCGGAGTGCGCCGCTCCCCACCGGCGGCCACCTGGAGCAGGCGGACGGCACCGCCTGGATGGCCCTCTTCAGCCAGAACATGCTCGAGATGGCGGGCGAGATCGCCGCCCAGGACCAGACCTACGAGGACATGGTCGTGAAGTTCGCGGAGCACTTCTGCTACATCGGCGCGGCCATGAACCAGCCGGGGCAGGACGGCATGTGGGACGAGGAGGACGGCTTCTACTACGACCTCCTTCGACTCCCCGACGGCAGCGCCACGCGGCTCAAGGTGCGGTCCATGGTCGGCCTGCTGCCCCTGTGCGCCACGTCGATCGTCGAGAAGGCGACGCGGGACCGGATCCCGCGAGCCATGGCCCAGGTCGGCGAACGCCTTCGCCGGATGCCCGATCTCCTCGAGTCGATCCACCCCACGGGCGAGGGCCATTTCGGCGTGGCCGACCGGGGGATCCTGGCGCTCGTCAATCCGGAGCGGCTCCGCCGGATCCTCACGAAGATGCTGGACGAGAACGAGTTCCTGAGCCCGTACGGCATTCGCTCGCTCTCGAAGTTCCACGAGCACCACCCGTACGTCTTCCACGTGGAGGGGAAGGAATACCGGGTGGACTACCTGCCCGCCGAGTCGAACACCGGGATGTTCGGAGGGAACTCCAACTGGCGGGGACCCGTATGGATGCCCGTGAACGTGCTCATCCTCCGGGCGCTCCAGCAGTTCTACATGTACTACGGCGACAGCTTCCAGATCGAGTGCCCCACCGGCTCCGGCAAGATGATGAACCTCTTCGAGGTGAGCAAGGAGATCTCCGAGAGGCTCGGCCGGATCTTCCTGCGAGACGAGCGTGGCCGGCGCCCGGTCCACGGTGGCACGGAGAAGTTCCAGGTCGATCCCTCTCTGGCGCGACCACATCCTCTTCTACGAGTACTTCCACGGTGACAACGGTGCCGGGCTTGGCGCCAACCACCAGACCGGCTGGACCGGCCTCGTGGCCAAGCTCATCCAGCTGTACGCCACCGTCGATCCCAAGCGCCTCCTCGCCGTGGGCAAGCAGGCCGCGTTCGCCAAGGGCGAGGGGTGACCCGATGCGTGCGATCACCGTGGAGCCAAAGGTCCCCGGATCTGCTCGTCTGGCGCAGGTCCCGGAGCCGGACGGTCACAAGCGGATCGGTGCTGGTCGAAGCCATCGCCGTGGGGGTCTGCGGCACCGACGTCGAGATCGTGGACGGCAAGTATGGCTGGGCGCCACCCGGCAAGCGGGATCTCGTGCTCGGCCACGAATCCCTCGGGCGGGTGATCGATCCCGGGTCACGTCCGGCGGGCTCCAGAAGGGCGATCTCGTCGTGGGGATCGTCCGCCGCCCCGACCCGGTTCCCTGCGCCAACTGCGCGGTGGGGGAATGGGACATGTGCCGGAACGGGCAGTACACCGAGCGCGGCATCAAGCAGATCGACGGCTTCATGTCGGAGCGCTGGCGGATCGAGCCCGAGTACGCCGTGAAGATCGACCGATCCCTCGGAATCCTGGGCGTGCTCCTGGAGCCCACGACCGTCGTCGCGAAGGCGTGGGAGCAGGTCGGCAGGGTTGGTCAGCGCTCCTTCTGGGAGCCGCGAACGGCGCTGGTGACGGGCGCGGGGCCCATCGGGCTCCTGGCGGCCATGGTCGGCAAGCAGCGCGGGCTGGAGGTGCACGTCCTGAGCCGGGAGACGTCCGGCCCCAAGCCCGACCTCGTGCAGGCGCTCGGCGCGACCTACCACTCTGGCTCGGTCAAGGACATCGGGTTCGAGCCGGACGTCATCGTCGAGTGCACGGGAGTCGGGCAGGTGATCGGCGACTCGATCAGTGCCGTCGGGGCGGGCGGGGTGGTGTGTCTCACCGGAGTGGGGAGCGGTGGACGGACGTCCGGGCTCACCACCGCCGACGTCGCCGCCGAGGTGGTGCTCCAGAACAACGTCGTGGTGGGCAGCGTCAACGCGAACAAGCGCCACTGGTACAAGGCCGGCGAGGCGCTGGCCCGGGCCGATCGCTCGTGGCTCGGCCGCCTCCTGACGCGGCGCGAGCGACCCGAGGATTTCGCGAAGGCCCTGCGGCGCGGGGAGGGTGACATCAAGGTGGTCGTCCAGTTCGCGGAGGCGTGAGTACTCCAAGGAGAACACCGTGAGAGCGTGGCCGAAGCATCCCGCCATCTACGAGATCAACACCTGGGTGTGGCTGGCCGAGCAGGGACGGAAGCACGGAAGGCGCGTGGACCTCGGCACGGTCCCGGGGGAGGAGTGGGATGCCATCGCCTCCCTCGGCGTCGACGCTGTCTGGTTCATGGGGGTCTGGGAGCGGAGCCCGGCGGGAATCGAGATCTCCATGCGAAACGGCGGGCTCCTGGAGGACTTCCAGCGCGCCCTGCCCGACTTCGCGCCCGTGGACAACGTGGGCTCGCCGTACTGCGTCCGTCGCTACGTCGTCGACGAGCACCTCGGCGGGGCAAGGGACTGGCCGCCGCGCGGCGCACCCTCGCCGGAGCGCGGCCTGCGCCTGCTCCTCGACTTCGTCCCCAATCACGTGGCGCCGGACCATCCCTGGGTCGGGCAGCATCCGGACTACTTCGTCCGCGGAAGCGTGGAGGATGCCAGGAAGGACGAAAATCCTTCACCGAGGTGGCAGGCACGGTCTTCGCCCTGGGCCGGGATCCCTTCTTCCCGGCCTGGCCCGACGTCCTCCAGCTCAATGCCTTCCACCCAAGGCTCCGGGAGGCGGTGATCGAGACGCTCTCGGAGATCGCAGAGCAGTGTGACGGCGTCCGTTGCGACATGGCGATGCTCTTCCTCAACCAGATCTTCGAGCGCACCTGGGGAGCTCGCGCAGGCGCCCGGCCGGTGGACGACTACTGGGCAAGCGTGATCCCGGCCATCAAGGAGAGGCATCCAGGGTTCAAGTTCATCGCCGAGGCCTACTGGGACCTCGAGTGGGAGCTGCAACAGCAGGGCTTCGACCACTGCTACGACAAGAAGCTCTACGACCGGATGGAGCACGGCGACCCGGAGAGCGTGCGGCTGCACCTCCTGGCCGACCGTGCCTACCAGGAGGGGATGGTCCGGTTCATCGAGAACCACGACGAGCCGAGGGCAGCCGCGGCCTTCCCCTCCGGGAAGGCGCGTGCGGCTGCGGTGGCCGTGCTCACCCTCCCGGGTGCCAAGCTGCTCCACGAGGGGCAGCTCGAGGGAAGGAAGGTGAGGCTTCCCGTCTTCCTGGGCCGTCGCCCGGCGGAGCCGGTGGACGAGGACCTCCGCGCCTTCTACGGCCGGCTGCTGGGAGCTGTCGCGCGCGAGGTGTTCCGGGACGGGGAGTGGCGCCTCTGCGAGCGGAGCGGGTGGCCCGACAACCAGACCCATCGGAGCGTGCTCGCCTGGTGCTGGGCGAAGGCGGGTGAGCGGTACCTCGTGGTGATCAACTTCGGCCAGGACGCGGCCCAGGCCCGCGTCCGCGTCCCGTGGGAGGACCTGGGCGGCGGGACCTGGCGGCTCACCGACACCCTGGTCGGCGAGACCCACGAGCGGCACGGGGACGAGATGCTTGGCGCCGGCCTCTACGTGGACCTGGCGCCGTGGCAGTGCCACCTGTTCCGGCTGGAGTCGCCGTGAGCGTGGTGCTCGTGGGGCTGTCGCGACCTTCATTGCCGCACAACGTAGACAGACGAGGCCTTCCATGAAGACCCCTCCGCCAGCATCGGACCTTTCCCGCATCACCCTGGGAGTCACCGCCCTTCTGGCGATGATCGCGACGAGCGTGTGGGTGATGCTTCCGTTCCTCCTCTCGGTGGTCTGGGCTGCGGCGATCGTCATCGCGACGTGGCCCATCCTGATCGGTCTCCAGGCGCGCCTCGGGGGGCGCCGCGGACTGGCGGTCGCGGCGATGACCGTCGCGATGCTCGCGCTGATCGTGACACCGATCTGGCTCGGCGCGTCCGCGGTGGTCGGCAATGCCGAGAAGGTCGGGGAGTCCCTGCACGCCATCGCCACCGAGGGCTTCCCTCCGCCCCCGGCCTGGCTCGAGCGGGTGCCGCTCGTGGGCGGACGGCTGGTCGCGAAGTGGCAGACCTTCACGGGCAACCCCGAGGCGGTGATCGCGCGGCTCCAGCCCCACGCAAAGGAGGTGGCGGGCTGGATCGCCGCGAAGGCGGGAGGGGTGGGCACCACCATCGTCCAGCTCCTCCTCATGGTGATCCTGTCGGGCCTTTTCTACGCCTCGGGCGAGACCGTGGCGCGCGGCGTCCTTCGCTTCCTCCGCCGCCTCGCGGGGGACCGGGGAGAGAACTCCGGGATCCTCGCGGCCAAGGCGGTCCGGGCCGTTGCCCTCGGTGTCATCGTCACGGCGGTGGCGCAGACGGTCCTCGCGGCGGCCGGACTCCTCCTGGCCGGTGTCCCGCAGGCGGGCCTGCTGTCGGCCATCGTCTTCGTCCTCTGCATCGCGCAGATCGGGCCGATCCTCGTCGTCGTGCCTGCGACGATCTGGCTGTACTCGTCGGGGGCGGTCGGCCGCGGGACCCTCCTTCTCGTCATCTCGGTCGTGGCCCTGACGCTCGACAACGTTCTGCGCCCCATCCTCATCAAGAAGGGGGCGGACCTTCCGCTCGTGCTCATCCTGTCCGGCGTCATCGGCGGAGTCATCGCGTTCGGGGTCATCGGGCTCTTCATCGGTCCCGTGCTGCTCGCCGTCACCTGGACGCTGCTCGTGGCGTGGGTCGGGGACATCGATCGCGCGCCTGAGGTTGTCGATTCCGCCGGGGAACAATCGACGTGACTCGAGACGGTGTACTCGCCGCCCATGGAGGCCCCGAAGACGGTGGGGCAGTCCCTCGGAGTCATGGTCTTTCCGGCCAAGGGCTCAGCCGGTGATGTGAGGAGATCAGAAGTACTGGTACCAGACCACGCCAACGACGGGCGAATGGCTCCGGCTCGGCTGGAGGTAGGTGATCACCGAGCCGTTCACCTCGATGACCTGGCCCTTCCCGAACCAGTCGACGCCCAGCTGGAGCCCGGCCTGGACACGGAACTGGGACCACATGTCCTGGGACGTCGACCAGATGAGCTCTGCATCCGCGAACGGCGTCAGGGCGACCGTCGCGTCGCGTGTGAGGTCGAACTCCCGTTCCAGCCGGAGGCGCGTCCGCAGGCGCCAGGCGAACGAGGTGGGCTGGTCGAGTTGCCACCGGGCCTCGGCGCGGTTGCGCCAGGTGACGAGAATTCGCCCGGGGGCATTCGTGCGGGTGCTCGCCTCGGCCTCGAGCTGGAGGAGGTCGGACCAGCCCGCCGTTCCGGGCTGGGTCGTCGGGTACCAGGAAAGGCCGACGCGAACGTCTAGCCGGCGCCGCTTGGTGAGGTCCGGGCTGACGACCGCGCTGACGAACGGCGCCACCAGCCAGTCGCCGTACAGGCTGATCCCCATCACGCTGTTCGACTCCGAAGGGATGAACGTGGGCTCGACCTTTGCCACGACCCGGAAGGCCTCACCCAGGTTCTGGACGACCTCGATCTCTGGCTGGAGCTGGAGCCCCCGGGAAGGGCCGAAGAACTCCGACGCCTCGGATCGAGCACCTGCCACCCAGGCGATGGCCGCTGCCGCAATGATCGGTGCGACGGTGAAATGGTTGATCGACATGTGGCTGGGCATCATCCGTGAAGTCCCTGCCGCCGCCTAGCATCGGCTCCCGGCAGCGTCTATGCAGCTTCTGCAAGAGTGGAATGCTCCCGGAGGTCTACCCTGAAGGGTAGCTTCCGCGGGGAACGAAGGAGGTCAATCCTTTCCGAAAATCGGGCGCCGACATGCCGGCGCATCGGGGGTTCCCATGGGCAAGACGAGTTGGCTGGTTCTGCTGATGGTGGTGCTGGGGTCGGCGTGTGTCACGGAGGGTACGTACCAGAAGGAGGTGAAGAAGTCCGAGGGCCTGGAGAGCCAGAACGAGACCTATGCGAAGCTGAACACCGCGCTGAAGGGCGAGGTCGCGGCCGACCAGGTGCAGATTCAGCAGCTACAGGACCGTCTCAAGGTGACCATGGTGGATCGAATCCTCTTCGCCGAGGGAGGCTGGGAGATCGGGCGAAAGGGCGAGGAGACTCTCGAAAAGATCATCCCGACGCTGAAGACGCTGAAGGGCCAGCGCATCGAGGTCGAAGGCTTCACCGACGACGTTCCCATCGGGCCCGAGCTGAAGAAGCGCTTCCCGTCGAACTGGGAGCTGTCCACCGCGCGGGCCACGGACGTGGTCCGTTTCATGGTCGCGAAGGGCGTGGACCCCGCGACGCTCTCCGCGGCTGGATTTGGCGATACCCGGCCGGTCGCCTCGAACGGCACCGCCGAGGGGCGAGCCAAGAATCGTCGCATCGAGATCGTGCTCCGGTCGGCCAGCAACTGAACGGACGCCCGCTTCGCACGCGGACGATCGCCTCTTCGTCGTCCCCAAAGAGTCTTTGGTCCCTGGGCTGCGGAAACTGCATAGACAGGGCCCCCTCCAGTCGGCAGGAAAGGAGTCCCACAGGAGGAGAACCATGAAAATGACCATACTCATCTCGGCAGTCCTGCTTTGCTCACTCGCCGCCTCGCCCGCACGGGCCCAGGGTGGTGCGGGGATCCAGGAGCGCGTGGCTGCCATCAAGAACTCGATGATCGCGAGCCAGCAGGACCTGCGCACCTATCAGTGGGTGGAGACCACCACGGTGAGCGTGAACGGCGAGCAGAAGTCCTACAAGGAGGAGAGTTGCTACTACGGGGCCGACGGCACGCTCCAGAAGCTCCCCATCGCGTCCTCGCCTCCTCCGAAGAAGAAGTTCGGCCTGCGCGGCGCGATCCAGGCGTCGAAGCAGGAGGAGATGACCGACACCATGAAGCAGGCGGCAGCCCTGGTGAAGAGCTACATTCCCCCCAACGCCGTCCTGCTCGATCAGTCCGTCAAGTCGGGCAACGTCACCGTGGACATGCTCCAGCCGGGTCAGGTGGTCCGGCTCAACTTCAAGAACTACAAGATGCCAGGGGACGTGTTCAGCATCACGCTGAACATCCAGACGAATCGACTCCTCGGGATCGGCGTCGCCACCTACATGGGCGACCCTTCCAACCCGGTCAACATGCAAGCCCAGATGGGAACCCTGACGGACGGCGCAACGTATACCGCCCGGACGGAGCTTCACGTCCCGTCGGCAAACATCGAAGTCGACGTCGTCAACACCGGCTACCGCAAGATGATGTGACGGACGCGGCAGCTCACGGTTGCTGGGCCGGGACGACCGTGTAGTGGACACCGTTCGCGCCGTAGAAGGGCTTGAACCACGTGTACCCACACTGGTAGTACGTGACCCCACCGACGGACGGCGTGATGCATCCGGGCGGTAACGTGGCGTACGTCCCGCCCATCAGGTAGGCGGGCTGGCCGGGTCCGGGCTGGACGTAGGTCGGCTGGGCGACGGGAGCCGCCGCCACCCCGGCCGAGTAGCCGGACGCGTATGCGGTGGAGGTGGCCGCGGCGGTGCTCGTAGAACCGGCAGCCACGCCAGCGTTGTAGGCGCTCGTGGTCGCCGCGGCGGAGTTGGCCTTGGCGGCGGAGGTCGCGACGGCTGCGCCGACCACGACGCCGACCGCGACCGCACCGGCGGTTGCGCAGTTGTAGCAACCCGAGGACGGGTAGTAGGCCACCGTCGCAGGCGGGTGGTAGTAGGCCGGCGGAGGAGGTGGATGCGGATAGGGGTAGGGAGCGTGATAGGCGGTGGCGGTCGTGTGGTAGTAGGGGCTCCCCTCGGCATGGTAGGCCGTGCCGCCGTATGCGCTGGTGGCCGACGTGCCCTGGCCATAGGTGTGGGTGGCGCTCCCGCCGTAAGCATTCGTCGCCGTCGTCTGCCCCGACCCTTCTGCGTGGGACATCGACCCACCGTAGGCTCCGGACGCCGTCGTCCCCTGGCCGGCGGTGTGCGTGGCGCTGCTGCCGTAGGCTCCGCTCGCGGTGGTCGAGCCCTGACCGTGGGAGGTCGTCCCTCCGTACCGATTGGCGTGAGAGTAGGCGGAGGCGCCCGCCGGAGCGGAGAGCGCAACAAGGAGCAGCAGCAGGCGCCGCGTGAGGTTCGTCATCGGCGGTCCTCCTTCTTGGGCACGCCAGTCGTTGGGACAGGCGTCGGTCGCTCGAACGGAATGGGCTTCGCCATCAGGGCCGCTGCAGGGAGCGTGAACGTCGAGGCGGGGAGTTTCGGATCGACCATCCATTCCGAAATCTCCATCTCGTGGCGGAGGTTGCCGCCGTCCATCAGGTAGATGGCGCGGAAGCGGCGCGGGAGGCGGTCCTCGACGCCGATCCAGGCCTGGATGAAGACCTCGTCCGTTGCGTAGGCGATCATGTCCGTCTCGACGCCGCCCACGGCCTGCGTCCTGCCGATGTAGAAGGCGAGGCGAAGGTCCGGGGCGAGGTCGCCGTACGGGTCGGCCACCACGAGGTCCGTGAACGGGAAGTAGATGTGGGCGAGCCCGTGAGCGGCCTCGAGCGCCCCGTCGATGGTGGGGGGGACCTTCGCCCGAGCCAGGAGACCTTCGGCGGGCGCCCAGGCCGAGAACTCGGTCCCGTTCACCAGGACCTCGGACCGCGGGCCCGCCCCGCTCGACACGACCCGCAGCCGGTCCGGGCGCTGGAGCGAGACGTCGGCGCGGGATGCATACAGAAGCGGAGGGCCCAGCCGGCTCGGCGCCTCGTCTGCGATCAGGGCGGTGAAGGAGAGCGTCCGGGCCCCGGCCAGGCGGGCGCTCGCCGCCTGCAGGATCTCGATGGCCTTCGGCTCGAGGACCTGTGCCTCGGGAGCCCAGCGATGGTGGGTCGGGGCGGGATTTGCGCCCCCTGCTGGCTCTTCGGCCGCAACGTCCTGGAGGCCAGTCGAGGCGGCAACGACCGCGAAGGCGGCCATCAGGACGCAGGCAGGACGGACGGGCATGGCGCGACCGGCTAGAAGTGGAACTCGGGGGAGGCGAGCAACTGGAGGCCACCGACCCAGTTGCCGTTGATGCCGCCGCCCTCCAGCACGATGTCGAGACCGATGCCGAGGCGGTTCGTGTTCAGGAACGAGGCGCCCCCGCCGATGCGAAAGACCCCGCCGATGCTGGAGTTGGGACCGATGAGCATGCCGCCGCCGATGCGAAAGCGCCCCACCGTGTCCTGGGAGGGGGGCCCGAACTTGGCGACGTAGTCCACGGTGGGCTCCCAGACGGTCACGCTCTGAGACGCGTCCACGTAGGCGATCCCGGTGTAGTAGGTGGAGCTGACCGAGCCCATGGCCACCGTGAAGCCGACCGAGATGTTGTTCATCCCACCCAGGTTGAAGTCGATCTGCGGGCCCACGATGAAGGGGATGTAGCTCGTGTAGGAGCCGGTGGAGCAGTAGTAGCCCCAGTAATAGAAGCAGTCGTAGTAGCCCGAGTTGTAGAAGCCGACGCCGAGGTTCACGCGCGCCACGTTGTTCCAGAACTGGAGCTGCTGGACGGGCTGCGGCTGCTGTCCGGGCTGCGTGAAGGTGTACTGGGCAGCTGCAGGAGTGGCGACGGCAAGCATCACGGAGAGTGCAGCCGCCTTGGTCGTGTGGCGCATGGTGGTCCTCCTGGGGACGAGGCGTGACGCCCCGCACAAGTCGGGCAATCCAATACTCAGGCGTGGTGCAACGGCAAGCGGGAAGTCGGGGTGAAACTTACGGACCGTGAACTCGGCCCACGATTGCAGGAAATGCATAGACGCGCGGGGTGCGGGCGTCGTGGGCGCGCCGCAACGTCTCGCGCGGTCCCTCGCCAAACATGCGCCGGTAGTCGCCCGCGAACCGGCCGAGCTGGAAGAATCCCCATTTCATGGCAACCGAGGTGACGGTGGTCCCCGCGGTCGCACGATGGAGATCGTGCCGCACGGCGTCGAGTCGCAGGGCGATCTGGTAGGCCTTCGGCGACGTGTTGAAGATGGCCTTGAAGCTGGCGTGGAGCGAGCGGGGAGAGGCCCGTACGGCCCGGCAGATCTCGGGAAGCTGCGGTGCCTCGGCCAAGGTGTCGCGAAGGTGAGCTTCCGCACGCAGGGCGAGTTCCCGCCAGGGTTTCGCCGGCTCGGGGCCATCCACCATCTCCGAGGCGTCGAGGATGGAGCCCAGCACTTCGTCCTCCATCTGCGCCGACACGGCAGGATCCCGTAGTAGCTCGGGATGGCGCACGGCCGTTGCGACCCAGCGGATCCAGGTCCGGGCGACGTCCCCGGAGCCACCAGGGCGCCTCTCCCGGAGAACCGGGCCGGATCGATCGATCGGTAGTCCGTGACCCCAGCGGGAGCGGGCTGCCCGATCGAGGAGGTCGGTCTGGACGGCGAGGGCGAACATCCGGTGCGGCGCCGATCCCATGAGCGCGTACTCGACGCCGCTGGGCACGTAGCCGAAGCGGTCAGGCTGCCACGGTTGACCTTGCAGCTGAAGGAAGGGGCCAGCCAGCGTGACCCCCAGAAGGCGCATGCCCGGCACGGGTGCCCCGTCGATCCGGCAGCCGGGGCTCTTCGCTGCATAGGCCAGTTGCATGCGCTCGGTGGACGCGATGGCCAGTCGGATGCGCGCCCGACCCCTGCTGATCTGTGAGTGGCGTTCGCTCCAGGACGGGCTCACCGCAAGCATCGCGTCGAAGTCGTCCAGGTCGATTCGCCCGGCCATCGGTGGGTCGGGCGCTCGAGTTGCTGGAGCGGATGGTGGCACCTGCGGATTGTAGGGGGAATCCTTGACTGGCGTCATGTTGATGCGAATTCAATCCCATTGGGGGTGCAAACGGCCTTTCCGCCCCCGGGTATCGGGAACTGCATAGACCAACCCTTTGCTATTGCCTAGGGAGTCTCCAGCTTGACGCCCCGCCCCGCCCTCATCGTCGCCGCGACCTGGTTGGCACTTCTCGGTGGTGGGCCGGCCCTGGCCCTCGCCCAGGAAACCGAATCCGCCCCGGCGTCCTCGGTGGTCGAGGTCCCGCCCAAGGGGGACAAGCTCCCCCGAAAGGCGCCACCACCCGAGACGCCGGCGACGGAGCCATGCACCGAGAGCGGGGAATGCGCCCTTCGCCTCGGGTACGGCAACGTTTGCGACCAGCAACGCTGCGAGCCTTACTTCGACCGGCTCGACATCGTGGATGTCTTCAGCAAGAAGCCGAAGCCGAAGGCCGAGCCCGATCCCTTCGTGCTCTACCCCTCCATCATCCCCGCCATCGGCTACAACCCGGCGCTCGGCTTCCTTATCGGGCTCGTATCGAAGGCCGGCATGCTCCTCGGCGACCCCGCGGACACCACCATGTCGAGTGCCTCCCTGCTCGTCCTCCTGACGACGAACAAGCAACTCGTCCTCCAGCTCGGGAGCACCGTCCTCACGTCGCACAACGAGTGGCTCCTCATCGGGGACTGGCGCTTCCTGCTCTACAACCAGGAGACCTACGGCCTCTCCACGGGAACTCCGCTCACGGCGACCAGCTTCTCGATCTCCGGATGGGGAACCACCACCCCCATCGACGGCGGCCAGCCCATGAAGTTCAACCTCCTGCGCTTGCACCAGGTGGCGCTCCGGAAGGTCTGGGGCGACCTCTACGTCGGCGCCGGCATCCGCGTCGACCGCTACTACGACATCGTGGACCAGTCGCTCGACCTGGGGGCGACGCCGCCGGTCGTCACGAGCCACTACGCCTACAGCATGTACTACGGGTTCAATCCGGGCGAATACACCCTGTCCGGCGTCACCCTCAACGCGGTCTACGACAGCCGGGACTCGACCATCAACGCGTACCGGGGCATCTACACGCAGCTCGCCTTCGGTGGGTTCCCCACCTGGCTCGGGAGCAGCCAGGGGAGCACGATGGTCGGAATCGACTTCCGGGCCTATCTGGGACTCTCCGACGCCGTGCCACGGAACGTGATCGCCTTCTGGCTGGCCGCCAGCGGTGTCACGAGCGGCGTGCAGCCGTACCTCACCCTGCCGTCGGTGGGCTGGGATGCGGCCGGGACGACCGGGCGCGGGTACGTGCAGGGACGCTTCCGCGGCCCCGCCGAGGTCTACGCCGAGGTCGAGTGGCGCTTCCGGATCACGGACAACGGCCTGTTCGGCGGCGCGGTCTTCGCCAACGCCATGACCTTCACGCGCCCGTCCTTCAGCTTCTCCACGCTCGCCGAGCCGGCGGTGAGCCTCTTCCAGTACGTGAAGCCGGCCGCTGGCTTCGGCGCTCGCATCATGATGAGCAAGGAATCACGCACGAATCTCCGGGTCGACTTCGCCTGGGGAGTTGATTCATTCGCCGTTTACCTGGGCGCGGGCGAGGTCTTTTGACCATGAATTCCGCCGATCGAACGCGCTCAAGTTGAGGCAAGGAGGCATGGCATGCAGAACATGGTATTCCGCTTCGCCCTGTTCGTCGTCGCGCTGGGCGCCGTGCATCCGGTCCCCGCGCAGCAGGCCGCCCCCCTGGGCTCGCCGACGGCGACGACGACGCTCGACGGCAAGCAGATGCCCCCGCCCGATCCGAAGTTCGGCGGAGTGATCAAGGAGAAGGCGTCCGAGTCGAAGCCTTGGTGGCCGCCGCGCGTCGTGCCGCCGAAGGGCGCTCCCAACGTGCTCCTCATCATGACCGACGACAGCGGCTTCGGAGCGCCGGGAACCTTTGGCGGCGTCGTCCCGACCCCAGCCATGGATCGGATCGCGCGGAATGGATTGCGCTACACGAATTTCCACTCCACGTCGCTCTGCTCCCCCTCGCGCGCCGCACTGATCACCGGGCGCAACCACCACGTGGCCGGCTTCGGCGTGGTGGGCGAGATCGCGACGGGATTCCCGGGCTACGACTCGATCATCCGGAAAGAGAACGCCACCATCGGCGCCATCCTTCGGGACAACGGGTACGCGACCTCGTGGTTCGGAAAGGATCACAACACGCCGTTCTACCAGTCCACCCAGGCCGGGCCCTTCGACCAGTGGCCGAACGGGATGGGCTTCGAGTACTTCTATGGGTTCGTCGGCGGCGATGCGAGCCAGTGGCAGCCGAACCTGTACCGCAACACCACGGCCATCTTTCCCTTCCAGGGCAAGCCCGGCTGGAACCTGACGACGGCCATGGCCGACGAGGCGATCCAGTACATGAGGGAGATCAAGGCGGTCGCACCCGAGAAGCCCTTCCTCGTCTACTACGTGCCGGGAGGAACCCACTCGCCACATCACCCGACGCCGGAGTGGATCGACAAGGTGAGCGCCATGCACCTGTTCGACGGCGGCTGGAACAAGCTGCGCGAGACCATCTTCGCGAACCAGAAGCGGCTCGGCATCATGCCGGAGAACGCGAAGCTGACCCCGTGGCCGAAGGAACTGCCGGAGTGGGATTCGCTCGACTGGATGGAGAAGAAGCTGTTCATCAAGCAGGCCGACGTCTACGGCGCCTACCTCGCCTACACGGATCACGAGATCGGGCGCGTGATCCAGGCGGTCGAGGACATGGGTCAGCTCGACAACACGCTCATCATCTACATCGCCGGAGACAACGGGGCGAGTGCGGAAGGGATGCTCAACGGCACGCCGAACGAGTTCACCACCTTCAATGGAGTCCCGGTGCCGGTCAAGGACCAGTTCCTCTGGTACGAGTTCTGGGGGTCCGACCGGACCTTCCCGCACTTCGCGGCACCCTGGTCCTGGGCGCTGGACACGCCGTTCAAGTGGATGAAGCAGGTGGCGTCGCACTACGGCGGGACGGCCCAGGGCATGGCCATGTCGTGGCCCGGCCACGTCAATGACGCGGGTGGCATCCGCCGCCAGTTCCACCACCTCATCGACGTCGTTCCGACGATCCTCGAAGCGACACGCATCCCGGCGCCGGAGGCGGTGAACGGCATCAAGCAGCGCCCCATGGACGGCGTGAGCATGGCCTACACGTGGGAAAAGGCGAACGCCAGCGCTCCATCCCGCCGCACCACGCAGTACTTCGAGATGCTCGGGAACCGCGCCATCTACCACGACGGCTGGATGGCGGCGACGACCCCGGCGACGCTCCCCTGGGAGCTCTCCAACGCCCCGCCCCCCGACGTGATCACCGGCTACAAGTGGGAGCTCTACAACGTTGCGGTGGATCCCACGGAGTCGAACGACCTCGCGGCGCAGATGCCGGACAAGCTCAAGCAGATGCAAGACCTGTTCTACGCCGAGGCCAGGAAGCACGACGTGTTGCCGCTCGACAACACGACGCTGGCCCGCTGGAACGGGCCGAAACCCAGCCTCACGGCGGGACGGACGGTCTTCAACTACTCGGGACCGGTTTCCGGCATCCCCAACAGCGGCGCCCCCAGCATCCTGAACAGGTCCTACACCATCACCGCCGAGGTCACGATCCCGGAGGGTGGCGCGGAGGGCATGATCGTCACCGACGGGGGGCGCTTCGGCGGCTACGGGCTCTTCCTGAGCAAGGGCGAGCTGGGATTCGGCCGTGGAAGGCCGGTCTTCCTCTACAACCTGCTCGATCTCAAGCGCACGACGTGGGAAGGGCCCGAGCTGGGCGCTGGCAAGCACACCATCCTCTTCGAGTTCAAGTCGGCCGGCCCCGGGCTGGGCAAGGGAGGGACCGGGGTGCTCTACGTGGACGGCAAGGAGGTCGCCAGGAACGCCGTGGAGCACACCACCCCGATCACCTTCCCGGAGGACGAGACCTTCGACGTCGGCCAGGACACGCGGACCGGGGTGGCGATGATCGAGTACCGCTACGACGTGCCGTTCACGTTCACGGGGACGATCGACAAGCTGACGTTCAACCTCGGGCAACAGCAGCTGACGGAGCTGGAGCGTGCCCAGATGCAGGAGACGGTCGCCAAGGCGCGCGACTAGCGGAAGATGAGAAGGGTCCTCGCACTCGCGGCCGCAGGTGAGATCGCGACCGGGCTGGCCTTGCTGCTGGTTCCCTCGCTCGTCGGGCAGTTGCTGCTGGGCGAGCCACTGACCGGCGTCGCCATCCCGGTCGCGCGCGTGGCCGGGATCGCCCTGATCGGTCTCGGGATCGCATGCTGGCCGGGCCCGCCGATCCTGGGCATGTCGATCTACAGCGCGGCCGCTGCGCTGGTTCTCGCCTACGTCGGCTTCGCGGGTGGCTTGGGCGGGGTGCTTCTGTGGCCGGCGGTCGTCTCTGCATGTGATCCTGACGGCGCTCCTGATCCGGGAGTTCACAAGAGGCAAGGAGCCACATCCATGACATCGATCCAGCTGGCTCTCGCGGCTTCCCTTCTCCTTTCACTCGGAACGTCCGCACACGCCGTCGAGACCAAGAATACGACGGTGGAGGAGACCGAGAAGCTCGCCAGGGCGGCGCAGAATCCCGTCGCCGACATGGTCAGCTTCCCGTTCCAGGACAACGTCGGCCTCGGCTACGGACCTGGCAACAGGGACGTCCAGAACGTCCTCAACATCCAGCCGGTCATCCCGCTGCACGTGACCGAGGACTGGAACGTCATCACCCGGACCATCCTTCCCGTCGTCAGCCAGCCGAGCTTCACCGGTGGGTCGGGCACCACGGGGCTCGGCAACCTGGCGATCACGGCCTTCGTCTCGCCGAGGGAGCCGGGCCGCCTCATCTGGGGCGTGGGGCCCGTCGCGTCGTTCCCCACCGCCACGTCACCGTTCACCGGCTCGCAGTCCACCTGGGGGCTCGGCCCTTCGGCGGTGGTGCTCGCAATGCCCGGACCGTGGGTGCTCGGCGTGCTCGTGAACCAGATCTGGTCGGTGGCGGGAGCGAGCGCGAGCCAGATGCTCATCCAGTACTTCGTGAACTACAACTTCGCGGGAGGCTGGTACCTGACCACGTCCCCAATCTTGACCGCCGACTGGAACGCCGCGTCCGGCCAGAAGTGGGTGGTTCCCTTCGGTGCCGGAGGAGGTAGGATCTTCCGCATCGGCAAGCTCCCCTTCAACGGCAACGTGTCGGCCTACTACAACGCGGTGCGACCGGACATCGGGCCGCAGTGGACGCTCCGGATCCAACTTGCCCTGCTGCTTCCGACGTCGATCTTCTAGCGGCGAGGAGCCACATCCGTGACGACGCTCCCGCCCCCCGCGATGGGGCCAGCAGCAGGATGGGCGACCTGGCTTCGGAGCCAGGACGCGGCGCTCAGCGTGTTCGTGCCGCTGCTCCTGGTCAGCACGGTCCTGTCCTGGCCGCTCCGTGCCCTCGCGCCCGGCTGGGTGTTCGACACCCTCGCCGTCGTCACCGTCCTCCTGGGCGTGCTGGTCCTCGTGCCCAATCCGCGGCATGCCGTGGTGGCCGGAGGGTTCGCCCTCGCCGTGCTGGTGCAGAGGGTGGTCGGATACGGGCACGGTACGCTGGTCGAGACGGGTCCGGAGCTGGCCTTCTTCGTGCTGATCGCTGCCGCACTGGCCGCACGGGTGTTCCGGCCCGGCCGGATCACGGTGCATCGGTTGCTGGGAGCCGTGGCGCTCTTCGTGGTCCTCGGCGTCTGCTGGGGGATGGCCTACCAGGCAGTCGAGCTGACCTGGCCCGGGTCCATCCGGACGAACGGAGGGCCGGCCGGCCCGCAGGACGCCATGTGGATGAGCTTCACCACGCTCACGACGGTGGGCTACGGCGACGTCGTGCCTGTCTTGCCCTTCGCGAGGTCGCTGGCAGCCATCGAGGCCCTCACCGGGGTGCTTTTCCCGTCCGTGCTCATCGGCCTACTGCTGGCAGATTTTACGAGATCGCGGCCCAGGGACCACGACGCCTCGTGAGGGCCCGTTCCGGATCGTCTTCCAGTTCGAGGGCGGCAACGCGTCCCGGCTCGAACTTGCGTCGCGCATGGGCGTGCCGATCCAGCGGGAGCGCTTTGCGTACTTGACCTCACCGCGCTCGCGCTCTACACCCAGACGAAGTGCTGGAACCGCTCGCTCCCCTCCTCGCCGACGGCGTCATCGACGAGGTCGTGGCACGCCTCAAGGGTGGCAAGGAGGCCGACGTCTGGCTGGTGCGGTCCGGTGGCCAGATCGTCGCGGCCAAGGTCTACAAGGCCCGGCAGGCCCGGAGCTTCAAGAACGACGCCGCCTACAAGGAAGGACGCAAGGTCCGGAATACCCGCACCCAGCGTGCCATGAACCGCGGAAGCCGCTTCGGCCAGGCGGCCGCCGAGGATGCCTGGAAGGCGAAGGAGTCCGACGCGCTGTTCCGGCTCCACGCAGCGGGAATCCATGTGCCACGCCCCGTCCTCTTCCACGAGGGCGTGCTCCTCATGGAGGTGGTCGAGGACGCGCACGGCCGACCTGCGCCGCGGCTCGTCGACGCGCCGCTCGCCAGGGAACAGGCGGCGGGCATCTACGCGGACCTCCGGAGGCAGGCGGTCGGGATGCTCACCTGCGGACTCATCCACGGGGACCTCTCGCCGTACAACGTGCTGGTGGGCCGCCACGGGCCGGTGGTGATCGACCTGCCCCAGGTCATCGACGCCGCGCACAACAGCCAGGCCGAGGCGTTCTTCCTCCGCGACCTGGAGAACATCCGCCGCTTCTGCGCCTCGCTCGACCCGGCGCTCGGCGGGGAGGGGGACGGACGCGAGATCTGGCGTGCCTACGTCCGCCGCGAGTTGACCGCCGACTTCGTGCCCTCCGGCCGAGCCCCCGAGCCGAGGAGGGCGGAGCGGCCCGCCGGTGGCCCCCGCCAGCAAGTGCCGCGCGGCGCTCCCCCACGGCCGCACGGCGGAGGTCATGGCCCGAAGGCGCAACGAAATCCCGGGGCCCCTCCCGGGCCGCGCCGTCTTGAGCCGCGCGGTCCGCGGCACGCGCCGGCACCCGAGGTGATCCGCGTCGACCGGCTTCCGCACGTCGCGGCCGGCGTCGCCCGGCCGCAGCAGGGGAGGCCAGGGGTGGCACACAAGCCGGACGGAACCGCCGCTCCTGCCGCCGGCACGCCGGGCCGCCGGAAGCGCCGGCGCAGGCGGCGGGGCGGGCAGCGGGGCGGGCCGTAGCGGCGACGACCTCCGGCCCCAGGGAGTGCTCAGGCCGCGTTCTCTGCCAGCCAGTTCCCCCACCCCCTCTTCGGGCGGGGTACAGTGCTCCTCGTGATCTCGGTCGCAGCCCTTCTGCTCGCGCTGACCCCGTCCGGAGCCATCGCCTCCGGCGCCATCGGGCTCTTCCTCGTCGCCCGGGTCGGTGACGTCGATGGCGGGCCGAAACCTCTCGAACCGGTGGAGAATCCATGAAGACGCGTTCCGCAGGAGCGGGCCCAGCAGCCGCTGCCATCCTCCTCTCCGTGGCGGCGCTGCTCCCGACGCGTGCGGTCGCCTGGATCTGGCCGGAGCATCGGGACATCGCGGCGGAAGCGGTGAAGGATCTCCAGCCCGGGGAGCGGAAGACCCTCGACGCGATGTGGGCCGACGCGCAGAAGATCGGGGGCAAGCAGGTCTGCGCGAAGCTCGTGGATCCGGGCTCCGAGCCGACCACGAAGTACGGCGACTGGGACGGGATCTGCGTCGACTTCGCATCGTTCCCGGCACTTGCCGCCGACCACTCCTGCTCGGCCGGCGAGCTCTGGGCCGACGTCGCGAAGGAGCCCTGGGCCGTGAAGGTGGTCTGGGTCGCGGCGCGCACCAAGGATCGTCTCGCCAGCGCCAGGACCGACGGTGAGCACGAGGACGCCTGGAGCCTCTCCCACCTCGCCATGCAGTACGTGGATCCCAGGTACCTGACCCGCGCCGAGGGCAACAACGCCCACTTCCTCGTGCCCCGGCTGCCGGTGGAGCAGAAGGAGACCCTGGAGAGCTACCTCGACCGGGTCCTCCTGCCGGGCGCCGACATCAACGCCACCGGGCTCTACACCGAGTACCACATGCTGGCGCTGCGGCTCGCGGCCCTCTATCACGCGGCCCCGCCGGCCGAGCGGGCCGACCTGGCGCGCAGGGCGCTCGTGGCCGAGGGCGTGGCGCTGCACTTTCTCGAGGACTCGTTCTCCTCGGGCCACTACGCCGCCATCTGGGGAGGCGCGGCCTGGGCGAAGGGGACCCACGACTACTACTCCACCATCGGCCTCACCACGATGACCTGGAAGGGCGAGATCTTCGCGAGTCACGGCGACGCCCACATGACCGAGCGGGACAAGAAGGTCGCCGCGGCCACCGTCCGGCGCAGCCTGGACCAGGTCGCCAGCGCCGCCGAGGGGCGGATGCCGCTCTCGGGCCAGGCGCTCTCCCCCGCGGACAAGGCCATCGAGGCGCTCGACTTCTGCAAGGCCGAGCACCTGCCGCCGCCGCCGGAGGACTCGGTGGCACGGAGCGCCACCGCCATGGTCCTCCAGAACACCCCCGTCCCGGCCGGCGGCAAGGACACCATCCACCCGCCCCGGGCCCGTGCCGACATGGGGCCGTTCGTCGGCGCCATCTCCGGCTACTCCCTCGGCACCGCGCTCGGCGGCTACGACAGCTGGGCCAACTCGCGCCTCCGATCCGAGTTCGAGATCGGGGCTCGCCTGGGCTTCGGGCTGGAGGGGCTGCTCACGCAGAGCATGGACGGCCAGATGTGGTTGCAGGGATCGCTGGTGTCGGACCCGGTCCAGCTCGACCTCGGCTGCACGACCTGTCCCGGCGGCAAGCGGAGCGAACCCGCGGTCCCCCGGGTGTCCGCCCGGACCTCGATGAAGCTCTCGATGCGCATGCCCTTCTACGTGGTGCCGTTCGACCTCCTGATCCTCGGCCCGGTGCTGTACCTGGCCGCCCCGCAGGATCTGCAGGCGGTGGTCTTCGCCGCGGCCGGGGGAGGGCTCCTGCCGATCCAGCGCAGGATCGAGACCGACCTGGGCACGTTCCAGTTCATGGCCGGTCGCGAGATCGGGCTCACGCTGTGGGGCTACACCGGCCACACGAACCAGTTCTTCGTTACCCCCACCACCAACCCGGATGACATCCGCGTGGTCAACTACAACTCGCTCGAGTTCGACTTCCCGTGCTTCGAATACGTCCCGCCACGGGTCTTCGCGACCACGCTCTCCCTCGCTGCCGTGTTCCAGCTGGGGTTCAGCGTCGAGTTCCCCCA
Organism: uncultured delta proteobacterium; assembly: GCA_963831265.1. GTDB lineage: Bacteria > Myxococcota > Myxococcia > Myxococcales > Anaeromyxobacteraceae > CAIOAK01. The sequence goes on along the minus strand of CAWHPQ010000028.1, from coordinate 109,261 downwards.
GGGGGCTGCCTACTTCTCCGACGGAGCGCCCTTCAGCCTCGGGCCCAGCTGGAACATCTACCTGAGGTTCCGTCTCGACGCCCGCAAGTACTTCGGCGGTTCCGCCGACTAGCGGCCGGCTCCATCGTCCCCGGGGGGACCAGTGATCGACGGAACGCAACCGGTGAAGGGACTCGTGGGCCCGCCGCCGGTCCGTGGATGGCGTGCGGCCTTTCCCCCCGCGCAATGGGTGCCTTCCTACCGGCCGCAGTGGCTGGCCCACGACGCCATCGCTGGCGTCACCCTGGCCGCGTACGGAATCCCGGTGTCGCTCGCCTACGCCTCGCTGGCCGGGCTTCCGCCGCAGTACGGCATCTACGGGTACCTGGCCGGCGGCCTGGCCTACGCGCTCCTCGGATCGTCGAGGCAGCTCGCGATCGGCCCGACCTCCGCGATCTCGATGCTCGTCGGGGTCACCGTGGCGGGCATGGCGTCGGGAGATCCGGTGCGGTGGGCCGACATCGCGGCGCTCACCGCCCTGGTCATCGCGGGCATGTGCTTCCTGGCGTGGCTCCTGCGCCTGAGCTCGCTCGTCAACTTCATCGGCGAGACCATCCTGCTCGGATTCAAGGCCGGCGCTGCGCTGACCATCGCCATGACCCAGCTGCCCAAGCTCTTCGGGGTGAAGGGGGGCGGGGAGGGGTTCTTCGACCGGATCGTCGTGCTGGGTGGCCAGCTCCCCGGGACCAACCTCGCCGTGCTGGCCTTCGGTCTCGCCGCCCTCGCCGTCCTCCTGCTGGGCGAGAGGTTCCTGCCCGGGCGCCCGGTCGCGCTCCTCGTGGTGGGGATCTCCATCGTCGTGATGTCGGTGACGTCGCTGGAAGCGCTCGGCTTCGCCGTGGTCGGTGCGCTCCCGCAGGGGCTGCCCGCCTTCCACGTTCCCGGACTGCGGCTGCGCGACGTGGACGGTGTGCTCCCGCTGGCGTTCGCCTGCATGCTGCTGGCCTACGTGGAGAGCGTCTCGGCGGCGCGCGCCCTGGCGCTGGGGCACAAGGACGAGGTCGACCCGCGCCAGGAGCTGCTCGGCCTGGGGGCGGCGAACCTGGCCGCGGCGCTCTTCCAGGCCTACCCGGTGGCCGGCGGCCTCTCGCAGTCCTCCGTGAACGACAAGGCCGGCGCCCGGACGCCGCTCGCGCTGGTCTTCGCCTCGGCGACCATCGGACTCTGCCTGATGTTCCTGACGGGCATGCTCGCGAACCTTCCCACCGTCGTGCTGGCGGCCATCGTGCTCGTCGCCGTGAAGGGGCTCATCGACGTTCGCGAGCTGCGCCACGTCTGGCGGGTGAGCCGCCTCGAGTTCGCCGTGTCGATGGTGGCCTTCGCCGCCGTGCTGTTCCTCGGCATCCTCCAGGGCGTGATGGTGGCGGCCGTGGTCTCCCTCCTCCTGCTCATCCGGCGCGCCGCCCACCCCGTCGTGGCCTTCCTCGGCCGCATCCCCGGCACCCGGACCTACTCCGACATGGAGCGCAACCCGGACAACGAGCCCGTGCCGGGCGCCCTCCTGGTCCGCGTCGAGGCGGCGTTGCTCTACTTCAACGTCGAGCACGTCCGTGAGGCCGTCTGGAAGGGGATCCGTTCCGGACCCGCCCCGCTCCGGCTGCTGGTCTTCGACCTCTCCTCGTCGCCCACGGTCGACCTGGCCGGAGCGCGAATGCTGATGACGCTGCAGGCGGTCCTCCAGGATGCCGGTGTCCGGCTGCGGCTCGTCGGTGCGCGCGCGTCGGTGCGCGACATCCTTCGCGCCGAGGGACTGGAGGACCGCGCGGGCCCCATCGACCGCGTGCTCTCGCTGGCCGACGTCGTCGAGGAACTCCACGGCGGCCCACGGATGGCTTGAAAACAGGAGGAGGATTCCACATGTCCAGGAAGGCGAAGGAGATCCGGTTGGCGTCGTCCCCGGCCGAGCGGTACGCGGCGGGAAAGGCGCTGCGAAAGGCCTGCCCCCGGGAGTCGCACGCAGCCTGGAAGGCCCCCGCCGGCCGGAAGGACCCGATCGAGATGGTCCTCGCGGCGGAGACGGGGCGCTTGCCGGAACTGCTCCCCCTCCGGCACGGGCGCATGGTCCAGTCGGCGTTCACCTTCTACCGGGGGTCGGCCCTCCCGATGGCGGCCGACCTGGCGACCACGCCGACGTCCGGGGTTCGCGTGCAGTGCTGCGGGGACGCCCACCTCTCCAACTTCGGCGGATTCGCCACCCCGGAGCGGAGGATCATCTTCTCCATCAACGACCTCGACGAGACGCTCCCGGCTCCCTGGGAGTGGGATGTGAAGCGCCTCGCTGCGAGCTTCGTCGTCGGCTGCAGGGACAACGGCCTGAAGGAATCCGCGGCCAAGGACGTGGTCACGACCTGCGTCCGTTCCTACCGCGAGGCCATGGCCGGGTACAGCGGGCTGAAGACGCTGGAGCTCTGGTACGAATCGCTCGAGCCACGAGACCTGCTGCGCGGCGTCAAGGACCCCGCGATCCACAGGAGGGTCGTCGATCGCCTGGAGAAGGAGAGAGGGAAGAGCAAGGCCGAGGAGATCTTCCCGAAGCTCGTCGAGCATCGAGGGGAGATGCCCGTGATCAGGGACCAGCTCCCGACCATCTTCCACGCGAAGGAGCACCCGCCCGGGGAGGTCGAGGGGGCCGTTCGGGCCACGATCGCCGGATACCGCGCGTCGCTCCCGTCCGCCTACCAGTCGCTGTTCGACCGCTACGAGCTCCGGGACGCGGCCATCAAGGTGGTGGGCATCGGCAGCGTCGGAACCTCCTGCTGGGTCCTCCTCTTCATGGCCGGCAAGGGCGACGCGCTCTTCCTCCAGGTCAAGGAGGCGCGCCCTTCCGTCCTGGAGGCCTACGCGGGGAAGAGCGCCTTCCCGAACCACGGCCAGCGGGTCGTGAACGGCTACCGGCTCATGCAGCCCTCGAGCGACATGTTCCTCGGATGGACCCGCGGCCCGAGGCGCGACTTCTTCGTCCGCCAGCTCCGGGACGTCAAGATCAGCGTCCGCGTGGAGACGTTCGACGAGTCCCTGATGGATCTCTACGCCACATGGTGCGGGCGCGCTCTCGCCCTCTCCCACGCCCGCTCGGGGAACTCGGCGATGCTCAGCGGCTACATGGGCAAGAGCGAGGTCTTCGACGAGGCCATCGCCGCCTTCTCGATGGCCTACGCGGACCAGAACGAGAAGGACCACGCGGCGCTCGAACGCGCCGTTCGCAAGGGCACGGTGAAGGCGACCTTCGAGGGGGATCGATGAAGCTCCTGGCCACCCTGCTGCTCTGCGCCCTGGGCGTGCCCTCGGCGCAGGCCGCCGATCCGTGCCTCGACGACGTGAAGCGCCTTTGCGCCGGGAGCGACGTCTCCCGGGGCGCCGTGCAGGCTTGCCTCCGGAGGAACCAGTCTGCCCTCGGCGAGGCCTGCCGGACCAGGCTCGAGGCCGCGGACGCGACGGCGCGGAGGGTCATCCGGGAATTCGGCCAGGCCTGCCGCGCCGATCTGAACCAGTTCTGCTCGGCCGTGGAGCCGGGTGGGGGCCGGATGCTGGGATGCCTGGGCCAGCACCAGGTCGAGATCTCGGGCGCATGCCAGTCGGAGCTGGCGCGCATCGGGGAGGCGCGGGACCGCCTGGATGCCTTCCGGAGCGCCTGCACGAGGGACCTCACGGCGCTCTGCGCCGGCGTCCCGCAGCAAGCCGGGCCGCTGCTCGAGTGCGTGGATGCCAACCGGGACCGGGTCTCGGAGGAGTGCAAGGCGACCGACTTCCGCCTGGTCGGGGAGGCCGCGGCCGTCGTCGAGGTCATCGAGGAGATGTCGAGCCGGGAGCGCGTCCGGGAGGCGCTGGAGATCCTCCAGGGGCTCGACTCGGTGGCCTTCTCCCGGAGCCAGCTCCTGCTCCAGTTCGACAGCTTCCAGTCGCTCGCCGAGAAGGGGAACGGCGGGCGCATGCTCTTCAATCCCCAGTTCGTCTTCGGCGAGAAGGGGGAGTTCGCGCTTCAGGTCAAGGTCCCCGTGACCGCGCTCTATCCATACGCGGCCGGCGTGCCGAGCCAGTTCGGACTGGGCGCGGTGACCACCGCGTTTGCCTGGAACTTCCTGAGCGGCGGGCGCGTCCGCCAGTTCCTGGCCATCGGGTTGCAGTGGGATACGGCCTCGACGCCGGCCATCGGCGGCCCGTGGGCGCTCGTGCCCGCCTACGCGATCGGGGTCGGGGTGACGCGCTGGATGTCGCTCACGACCCAGGTCCAGTGGATCCGCTCCCTGGGTTCCACGGGCATCTATCCCGAGCTGAACCTGCTCGTCCTCGAGCCGATCCTGGTGTGCAAGCTGCCGGGCCGGTCGTTCGTCGGTCTCGACGTCCGGCTGGCCTGGAACTTCCCCACCGGCACCTTCATCCCCATCATGAAGGTCATGACCGGGTTGTTCGTCGATCGGCAGAAATCGCTCTCGGTCTCGGCCTGGTACCAGACCACGCTCACGCAGCCCGCCGCGTCCCAGTTCTTCAAGTACGGGGTCGGCATGGGGCTCGCCTACTTCTTCGACTGGTGAGCCTCGCCCGTCACCCGCGAAGCGGGAAGTAGCGCACCACGAGAAGGAAGAGCGCGACCGCAATCGCGAGCGTCACGAGGATCCTGCTGCTGTTTCTCACGACGGCTCCCCCCCTGGGACGACCCGAGACGTGTTGCCTCGAGGCGTCGCCACAGTAGTCCTCGCCGCGAGCAGGCCAACGACCCGCTGGGGTGTCGAGTTTTCCATCGAGTCGGTGAGAAACGTCACACGGCGATCTCCGGGCAGGATCCACACAGGATCCCGGGTGCTTGGCTCCGATCCGGGCCGGGATCCGCGCCGGGATCCTCACCGACCATTTTCTCTACAGCCAGGGCGGGAGGGCGAGACCGATCGTCCTCGCGCCCGTCGTTCCAGGGTTTTTCACGATGGCGGAGGCACCTCGCGATCTGGCCCACATGTTGCGAAAGCAGTCAGGTGAAAGGAGCACGTCATGATCGCCGCCACCGCCTTCGCCATCGTCGGACTCGTCGTCGTCGCCTTCCTGAACCGCATCCCGTAGCTCCATCACGTCGCCGCCCCACCAGGGTCCACCATGCACGGAAACGAATTCCTCAGCGGATACTCCGCAAAGCTCGTCGAATACGGGCTCGCCGTCGCCTACCTCGTCCTCTTCGTCGGATTCTGGCGCTTCGTCCACGGAGGGAAGGAGGCCGCGAAGGCGGTCGTCGCCAAGGCAGTCGCGCTGCCCCGCGCCGTCACCGCCGGATGGTTCGAGATACCCGCCGACGTTGCGCTCCACCCGGGGCACACCTGGGCGCGCATGGAGGAGGACGGCACCGTGGCGGTGGGACTCGACGACCTCGGCCACAGGATGATCGGCCCCCTGGACGGCATCGCCCTGCCGGCGCCCGGAAGCAAGGTGGAGCAAGGCGCCGCCGCGGTGAGGCTCGAGGCGGGTGGCCGGCACGTGGGGCTGCTCTCCCCCGTGGACGGCGAGGTGGTCTCCACGAACGCGGCGGCCCGCGACGGGTCGGCGCCGTACGGAGACGGCTGGCTCTTCAAGGTGCGCCCGAGCCGCTGGGCCCGGAACGCCGCCCAGCTGCTCACGGGCGACGCCGCGCGGGAGTGGGTGGAGGAGCAGGGACGGAAGCTGACCATGCGGCTCGCGCCCGAGATGGCCCTGGCGCCGGCGATGCAGGACGGAGGAGCACCCGTGTACGGCATGGCCCGGGAGCTCGACGCCGAGCACTGGGACGAGATCGCGCGCGAGTACTTCCGGACGCAGGAGTGAGGAGAGCGCCATGACCGCATTCACCGACACCCTGACGACCCTCGGAGTCTTCCTGGCGGGGCTCGCCGCGAGGCTGGGGCTGGTGGTGGTCATCGGGCTCCTCCTGCTCGCGCCCGTGATGTTCGCGCTCGGTGCGGGCAAGGTGTTCCGCGCCGCCCGGATGTGGATGCAGGGCTACCGCTCGGCGGGCCCCCTTCGCTTTCGCGGCGGCCTCGCCTACGCGCCGGGCCACACCTGGGTGAAGGCCGAGGGCAACTCCCTCAAGGTGGGCATCGACGACCTGGCCGGGAGCATCCTCCCCTGGACCGTCGCGGTCTCCTTGCCCGTCGCCGGACGGCAGGTGAAGGAGGGGGAACCGGTGGCGACGCTCTCCTGCGGCGACCGCGAGGTGCAGATCGCGGCTCCGGCCACCGGGCACGTCGTGGCGCTCAACCCCGAGGTCCTGCGGGAGCCCACGCTGGCCAAGAGCGAGAACTACGGGAGCGGCTGGCTCTTCGCCATCGAGCCCGCGAACGACGAGTGGAAGCAGCTACCGGCCGGGGAGAAGGCCCGAAGCTGGCTGCGCGCCGAGGGAGAGCGGCTGGAGCGGTTCTACGAGACCCAGCTCGGCCTGGCGGCAGCCGACGGTGGCGAGCTCGTGGCGTCTCCGGACACGCTCCTCAGCGACGCGCAGTGGAAGGCGCTGACCCGGAGCTTTCTCCGGACGTAGCGACGGTCAGCGACTCCGTGAGCCGGCGGAGGAAGCGCCGTGACGCCCGGACCTCGCCCGCGGCGGCACCGGAGAGGGCATCGAGAACGGCGCCCTCCACCGTCCCGCCGTGGCGGCCGTGAATCTCCGCGCCCCGGCGGGTGAGCGTGAGTCGCTGCCGGCGGCCGTCCACGGGATCCCTCTTCCGCCGGATCATTCCCAGCCGCTCGAGCCCCGCCACGAGCCGGCTCACGGTCCCCGGGTCGAGGCTGAGCCTCCGCGCCGCCTCGCCCGGCGCGCAGCCGGGCGAGTTGCCGATGATGCGGAGGAGCAACCGCTGTGGCCCGGTGACTCCCAGGTCGCGCTGCATCCGCTTCGAGCGGGCCTCGAGCGCGTGGGTCAGCGCCCACAGCACCTGCATGACCTCGAGGACCTCGGGCGGCTCTCGCCGGTCCGTCACTCGTCCTCCTCCGCGGCCCCGGAGTCGGCCGCCAGCAGGACCTCGAGCAGCCGGTCCATCGCATCCTGGCCGTCGAGGCGGTACCTGGCGCGGCTCGGTCCCTTGCCGCCCACCCGGACGGTGGTGGAGGGAACGCCGAGATCCTGCTCGAAGGCGTCCTCGTCGTTTACGTCGTCCCCTGCGAACAGGACCCGCGCGGGCGCGGCCAGCTTCACGAGATGGGCGAGCGCGGTCCCCTTGTGGGGCGCGGCCTCCATGACCAGGTTCACGACGCACTTGCCCCGGACGATGCGGGCCTCCGGAAAGGCACGGGCGATGGCCAGGATGGCCTTCCGGGCCTCGAGCCGCCGAGGTGTGTTCCGGTAGTGGACCGCCAGGGATTGGCCCTTGTCCTCGACCCATACCCCTTCCACGCTCGAGAGCTGCTCCTGGAGGATGCGCCGCCACCTCAGGACCTTCCCGCGGAGGCGCTTCGCCTCCGGGAAAGGCACGATTCCCTCGGCTCCGTGGTTCCCGATGAACCAGCGGATCGGAACTCCCCGGAAGCGCGGGCGGAGGTCCGACAGGCGCCGACCGGAGATGACGGCACAGGGGAAGCGGAGGGCGACCTGGGTGAGGAGGCGCCGGGTGCGCGGCCGCATCGCCGCCTCGTGGGCGTGGCGGACGATGGGGGCCAGGGTGCCGTCGAAGTCGAAGGCCAGGAGCGACGAGGTGGACGCCACCTTCCGGAGCTCGGAGAGACCCCTGGGGCCGAGGAGGTCGATCACGCGGGCGCTCCGCCCCCGGTCCGCCGGACGTCGGCGATCCGCACCGAGAGACGATCGTGCTCGCGGACCCGGGTGGCGTCGAGGAGCATCCGGCCGGCCCAGCGGTAGACGTTGAACTCGCTCACCAGGGAGCGCAGGGAGCGCATCCGGAACTCCTGTTCCTCCGCCGGCATGTCGAGCGCCGCGGCCATGGCGTTGGAGGCCTCGTCGAGGTCGTACGGGTTCACGACGAGGGCCTCGGTCATCTCGCCACCCGCTCCGGTGAACCGGCTCAGGACGAGGACGCCGCGCAGGTCGTCCCGGGCGCTGACGAACTCCTTGGCGACCAGGTTCATGCCGTCGTGGAGGCTGGAGACGTAGCAGAAGTTCGCCGCGCGATAGGCACGCATCACGCCTTCCGGCTCGGTGTGCTCGCGGTGGAGGATGATGGGCCCGGGCCCGCCCAATCCGAAGCGCTCGTTGATGCGGGCCGCGAGGGCCTCCACGTCGTCGTTGAGCTTCTTGTATGCCCCGATGAAGACGCGGCTCGGTGCGGCGGCCTGCAAGAAGAAGAACCGGCCGAGGAATCGGGGATGGTGCTCGAGCAGCCGCTCGATGGCCAGGAAGCGCTCCAGGATTCCCTTCGTGTAGTCGAGCCGGTCGACGCCCACGCCGAGCAGGCAATCGGCGGGCAGACCGAGCTCCTCCCGGACGCGCCGGCCACACTCCTCCACCGACGGCGCCCCGGTTGCCCAGTGGTTCGGCCACTCGATGGAGATGGGGTACGGGCGGACCAGCGTCTCGCGGCCGCCCATGACCACGGCCTGCCGCTCCCGGTCGATGCGGGATTCCAGGTAGCGATCGACGCCGTGCATGAAGTTGTTGCAATGAGCCTGGGTGTGGAACCCGAGGATGCTCGAGCCGAGCAGGCCCTCCATCAGCTCGCGCGCCCAGGGGCAGATTCCGTAGCGTTCGGCGTTGGGCCAGGGGATGTGCCAGAACGTGAGGATCGTCGCACGGGGGAGGATCTCGCGGAGCATGCGGGGAAGCAGGGCGAAGTGATAGTCCTGCACCAGGACGATGGGGTCCGGGACGGTGACCTCCTCGGCGACGGCCTGCGCGAAGCGGAGGTTCACCTTCCGGTACTGCTCGAAGTCTTCCGATCGGAAATCGGGCCGGGCGTGGGCGATGTGGCAAAGCGGCCAGAGCCCCTCGTTGGCGAAGCCGTAGTAGTAGCCGCGCTCCTCCTCCGCGCTGAGCCAGAGCCTCCGGAGGCTGTAGGACTCCTCGCCGGGGGGTACGCGGACCCGGTCGTGTGCGTCCACGGTGTCCCGGTCGGCCGAGCCGCTCCCGTGCGCGATCCAGGTTCCCGAGCAGGCGCGCATCACCGGCTCGAGCGCGGTGACCAGGCCGCTGGCGGGAAAGGCCACGTGGACGGTTCCGTCGGGCGCGCGCTGGTGGATGTAGGGCTCCCGGTTCGCCACCACGACGACCCCCTCGCCGTGGAGGCGGGAGCGGAGCACGCCCCGGAGCCGATCGGGGGTCCACCGCCCGCCCGTCGTGCTGGTCTCCTCCGAGGTGAGGCGCTGGACCAGTTCCCGCACGTCGGAGAGCACCGGCAAGAAGGCGCGCTGGGCGGAGGTGGGCTCGCCGGGGTTGGGCCGCACGGGCGCGAGAAGGAGCCGGCGGAGCTCGGTGCTCCAGGTGGTCCAGGAGAGCCGCGAGGCGAGGATCGTCGCACCGGCGGCCAGGAGACCCACCAGCGCGAAGACCAGGAAGGTCGCCGTCCGGGTCTCCGAGGCTCGCCGGTCGACGTAGCTCATGTCGTGGACCAGGGCGAGACGGCCGGCCGGTTCCCCGGCGTCGTCGATGATGGGCACGATGCTCAGGTGCACCGTGCCACCCGGGAGGTGGACCACGCTCGAGACCGGCCCGGTCGCCGGACCCGGCGGGGCGGGCTCGCACTTCACCTCCTTGGGGAATGCGCTGGTCCGGATGGCGGAGCGTTCCCCGTCGGCGCAGACGGCGGCCCCGAGGAGGCGCTCGTCTCGCACCAGCTCCTCCAGAAGGGCAGCGGCCCGGGTGCGCTCCCCCCGGGCAAGACGGGCGGCGATCCCCTCCCGCACGCCGGTGGAGATGACCTGGGCGCGCATGGTCAGGTCCCGGTCGGCCCAGAGGTGGGCCTGGCGGTTCAGGAACGCCGAGGCCCCCAGCGCGACGAGGCCGAGGAGAAGGATGAGCGGGATGACGAAGCGGAGCGTGGCGCGCATGAGGTTGCACCTGCAACGATGAGCATGGCATAGTCGCCCGCGCTGGCCAACACCGGACATCACGCCAGGTGGCACCCCGGCGGACTCCAGGCCACACGGTGACGTCCCGCGTGCAGCAATCCGATCCACACCCACCGGGAAGACCGTCCATCATGGCGAGGGCCTCCGCCGCCTGGGGTGGGGTTGGCCTCCTGTTCCGCCGCGTCATGCCCGGCGAGCGGCAGCGCCTGTTCGTGCTGACCGTGGTCATCGGTGGTGCGTGCGGTCTGGCCGCCGTGGCGTTCCACCAGGCCATCGAGCTGGTGAGCCGCTCCGGCATCGACCGGGCGCTGGCGGCGCCTGGCCTGAGCTGGATCGGATGGACGCTGTTCGTCCCCACGCTCGGCGGCCTGGTCGCCGGTGTCCTGCTCCAGTACGTCGTCCCCAACGCCAGGGGAAGCGGCATCCCCCAGGTCAAGGTCGCCTACGCGGGACGGGGGGAGCGCTGCGCATGCGGGACTCCGTCGGCAAGTTCTTCGTCGCCGCCCTGCAGATCGGCACCGGTTCCTCGCTGGGACGGGAGGGTCCGACCGTCCAGATCGCGGCGGGGTTGGCCAGCCGCATCGGTCGCCTCGCCAAGCTCTCCCCGGACAACGTCCGCCGGCTCCTTCCGGTCGGAGCCGCCGCCGGCATCGCCGCCGCGTTCAACGCCCCCATCGCCGCCGTCACCTTCACGATCGAGGAGGTCGTCGGCAACCTCGACCAGACGGTGCTCTCCGGCGTGATCGTGGCCGCCGCGCTGGCCGCCATCGTGGAGCGCAGCATCCTGGGGGCCCACCCGGTCTTCGACGTCCTCCCGGGCGCCGGCCTGGACCACGCCTCGTCGCTCCTCCTCTACGCCGGGCTCGGGCTGCTCGCGGCCATCCTCTCCATCCTCTTCACCGACTCGTTGCTCGCCCTCCGCAGGACGTTTCGCGAGCAGAGGGTGCTTCCCCGGTGGGCCCAGCCGGCCGTGGGCGGGTTCGCCACGGGCGCCCTCGCCGTGGTCGCGCTGGGCTTCGTGGGGACGGGGGGCATCACGGGTGGCGGCTACTCGACGCTGGGCGCGGCGCTGGCGGGAAAGCTGGCGGTCGACGTGCTCCTCACCCTCTGCCTCCTCAAGATCGCCGCCACCGTCTTCTCGTACGCCAGTGGTGGCGCGGGTGGCATCTTCGCGCCGGCGCTGTTCATCGGCGGCATGGTGGGAGGGGCCATCGGGGCACTCGACGTGGCGATCTTCCACCACGGGCCGGCATCCATGGGGGCCTTCGCGCTGGTGGGAATGGGAGCCGTCTTCGCCGGCATCATCCGGGCACCGATCACCTCGGTCCTCATCATCGTCGAGATGACCGGTGGCTACTCGCTGATCCTCCCTCTCATGATCTCCAACATGCTGGCGTACGGCATCGCGCGCCATTACCGGCCCGTTCCCATCTACGACGCGCTGCTGGCGCAGGATGGGATCGATCTGCACCGGCGTGACGTCGCCGACGCGCTCTCCGGGGTCCGCGTCTCGGACGTTCCCATCGACACGCGTCGCTACGCCACCTTCGGGCCCGGTACGCCGCTCACCGACCTCCTCTCCGGCCTCTCGAGCCCCACCCACCAGGAGGTGTTCCCGGTCGTCTCCTCGGGTCGCCTGGCGGGCATCATCACCCTCGCCGACCTCGTGAGCCTGTCCGTCGAATCGCACCTGGGCGCCCTGGTGGTCGCCTCGGACGTGATGCGGGCGGCTCCGGCCGTCCGGCTGGAAGACGAACTGCGCGTCGCGTTCGAGGGCATGCTGGCGAACGGCGTCCGGGAGATGCCGGTCACCGACGGCAACGGCCTCCTCCTCGGCTTCGTGGACGAAACTTCCATCGCTCATGCCTGCGCCAGGCGGTCGGCGGAGGCCCTGGGCTGAGAGAGGGAAGCCGGGCGTGTCCGGGGTGCCCGATCCCGTGCTCGGGGAGCGCCCTCAGGTCGGTCAGCCACTGTCCCAGATGAACGGGCACCTCCGTCACTTCGCCTGGTGAACCAGCTTGCCGCCGACGATGGTCTGCAGCGCCCGTATCCTGTCGATGGACATGGGGCTGCACCACCCCGACATCGCAGGGCGAGACGGAGGAAGGGACGTGTCGGGTGGGTTCGTGGCGTCACGAGGTCTCCCGGAGGAGCAACGCTCCATCCTGGAGCATTCCTCCAGGTGAACGGACGCCCCGGATGGAGGGTGACCCGGAATGCATACGGGCACTAGGCGCGGCCCGGGCCGGGTGCTAGACCATCGATCGTGCGCGCAAAGACCGCTGCCCCGGCACTCGTCCTCCTCGTCGCCTGCGCAACCGTCCCCACGCAGTCGAGGACCCTGCGGGAACTGGGGGCGAGGCCTCCTCCGAGGCCATCCGGATGCGGCTGCGCTCCGAGGCCGTCCCCTTCACCGGCCTGATGGAGCAGGCGGCCAACGAGGCCAGCGAGGCGTCGTCCGATCCGGCGGTGAAGCGGCGCACCCTGGTCTGGAAGCTCAACGTCATCCCGGCGCTGTACCGGACGCTCTTCAACCAGCGCCCGCTCGTCGCCCTCCTCGACACCTGGGCGCTGCTGGTGCAGGCCGAGCAATACCTCGAGTCTCCGGAGGGCAGGGCGGCCTTCGGGCCCGGGGCCGCCATCGTGCTGGCCACGACCCGGGAGCTGGAGGGCCGGGTCCAGGAGATCGCGCGATGGGCCGTCCCTTCCGTGGACCTGATCGAGATCCGGAGCAAGGTCCAGGCATGGGCGGAGAAGCACCCGGTCCGGCTCACCTTCGCGACCCGGGACAGCATCGAGCAGTACCTCGTGACGATCGCGCCCACCGAGCAGCTCTCCGCCTTCGCCGTCGTCGGCCAGCTCAACGAGGACATGAACGGGCTGATCGGACGGATGGATTTCCTTCCGCTCCTGCTCCCCCGCCAGGCGACCTGGCAGGCCGAGCTGGCCTACGTCGAGCTCATGGACCCGAAGATGGAGGCCGCCCTGAGGCGGGCCGGGGAGGCGATGGACAAGCTCGACGGCATGATCGCCTGGCTGGGCACCGAAGGGCTCGACGGCTTCGCCAACGAGCAGCGCATCGAGATCATGCGCGCGATCGCCTCCGAGCGGATCGAGATCGAGAAGCTCGTGGGAAGGCAGCGCGGGGAGCTCCAGGCCTTCGTCGAGAAGGAGCGGGCCGAGATCGCGGCGCTGGTCCAGCGGGAGCGCGCCGCGGTCCTGGCCGACGCCCGGAGCCTCGCGGATCACGCGACCAGGGAGGCCGAACGGAGCGCGAAGGAGGTCGTCGATCACGCGCTCCTGCGCCTGGCCGCCGTGCTCGGCGCGTTCCTCGTCGTCGCTGCGGTCCTCTACGTGGTCGTCCGCCGGAAGCCGGAGCCGGCCAGGCCACCCTCCGCGTAGCGCGCGCAGGACGTGGGCCTGGAAAATCCGATTCTCCCCGGGTGTCGGGACGCTTACGCCCCGTCCTGGCTCGTCCGGGCGCGGCGCGCGGGGCTACACGAACCTCGGGAGGAGTGAAGGAGGAACCGCGCCATGGCACTCGACCTGAGGCAGATGTCCCGCCGCCTGCTGGAGGAAGCGTTCGGAAAGGGCAACCTGGACGTCTACGAGGAGATCTGCTCGGAGGAGTATCGCGTCCACGACCCGCTCGTCGGCGACACCGATCGGGACGGGGCGAGGCAGAACTGCACCATGTACCGGACCGCGTTCCCGGACCTGCGCCCCACCATCCTCAGCGCCTACACGGATGGTGAAATCTGCACCACCCACTGGCGCATGACCGGGACGCACCAGAACGCGCTCATGGGGCTCGAGCCCGGGGGCGCCCGCTGCACCGTGGAGGGAATCACCATCGACCGGTACCGGGGCGGGAAGATCGTGGAGACCTGGACGCAGTGGGATGCGCTGGGGCTCATGCGGCAGCTCGGTGTCGCCCCGACCGTCGGGGCCGCCACCGCGAAGGCCGCCGCCGAGCGCAGGCACCACGCTTGAGCCGCCTGACCTTCCTGCCGGGCCCCGCCGTCAGGCAGCCTCGGCGGTGGCCCGCAGGAACCAGGCGTTCTTCTCGAACTCGGTGACGATCTGGGTGAGCAGGTCGACGGTGTCGCCGTCGCCCCGGCCGTCGGCGAGGTCGCGTGCCTCCCGGGGGCCGCGGCCCACCCCTGCGGGCAGCTCGGGCAGGGTCGAGGATGCCGCCACCTGGCGCACCGTACCCACCGCCGTGCCGCACGATAGCCTGCTCCTATCTATCGGGGGCGTCCCTCGAACCGGGTTCCGGCTTCCGGCGAGCAGGTGGCCTATGATCCCCGCCTCTTCAAGGGGGAATCCATGAACGCAGCCCTTCGCCTGGCCGCAGTGCTCCTCGCCCCGTCCCTCGCCGCCGCCGCGCCACCCGCGTCGACCCCGCCCGAGCCCGGCGTGCAGTGGGAGCAGACCGTGGAGATGCAGATGCAGGGCTTCTCCATGCCCGCCCAGACCATCAAGGTCTGCGTGCCGAAGAAGGGACTGAAGGACCCGCCCGGGGCGGGGCGCGACGAGAAGTGCAGGGTCACGAACGTCAAGAACGACGGGAAGACCATGACCTGGTCGATGGTCTGCGACGGCGAGGAGAAGATGTCGGGCGAGGGGGAGATCGTCCAGAGGCCCGACGGCTACGACGGCAAGATGACGATGCGCTCCTCCCAGGGCGAGATGCTCATGAAGATGCGCGGCAAGAAGCTCGGCGGGGAGTGCGATGCGGCCGAGATGAAGCGGAAGGTCGCCGCGATCCAGGCGGAGGGAGCGGCCATGCAGGCCCAGGGATGCCGGGAGATGGCGGAGAAGGGGCTGCTCCAGGCCTTCACCGGTGCCACGGCCATGTGCAAGGACCCTGCGGACCGCGCCACCCTGTGCAAGCAGTCCGCCACGCCGGAGGGTGTGACCGCGCTGTCCGCGCAGCCCGCCACGGTCACCCGGGACCTCGCCTCCCTGTGCGGCAAGGACCTCGCCACCATGAAGGCCGAGGCCTGCGCCGACGCCGGGCGGCAAGAGGCGGAGCGCAGGTGCACCGACGGCTCGGACAAGCTGCTCTCCTTCCTCGGTCAGTCGTGCCCCGCCCAGACCCAGGTCGTGGCCCAGCGCGAGTGCGCTGGCCGGACCTACACCGACCTCACGACGTGCTACCGCTCCTTCTGCACCAGCTACGCCGCCGACCTCCTCGACAAGGGCAAGAAGCCCGCATCCCAGCCGCCGAAGCCGGAGGACGCGGCGCAGGATGCGGCGAAGAAGGCGGTGAAGGGCCTCCTCCCCTGGTAGCCGGGGCACGTCCCGGGCGCCCCTCGTGACGATCCTCGCCGTCGCCTCCGCGCTGCTCCTCGCCGCGCCGGAGCCGGCACCGGTCCCGATCGATCGGTTCCCGGAGGCGGCGCCGTCCTACCTCGTCGCCGTGGACGGGGAGGTGGTCTGGGCGCGGGCCCCCGACGCACCCCGCGCGCCTGCCTCGCTCGCCAAGCTGCTCGCGGCGCTGGTGGCCCTCGAGTCCCCGGGCCTCGACGCGTGGCTCACCGTGAGCAAGCGGGCCGCTGCCGAGACCGGTTCCCGGGCCGGGCTGCGCGCGGGCGAGCAGGTGACGGTGCACGACGCGGTGGCGGTCATGCTGGTCGCGTCGGCCAACGACGCCTGCCGCGCCGTGGCGGAGCACCAGGCCGGGAGCGCGGCCGCCTTCGCGGCGCGCATGAACGGGCGGGCGAGGGAGCTGGGGCTCGAAAGGTCGCGGTTCGTGGACCCTTGCGGGCACGACGCGAAGGGGCAGCTCACCACCGCGCGCGACCTCGCGCGGCTCGCGCGGGCGGCCCTCGGGAGCGCCGAGCTCCGCCGCCTGGCGGCCCTGCCGTCGGTGCGGATCTCGACCCGCGCCGGCCGGGTCCTCGAGGCCCGCACCACCAACGCGCTCCTCGGCCGGCTCCCGGGCGCGGACGGCCTGAAGACCGGGTTCACCCGGGAGGCCGGGACGTGCGTGGTGGCCCATGCCACGCGGGATGGCCGCGAGGTGCTGGTGGTCCTGCTCGGCGCCCCGGACCGGTGGTGGACGGCCGCCGCGCTGGTGGAGAAGGCCTTCGCCGAGGCGCCAGGGAGGTGATGGAGCGCCGGGCACAGGCGGCGGTGCTGCTCGCGGCCGTCGCCGCCGCCTGGGCGACCTCCTTCTCCGGCACCTTCCAGTTCGACGACTGGAACGTCATCGTGAAGGAGCCGCGGGTCGCCTCGCTGGGCGCCTGGTGGGGCTCGATGCCCGGCATCCGGCCGCTCCTCAAGCTCTCCTTCGCGGTGAACCAGGCCTCCGGCCTGGGACTCGCCGGCTTCCACGCGGTGAACCTGGCGGTGCACGCGGTGAGCGCGCTCCTCGTGCTCGCGCTGCTGCGGCGGGTGGCCGCCCGGTGCGGTCCGCCCGGGGAGGCCCCGCAGGCGGCCCCCTTGATCGGCGCGCTCCTCTTCGCCCTCCACCCGGTCCAGGCCGAGGCGGTGACGTACCTCTCGGGCCGGTCGTCCTCCCTCATGGGAATGCTGGCCCTGGGCAGCGCGGTCGCCTGGGTGGCCGGGACGGACGGGAGGGGGAGGTGGCTCTCCCTCGGGCTCTCCCCGGTCCTGTTCGCGCTGGCGCTCGCCACCAAGGAGTCCGCCGTCGTCCTGCCCGCGTCGCTCCTGCTCCTCCGGGCCATCGACCTGCGCCGTCCGTTCCGCTGGCGCGAGGCGCTCTCCTCCACGGCCCCTCACTGGGCCATCCTGGGAGCCGCCGCCGGAGCCTTCGCCGCCTCGCCCACCTACCGGCGCATGCTCGCGACCAGCCTCGGCCTGCGTTCACCAGGAGTGAATATCCCGACCCATGTCGACGCCGTCGCCTGGCTCGCCGGCCAGGTGGTTCGCATCGACCGGCTCGTCGCAGACCCGGCGCTCCCGCCGGTGGACGGGTGGAACGCCCTGGTGGTCCTGGAGGCCGGCCTTCTCCTCGGCGCCCTCGCCTGGGCCCTCTCCTCGCTCCGCAGGAGGCCAGCATTCTCCTTCGGGGTCCTCTGGTTCCTCCTCTGGCTCCCGCCCACCGGCTTCTGGCTGCCCCGGCCCGACCCCGCCAGCGAGCGGCAGCTCTACCTGTCGCTCGCCGGGCCGGCCTGGCTCGCCGGCCTGTGGCTCTCCCCGTGGGCCATGGCGGGCGGGTTCCGCCGCGCCTCGGTGGCGCTCCTCGTGCTCGCGCTCGGAGCGGGGACGGCGGTGCGCAACCTCGTCTACTCCGACGAGATCACCTACTGGAACGACGTGGTCGCGAAGGCACCGCACGGCGCCCGGGCGCACGGGAACCTGGGGTTCGCCCTCGCCACCCGGTGCCGCATCCCGGAGGCCGAGGCAGAGCTCGCCCGGGCGATCGAGCTCGACCCGGGCTACCTGAAGGCCGCCGTCAACCTCCGGCTGCTGCGCGAGGGTGCGCCGCTGGGTCCGGACGAGCCACGCTGTCCGCGGCCGGAACCGCCGCCTCTGCGGTGACCGGCACGTCGAGCCTTCCGGCGCCCAGGAAGCCCTTCGAGGCCACCTCCCCCTCCTTCCAGATGGCCCAGCTCGGCAGCCCGCGATGCCATCCCTTGAGCATGCGCCAGGCCTGGACCTTGGAGTTGGCGAGGTAGAGGAAGGCGGTCCGCTTCGGGTTCCAGGGATTCGGGAAGGCCACCGCGATCCCGTCGTCGGGGCGAACGAAGGTCCTCCCCTCCCAGCGGAAGAAGCCCTTGCCGGTCTCGAGGGGCAGCGTCCAGCGCTCGGCCATCCGGGCGGCGACCCCGTTGTCGAGCGGGCCCCCCACCACCACGAGGTCGTGCGAGGCCAGGTCGGCGTCGGAGACCTCGGCGTCGGTGGAGAGCGGCGGCAGCACCTCCACCGAGGCGTCGGCGACCACGTCGCGCCAGAGCAGGGCCAGCGTCCGGTTGGCCTCCACCTCCCTCGAGGTTCCCCGGATCCAGAGGAGCGACGAGAAGTCGTCGAGCATGGAGGTGAGGGCGACGCCCCCGTCGCGGCGCACCGGAACGTCGGCGGCTGCGTCGAAGGTCACGCGCAGCGGCTTCTCCTTCGACGAGAAGGCGAAGGTCTCCTCGGCCTTCGCCACCTGGACCCGCTCGTACCGGAGCCCCCTCTCGCCGGCGATGGCCACGGCGGCTGCGTAGCGCCAGGGACGGTCGTGCGAGACCTTCACGGTGAGCGTCCAGGCGCCGTCGGCCGCCTTCGAGGCCCGGGCCGAGACCACCGGTTCGGGAACGTCGGCCCGCTCGATCCAGGGAGCCAGCACGGGCCGGACGTCCTTCCCCGAGATCTCCGTGGCCAGCGCCACGAACTTCCCGGTGGTGAGCGGTGTCGCCGCGGAACGCTCCACGGCGGTGCGCAGGATCCGGGAGAAGGCGGCGTTCCCCACCGCGAGGCGCAGCTGGTGCAGCGCGAAGGTGCCCCGGACGCGCGGTACGCCGTAGGAGGCGTAGCCGTCGTAGGCGGAGCGGGTGGCGACGGGCGCCGCCACCGGCTCCCGGTCCGAGAGCCAGGCGAGGCGCAGGTCGGCGTCGGAGAGCGCGTCGCGCAGCGAGGCGAGCGCCTTGACCGGGTCGTCGGGGAGCTTCTTCAAGATCGCCCAGTAGGCGGCCGAGCCGCTGGTGAGCCAGTTGTCGGCGTCGGTCGCGGGGAAGATGGTGCCCTCCCAGAGGAGCTTCTTCTCGAAGAGGAGGTCGCCCTTGAGCGCGGCCACGTCGGGCTTCGGGTCGGCCGCCTCGGGGACCACCTTGCCGGCCCGGGCCCGGGCGGCCTTCAGCCCATCGGCCACGACCACCGGGCTGAAGGTCGTGTATCCCAGCGTGAAGTGGGGGACCGCGTGGGGCAGGTCGGCGATGAACCGGCCGCCCACCCACTTCTCGCGCAGGGTGGTCTTCCCCTGGTGGGCGATGAAGACCAGCCGGTCGGCCATCTCGCCGGTGGTGAGCTTCCCGTCGCAGGCGTGCGGCCGGTTCACCGGAGACGACGCGAAGAGGCGCACCGCCGCCTCGAGGTCGATCTTCCCCTTGCCGTATCGCTCGTAGAACCTCCAGAAGGCGATGTCCCGGTTCCAGGCGTTGAAGGCCATGTCGGCCGGCGCGCCGTCCGGGCTGCGGGCGTACTCGCGCCGGACGGCCGGATCGCGGGTATTGTTGTTGGCCCAGACGAAGTCCTGCAGCCCGCCCGGCGTGTCGGCGCGGTGACCGGGCGATCCGGTGCGCCAGAGCTTCCAGGCGCTGGTCCCGAGGAGCAGGTCGGCCCCCTCGTCGGTCTTGGCGTCGGCGAGGGTCCAGTCGTTGGTGTAGAGGCCGTTGTTCCTCTCCCGGAGGATCCGGGCCACCTCGTCGATGGAGGTTCCGTACTGGGCGGCCTTGCGGGCCCGGTTGGACTGGGGCGTGCCCTCCGGCGCGAAGGGGGTCTGCCCCACGGTGGTCTCGCCGATGACCATGCCGGCGTCGTTCATGTACCAGTCGGACCCGGAGTGGATGCCGCCGGGGAAGGTCTGCATCACCACCCGGCGCCCCTTCGTGGGCACGACGTCCAGGATCACGTCCCAGTGGATGCCGCTGTAGCCGTTCCACATGAAGATCTGCCCCATGACGAAGCGCCCGTCGGGGGTGGCGCTCCGCGTGGCGACGAAGGAGGAGCAGCGGTCCCCCGCGGTGACGGCGGGGTCGGTCTCGTCGTCGGCGGAGAGGAAGCTCTTGCCGGTGACCGCGGTGGGGGAGACGTGCAGTGCCTCGTCCAGCTGCGAGAGGTCCACCGCGCTGTTCAGGGTGACCACGTCGAGCAGGTCGACGGCCCGCCCCTTGAACTTGGCGCCCCCCTTGGCTGCCCCGTCGGCGATCCCCTTCATCTCCTCGAGGTACTCGGGGTCGAAGCGGCGCATCATGAGCGCGTCGGCGAGGCGCCGGAGCCCGTTCCAGCCCTTCTCCGGATCCCCCTTGTCCTGGAGGATGGCGAGCTTCTCGAGGTAGCGGGCCAGCTCCGGGGCCACCAGCTCCCCGTACTGCCGGCCGCGCGGGTAGGGTTCCCCCTCGACGTGCACGAAGATCCACCCGCCGTCGTCGTAGCGGAAGCCCGGTCCGGACCACCGCACCTGGGCGAGCGGGACGTAAGCGGTGACGTCCTGCACCTCCGCGAGCCGGACGTCGGAGAAGGTGGCCGATCCGGTGGCCTTGCCGTTCCGCCCCAGGTGCAGGGCGACCTGGTCGCTGGCGGTGGTCGCGAAGAAGAGCACCTCCACGCGGCGACGCGCGTCGCCGGCCAGCGAGGCCGAGCAGTTGGTGAAGGGGAAGCTCTTCATGGCGATGCAGGCGCCCACCGGGGTGGGGTAGCGCCCCACCGGGTCCACGGCGACGCCGCGCGCCTCCACCTCGGCGGAGAGCCGGTAGAGCCTGCCCACCGAGAGCTTCACCGGGGCGGAGAGCACGGTGGTCTCGCCGCCCCCGGCGGGCGAGATGAGGGCGATCGCCGGGGCGCCCGCCGGGTCGCCGCCGCCGGGGGCGCTGGCCATGCCGGCACCGGTGGCGGTCCAGCCGGACGGGGCCACGGAGGCGGGAACCGACGGGGATGGGGGGGCCACGGGGGAGGCAGCGAGGGCGAGCGCGAGGAAGAGGGCGTGCATGGCGACGCAAGAAAGCACGAACCCGGGCCCATGTGAATCGTTGCGGCCCCCCGGCCCGACGGTTATCGGCAGGCCATCCATGGTTCGTTTCCCCTCCTCGACCGGCCCGCGGCGCTCTCCGACCTGAGGCGCATGTACGCGCGTTTCCCGAAGACGGCCGGGCGGCACGGGGCCGTGGCGGTGATGGGAGGGCTGGACTACCGGGCCAGCCCGGACTGGGGCGCCAAGCTGGGCGATTCGAGGGAGGGGCTCGAGGAGATGCAGCTCCGCTCCATCGAGTTCCTTCGGGACATCGCGAAACCGTTCACGGGACGCCTGGCCGGGGTGCTCTTCGCCGGGATCGTGGGTCCCCGGGGCGACGCGTACGCGCTCGACCGGACGATGACCGCCAGCGAGGCGGAGGACTACCACGCCGTCCAGATGGCGACGCTCGCGAGGGCGCGCGTCGATCTCGTGAGCGCGATGACGTTCAACGCCGTGCCCGAGGCCGTCGGCGTCGCGCGCGCGGCCGCAGGCGCGAGGCTTCCGCTGGCGGTGTACTTCACGCTCGATGGAGCGGGCCGCCTTCCGTCCGGGCCGAGCCTTCGCGAGGCCATCGAGGCGGTGGACACGCAGACCGGCGACGCGAGGCCCGGGTTCTACGGGATCAACTGCTCTCACCCTCTCGAGCTCGAGCCCGCCCTCGAGCCCGGAGACTGGATCCGTCGCGTCCGGGGCCTGCGGCCGAACGCGGTCCGGATGGAGAAGGTCCAGCTCTGCCGGATCGGCCACCTGGAGGATGGGGACCCCGAGGAACTCGGAGCCCAGATGGGCGACCTGGCCCTTCGCCATCCGACCTCGACGTCTGGGGCGGATGCTGCGGGACCTGGGACCTGCACCTCGACGCCATCGCCCGGAACGTCCGCCAGGCGCGGAGGGCGCCCTGAGCCTGCCGACCGGGTGGGTGGCCCGTGCACGGCCCGGCCGCCGCGCCCTCACCGCCAGGTGAACTGGAAGACCAGCTTGCCGGCCATGCCGCTCCAGCGGAACTGGAGCATCAGGTCCGGGTTCAGGTGCAGCGCCCGCTGCAGGAGGTACGGCGCCACCGCCAGGCCATCGGGCGTGAACTGGGCCAGCTCGGAGCGCCGGTTGTAGTCCTCGAGCGTTCGCCGGACGTCCTCGGGGTCGATGCCCGAGATGCGGAGCTGGGCCCGGAGGAGCCGGACCGGCGGGTCGCGAGGGAAGATCAGGGTCTGCAGCTCCACCCGGGCCGGCGTGTCGGCGCAGAGATCCAGGCAGGCCGGCTCGTCGTCGGGGACGGCCGCTCCCGGAGCCAGCAGGAGCGCGGCAGCCAGCGCGGCGGCCCATCGCCTTCCCATGGCTTGAGCATGGGCGCGGGGAAGGGGCGGCCACAAGGCCCCTTCCGGACGGCGGGGCAAGCCCCGGAAAGGAGAAGGGCCACCGGTCTCCCGATGGCCCTTCGGTTCGAATCGGCTCGGAGCCGGGGACTACATCCCCATGTCGCCCATGCCGCCCATGCCGCCCATTCCGCCACCACCCATGCCGCCACCGCCGCCCTTGTCCTCCTTGGGCTTGTCCGCGATGATCGCCATGGTGGTGAGCATCAGGGACGCCACCGAGGCTGCATTCTGCAGCGCGCTGCGCGAGACCTTGGTCGGGTCGATGACGCCGGCCTTCACCAGGTCCTCGTACTCGTTGGAGGCGGCGTTGAAGCCGTAGTTGGTCTCCTTCGACTCCCTCACCTTGTTGACCACGATGGAGCCCTCCAGGCCGCCGTTCTCGGCGATCTGGCGGAGCGGCTCCTCGAGGGCGCGCTTCACGAGCACCACGCCCGAGCGCTCCTCGTCGGACACGTCGAGCTTGTCGAGCTGCTTCTGGCTGCGCAGGTAGGCCACGCCGCCGCCGGGCACGATGCCCTCCTCGACGGCCGCGCGGGTCGCGTGCAGGGCGTCCTCGACGCGGGCCTTCTTCTCCTTCATCTCGGTCTCGGTCGCGGCGCCCACGTTGATGACGGCGACGCCACCCACCAGCTTGGCGAGCCGCTCCTGCAGCTTCTCGCGGTCGTAGTCGCTGGTGGTCTCCTCGACCTGGGCCCGGAGCGTCTTCACGCGGGCCTGGATGTCGTCCTTCTTGCCGGCGCCGTCGACGAGCGTGGTGTTGTCCTTGTCGATGACGATGCGCTTGGCGCGACCCAGGTCCTTCAGGGTGACCTGCTCGAGCTTGAGGCCGAGCTCCTCGGCGATCATCTTGCCACCGGTGAGGATGGCGATGTCCTCCAGCATGGCCTTGCGGCGGTCGCCGAAGCCCGGAGCCTTGACGGCGGCCACGTGCAGGGTGCCGCGCAGCTTGTTCACCACCAGGGTGGCGAGCGCCTCGCCCTCGACGTCCTCGGCGATGATGAGCAGCGGCTTGCCGCCACGGGCCACCTGCTCGAGCAGCGGGAGCAGGTCCTTCATGTTGGAGATCTTCTTCTCGTTGATGAGGACGTAGCAGTCCTCGAGCTCGACCTCCATCGCCTCCGGATCGGTGACGAAGTAGGGCGAGAGGTAGCCGCGGTCGAACTGCATGCCCTCGACCACCTCGAGGGTGGTCTCGAGGCCCTTGGCCTCCTCGACCGTGATGACGCCCTCCTTGCCGACCTTCTCCATGGCCTCGGCGATGATGTTGCCGATGGTCTCGTCGCCGTTGGCGGAGATGATGCCGACCTGGGCGATCTCCTTCTGCGACGCGGTGGCCTTGGAGAGCTTCTTCAGCTCGGCGACCACGGAGATGACGGCCTTGTCGATGCCGCGCTTGATCTCCATGGGGTTGTGGCCGGCCGCGACGAGCTTGGCGCCCTCGCGGTAGATGGCCTGGGCGAGCACGGTGGCGGTGGTGGTTCCGTCGCCGGCGATGTCGGAGGTCTTGCTGGCGACCTCCTTCACCATCTGTGCGCCCATGTTCTCGAACCGGTTCTCCAGCTCGATCTCCTTGGCGACGGTGACGCCGTCCTTGGTGATCGTGGGGGAGCCGAAGCTCTTCTCGATGACGACGTTGCGGCCCTTGGGGCCGAGGGTGACCTTGACGGCATCGGCGAGGACGTTCACGCCCCGCAGGATGGCGTCGCGCGCGACCTGATCAAAAAGGATCTGCTTGGCAGACATGTTCAGTGCTCCGTTCTTTGGGGGAAAGTCACTTCTCGATCACGCCGAGGATGTCGTCCTCGCGCATGATCAGGGTTTCCTCGCCGTCGACCTTGACCTCGGTGCCGGCGTACTTGCTGAAGAGGATGCGGTCGCCGGGCTTGACGTCGAGCGGCTGGAGCTTCCCGTCCTCGCCGATCTTGCCCTTGCCCACGGCGATCACCTTCCCCTCGGCCGGCTTCTCCTTGGCCGAATCGGGGATGATGATGCCGCCCTTGGTCTTCTCCTCTTCCTCGACGCGCTTCACGATCACGCGGTCCTGGAGGGGACGGATCTTCATGTTGTGCTCTCCTCTTTCGAATCCGCGCCTGTCGCCCCTCGAAGGGGAGGCGCGGAAACCGGTTGGAACGATTGGGGCCCTGGCAGTCGGCGTGTCCGTCTGCCAATGGCCAGGGAGAGTCTAATCACGGTCTCCGGCGTGTCAACCGGAGCCGGTCAAATATAATATCCTGTAAAATCAATTACTTAGTGCAGTTAGTTGGCAGTCATCCCCGATGAGTGCTCACCCGGGAGGACGACCCGCAGCGCATGTAAGTTTTCGATTGGGCGCCCTCGGCACGGCGGACGGGTCGGCCGACCCTCACCGCGCGGACCCGACGGACGCTACCTGGAGCGCGACGGGGAGCCGGCTACCGGCTTCTCACGGTCGAACTTTCCGGCGAGCGCGTCGCGAACCGACCGATCGAAGCGGACCTTCCCGGTGGCGATCTCGCGGAGCGACTGGACGGTCGACTTGTTGCGGCCAGCGGCGAGCAGGGGCCGGGCGCCCGCCATCAACTGGCGGGTGCGCTTGGTGGCAAGGAGAACCAGGGCGAACCGGTTCTCGACCATCGGGAGGCAGTCTTCCACTGTGACGCGTGCCATCGCTCGCAACCTCTCGTAGACGGATGTTCGGGAGCCGGGAAGATAAGGGCAAGCCCCCGGAAGATCAAGCTCATCCGCCGCCTGGAGCGGAGAGGAGCCGGCCCGGGTCCGGGTCGAGCACCGCCGCGGGAACCCCCTCGACGGCCAGGATCTCCCCGCCCCTGCGGCCGAATCGGGTCCGGTCGAAGCTGCTCTCGTCGCCCAGGTCGAGCGCCATCGTGCTGCGGTCCCGCAGGGTGACGGTCAGGCGGACGGCGGGCGGATCGAGCCCCCGGGTGGCCAGGGCTCCCGGATCGGCGGGGAGCGAGCTGCGTACCCGCATCCCGGAGAGGCGGTCGAGGAGCCCCTCGACGGCGGCCGCGCTCGCCTCGCCCCCGGGCGGGTCGAGGCGCCAGCCGGCCCCGGCACGCTGGAGCCTGACCTCGGGCGCGCCGCGAGGAGCGATGGAGAGGGACCGCACGTCGGCCGGCCGGAAGGGAAGGGCCCTGGTCCCGGCGTCGTGGCGGGCCCGCGCGTCCGCGTCCGGGCGCTCCACGGCCAGGAGCGCCCCCGCGATCAGCGCGGCCAGGACGGCGGCCAGCGCCGCGGCGAGCGCCAGCGTCCGCGCGCGGGCCTTCAACGTCAGCGCTCCCGGCGGGAGAGCCACACCGCCATGCCGGCGAGGAGCAGCACAACCGGCACCACGTCGATGGCCAGGAACTTGAGCGTCCTCACCTGGCCCTCGGTGAGCGCGATGCGGGAGGCTTCCCGGGCCCTCGGCCGGATGGTGAGCCGGTCGTCCCGCTCGGCGAGCCAGCTCACCATGGAGAGGAAGAGATCCTGGTTCCCCAGGAGGTGGAGGTACCCGTTGGAGAAGAAGTCCGAATCCCCGGCCACCACCGCGCGCAGCTCGCGGGGCGGATCGCCGGCCACCGGCCATTTCACGGCCAGTGCCAGCGGGATGGGGCCGACCTTCTCCCCCTCGTCGAGCCGCGCCGACCCGGCGAAGATGGCGCGGACGTCGTTCTCCGCCCAGGCACTCTCCGAGGTGAGGGCGAGCGGCACCGCGCGCGCCGGGGCACCCCGCAGCGCGACCAGCGAGCGGGCGGTGGGGAAGACCACGCCCACCTCGGCGAGGGGCTCGCTCACCGGGTGCGCCGTGGTGGCGCGGAGCACCGGCATGACCGGCGTGGCGCCGGCCAGCCGCGAGAGCGGGTTGGGGTCCACGATCATGTCGTTCCCCGCCTCGACCCCCAGTGCGCCGAGGAGCGGGTCGAGCCCGGCGTCCGACTCGGGCTCGACGAAGATGCCCAGGTGCCCGCCGCGCGAGACGAAGGCGCGCAACGCCGCCACCTCCGCGTCGAGGAAGGGCCTGCGGGGTCCGACCACCAGCAGGGCGGCCGCGTCGGCCGGCACCTCGCCGGTCGAGAGGAGCGAGAGCGGAGCGAGCTCCACGTTCTCCCGCTCGAGCGCCCGGGCGGCCAGCGACCACCCGGTCCTCCCGGCGTCGGCGGGCGATCCCTCCCCGTGACCCTGTGTGAAGTAGATGCGGCGCCGCTCCGGGTTCGTCGCCCTCCAGAGCGCGTTGGTGAGCGACTCCTCCGAGACCTCCCGGAGCCGCACCTCGGACGGCCCGGGCGCGACCACCACCCGGGTGCCCGACTCGGAGACCTGGTGGCGCCGCACACGGTCCGGGCTGCGGTACGGGTCGACCATCTCGAAGCGGAAGCTGCGGTTCCGCTCCGCGTAGCGGCGAAGGAGGTCCTGGGCGGGGGCGAAGCCGGCGTCGTCGGGGCGGTAGAAGGCCAGCACCTCGACGTCGCCGGGCAGGGCGTCGAGGATCCGCAGGGTGTCCGGCGAGAGGGTATGGATGCGCTGCCGGGTGACGTCGAGGGCGAGCGGCCGGCGGTGGGAGACCCAGAGCGCGGCGCCGAGCGCGGCGGCCAGCAGGAGGCCGGAGAGGACGGTGACGGCCGCGTAATGGGTCCCGCGCCCGGAGAGCGCCCGTCCCAGGCCCGCCCGCCCGGAGAGCGCCGCGCCGGCGGCCAGCGCCCCGAGCCCGAGGGCGACCTTGCCGAGGAGCAGGCGGCCGTCG
Organism: uncultured delta proteobacterium; assembly: GCA_963831265.1. GTDB lineage: Bacteria > Myxococcota > Myxococcia > Myxococcales > Anaeromyxobacteraceae > CAIOAK01. Next base: position 82,473 of record CAWHPQ010000028.1, on the reverse strand, counting down.
CCGAGGAGCAACGTCACCACCGCGCTGGCGAGCAGCACGAGCCCGGCGGCGAGCAGGATGCGGGCGGAGAGGGAGCGCTTCACGGTTCAGGCCCAGCGGCGTCCCTCGACGGCCCGCTCGGCGACGAACAGGCCGAGGGCGCAGAGGGAGAGGTAGTAGAGGACGTCGGGGAGGGCGATGCGCCCCTGCAGGAACGGGGCGAGGTGCTCGGAGGCGGAGAGCCCGGAGGCCAGGTTGCGGGCCGCCCCACCGGAACCCACCGTGAACATCCCGGCCAGCCAGAGCCCGAGCAGGACGAGCAGCGAGAGCAGGGCCGCGACCACCGGCGTCCCGGCCAGCGCGGAGAACGCGAGGCCCACCGCCAGCGCCGCGGCCCCGAGCAGGAAGAGGCCGAGGAGGCCCGCGGCCACCGTGGGCCACTCGACGGCGGCCCCCCCCTGCGCCCCGCGGCCCGCCACCGCCAGGAACGCCGGGAACAGGGCCACGAGCAGGAGCGCCGCGGCGAGCACGAGGAGCGAGGCCAGGTACTTCCCGGCCACGATCTCGTAGGGCCGGATCGGGGCGGTCATGAGCAGCTCGAAGGTGCCGGTGCGCCGCTCCTCGGCCACGAGCCGCATGGAGAGGAAGGGGGTGGTCATCACCAGGAAGAGCCCCACCGATCCGAACAGGCGCGCCACCACCACGTCGGTCAGGTTCACCCGCTCGAGCAGCTCCGCGCCGCCGGGGATCTCGCCCGCCCGGGTGGTGAGGAGCCGGAAGCCGTCGAGCGCGCCGGCGAAGACCTGCGCCGAGAAGAACGCCACCACCACGAGCACCACCCAGGCGAGCGGCGTGGTGAAGTAGACCGAGAGCTCCTTGCGGACGATGGCGAGGGTGGCGCGCACGATCCCTCAGTCAGGGGTGACGAGCTTCCCGAAGATCTCCTCGAGGAAGCCGATGTCGTCGAGGGTGACCTCCCGGCCGGGGAGGTGGCGGGCGATGAGTCCGTCGAGGGTGTCGAAGTCGACCATCCGCCCCGCATTCAGCACCAGCACCTTCGAGCAGGTCATGGCCACCTCCGGCAAGAGGTGGGAGGAGAGGATCACGGTGTGGCGCCCGCCCAGGGATCGGACGAGGTCGCGGACCTCGCGGATCTGGATGGGGTCGAGCCCCACGGTGGGCTCGTCGAGGACGAGGACGTCCGGGTCGCCGAGGAGCGCCTGGGCGATGCCCACCCGCTGCCGGAAGCCCTTGGACAGGTTCGCGGTGAGCCGGTCGAGCACGCCGTCGACCCCGGTGAGGCGGGACACGCGCTCCACCTCCGCGGCCAGGAGCGCGCGCCGGAGCCCCTTCAGCTCGGCGGCGAAGCGAAGCTGTTCCCGCACCGTCATCGCGTCGTAGAGGGGCGGAACCTCGGGGAGGTAGCCGATGCGGCGGCGCGCCTCCATGGGCTGCTCGAAGACGTCGAACCCGGCCACCCGCACCGACCCTGAGGTGGCGGGGAGGAAGCCGGTGAGCAGGCGGAGCGTGGTGGTCTTCCCCGCCCCGTTCGGGCCCAGCAGGCCGACCACCTCGCCGCGCGGAATGGTGAAGGTGAGGTCGTCGACGGCGGCGTGGTCGCGGAAGCGCTTGGTGAGACCGCTGACCTCGATCATCCGCGCCCTCCGTACGCCGCCCGGCCGACAATCGCGTTCGCGGCGTGGCCTGTCAAGGAGCGACGCGGTGATAGGATCGCCGGGACCCGGGACGGTGGAGGGGTGCGATGAACGTGGTGGTGCAGAAGTACGGCGGGTCGTCGGTGGCCGACGTGGAGAAGGTCCGCAAGGTGGCGGAGCGGGTGGCCGCGGCGCGCCGGGACGGGCGGCGGGTGTGCGTGGTGGTCTCGGCCATGGGCAAGACCACCGACGAGCTGCTGGCCCTGGCCGCGCGCGTCTCGGGGAGCCCGGCCCGGCGCGAGCTCGACATGCTGCTCACCGCGGGGGAGCGCATCTCCATGGCTCTGCTCGCCATGGCGCTCGAGGACCTGGGGTGCCCGGCCGTCAGTTTCACCGGTAGTCAAGCAGGCATCCTGACCGACGAGCGGCACGCCTCGGCCCGGATCGTCGAGGTGCGGCCGGTGCGGGTCTGGGAGGAGCTCGACCGGGGACGCGTGGTCATCGTGGCCGGGTTCCAGGGGGTCTCGCCGCGCAAGGAGGTCACCACGCTGGGCCGGGGCGGGTCCGACACCACCGCGGTGGCGCTGGCCGCGTCCCTGGGCGCCGACTGCGAGATCTACTCCGACGTCGACGGGGTCTACACCGCCGACCCGCGCGTGGTGACGAGTCCGCGCCGGCTCGACGAGATCTCCTACGAGGAGATGCAGGAGCTGGCCCGGGCCGGGGCCAAGGTCCTGAACGCCGAGGCGGTCGAGTTCGCCCGCGAGAAGGGCATCACCATCCACGCCCGCGCCACTTCCGGCTCGACGGCGGAGACCCTGGTCCGCGGCCACGCCGCGGCGGGGGGCCGGGTGGCCGGGGTGACCTCGCAGAAGAACGTGGCGCTCGTGGACGTGCCCTGGGGCGGGCTCGGGGCCGCGCTCGACGTGCTGGAGCGGCGGGGGGCCGTCGCCGCCGACGTCACGGCTCAGGGCGGCCGCGCCGTGGCGGTGGTGTCCGCTCGACAACGTCCACGAGTGGCCTGTGGCGCGGACCGAGCTCCTCGCGGCGGTCCCCGAGGCGGCCATCGACGATCGGGATGCCGGCTCGGTGACCGTGGTGGGAACGCGGGCCGGGATGGGGACCGAGGTGCTGCGCGAGGTGGTGGCGGCGGTCCGGGCGGGCGGGGAGGAGCCGCGGGCGCTGCTCGCGACCGCGATCCGGGTGACGGCCTGGTGCGCGGCGGCGCGGGCGCCGGAGGCGGTGCGGGTGCTGCACCGGAGGCTGGTGGAGGGGACGTAGCGAGGGGGCGTGGGGCGCGCAGCGCGCGTTCGCCGTGAGTGAATGCGTCCGCGCGGCGGACCACCGGCCAGATGGGGCGTAAGGAAACGCTGTGCTTGACGCGTTTCCGGTGGATTTCGGCTCCGGCGATCGAGGTGGCGCGGGAAGGCGCTTCCCGTCGCCGCATTTCGCTCCAGGGGCGCGCGCAGGATTCCTGGCGAGGTTCGAGATCCCGGCGCGGGCGTTCGCGCGGCGGCCGTCCTCGTGCGTTTCCGGAGGGCCGGAAATCGCGTGAGAGAGTGGATGCATGAACGACACGCGATCTCACCGAGGCCCGTTCCTTCCACGCCCGCTCGTCGACCTCCTCCGCGTCGAGTTCGGCGCCCTGGCCGACCTGCTCCTCGAGGCCCTCGGCCGAATTCGACCGGCGAGAGCGCTTCCGGGACCTCGGGCTTCGCCAACCTCTTCGACGTACCTCCACCGGGGTTGAAGCTCTCCCGGGCGGTCGGCCCACTACCGGCAGGTCGCCGCCTGGCTCGTCGGCGGTTCCCGGAGGTGCGTGGAGCCGATTCGCGAAGGGAAGCTGTGCCTCACCACCGTGACGTGCTCGCGCGGTGATGACCGAGGCGAACCGGCACGAGGTGCTCCCGCGCTTCTTCGGCCTCTCCCAGCAGGAGGCGGAGCAGGTCGCGGTGGAGATCGGCCCGCGGAGGTGGTGCCGCGCGAGGACGGTCGTGACCGAGGCGCCGGTTCCGGAAATTCGCCCAGGCGAACTCGGCATGACCCGGACGGAGCAGGAGCGGCCCGTCGTCGAACGAATGCTCGCGTTCAATCGTCGAACTGGCTCCGCACCCGGACCCTGGTCGAGCCGCTCACCGCCACGCGAGACCCGGATGCACGTGACGGTGTCGCCGGAGTTCGTGGCCCTGCTCGAAGAAGGCGAAGGCCGGGCAGTCGCACGTGCAGCCGGGGGCGACCGACGAGCAGGTGCTGACCGCGGCGCTGGAGCTGCTCATCGCGCAGCAGGAGAAGCGGCGGGCCTGCGGTGCCGCCCCGGGTGAAGCGGGAGGTGCATGAAGCGGGACGGGGGGAAGTGCACGTGGCCCCTGGCGGACGGAGGCGCCTGCGGCTCCAGGTGCGGCTGGAGGTCGACCACGTGGTGCCGCGGGGGAAGGGCGGTGCGTCGACGATCGACAACTGCAGGATCCTCTGTCAGTCCCATAATCTGGAGGCCGCGCGGGGGGTGTACGGGGACGAACACATGGACCTGTTCGCGCCGAGGAACCCGGTCGTGGGCGAGCATTGCGCGGTCTACTTCGTAGTCCGCGCCGCCATGCCCCCCGTCCAGCACGATCTCCGTCCCGGTCACGTACGACGCGGCGTCGGAGGCGAGCCAGGCGATGGCCTCCGCCACCTCCTCGGCCGTCCCCATCCGCCCCATGGGGACGTCGGCGGCCACGCGCGCCGCACGTTCCGCACGGTCCGGCCCGGACCCCAGGACCGCTCCCCACATCGGCGTGTCGATGGCGCCCGGCACCACCGCGTTGCAACGCACCGGGTACCCGGCCGCGGCGCAGTGGAGGGCCACCGATCGCGAGACGCTCAGCACCGCCGCCTTGCTGGCCGCGTAGGCCACCGCGCCCGGAACGCCGATGGTCCCGGCGCGGGAGGCGACGTTGACGATGCTCCCCCCGCCCACCCGCATGGCGCGCAGGGCATGGCGGCAACCGAGCACCACCCCCTCCAGGTTCACGGCCAGCACCTCGCGGAGCTTCGCGAGCGACAGGGATTCCGGATCCTGGGGCTCCACCGTGGCGCCGAATCCGGTGATGCCGGCGCCGTTCACGAGCACCGCGAGCGGGAGGGGAGGGAGCGCGGCGAAGGCTCGCTCCCAGGCCGCCTCGTCGCGGACGTCGAGAGCGGCGGCGATCGCCCCGGGGCCCGCCATCGCGGCGGTCTCCCTCGCCGACTCGAGCCGCAGGTCGGTGGCCACGATCCGGAGCCCGTCCCGGGCCAGCCGCAGCGCCGTGGCCCGGCCGATGCCCGACCCCGCACCGGTGACGAACGCGAGCCGCTCCCCGGGCACCGGCATGCCGACCGCTACCTCCAGAACGAGCCGCGGCCCGGCTCGGCGTCCTTGCGGTAGTCGGGGCCGTCGACGATGACGAAGTCGCACATCTCGTTGAGGCGCGAGTAGATGCGCTGCCCGACCCGCTCCTCCAGGCTCATCAGCTCGGCGTCGCGCTGGAAGTCCTTCGACGCGGTGTGGAACTTGCCGCCGGTGGGGACCGGCACCGGCGCCGGGTCGCGCGGGTAGTTGGTGGCGAAGACCGTGGTGAGGCCGGCGTTGTACCGACGGCTGATCAGCTCGTCGAGCATCGACCGCTCCCACTCGGTGCCGCGCTCCTTGCCCAGCTCGTCGATGGCGAGCACCGGCACGCTGGCGAGCGGCCCGAGGATCTCCATGTGCCCCCGGTTCGATCCGAAGCCGGCGCGGATGTCGGAGAGGAGCAGCATGAACTCGACGTAGCGGCAGGAGATCCCCTTCTCGAGCGCCAGCTGGCGCAGCGCGGCCGCGAGGAGGTGGGTCTTCCCGCAGCCGGGCTTGCCGTGCAGGAGCACCCCGCGGCTGGCCCGGTCGCCGCGGACCTGGTGGGCGAAGTTCTCGCAGGCCGCCTTGGCCTTCGACTGGCTCTGCGACCAGGGGCGGAAGGAGTCGAAGGAGGCCCGGGCCACGGCGGCCGGGATCCCGGCGGCGTTGAAGGTGGCGATGCGCTGGTCGAGGTGGCGGCAGGCGCAGGGCTGGGCGACCCGCCCCGGACCGGTGGTGACCATGACGTAGCCGCTCCCGCCGCAACGCGGGCAGGTGGCCTGGCAGGTGCAACGGTGGGCCCGGGCCGAGATGCCGACCACCTGGTCCACCACGTATCCCGCCCCGCCGCACGTGGTGCAGGCGGCGCCGCTCTCTGGGGTCTCCGGCATCGGGCGGCGGAGTCTACACGGTCCCGCGGAGGCAGAGTATCCCCGCCCGCCGGGCCGCCTCGAAGAGGTGGGTACGCAGGGTTTCCCGGTACGAGGACCGGCGTGCCCGCCGGATCCGGTCTCCGGCGAGGAGCCGGCACCGGGGACCCAGGGCCGCTCGCTCGGGGCGGGGAAGGGTCGAGAGCCACCGGTGCAGGAGCAGGTCGTCGGCAGCCGCCAGCGCGACCTCGAGGGCCTGGAGCGAGACGGCGTCGGACGGGAGGTGCCCGGCCGCCTCCCGGTAGGCGAGACGCCGGTCCTCGCCGGAGGCCACCGCGGCCTCCGCGAGCCAGTTCCGCGCCGCCGCGAGACGGCGCCGGGCCGCGTCCGCCTCCGACCCCGGTGCGCCGCCGTCGCCGACCCGGCCGTCCCGGTAGGCCCGCCACTCCTCCTCGACGAAGCCTCGCAAGGCCCGGAGCGATCGGGGGGGCGCGGCGCCGGGCGCCCGCTCCTGGCCGAGCGCTTCCCACCCCCGGCGCAGGCCCCGGCACACCACCGAGGCCGGCACGCCGCGGCGCTCCCATTCGGCCACCAGCTCCTGGTCGAGCGGGGAGAGGAGGATTCCCGCGCCCCGGAGCTGGAGGAAGAACTCGGCGACGAGGGCGCCGTAGGAGAGCTCGCCCGAGGGGATGAGCGACACGCCCTAGACCCCCGCGGCGGCGCGGAACTCGGCCGCCGTCTGGAAGCGCTTCGCCGGGTCCTTGCGGAGGAGCCGCTCCGACGCCGCGGCGAGCAAGGGATCGGCGCCGGGGTTCATGTCCCGGATGGCGGGGGGCTCGAGGGTCGTGATCTCCCGCCACAGCTCCGCCGGCACGGAGGAGGGGAACGGCGGACGGCCCACCAGGAGCTCGTAGAGGATCACCCCCAGGCTCCAGAGGTCGGCGCGGTGGTCCACGTCCCGTCCGGCCGCCTGCTCCGGTGCCATGTACCGGTAGGTTCCGACCACGCGCCCGGAGAGGGTGAGGGCGCTCTCGTCGGCGAGCTGCTTCACCAGGCCGAAGTCCATGATGCGGGCCCGTCGCGCGTCGTCGACCATGATGTTCGAGGGCTTGAGGTCGCGGTGGACGAACCCGCGGCCGTGCACGAAGGTGAGGGCCCCGAGCACCTCTCCCAGGACGTTCCGGAGCCGCGCCATCCGCTCCGGGCGGTTGAGCTGGAGCGCGAGCGCGGCGGACGGAGGCTCGGGCTCCGGCTCCTCGCCGGCGGCGAGGTCGACGGCGCGGGGCGGATCGGCGCACCGCTCCCAGGACCCCGAGCCATCGTCGGTCTCCGGCTCCTCCATGAGGTCGGCGAAGGCCCGGATGTCCTCGACGCCGGCGCCCGGCGGGCGGGACACGATGGACTCCACGTCGGCATGGGTCTCCGGCTCGCGCAGCCAGGCCTCCATGTCGAAGACCAGGCCCGAGCCTCCCTCGACGACGCTGGAGGTCCCGTGGGTGGCGGAGAGTTCCAGGATGGGGTTCCCGGCGAGGGGCGCGAGGTAGGTGCGCAGGTCGAGCCCCTCGACCAGCTCCATGGCGAGCCACGAGTACCCTTCCTCCTGCCCGGCGTCGAAGACGCGCACGACGTTGGGGTGCTCGAGCGCCCGCAGCACCTCGAACTCGCGGGCCAGGCGCCGGGCCGAGGTGGGGTCCACCGCAGGGGCAGGCCCGAGCAGCTTCACGGCGGCCGGCATGCCGTCGAGGAGGTGGCGGGCACGGTACACCGTCCCGACTCCCCCCCGGCCGATGACCGAGAGGATCTCCCATGGACCGACGCACCGCGGGGGCACGGGGAAAAGGATAGAGGTCGCCGGGCCGAGGGGTCAAACCCGACCTCTCGCCAGCCGGTCGGGTCGGCGTGCTATAAGCCCGCCCGTGGCCGAGAAAAATCTCGTTCCCTGGATGGAGGCGCGGGTTCGCGCCCGCCCCCTGCCGCGCCACGTCGCCATCATCATGGACGGCAATGGCCGCTGGGCCGAATCCCGCGGCATGACCCGGGTCGAGGGGCACCGCACCGGATCGGAGTCGGTCCGCTCCGTGACCCGCGAGGCCCGCAAGATCGGTCTCGAGGCCCTCACGCTCTACGCGTTCAGCTCGCAGAACTGGGGGCGCCCCGACGAGGAGGTCGGCGCGCTCATGATGCTGCTCGCCGAGTACCTCGACTCCGAGCGGTCGGAGATCCTCGACAACCGGATCCGGCTCCACACCATCGGCGACACCGACCGGTTGCCCGGCTTCGTGCGGGAGCGCCTCGAGTCGGTCCGCGCCGCCTCGGCGAGGAACGACGGCATGGTGCTCACCCTGGCGCTCTCCTACGGGGGCCAGGAGGAGATCGTGCACGCGGCCCGGGCGGCCGCGCGGGGCGGGGAGGTGGACGCCGCCGGCATCGAGTCCCACCTCTTCACCGCCTCCCTCCCGCCGCTCGACCTGCTCGTCCGCACCAGCGGCGAGCGGCGCATCTCCAACTTCCTGCTCTGGCAGGCGGCCTACGCCGAGATGGTCTTCGTCGAGACCCTCTGGCCCGACTTCCGCGAGCTCGACCTGCTCGGCGCCATCGCCGACTACCAGGATCGCGAGCGGCGCTTCGGGCTGACCTCCGCGCAGGTGGGGGGCGGCTAGCCCGATGCGCGAGCAGAACCGGAACCTTGCAGTCCGGGTGGTGACGGCGCTCGTCCTCTTCCCCTTCGCGGTGTGGATGACCTGGCTGGGCGGCCCCTACTTCGCCATCCTGATCGCGCTGGTGGCGGCGCTCTCGGCCGGTGAGCTGGTCTGGATGTTCGAGAAGCGGCTCCAGCCCACCGGGTGGCTGGGCGTGGTCGGCGCGGCGGCGGTCCCCATCGGCGCCTGGCTCTGGAACGGGGGCGGCCGGCCCTTCCAGGACTGGGCCGGCGTGACCGGCGCCGGCGCCGTGGTGGCGCTGCTCGCCACCGCCATGCTCCAGCGCGGCGAGCTCGCCGAGGCGCCCCGGTCGGCGGCGCTGGCGGTCCTGGCCTGGTGCTACGCGGGCCTGCTCCCGGCGGCGGTGGTTGCACTCCGCGTGAATTCCGGCTGGCAGTGGGTGGTGCTCCTCTTCGTGGTGACCTGGGCCAACGACACGCTGGCCTACTTCGCGGGGCGCTTCCTCGGCAAGCGCCCCCTCGCCCCGCGCATCTCTCCCAAGAAGACCTGGGAGGGGTTCTGGGGCGGCGCCGTGGGGAGCGTCGTCGGTGCACTCGCGGTGAAGGCCCTGTTCCTCCCGGGACTGTCGGTCCCGGCGGCGGTGCTGGTGGGCGGCGGCGCGGCCGTGCTCGGGCCGCTCGGCGACCTCTCCGAATCCATGCTCAAGCGGGCCGCCGGCGTGAAGGACTCCGGCCGGGTGATCCCGGGGCACGGAGGCCTGCTCGACCGCATCGACGCGGTGCTCTTCGTGGCCCCCTGGGTGGTCGCCTGCGCCCTGTGGTTCCAGCGATGAAGCGCCTCTCCATCCTCGGCTCCACCGGGTCGATCGGAGTCCAGGCCCTCGACGTCGTGTCCCGCTCCCCGGGGCGCTTCGCGGTGGTGGGGCTCGCGGCGGGGCGGAACGTCGAGCGGCTCGCCGCGCAGGTCCGTGCCTTCCGCCCCCTGCTGGTGTCGGTCTCGGACGAGGCCGCGGCCGCCGATCTCCGGGAGAGGCTCGGCGCCGACGCCCCCGAGATCCGGCACGGCGAGGCCGGGGCCGTGGCGGTCGCCGCGCTCTCCGAGGCCGACTTCGTGCTGGCGGCCATCTCCGGCGGGGCCGGGCTGCGCTCCACGGCGGCGGCGGTCGAGGCCGGCAAGCCGGTCGGGCTCGCCAACAAGGAGTCGCTGGTGCTGGCCGGCGAGCTCATCATGCGCCGCGCCGCCGAGCGAGGGGTGACCATCCTCCCGGTCGACAGCGAGCACAGCGCCATCTTCCAGTCGCTGGCGGGCCACAACCGGGCCGAGGTGCGCCGGCTGATCCTGACCGCCTCGGGGGGGCCGCTGCGGAACCTCCCCGCCGACCGCCTGCCGTCGGTCACGCCGGCCGAGGCCCTTCGCCACCCCAACTGGACCATGGGGGCCAAGATCACCGTCGACTCGGCCACCCTCATGAACAAGGGGCTCGAGGTCATCGAGGCCCGCTGGCTCTTCGACGTGCCGCCCGCGCGGATCGACATCCTGGTCCACCCCGAGTCGATCGTGCACTCCATGGTCGAATACGTGGACGGCCAGGTGGTGGCCCAGCTGGGCGTCTCCGACATGCGGGGGCCGATCAGCTACGCGCTCGCCCACCCCGATCGAATCGCCCTCGACCTCCCCCCCCTCGACCTGGCGCGGGTGGGGCGCCTCACCTTCGAGCCCCCGGACCCGGCCCGCTTCCCGGCCTTCACGCTCGCCTATCGCGCGCTCGAGATGGGGGGCACCGCCCCGGCGGTGCTCTCCGGCGCCGACGAGGGGGTCGTGGAGGCCTTCCTGGCGGGGCGCTGCCCCTTCGACGCCATCGCCCGGGTCTGCGCCGAGGTGCTCGAAGCGCACCGCGGCGAGCGGCTCACCTCGGTCGACCAGGCCATCGCCGCCTCCGACTGGGGGCGGGCCGAGGCGCTCCGCAGGGTCGGGACCCACCGGGGGTGAGCGGGAATCCTCCTGCACGCCGGCGGTTGACGGGGTAAGTACCGGGGGCGCCCCCGGGCGCGGACCCTCATGGTGAGCGACATCCTCCTCAAGGTCGGATCCATCGTCCTCCTCCTCGGAGGGCTGATCTTCGTCCACGAGCTCGGCCACTTCGTCGCGGCCAAGCTGCTCGGGGTGAAGGTGGTGAAGTTCTCGATCGGCTTCGGCCCCCGCCTCTTCGGCTTCCGGCGCGGGGAGACCGAGTACCTGCTCTCGCTGCTGCCGCTCGGCGGCTACGTGAAGATGGCCGGCGACGAGCCCGGCGCGCGAGGTGGCGCCGGAGGACCAGGGGCGCGGATTCCTCGAGGCGCCGCCCTGGAAGCGCTTCGTCATCGCCTTCGCCGGGCCGGCCGCGAACCTGGCCTTCCCGGTCGTGATCTACTTCGCGCTGGCGCTGGCCCAGAACGGGACCGCCGTCCCCGGACCCACGCTGGGCACCATCATGCCCGGCTCCGCCGCGGAGCGGGCCGGGCTGCAGCCTGGCGATCGGGTGGTCTCCGTGACCGTCCCCGGGAGGCCGGCCGAGCCGGTCCGCTACTTCTCCGACCTGCGCCAGATGGTGGCGCCTCGCGCCGGCGAGCGCATCGACTTCACGGTCGACCGGGCCGGGACCCGGCTGGTGCTGCCGGTCACCCCCGCCGCCGAGAAGGAGTCGAACCCGGTCGAGACCGTCACCCGCGGCGTGATCGGCGTCTCGCCGGCCTGGCCCTCGGCGGTGGTCGCGCCGGTCCTCCCCGGCAGCGCCGGTCCGCTCGCCCCGTTCGACCTGGTGGTCCGCGCCGGTGGCCAGCCCGTGAAGAACATGGGGGATCTCGACCGGATCCTCGGCGCCGCCCCCTGCACGCCCCTGGACCTCGAGGTGCTGCGCGAGGCCGCGGTCGGAGCGCCGGGCGTGGCGGTCTCCAGCTACGCCCCCGTGAAGCTGGGGCCGGTCCCGACCTGCGTCGACGGCCAGCCGGCCTTCCGCGCCGCCGACCCGCTCGTCTCCTCGTTCGTCGCCGAGGTCGTGCCGGGCAGCCCCGCCGACCAGGCCGGTCTTCGCCGCGGGGACGCCATCGTCGCCGTGAACGGCAAGCCGGTCCGCTCGTTCCGGGAGCTGAACCAGCTGTCGGCCGATTTCCTCTCGGGCACCCCGGTGAAGCTCGATCTCGCCGGCGGCCGGGTGGCGGAGCTCGTCCCCGCCGAGCAGGAGTACGTCGACGAGATGACCCGCGAGACGCGGCGAAGGGTGACCCTGGGCTTCTTCCCGGACCAGCGAGCGCTGGTGGAGTCGAAGGCGCTGATCGCGGAGGAGATCCCGCTCTCCATCGGCGTCGGCGAGGCGCTCGGAAACGCCTTCGGACACCTCGGCGAGGTGGTGCGGCTCACCGCGCTGGGCATCGCCCGGATCGTCCAGGGGGAGATCAGCTTCAAGACGGTGGGCGGCCCGATCATGCTCTTCCAGATCGCCGCGCAGGCCGCCCAGGAGGGCTGGTCGAGCTTCCTCTTCAAGATGGCCCTCATCAGCGTGAACCTCGGCCTGATGAACCTCCTGCCCATCCCGGTCCTCGACGGGGGGCACATCGTCGCCACGGCGGTCGAGGCGGCCACCCGCCGGCCCCTCTCCCTGCGCACGCGCGAGGTCGCCAACCTGGTCGGCATCCTCCTGCTCGTGTTCCTCATGATCTTCGTCTTCAAGAACGACATCGTCCGGCTGATGGGGTAGAGGCAGACCCCCGGCCCATGCTCGTCGCCGCCATCGACACCGCCACCCCGACCCTCTCCTGCGCGCTCCTCGAGCTGCGCCCGGGCGCGGTCGAGGTGCTCACCACCCGCACCGACCGTCCTGCCGGGCCGGGGGTGGGGCACGGCATCCGGCTTCCGGGCGCCCTCGCCGACCTGCTCGTCGCCGTGGGGCGCAAGGTGCCCGACCTCGAGGGGTTCGCCGTCGGCCTCGGTCCCGGGTCCTTCACCGGCCTTCGCATCGGGCTCGCCACCTGGAAAGGGCTCGCCTACGCCAACCGGCGCCCCATCGTCGGGGTCGGGAGCCTCGCGGCGATGGCGCTCGAGGCGGCCGCCGCGCTTCCGCCCGGGAGCGACGCCTTGCTCGTCCCCATGCTCGACGCCCGCAAGGGAGAGGTCTACGCGGGGTTCTACCGCGCCGCCGCCGGGTCGGTGGCGGCGGTCCGGCCCGAGGAGGCGCTCGCCCCGGAGGCCCTGGCCGCCCGGATCCAGGGACTGGGCCCCGCCGTGGGCTTCGGCGAGGGCTTCGCAGCCCACGCCGGCGTGCTCGCCGCGACCCTCCCGTTTCTCGACGGGGCGCCGGACCATCCGTCCGCCGACGCGGTCGGGCGCCTCGCCGCGCCGCGGCTCGAGGCCGCCACCTTCGACGACCGGGCCCTCTTCGCGCTCGAGCCCCATTACGTGCGCAAGAGCGAGGCCGAGGTGAAGTTCCCGAACGGAATCCCATGACCATGCGCGTATTCGTCACGGGCGCGACCGGCCTCGTCGGCCGGGCCCTCGCAAGTTCCCTCGCCGCCGACGGGCACGAGGTCGTGGCGCTCTCCCGCAGCGCCGCGCCGGCGGGCCTGCCGGCCGGGACGCGCGCGGTCCAGGGAGATCCGGCCGTGCCCGGGCCCTGGCAGGAGGAGCTCTCCCGCTGCGACGCCTGCGTGAACCTGGCCGGGGAACCGGTCGCGGGCGGCCGGTGGACCGACGAGCGGCGCAAGCGGATCCGCGACAGCCGGGTGCTGGCCACCCGGAACGTGGCCTCGGTCTTCGCCGCCGGAGGGCCCGGGGTGCTCGTGAACGGCAGCGCCATCGGCTACTACGGGCCGCGCGGCGACGAGGTCGTCGACGAGACCTTCCCCGCCGGGAACGACTTCCTCGGCCACGTGGCCCAGGAGTGGGAGGAGGCCACCCGTCCGGCCGCGAGGCGGGCCCGGGTGGTGCTGGTCCGAACCGGGATCGTCCTGTCCGCCCACGGCGGCGCGCTGCCCAAGCTGATGCTGCCCTTCAAGATGCTCGCCGGAGGCCCCATCGGCGATGGCGGATTCTGGCAGTCGTGGATCCACATCGCCGACCAGATCGGCATCCTGCGCCTCGCCCTCGAGAATCCGCAGGCCCAGGGCCCGGTCAACGCCACCGCGCCGGACCCGGTCCGGAACCGCGACCTGGCCCGGTCGCTCGGCCGCGTGCTGCGCCGCCCCAGCCTGCTCGTGGCCCCGGCCTTCGCCGTCCGCGCCGCGCTCGGCGAGATGGCCGAGGTGGTGCTGGCCAGCCAGCGGGTGGTGCCGAGGCAGGCCCTCGCGCTGGGCTACCGATTCCGCTGGCCGTCGCTCGAGCCGGCTCTCCGCGACCTGCTCCGGGAGGAGTCCCGCAAATGAACACGAGGCCGATCCAGCTCGCCGTGGTGGGTGCAACCGGCTCCGTGGGCCGTGCGGTCCTCGAGGACCTGGAGGCCCGGGAGATCCCCGGCGTGCCCCGGCTCTTCGCGACCGCCCGCTCGGAGGTGGACCTCCTCGAGTTCCGCGGCGACGAGCTGGAGGTCGAGACGATCTCCGACCGGTCGTTCCGGGGTTGCGACGCCGCCATCCTGGCGGTGCCGGCGCAGGTGGCGCGGGAGCTCGCGCCCCGGGCCTGGGCCGACGGCTGCCTGGCCATCGACCTCTCGGGCGCCTTCCGGTCGGCCGACGGCGTGCCGCTGGTGGTGGCCGGCGTGAACGACGCCGAGGTGGCCCGCGGGGAGCAGCGGGGCATCGTGGCCAGCCCCTCCGGGCCGGTGGTGCCGCTGGCCCTCTCGCTGGCGCCCATCCACCGGGCGGCCGGGCTCGCGCGGGTGGCGGTCACCATCCTGTACGCAGCGTCGGGGGCGGGGCGCGCCGGCCTGCGCCAGCTCGAGAAGGAGATGGTCGCGCTGCTCAACGGCGAGGAGCCCGACGTCTCGGAGCTCTCGCACCGCGTGGGCTTCAACCTGGTCCCGCAGGTCGGGGCCTTCGGTCCCGGGGGAAGCACCGACGCCGAGGAGGCGGTGGGGCCGGAGCTGCGGCGCCTGCTCGCCGCACCCGCGCTGGCCGCCACCGCCACCGCCATCCGGGTCCCGGTCTTCTACGCCCATGGACTTTCGGTGAATCTCCGGACCGACCGGCCGCTCTCCGCCGAGGGGGCCCGGGAGGCGCTGCGCGCCACGCCCGGCATCAAGGTGATCGACGCTCCCGGCGAGCGGGTCTACCCCATGCCCATGCTGGCGGTGAACGACGACGGGGTGCTGGTCGGGCGCGTGCGCGAGGACGGCTCGCAGGAGAACGGGCTCGACCTCTTCGTGGTGGCCGACAACCTCCGCCGGGGCGCCGCCGGCAACGCCGTGCGCATCGCCGAGGCCTGGGTGCGGGGCCGGCGGTCCTGATGGTCCGGCCGGGGTTGCCAAAATGGCAGCCAGGCGGTTCCGGGCGCCACCGGTTTGCCAAAAAGTCGCCGCGGGACGCGCGCCGGAGGGTCTCCGAGCGGCAACGGGAGCTTGCAAGGGTGGCCCCGGCCTTGCAGAATCGCGTCCCATGCTCCGCAGAGCCACGCTGCTCACGCTCCTCCTCCCCGGAATCGCCCTGGGCCAGACCTCCCTGGGAACGGTCACGGCGCTGGTCTCCACCCAGGGGACCACCGGCCAGGCCAACCGGGCCGAGTGCGCCTCGACCACCAGCCTCTCCACCTGGAACCTCGTCACGACCATCAGCTCCGGTCGTCGCCAACGGCGACAGGTGGCGTCTCGGGGCGGCGAGCACGACCAACGGCTGCACGACGAGCGGCGGCCTGCCGAGCGGCATCGCCCAGGACATCCTCGCCACCGGCTCCACCCAGTCCATCCCCAACGTGCCGGTGAACGGCATCGCCACCACCGCGGGGGTCTCCTCCTGCACGGCGACGAGCGACCAGGCGATCAACCTCTGCGTCTACTACCTCCCCGGCGGCTCGACCACCGGCTGGCAGCTGGCCGCGCAGGGCACGTTCAACTTCCAGCTGGCCATCCCGCCCAAGCCGACCATCACCGGCATCACCCCGGGTGACGGGCAGCTGGGCGTGAACGTCGTCGCCGGGACCGTCACCGCCACCGAGACCGCCACCCGGAGCGTCACCTTCACGGTCAGCTGCACGCCGGCCGCGGGCGGCTCGGCCGTCACCGGCGGACCGGGAAACTCCGGGACCATCGTCTGCAGCGGGCTCGTCAACGGGACCTCGTACACCGCGACGGCCACGGGCCTGAGCGCCGCCGGCAACCCCGGACCGGTGTCCGACTCGGCGGGACCCTCCACGCCGCTCCCGTTCAGCGGCTTCTGGGAACTCTACAAGAGCGACGGCGGCGTCGAGACCGGAGGGTGCGGCACCGGCGGAGCCGGGGCCCTCGCTCCCGCGCTCGCGCTCCTCGGGCTCCTCGCCGTCCGGCGGAGGCGCTCGTGAAGGCCCTCCTCTTCGCGCTGGCGGTGGCGGTCGCGCTGCCGGCCGCGGCCCAGAGCCCGACCCTGGTCGTGAAGGAATCGCCGCGCCTGGGCTCGTTCCAGGTGACCATCTCCCCCTTCAGCCCCAACATCGACTCCGAGTTCCTGAACGCCGCCAACCCCCCGTACGCCACCGTGTTCGGGACCGGCCGCCCGCTCATGGTGCAGGGGCTCTTCAACATGTCGGCCTGGATCACCGAGTTCGGCACGCTCGACGTCGGCGCCGGTGCCGGCTTCTGGGAGGCGTGGGGCCAGGGGTTCTACGTGGACTCCGGCGGTGCGGTGGTCCGCGGCGGGACGACCAGCCTCATGATCATCCCCCTCCAGGTCCAGGCCGGGTACCGCTTCGAGTGGTTCTACGAGCGGTTCAACGTGCCGTTCGAGCCCTACGTGCGCGGCGCGATCGTCGACTACATCTGGAGCACCAGCGGCCAGAACGGGGTCTCCTCCTGGACGAACGAGACGACCCTGCAGACCTATCGCGGATCGGGCGCCACCTTCGGCTGGTCGGTCACCCTGGGTGTCGGCCTGGTCCTCGACTTCTTCGACACCGCCCTGTCGCGCCAGATGGACTACGACGTGGGCATCAACCGGACCCTGCTCGTCTTCGACTTCACCAAGTCGAGCGTGAACGACTTCGGGTCGAAGAACAGCTGGCAGCTCGCCCCCAGCTTCTGGGCCTGGAGCATCGGGCTCCAGTTCGTGTTCTAGCCCGCCGTGCTCACGCGGGGATCACCCCGCGCCGACGCCCCACCTTCACGAAGGCCGCGATGGCCCGGTCGACCATCTCGGGGGTGTGGGCGGCCGAGAGCTGCACGCGGATGCGGGCCTCTCCCTTCGGCACGACCGGGAAGCTGAAGCCGATGACGTAGATCCCCTCGTCGAGCAGGTCGCGGGCCAGGTCGACGGCCAGGCGGGCGTCGCCGAGCAGGATGGGCGCGATGGGGTGGAACCCCGGCCGGAGCTGGAAGCCTGCCGCGGTCATGCCCTCCCGGAAGCGCCTGGCGTTCTCCATGAGGCGGTCCCGGAGGGTGGTCGACCCCTCGAGCAGGGCGAGGGCGGCCAGGCTGGCGCCGACGATGGGCGGGGCGAGCGTGTTGGAGAAGAGGTACGGGCGCGCGCGCTGCCGCAGGAGATCGACCACCTCCCGCGGTCCGGCCACGAAACCGCCGGCCGCGCCCCCCAGGGCCTTGCCCAGCGTGGAGGTCATGAGGTCGACGCGCCCCTGGACCCCGAAGTGCTCGGGCGTCCCGCGCCCGGTCCGCCCCACGAAGCCGGAGGCGTGCGAGTCGTCGACGAGGACCAGCGCGCCGGTGGCGCTCGGCGATGGCGCAGATCTCGTCGAGCCGGGCCAGGTCGCCGTCCATGGAGAAGACGCCGTCGGTGACCACCAGCCGGAGCCGCGCGTCGGCCGCCTCGAGGAGCTTCGACTCCAGATCGGCCAGGTCGGCGTGTGCGTACCGGTACCGGCGCGCCTTGGCGAGGCGGATGCCGTCGATGATGGACGCGTGGTTGAGCGAGTCGGAGACGATGGCGTCCTGCTCGGAGAGGAGCGCCTCGAACACCCCGCCGTTGGCGTCGAAGCAGGAGGAGAAGAGGATGGCGTCCTCGAAGCCGAAGAAGGCCGAGAGGCGCCGCTCCAGCTCCCGGTGCAGATCCTGGGTGCCGCAGATGAAGCGCACCGAGGAGAGGCCGTAGCCGCGGGAGTCGAGGGCGGCGCGGGCCGCCGCGAGCAGCTCCGGGTGCCCGGAGAGCCCGAGGTAGTTGTTGGCGCAGAAGTTGAGGACCCGGCGCCCCCCCACCTCGATCTCGGCGCCCTGGGGGGACTGGAGGATCCGCTCCTCCTTCCAGGTTCCGGCGGCGCGGATCTCCTCGAGGGTCCGGGCGAAGACGTCGCGGGCGAGATCGTACACGGGGGCCTCCTCGGCTTCAGGGGAACTGGATGAGGACCTTGGGGTGGGCCTTGATCTTCTCCTCGAAGGAGGCCGGCTCCCAGGTGGAGAAGGGGACGATGGTGTCCTTTCCCCCCTGCAGGATCACCTTCCACACCTGCTCCTGGATGTTGGGCGAGGTCGACTCGAGCAGGTTCCGGGTGATGTGCCAGGTCTCGAAGATGCGCCGGCCGACCACGGCGTGGAGGCTGATGCCGTCCACGATCACCCGCTCCAGGCTCTCGATCACCGCCTCGCCGCTCTTCAGGCCGAAGAGGATGACGTGCCCCCCGCGCCGGACCACCGAGATGGCGGTGTTGAGCGCGGCGTTCGACCCCGACATCTCGAGGGCCACGTCCACGCCCACCCCGCCGGTCAGGTCGTGGATGGCGCGGGTGATCCCCTCGTCGTGGACGTAGGAGGTCTCGGTGGTCTTGGTGGGCTCGACCACGGCGTCGGCGCCGAGCTTCTTCGCCATCTCGATGTGGGTCCGCATGGGCTCGACGCCGATCACCTGGCGGGCCCCCAGCGCGCGGGCCACCGCGATGGCGAACAGGCCGATGGTGCCGCATCCGATGATGGCCACCGACTTGCCGCGCAGGTTCACCTTGGTGCAGGCGTGGACGGCGTTCCCGAAGGGCTCCTGGAGCGCCGCCACCTCGGGCCGGATCTTGGAGACGTCGGTGGGCCAGAGCGCCTGGGCCGGCAGCTTCACGTACTCGGCGAAGCAGCCGTCCACGCTGATGCCGATGATGCGGTCGGTGGCGCAGACGTGGTTGTCGCCGATCCGGCACTGGTAGCAGGTGTTGCAGATGATGTGGCTCTCGGTGGAGACCACGTCGCCCGGGCGGAGGCCGAAGTCCCGGGTGGCCTCCGGTCCGGCCTCGGCCACCTCGCCGAGCAGCTCGTGGCCGATGACCCGCGCGTCCTTCCCCTCGGCGGCCAGGGTCGACTGGATCATGTCGCCGAAGGCCCGGCGGAACCAGATGCCCCGGTCGGATCCGCAGAAGCCGGCGAAGCGCGGCTTCACGATCACCATCGAGGCGTCCCGGTAGTCCTTGCCCACGTCGAGCGTGGGGCGGGCGACCTGCTCCTTGCGGAGCCCGCGGGTGGTGCTCCACGGGTCCTTCTTGCGGTCGTAGACGAGGGCCCACATCGATCGAATCCATGCACACCTCTCCGGGTTGGAAGGCCGTCAGACTATACTGCGAAGCTCATGGCTTCTCCCTCGGTCCTCGGCCGATGGCGATGGCGCATCCTGGGCGGGGTCGTGGCCGCGGCTGCTGGTCGTCGTCGCCCTGCGCGCCTTCCTGGGCCCGAAGGTCCCGGTCTGGGGGGTCGAGCGGCGCGAGCTGGTCCAGCGGGTGGTGGCGAGCGGGAGGGTGCTGGCCCCGGCGCGGATCCAGATCGGGAGCGTGGTGGTGGGGCGCGTCGTCCGGGTCCCCGTCGAGGAGGGGGACCCGGTCGAAGCCCGGAGATCTCCTCCTGCAGCTCGACGACGCGGAGGCGAAGGCGGCGCTCTCCCAGGCCCGCGCCGCGGTGGCGCAGGCGGCGGCCCGGCTCGAGCAGGTGAACGTGGTGTCGGTCCAGGTCACCGCCGAGGCGGTCCGGCAGGCCGAGTTCCGGCTCGCCCAGGCCGAGGTGAAGCTCGCCCGGAACCGGACGCTGGCCGAGGCCGGCTCGGTCAGCCGGTCGGACCTCGACGACGCCCAGCAGGTCCGCGACCTGGCCGCCAGCCAGCTGGCCTCGGCGCGGATCCAGGCCGGAGCGGCCGCGACCGGGGCCGACCGGGACCTCGTGCGGGCGGCCCTGCAGCAGGCCCGCGGCGCCGAGGAGGCCGCCGCGGCGCGCCTCGACAACCTCTCCATCCGTTCCCCCGCCGCCGGCGTGGTCACCGACCGCGACGTCGAGCCGGGCGACGTGGTGCAGCCCGGGCGCGCCCTCCTGGTGGTGGCGCGCGACGGGGCGACCCAGCTCTCGGTCCTGCCGGACGAGAAGAACCTCGCGCTGCTCCGCCTCGGCCAGCAGGCCACCGCCTCGGCCGACGCGTTCCCCGACCGGGTCTTCCCGGCCCGGGTCGCCTACATCGCGCCGGCGGTCGATCTCCAGCGCGGGACCGTCGAGGTGAAGCTCGACGTCGAGGATCTCCCCCGTTCCTCCGCCCGGACATGACCGTCTCGGTGAACGTGGAGACCGGGCGTGACCCGGAGGCGCTCCTGCTCCCGGCCAGCGCGATCCGCGACCTGGCCACCGACCCCTGGGTGCTCGTGGTCCGGGGCGGCAAGACCGCCCGCCAGCCCGTGAAGCTGGGCATGCGGAGCGACGGCACCGTCCAGGTGCTCTCCGGGGTCGTGCCCGGGGAGGCGGTGGTGGCGGCCACGGCCCCGGTCGAACCCGGACGACGGGTCCGGACCGAGCCGGCTCGCTAGGGAACCGGCCATGCGCTTCGAGTGGTTCATCGCCATCCGTTACCTGAAGGAGGGGAAGGCGCAGACCGCGCTGGTGCTGGGCGGCACCACGGTGGGCGTGGCGGTGCTCATCTTCCTGACCGCGCTCATCAGCGGCCTGCAGCGCACGCTGGTGGCGCAGACCCTCTCCGCGCAGGCCCACGTCTTCGTGAAGGCGCCGGAGCGCGTGGCCCGGGCGCTGCCCTCGCCGGAACGGGTGGCGGATCACGTCGAGAAGGTGCCCGACCGGATCCGCTCCATCGAGCAATGGCAGCGGGTGATGGCCTCGATCGCCACGATCCCCGGCGTCGTCGCCGCCACGCCCACGGCGGCGGGGGCTGCCTTCGCGACCCGGGGCCCGGCCACCAAGTCGGTGACGTTGCGGGGCATCGAGCCGGAGAGCTTCGTCCGGGTCATCGACGTCGTCCCCAAGATGAAGGCCGGGCGCTTCGCGCTCGAGGGGTCCGAGGCGATCGTCGGGACGGTGCTCGCCGCCGACCTGGGGATCGGGGTGGGGGACAAGGTCCGGATCGCCACCCCCGAGGGGCGCGGCGACGTGTTCACCGTCTCCGGCGTCTTCGACCTGGGCAACAAGGAGGTGAACGCGCGGTGGGTGTTCGTGCCGCTGCGCTCGGCGCAGACCCTGCTCGACATCCCCGGCGGCGCCACCACCATCGAGGTCAAGGTGGACGAGATCTTCGAGGCCGAGCGGCTGGCCCGGGAGATCGAGCGGCGCCACGGCCTCTCGGCCGACAGCTGGATGGAGCTCAACCGGCAGCTGCTCGTCGGCCTCCGTTCCCAGTCCGCCTCCAGCTGGATGATCCAGATCCTGGTGGTGCTGGCGGTGGCGCTCGGGATCGCGAGCGTGCTCGGCGTGTCGGTCATCCAGAAGTCGCGCGAGATCGGCATCCTCAAGGCGACCGGGACCTCCACCGGCATGATCCAGCGCATCTTCCTCCTCGAGGGGGCGCTGGTCGGCGGGGTCGGGTCGGTGCTGGGCGCCGTGCTGGGGTCGGGGATGGCGCTGGCCTTCGCCAACCTGGCGCGCGCCCCCAGCGGCGACGCGCTCTTCCCGGTCGACCTGACGATCGGCCTCTACCTGGGCGCCGCCGCCGTGGCCGTCCTGACCGGCACGCTGGCCGCGTGGTTCCCGGCGACGCGGGCGGCCCGGCTCGAGCCGGCCGAGGTGATCCGCTATGGGTGAGGCCGGCGCCGCCGTCCTCCGCCTGGAGGGGATCACCCGCGACTTCGGCGAGGGGGAGGCCCGCACGCAGGTGCTGCGGGGGATCGACTTCTCCCTGCGCCGCGGCGAGTTCGCGGCGCTGATGGGCCCGTCCGGCTCGGGGAAGAGCACGCTGCTGCACATCATGGGGCTGCTCGACAAGCCCACCGGGGGGCGCATCCTCCTCGATGGCCAGGACACCGGCGCGCTCGACGACGACGCCCTCACCCGCTACCGGGGGCGCACCCTCGGGTTCGTCTTCCAGTTCCACCACCTGCTGCCCGAGTTCACCGCCCTCGAGAACGTGATGATCCCCATGGCCGCCGGCCGGGGGCGACTCGAGCCACCGATGCGCGACCGGGCGCGGGCGCTCCTCGAGCGGGTGGGCCTCTCCCCGCGGGCCGACAACCGCGCCACCACGCTCTCCGGCGGGCAGGCGCAGCGGGTGGCCATCGCCCGCTCGCTGGCCATGGAGCCCAAGATCGTGCTCGCCGACGAGCCGACCGGGAACCTGGACACCCAGACCGCCGACGAGGTCTTCTCGCTGCTCCGGGAGGTGAACCGGGACCAGCAGGTGACCTTCCTCGTGGTCACGCACGACCGCAGGCTGGCCGAGCGCACCGATCGAATCGTCGAGCTGGTCGACGGGCGCATCGTCTCCGACCAACCCAACGAGGCACGATAGCTCCATGGAGATCTCCCCGGCCCTCCGCGCCGCGGCCCGCCGCTCCCTCTCGCTCCCGGCCGAGGCGCTCTCGGCGGAGTGCGACGAGGAGTTCTTCATCGCGTCCGGTCCGGGCGGGCAGCACCGCAACAAGACCGAGAGCGGCGTCCGCCTGCTGCACCGTCCCACCGGCGTCACCGTCACCGCCACCGAGCGGCGCAGCCAGGCCCAGAACCGATCGGCCGCGCTGGTGCGGCTTCGCGAGAGGCTGCAGGTCCTCTCCCACGTGCCGAAGCGCCGGGTGGCCACGAAGCCCACGCGGGGGTCACGGGAGCGCAGGCTCACCGAGAAGCGCCACACCTCCGAGCGGAAGTCGGGCCGGCGCGACCTGGAGTGAACCGGCCGGAGGGCGCTACGCCGGAGGGGGGGCCGCGGACCCCGGAAGCGGCAGCGGCTCGACGAGCCCCTTCTCGACCAGCCGGTCGACCGACTCCCGGATCAGCGCGGGTGCGGTGCCGCAGCTCTCGAGGGCCCGGGCCAGGTCGGCGAGCGACCGTCGCCCCGGCCGGATCTCGGCCATGACCACGCCGTCGGAGGGGGAGAGACCGAGGGTCTCGGCCCAGCGCCGCTCGGCCTGGGTCAGGGCGTCGCGTCCCAGCGAGCGGACGTCCATCACGGCCGCCCGGTAGGCCGCCTCGGCGGCCACGCCCGCGCCCGAGAGGGCGAATCGCTGGCCACGAGGCCACCTCCGACCCTGCGCCGGCTGCTGTGCGGAGAACATGGACGTACCAATGGGGCCCGTCCAGGGTGGGTGTCAAGGACCCCGCGCGTCGAAAAACGATGGAACGTCCAGGATGCAGGCGAATATGACCACCGGCCAGGAGAGCCCTTGATTCCACTGTCCGCGCTCGTCGCCCACGTCGCAGCCTTGCTCCTCGCCGCACCGCCGGCGAGTCCCGCCGTGGCGGAGGTCGTGGACCGGGTCCTCGCCGCCCACGGGGGGCGGGCCGCCCTGGAGAAGTACCCGGCGGTGGTCCAGGAGGGGACGGTCACCGCCCACGAGTCCCGGGACACGGGGCGCCTCACCCGGATCTTCGAGCGCCCGCGCCGCCTCCGCGTCGTCGTGTCCTATCCGGGCGCGGGAGTCGAGCGACGCATCCTCGACGGGGCGCAGGCCTGGCGCGACGGCCGGGAGGTGACCGGCATCGCCGCCCCACGGGGCGATGGTGCTCCAGGCGGCGCGGATGGACCTGCCGCTCTCGCTCGCCGGCGCGCGTCGACCGGGTGGTGGACGAGGGGGTGCTCGAGCGCGGGGGCCAGCCGTATCCGGGCCCTCACCCTCCCGCTCGGCGACGGCATGAGCGTCACCGCCGAGATCGACGAGGCCACCGGCCGGATCGGGCGCTCCGTCGCGCGCATGCCCGCGGGGCACGGCAGCCTCGAGTTCGTGACCGCCTTCTCCGACTTCCGGGAGGTGTCGGGCACGTGGGTGGCGTTCCGGGAGGAGAACTACGTGGCCGGACGCCACTCCGGGACGACCGAGCTGCGCAGCGTCGAATACCTGCCGGAGGCCCCCACCGGTGCCTTCCGGCCCTGAGATCCGGCCGCGGCCGGCGGCCTGCCTGAACTGCGGGTCGACCCTGGTGGACGCCTACTGCGCCCGCTGCGGCCAGCGCAACATGGACATGCGCGTCCCCGCCCGCGAGCTGGCCCTCGACGCGGTGGAGGACGGGCTCTCGGTCGACTCGCGCATGGCCCGGACGGTCCTGCCCTTCCTCTTCCGTCCGGGGTTCCTGACGCGGGAGTGGACCAGCGGCCGGCGGGCACGTTTCAGCTCCCCGCTGCGCCTGTACCTGCTCTCGAGCTTCGTGTTCTTCCTCGTCACCGGGCTCGCCGGGGACGGGAACCCCATCCAGTTCAACGCGACGCTGGACGACGCGGAGGCCGAGCAGGCGGTGCAGCTCGGCGGCGACGCCCACCACGTCCCGGCCGGCACCGAGGAGCAGCACCAGCAGCTCCGGAGCCCAGGGCTGGCTGGGCCGGACCGTCGACGACCGCTGGCAGGTCTTCGCGAGCCTGCCCCGCGCCGAGTTCCTGAAGCGGGTGAACACCGCCTTCCGGGACTGGGTCCCGCGGGTGATGTTCTTCCTCGTCCCCGCCGCGGTCCTGATCCTGGCGCTCCTCTGGCGCCGGCACTGGCTCTCCGAGCACGTGGTGCTCGCGCTCCACCTCCACGCCTTCGCCTTCACCGTCTTCACCGTGCTGCTGCTGGCGCGGCTGCTGCCCTGGACCGGGCCGGCGGCGGTGCTCGGGCCGATCCTCTCCGTGTGGCTGCCGGTGTACGTGGTCCTGGCGCTGCACCGGACCTACGGGCAGCGGTGGCGGTGGACGATCCCCAAGGCCCTGGCCGCCGGGCTCCTCTACCTCCTGGCCCTCGGGATCGGGCTGGCGGGAGTCGCGGGCCTGGCCCTCTACTTCGCGTGAACCTGGCCGCGCCCGCCGGGTGCGCGATCAGGTCGCGATCCGGACCAGCCCGATGAGCGGCTCGTCCGGGTCGGGGTGCTCCCCGAGATCGATCTGGCACTCCAGCATCCAGTCGACCTCGCCGGCCTCGTCGACGATGCGCTGCACGGCGCTCCAGCTCCGGGGAGCGACCTCCGAGAGGAAGGTGTTGTCGGGGCGCCGGGCCCGCGGCGTGACGTCGACGCGCGCGTGCTCGGCCCAGTAGGGCGCCATGGCCTCCTCGAGCCGCCGTGGCGTCCACTCCTCGCCGGGCCGCTGGCGGACCAGCGTGGCCGCCTCCTCGTAGGACCGGCGCCCGAGCGCGCCCAGCAGGCGGTGGAGCTCGGCCCGGACCCGTGCGGTGAAGCCGCGCAGGTTGGTGGCCGGATCGAGCGCGAAGGCGGGCGCCGCCGGCGCGGCCGCGGGGCCGGCCGAGGGAGCCGGGGCCTGGCCGGAGCGCATGCGCTCCCATTCGTCGACGAGGCTCGAGTCGACGCCGCGGACGGTGGTTCGCAGGAAGGCCACCACGTCCTCCAGGGCCTCGTCGCGGTAGGTCTCGGGCACGGTCTGGACCAGCGTCTTGTAGGCCTCGGAGAGGTAGCGAAGGAGCACGCCCTCGCTCCGCTGCAGCTCGTACTCCCGGACGTAGTCGTTGAACGACATGGCCCGCTCGACCATCTCCCGGGCCACCGACTTGGGCCGGATGTTCTCCTGGCCGACCCAGGGGTGGATGGCGGCGAAGGCGTTGAAGGTCGCGTAGACGAACTCGGCGTTGGGCTTCGGGTACTCGACGTGCTCGAGCTCCGCCATCCGCTCGTCGTACTCCTTGCCCTCGGCCTTCATGCGCGCGACCGCCTCGCCGCGGGCCCGGTCGAGCTGCTTCCAGAGCACCACGTCGGGGTCCTCGAGGATTGACTCCACCTGGGTCAGCACGTCGAGCGCGTAGGTCTCCCGCTGCGGGTCGATGCGCGGGAGGCTGTCGAGCAGGTAGAGCGACAGGGTGTGGTGGAGCGAGAAGTCGTGCTGCAGGCCGCGGGCCGGCCGGACGTGACGCCCCGGGTAGCCCTCCACCGCGTGCAGCTCGAGGAGCCCGGCGGCCCGCAGCGTCCGGAACCGCTGCGCCGCCAGCCGGCGGTGCCGGGCGCGCGTGTGGTCGTTGCCGTGGGAGCGCGCCACCAGCTCGACGAGCCGCCCGTAGCCTCCGCCGCGACGGCCGGTCTCGCCCTGGAGCAGGTTGAGGAGCAGCCCGAAGGTCACCTCGAACCGGCTCTCCAGCGGCTCGGGCGCCCGGACCTGGAGCCGCTCGAAGGTGAGCCGGTCCCAGGGGACGAACCCCTTCTGCGGGGGCTTCTTCTTCTCGATCTTCTTGCCGGCGGCCTGCTTCTCGGCGATCCGCTTGTTCTCGACGACGTGCTCGGGGGCCTGGGCCACCACGTAGCCGCGGTCGTCGAAGCCCTTGCGCCCGGCCCGACCGGAGATCTGCCGGAAGTCGCGGGCGGCCAGGATGGCGGTCTTCTCCCCGTCGAACTTGCAGAGCTGGGAGAAGAGCACCGTCCGGATGGGGATGTTCACCCCCATGCCCAGCGTGTCGGTCCCGGACACGACCTTGAGCATCCCCTGCTGCGCCAGCCTCTCCACGAGCAGCCGGTACTTCGGCAGGAGCCCGGCGTGGTGGAGCCCCACGCCGTGCCGGAGGAAGCGCGAGAGGTCCTTGCCGAAGGGGGTGTCGAAGCGGAAGCCGTCGAGCGCCTCCTTGATCCGGTCCTTCTCCTCCCGGGAGGAGAACTTCGCCGACATCAGATTCTGCGCCTGCTCCGCCGCGGCGCGCTGGGTGAAGTTGACCAGGTAGACCGGGGCGCGACCCGAGGAGACCAGCTCCTCGATGGTCTCGTGGAGCGGCGTCTCCTGCCAGATGAAGTCGAGGGGAACGGGGCGGTCGTCGCTGCGCACCTCGGCGAGCTTCCGGCCGGTGAGCGCGGCGAGCCCCTCGGCGATGACGCCCACGTCCCCGAGCGTCGCCGACATGAGCAGGAAGCGGGCCTTCTCGAGCAGGAGCAGCGGGACCTGCCAGGCCACGCCGCGGTCGCGGTCGCCGTAGTAGTGGAACTCGTCCATCACCACCGCGTCCACCCGGGGGTTCGCCTCCCGCAGCGCCACGTTCATCAGGATCTCGGCGGTGCAGCAGACGATGGGCGCGTCGCGGTTGACCGCCCCGTCTCCGGTCATCATGCCCACGTTCTCCGGGCCGAAGAGGCGGCACAGGTCGAAGAACTTCTCGTTCACGAGCGCCTTGATCGGGCAGGTGTAGAACGAGCGCTCGCCGCGCGCCATGCACTGAAAGTGAAGGAAGTTCGCCACCATCGACTTGCCCGAGCCGGTGGGCGTGGCCAGCACCACGTGGCGCCCCTCGAGCAGCTCGAGGAGGGCCTCCTCCTGGGCCGGGTAGAGCGACAGTCCCGACGAGGACACCCAGGACACGAACCGGTCCAGCACCTGCGCGTCGTCGAGCGGGGGCTGGCCCGGGGCGGGGAGGAGCGCGGCGAGGGGGGCTTCGGGGGTCATCGGGGCACCGGGATGGGGCAGCCCAGCGCGGCGGCGTGGCCGGCGGCGTCGAGGGGAAGGGGGCGTCCGCCGGAGCGGGCCCCGGCGCGCTGGAAGGCCGCGCAGGCCTCGTCCCGGCGGCCCAGGACGGCGAGCGAGATCCCGGCCGAGACCGGGTAGACGGGGTTCCCGGGGTCGAGGGATTCCGCGGCCTGGAACTCGCCGAGCGCGCCCGGCCAGTCGCCATTCACGGTGAGTGCCTGGCCGAGGACGTTTCGCATGGCGGGGTCGCCGGGGGCGCCCGCGGCGGCGAGGCGCGCCTCCCCCAGGGCCTCGGCGGGGCGGCCCAGCCTGCCCAGGGCCGCGGCCCGGGCCGCGTGCAGGGCCGGGTCCCCGGTGACGCGCGACATCGCGGCGTCCAGCAGGGCGAGCGCCTCGGCCGGGCGCCCACCGGCGAGCAGCAGCGCGGCGTGGTTGCGCGCCAGGAGGGCCGTGAGGTCGGCCTTGGCGACGAGCGTCCAGGCCCGCCCGTAGGCGGCCTCGGCGCCGGCCCGATCGCCGGCGCGCTCCAGCGCCTTCCCGAGGTTGGTGAACGCGCGGGCGCTGGGCGGGGAGGCGCCCGCAGCCTCGCCGTAGATCCCCTCCGCCGTGCTCCAGGTCCGCGCCCGCGAGGCCAGGCCGAACCAGAGCGCCAGGAGGGCGAGCGACGCGAGCCCGGCCCCCGCGGCCGCGGCGCGCGGGCGGGGCAGCAGGCGGAACAGGAGCGCATCGGTGGCCACCACCACCGCCAGGAACGGCCCGAGGGAGGCGAGGTAGACGCGATGCTCCACGGCGAGGTCGAGCACCGGCACGAAGGACGACGTCGGCGAGAGGGCCACGAACCAGAACAGGATCCCGAACGCCACCATCCGCTCCGCGGGCCGGGGTTCGCGGGCCCGCTCGGCGCGGATCCAGAGGAAGACGGCCAGGGCCGAGAGCGCGATCACGCCCGCGGCGGCTGCGGCCACCGCGCCGTCCAGCCCCTGGCTCGCCGTGAACGACCGGTCGAAGGCGAGGCCCCGCGGCCAGGCGAGCAGGCGGAGATAGAGCCACTGCACCCGCAGCTGGGTCAGGAAGTAGGAGTCCGCGGAGAGCGGCGTGGCCTCGAATCCCGCACCCCCGGCCGGGTTGGCCTCGAAGGACCGGAAGTGAAGCGCGGCGCTGACCCCGGCCATCGCGAGGAGCGGGGCGGCGAGGAGGAGGGCGCGGAGGATCCTGCGGCGCAGCGCGGCCGTTCCACGTTCGGCCGCCGGCGCGGCCACCGCCTGCTCGAGGAGGAAGGCGCCCGGGGCGGTGATGGCGATGGTCTTCGCTCCCATTCCCACCAGCCAGGCGAGCCCGCCTCCCGCCCAGGCGACCGCGCCGCGCCAGCCGGGCCAGGCGCGCGCGGCCCGGTCGAGCAGGAGGAGCGCGACGAGGTAGAGGAGCGAGGCGAGGACCTCGGATCGCTGCGCGACGTAGGCGACCGACTCGAGCTGGATGGGATGCAGCGCGAACAGCCCGGCGACCACCAGCGCCAGCCCCCGGGGGCGCGGGTGGCCGGTGCGGCGGAGCAGGGACGACACGAAGGCGAACGCCGCCACGACGGCGGCCAGGTGGAGGAGGAGCCCGACGACGTGGTAGCGCCGCGGCTCGAGCTGCACGGCCCGCCAGTCGAGGGCGAAGGTGACCTCGGTCACCGGACGGCCCGGCCCGAGCATCTCCAGGAAGGAGGGGATGCGGACCGTGGCGGGAGCCCGGAGCCGCAGGTTCTCCTCGATGCTCCCCCGGTCGTCGAGGACGAAGGGTCCGCCCAGCGCGGGCCGGTAGGCGGCGGCCGCGCAGGCGAGGACGGCGGCGAGGAGCAGCCACGGCGCGGCGCGGACCATGCGCGCGAGAGCGTCCGCCGGAACGGACGGAGGGTCAAGCGGGAAGCGCGATGCCGTTGCGCTCGAAGAGCTGCTTCAGCTCGCCCTTCGCGACCGCCTTGGACAGCGCCTCGGCCGGCTCGACCAGCCCCTTCTTCACCAGGTCGAGCAGCGAGTCGTTGAGGGTGGCCATCCCCATCCCCTTCGCGGTCTGCATCACCGACGGGATCTGGAAGGTCTTGCCCTCCCGGATGAGGTTGGCGACGCTGCTCGTGACCAGCAGGATCTCCATGGCGGCCACGCGGCCGCCGCCGATCTTCTTGCAGAGCACCTGGGTGACCACGCCCTTCAGCGACTCGGAGAGCATGGTGCGGATCTGGGCCTGCCGGTCGCTCGGGAACTGATCGATGATCCGGTCGACCGTGGACGGCGCGCTGTTGGTGTGGAGCGTGCCGAAGACCAGGTGGCCGGTCTCCGCGGTCTCGATGGCGATGGCGATGGTCTCGAGATCGCGGAGCTCGCCCACCAGGACCACGTCGGGGTCCTCCCGGAGCGCCGCGCGCAGGGCCGCCTTGAAGGACTGGGTGTGCGTCCCCACCTCGCGCTGGTGCACCAGGCAGCGCTGGTTCTCGTGCACGAACTCCACCGGATCCTCGATGGTGATGATGTGGTCGTCCCGGTTGCGGTTCACGTGATCGACCAGGGCGGCCAGGGTGGTCGACTTTCCCGATCCGGTGGGCCCGGTGACCAGGACCAGCCCCTTCGACAGGAAGCACAGGTCGAGAATGGGCTGTGCAATCCCCATGTCCACGGCCGACCGGACCTTGGCCGGGATCTGGCGCAGCACCGCTCCGATGCCGTGCCGGTCGGCGAAGACGTTCACGCGGAAGCGCGCCTCCACCGTGGCGTGGGCGAAGTCCGTGTCGGAGCGCTCCTGGAACTCCTCCCGGTTCTTGGCCGGCGCGATGGCCCAGAGCATGTCCGTGAGCCGCCCCTCGTCCAGCCCCCCGTACTCCGCGAGGGCGAGGATGTCGCCGTCGATGCGCAGCGCCGGGGGATGGCTCGAGGTCAGGTGCAGGTCCGACGCATTCCGGGCCACCATCTCCGAGAGGAGCCGGTGGATGGCCTCCCCCGGGTCGACCGGCAGGGGAACGACCGAGGGCGTGTTCGCCGCGGCCACGGTGGGACCGGACGGGTCGGGAGGCGCCACGCGAGCCGGCGCAGCCGGGGCGACGTCCTTGGCGACGGCGGCCGTGGTCCCGGGCGCAACCTGCGCTGCGGCGCCCAGGGGGGCAGGCCGGACCACCGCCCGGACCTCGCCGGCCGACGCGTCGAACTCGATCTCGACCGCGCCCGCCGGGGACGGGTAGGGGAAGACCGTCCTTCCCGGCCGGGGGAAGCCGGCCTGCATCTCGACGGGGACGATCTCCGCGAAGGCGCCGACGATCTGGGGCGTCGAGAGCGCCTGCCGGACCAGGACCCGCTGCTCGCCGTCCACCGACAGGACCGCGCCGTGGGCGGTCTGGAAGAGGAGTTCGGCGGAGGCCGTTCCCTTGAGCCGTTCGATGAATGCGTCCAGGCGGGCCATCTCGATCACCTCGGGAGGAGGGCGACCCGGGCCACGTGGGCCCGGCCGACCAGTGCGACCCGATCGCGCTCCAGCAACCGGAGGAAGGGCTCGGGACGGTTGAGGAAGTCCACCAGCCGCTCGCGGGACTGGGGCGCCACGTAGGCGACGAGGCCGCAGAGGCGCGCGCCGTCGGTGAGCGTGATCTCCACCTCGTGCTCGGTGGGGATGGTGAAGGAATCGTCGGCCGGCTCCTCCTCGGAGGCCACCCGGGCCACCGCGATCGACGCGCGGTGGAGGAAGGTCATGGCGCCCGACCCGGACTCGCGGGCCGGGATGAACGGCGCCGTGCCGTTCAATAGATCCGAGAGCCGCTCGGGCCCTGGGTGGGAGGCGGCCCCCTCGGAGAGGTAGACCGACACCTGGCGCGCCTCCCCACCGGGGAGCACGACCTCCACCGGGACGGCCCTCTTGGGAACGCGCAGATCCTCCATGTCGCGGAGAAGTGCACGCCGCGTGCCCTTCCCCAGGGACCGCGGCTGCGCTAGAAAGCCCCCATGAACTGCCCTCATCACATCCAGTGGGTGGTCGAGGCCGAGAACGGCCTCCACCAGTGCCTGCAATGCTTCGACGCCGTCGCCAAGAAGGACATCACGCCCAAGTTCGAGGATCTCGGGGCGGAATTGCAGAAGCGCTGGGACGCCCACGAGGCCCGGGCGCCGAAGCCCGCGGCGCCGGCTCCCGCGTAGGGGCGACGGGGGAAACCGCCCACCTGGCGTGCCGGCATCGGTGCGCCACCCCGGGTGGTCAGGACACCCCGTGGGGTGGTCCACCCGACCCGGAACTCCCGCGAACCGCCATGCGCCCGATCCCGCTCGCGTCGATGGGCCTCGCCCTGGGACTGGTCTTCCCGGCGGCCGGAGCGGCGCTCGGAGCCGCGGGCCCGGTGCTGTGGCTCCTCGGAGCGGTTCCCGCCCTGCTCGCGGTGCTGGGCTACGCCGCCGGCGTGAAGGCCCTCGCGCTGGCCGACGAGACGCGCGGGGATCTCAGCCGCGCCGTGCGGTCCCGGCGCGACGAGTCCGAGCGCGCCGCCGCCGAGCTGGTCCAGCATTCGATCGGGCTCGCCACCGCCGCCGCCGGGCTCGACGCCAGCACCGAGGCGACCTCCGCGCGCGTCCGCGGCGCCAGCGAGACGCTGGGGCGCCTCTCCGGCACGGCGACCGCCTCGGCGCTCACCGCGGAGACGGTGGTCGGCCTGGCGCTCGAATCGGAGCGCGCCTCGGCGCGGGGGCTCTCGATCGCCGAGCAGTCGCGCGAGGCGCTCACCCGGCTGGCCGAGGAGGTCCACTCGCTGTCCGGGCTGGTCGCCGGCCTCGACGGGCGCGTCCGGGACGCCCGCGAGGTGGCGGGCGCGCTGGCCCGCGTGGCCGAGCGCTCCCGGTCCCTCTCGGCCGTGGCCCGGTCCCAGGCCCAGGGGGGCGTGCTCGCTCCCGAGGCGCTGCCCGCGCTGGTGGCGCGCATGGACGGCCACGTCGAGGAGACCGCCGCGGCGGCCCTGCGCACGGGCGCCATCCTCGACGACCTCCAGGGCGCCATCGCCCGTGCCCGGGAGGCCGCGGAGAGCGGGACCGTCCGGGCCGGGGAGGGCGCCATGGTCCTCGAGGGCGCGGCCGGCACCATCCGCGAGCTGGCCCGCGCCCTCGCCGCCTCGGCGAGCTCCGGCCGTGCCATCGCCGAGGTCGCGCAGCAGCAGGAGGTCGGCCTCGAGACCCTCCGTCACGCCATGAACGACATCTTCCTCGCCCAGGAGCGGATGGCGGCGTCGACGCGCGAGGTGGCGGGAGGGGCGCGCGCGCTGTCCGACCTGGCGGCCCGGATGCGGCGGGCGGCCCGGTCCGAGCCATAGCCGTAGGCTATCGAGTTGATAGCCACGATGTGTTGCGCCCCTACCCCGCCCCGGACAGGTAACGTCCCGCAAGGGCGCGGCTCCGGCCCCGAATTGCCCGAGACAGTGTTTCCGCCCCGGGATAACAGGGACGTGGTCCACGTCCCATCGCGCAGCGCAAAGGAGAGGTCCACATGGCACAGCTCAAGGGCACCAAGACGCACGGAAACCTGAAGGCCGCGTTCGCCGGGGAGTCGCAGGCGAACCGCCGCTACCTGTACTTCGCCAAGGTGGCCGACGTGGAAGGCTACCCCGAGGTCGCCGGCAACTTCCGGGAGACGGCGGAGGGCGAGACCGGCCACGCCTTCGGCCACCTCGACTACATCAAGGAGGTCGGCGACCCGGCCACCGACCTGCCCATCGGCGACTCGGTGGCGAACCTCAAGTCGGCCGTCGCCGGCGAGACCCACGAGTACACCGACATGTACCCGGGCTTCGCGAAGACCGCCCGCGAGGAGGGCTTCTCCCAGGTCGCCGACTGGTTCGAGACGCTCGCCAAGGCGGAGAAGTCGCACGCCGGCAAGTTCACGAAGATGCTCGACAGCATCAAGTAGCGCGCGGCCCCGGGGCGGTCCCCGGGGTCTCGCTGGGACCTTGCGGCCCGGCTCCTGCCGGGGCCGGGCCGCTCTTCGTGGGAGGGATCGATCATGTCCGAGGCCGGCAAGAAGGTCAGCTACGACCCGACACCCGGGCTGTCCTACGATCCTTCACAGCCCGTGTACTGGGAGCCCGCCGCGCTCCACGGCGAGCTGCTCCGCGCCTTCGACATCTGCAACGGCTGCCGCATGTGCTTCAAGTTCTGCGACAGCTTCCCGCGGCTCTTCGAGCTCCTCGACCAGCGGGACCACGACGTCCACACCCTCTCGGCACCCGAGATCAAGGGCGTGATGGACGACTGCTTCCAGTGCAAGCTCTGCGAGGTGCAGTGCCCCTACACCCCGCGGGACGGCCACCCCTACCAGCTCGACTTCCCCGCGCTGGTGCACCGCTACGACGCCCAGGAGTTCCGGGCCCGCGGCGGGAAGCCCACGCTGCGGGAGAAGTTCCTCGGCGACCCCGACCTCTCCGGGAAGATGGCCCGGATGTCCCTCGGCCTCGCCAACGCCATGAACAAGGTGGCCCCGGCCCGCTGGGTGATGGAGAAGGTGCTCGGGGTCGACCGCCACGCCGCGCTCCCCGACTTCGCCACCACCGCCTTCGACGCCTGGGCCGAGGGAGCCGGGTGGGTGAAGCCCGAGCCCGGCGGCGACGCGGTGCTCTTCCAGACCTGCTACGTGCAGAACAACGACACCTCCCTGGGGCGCGACACCCTGGAGGTGCTCCGCAAGAACGGCGTGGACGTGCGGGTGGTGAAGGGGCTGCGCTGCTGCGGCATGCCGGTCTGGGAGCACGGAGACGTCGAGCAGCTCCGGCGCCAGGCCCACGACGACCTCGACCTCCTCCTTCCCTACGTGGAGAAGGGGGCCAAGGTCCTCGTCGTGAACCCCACCTGCTCCATGATGATGCGGCGCGAGTGGCCCCACCTCCTCGAGGGCGAGGACCGGGCCCGCGCCGAACGGCTCGCCCCGGCGGTCATGGACGTCTCCGAGTACCTCTGGTCCATCCGCAACGAGCCCCGCTTCAGCGCCGACTTCAAGAGCGTCCCGCCGGGCGGCAAGGTCGCCTACCACGCTCCCTGCCACCTGCGCGCCCAGGCGCGTCGGCTTCAAGGGGCGCGACCTCCTGCGCCGCATCCCCGGCGTCGAGGTGGCCGCCACGGTGATGGAGTGCTGCGGGCACGACGGCACCTACGCCATGACGGTCGAGGGGCACGACGCCTCGGGACGCATCGGGCAGAAGGCCTTCGACGGGATGAAGGCCGCCGAGGCCAAGGTCTGGTGCACCGACTGTCCGCTCGCCGCGGTCCAGTTCCAGCAGTTCGCCGGCAACAAGCCGCTCCACCCCATGACCGTGCTGGCCCGGGCGTACCGGGAGAACGGGTTCGGGGTGGGGGGAAAGGAAGGAACGTGATGAAGCCCGTCCGCCGTGAAGAGATCCTCGACCTCACCGCCTACGAGAAGGCCCGCCCCGCCATCCGCGAGGAGCTGCTGGGCGTGAAGGCGCCGCGCCGCGTGCACCTGGGCGACGCGCTCACCTTCCTCTTCGAGAACCGCGACACCGTCCGCTACCAGGTCCAGGAGATGGTCCGGGCCGAGCGCATGGTGCGGGAGGAGGAGATCGCCCACGAGCTCGAGACCTACAACGAGCTGCTCGGCAAGCCCGGGGAGCTGGGAGCCGCGCTCCTCATCGAGATCGACGATCCCGCCGAGCGGGCCGTCAAGCTCCGCGACTGGATGGGGCTCCCCGCCAGCCTCTACGTGAAGACCGCCAGTGGACGGAAGGTGAAGGCCACCTTCGACCCCCGCCAGGTCGGGGAGGAGCGGCTCTCCTCGGTGCAGTACCTCAAGTTCGACGTCGGGGGAGAGGTGCCGGTGGCCGTGGGCGCGGACCACCCGCGGCTCACGCTCGAGGTGCCGCTCACGCCGGCGCAGCAGCAGGCGCTGGTGACCGATCTCCGCGGCTGATTGGCCCGGCCCGAAATAGGCGGCCGGCGGCCGCGTAGGGAGGTGGACCTGGAGGTTCACCATGTGGAAGCCCGCCGCCCTCGTCGCCTTCGCCCTCGCCCTGGAGGGCGCCTTCCTCCTGAACGCCCTGGTGCCCGACCCCGGTGCCATGAGCCGGGCGGTCGCCGAGGCCCGTCCCCGCTCCCCCGCCGTGGAGGTGGTGCAGGCCGACGGGGCGGCGATTTCCCCTGGCGCCCTCGCCCGGGCCCGGTAATGGAAGATCCATGAAGCGTTCCCGCGAGACCCTCCGCGCCGTCGCCGTCGCCGCAAACCGTCCGGACGGATCCGCGGCCTGGCTGCAATTCCTCGCCGCTGCGGCGTTTCTGGCGCTCTCCCTGGCGGTGGCGGGAGCGCTCCGCTAGCGCCCCGTCCCGGCGGCGCACCGCTTGATCCCGTGGTTCGAGCCGCCGGCCCTGCACCTCGGGCCGATCACCCTCCAGGCCTTCGGCCTCCTGGCCGCGCTCGGCGTCGCCACCGGCATCCGCGCCACGGCGTGGGCGGCGCGACGGCGGGGGCTCGACCCCCGCCCGGTCCTCGACTTCGCGATCTGGGGCGTCGTCGCCGGCATCGCGGTCGGCCACCTCGTGCACGTCGGCCTCTACCACCCCGAGGAACTGCGGAGCCCGCGCCGGGTGCTCGAGTTCTGGGACGGGCTCTCCTCCATCGGGGGGCTCTTCGGGGGCGTGGCGGCCGCGCTGCTCTTCTTCCGGATCCGGGGCGTGCCGCTCCATCGCTACGGCGACGCCTTCGCGGTGGGGGTTCCCACCGGGTGGGGGGTGGCCCGCGTCGGGTGCTTTCTCGTCCACGACCACCCCGGGCGGCTCTCGAGCTTCCCCCTGGCCGTGGCCTTCCCGGGAGGGGCGCGCCACGACCTCGGGCTCTACGAGGCCATCGTCCTGTTCGCCATCGCGGGCCTCCTCTGGCGGCTCTGGGCCCGGCGGCGTCTCGAGGGCCGGCTCCTCGGCCTGCTCGCCGTCCTGTACGGGGTGTCCCGGTTCCTCCTCGACTTCCTGCGGGCCTCCGACGTCGCCTACGCCGACTCGCGGTACGCCGGGCTCACGCCGGCCCAGTACGGGTCGATGCTGCTCGTCGCCTGGGGGGCATGGCGCCTCGGCCGGAAGCCCGTTATCTCCCCGGAATGGCCATCCTCGTCGTAGAGGACGACCCCGGAATCCGCCAGGGGATCGCCGACTTCCTCGGTTTCGAGGGCTACGCCGTCGACGTGGCCGTGAACGGCGAGGAGGCGCTCGCCTACCTCCGCGCACGCCGGCCGTCGCTGCTCGTCCTCGACCTGGTGATGCCGGTCATGAACGGCCCCCAGCTCCTCGAGCGGCTCCGTGCCGAGGGGATCGCCGAGGGGGTGCCGGTGGCCATCATGACCGCCGCCATGCCGGGCGCGAGCACCCTGCCGCAGGCCGACGCCTACCTGTCCAAGCCCTTCGACCTCGAGGAGCTCCTCCAGGTGGTCGGGCGCCACGCCGGCCCGCCGGTCGACCCCGGGGGCGTGACGGTCCGATAGGGGCGACCTCCTCCTGGGTCGGCCCTTCCGGAGCGGAATCGCCGCGTCCGGTCGTTATGATGGCTGGACATGCCCACTCCGAGCGACGCGCCCCCTTCCGCGCCGAGCGCCGCGAACCTGGGGTTCGTCGAGGACCTCTACTTCGCCTGGCGCGAGGACCCGGCCTCCGTGGACGAGGCCTGGCGCGCCTACTTCGAGGCGCTGCCCGAGGTGCCGGACGCTGCGCCGGCGCCGGCCGCCTGGCCCGTTCGCACCGTCCGTGAAGGGAGCGACGCCCGCCCGGACGACCGCGAGGCCTTCCGGCTCCGGGCCGATCGCCTCACCCGGGCCTGGCGGACCTTCGGCCACCTCCAGGCCGACCTCGATCCCCTCGGGCTGGAGCGGCGCCGGGCGGAGCGGCTCGAGCTCGCCGAGTTCGGGCTCTCCGAGGCCGACCTCGACCGGCCGGCCGGGCTGCACGGCGGCAAGCCCGAGACGCTCCGCGAGCTGGTCGGACGCCTCCAGGAGACCTACGGGAGGACGCTGGGCGTGCAGCTCGGCCACCTCGCCGACCGGGAGCTGCGCGGCTGGCTCGAGCAGCGGATGGAGCGGACCCGCAACCGGCTCACGCTGGCGCCGGACGTGAAGTGCCGCCTGCTCGAGAAGCTCGTCCAGGCCGGGATGTTCGAGCAGTTCCTGGGCACCCGCTTCCTGGGCGCCAAGCGCTTCTCCCTGGAGGGCTCCGAGGTCCTCGTCCCGCTCCTCGAGCTGCTCCTCGATCGGGCCGTCGGCTACGGGGTGCGCAACGTCGTGATCGGCATGGCCCACCGCGGACGGCTCAACGTGCTCGCCAACGTGCTCGGCAAGCCCCTGCGCGACATCTTCGCCGAGTTCCGCGACCAGGCCATCATCAACGGCGCCGCGGGCGGCGACGTGAAGTACCACCTGGGCTACTCGAGCACGCGGGACACGGCCGACGGCGGGCTGCGCCTCTCGCTGGCCTTCAATCCCAGCCACCTCGAGTGGATCGACCCGGTGGTGCAGGGCCGGGTGCGGGCCAAGCAGGACCGCTTCAACGACGCCGAGGGGCAGCGCTCCATCCCCGTGCTCATCCACGGCGACGCCGCCTTCGCCGGCCAGGGCATCGTGGCCGAGACCTTCAACATGTCCGGGCTCCCCGCCTACAAGTGTGGCGGGACGATCCACGTGGTGGTGAACAACCAGATCGGCTTCACCACCTCCCCCCGCGACTCCCGCTCCACGACCTACGCCACCGACGTGGCGCTCATGCTCGACATCCCGGTCCTGCACGTGAACGGCGAGGACCTCGAGGCGGTGGCCCAGGCGGTGCTGCTCGCCGCCGACTTCCGGCAGCGCTTCCATCGCGACGTGGTGCTCGACGTCTGGGGCTTCCGCAAGTACGGCCACAACGAGGGGGACGAGCCCACCTTCACCCAGCCGGTGATGTACCGGGCCATCGCCGCGAAGACCCCGTTCCCGCGCGCCTACGCCTCCCAGCTGCAGCGCGAGGGGGCCGCCACCGAGGACCAGGTGGCGGCGATGACCCAGGCCTACCAGGCGCGGCTCGAGGAGGCCTACCAGGCCTCGGCCGCGCTGGCGGCAGTCCCGGCCCCGGCGGCGACCGAGGGCGTCTGGAGCGCCTACCGGGGAGGGCCGTTCGGTCTCACCGACGAGGTGGTCACCGCGGTGCCCGCCGATCGCCTGGCCCACGTGGCCCGCCACCTCTCCGAGATCCCCGCCGGCTTCGACCCGAACCCCAAGATCGCCAAGCTCTTCGAGGGGCGCGCCGAGATGGCGCGGGGCAAGCGTCCGCTCGACTGGGGCTTCGCCGAGCTGCTGGCCTACGGGACGGTGGCCTGGGACGGGCACGGGGTCCGGCTGGTCGGCCAGGACGTGCGCCGCGGGACCTTCAGCCACCGGCACGCGGTGATCTACGACCACAAGAACGGCGCGCCCTACATGTCGCTCGCCCACCTGCGCGAGGGGCAGGGGAAGGTGTCCATCTTCGACAGCCTCCTCTCCGAGGCGGCGGCCCTGGGCTTCGAGTTCGGCTACAGCCTGGAGCAGCCCGAGTCGCTCGTGATCTGGGAGGCGCAGTTCGGCGACTTCGTGAACGGCGCCCAGGTGCTCATCGACCAGTTCCTCTCCTCCTCGGAGGTGAAGTGGAACCGCTTCTCCGGGCTCGTGATGCTCCTCCCGCACGGGATGGAGGGGCAGGGGCCCGAGCACTCCAGCGCCCGGCTGGAGAGGTTCCTGGAGCTCTCGGTGGAGGACAACTGGCGGGTCGTGAACCTCACCACGCCCGCCCAGATCTTCCACGCGCTGCGCGGGCAGGTGCTCTCGACCTACCGCAAGCCGCTCATCGTCATGTCGCCGAAGAGCCTGCTGCGGAACCCGGCGGCGGTCTCCCCGCTCGACGAGCTCACCTCCGGACGGTTCCACGCCGTCCTGCCCGACCCGGCCGTGCCGGATCCCGGCGCGGTCCGCCGCGTGCTGCTCTGCTCGGGCAAGGTCTACTACGACCTCGTCGAGGCCCGCGCGGCGCACAAGAAGGACGACGTGGCCATCGTGCGGGTGGAGCAGCTCTACCCGCTCCGCACGACCGAGCTGGCCGAGGCCCTCTCCCCGTTCCCGGCCACCGCCGAGGTGCTCTGGGTGCAGGAGGAGCCGCGCAACATGGGGGCCTGGCCCTACATCCGCGACGCGCTGGCGGAGGCGGTCCACGGCTTCGACGCCCGCTCGGCGGTGGTGGCCCGGCCGCCCAGCCCGAGCCCGGCCTCCGGATCGGCGACGCGGCACAAGCTCGTCCAGCAGGCCCTGGTGATCGAGGCGCTGGGATGATCCGTCAACCGGGAGGGATGTGAATCCATGGCCGTCGAGCTGAAGGTCCCGTCGCTGGGCGAGAGCGTCACGCAGGCGCAGGTCGGACAGTGGCTCAAGAAGGAAGGGGACGCGGTCGTCCGCGACGAGCCCGTCGTCGAGGTCGAGAGCGAGAAGGCGACCGTGGCCGTTCCCGCGCCGGCCTCGGGCGTGCTCCGCCGCGTGCTCCGCCAGACCGGCGAGATGGTGGCCGTGGGGCAGCCCCTCGGGGAGATCGAGGAAGGCGCCGTCGCCGCAGCCGGGGCCCCCGCTCCCGCGCCGGCCGCTCCGGTGAAGGAGGCCCCGGTGAAGGAGGTCCCGCGGGTGGCCGCACCTCCGCCTCCGGCCGCCCCTCCCGCCCCGAAGGCCGCCGCTCCGCTCGCCCCGCCTCGGGCGCAAGCGGGGGGCGCCGAGCCGCGCCTCACGCCGGCCGCCCGGAAGCTGCTCGCCGAGAAGGGGCTCGGGAAGGGCGACGTGCTGCGCCTGCTCGAGGCCGCATCGGGCAAGGCGCCGCTGGCCCCGGCCGAGTTCCCTCCGCCCGGTCCGCGCGAGCGGCTCGTGCCCATGTCGCCGCTGCGCCGCACCGTGGCCCGCCGGCTGCTCGAGGCCCAGGAGAGCGCCGCCATCCTCACCACCTTCAACGAGGTGGACATGTCGCGGGTGATGGAGCTCCGCGATCGCTTCGGGGCCGCCTTCCAGGAGAGGCACGGGATCAAGCTGGGCTTCATGGGCTTCTTCGTGAAGGCCGCGGTGGAGGCGCTCGCCACCTTCCCCTCGGTGAACGCGGAGGTCCGCGGCGACGCCGTGCTCTTCAAGGACCACTACGACGTCGGGGTGGCCGTGGGGGGCGGGAAGGGGCTGGTGGTGCCCGTGATCCGGGACGCCGACCAGCTCTCGCTGGCCCAGATCGAGCTCTCGATCGTCGAGCTGGCCAGGCGGGCCCGCGAGAACCGCATCACCATGGAGGACCTCGCCGGAGGGACCTTCACGATCTCCAACGGCGGCATCTACGGCTCGATGCTCTCCACCCCCATCCTCAACACGCCGCAGAGCGGGATCCTCGGCCTCCACAAGATCCAGAAGAAGCCGGTGGTCGGGCCGGACGACACGGTCGTGGTCCGTCCCATGATGTACCTCGCCCTCTCCTACGATCACCGCATCATCGACGGGCGCGAGGCGGTGGGGTTCCTCGTCAAGGTGAAGGAACTCATCGAGGAGCCCAGCCGGCTCATGCTCGACGTTTGATCGGGCCGGGAGCGTGCCGGGAGGAGTAGTCTCGGGGCCCATGGACTCCGAGACCTTCCGCAAGCTGGGGCACGAGCTCGTCGACTGGATCGCCGACTACCGCGATCGGATCGAGACCCTCCCGGTGATGAGCCGGGTTCGCCCGGGGGAGATCCGCGCCCGTTTCCCCGGCACGCCGCCCTCCGAGGGGGGGCGCATGCGGGAGGCCATCACCGCGCTCGACGAGGTGATCCTCCCCGGGATCACCCACTGGACCCACCCGTCCTTCTTCGCCTACTTCCCCTCCAACGCCAGCCGCGCCTCGGTCCTCGCCGACCTGGTCTGCGCCGGGCTGGGCGCCCAGGGGATGAGCTGGCAGACCTCTCCGGCCGCCACCGAGCTGGAGGAGGTGGTGATGGACTGGCTCCGGCAGATGGTGGGGCTGCCCACCACCTTCACCGGCGTGATCCAGGACACGGCCTCCACCTGCACGCTCACCGCGCTCCTCTGCGCCCGGGAGCGCACCAGCAGCTTCTCCCAGAACCGGGAGGGGCTGCAGGGCGGCGAGCCGCCCATGGTGGTCTACGCCTCCGACCAGTCCCACAGCTCCATCGAGAAGGACGTGCTGCTGGC
This sequence comes from uncultured delta proteobacterium, assembly GCA_963831265.1. GTDB lineage: Bacteria > Myxococcota > Myxococcia > Myxococcales > Anaeromyxobacteraceae > CAIOAK01. The sequence continues at coordinate 40,919 of CAWHPQ010000028.1, read as the reverse complement.
CGGCTTCGGGAAGAAGCACCTCCGCCTCGTCGCCACCGACCGCGCGCATGCCATGCGCATCGACGCGCTGGCCGAGGCCATCGAGGCCGACCGGGCGGCGGGCCTTCGCCCCTGCGCGGTGGTCGCCACCACCGGGACCACCGGGACCACCGCGCTCGATCCGGTGGCGGGCATCGCCGGGGTGGCGAGGCGCCACGGCCTCTGGCTGCACCTCGACGCGGCGCTGGCCGGGCACCGCCATGGTGGAGCCGGAGTACCGCTGGATGTGGCGCGGGGTCGAGGAGGCCGACTCGCTGGTCTTCAACCCGCACAAGTGGATGGGGCCCGGGTTCGACTTCTCCGCCTACTTCGTCCGCGATCCGCAGCACCTCGTGCGGGTCATGTCCACCAACCCCAGCTACCTCCGCACCGCCCAGGACGGCGAGGTCCGGAACCTCCGCGACTGGGGCATCCCGCTGGGGCGCCGCTTCCGGGCCCTCAAGCTCTGGTTCTTCCTGCTCGACGTCGGCGTCGACGCCCTGCGGGCCCGGGTCCGTCGCGACGTGGAGAACGCCCGCTGGCTGGCCGACCGGGTCGACGAGGCGGCGGGCTGGGAGCGGCTGGCCCCGGTCCCGCTCCAGACGGTCACGCTCCGTCACGTCCCGCACGGGGCGGTCGACGAGGCCCGGGTGGCCGCGCACAACCTGGCCATTGCACGCCGGGTGAACGAGGGCGGGCGCGCCTACCTGACCCCGAGCGTGCTGAAGGGGCAGCAGACCCTGCGGGTCTCCATCGGCGCCGAGGGGACCGAGCGGCGCCACGTGGAGGCCCTCTGGCGGGAGTTGCAGGACGCCGCCGGCGCGGAAGAGGCGGCGGGGAGCCCGTGAGCCTGATCGTCGTCGACGTGGAGGCGGACGGCCCCATCCCGGGCAAGTACTCCATGGTCTGCCTGGGCGCGGTGGTGGTCGAACCGACGCTCTCCCGGACCTTCTACGGACGGACCCGGCCCATCGCGAAGGAATGGCTCCCCGAGGCGCTGGCGATCAGCGGATTCGGGCGGCCCGAGCACGAGGCCTTCGACGACCCTCGCGAGGTGATGCTCCGCTTCGAGGCCTGGGTGGTGGAGAACTCGAAGGGCAAGCCGGTCTTCGCCTCGGACAACCTGGCCTTCGACTGGCAGTACGTGAACTGGTACTTCCACACCTTCCTGGGCAGGAACCCCTTCGGCTGGTCGGGGCGGCGCATCGGCGACCTCTACTGCGGCATGGTGAAGGACGGCTACGCCACCTGGAAGCACCTCCGGAAGACGGTCTCCGATCACGATCCGGTGAACGACGCCCGGGCCAACGCCGAGGCGCTCCTCGCCATGATCGACATGGGTCTGAAGCTCCCGGCGCGGTAGCAAGGGACCCGTGACACGCGGGTGACGAACGCCGGCTAGGTTCGTCCCATGTCGACCGAAGCCATCCGTTCCGCGGACGAAGCCGCTGCTCCGCGGGGTCTCGCACGAGATCGCCGCCGGCGTGGCGCTGGCAGGCCTGGTGGCGCTGGTGCTGCTCGCCCCCGGGCCCCGGGCCCGGCTGGGCGCGCTGGTCTACGGGGTCAGCCTGGTGGCGCTCTTCTCGGTGAGCGCGCTCTACCACCGGCCGACCTGGAGCCCGCGGGCCCGCCTCTGGATGCGGAGGCTCGACCACTCGGCCATCTTCCTCCTCATCGCCGGGACCTTCACGCCCCTCTGCCTGCTGCTCGGCGACGCGCGCGCCCACACCATGCTCGCGGTCGTCTGGGGCGGAGCCGGGCTCGGGATCCTGCGCGCGCTCCTCTGGCCCCGGGCGCCGCGCTGGGTGGCGACGGCGCTCTACCTCGGGCTCGGCTGGGCTGCGATCCCGCTCGTCCCGGCCATGTACCGGGCGCTCGGGCCGCTGTCGCTGGCGCTGCTCGCCGGCGGCGGCCTCCTGTACAGCGTCGGCGCCGTGATCTACGCCACGCGCAGGCCCGATCCCTTCCCGCGGGTGTTCGGCTACCACGAGGTCTTCCACGCGCTGGTGGTCGCCGCGGCGGGACTCCACTTCGCGGTGGCGGCCGGCGCGGTGCGGGCGCTCGCCGGGTAGCGCCGCTCCCCTCACCGCCGTCCGCGCGGCTCCGGCGGCCGGGCCGTGGTGGGGTCCTCGGGCCAGGCGTGGCGCGGGTAGCGCCGCATCAGCTCGCGCCGCAGCGCCGGGTAGTGGCGCTCCCAGAAGCCGGCCAGGTCGGTGGTCACCTGCACCGCGCGCATGTTGGGGGCGAGCAGGTGGAGCACGAGCGGCACGCGCCCCGCCCCCACGGTCGGGCCCCGCACCGGCCCCGAAGAAGTCCTGGAGGCGGCTCTCCACCCAGGGCGGCTTGTCGCCCGCCTCGTAGTTCACCTTCACGCCCCGTCCACCCCCGAGCGTGACCCGCTCCGGGGCCAGCCGCTCGAGGAGGGCCCGCGCGTCCGGCGGGAGGCGGCCGAGGAGGGTGGGGACGAGCCCCGCCTCCCGGAGCTCGGCGAAGCTGCGCCGCCCGGTGCAGGCCTCCCGCAGCGCCGCGGCCAGGTCCTCCTCCGAGAGCGGGGTGAGCCCGCTCTCCGGCGCGGCGCGGGCCGCGAAGGCCACCCGGGCGAGCAGCGCGTCGATCGCCCCCTCCTCCGCGAAGGCGCGCGCTCCCCGCGACGAGCGCCTCCTCCGCCAGCAGCGCCGCCACCCGCTCCGGGTCCGGGGCCGGCTTGCGGGACTCCTCGAGGACGAGGTCGCGGTAGCGCATCCGCTCGAACGCGTCGACCCGTTCGGCCGCGCCGTTCCAGGAGAGCTCCTCCTCCCACCGCAGGGCGTCGGGGAAGAGCTCCAGGATCATCTCCGGCGTCGCCGCCGAGGCGACGCGGACGAGCACCTGCCCTCCGCGCCCGGAGGTGGGCGCCGGGCCCGGGCCGCGCCGGTCGCGCCGCTCGTCGGCGTCGATCGCCACGAGGAGCGGCGCCTCGCGCACCACGCTCCCGTCGTCGAGCCGGGCCGATCCCCCGCCCGAGAGGACCACTTCCGGGCTGCCCGGGGCGCGCCGCCGTCCCACCCGGTCCGGGTAGGCCGCCAGCGTCGCGAGGAGCAGCGACTCCTCCGAGTCCTCCGCGCGGGCGGGCCGGCGCGACGGCCCCCGGCCGAGCAGCTGGGAGATCTGCCGCCGGCTTCGCTCCACCGCCTGGACCGCGCCCGGGGAGAGCCCGAGCGAGCGCACCCGGTCCGCATCGAAGCGCGGCCCGGTCGCCTGCTCGACGAGGTGGGCGAGCTCGAGCAGGTCGGAGGGGCCGGTGGGCGGGGTGCCGCGGCCCCGGTCCGGGGAGCGCTCCCGCACGTCCCGCTCGGCGAGCAGCGCGGCGAGCAGCGCGCCGGCCGGTCCCGCGCCGCGGTCGTCGGCCTCCACCACGAGACGGGCCAGGCGCGGATGGAGCGGGAAGCGCAGCAGGCGCCGCCCCATCGCGGTGACGGCACCGGCCCCGTCGAGCGCGCCCAGGTCGCGGAGCAGGTCGCGGGCGGCCGAGGCGGCGGCCTCCGGGGGGGCGTCCAGCCAGCGCAGCTCCGGTCCGCCCAGGGAGGCCACGGCGAGGAGCGTCTCGGAGAGGTCCTCGCGGAGGATCTCCGGCACGTCGAACTCGGGCCGGGTGTCGAAGTCGTGGCGGGTGTAGAGCCGCAGGCAGCGGCCCGGCGCGGTCCGTCCCGCGCGCCCGGCGCGCTGGGTGGCCGAGGCCCGCGAGACCCGCCGGACCTCCAGGCGGGGGAGCCCGGACCAGGGGGAATGGGACGCCACCCGCGCCAGCCCCGCGTCGATCACCGCGGTGACGCCGTCGATGGTGACCGAGCTCTCGGCCACGTTGGTCGAGAGGACCACCTTGCGGCGCGGGCCGGGGCGCACCGCCCGGTCCTGCTCCTCGGGCGAGAGGTCGCCGTGGAGCGGGAGGACGTCGAGCCCCAGGCGCGAGGCGAAGGGGGCGCAGGCCTGGGCGGCGCGCCGGATCTCGGCCATCCCCGGGAGGAAGACCAGGACGTCGCCCTCCGACTCGCCCACCACCCGCCGGACCGCCGAGGCCACCCGATCCTCCAGCCGATCGTCGCGCGCGGCGTCGGCGGGCGAGAGGTGCTCGACCGAGACCTCGAAGAGCCGCCCCTCGGAACGCACCGACGGTGCGTCCAGGAAGCGCGCCACCGGGCCGGCGTCGAGGGTGGCCGACATGACCACCAGGCGGAGGTCGGGCCGGGACGTCTCCTGGAGCCGGCGGAGGAGCGCCAGCGCCAGGTCGCCCTGCAGGTGGCGCTCGTGGAACTCGTCGAGCACGACCGCGGAGACCCCGGGGAGGGCGGGGTCGGCGACGAGGCGGCGCGTGAGCAGCCCCTCGGTGACGTAGCGGAGCCGGGTGCGCGGCCCGGCCACCTCCTCGAAGCGGACCTGCCAGCCCACCGTCTCGCCCGGACGCTGCCCCATCTCCTCGGCCACGCGGCGCGCCGCCATGCGGGCCGCGAGCCGCCGCGGCTCGAGGACCACCACCTCGCCGTCGCCCGCCAGGCCGGCCTCGAGGATGGCGCGGGGGATGCGGGTGGTCTTCCCGGCCCCGGGCGGCGCCTCGACGACGAGCGACCGGCCCCGGCGCAGGGCCGCCACGACGTCGGGGAGGATCGCGTCCACGGGGAGCGGGAGCACGCGCCCTTCTGTACCACGCGGCCGGGTCGCCTTCCGGGCCGGCGCGTGTCGGGTGCCGCCGGCGGGCTGGTCGCGCCGCTCCTCGCTGCGAATCCTCGGGGTCAGGGCGACCTTCGGCCGGATGGCGTCGAGGGCCCCCGGGCCTGCGGCCCGGGTCTCGACGCGCCCTGCGGGCAGCTCGTCGCGACGCGCCCCCCGCCGGCTGCCGACAGGCGGGCCGGAGGCGACCCGGCGGCGTGCGAGCTCGTGGGCGCTTGCTCCCGCTCCCCTACGATAGGCGGCGAGTGCCGGCGAGCCGTGCCTGCGAGCGCGCGGTTCGCGGGGTCGCCCTTCCGCAGGCGCCCGGGGTGGCCGCGACGCGGGGCGCTCCACATGTCCGGGTGGCCTTGGCGCGGGGCGCATCCGCAGCGACCTCCTCGTGGTCCCCGGTCGTCGCGGCCCCGAGGCGGATGCGTCGCTCGTTCGCCGCGACCCCGCTGGCCCCGCAGAGCGAGGACCGGCGCCCCCAGCGACGAGGCCATCCGGACGCCGCGAGGACAGCGCCCCCAGCGCCGCGGCACACCCACGGGCGCCGGCCCACGGAAGGACCGTCGCCCGCGGAACCGCCGCCCGCTCTAGACGACCGGCTCCGCCGGCACCGTCGGCTTCACCAGCAGTCGAATCTGGTCCTCCGCGGCGTCGATGGTGACGTGGCCGCCCTCCTTCAGCTCGCCGAAGAGGATCTTCTCGGCCAGCGGCTCCTTCACCTTCTTCTGGATGATGCGCCCCATGGGGCGGGCGCCCATCAGCCGGTCGAAGCCGTGCTCGGCGAGCCAGGCCCGGCCCGCGGCCGTGAGCTCGAGCGCCACCTTCTTGGGCTCGAGCTGGACCGCCAGCTCGGCCACCATCTTGTCGACCACCTTGCCGATGACCTCCGGCGGGAGCGACTCGAAGGAGACCCAGGCGTCGAGCCGGTTGCGGAACTCGGGGCTGAAGGTCCGCTCGATGGCGTTCCGGGCGTTGCCCATCGACCCCGCGCCGGAGGAGAAGCCCAGCGACCGGCTGGACAGCTCGTGGGCCCCGGCGTTGGTCGTCATGACCAGCACGATGTGGCGGAAGTCGGCCTTGCGCCCGCTGTTGTCGGTGAGCGTGGCGTGGTCCATCACCTGGAGCAGGATGTTGTAGATGTCCGGGTGCGCCTTCTCGATCTCGTCGAGGAGCAGCACCGCGTAGGGCGTGCGACGGATGGCGTCGGTGAGCAGCCCGCCCTGGTCGAAGCCGACGTAGCCCGGGGGCGCGCCGATGAGCCGGGAGACGGTGTGCTTCTCCTGGTACTCGGTCATGTCGAAGCGGAGGAACTCGACCCCCATGATGCGGGCGAGCTGCTTCGCGAGCTCCGTCTTGCCCACGCCGGTGGGGCCCGAGAACAGGAACGCGCCGATGGGCTTCTCCGGCGCGCCCAGGCCCGAGCGGGAGAGCTTGATGGCCGAGGCGATGGCGTCGATGGCCTTGTCCTGGCCGTAGATGACCCGCTTCAGCTCGGGCTCGAGCGCGGCCAGGGCGGCCTGGTCGTCGGCCGAGACGGTGCGCTCGGGGATCTTGGCCATGCGCGCCACCACCCGCTCGACGTCGCGGGCCAGCACCCGGTGGCGCCGCTTCTCCTCGGCGCGCATGCGGTCGGCGGCGCCGGCCTCGTCGAGCACGTCGATGGCCTTGTCGGGGAGGCGACGGTCGTTGATGTGCTTGGCGGAGAGCTCGGCCGCGGCCCGCAGCGCCTTGTCGGAGTAGACGACGCCGTGGTGCCCCTCGTAGGCCGGCTTGAGGCCGCGGAGGATCTTCGACCGTCTCCTCCAGGGTGGGCTCGTGGACCTCGATCTTCTGGAAGCGACGCGCCAGCGCGTGGTCCTTCTCGAAGGTCTGCTTGTAGTCCTCGAAGGTGGTCGAGCCGATGCAGCGCAGCTCGCCCGACGCCAGCGCGGGCTTGAGCAGGTTGGAGGCGTCCATGGAGCTGCCGGTGGTGGCGCCGGCGCCCACGATGGTGTGGATCTCGTCGATGAAGAGGATGGCGTGCGGGATCTTCTTCACCCCGGCGATGACCCCCTTGAGCCGCTGCTCGAACTCGCCGCGGAACTTGGTGCCGGCCAGCAGCGCTCCCATGTCGAGCGACCAGACCGAGGCCTTCTCGAGCACCTGGGGGACCTTCTTCTCGTGGATGGCGAGCGCCAGCCCCTCGGCGATGGCGGTCTTGCCGACCCCGGGATCGCCGACGTAGACCGGGTTGTTCTTGCGGCGGCGGCAGAGGACCTGCACCGTGCGCTCCAGCTCGGGGCGCCGGCCGATGAGGGGATCGATCTCGCCGCGGGCGGCCTTCTCCACCAGGTTGGTGCAGAAGGCGCGGAAGGGGTCCTTCACGGCGCGTGGAGCGGCCTCGTCCTGCTGCTCCGGCTGCTGCGGTTCCTCCTCCTCGTTGCCCTCCTTCTCCTTGGCGACGCCGTGGGAGATGTAGGACAGGATGTCGAGGCGGCGGACCCCCTGCTTGTCGAGGAGGAAGACCGCGTGGGAGCCGCGCTCCCGCGTGATGGCCACCAGCACGTCCCCGGCGTTGAGCTCGGTGCGCCCGGCGCCCTGCACGTGCCAGGCGGCCCGCTGCAGGACGCGCTGGAAGGCGGCGGTCTGCTCCGGCTCGCCGCTCCCGGTGCGGGCCTCGAGGGTCCGGTCGAGGTAGTCCTCGAGTTCCTTCTCGAGCTCGGCGATGTCGGCGCCGCAGGCGGCCAGGATCTCGGAGGCGATCTTGTCGCGCGCCATGGCGTGGAGCAGGTGCTCCAGCGTGACGTACTCGTGGCGCCGCCTCCGGGCGTCGGCCACGGCGCTCTGGAGAGTTGCCTGCAGTTCCTTCGTTACCGTGACCATCGACGCTCCTGCTACTCGGGTTCGACCGTACAGAGGAGGGGGTACTCGGCCTCGCGGGCCAGCTCCATGACCTTGGTCGCCTTCGTCTCGGCGATCTCGTAGGGGAATACCCCGGCGACACCCACGCCGCGATGGTGGATGGAGAGCATGATCTTCATGGCCACCGGCGTAGGGTGGCCGAAAACGGTCTGGAGAACGTGCACGACGAATTCCATGGTCGTGTAGTCATCGTTGTGCAACAGCACCTTGTAGAGGGGGGGCGGACGCGTCTTCGGCTGCGACCGGGTCCGGGTGACGGTATCTGCGTCGCCTCCCGGGCGCCCCCTCTCGGACATGCCGGTATCTTAACGCCGGGGACTGGCCGTGCCGTCCCGTCGATGGGCGACTAGGTTGGGGCTCGGGCCGGCCGGTGCCGGCGGAGGATCGATGGAGCGACCGCTGGAGGGCCAGATGGCCCTGGTCACCGGGGCGACGAACGGGATCGGGCGCGTGACGGCCAGGGAATTCGCCCGGATGGGGGCCCGGACCCTCGTCGTGGCCCGCGATCCGGGGAAGGGCGAGGCCGTGGCCCGGGAGATCCGGGAGGCCACCGGCTCGACCGCCGAGGTCCTCCAGGCCGACCTGTCGTCCCGCGCGGACGTGCTTCGCCTGGGCGCCCAGGTCCGGGAACGGACCGGGCGGCTCGACCTCCTCGTGAACAACGCGGGGGCCATCTTCGCCGAGCGGGCCATCTCGGTCGACGGCGTGGAGATGACCTTCGCGCTGAACCACCTCGCCTACTTCCTGCTGACGCTCGAGTTGCTGCCCGTCCTGCAGGGAGACCACGAGGCGCGGGTCGTCAACGTCTCCTCCATGGCCCACGAGAGCGGCGCGATCGACTTCGAGGACCTCCAGGGCGAGCGGCGCTACGGGATGTGGAAGGCCTACGCCCAGTCGAAGCTGGCCAACGTGCTCTTCACGCGAGAGCTGGGCCGCCGCCTGGCCGGGACCCGCGTGACCGCGAACGCGCTCCACCCGGGCGCCGTCGCCAGCGGCTTCGGGCGCAACCACTCCGGCTTCTTCGGGAAGCTGGTCGCCCTGGGGGCGCCGTTCCTGGCCTCGCCGGAGCGGGGGGCCCGGACCACGCTGCACGTGGCGACCTCGACCTCGCTCCGCGGCGTGACCGGCAAGTACTTCTCGAATTCCCGGGAGAGGCAACCCTCCCGCGCAGCCCGGGACGGAGACACCGCGCTCCGTCTCTGGCAGATCTCCGAAGCGATGTCCCCGCCAACGACGAGGCTCCCCACGCCATGAAGATCCTCTCCCTTGCCCTCGCACTCCTCTGCAACCCAGGCCCGTGCCCAGGCTCCGGTCGCGGCACCGTCCGCCGTCGCCGCACCGGCGCCGACCGGCATCCCCGGCATGGCGGCCGTCTCCGGCCGCCCCAACCTGCTCCAGACCGGCGTCGCGGCGGTTCCCGCCGACCTCTGGCAGCGGGCCGAGCAGCTCCTCGAGGCCCGGTCGGCCCGGCCGCTCGACGTCTCCGCGGACGGGGGATCGGTCCTCGTGACGACGCGCTTCGGCCAGACCATGCAGCTGCACGTCGTGGAAGGTGCCATGGGGGCGCGGACCCAGATCACCTTCGGGCGGGAGCCGGTGACGTCCGGGGCCTTCCAGCCGGGCGATCCCATGATCGTGTACTTCCGCCGCGACGTCGGCGGATCCGAGAACTGGCAGGTCTACCGGCTCGACCGGAGGACCGGCCGTACCGACCTCCTCACCGACGGAAAGAGCCGGCACGACGCCCTCGTGCTCTCCCCCGACGGCCGGCGCCTCGCCTACGACGGCACCGGTCGCAACGGGAAGGACACCGACGTCTACGTGGCCGAGACGGCTCGCCCCGGCGAGGCGCGTCGCGTCTTCGAGGCCGAGGGAACCTGGCAGCCGCTCGACTTCTCCCCGGATGGCAAGCAGCTGCTCGTTCGCCGCTTCCGTTCCATCTCCGACTCCGACCTGTTCCTGGTGGAGGTGGCCACCGGGAACCGCCGGGCGCTCACCCCGTCGCAGGGCAAGGCGTCGGTGGGCGCCGCCCGCTTCTCCCACGACGGGAAGGCGGTCTACCTCGTCACCGACCGGCAGGGGGACTGGAGCGAGCTCTACCGCCTCGAGCTGTCCGACCCGGCGGCCGCGCTCCGCCCCCTCACCCGGAGCCTGCGCTGGAACGTCGAGGGGCTGGCGGTGGCCCGCGACGGTTCCCGCATCGCACTCACCGTGAATGCCGACGGCGCCAGCCGGCTCTACTTCCTCGAGCCCCGGAGCGGCAGGCTCGCCTCCGGGGAGCTGCCCCAGGGCGTGGCGAGCGGCCTCAAGTTCCCGGCCGCCCGGGCGAGCTCGCTCTTCCTCGGCCTCACCACCCCCCGGTCGCCCGGCGACGTCTGGCAGGTCACGCCCGGGAAGAAGAACCTGGTGCGCTGGACCTGGTCGGAGATGGGCGGGATCGACCCGGCCACGCTGGCGGAGCCGGTCCTGGTGCGGTACCCGGCGCGCGACGGCACGTCGATCCCGGCCTGGCTGTACCTCCCGAAGGGGGAGGGCAAGCGGCCGGTGGTGGTCTCCTGGCACGGCGGTCCGGAGGCGCAGGAGCGCCCCACCTTCCAGCCCATCGCCCAGCTGCTCGTGCAGGGCGGGATCGCCGTTCTCATCCCCAACGTGCGCGGGTCGGACGGGTACGGCAAGGCCTACCTGGCCATGGACGACGGCGTGAAGCGGGAGGAGTCGCTCGGCGACATCGGCGCCACCCTCGACTGGATCGCGTCGCGCCCGGACCTCGACGCGTCGCGCGTGGGCGTGGTCGGCGGCTCGTACGGCGGGTACATGGTGCTCGCCACGGCCGCGTTCTTCCCGTCGCGCATCCGCTCGGCCGTCGACGTGGTGGGGATCTCCAGCATCCCCACCTTCCTCGAGTCGACCGCCCCGTACCGCCGCGACCTGCGCCGCGCCGAGTACGGCGACGAGCGCGATCCCGCGGTCCGCGCCGTCCAGGAGCGCATCTCCCCGCTCAACAAGGTGGGGGACATCTCCGCCGCGCTCTACGTCATCCAGGGCAAGAACGACCCGCGGGTTCCCCAGAGCGAGGCCGAGCAGATCGTGGCCGCGGTGCAGGGGAAGGGGAAGGAGGTCTGGTACCTGCTCGCCCTCGACGAGGGGCACGGATTCCAGAAGAAGGAGAACCGCGACTACCTCATCGTGACCACCGTCGCGTTCCTCGAGAGGACGCTCGTCCGGTAGTCGCCTCCGGGCCGACCGTGTCGGTTGCCGCCGGCGGGCTGGTCGCCGCCGCTCCTTCGCTGCTGGTCCTCGGGGCCAGGGCGGACTGCGGCCGGATGGCGTCGAGGGCCCGCCGCGCCCTACGGCGCCCGGGTCTCGACGCGCCCTGCGGGCAGCTCGTCGCGGCGCGACCCCCGCCGGCTGACGACAGGCGGGCCGGAGGCGACCCGGGCGAGCTCGCGTCGGAGGAAACCACCAGCGGGAGCCCGCGGGCGGTGCGTCGCGGGCTCCCTTCACCGATGGTGACGGCGAGTGCGGGCCCGCCGGACGCTCCACCCGCGAGCCGCGGCGGACCCGCCTTTCCGCCAGGCGGCCGGGGTGGCCTCGGCGCGGGGCGCCTCCGCAGCGGCGAGCACGCGGGCCCCCTGCGACCACGGCTCCGCGCCGCGAGGACCAGCGCCCCCAGCGAAGAGGACCACCCCCGGCCGCCGGCACCCGGGAGGGTGTCACGCCGCGGAATCGCCGCCGTCGAGGGACCACGGCCCCCGCACCCCCGCCGTCGCCAGCGCGTTGCGGAGCCGCGCGAGGAACTCCGCCCGCGGGATCTCCCGCGCCCCGAATCGCCGCAGGTGATCGGTGTCCACCTGGCAGTCGACGAGCTCGAACCCGCGTCCGCGCATCCACTCGACCGCCGTCACGAAGGCCGCCTTGGAGGCGTCGGGACGATCGGCGTACATCGACTCGCCGAAGAAGGCGGCGCCGAGCGACACGCCGTAGAGGCCTCCGGCCAGCCCCTCCTCGTCCCAGGCCTCGAACGAGTGGGCGTGCCCGAGCGCGTGGAGCCGCTCGTAGGCCGCGACCATCTCCTCGGTGATCCAGGTGCCGTCCTGCCCCGGCCGGTCCTTCTCCGCGCAGCGCCGGATCACCTCGCCGAAGGCGGTGTCGGAGCGGATCCGGTAGCGCCCGGCGCGCAGCGTGCGCGAGAGCGAGCGCGGGACGTGCAGCTCGCCGGGGAGCAGCATCATCCGCGGCTCGGGGCTCCACCAGAGGATGGGGGTCTCGTCCGAGTACCAGGGGAAGATCCCCTCGGCGTAGGCGCGCAGCAGCCGCTCCGGCGAGAGGTCGCCGCCCACCGCGAGCAGCCCGTCCGGCTCCGCCAGCTCCGGGTCGGGGAAGATCGGCTGGCGGGGAAGGCGAAAGACGGCCACGGCGCGAGTCTACGGTGCGCCCCGCCCCGGGGCGAGCGCCGCTTCAGGTGGCCTGCTGCAGGAACTGCCGCAGCGCGCGCCGGACCTCGCCCTGCACCGGCGCCGGGACCTCCGGCAGCGGCGTCCGCGCGCAGGAGGCGAGCGTCTGCTGGAGCGTCGAGCAGCGCTCCGTGCAGCGCGGACAGCCGGCCAGGTGGCGCTCCATCTGCTCGCAGACCGGCGCGGAGATCTCCCCCTCCAGGTGCCGGGAGAAGAGCGTGACCACCTCCGGGCAGGCATCGGTGATCGGGGCCGCGGGCTCCGTCGAGAGGAGCGGCGCCACCTGCTCCCGCACCGCGACGCGCGCCCGGTGCAGGCGGCTCTTCACCGCGTCCACGCTCGTGCCCACCGCCTCGGCGACCTCCGCCGCCGAGAGCCCCTCCACGTCGCGGAGGAGGAGCACCTCCCGGTACATCGGCTCGAGCGCGGCGATGGCCTCCTCGAGCGCCCGCTCCACCTGCTTGCCCGAGAGGGCCTCGTCGGGGGCGCGGCCGGGATCGGCGATCTCGCGCACCTCGCGTCCCGCTCCGTCGAGTCGAGCGACTCCTCGTGCTCGGGGGCGAACTTGGAGCGGCGCCGCTGCTTGATGCAGAAGCTCCGGGCGATGGCGTAGAGCCAGGTGGAGGGAGACGAGGCGCCCCGGAAGTCCTTCACCGTCCGTGCGGCGGCGATGAGCGTCTCCTGGAGGACGTCCTTGGCAGCCTCGGGGTCGCGGCACATCTTCAGGCCGAACCGGTAGACCCGTCGCTCGTGCCGCTCGAGCAGCCGCTCCAGCGAGGCCCGATCGCCGCCGCGGGCCCCGTCGATGAGCTGCTCGTCGGTCTGGGTGTCGCTCTCCCTCACGGGGGTGGAATCAATAGAGCAGGGTGGGGGATGGACAAGCGAAGACCGCTCCCGCTCGTTTCCGGGCGATTTTTAGGGGTCTATTCCGACCCAGACCCAAATGGGATGCTCTCTACACCCAAAAGGGTGTTTCAGAGTGTTTTGACCCATATCAAAAAGGGGGGTCGGAAGTAAGTAGACCGGAACACTCGACGAACTCCTCCCCCGCCGAACCGACGACGAGATGACCGCTCACGCTCCAGGGAGGCCCGTGCAGGAATGAGCGCACTCTTCAAGCCTTCCGCGAACTTCATCGCCCGTTTCTCGCTCGTCGCAGTGGCCACCGTCCTCGGCGGAGGCCTCCTCGGACTGTGGGGCTACTTCCGGACGCCCTACGCCCAGGGGCTGCAGGAGGAGATCGTCCAGCCGGTGCTCTTCGACCACCGGCACCACGTCGTGGACGACCTCATCGACTGCCGGTACTGCCACTTCAACGTGGAGCGGGGCGCCTCGGCCGGCGTCCCCTCCACCGAGATGTGCCTCAACTGCCACTCCCAGATCTGGAACAAGAGCCCGAAGCTCGAGCCGGTGCGCCGCAGCTACTTCACCGGCGCCCCCATCGAGTGGAACCGGGTCCACCAGCTGCCCGACTTCACCTACTTCAACCACTCGATCCACGTGAGCAAGGGGATCGGCTGCGCCACCTGCCACGGGCGCGTGGACCAGATGGCGGCCATCACCAAGGTGGCCTCGCTGCAGATGAGCTGGTGCCTGGAGTGCCACCGCAACCCGGCGCCCAACCTCCGCCCGCAGGACCAGATCACCAGCATGACCTGGCAGCCTCCCGCCGACCCGGCCGCGGCCCGGCTCCTCGCCATCGATCTCATGAAGTCCTACGACGTCAACTCCCGCGTGAGCTGCACGACATGCCACCGATGAAATCACTGCCGGTCATCCAGGACCACGCCGGGCCCCGCCCCCCGGGCACCGCTCGCTCTGGCAGAGCGTCGAGGAGCTCGAGGCCCGGGCCGCCGCCGGGCGCGGGGAGTTCGCCGCCGGCGCGGCCGAGGTCCCGCCGGAGCTGTCGCGCCGCTCCTTCATGCAGATCCTGGGGGCGTCCGCCGCGCTGTCCGGCCTGGCCGCCTGCCAGCCGCCGCGCGAGAAGATCGTCCCCTTCGTCCTCGAGCCGGTGAGAACCGCCCCGGCAAGCGGTTCCACTACGCCACCGCGCTCTCCCTCGACGGGTACGCCACCGGGCTCCTCGTGGGCAGCGCCGACGGACGGCCGGTGAAGGTGGAGGGGAACCCGGCCCACCCCACCAGCCAGGGCGCCGCGTCCACCTGGGACCAGGGAACGCTCCTCGACCTCTACGACCCGGAGCGCGCCAAGGGGTACTGGCGGGCCGGGAACGCGCTCTCCTGGCGGGGGCTCCTCGCCGAGATCCAGAAGCTGGCCAGGGAGCACGAGGCCGACGGCGGCGCGCACCTCGCCTTCCTGCTCGCTCCCGACGCCTCGCCCACCCAGGCCGAGCTGCGCCGCAGGCTCGCGGCCCGATTCCCCAGGGCCCGCATCCACGTCTGGGCGCCGGTCACCGAGGAGAACGCCACCGAGGGGGCCCGCATCGCCTTCGGGCGCCCCCTCGAGGTGCGCGTGAGCCTCGATCCGGCCCGCGCCATCCTCTCCCTCGACGCCGACTTCCTCTCCGGGCAGGGTGAGTCGCTGCGCCTGACCCGCGAGTTCGCTCGCCACCGGGAGCCCGGGGCGGAGATGAGCCGCCTCTACGTCGCCGAGCCCGCCATGTCGCTCACCGGCGCGAACGCCGACCATCGCTTCCGGATGAAGGGCGGCGAGGTGGCGTCCTTCGCCCGCGCCGTGGCCGTCCAGCTCGGCGTGGTTCCGGGCGCGCCGGTGCTCTCCCCCGAGCTCACCCGCGCCGCCCGGGCCGTGGCGGCCGACCTCGCCGCCCACCGCGGCCGCTCGGTCGTGCTGGCCGGCCTGCGCCAGCCACCGGCCGTCCACGCGCTGGTCCACGCCATGAACGCCGCGCTGGGCAACGTGGGCGTGACAGTCCGTCACGGGCGCCCGGTCCTCGGGGACGCGGCCCCCTCGTCGGCCGCGCTTCCCGCGCTGGCGCCGAGATCGATGGGGGCAAGCTCGACACCCTGGTGATCACCGCCTGGAACCCGGTCCACGCCGCCCCGGCCGGTCTCGACCTGGGCGCACTGCTCGCCAGGGTCCCCAACGCCCTCTACCTCTCCCTTCGCGAGGACGAGACCTCGCGCCGCTGCAGCTGGAGGCTCGCCTCGAGCCACCCCTTCGAGAGCTGGGGCGACGCCCGCTCCCGCGACGGCGTGGCCTCGCTGGTGCAGCCGCTCATCGCGCCGCTCTACGAGAGCACGACCGCCATCGACCTGCTGGCCGCCTTCCTCGACGCCGGCGACCGCGGCGCCCTGCGCCACGTGAAGGCCCACTGGGCCGCCCGCAACGCCCTCGACCCGGCGGCGTTCGAGGCGCGCTGGGAAGGCTGGCTCCGCGAGGGTGTCATCCCCGGGACCGCCGAGCCTGCCGAGTCCGCGCCCGTGGATGTCGCCGCCGTGGCCTCGGCCCTGGGGCGCATGCCCGGCGCGAAGGGGGAGGGGATCGAGCTCGCGCTGGCGCCCTCCTACGGCCTCTTCGACGGCCGGTTCGCCGGGAACGCCTGGCTCCAGGAGCTCCCCGACCCCATCACCAAGGTGAGCTGGGACAACGCCGCCTACCTCTCCGACGCCACCGCGAAGCGGCTCGGCGTCGAGGGCGGGCAGGTGGTCACGCTGGCGCTGGGCAGCCGCAGCGTCCAGGCGCCGGTCATGGTCATGCCGGGACACGCCGACGACGCGGTGACGCTCTCCATCGGCTACGGCCGCACCGACGGGTCGGCGGTCTCGAAGGGCGTGGGCGTGGACGCCTACCGGCTCCGCGAGGCCGGCGCCTGGTTCGCGCCCGGACTGACCGTCACCGCCGGCAAGGGCAAGCACAAGTTCGCCGTCGCCCAGGGGCACTTCTCCATGGAGGGGCGCCCGCTGGCGCTCGACTTCAGCACGAAGGAGTGGGCCACCCCGCGGGGCGCGCCGAGCTCGACCACCTGCACGGCCTGCCCGCCACCGCCCAGGTCCCGGTGGACTACTCGAAGCAGGAGTACTCCTGGGGCATGTCGGTGGACCTGTCGCGCTGCACCGGCTGCAACGCCTGCGTCATCGCCTGCCAGGAGGAGAACAACATCGCCACCGTCGGCAAGGAGCAGGTGGCCAAGGGGCGGATCATGCACTGGATCCGCACCGACCGTTACTTCTCCGGCCCGGTCGCGAACCCCGAGACCATCACCCAGCCGGTGATGTGCCAGCACTGCGAGACCGCGCCCTGCGAGTACGTCTGCCCGGTGAACGCCACCGTCCACTCCGAGGAGGGGTTGAACGAGATGGCCTACAACCGGTGCGTCGGGACCCGGTACTGCTCCAACAACTGCCCGTACAAGGTGCGACGCTTCAACTTCCTCAACTGGCGCCCGGAGGTCCCCGACGTCCAGACGCTGCTCTTCAACCCCGACGTCACCGTGCGTTCCCGCGGCGTCATGGAGAAGTGCACCTACTGCGTCCAGCGCATCGAGGGGGCCCGCATCGACGCCCGCTCCGGCGGCAAGAAGATCGGTGAGTTGCAGAGCGCCTGCCAGCAGGCCTGCCCGGCCCAGGCCATCGTCTTCGGGAACCTGAACGACCCGCAGTCGCGGGTGAAGAAGCTGCACGACGACGAGCGCCGCTACGACCTGCTCCACGAGCTCGGAACCCGGCCCCGCACCGCCTACCTGGTCAAGATCCGCAACCCCAACCCGGACCTGGCATGACGCCTCCAGCGACCGCCGCCGTCCACCCCGATCCGCTGGCTCCGGCACCCCTCATCGCCGGTTCGCCGACGGAGTCACAGCTCAATACCGAGCTGCTCTCCCCCATCTTCTCCCCGACGCCGCAGGCCTGGAAGATGATGATCGGGCTCGCCGCCGCAGGCACGAGCTTCCTCGTCCTCGGACTGACCGTGACCGTCGCCCGCGGCATCGGCATGTGGGGCAACAACCAGCCGGTGGGCTGGGGCTTCGGCATCATCAACTTCGTCTGGTGGATCGGCATCGGCCACGCCGGCACCCTGATCTCGGCGATCCTGCTGCTCTTCCAGCAGAAGTGGCGCACCTCCATCAATCGCTTCGCCGAGGCCATGACCATCTTCGCGGTCATGCAGGCGGGCTCTTCCCGCTGGTGCACACCGGGCGCCCCTGGTTCGCCATCTACTGGCTCTTCCCGTACCCGAACACCATGGGGATCTGGCCCAACTTCAAGAGCCCGCTCATCTGGGACGTGTTCGCGGTCTCGACCTACCTCACCATCTCCGCGCTCTTCTGGTACCTCGGCCTCATCCCCGACTTCGCGACCCTGCGCGACACCGCCAAGAAGAGGACGCAGCGGCTCGCCTACGGATTCTTCGCCCTGGGATGGAAGGGGTCCTCCCGGCACTGGCAGCACTACCGGATCGGGTACCTCATCCTGGCCGGCCTCTCCACCCCGCTCGTGCTCTCGGTGCACTCCATCGTGAGCTTCGACTTCGCCGTCTCGCTGCTCCCCGGCTGGCACACCACGGTCTTCCCGCCCTACTTCGTGGCCGGAGCGGTGTTCGGCGGGTTCGCGATGGTGCTCACCCTCATCATCCCCGCCCGCAAGGCCTTCCACTTCGAGAACGTCATCACCGGACGTCACCTGGAGAACATGGCCAAGGTGATGCTCGTGACCTCCATGATCGTGGGCTACGGCTACCTCATGGAGAACTTCATGGCCTGGTACAGCGGGAATCCTTACGAGGCCTTCCTCTTCTTCAAGACGCGCCCCACCGGGCCCTATGCCTTCATCTACTGGACGATGATCGCCTGCAACGTCCTGGTCCCCCAGACCTACTGGTTCAAGAAGGCCCGGACCAGCATTGCCTGGCTGTGGATCTCCTCCATCCTCGTCGGCATCGGGATGTGGGCCGAGCGGTTCGTCATCATCGTCACCTCGCTCCACCGGGACTTCCTGCCCTCCTGCTGGGGCATGTTCATCCCCACCTGGGTCGACTGGAGCATCTTCTTCGGCACCATCTGCTTCTTCTCCCTGCTCTTCCTGCTCTTCCTGCGGTTCGTCCCGTCGGTGGCGCTCGCCGAGGTGAAGGAGCTGAACCACGAGATGCAGCACGACAAGGCGCACGTCGGGGGGCACCCGTGAGCACCCGGCGCGTCGTCCTCGGCAGGTACCCCTCGCTGGACTCGCTCTACGGCGCCGCCCGCGCGCTGCAGGCGGCGGGACACTCCGCCCTCGACTTCTACTCCCCGTACCCGCTGCCCGGCTCCGACGAGGTGCTCCGGCTCAAGCGGTCCCCGGTTCCCTTCATCGCCGGGGCGGCGGGCCTGGTCGGCGTGGTCAGCGCGGTCCTCATGCAGTGGTGGATGAACGACGTGGACTACGCGCTCAACGTCGGGAACCGGAACGCGGTGCCTTCCCCGACCTGGGTCCCGGTCACCTTCGAGCTGGGCGTACTGCTGGCGGGCGTCTCCATCTTCCTCGGGCTCATGGCGATCTTCCGCTTCCCCCGTCCCTACGACCCGCTCTTCGAGGTCGAGTCCTTCCGGTCCGCCACCATCGACGCCCTCTGGATTTCGGTGTCGGTGAAGGCCGAGCAGGTGTCCACCATCTCCGACGAGCTGCGCCGCCTGGGCGCCGCCGAGGTCGAGCTGGTCCCGGAGGAAGCATGAGGGCGCTTCCCATCCTGGCGCTCGCGCTCGTCACCGCCGGCTGCGAATGGGTGAACCCCATGATGCAGCAGCCCAAGGTGAAGCCCTACCGCAAGAGCGTCTTCTTCCCGGACCAGATCGCCATGCGGGCGCCTCCTCCGGGGACCGTGCCGGCCGGCGCCCCGGTCGAGGCCGCCGCCACCACCGGGCGCGACGCCGCCGGTGCGCCGGTGGCCCGCATCCCGGTGCCGGTGACCCCCGAGCTCCTCGCGCTCGGGCGCAAGCGCTACGACGTCTTCTGCGCCGTCTGCCACGGCGTCCTGGGCGACGGCCAGGGGCCGGTGGCCCGCAACATGTCGATCCGGCCGCCTCCCTCCCTGCTGCAGATCGGCGCGCGCCCCGACGGGTTCTTCTTCACCGCCATCACCGAGGGGTACGGCTACATGCCTTCCTACCGCCCCTGGCTCGGCGACGAGGAGCGCTGGGCCGTGGTCGCCTACGTCCGGGCCCTGCAGCTCTCGCAGGGCGTCCGCATCGAGCAGGTGCCGCCCGACGTCCGCGCCCGCCTCGAGAAGGAGAACCGATGAACGCCGCGCCATTCACCGGGGGTCGAACCCTGATGATCCGGGCCGCCGCGGTGGGCGCGGTGGGCCTTCTCGCCACCGCGGCCGGCGGCGCCCTCGACACCCGTCGCGCGCTGTACGCCTACCTGGCCGCCTTCGTCTACTGGGCCGGGATCGCCGGCGCGGCCATGGTCTTCCTCATGGCCAACGAGGCCGCCGGCTCGAAGTGGTACATCGTGGTCCGGCGCCTGCTCGAGAGCCTGCCCACCGCCTTCACGGTGCTGGCCGTGCTCTTCCTCCCCATCGCCCTCGGGGCCGGGCAGATCTTCCCCTGGGTGAACCCCGGTGCGGCCGGGCACGCCCCCATCCAGCCCTGGGCGCACGGGGAAGGGGATCTCGCCGTCCACCTCTGGGAGCACCGCCACCCCTGGATGAACCTGCCCTTCTTCCTCTTCCGGGCGGTCCTCTACTTCGGGATCTGGATCGGAGTGGCCACCCTCATGCGCCGCTGGTCCCTGGCCCAGGACGAAGGCGGCGGGGTCGCGACCAAGCAGAAGATGCGCAAGCTCGGCGCGGGCGGCCTGCCCTTCGTGGCTCTGGCCATCACCTTCGCCGCCTTCGACTGGCAGATGTCGCTGTCGGCCTTCCTCTTCTCCACCATCTTCGGGGTCTACTGGTTCGCCGGGAGCCTGGTGGCCGCCATCGCCATGCTGATCCTGGCCGCGGCCGCGGCGTCGCAGGTGGAGCCGCTGAAGAGCGCCGTGAACCCGAACCACGTCCACTCGCTCGGCAAGTACCTCTTCGCCTTCACCGCCTTCTGGGCCTACATCGCCTTCTCCCAGTACCTCCTCATCTGGATCGCCAACCTGCCCGAGGAGGTGCCCTGGTACCTGGTGCGCACCGACTCCGGCTGGAAGGGCGTGGGCATCTTCCTGGCCCTGTTCCAGTTCGTGCTGCCCTTCCTCATCCTGATGCCCAGGGAGCGGAAGCGGACCTGGAAGCCCCTCGTGATCATGTCCCTCTGGATCCTGGCGGTCCACTACGTGGACATCTACTGGGTGGTCATGCCCGGCCTCTCCCCGTCGGGCCCGCGCCCCAGCTGGATGGACCTGACCGCCTTCCTGGGCGTGGGCGGGGCCTGCGTCGCCTGGGTGGTCGGCCGGCTGCGCGGCCACTCCATCCTTCCGGCCAGCGATCCGCACCTGGCCGAGTCCCTCCACTACGAGCCCCATCAATGAGCGACCCGAGCAATCACGCAACCCGGGCCGAGCCCGATCGCATCGGCACCCCGCGCATCCTGGCGGTGGGCGCCGCCTCGCTGATCTTCTTCTTCGTGGCCAGCTGGGCCACCATCCGCTACGTCTACGAGCCCACCCGCGCCGAGATGCTCCCCGACGGGCCGGCCGCGCCGCCCTCCGAGATCGGCCGGAACAAGATCGGCATCGTCGAGCAGCGCCTCTTCGGCCTGGCGGTGGAGCCGGCCGAGTGGCGCGCGCGGCAGGTCGAGCGCCTCACCACCTGGGGCTGGGTGGACCGCAAGGCCGGCGTGGTGCACGTCCCCATCGACGACGCCATGGCCCGCGTGGTCCGTGGAGAGCGACCGTGAGGCGAGCCACCGCCATCGCCTTGGCCCTCCTCCTGGGCTTCCCCGCCGCCGCACGCGCCGAGGACGACCCCGAGGGGCCGGCCCCGCTCCAGGGCGTGGAGATCGAGGAGAAGCTGAACGCCCAGGTCCCGGTCGGCGCCTCCTTCCTCGATCAGGACGGCAAGCCGGTGCGCATCGCCGACTTCCTGGGAACGGGCAAGCCGGTCGTGCTGGCGCTCGTCTACTACGAGTGTCCCATGCTCTGCGGGCTCATCCTCGGAGGGATGGCCCGGGGCATGAAGGAGACCGGCCTCGAGCTGGGCCGCGACTACACCGCCCTCGCCATCTCCTTCGATCCGCGCGAGAAGGCGGCCCAGGGTTTCGTGCGGCAGAAGCACTACCTCCAGTCCTTCGACAAGGCCGACCGCAAGGACGTCTGGCCCTTCCTGGTCGGGCAGGAGCAGCAGATCCACCTCGTCACCGACGCGGTCGGCTTCCACTACAAGTTCGACGAGGAGACCAAGCAGTACGCCCACGGGGCCGCCATCCTGGTGCTCACGCCCGACGGCCGCGTCTCCCGCTACCTCTACGGGGTGGAGTTCCCCGGGCGTGACCTGCGGCTCGCGCTGGTCGAGGCGGCCGACGGGAAGGTGGGCACCAGCTTCGACCGCTTCCTGCTCACCTGCTACCGCTACGACCCGGTGGCGCGGAAGTACGTCCCCTACGCGATGGGGGTGGTGCGGGCTGGCGCCCTCCTCGTCCTCTTCGGCCTCGCCAGCGCGCTCTTCGTGTTCTGGCGGCGCGAGGCGAAGGGAGCCCGCCGATGAACCTGTTGAACGAACTGCTGCGCAAGCTCCTCTTCCTCCCCGCCCAGGCGTCGCAGTGGGCCCGGGAGCTCGACTACCTCCACTACTTCGTCTTCGTCACCTCCATGCTGGGGGCCTGGACGACGCTGGCCACCGCAACGGTCTTCGTCTTCCGCTACCAGCGCAAGCACGCGCAGCAGACCACTCCCATCGTGGATCCGAAGCCCATCCACGAGGCGGTCTTCATCGGCCTGCCGCTCGTGCTCTTCCTCTCCTACTTCGCCATCGGCTACCCGCAGTACGTCCGGCTGCAGACCCCGCCCAAGGGGGCCATGGACGTCTACGTTCAGGGCAAGAAGTGGATGTGGAAGTTCGCCTACCCGGGTGGCCCCAACTCCACCGACGTGCTCCGCGTCCCGGCCGGCCGGCCGGTGCGCCTGCTCCTCACCTCGCGGGACGTGATCCACTCCTTCTACGTCCCGGCGCTGCGCCTCAAGCAGGACGCGCTGCCCGGCCGCTACACCCAGACCTGGTTCAACGCCGACGCGCCCGGCCGCTATCCCATCTTCTGCGCCGAGTACTGCGGCCTGGGTCACTCGGCCATGCTGGGCGAGCTGGTGGTCATGCCGGCCGCCGAGTGGGACGCCTGGATGGAGCAGCAGCGGCGCGGCAGCCAGCCGCTGGCCCAGGACGGCCGGCCGGTGCGGGATCGAGAACGAGGACCTGCGCGGCAGCCTGGTCGAGCAGGGGCGGCGCATCGCCGCGGTGCAGGGCTGCTTCAAGTGCCACACCGTGGACGGCACCCAGCACATCGGGCCGACCTGGCTCGACCTCTCCGGGCGCTCCGTGAAGCTGGAGGGCGGGAAGACCATCGTGGCCGACGAGGCCTACCTGACCCGCTCCATGATGGAGCCCAACGCCGAGGTGGTGGCCGGCTACAAGGACAAGGCGGTCATGCCCACCTACCAGGGCAAGCTCGCCGCCCCCGACGCCGCCGCCATCACCGAGTTCATCAAGTCCCTGCGGACGGACGCTCCGACCGCCGAGCCGCAGAAGGGTCCCATCTATGTCCCCGTCACCGGCAAGTAGCCCGGCCTACAACACGCCGAACTACCTGAACGCCGAGAAGGGCGTGCGGTCGTGGCTGACCACGCTCGACCACAAGCGCATCGGTGTCATGTACCTGGGGCTGACCCTGATCAGCTTCTTCCTGGGCGGCGTCTTCGCGCTGCTGCTCCGGCTCGAGCTGCTCACGCCCGGTCCCACGGTCATGGACGCCATGGCCTACAACCGCATGTTCACGCTCCACGGCGTGATCATGATCTTCCTCTTCATGATCCCGGCCATCCCGGGCATCTTCGGGAACTTCTTCATCCCGCTCATGATCGGCGCGCAGGACGTGGCCTTCCCGCGCATCAACCTGCTCTCGGTCTACCTCTACCTGCTGGGCGCGGTCATCGCGGTGTGGGGGATGATCCAGGGCGGCACCGACACCGGCTGGACCTTCTACACCCCGTACAGCACCACCACCGTCACCACCGTGGCGCCGGTGCTGCTCGGCGCCTTCATCCTGGGCATGGGGTCGATCGTCACCGGCCTCAACTTCATCGTCACCGTGCACACCATGCGGGCCCCGGGCGTGACCTGGATGCGGCTGCCGCTCTTCGTGTGGGCCATGTACGCCACCAGCGTCATCCAGGTGCTGGCCACGCCGGTGCTGGGGATGACGCTGCTCCTCGTCGCCTTCGAGAAGGTCTTCGGATTCGGGATCTTCGACCCGGCCCGCGGCGGCGACCCCATCCTCTTCCAGCACCTGTTCTGGTTCTACTCGCACCCGGCCGTCTACATCATGATCCTGCCGGCCATGGGCGTGGTCAGCGAGGTGGTCCAGTCGGCCGCCCGCAAGAACATGTTCGGCTACAAGGCGGTGGCCTTCTCGTCGCTGGGCATCGCCTTCGTGGGCTTCTTCGTCTGGGGGCACCACCTCTTCACCTCGGGCCAGTCCACCTTCGCCTCCGGCGTGTTCGGCGTGCTCTCCATGTTCGTGGGGCTCTTCACCGCCATCAAGGTCTTCAACTGGACCGCCACGCTGTACCAGGGGGCCATCCAGGTCTCGGCGCCCTTCGTCTACTTCATGGGCTTCCTGTACTTCCTGGTCTTCGGCGGCCTGACCGGCATCGCCCTCTCGTCGGTCTCCCTCGACGTCCACTGGCAGGACACCTACTT
Organism: uncultured delta proteobacterium; assembly: GCA_963831265.1. Lineage (GTDB taxonomy): Bacteria > Myxococcota > Myxococcia > Myxococcales > Anaeromyxobacteraceae > CAIOAK01. Next base: position 17,067 of record CAWHPQ010000028.1, on the reverse strand, counting down.
CGTGGTGGCCCACTTCCACTTCATCATGGTGGGCGGGACCATCATGGCCTTCCTGGCCGGCCTTCACTACTGGTGGCCGAAGATGTTCGGGAAGATCTACTCGGAGCGCTGGGCGCTGGCCGCGTCACTGCTGGTCATCATCGGCTTCAACGCCACCTTCATCCCCCAGTTCCTGCTCGGCAACATGGGGATGCCGCGCCGCTACTACTCCTACCCGGAGCAGTTCCAGGCGCTCAACGTGGCCTCCACCGCCGGCGCCTCGCTGCTCGCCTTCGGCTTCTTCCTGATCCTCTTCTACCTGGTGGCTTCGCTGGTGAAGGGGAAGGTCTCGGGGCCGAACCCCTGGTTCTCGCGCGGCTACGAGTGGAACACCCCGTCACCGCCGAGCCTGCAGAACTTCCCGGAGACGCCGGTCTTCGACCGCGGGCCGCACGAGTACCAGGACGGCCCCGCCGCCGAGGTGAAGCATGCACACTGACGCCGCCGCGGCGCCCTCCCGCCTCGCCCACCACTTCCCGGACATGAAGACGCAGGAGCACGCCGCCCGCATGGGGATGTGGCTCTTCCTCTCCACGGAGATCCTGCTCTTCGCCGTGCTCTTCACCGCCTACGCGGTCTACCGGTACCTCTTCCCCGATGGGTTCGACGAGGCGAGCAAGCTGGCGCACGTCGCCATGGGCGCGACCAACACCGTGGTCCTCATCACCTCGTCGCTCACGGTGGCGCTGGCCATCCACTACGCGCGCCAGGGCGAGAACCGGAAGGTGGTCGGGCTGCTCGCCGTCACCATCCTCTTCGGCGGCGTCTTCATGGTGCTGAAGGGCTACGAGTACTACCACCACTGGGTCGACGGGCAGCTCCCCGGACGCCTCTACCACTACGCCGGCCTCCAGGGGCCCGGCGTGAGCATGTACTTCACGATCTACTTCCTCATGACCGGGCTGCACGGGCTCCACGTGCTCATCGGCATGAGCGTGCTCGGCTGGGTGGCCTGGCGCGCCAACCGCGGGGAGTTCGGCCCGGCCTACTCCAGCCCGGTCGAGCTCTCGGGGCTCTACTGGCACCTCGTCGACCTGATCTGGATCTTCCTCTTCCCGCTCCTCTACCTGGTCTGAGGAAGCGACCGTGACCGCCACGACCCACAGTGAAGGCAAGCACCTCGGCCCGGCCCAGTACGTCATGGTCTGGGCGGCCCTCATGGTGCTCACCGGCGTGACGCTCGCCGTCTGGAAGACCGACATGTCCTACGCCGGCCGCGTGGTGGTGGCGCTGGCCATCGCCACCGTCAAGGCGGCGCTGGTGGCCGTCTTCTTCATGCACCTCTGGGAGGAGCGGGGGGTGGCCCGGCTCGTGCTCGTGGTGTCGGCGCTCTTCGTGGCGCTGCTCATCGGGCTCACCCTGCTCGACAACGTGACCCGCTTCCCCTACACGAACCCGCCCTACTCCGGGTCGTGGGAGGACGAGCCCTGGCAGAGGGAGGCGCCGCCCATGCAGGCTGAGCCCCCGCCGGTGAAGGTCACCCCGGAGTCGAACGTCGAGCACCCGCCGGCGCACAAGCCGTAGGTCACGGGTCGGCGGCCGACGCGATCCGCTCGTACGCCTCCCGGTCCCGCTCCGAGAAGCAGCAGAGCACCACCTTCTCGAGCGCCGGGTGCCGGGCGAGCCCGGCCCGGGCCTCCCGGACCGCGATCCGGGTCGCCCGCTCCAGCGGGAAGCCGTAGATCCCGGTGGAGATGGCCGGGAACGCGATCGACCGGGCCCCGGCCTTCGCGGCCAGGTCCAGGGCGTGACCGGTAGCAGCCCGCCAGCGCGGCGTCCTCCCCCTCGTCCCCGCCTCGCCACACCGGTCCGACCGCGTGCACGACCCAGCGGGCGAGCAGGAGGTGCCCGCCCGTCAGGCGGGCCTCTCCGGTGGGGCAGCCACCGACCGTCGCGCACTCCCGGGCCAGGCCCGGTCCCGCGGCGGCGTGGATGGCCCCGCACACCCCACCACCGGGGGCCAGCCGCTCGTTGGCGGCGTTCACGATCGCGTCCACGGAGAGCCGGGTGATGTCCCCTGGCGGATCTCCAGCCCGTCGGGCTCCCTGGCCATGGCGCAGATCATGCGCCGCGGACCCCGCCCCGTCCAGCTTGCGGGGGAGGCCGCTCCGATCCCCGCCAGGACCCGAACCCCTCGGCCCGTCTCGGGATCGCCTCCCTCCCGTGCGCCCGGATGGATCGAGATCAAGTCGAATCGCAACCGTTGCGCGCCCTGGGCGATTCGCCCCGAAATTCGGCCGGTGCGCGAATTGCAGAAGCCCGACCCGGTGACGACCGAACGAGTCCTCATTCTCGATTCCGACACGGCCCTGCGAGGGGAACTGGCGGCATCGCTCCGTGCCGAGGGGCTGGAGGTGGTCGAGGCCGCGACCGCCGAGAACGCCATCGAGATCCTGCGCGCCACGCCGGTCCATGCGGTCGTGTGCGCGGCCCGGGCCAGCGGCTGGAGCTGCGCCGCGGTGATCTCGCTCGCCCGTGCCGGCGGCTCCGACGCCGCGTTCGTGGTCACCTGCCGCCGGGAGAACGTCGGGGGGGCCATCGAGGCGCTGCGGAACGGCGCGGATGCCTTCGTGATCGTCCCGGACGACCCGGTCCGCGCCGCGGTGGTCGTGCTGCGGGCGCTCGAGAAGCGGCGCCTGCGCCGGGAGGCGCGCGAGCTCCGTGACCAGGCCCGGGCCCGGCTCCGTTACGTCGGCTCCTCGCCCGAGGCGTCGGCCATCGACGAGATCATCCGGCGTGCCGCTCCCACCAAGGCCACCGTGTTGCTCCAGGGGGAGGCCGGAAGCGGGCGCTCGCTCGTCGCCGAGATGATCCACGAGGCCTCGCCGCGGCGCGATCGCCCCTTCGCCCGCGCCGGTTGCACCGGGCTCTCGGAGAGCCTGCTCGAGGAGCACGTCTTCGGGAGCGACGGGAGCACCGCAAACGGGACGCGCCGGCGCCGCGAGGGGCTGCTGGAGCGGGTGGACGGCGGCACGCTCTACCTGCACGGCGTGGCCAGCCTCGGGCCTTCGCTTCAGGTGAAGCTCCTGCGCCTCCTCCAGCAGGGCGAGTACGAGCGGGTGGGGGGGCCCCGGACGCTGCGGGCCGACGTGCGCGTGGTGGCGTCGACCCGGTTCGACCTGGCCGAGGAGGTCCGCGCCGGCCGCTTCCGCGACGACCTCTACTACCGGTTGAACGTGGTCTCGCTCTCCCTGCCGCCGCTCCGCTCCCGCAAGGGCGACCTTCCCGCACTGGCCGCCCATTTCCTGGCCCTGCACGGCCGCGCCCTGGGCAAGAACGTCCGCGGCATCACGCCGGGAGCCCTCTCGGCGCTCTTCGCCTACGACTGGCCGGGCAACGTCCGGGAGCTGGAGAACGCCATCTCCAGCGCCGCCGAGGCGTGCCAGGGCGATCTGGTGGGCATCGACGACCTCCCCACCGTCCTCCGCGGCGCCCGCCCCGACGAGGGTGCGGGCAGCGCCCTCATCCCGGGAGCCAGCCTCTTCGAGATCGAGCGCGAGGCCATCCTGCGCACGCTCGACGCGGTGGGGGGCTCCACCGCGCGCGCCGCCGAGGTGCTCGGCGTCTCGGTGCGGAAGGTGCAGTACCGGCTGAAGGAGTACCGGACGGGGCAGCCCAACTCCCGCGCCCGGGCGAGCGAGGCCTAGTGCTCTCGCCTGGGCGGGGCACTTGCGGGTCTCCCTGATCCGGATCAAGCCCCGGGACGTCCCCTGCTCGTAGGCTGCATGCGCACCGCGACCATCGCGGAGACGGAGGAACTCGAATGATCTTCCCCAGCTGGCGAGCGGTGCTTCCCCTCGCCGCCGCCCTGGTTCTCGCGGGGCCGTCCGGCGCGGAGGGAGCGCCACCGAAGCCCGAGGCGGCCGCCCCCAAGGCCACGCCCGAGTTGCCCGGGGCCGGCCAGGACATCCAGGCCGAGCCGCCTCCGTTCAGCGACGGGATCTTCCCGTGCTCCCAGTGCCACGACAAGGCCGGGGATCCGTCGCCGCGGCAGCTCGCCTTCCACGACGAGATCCAGGCCGGGTTCCACCACGGCGCCCCCGACCGCTGGTGCCTCGAGTGCCACGACAACGCCAAGCGCGACCAGCTGCACCTCATCAACGGGAAGCTGGTGCCCTTCACCCGGTCCTACGAGCTCTGCGGCCAGTGCCACGGCGACAAGTACCGCGACTGGAAGGTGGGCGTGCACGGCAAGCGGACCGGGATGTGGAACGGGAAGAAGACCTATTACCTCTGCGTGAACTGCCACAACCCCCACAACCCGCGGTTCCAGGCGCTCAAGCCCGAGCCGCCGCCGATCCCGCCGCAGGAGCAGGGCCGATGACCGACCGGAACCGTCTCCCCGTGCTCCAGGACGAGGCCGGCAGCGCCGGCCCGCAGGGCGGCGCCTCCCGCCGCGACTTCCTGCGCACCGCAGCCGCCGGCGCGGTCATCGCCGCCGTGTCCGGCTGCAAGCCCGACGCGGTGGTCGAGGAACTGCAGCGCCGCCACCTCACCGAGCTCTCCCCGGAGAAGCTCCAGGCGATGCTCGCCAAGCTCGAGAAGAAGTGGTCGGCGCAGTTCGGCAAGACGGTCACCGTCGGCGCCCGCCCGCCCATTCCCGGGGTGAACTTCGGCTACGGGCTCGACCTCTCGCGCTGCATCGGCTGCCGCCGCTGCGTCTACGCCTGCGTGAAGGAGAACAACCAGTCCCGCAAGAACCCCCAGATCCAGTGGATCCGGGTGCTCCAGATGGACAAGGAGCACGGCGTCGCGCTCCAGCACGCCACGCCCTACTACGACCCGGAGAAGGTGCCCGAGCCCGGCCACTTCTACATGCCGGTGCAGTGCCAGCAGTGCCGCCACCCGCCCTGCACCAAGGTCTGCCCGGTGAAGGCCACCTGGAAGGACCCCGACGGCATCGTGGTCATCGACTACGACTGGTGCATCGGCTGCCGCTGCTGCACGGCCGCCTGCCCCTACGGCGCCCGCAAGTTCAACTGGGCGGAGCCCAAGCTGCCGGCGGCGGAGATGAACCCGGTCACCGACTACCTGGGCAACCGCCCGCGCCCGATGGGCGTGGTCGAGAAGTGCACCTTCTGCCTCCAGCGGAGCCGCGACGGGAAGTACCCGGCCTGCGTGGAGATCTGCCCGGTGGGGGCCCGCAAGTTCGGGAACCTGCTCGACCCGGAGTCCGAGATCCGCCAGGTGATGGACCGCAAGCGCGTGTTCGTCTTCAAGGAGGAGCTCGCGACCGAGCCGCAGTTCTACTACTTCTACGCGACGTAGCGGCCGAGGGAACGGACATGGCAATCGGCGAGTTCTTGCAGGGCGCGGGGCGGCAGGTGGTCAGCGGCGGCAAGGCCTACAAGGCCTGGATCGCCGTGCTCCTCGTGATGATCGGGATCGGGCTGGTGGGCTACTCGCGCCAGTGGAACGAGGGGCTGCTCGCCACCAACATGCGCGACCAGGTGACCTGGGCCTTCTACATCGGCAACTTCACCTTCCTCGTGGGCGTGGCCGCGGCGGCCGTGCTGCTCGTGGTGCCGGCCTACGTCTACAACTGGAAGCCCATCAAGGAGGTGGTGGTGCTGGGCGAGCTGCTCGCCATCAGCGCCCTCATCATGTGCATGATGTTCATCCTGGTGGACATGGGGCGCCCCGACCGGCTCACCCACATCATGCCCGGCCCCGGGAACCCCAACTGGCCCCAGTCGATGCTCTCCTGGGACGCGATGGTGCTGAACCTCTACCTGATCCTCAACCTGGTGGTGGTGGTCCACATCCTCTACCGCGCCTACCGCGGGCGGGAGTACGCCAAGGTCTTCGTCGTGCCGCTGGTGCTCTTCAGCATCCCGGCGGCGGTGGGCATCCACACGGTCACCGCGTTCCTGTACGCCGGCATGGCGGCCCGCCCGTACTGGAACGCCGGCATCCTGGCGCCCAAGTTCATCGCGTCGGCCTTCTGCTCGGGGCCGGCGGTGATGATCATCCTCTTCCAGATCCTGCGGAAGACCACCGCCATCGAGATCAAGGACGAGGCCATCTGGAAGGTGGCCGAGCTCATGGCCTACGCCATGTTCTTCAACCTCTTCCTGCTCGGCGCCGAGATCTTCAAGGAGTACTACTCCCACACCGAGCACCTGCTCTACACGCAGTACCTCTGGCAGGGCATCGGGAACAACCGGGCGCTCGTGCCGTTCGCCTGGTTCTCCCTCATCTGCTCGGTGGGCGCCTTCCTCATCTTCGTGGTGCGGAAGACCCGGATGAACTGGGTGACCCTGAACATCGGCTGCGTCCTCATCTTCTCCGGCGTCTACATCGAGAAGGGCATGGGGCTCGTCATCCCGGGCATGACCCCCGACACGCTGGGCGAGATCTACGAGTACCGGCCCTCGATGGTGGAGTGGATGGTGGCCATCGGGATCTTCGGGCTGGGGGCGCTGGTCTTCACCACGCTCGTGAACGTGGCCGTGCCCATCATGAGCTCCTCAGCTCGGTGATCGCCACCGTCATCTTCGTGATGCCCGCCGGCCGCCGGAACTGGGTGACCCTGAACGTCGGCGCGGTGCTCATCTTCGCCGGCGTCTACATCGAGAAGGGCATGGGGCTCGTCATCCCGGGCATGACCCCCGACACGCTGGGCGAGATCTACGAGTACCGTCCGTCGATGGTGGAGTGGATGGTGGCCATCGGGATCTTCGGGCTCGGGGCGCTCGTGTTCACTACCCTGGTCAACGTGGCGGTCCCCATCGATGGGAACGCTCCGGGCCAAGGGGGCGCCGGTGGTTCCGCAGGGAGCCGAGGTGGGGCACTAGCGACCCGGCGAACGACCACGAATCGTGGGACGGGCGCCTGCACCCGTTCGGTCTATGATCCGCGCCCCATGACCTCCGACCCCTCGGACCGGAAGGCACCCACGCCCAGCGCATCCGCATAGGCCAGCTCTGGGTGGATGCCGTGACCTTCGACGGTGCGCTCGAGGCCATCGAGGCGCTGGTGACGGCAGGGAAGGGCGGGTCGGTATTCACGCCCAACGTCGACCACGTGGTCACCGCCGAGGAGAACGACGCCTTCCGGGCCGCCTACGCCGGGACGAGCCTCTCCCTGGCCGACGGAAAGCCCGTCGTCTGGGCGTCGCAGCTGCTCGGGACGCCGGTGCCGGAGAAGTATCTCGGGCTCCGACCTCATCGAGCCCCTCCTGCGCATGGCTGGGCGCCTCGGGTGGCGGGTCTTCCTGCTCGGGGGCGCTCCCGGCGTCGCCGAGTCGGCGGCGGAGCGAGCCCGAAAGGAGTTCGGCGTCGACGTCGTCGGCACGGCGAGCCCGTTCATCCGCCTCGACGGGTCGCCAGGAGATCTCGACGCAGGGAATCGAGGAGGTCGCGGCCGCGCGGCCCGACCTGGTGCTCGTCGCGCTGGGGTCGCCGAAGCAGGAGATCTGGATCCAGCACAACCTGGAGCGTCTCCGGCCGGCGGTGGTCGTCGGTGTCGGTGCGTCCTTCGACTTCCTCATCGGGCGGATCCAGCGGGCGCCGCGATGGATCTCGAGATGCCGGGCTTCGAGTGGCTCTACCGGCTCGCTGAAGGAGCCGCGGCGTCTCGCCCACCGGTACCTCGTGAAGGATCCGAAGTTCGTCGCCATTGTCGTGCCGGACGGCGCGGATCTCCTCGGTCCGAGACGGGTCGCCCCTCCGCCCTGAATCCGATGGCCGGTCCGGCCGTCCTCCTCCCGGCGTGGACGCCGGCGCCGGTTCCCTGCTACGAAGGCGCCGGAACCCAAGCCCGGAGAAAACGCCCATGAAGAAGATCCTCGTCGCCGCCCTGCTCTCGCTCCTCGTCGCCCCCGTCGCCCTCGCGGCCGGCCCTGCCGAGACCTTCCAGCAGAAGTGCGCCGCCTGCCACGGCAAGGACGGCAAGGGGCAGAGCGACATGGCGAAGAAGCTGGGCGTGAAGGACCTGACCGCGACCAAGTTGCCCGCCGCCGAGATCGAGAAGGTCATCGCCAACGGCAAGGGCAAGATGACCCCGTGGAAGGGCAAGCTGTCCGACGCCGAGATCAGCGCGCTCGCGAAGTACGTCGCCGGCGGCATGAAGTAGCGAGGCGCCTCACTCGCCGGGACCGGCTTCCTGCAGTTCGGGGGCCTGGGCCCGAAGAAGCTGGGCGTGAAGGACCTGACCGCGACCAAGATGCCCGCCGCCGAGATCGAGAAGGTCATCGCCAACGGCAAGGGCAAGATGACGCCCGTGGAAGGGCAAGCTGTCCGACGCCGAGATCAGCGCGCTCGCGAAGTACGTCGCCGGCGGCCTGAAGTAGCGAGGCGCCTCACTCGCCGGGACCGGTCTCCCGCAGCTCGGGGGCCTGGGCCCGGCGCGCGTCGGTCTCCACCGGCGCGAGCTCCGCGACCACCTCCGGCCCCGCCGCCTCCAGTTCCCGGAAGCGGCGCGCGGCCGGCAGGAAGCGCGACTCGAGCGATCCGACGAAGCCGTTGTACGCCTCGACCGTGGCCGACAGGTGCTTGCCCACGCGCGTGAGGTGCAGCGGCGAGGTCGGAGACCCGCTTGTGCAGTTCCCGGCCGGTCTCGGAGATGCGGGCGGCGTTGGCCGCCACCACCTCCTGCTTCCAGCCGTAGGAGACGGCCTTGAGCAGCGAGATGAGGGTGGTGGGAGTGGCCAGGATGACCCGCCGCTCGGCTCCCATCTCGAGGAGGGTTCCGTCCTGCTCGAGCGCGGCGGAGAAGAAGGACTCCCCGGGCAGGAAGAGCACCACGAACTCGGGCGTGGCCCCGAGCTGCTCCCAGTAGGCCTTGCGGGAGAGCGCCACCATGTGGTCGCGGACCTGCCGGGCGTGGTCCACGAGCAGCGACGCCCGCCGGGCCTCGTCGGTGGCCTCGGCTGCCTCGAGGTAGGCCGCGAGCGGCGCCTTCGCGTCGACGACGACGGTGCGCCCGCCCGGGAGGTGGACCACGAGGTCGGGGCGGAGCCGCCCCTCGTCGGTGTCGACCGAATGCTGCTCGGTGAAGTCGCAGTGCTCGGACATGCCGGCGAGCTCGACCACGCGCTTCAGCTGGATCTCTCCCCAGCGGCCGCGGACCTGGGGCGCCCGCAGCGCGCGCACCAGGTTGCCGGCCTCGAGCCGGAGCTGCCCCTGGGCCTCGGCGAGCGATCGGACCTGCTCGCGCAGCTCGGAGTAGGCCCCGCTGCGCCGCTGCTCGATCTCCCCCACCTGGGCCTCGAAGCGCCCCAGCGCCTCGCGGACCGGGACCACCAGCGCGCCGATGGCCTGCTGGCGCTTCTCGAGGTCTCCCCGGGCGGCCTCCTGGTACCGCTCCAGGGCCTGCCCCGCGAGCTGGAGGAAGGAGGCGCTGGAGGCCCGGAGGGCGTCGGCCGAGAGGGCCTTGAAGGTGTCGGCGAGGCGCCGCTCGGCGTCCTGGAGCAGCCGGCGCTCCTCGGCGGTGGCGCGCTGCTGCTCCTCGAGCCGGGCGGCGAGGGCGGCCCGTGCGGCGCTCTCCCCGCGGAGCCTCTCGGCGGCGGCCAGCGCGGCCTCGTCGCGGGCTGCCACGGCGGCCTCCAGGGCGGCGATGCGCTCGGTCCGGTGGCGCCCGGCCGCCCAGGCGACCACCGCCCCGATGGCGATGCCCAGGGCGAGTGCAGCGGCGAAGGTGGCGGCGTCGAAGGTCAAAGGGAAAGGCCTCCGCCTGCGTTCGCAGGGGAGGCCTCTCTCGTATCACCCGGGTCGGACAGGTCGGACCCGGGTCCCCCTTCCGGGAAGCGTCAGTGCGCGCCGCGGGACAGCAGGACGGCGGGCACGGTGCGGAAGCAGATCTGGATGTCCTTCCAGAGCGACCAGGTGTCGATGTACTCGAGGTCGAGCTTCATCCACTGGTCGAAGGAGATGTTGGACCGGCCGCTCACCTGCCAGGTGCAGGTGATGCCCGGCTTCACGCTGAGGCGGCGCCGCTGCCAGCGCTGGTACTGCTTCACCTCGGCGGGCACCGGCGGCCGGGGGCCGACGATGCTCATCTCCCCGGCGAGGACGTTCAGGAACTGGGGCAGCTCGTCGAGCGACGTCCGGCGGATGAACGCGCCGACGCGGGTGACGCGCGGGTCGTTCCTCATCTTGAAGACCGGGCCCGAGGCCTCGTTCTGCGCGCGCAGCGACTCGAGGCGGGCCTCGGCGTCGACGTGCATGCTGCGGAACTTGAGCATCTTGAAGGGGCGGCCGTTCTTGCCCGACGCGGGTCTGGCGGAAGAAGACCGGACCGGGCGAGTCGAGCCGGACGGCGACGGCCGTGGCGACGAAGACCGGGGAGAGCAGGAGGACCGCGACGGCGCTCGAGACCACGTCGAAGGCGCGCTTGAAGAGGAGCGCCACCTCGTCGGTGGGCGCGCTGGTGAAGGCCAGCATGGGCAGCCCGTCCATCTCGCCGAGCGCGACGTGTGCGCCGTGGACGTCGAAGAGGTCGAGGCAGACGCGCGCGTTGGCGCCCTGCTCCTGGCAGAGGCGGAAGGCGCCCTCGATGTGGGAGAGCCGCTCGCGGGGCACGGCGAAGATCACCTCGTCGATGACGTTGTCGTCGAGGATCTGGCCGAGCTGGGCGATGGTGCCGAGAACCAGCTCCGGCTTCGGGTTGCCCGCGCCCTGCCCGTCGAGGACGTGGCCGGCGAACTAGCATGCCCCACTCCGGGTGCTCCTCGACGGTCTGGACGACGTCGTGCGCGAGATCGCCCGAGCCGACGATGGCGAAGACCCTCGTGTTGTGGCCGTTGCGGCGGGCCGAGTGGGCGACGCGTCGGAGGACCGCCCGATTCCCGGCGAGGGCGGCGAAGGCGATCGACGAAGTAGGTACCGAAGAAGAGGCGGGAGACCTCCTCGTGGAGGCGCAGGAAGAAGACGGCCGCGATGTGGACGAGGGCCACGGCCACGAGGGCCTTCGCGATGCGGCCGATCTCGGGCCAGACGGTGCGGGTGCGGAAGCTCTCGTAGACCCGGAAGAACCAGGTCGCCGTGATCCAGAGGAGCAGGGTGAGGGCCAGGAACGGCCAGTACTCCGAGAGCGGGACCAGCGGGCCCCTGCCGTTCACCGGCAGTGCGTCGCGCAGGAAATAGGCCGCGGGCACCGCGGACGACGATGCACAGGATGTCAAGAAGACGAACGGTACCTTCGACGACTCTGTTCTTCATGGTCTGGCCAGCCCCCCGACCGGTATGGACAAGGTAGTGTAGCGCGATCGGACGGGCCTTGGATGTCCCGTGACGCATGTACGCCGAGGTAGGGACAAGGGGGTATATGTCTTCAAGGGACTGATATTGCTTCGATAATTTCGAAATTGCGGACGCAAGTGGCCACAAACAATCATTATTTTGTCACTCGATCGCAGGCAATCCGCCCCATCGGGATCGCAAGGACGAACGCAGACCAGCCTTTGGGGGTAATCCAGGGGGGCGTCAGAACGCCAGGCGCTCGCGAAGGGTCAGCGAGAAGTAGGCGGTCCACTGGCGGAAGGCGCTGAAAGTAGTCTCAGGCCCCTGGAACTGCGCCGGCTGAATCCTCCCGCCGAGAGGATCAGAAAGGGAACGGGCGCGAAGTTCGCGGAGAGCCCACGGCGAAGACAGGCCCACCTTCCGGGTACGGGGATCGTGAGAACCACCCAGCACGACAAGCTCAGGAGTCGACGCGCTTCAGCCAGTCTCCCTCCAATAGGGGAAGAGACCGGGGACAAAACCATCGGCCCACGCTCTGGTCGCCGGAGCAGGTGACGCCTTCGAGCTTCACGGCGTCGCTCTTCAATTCGATCATCTTCCCGTTGGCGTCATGGATGAAGCGGGTGACCCGCTCCTTCACCTGGAACCGCTTGCCGCAAAACTCGTGCATCTCCCGGTCGAACCAGAGTCCGCGGCTACCGCCGTTGGGTGCCAGCGTCTCGGCAATCTCCGCCTTGGAGCGGACCTCCACCCACTCCCCGGGCTGAAGATTCAGCGGCGGCCGTAGGAGCGGCGGGTTGCGGGTACCCTTCAGCGCAACGTGGGGGACGAGCCCGAACTTGCGCGCCGCCTCGCGGATTCCTGCCGGGCGACAACCCGGAAGAAGCGGAGCGGCGCGACGTTGCCCGCCAAGTCGCGGACGTACGGGAACGACTCGGCGCCCTTCGAGGCCCGCACGAGCTCGGTCGCCTGGCAGCGGTAGGTTTCGCCGGGAACCCCGTCGAATCCAACCGGCTGCTTGGTGTTCCGGGTGAGGAGCTCGAGCAGCTTTCGCCGGGGCACCGTCGTCCTTCCCGAGAGGGGGGCAATGGTCTTCCCCGGGGCCAACGCGACGAATCCAGGCCGCCTTCCAGAGGAGGCGGCAACCTCCCTGGCAGCCGTCGTGGCCCGACCCGTCGCAGCGGAGTTCGCTCAGCTGGAAGGTGTGCGGAATCGTCCGACTCCCGGACCAGTCGATGGTCTCGCACATCCGGGAAGCGATATTCTGTATGGAAAACCTGCCGCCACAGGAAGAGATCATCTCGGGCATGAACGGGAGGCCCTCGAGCGTGCCTTTTTCGTCGAGAGTTGCCAGAATCTCTGCCGCGGTCTCCGCTTCGACCAAGTCACCAACCGTCAAGTGTTCCGGATTCATGTCGTCCCGTGCTCGTCCGTTCGTCGTTGAGTTCAGCCCACCATAACATCCGAATGAATCCAAAGGGACTCGACGGATCAAATCCCACGAACATGGTGTGGTGGGGTAGACGGAAGCCGTGAACACATCCACGACAGAGTAAGGATCCAGGACCCACCCAGGAGTGCGATGCAAGAACAGCCCCCCACCAGCGTGTACGAAGCTGCCGCCACGGCCCGCACCCTCGTGGTCTCTCAGCGCCGCCTGAATCCCGTCCTATCGAACTGCCTGCTGTTCGAGTTCGAGGACCTGGTGGAGGTGGTCGAGGGCGCAGCGATGCTCTCCACTGTCGGCGACGCCGTTCCAATCCGCCCGGGCGCGAGGACTGGCGGAACGCCTGGCCGTGACCTCCCCGGCACTGGGGTCGGTGGCATGGAGGAGGTTGCAGGATGGCCGGGGAGAAACACGAACTTGTCTTCGTCGATGTCCTCTCTCTCGGCGGCCTGGCTGCGCTGCAACCCGTGGGCTCGCACGCCTCGGACACACCTCCATCTGCAACGTCACCGAGGTCTGGGCCCGGGGACTCCGGGAGCGAAGGGGGGAACTGAGGGCGCTCCGGGCGTTCGACGTGATCGCGGTTGGCTGCGCCGGCAGCGTCGATGAGGTGTCGCGCCTGACGGGGCGTCCATGCTCCTTCCCGCCCTCGGTGGATGCGATGACGAGATGTGCCCGTTTCCCGGGTGGGCCGGATCAGGGTAATAAAGAGCTAGTCTACCGCGATGGGCAGGCGCCCGGAGGGGACGCATGCCGCGCTGCTCCGCATGGCGGCGGAGCGACGCTGGTATTACCTGTACGACACCGTCGCCGGGAACGTCGGGTTCACCAGCCATCGGGAGCACCGCGCGCAACTCGGCGACCGGATCCAGCGAAGCCGGTACTTCCTGGCCAACTGCGGCAAGGCCAACGCGAGAGACGAGAAAACCGGAGACCAGCAGGAGATACGTGTCCCGGGAGAACCTGAACCGGGTCGAGGCGTTCTACCCGTTGCGGGTCCACGTCTGCGACCGCTGTTTCCTGGTCCAGCTCGAGGAGTACGTCAGCCCCGAGTCGATCTTCAAGGAATACGCCTACTTCTCCTCGTACGCGGACAGCTGGGTCAGTACGCGGCGATACGCCGACGATCACTGATCGCCTCGGGCTCGGGCCATCGAGCTTCGTCGTCGAGGTCGCGAGTAACGACGGTTACCTCCTCCAGCACTTCGTGCGGAAGGGTATCCCGGTCCTGGGAATCGAGCCGGCGGAGAACGTGGCGAAGGTCGCGGTGGAAAAGGGAATCCCGACCCTGGTGAAGTTCTTCGGCGAGGAGACGGGCAGCCCGGTGCGCTCCGTCCGGACGGGACGGCGGCCGACCTCGATCTGCCGCGAGCGAACGCTTCTCGCACAGGTTCCTCGACATCGGCGACTTCGCCGAGGGGGCCTGCGGGCGCTCCTCCTGGCCCGTGACGGAGTCATCACAATCGAGTTGCCCCACCTCGCTCGCCTCATGGAAGGAAACCAGTTCGACACCATCTACCACGAGCACTTCTCCTACTTCTCCCTGTACGCAGCGGAGAAGGTATTCGCCGACCACGGTCTCGCCGTGTTCGACGTCGAGGAACTGCCCACGCACGGTGGGTCGCTGCGCGTCTACGCCTGCCACGCAGGCAATCCCGGTCGTCCGGGGACCGATCGTCTGAGGCAACTGCGGAGCGCGGAGGAGCCGGCCGGAGTCGCCCAGCTCGAGAGCTACCGGCATTTCGCCGACAGGTCCAGGAGACAAAGCGCAACCTGCTCGAGTTCCTGATCGGCGCGAAGCGTGCGGGGAAGCGCATCGTCGGGTATGGCGCACCCGGCAAGGGGAACACGCTCCTCAACTACTGCGGGATCCGGACCGACTTCCTGGACTTCACGGTGGACCGCAGCCCCTACAAGCAGGGGAAGTTCCTTCCCGGCACGCACATCCCCATCCTCCACCCGGACCGGATCCGGGAGGTCCGGCCTGACTACGTTCTCATCCTTCCCTGGAACTTCAAGGACGAGATCGTGGCGCAGATGGCCTTCATCCGGGAGTGGGGGGGGAAGTTCGTGATTGCCATACCAGGAGTCCGCGTCCTTGACTAAACGTCTACAACGGAGAGGTCCGTGAAGAGACGCGGGCCGTTCGGGCTGGGAGAGAGGTGTGTCGACGGGCGAACGGTCCGGGACGCGCTCGACTACGTTCGATTCGGTTCGCACGGGGGAGGAGATGCACGCCTGGATCGGGCACCTGCCCATCTGCCGGAGCATCACCGGTGAAGGGCTCCGGGAGACCCTTAGGCGACTGGGAGACCTGACGCCCATCGCCCTTGACCGAAGTCCGTCGGGAACGGACGTGTTCGACTGGAAGGTCCCGCTCGAGTGGAACGTGCGCGAGGCGTTCGTGGCCGACTCGACGGGAAGGCGCTTCGTCGACCTCGCGCAATCCAGTTTGCACGTGGTCGCCTACAGCATCCCGGTCAGGCGTCGCATGACGCTGGAGGAACTCCGCCATCTGCACTCCCTTCCGAATCACCCCGGAGTGGATTCCATACCGGACCTCCTACTACGAGGAGAGCTGGGGGTTTTGCCTCTCCCAGTCCAGCCTCGACGCGATGGCCGACGGGATCTACGACGTGGTAATCGACTCGACCCTGGCGCCCGGAAGCATGACGCTCGGAGAGTGCGTGCTGCCCGGCGAGACCGATGACGAGATCCTGGTCTCCGCCCAGTCCGCCACCCCTCGATGGCGAACGACAACCTGTCGGCCATGGTCGTGGCGGCCTTCCTGGGGCGCACCCTCGCCCAGGTCCGGAGGCGCTTCACGTACCGGTTCCTGTTCGCACCAGGAACAATCGGAGCCATCGCCTGGCTCGCGCTCGATCCGAAAGCCCGTCGAAGGGTTCGAGCGGGCCTGTCCCTCTCCTGCCTCGGGGATGCCGAGCCCCTCACCTATCACCGCACCCGGGGCGGTGACGCAGAACTCGACCACATCGCCGAGGTCGTCCTCCAGCGACGCGTGGGCGGTTGCAATATCCTCGACTTCGCCCCGTACGGGGACGAGCGGCAGTTCTGCTCACCCGGGATCGACATGCCGGTCGGGGTCCTGACGCGCTCCGGCCACGGAGCGAGCGAGAAGCAGCACACATCGGCCGACAATCTTGGGCTGGTACTCCCGCCCTCTCTCGCCGAATCCCTACGGGCCGCCCTGGAGGTCGTCCACGCCCTCGAGTCGAACGCGCTGGTCCTCAGCCTGGGCAGAGGATGTGAACCCCAGTTGGGGCGGCGGGGCGTATACCGGGACCTGGCGGGGCGCCGTCCCAGGAAACTACTCGAGTCAGCGCTGCCCTGGCTGATGAGCCTCGCCGACGGAGCGCACACGCTCGTCGACATTGCCGGGCGCTCCTCGATACCCTTTGAAGTCGTCGAGGCGGCGGCCCGGGTACTGGAGCGCCACGCGCTCCTCCGGCTCGACGGGATTCCCGCCGCACGCTCCGGTGCGGCTTCGGTGGGGGGTGTGCAATGAAGGTCGTCCTGTTCTGCGGTGGTCTGGAGCAGGTTGCGCGAGTACACGGGAAAGATGTCCCAAGCCCATGGTGAAGATACGGGCCGCGCCCCATTCTCTGGCATCTGATGAAGTACTACGCGCACTTCGGTCACAAGGACTTCGTACTGTGCCTGGGCTACAAGGCCGAGGTCATCAAGCAGTTCTTTCTCCAGTACGAGGAGTGGATCTCCAACGACTTCAGGCCTCGTCGAGGGCGGCGGTCCGGCTGCGAGAACAGCGACATCGCCGACTGGAACATCACCTTCGTGGACACCGGACTTCACGCCAACATCGGCCAGCGGCTGATGGCGGCCCGGAAGCACGTGGCAGGGAAGAGATTACCTCGCCGAACTATTCCGACGGGCTCACCGACATGTACCTGCCGGAAATGATTGCAAAGCTGCAGGCGAGCGACGCGGTTGGCACGTTCCTCGCCGTCAAGCCGTCGCAGAGCTTCCACCTGGTGGGATGGAGGCGGACGGGCACGTGCAGTCAATCAAGCCGGTGCGCCAATCCGGACATCCTCATCAACGGAGGCTACTTCGTCTTTCGCCAGACCATCTTCGACTACATGCGCGAGGGAGACGAACTGGTCGAGGCGCCCTTCGCGCGCCTGATGCAGGACCGCAAGCTGCTCGCCAACCGGGGAGAGCGGTTCTGGTGCATGGACACCTTCAAGGAGCAGCAGGAACTGACCGACATCTACAACTCGGGCAAGGCTCCCTGGGAGATTTGGAAGTCGAAGGCAGGGGCCGAGCGGCGATGACGGGCGTGCTGCCCCTCAGGCTCGGCGCCCCGCCCCGCGGCGGATACAGGATCCGCTGGGGCGCGCACAGCGACGACATCGAGAT
>CAWHPQ010000027.1:0-255857 GCA_963831265.1 uncultured delta proteobacterium | reverse complement strand
GCTCCGCGCCGTCATCGACCGGCTGGTCTCCGAAACTACGAATCTCCACCAGAGTAAGGTCATCTCCGGAGCGGGGCTGGGCGCCGCCTACCTGGGCCACGAGCCCGGCCTCCGGCGCGTTCTGGGTACAGCCGTCTCAGCGAGGTCGCACGCGAACCAATTGGGCCCAGGCATCTGGAGGCAGCCAGGGCGGCGCGTCACCCCTGCTACCGGGAGGCGGGCTTGGTGGTGGAACAACACCGAGGAATCCCGAACCGGGGACCCGGAAGGCTGGCCCGGATTGTCGCGATGGGCGCGCTGCTTCCGCTTACCGAGGAGACGCGATTTGAACTCGCGGTCGTGGTCCGACTACTGGAAGCAATAGAAGGCCGCCTATGCAAGGACGGCGCGTGGCAGATGGAGCACAGCCTAGTCGCTCCCGACCGCGACGAAGTTGCGCGATTCGTCTCCGCGGACGACCGCGTCGTCCGGGTCTTCTACAACCAGTGTGAGCTACCCGCGGGCCCAGCAGACCTCGGCGCGCGTCACTACCTGGGCCAGCAGGGTCGAATGCGCCCCGACGTCACCGTCACTTTGGAACAAGGCGGGAAGCGCGTCAGGGCGCACGTTTTTGAGGTGAAGTTGTCGGCCGACCCCACCTATCTGCTCGGCGGGCTTCACGAGGCCATGCTTTACGCGCACGAGTATGCCGCGGAGTTGACGGGCTGGCCCAAGGCGGCTCTGGTTTCGTCCTCGCCCTTGCCGGGAACCCCTGGAAGGAGGACCCAGTGGTGGCGGTAGCTTGGGAACGATGGATGCCGGCGGAGGTAGTGGAAGGAATGCTCGACGGTCTTACCTGACGCATGTGGGTACTGGGAGTGACTCGAACTTGCAGGCACAAAACGAAAGGAGCTCAAGGGACCAGAGCGCACTGCAGTGCTGGCTCGCCAAATGGCACACGAGGTCCTGCACTAGGCAGAGGGGAAGCAGTTTACGGAACTGGAGCGGCCCGGCCGAAAGCCAACCAATCCTAGTTCGACAGGGCGGAACAGTGCTTGAGTTGATGCGATTGATGACGCGACTTCAGCGGGCGGCAAGGGTGGAAGCCAGCACGGCAGAGAACTGAGACCGAATATCGGCGATCGGGAAAGGGCTAGGCGATTGCAGCCGCCTGTTCACGTACGGTTAACAAACGCAGCGTACCTGCGAGCCGCCGACTTCATCATCGCCAGTCCGATGCGCTCGTCCCCAGCGAACCTAAATTTCGGAGCCGAGCGCTCGAGATCCTTGGCGAATTGGATTGTGTTCGTCGTTCGGAACACGGAATCGAGATCGATGCCGAGAACGCGCTCGATGCGCCTGCATCGCGAAGCCACATCGTCGGCTGCCCGTCCGGACAACCGGCGCCTGGAGCGAGCGCTTCTGTATTCGCTCGCGAGAAACGTTCGAAAGGGCGTAGGCCTCATCGCAATCAGAATCGCACGCTAGCATCACGGTTCTGTTAGGCAAGTACCGTCGCCCGTGCCCTGGCCCACGAACCTGGGGACGGAGGAGAGACCCCACTGAGAGCACCCGGACAGCCTTGGGGGGGCGTCGGATGATGGTCAATTCTCGCCGGCCCAGGGCGCGCACCATCCGATGGTCGTGGCGTCACCCAACATGATAGTAGTACGCAACTCAGACAACGGAGGGTCTGGTGCCCAAGTCATCGACTAATGCACATGAGGACCGAAGCCTGCCAGCCCGCCGGGCCATGATGGAAAAGGCCTCGGCCATATTGAGTCGTGAGGCTTCGTTGGCCACCTTCCGGCAGACGTACTCACGAAACAACCCTGGCGCGTTGATCTCGAAACGTCTTCTACTTCGCCCGCTCGCTCTACCCAGCGCGGCTGGTGCTTTGGGGGCCGTACCTTTACGTCGAAGCTCCAGGCGTACGGCTACCATCCGAATTTGAAGCCGTAGACGAGGAGTACAGAAAGCGCCTTCGCATTGGCGCGCTGCATTTCCGGCTGCGCTTGACAAACCCTGGAAGTCTGCGCGCCGTTGAGGAGTTGGTCAGGAAGCTCAAGTCGGCTAGTCGAGGAGCCGGTCCTCGTCGGCCAGGTTCTGCCTCGACGCGGTGACTAGGAAGGGGTTACTGCATTCGGCAGCTCCATCTGTAGCCGTAGGCGCCGGACGATCTTTCGCTTCAACAGGCTGGGGTTAGCCGCGGTTCGCACTCCCAGATCACGGCGACAACGAATCCTGAGTGACGAAGTTCGGATAAGACGCGCCTGTCGCGGGTGACGTTAGCCGCGAATTTCTTGGTCCATAGACCCGTGTTTCGGCGGGGCGTCGTGGCCCTCCGGCAGTGGCCGTGCCGATGCCAGAAGCATCCGTGCACAAACAAGGCTAATCCCCTGGTCCGGTTGGCGAAATCCGGGACGCCCGGCAGTCCTCGCACATTTGCTCGAAAGCGCAATCCAAGGGACCGCATGGCATTTCGAACCAGCAACTCCGGCTTCGTTCCGAAGGTTCGCACTGAGCGCATTCGGCGGCTGACCTGAAAGGGAGGCTTTGGCCATGCCACGGTGGCACCCCGGAATAACGATGTCGGGAGAAGGTCGAAGTGCTACATCCCAGTGCCGAAAAGCGAGGCTAAAATGAGTAGCCGCAGTTCCGAAGGGCCTGCTGATACTGCGGATTCTTGACGACCGCGACGACGCCGTTATGGAGCTTCGCCTTGGCGCTCTTCGTCAGGGATGTATTGCTGGTCTTCTTTGAACCCGGCCTTCCCACGCTCAAGACTTGCCAGTCCTTTCCAGAATCGAGTTCGGCATGGAAGACGGCGAGAATCTGCGGGTGCCCTTCGCGCGCTTCGACGAAGTCGTAATATAGCCCCAACAAGTTCTCGCAATGACCGTGGTGCCCCCAAAACGTGATGGACCGTGAGGTAGCCGACCCGGGACGTCCCCAGCGCGAAGCCCGCCGGGACGCCGGCACTCTTCATTTCAGCCTTGGAGGAGGACCTTGGTGTACCAATCGTTGCCTTGACCTCGAGACCCCCGTGCTTGAACGGGGCAAGCATCTTCTTGAGGGGAAACGGTTTGCCGCCGCCGTCGGTGCCAAAGCACTTTTTCGAGAAGTACTCGGCAACAGGCTCGCTTGCAACGTCAATCAGATCAGGGCGTCCGTCGGCGTGTGGATTGACCCTGAAGCGGTCTACTTTCAAGGCGAAGACCCGCGAAAACACCTCCCCGACGAAGCCGCTCAAATTGCGCAGCTGAAACTCGCTGTAGAGTTCAATGCCGAGAGACTGGAACTCTCGCGAGAGACCCTCCAAGTACTTGTTCGCATCGACCAGGACATCCACGACGTCACTTGCACGGATGGTGCATTCGGTTTTCGTTGCGGCAGACTTGAAGCGGATTGAGTTCACCGCCAAGAATGCATCAGCCCGCTGGGTCATATGATCCCGGACGCCGCAGTCGCGCGGCAGGTGTCATTCAGTTGTTTCTGCGGCTTCGACAAAAAAAGGCAAGGTAGGCGGGCTGGTCCAGGCAGAGCCGCAACCCAGCGAGCATCTTGTCGTTGCCGGATTGGGCGATCACGGAGAACGAAGTCATGGTGCTCTCCTTCTTAGGTTGCTGCTTCTTGGACCAATCCTCCTTGGACAGTGCATCCGAATACATGGCCGCGACGATCTGGGGGCAGCCGTCGACGAAGTCGCTGACGAGGCCAAGCAAGAAATTTGTGTCTTGGTGATGTGCTTTCCAGTCGAGCTTGGGCTGGATGCTCTCGATGCGGGTCATGCCAGGCTGAAGGTCGGCCCCGCCCTTCAGCGCCTTCTTGGTGCCAAAAGTGTTCTTCACCTCCAGCCCACCATAGGGGTAGCTGTTGAAGAACGAGACGTCGTTCAAGCGTTCCCGGTCAATTGTCTGGATCTGCTTCTGCGTAACGGCGTTGAGCAGATCCGGATAGCCGTCGATGCTTGGATTCTTGACGAAGTCACGGCACGTGTCCGCCAGCGCACTGACGAGCACCTCTCCGACCAGTCCGCTCAGCATTCTGAAGTCGACCACTTCAAAGAAGTTCAGGAGTAGGCCCCGGTGGCCATGGATCATCCGCAACTTCCCGTTGACCTCGTCCACTACCTGACGAAGCGTATCTATCTGGATGGTGGGACCGGTGGGGATGCGGATCGGCGCTTTGGAGACGACGCGGAGGCCGATTGCGGCGCGTGCTGGAATGGTCATCTAGTCTCGGAGTGCGAAAGGAGGTGCTCTGGGTCGACCCCAAGCGTCGCTGCGAGGCGGCACATGGTGCGAAGGGTGACGTTGACGTCACCCGCCTCGATCTTCTGGAGGTGCCTCCACCCCATCCCGGAATGGCCTGCGACCTCTTCCTGGGTCAAGCGACGCTTCAGCCGAAATGAACGGACGGAGCGCCCGAGTCGGCGCTGGATCTCCTCAGGCCGAACAACTCGAGCCGTCTTCTGCATGGGAAAACCGTACCCGACGCGTCAATGGAGAAGCCACGCCATGCCATGGCGTGTTATAGTCGGCACCGTCTTGCTTCGATTAGGCTGGGGCCCAGACCTAGTGCGGTGCCCAGTCAGAGGAGTCTGGTACTGAAAGGATGGCCTCTGGGTGAGGTCATCTTTCCTTGGCCGGGTGGCCAGGGGCGGTCTTGTGCGGTGAACTCCGCAGTGGAGAAACATGGGAATCAGAGACACACGATAATCGACCTGTTCTGCGGTACCGGAGGCTTCGCCCAGGGGTTCCTGGATGCCGGCTCCCACTTCGCGCTGAAGTATGCGATCGACCTGGACGAGAGCGCGTCAGCGACGGCCAGAGCGAACCACCAGGACACGATCGTTGAAACCAAGGACATCCGGGAGGCATCGCCGAAGTCCGTACAGGAGCTGCTCGGCACAAAGCACGTCGACTTGGTGATCGGCGGCCCGCCTTGCCAGGGGTACTCCTCCCTCCGCCCCAATCGCTCGAGTGCCGAGGAGGACGAGCGGAACAGCCTGTACATGAGGTTCGCCAGTTTCGTGGCTGCTTTCCGACCCAAGGTAGCGGTGCTGGAAAACGTCGTCGGCCTGTTGACTCACCGGGAAGGTGAGACCCTCGAGCGCCTTCTGGAAGCGTTTGGATCACTCAAGTACCGTGTCGACTGGAGACTCCTCAACGCTGCGAGCTACGGGGTTCCGCAAAAGCGCGAGCGCTTTGTCATGATCGCCGCACGCGACAACGGGGTCGTTAGATTCCCGGCCCCAACCCACCATTTCGAGGGAAAGGTCATTGGTTACAGGGACCGTTCGCGAACTCTCCTGGCATCGCCATCCAGTTCCAGAGCTCTTTCGGTTGGGGACGCGATCGGTGACCTTCCGCACCTTGAGAGAGGGCAGGAGGCGGATAGCTACGATCGGCCAGCCAAGAACGCCTACCAGCGGGCGAGGCGTGGTCGTGCAACGCGACTCACCCTACACAAGGCAGCAAACCATTCGGACAAGATGATGCAGGTCATCAAGCACTCCGGCCCCAGCATCCGGAGCATTCCCTCGCACCTGATCACGAGCGGTTTTAGTTCCTGCTATTCTCGGTTGGCGGCGGAGGAGCCAGCAACGACAATCACCGTCAAGTTCCAGAGCCCGGCGTCCAGCAAGTGTATCCACCCCTCGCAACATCGGACGCTGACCCCCAGGGAAGCCGCCAGGATCCAGTCCTTTGACGATTCGTACGTCTTCGCGGGATCCATGACCGAGATCGCGGCACAACTCGGAAACGCCGTCCCGCCGCTTTTGGGGCGAGCAATCGCGACTTCGGTAACGGAGATGCTTGGTTAGCACGAGAGGGACCTAACGTGGCGGCCAAGGCAAAGAACGGTGCGCGGGCGCCATCCCTGAAGGCGATCAGCCTCTTCTCTTCGGCAGGTCTAGGCGAGCTCGGATTAAAGCGTCACGGGTTCGAGATCCTCGTCGCAAACGAGCTTCTCAAGGACCGGGCCGGCCTCTACGTCGAGAACCATGGCGACACCAAGATGTTTCCTGGCGACGTCTGGGAGCTTCGGAACGAGATTGTGGCTGAAGCGCGGCGTCGCTTGGGCGAGGACGAGCTGTTCGTGGCGTACGCAACTCCCCCATGCCAGGGCATGTCGACCAATGGCGTTGGCAAGCTCATGGCAGAGGTTGCTGCCGGGAATCGAGTGGAAGAGGACGCGCGCAACAGACTGATCATCCCAGCCATGGACGTCATCTGCGCGCTGAACCCGCGCTGGGTCCTTCTCGAGAACGTTCCCGGAATGCAGTTGACCGAGATCCGGACTGACCATGGCCAGGCGCGGATCCTCGAGTACATCCAGGAGCGCCTGGGCCCGGAATATGAGGGTAGGGGAGAGGTTCTCTCCTGCTCGGACTATGGCATTCCGCAGACCCGCAAGCGGCTCATCACCGTATTCACGCGCGACCCGAGAGGCAGGCGCTACTTCCTCGAGAACGGGCGCACCTTCTTTCCCTCCAGCGAACGAACGAGACCGCTGACGCTCAGGGATGTGATCGCAAAGTTCCCGCCGTTGGAAGCCGTTCAGGGCAAGAACGGGGCCCCGGAATTCCATCCGTTGCACCGGGTAGGCATCATGACGCCCGAGAAGTACTGGTGGGTGACCCACACGCCGGAGGGCGAGACGGCGTACAACAATCAGTGCGTCAACGACGCTTGTGGGTTCCAGGGCAACCGCCGTCACGTAGACGGGGTTGAGGATGGCCGAGCTCGCTCCAGCAAGACGACCCCGATTTACTGCGAGCGCTGCGGAGAGCTGTTGCCGCGGCCGAACCTGCTCGACGAGAAATCCGGGAAGCGTCGACTCATTCGCGGTTTCCATTCAGCGTACCGTCGAATGGAGTGGGACAAGCCGTCGCGCGCCCTGACCAGCAACTTTCCGTTCGAAGCCTCCGACAACAAAATCCACCCTTCCCAGAATCGCGTCCTCTCGACCTACGAGGCGCTCGTCATCCAGACCATCGCTGACTACCACTACCGGTGGGTACTCGATGGTAAGGAGGCGTCCCGCACTCTCGTAGCGCATGTCATCGGGGAGAGCGTCCCGCCGCGCCTTATCGACCTCGTCGCGAAGAAGATGGTCGAGATCTCGAATGGAACGGCCAGGTGGGAGGGCCAGCTCCAAATGTTTTCAGGGTGATGGCGCCGACCCTTCGTAGGCCTGAGGTGGAGCGGTCATCGGCATACCCAAGTGCGGGCGTTGGACTTGCGGATTATCGACATCGCACCCTCTGGAATTGATCCGCTTCGGCAGACAAGTCGCGGAGGGCGGATCAGCATCCCTAGGGGAGGGCCCCCAATACGCCGCTCGCGCCGGAATGACCCAACGGATGCCTCCTCGAGGATCGGGAACATCGCCCAAGTGCCTCGGGATTACATGCACGTGAGCGTGCCCGACCGTCTGCCCCGCAGCGCTGCCCACGTTGACCCCGACGTTGAATCCGTCTGGGCTGAGATCGCGCGCCAGCCGGGCCTTCACGTCGCCAACCAGCCGCCAAACATCGGCCAGCTCATCTTGGTCGAGGTCGAAGAGGTCCGAGACGTGCCGGCGCGGAACGACCAGCGCATGGCCGGGGTTCAAGGGGAAAGCGTCAAGGAAGGCAACCGAACACGCGGATGACGCGATCGCTTCTCCGCCATCGAGGCGAGCGCAGAACGGGCAAGCTGGGTTACCCATGTCGAACCCTCCCCTCAGCGGACCTTCAGTGCGTTCCAGAGGCGCTCCGGTACGGGTTCACCAAGGAGCCAGCGAACCGTGATGGGTTTCTCACCTTCCCAAGATTCGAAGGTGACCGGTCCACAATAGATGAACGGCGCGGCGGAGTTCGAAGAGGTCTTCTTCTCGATGCGAACGAACAGGTGGACGGCGACCCCGCGCTCCGCGTGTTCCTTGAGCACACGTCCACGCTGGCTTTCCTGAGTGGTCTGGTTCTGGCTCTCCCACTGAAAGACATCGGGACTCAGGAAGTGATCGGTGTACTGGAAATTCTCGACCATCTGATCCTTCTCGAGAGTGACAAGCAGGAACACGTTCTTCGGCTCGCGAGTAGGCCGAACGACGAAGCCGACGTTCCAGATTGCGTCCGAGAACACCTCGCCAAAGAATGCGGGGATCTCCTCCCTGGCGTAACTGCCCCACCGCTCCAGCGTGCGCTTGCGGACGCCGCCGGTCGGACGCAAGACCCATCCGTCGCTGGAAGGCTCTGCATCGACTTGATGATGCGTGCCCGGCCGACCCGCATCTGGACCGAACCACGTGCGCATGAGACTCGGGAGGTCGTTGCCCGTACTGCCTTCTGGCCGTACGACGTCTGACCGCGACCTGGACGAAGTTGGCCTCGTAGGGCCGGCCATCGAAGACGACCCGTTGCCACCCCAGTGGGATCTCCGGATGCGATTCTCGCTCGGGGAGAAAGAGAATGGGGCGTCCCCCGGCGTGGCTCACCTTCATCGTGAATGCGCCGGCCTGCTCGGGAAGGCGCGCTCTGGCGAGATAGTCGGCGAGCCGCCAGTCGACGAGTTCCTGAACCAAGCCCTGGAATGATTCACGGTCCTCGGACGGGACCTCGATGCTCGATCGGAATCGCTCTCCGTCGAAGGAGAAATACGAAACACCTCCCGTTCCATCACCTTTGACCCAAGCTTCGATGGGGTTGCTCTTGAGCAGCGCATGGAGCTTCTTGTCGTTGCGGAGGCTTTCGCCAAACTCGGCCACCAGGCGGGGGTCACGCTCGGCCGTGTCCCGGACTCTTTGGGCGAGTTCGTCGATCGTCAGGCCCGATCCCGGGATGGTGTCGGTGTCGAGGAGCGCCAGGAGGACCAGCATCTTGAAGCTCTTCACCATCTGCGTAACTTCGAGTGCCCGCAAGAGCGGGGCCGCCGACGTGTAGGCCCTGACGGCGGGTCCCTCGAGGTCCCCCATCTCCCGGACGAATTCGAGCCAACTTCCCGCTCCGGTGCGTGTGGAGCGAGGGTCGTAGTTGTCGTGGAACGCTTCACTGGCCGTTGGGCGAATCCCCATCCTGTCGCGGAAGTCGACGTAGTAATCCCTGAGCGCGTCGGCGCGATTTCGGGCGGGGAGGAGGGAACGAAGGATATCGATGACCCCCAGTTCGTAGGTCACCTCACATCCCGGCGGAAGTTCCCATTCCCCGCGCTCCACCTTGGAGAGGGCGGCCGCGATGGCGGCGTCGCCAGCGGCTCCAAGTTGCAGAAGTGTTCGAACCTTCACCAAGAAGATCCGGTGATTGCCGATGTAATCGATGACGCGAAGCGTCTTTCCCTTCTGCCAACGTAGGCCGCGGCCAAGTTGCTGGAGCCAGAGGATCTGGGACTCCGTGGGACGCAACATCAAGATGGTCTCGATGGTCGGCAGGTCGACTCCTTCGTTGAAGACGTCGACGGCGAAGACCACCTCCACTTCCCCCCGCTGGAGTCGCTCGATCGACTCCGCCCGGGGATCGGAGCCAGGCCCCGAGTGCACGGATGCACAAGAAACGCCCTGGCCCCGGAAGAACTCGCGCATGAAGTCCGCGTGCCTTTGCGACACGCAGAAGGCGAGGGTCCGGCCCCCGCCGTGCTTCCGCCACTGCTCGAGCGCATTTGCCGCGCGGCGTTGCGTGGCGAGTTCGTTGGTGAGAGCTTCCTCGTCGAATCGACTGCTCCTCCACGGGATGTTCCGGTAGTCCACGTCGTCCGGGACGCCAAAGTAGTGAAAGGGGCTGAGGAGCCCTCGCCGGATCCCTTCGGGCAAGTCCTTTCGAAAGACCAGGTTCTCGCTGCAAAGGGCAAGCAGATCGCCGCCGTCCGTCCGCTCTGGCGTTGCCGTCAACCCCAAGAGAAACCCGGGTTTGAAATGGTGGATCAACTGCCGGTAGGTGCGCGCTGCGGCACGGTGAAACTCGTCGACGACGACGTAGTCGAATTCGAATGGGTCGAAACGTGCCAGGTGGTTCGTTCGTCCCAGCGTTTGAATCGACGCGAATACGACATCCGCGTCCCCAACCTTCTTCGTCCCGTCGTAATGGCCAAACGTGGAGCGGGGCCTGATGCGGCGAAAAGTCCGAAGCGCTTGCGCAAGGATCTCCTCGCGGTGAGCCACGAAGAGGATCCTCCGGAATTCTTTCCGGTCGGAATCGAACGCGGCGAGCCAGGTTTTCCCTAGGCCAGTGGCCATGACCACAAGCCCTGCCCTGAATCCCGCCGCGCGGGTGGCCACCAAGGCATCGAGCGCTTCGCGCTGAACGGTGTTCGGATCGGGAGGAGGCTCGGGTGGTTCCGCGACGACGTCGATCGGCGCCTGTGGCGGGCGCCGCCGGAGGCGATACGCGGCCAGCCAGTCACGGTCCAGAGGGCGGGACGCGGGGTGCTGGAACACCTGCTCGAATGCGGCAACGACTTCGCGGAAGGTGGCAGGATCGTCGACCGATCGAACTCGAAGGTTCCACTCCACGCCTTCCTCGAGTGCGCTCTTGGACCAGTTGGAACTCCCCACGTAGACGACGCCATCCGCCCCTGATCGGATGACGTAGGCCTTGGGGTGGAAAGAGGTCCCCTTGGACTCGAACGCTCGAAGTTCCACTTTGACGCTGGGGAACACGAGTTCCAAGTCGAGGAGCTGCTGCAGCGCGTCAGGATCGGTGACCCCCAAGTAGTCGCCGACGAGCACTCGAAGGCGCCCGCCGCGGGCCAGCAGGTCGGCGAGATGGGGTTGAAGGCGGTCAACTCCGCTGGGCAGCACGAACGCAACGGCAACGTCCACGTGCGTGGCCGTTGCAAGGTCGAGTGCAAGGATAGGGAGGAGGGGGCGCGACTCGCCAGTGGTCAGGCGCGTAAGGAGTCCCGTGAAGCCTTCGACCCCTGGCGGTTGCGTCAATGAGACCTCCTCGGGCGAACCGGGGTGATGATGAGCTGGCCCTCTAGGCCAGCGGTAGAGCACTCCGCACAACGCCAGGCGGACACCTTGCGCCTGGCCGTGCGGGAGAACTGGCACACGGGACAGCGATGTTCGAAGAGAGCACCCGGAGCATTGCGCCGGGGTCGTCGCGCCAGGGGAGGAAGATGGCGGGTTACCGGCTCGAAGCCGGCAACCGACACCAAGTCACGCCACTCCTTTCCGTGGGGGCGAATGCCTCTCCCGTGAAGTGCGATGGCTGCCGCGTGGGCCGCCTCGTGGCAGAGGATCTCTTCGGCAAGTGCGGGGCGCCTGCGTAGCTCCGGGTTCAGGCGGATCCGCCATCGCGTGAAGTCCGATCGACCCCAACTGGCACGAAGCCGGGGGTCGAATGTGACTTCGAGGGCAGCAAGGGAACGAACGCGCCAGAGCTTCCCCCACTTGGCAAGGACGGATGTGGCATCGAGCGAGGAGCCTATGAGGTGGGGTGCAACGCGCACGGGTCGCACCGAGTGTGCCCGACGCACTTCGATCGTGGAAGTCAAACCAAGGTCGAATTCATCGGCGCGAAGGCCAGCGATGTCGACCATGAAGGGAAGTGGTCGCCGTGGGTTACACCTTGGTTCCACCGCTCCGAAAGTGATTCACCCGGCCGGAGTGAAACTGATCCAACGGGGCGAGGGTTGAGAGCCAATCCCTTCTTCAGCCCTGGCAGTGGCTGACGGCGCCCGCCCGAGGACATGGGCGGTGGCGCTCAGGTTGACGCGATCGCCTTGATACGGTTGACATACGTTAAGACGCCACATAGAATGTTGGGCACACGTGGTCTGGAGCCCTGCATGCGACTGGCCCATCGACGACCGCTTCTGGACTGTCAAAGACGTCGCCCGCTACCTCCAGGCATCCGAGAGCTGGGTGCGGCACGCCGCCAACGCGGGCAAGCTGCCGTACCTCAAGATCGGAGGACTCCTCCGGTTCGACCCCGCGGCGATCCGTGACCTCGTCGAGAAGCCGCCTGTCACAGGCACCGGATAGGATCGACCATGGCCAGCGTCTACCGGAGGACCCTCCACTACGTCCGCGTGACCGCCCCAGGCGGCGGTTCCGCGAAGCGCCGCGTTTCCGCTGGCGAGGCCGCCCGCCTCCGCAAGGCCGGCCAGGCAGTCGAAGAGGTCACGGACGAGCGCTGGCACGTCCGCTACCGAGACGCCACCGGCGCCTGGCGCGACGAGCGCTGCCTCGCCCGGACCAAGACCGAGGCCCAGCGGCTCGCCGACGACCTCGACCGCAAGGCGGAGCGGCAGCGGCACGGGCTCGAACCGATGCCTGGCCTCCAGACGCTCACGCTCGGGGAGCTCTGCGAGTGGTGGCTGAAGCACAAGTGCCCGGCTGCAAGCCTGAGCCGCGAGAAGAGCAGGCTTCGCAAGCACGTCATCGGCGACCCCATAGGCCAGCTCCTCGTCCAGCGGCTCACCACCGCGCGGATCGACGAGCGCCTCCGGGACATGGAGGTCGCCGGGCTGAGCCCCAACACGGTCAACCACCTCCGGCGTCGGCTTTCCACCGTCTTCCGGCGCGCGGGGAAGGCCGGGGTGTGGACTGGGCCGAACCCTGTGGTCGATGTCGAGGTGCGCCGCGAGCACGAGCGCGCCTACGTGACGCTCAAGCTGAACGAGATCGCCCTGTTCCTCGTGAACGTTCCCGAGCAGTGGAGGGCGCTCTTCGCGATGGCCCTCTTCCTCGGGCTTCGCAAGGGGGAGCTCTTCGCCCTTCGGAAGTCGGACATCGACTTCGACGCCAGGACGGTCACGATCCACAGCTCGCACGAGCGCGCGACGACGAAGGGCGGCCACGTCGACACGCTGCCCATCCCCGACCAGCTCGTACCCTTCCTGAAATATGCGGTGGAGAAGTCGGGCTCGGAGTTCGTCTTCCCGTCGGAGGACGGCAAGCGGCATCCCTCCTCCACCAACCTGGCGGTGCTCACCCGCAGGATCCTTGGGCGGGCGGGGATCGTGGATGGGTACGACCACGTCTGCCGCCGCTGCAAGGCGAAGGGGAGGGAAGACCACACCGAGCGCTTCCCGGACGACGTCGAGCGCCGATGCAAGCGGTGCAAGATGAGGCTGTGGCCGAAGGCCATTCCGAGGCCGATGCGGTTCCACGACACCCGGCACACCTTCGGAACGCTGCTCGCCCAGGGTGGCTTCGACGGCGTCCGGTTGCAGCGGGCGATGCGCCACCGCGACTTCAAGATGACCGCCCGCTACGTGCACACCAACGTGGACGATCTTCGCGCGGTCACGAACATCCTTCCGCGCACCAACCCGGTTCCGTTTGCTGGATCCTTGCTGGACGGCGCGAAAAGCACGAAAAACGAAGGGCCGGGCTCCCGGGAAATCTCCAAGGAAAACCCGGCCCTTCAACTGGCGCGCCCTAGAGGATTTGAACCTCTGGCCTTCGGATTCGTAGTCCGACGCTCTATCCAACTGAGCTAAGGGCGCCTATCCCTTGCGACTTGCGGGACCCGTGTATACGGCACGAGCGCGCCCCGATCAAGCGCCCTGGCCCGCCTGAGGCCCCGATCAGTCCCTGGCCTCGAACACCAGGTTGTACGGGGCCTGGGTGGCCTGGCGGCAGCTCCTGAAACCGGCCTGCTTCACCACCTCGCCGATCCGCGGCCGGCGCCACCTCGAGGTCCCGGGTCCGACGCCCCCGCGCCGTCACCTCCGCTTCCCCGCCTGGGCGATGAGCCACGGCGGAACGTCCGCCTCCGACTGGATGCCCACGATTGCGATCGACACGATCGGGATGGCCACCCAGCAGTCCTTCGTGCACTCCGCCGCAGCCGTCGACGAGCGAGGAGAGCAGCGGAAGCGATCGCATCACGGGCCGACCCGTCCCCTTCGCCCCCCGGCGGGTCCCCCTCCTCGCCCAGCCAGCATCGACGAGATGGCGCGTCGCCAGGAGGCGATCGGATGTCACTTCAGGTCGGAGAACTGGACCTGGTAGGTGAGCCCCAGCCCGGTGCTGTCGGAACAGGTGAAGGTCGAACTCATGTCGTCGAACGGGAAGGTGTAGCAGGTGGGGCAGGCCTGCTTCATCCACTTGATTGTGGGGAGCACGTAGTCGAGCCAGTTGGCGTTCGCGGTCTGCACCGCCTGCGCCGGCTGGGTGATGCCGAGCCCCACGTTGCCCGATGGGTTCTGGTTCACGGTGTCGGTCGTCCCCCACATCGCGCCGCCGCAGGCGAGCGAGACCAGCTGGTCCGGCCCGGGCCAGTTCGCGACGTAGGAGCTGTAGCTGCTGCCGATGCAGAGCTGGAGGTCACCGACCGTGATGGTGCCGCTCGGGTTCGTGAGGAAGTAGAACGGGCTCGAGGGGACGGTCGAGGCCGCCCGGACGAAGCCGAACATGGCGTCGGCGGTCACCCAGCCGATCGGCGCGCCGCAGTAGCGCGTGGCGACGTCGAAGGTGCCCGTCATGTCCGAGACCCGGAACCCGCAGGAGGTGCCGGGGAGCGAGGCGCAGCCGCCCGCGGTGGTGGTGCACGTCTGGGTCGCCGAGCTCGAGACCGAGGTGTAGTAGCTCGACGGGTCCCCAACGACGGGGGACGGCGCGGGGACGCTCGGTGGTGCGGGGAAGTTCTGGGCCCCGACGTTCATGGTCCATCCGGCGGCGCCGAGCCCTCCGGACTGCGCCTGCGTGCTCCCGGCCTGGCCGCAGGTGTAGCCCTGGGACCCCGTCCCCACGGGGAAGAACTGCATCGCGAAGTTGGCTCCGTTGATGATGGAGACGTCGTAGAAGTCGGGCTGGCCGGTGGCCTGGAAGGTCGCCTCGGCGAGCGTGTTCACGCCCGGAGAGGGTCCGGTGCCCGGCCCGCAGGCCAGGCCCGGCGCCGTGCCCACGCAGGTGGCGTTCTCGCAGGCGCCGGTGCCCTGGCAGTTGGTGCGCCCGTAGAGGTTGCCCGACCAGATGATGCCCTGGGGCGAGAGGCTCGAGCCGGAGATGGTGATCGAGGCGGTGCTGGCCGCGCCGCCGCCGCTGGGCGCGAGGAGGTATCCGGGCGACGGCGTCGCCTGGTCGTAGAAGCACTGGAAGAGGGTGGTGCTCGTGGGGCCGTTCCCGCCCTGGATGCAGGTCGTTCCGATCGGGCAGGCGGCGGAGTTCGGCGGCGTCGCGCTCGGGCCGCACAGCGTGCTCCCTCCCTGCGGCTTGCCGGTCGTGCCCGTCCCGGCGGGCCCGGATGGGGTTCTCCCGTCCACGTAGGAGAGGGCGGCCCCGCCGGTGACCCCGACCCAGATCTGCTGCGACGACTGGTTCACGAACTGGACGGTCCGGGTGACCGGTTGCGGCTGCTGGACGTCGAGCTGGAGCTGCGCCTGGGGGTACGTGTATCCCCAGGATCCGGTCGCGGTGGCGGTGACCGTCGCCGTCGTCGTCGCCGGCTGCGTGCCGTCGGGCGGCTGGGTCGCTCGCACGCCGAAGCCGCAGCTGAGCTGCCCGCCCGCCGTGCCCGTGAAGTCGAGCTGGCAGGTCCGGGAGCTGCCGGTCTGCATGTTCACGTTGTCCGCCGAGTCGTACCAGTAGAACGACGCGTTCCCGGTGATCTGGAGGTTGACGTTCACGGTCCCGATCATGGCCGGGCTCAGCCAGTTCACGAAGATCGGGGCGTTCATCCCGTAGGGCAGCACGCTGGCGGCCTGGGAGCCGCTGGCCTGGGAGCTGACCGCGATCGTGCCGGGGCCGGGCGTGGTGTTCGGAGGCATCACCACGTTGACCGGGTTGTAGGGGGGGACTCGGTGAGGATCGCGCCGACGACCGTCACCTTGACCGAGTAGGTCGCAGGCGTCGATGCGGATGGCAGGTTCACCAGCATGACGCACTCGGGGTTCGCCGACGTGACCGGGGTCGGGCAATTCAGTGCCGTGACGCCGGTGTTGTTGAACGTGGCGCCCGACCCGTTGTCGGCGAAGTTGATGATGGCTGAATCGTTCACGGTGATCCCGCCGCTCTGATGGAGCCGCGCCTTCAGCACCGCCGTGTATGGGCCGGAGCCCACCGCGGTGTAGCTCGCGGTCACCGTCGTGTCGGTGTACGCCACGTGGTCCACCACGACCGCGAGCTGTCCATAGGTGATCGTCACGGCGATCGTGAGCGTGGCTGACGCCGAGCCGGCGGAGTTCGAACCGGAGATCACGTAAGGGGCCGCGGCGGAGACGGCGGTGGGCGTCCCGGAGATGTAGCCGGTGTTCGGATTGAGGCTGAGCCCGGCGGGCAGGGACGGGGCGACCGACCACGCGGTCGGCTGGCCGCCGGTGACGGTGGGCACGTTCTGCTGGATGAGCTGGCCGGCCGGGTAGGTGGGCGACGGCGTCGCGTAGGTGATCAACGTGGGTGCCGCGACGGCCGACGTGATGGTGATGGAGAGCGTGACCGGCACGGAGTTGCTGGAGTTCGAGGCCGTGACCACGAAGGGGGCCGCGGTCGACGCCGTGGTGGGCGTCCCCGAGATGACGCCGGTGGTCGGGTTGATGCTCAATCCTCCCGGGAGCGCCGGTGTCACCGTGTAGTCCGTCGGCTGGCCGCCGGTGACGATGGGCGAGTTCCGCACGGGCGTCCCGATCGCGTAGGAAGGGGAGGTCGAGCCGTAGCTCAGGGTCAGGATCGGTTGGGGCGTCGCCGAGACCGAGAGGACGAGCCCGACCGAGGTGGGGGGGCCGCCGCTGTTCGACGCCTGGACCGTGTACGTGGCCTGCAGCGTCGGGGTCGTGGGCGCCCCGGAGATGATGCCGGTCGTGACGTCCATCGAGAGGCCGGCGGGGAGGGCCGGCGTGACCGCGTACGAGGTCGGCTGCCCGCCGCTCCAGCTCGGCGTGTTGTTCGTGATGGCCTGCCCCACCGTGTAGACGGCCGGGTTGCTGGAATAGGTGAGTCCGGACGGCGGCGTGGGCGCCGGGGTCACCGTGATGGTGACGCCTGCGGTGACGCCCCCGGCCGCGTTCGCCGCGGTGACCACGTGGAGCTGCGCGGCCGCGACGGCCGTCGGCGTGCCCTGGATCGTCCCGGAGGAGGGGTCGAGGGTGATCCCCGCGGGGAGCGCGGGCAACACCGACCACGACGACACCGCGCCGCCGCCCACGCTCGGCACGTCGGGCGTGACGGGCGCGCCCACCGAGTAGGTGGGCGTGGGGTTCGCGTAGTGAAGGCCGGCGGGGGGCTGGAGGCCGCCCCCGGAACTGCTGCAGCTCGCGAGGAGCGCGGTCGAGGCGAGGAGGGCGAGGAGGGAACCAGGGACGATGCGGGGGGATATCCTGAAGGGAATCATCGCGACCTTTCCGTCGAGGGTTCCGTCGTGGGTTCCCGGGGGGAAACCTCCGATCACAAGGTCACAACGACCTATGCCCCGGAGGGGGCCGATGGGGTTCGCCCCAAGTGGACTTCCCCTGGCGGGTTCCGACCCGGCCGGGTCGCCGACGCGAACTCCCTCCGCTGCACCGCCTTCTCGAGGAGCGCCATCGCCCGAAAGACCAGGGGCCGCACCCCTTTCGGAGAGCGGCCCCGGTTCCAGCTGGCGGAGAGGGAGGGATTCGAACCCTCGAATCAGGTTACCCCGATTACTGGTTTAGCAAACCAGCGCCTTCGGCCTCTCGGCCACCTCTCCAGAATCCTCCGATGATGTCGGTCATGCTGGCGGAGGAGGAAGGATTCGAACCTTCGGAGGGGTTGCCCCCTCAGCGGTTTTCAAGACCGCCGCCTTAGGCCGCTCGGCCACTCCTCCCGAGCCTCTTCCGCGATACGCCCCTCGGCCGGAACCCGGCTTCGGGACCGCCCTTGTAAGGCACGATGCCCTTCCAGATCAAGCGTTTCCGGGTATGAGGGGGATCTCACCCGGGTGCAGGTTATCCCCCTCGGCGCAGGCACCCGTCGTCCCGCTGCGTCAGCCGGACCCACGGTGCTAGGCTCACCCGGTCCACATGCACACATTCGCCATCGCCGCCGGGCTCCTCGCCCTGGCATTGCCGCCGCCGCCCGCAGCCCCGAAACCCGACGCCCAGGTCACGGCCCGGGGCCTCCCGGTCGAGTCGGGCGCCCCCGTCACCTTCGATCAGGCCATCGGCCTCGCCGCCCAGGCTCCTGCCGTCACCGGGGTCGAGGCTGCAGCGGCCGAGCAGCGCCGCGTGGGCGACTCGGTCTCGTCCCTCATCGCGAACCCCACGCTGACCGTCCAGCCCGGCGCCGCGAAGGACCCGCTCGACGACCAGTGGAAGTACATGGGGGAGGCGACCCTGCTGCAGGGCTGGAACCTCTCCGGACTGCCGGGCGACCGCAAGGCCTCCATCCGCGCCGAGGGCGACCTGCTCACGTCCGAGGCCCGCGCCGCGGCGCTCTCCCACCGGCTCGCCGCCGCGCAGTCCTGGGTCGAGCTCTGGGCCGCGCAGCAGTCCCTCGCCGATGCGATGCAGGAGTACGACCTCGCGAACGAGTTCTCCACCAAGATGGCCCGGGCCGCCGAGGCCGCCGCCTTCACCCGCGCCGAGGCCGCCGACGCCGCCACCTACGCCGCCGAGGCCCACGTCCAGGCCATCGCCGCCGAGGGCGAGGTGGTGGACCGCGGCTACGGCCTCGCCGTCGCCATGGGGCAACAGGCCGAGCAGCCGCTCGTCGCAAGCGGCGGGCTCCCCGCTCCACCGTCGCCCTCGCGCACCGACTGGCCCGCGCTCCTCGACGCCGCCGGCCGGCTGCCCGCCGTGGCCGCCCGCAAGCTCGCCTCGGACGCCGACCGCGCCCGCGAGGCCGAGTTCCGCTCCGCGAAGGGCTGGGGGCTCGGCACCGGCGTGAAGGGCACCCGCGACTACCTCGGCACCTGGGGCGCGCAGGCCGTCCTCGAGGTCTCCTTCCCGATCTTCGACCGCGGCGAGCGCGAGGCCGCCCCCGTGGCCGCCGCCGCCGCCCGCGCCCTGGGCGAGTTCCAGGAGGCCCGCGCCGTCGCCGCGACGGAGCTGGCCCGCTCGCTCCACGAGGTGGAGCACACCGGCGAGGTGCTCGCCGCCATCGAGGGGGAGCTGGTCCCGGCCGCGAAGCTCAACGCCCAGTCCCGCGAGGCCTCGATGCGCGCCGGCGAGACCACCGTCCTCGAGGTCCTCGTCGCCCGCCGGACCTGGGCCGCGGCGAGGCAGAAGCACACCCGCGCGCTCGCCATGCACGCCTGGGCACGGGTGAAGGTCTGGATGCTGATGGCCGACATGACGCCGGGAGGCGCGAAGTGAAGATCCCCTGCCGCCGAACCCTGGTGCTCGCCACCGTCCTCGCCCTCGCCGCCTGCGGCAAGAAGGGGCCCGTCTCCGAGGAGCAGCCGCCCACCCCCAGCGCTCGTACACCTTGGGTGAAGGCCCGTTCCAGCGAGGGCGTGCCGCTCCTCGAGGCCCCGGCCCAGGTGCTGCCGTCCCCCGAGGGACAGGCCGCCGTGGTCCCGCCCTACCGGGCCCGCGTCCTCAAGGTCCTGGTCCGCCCCGGACAGATGGTCAAGAAGGGGCAGCCGCTCGTCGAGGTGGTGATGCCCGAGGTCTCCACCGCCGCCGGCGCCTACGCCGCCGCCTCCACCCGCGTGGACGCCTACGGACGCCGCAAGGCCCAGCTCGAGGCGCTCAAGGCAGACGGCCTCGTCCGGCTCGCCGACGTCCTCGAGGCCGAGACCAAGCTCGCCGAGGCGAAGGCCGATCAGCAATCCGCGGCCGCGGCGCTCCGCACCGCGCAGATCGAGCCCGCCGAGGCCGCCGCCATCGTCGCCGGCAGGACGCCGGTGGTCCTGAAGAGCCCCATCGCCGGGATGGTCACCGCGGTCGGGGCCGGAGTGGGAGACAGCCGCGAGCCGGGCGGCGAGCCGCTGGTGCGGGTGGCCGGCGAGGGCGACTCCCGCGTGGAGGCCCGCTTCTCCCGTCCGGTCGATCCGAACAACGCCTCCTACGAGTTCATCGCCGCGGGTGGCGCCCACCACCGCCTGACCTTCGTGGCTCGCGCACCCATGGTCGATCCGCGCGACGGAACCATCGCCGTGTGGCTCGTTCCCGACAAGGGCACGAAGCTCCAGCCCGGACTCACCGGGCGGGTGGTGGTGTCGATCCCGGGCGCCGCCGGTGCCGCGGTCGTCCCGTCCCGCGCCATCGGGCTGGAGGATGGGAAGCCCTTCGTGGTGGTCCGCAGGGACGGCACGCCGCAGAAGGTCCAGGTGGACGTCTTCGCCTCCTCCGGCGCCGAGGCGCTGGTCACCGGCGTGGCGGTCGACGAGGAAGTGGCCGCCGACGCGGCCCTGGCGGAGGCCGTTCCTTGATCCAGGCCATCGTTCGCTGGTCGGTCCGCCACCGGGTGCTGGTCGTCGGCACCACGCTCGCCCTCATGGTGGTGGGCGGCCTGGTGGGCATGCTCCTCAAGTTCGACGCCCTCCCCGACACCACCAACAACCAGGTGCTGGTGCTCACCCGCGCCCCCGGACTCACCCCCGAGGAGGTGGAGCGGCTCGTCACCCGCCCCATCGAGGTGGGCATGGGCGGCCTGCCCGGCCTCGTCGAGCAGCGCAGCCTGTCGCGCTACGGAATCTCGTCCGTCACCGCCGTCTTCCAGGACGGGGTCGACACCTACCGCGCCCGGCAGATGGTCCAGGAGCGGCTCACCGGCCTGTCCTTCCCGCCCGGTGTCTCCGCCCCCGAGCTGGGCCCGGTCACCGGCGGCCTGGGCGAGATCTTCCACTTCACCCTCGACTCGCCGCGCCGCAGCCCCTCCGAGCTCCTCGAGCTGGCCCAGTTCAAGGTGGCGCCGATGCTGCGCAGCGTGCCCGGCGTCGTCGAGGTGAACACCTGGGGCGGGGAGCAGCGCGTGCTCGAGGTCAAGGTCGACCCGATGCGCATGGCCGCCCGCGGCCTCACCCTCGACGACGTGCGCAACGCGCTCGAGAAATCCACCGGGACCGCTCCCGGAGCCTCGCTCCCGGCCGGATCGGGGCAGACCCTGCTGCGCGCGGTGGCGCTCCCGAAGACCGCCGGCGACCTGGGCTACGCGCTCGTGTTCCGGGGCGGCTCCGAGCTGAACCCGGTGCGCCTCTCCGAGGTCGCCGAGATCGCCATGGGCTCCTCCACCCGCATCGGCGCGGCCACCGAGAACGGCAAGGGGGAGACCGTCTACGTGATGGCGCAGATGCTCCGGGGCGAGAACGCCCTCGACGTCATGAAGCGCCTGAAGAAGCAGATGGTCGAGGTGCGGAAGATCGTCCCCGAGGACGTCTTCGTCGACGTGGTCTACGACCGCTCGAAGCTCGTCGAGGGGACGCTCCTCACCGTGTTCAAGAACCTGCTCGAGGGAGGCCTGCTCGTCATCGCCGTCCTCTTCCTCATGCTGGGCAGCTGGCGGGCCGGGCTCCTCGTGGCCTCCGCCATCCCCCTCTCCATGCTGGGCGCCACCGCCGCCATGGTGGCCTTCGACATCCCCGGCAACCTCATGTCGCTCGGCGCCCTCGACTTCGGACTCATCGTCGACGGCGCGGTGGTGATGGTGGAGGCGGTCTTCCACGGCGTGAACCGGTCGGCCTATCCGCCCGGCGACCGGAAGCGCAGCCGCGCCCTCTGGGTGGATCACGTCGAGAAGGTCACCGGGACGGTGGCCCAGCCGGTCTTCTTCTCGGTGCTCATCATCCTCCTCGTCTACGTGCCGATCCTGTCCCTCACCGGCGTCGACGGGAAGATGTTCCGCCCCATGGCGCTCACCGTGGTCTTCGCGCTGGCGGCATCGCTCGTGCTCTCGCTCACCTTCATCCCGGCCGCCACCGCGCTGTTCCTCCGGCCGAAGGACGTTCCGGAGCGAGCCCCCTTCCTGGTCCGCTGGATCGAGAAGGGGTACCTCCCCCTGCTCGCCTCGTCGGGCGCCCGGCCCTGGCTCGTGGCCGCCGGCTCGGTGGTGCTGCTCGTGGTGGGCGGCCTCCTCTTCGCCCGCGCCGGCAGCGAGTTCGTGCCCCAGCTCGACGAGGGCGACCTGGTGATCCAGACCACCCGGGCCGCCGACGTCTCGCTCGAGACCGCCATCTCCGAGGCCGGCAAGCTCGAGGCGGTGATGATGGAGAAGGTGCCGGAGGTGAAGGAGGTGGTCTCCCGCATCGGCAGCCCGGCGGTGGCCACCGACATCATGGGTCTCGAGCAGGCCGACGTCTTCGTGCTGCTGCGGCCCAAGGAGACCTGGCGCCCCGGCATGACCAAGGCCCGGATCATCGAGGAGATCGACCGGGCCGCGAAGACGGTCAACGCCTCCGCCGAGGTGAGCTTCACCCAGCCCATCCAGATGCGCTTCAACGAGCTGCTGGGCGGCTCGGTGGCCGACGTCACCATCTCCATCTACGGGGACGACCTGGCCGAGCTCGACCGGCTGGCCGCCCGGACCGCCGCGGTCGCGGGAAAGGTGCCGGGCGCCGCCGACACGCGCGTCATCGCGCCGCCGGCGGTCTCGCTCCTCGAGGTCCGTCCCCGTCCCCTCGACGCCTCGCGTGCCGGCTTCACCGTGAAGTCCCTGCTCGATGCGGTGCAGGCCATCCGCACCGGCATCGAGGTGGGCGCCACCTACGACGGGGCCCTGCGCGTTCCCATCCTGCTCCGGCTCGGCGGCGGCGCCAATGCATTCACCCTGGGTGACCTGTCCGTCCCCGGCGCCAGCGGAGGCCTGGTCCCGCTCTCGCGCGTCGCCGACGTGGAGATGACGAGCTCCCCCAGCATGGTCTCCCGGCAGGACGGGGAGCGGCGCATCATCGTGGGCTTCAACGTCCGCGGCGCCGACCTGGGCACGGTGGTCGAGCAGGCCGAGAAGGCCGTGGCCGCCGGGGTGACGCTTCCCCGCGGCTATCGGTTCGAGTGGGGCGGGCAGTACGAGACCCTGGTGGCCGCCAAGCGGCGCCTCGCCATCGTCATCCCCGCGGTCCTGGCGCTCATCGTGGCCGTGCTGCTCTTCGCCTTCCGCAGGCTCAAGCCCGCGCTCCTCATCTTCCTCAACGTCCCCTTCGCGTCGGTGGGAGGGATGATCGTCCTCGCCCTGCGCGGCATGCCCATCTCCATCTCGTCGGCGGTGGGGTTCATCGCACTCTCCGGCATCGCCGTGCTGAACGGCGTGGTCCTCATGTCTCGCCTGCTCGCGCTCGAGGAGGAGGGGAAGGGTCCGGCCGAGGCCGCCATGAGCGCGGCCCGCGAGCGGGCCCGACCGGTGCTCATGACCGCGCTGGTGGCCGCGCTGGGCTTCGTCCCCATGATGCTCGCCACCGGGGTGGGGGCCGAGGTGCAGCGGCCGCTCGCCACCGTCGTGGTGGGAGGCCTGTTCACCTCGACGATCCTGACCCTGCTCGTGCTCCCCAGCCTCTATCCCTGGCTCTCCCGGATCGGCTCCCGGGGGGAGACCGGCGAGGACGCGCGCTAGCTACCTCAACGCTCCACGCCGCGCGGGAACTTCTCCGCCACGATGCGCTCGAGGCCGCCCATGTACGGGCGCAGCGCCTCGGGCACCTGCACCGACCCGTCGGCCTGCTGGTACTGCTCGAGGATGGCCACCACGGTGCGGCCGATGGCCACGCCGCTGCCGTTCAGCGTGTGGGCGAGGCGCGGCTTGCCCCCCTCGCCCCGGTAGCGGACCCGGATGCGCCGGGCCTGGAAGTCCTCGCAGTTGGAGCAGGAGCTGATCTCCCGGTAGGCGTCCTGGCCGGGGAGCCAGACCTCGAGGTCGTAGGTCTTGGCCGAGGCGAAGCCCATGTCGCCGGCGCAGAGCGCACCACCCGGTGGTGCAGGCCGAGGCGCTTCAAGACCTCCTGCGCGTCCTCCACCATCTTCTCGAGCTCCCCCATGCTCTCCTCGGCGCGGGCGAACTTCACGAGCTCCACCTTGTGGAACTGGTGCTGCCGGATGAGGCCGCGGGTGTCCTTGCCGGCCGCGCCGGCCTCGGCCCGGAAGCACGGGCTCCACGCGCAGTACGAGATGGGCAGGTCGCCGCCCTCGAAGATCTCGTCCCGGTGCATGTTGGTGACCGGGACCTCCGCGGTGGGGATGAGGTAGAGCGGGGTCTCCCCTCCCGTCCGGAAGAGGTCCTCCTCGAACTTGGGCAGCTGGCCGGTGCCGGTCATGGTCTCGGCAGTGACCAGGTAGGGCGGCAGGATCTCGCGGTAGCCGCGGGAGACGTGCACGTCCACGAAGAAGGCGGCCAGCGCCCGCTCCATCCGGGCCGCGGCCCCCTTCGAGATGGTGAAGCGGGCCCCGGAGATCTTGGCCGCCTGCGGCCACTCCAGGATGCCGAGCGCCTCGCCCAGCTCCCAGTGGGGCTTCGGGGCGAAGTCGAGCCGCGGCTTCTCGCCCCAGGTCCGGACGACGACGTTGTCCTTCTCGTCCTTCCCGTCCGGGACCGAGTCGTGGGGGACGTTGGGGACGACGAGAAGCACCTTCTCGATGGCCGCCTCGACCTGGGAGAGCTCCTCCTCGGCCGCCTTGACCTGGTCGGAGATGGCCCGGGCCTCGGCGCGGGCCGCCTCGCCCGCCGCCCGGTCGGTTCGCATGAGCTGGCCGACCCGGGCGTTGGCCTCGGACTGGCGCTTCTTCATGCCCTCCATGGAGACGTTGAGCTCGCGGCGCCGGGCTGCCATCTCCCGCACCGGGCGAAG
This sequence comes from uncultured delta proteobacterium, assembly GCA_963831265.1. Taxonomy (GTDB): domain Bacteria; phylum Myxococcota; class Myxococcia; order Myxococcales; family Anaeromyxobacteraceae; genus CAIOAK01. Next base: position 231,271 of record CAWHPQ010000027.1, on the reverse strand, counting down.
GGTCGCCACCGCACCCTCGCCGCGGCGGGCGAGCTTGCGCTCCACTCCGTCGAAATCCTGGACCACCGACCTGAGATCGAGCATGGAAAGGGCATGTAGCCTTTAACTTCGGGGCGGGCAAGGGGTAGGGATCCGGATGCAGGGGAGGTCCATGGCCGAGAAGGAGTCGAGCTCCGGGATCCACCTGCGCGTCCTCGAGGGGGGGCGCGCGGCCGAGACCGATGGTGGCCTGCTCCGTGACTTCCTCGGGGGCGACGAGACGGCCTTCGAGGAGCTGTGGCGCCGCCACCACGCCACGGTCCACGCACTCACCCGGCGCTACGCCCGCACCCCCGAGGACGCACGCGATCTCACCCAGCGCGCCTTCCTCCGGGCCGTCGGGAGCGGCCCGGAGGGCCGTGCGCCAGGCCGGCCCCGACTTCCCCTTCCGCCCCTGGCTGCTGCGGATCGCCGCCAACCTGGGCAAGAACCACCTGCGCGACGAGGCCCGCTGGCGAAGGGCCCCCGTCCACGAGATCGACCAGGCGGCCGACGGCGCCGCCCCGGCCGACGAGCTGCTCGCCCGCCGGGACCGGGAGCGCCGCGTCCGCCAGGCGGTGCTGCTCCTCCCGCGCCGCCAGCGCGAGGTGCTCACCCTGCGCATCGACGCCGGGCTCCCCTTCGCCGAGGTGGCCCGGACGCTCGGGATGGCCGAGGGCAACGCCCGGGTCCACTTTCACCACGCCGCGCGGCGCCTCGCCGAGCTGGTCCGCGCCGGGGAGGACGAGTCATGAACCGCGCCTGCCCGGAGTTCGAGCCCATGGTCCTCGACCGCGCCGCCGGACTCCTCGACGACGACGGCATCACGCGGCTCGAGCGCCACCTGGCCCGGTGCCCGGCCTGCCGTGCCGAGGCCGACGCCGTCGGCCTGGCCCTCTCCCTGGCCGCGCTCCAGCCCCCTGCCGAGGAGGAGCGGGCGGCGGTGGGGCAGGGCGCCCGCGAGGCGCTCCTCCGCCACCGCGCCGGGAGGAGGCAGCGCCGCCTCGTGGGCGGGATGGCCCTCGCCGTGGCCGCCGCTGCCGCCTTCGCGCTGGCCGTTCCCTGGTTGCTCTCCCGCCCGGGGCCCGTCGCGCCCCCGGCGGCCCGGGTCGCGGTGGCCGCGACCGCGGACTGGGAGCTCCCCGACCTCGACGCCGCCTGGGCCGCCGCAGGGGCCGCCGATCCGGAGGCCTTCCCGGAGCCGGAGCCCGAGATGCTCTTCGCAGAGCTTCAGGAGATCGACTTTGACTTCGAGTGAACGACGCGCCCCGCTGCTGGCCCTCCTCCTCGCCGCGCTCCTGGCCCCCGGCCTGGCCCTCGCCCAGGCGCCGCCCCCCGACGCGGGAACTGGCGCCGGACCACCCGCGGAGGTGCGCGAGCGCATGGAGCGCCGGCTGCGCATGGCCCGGTCGCTGGGGCTCGCCGAGGCGCTCGACCTCGACGAGGCGGGCACGGCCCGCCTGAACGCGATCATGGCCCCGTTCGACGCCCGCAGGAAGGCGTTGCTCGACGGGATCCGGGGGGACGTCCGCACCCTGAAGCATGCCGCCCGGCGCGGCGATCCGGCGGCACTCGCCGCCGTCGACGGCGCCGTGCAGCGGCTCTTCGAGGCCCGCGCGGCGGTGCTGGCCATCGACCAGGAGATGTTCGCCGCGGTCGCGAAGGGCATGCCGCCCGGGCAGGTGGCGCGTGCCGCGCTCTTCTTCGCCCAGTTCCGGCAGCGCTTCGGGATGGAGATGCGCGGCGCCCGGGGCGGCGAGGCGCGCTGATCGCCGGTCGCGACGCGCTATACTGCCCGGCGATGGCGAGCCGAAAGCGCGAGAGGGAGGGGCCCGGGCCGCGGGCCGCCGCGTACGAGGGGCCGGAGATCCTCACGGCGCTGCTCGCCCAGGCCGGATCGCCGCACGGCGCCGACGAGGTGGCCGAGCACTTCCGGGTCGCCACCGCCGCGGGCGAGCCCCGCGGCGACGTCATCCCGTCGCTCTTCCCCGAGGAGCCACGGTTCGAGTCTCCCGAGGCGGCGCGGCGCCTCTACGCCAACCTCTTCGGCCTCTGGGATCGCGTGGCCGCCGGACTGGGGACCGACGACGACGCGCCGGTGCTCGTCGAGGCGCCGGCGGCGGCGCCCGAGCGGGGATCGGTGGACGGGCGCGTGCTCCCGCAGGAGTTCGTCGAGGCCTCCTGGCGCTTCCTGGCCGCGCTCCCCGAGCGGGAGCTGTCCCGGCTCCGCGACCGGTTCCAGAACCTGCAGCCCGACGTCGACGCCTGGCTCGGCGAGGTGGAGCTTCCCGAGGTGGGAGGGATCGCCGCACACGACCTGGCCTTCGAGACCTGGGTCATGTTCGACCGGGCCTTCGACGACCGGCTCGGCGACGTCGAGTGGAAGGACCTGCGCGACCTCGAGGCCGAGCCGCCGGCGCTGGAGACCCTCCAGCCGGCGCTCGCTGCCTACGTGGCGGAGCAGCTCGACAATCTCGAGGACGAGGAGCCCGCCTTCGGTGCTCCCCAGCGCGCACAGGTGGAACGGGTCATCGCAGCGGTCGGTGCCGCGCTGACCCGCATGATCGCCGACGAGGGTACGAGGTGAGGCAGGCTCCCTGCGCTACTTGGGCAGGTCCGAGGCGAACTCGAGCAGGATCCGGTCGAACTCCACGGGGTTCTCGATGGCCGGCAGGTGGCCGGCCCCCGGGATGGTCACCAGCCTCGCCCCCTTGATCCCGGCCACCATCTTCTCGGCCTCGGGCGGCGGGGTGAGCGTGTCCTCCGCCCCCACCACGACGAGGGTCGGGCAGGAGATGGCGGCGAGGGTCGGCGTGGAGTCGGGCCGCTTCGCCATCCCGCGCTGTGCCGCGGCCACGCCCGCGGGCGTGCCCTGGCCGATGAGGTGGCGAACCTCCTTCACCGCGGCGGCGTCGGGATTCGGCCGGAGCAGCTTCGGCGTCATCTCGTCGGCCACCCAGTGGAGCCCCTTCTCGAGGGCGTTCTTCGCGAAGGCCTCGCGCCCTGCCGCGCCCTCCGGCGTGTCGGCGCCTGGCTTCGTGTCGCAGAGGGCGAGCCCGCGGAAGAGCCCGGGGCGGCGCCGGTGGAGCTCGAAGCAGAGGTAGCCGCCCATGGAGAGCCCGACCACGACCGCGCGATCGACGCGCACGCTTCCCAGGACCTCGAGCACCTGCTCGGCCAGGAACTCCATGGTGGAGGGCTCGGGGCGGGGATTGCTCTTTCCGAGCCCCGGGTAGTCGGGGGCGATGACCCGGAACCGCGGGGAGAGGGACGCGATCTGGCGCGACCACATCCCCGAGTGGAGCGGGAAGGCGTGCAGCAGGAGGACGACGTCCTTCCCGTTGCCGGTGTCCTGGTAATGGATCTTCGCGCCGCTCGAGTCGGTGGTGGGCATGATGGGGGATCCTCCGGGGAACCCCGCATCATGGCCACGCTCCGCGCCGGGGAGCAAACGTACGGCACCCGATTCCGGCGCTACTTCGCCTTCGGCTCGACCACCTTCACGATGGCCGTCGATCCCGGGACCTTGCCCCCCTCGGGGAGCGGCTCGACCCGACCGCCCAGGCAGGCGGCCAGGAAGGCCTCTGCGCGTGCGTTGAAGTCGATGCGGTTCTCGGGGCGGGCGAAGCCGTGCCCCTCGTCCGGGTAGAGGACGTAGGTCACGCCCCCGCCGTTCTTCTCGATGGCGGCCACGATCTGCTCCGACTCGGCCTGCTTCACGCGCGGGTCATTGGCGCCCTGCCCGATGAGCAGCGGGACCTTGATCTTGTCGGCCGAGAAGAGGGGCGAGGCGGCGCGGAGCAGGGCCTCGTCGGTCTTGGGGTCGCCCATGCGCTGGTGGAACTCGGCCAGGAATGTCGCCCAGTAGGGCGGGATGCTCTCGAGCAGCGTGAAGAGGTTCGACGGCCCCACGATGTCCACCGAGCACTTGAAGACGTCGGGCGTGAAGGTGATGCCGGCGAGCGCGGAGTAGCCGCCGTAGGAGCCGCCCATGATGGCGACCCTGGCGGGGTCGACCCAGCCCTGGTCGACGGTCCACTTCACCGCGTCGAGCAGGTCGGTGTGCATGGCCTTGCCCCACTGCTTGTTGCCGGCGTTGAGGAACTTCTTGCCGTAGCCGGTGGAGCCGCGGAAGTTCACCTGCATGACCGCGTAGCCGCGGTTCGCGAGCCACTGCGCGTAGGAGTTGTACCCCCAGTTGTCGCGGGCCCACGGGCCGCCGTGCACGAAGAGGACGAGCGGGAGCATGGCCGGCCGGACCCCCACCGGGAGGGTGAGGTAGCCGTTCAGGGTGAGGCCATCGCGGGCCGGGAACGAGACGGCGCGCATCTGCGCGAGCGGCAGCCCCTCCAGCTTCGGCTGGTGCACGAAGAGGAAGGTGCCCTTCTTCGTCTCCCGGTCCCAGGAGTAGTAGCGGGTCGGGCCACGGTCCTCGGTGAAGCCCACCAGCCAGGTCCTGTCGTCGCGGTCGCGGTTCACGACGCGGAAGTCACCGTCGCGCAGCTTCCAGATGCCGTCGAAATCCGCCTTCACGAGCGGGTCGATGACCGTCCAGGCCTGGCGGCCGGCCGGGAAGTCGACCGCCTGCACCACGTGCTTCGTGGGGTGGATCATCACCTGGCCCGCGTCGACGTTGGGGTTCTCGGCGATGACGGTCTCGGTGCCGGTCGCGATCTCCTTGCGGATCACCCGGTTCGTGTTGGCGTTGAGCGAGGACTCGATGAGCAGGGCGCCGCCATCCGCGGTGATGTCGAGGACACCGATGCTCTCGCCGAAGGGGGCCGTGAGCAGGGTCTTCCACGGAGCGGCGGCGTTCTCGCGGACGCGGATCTCGGTGCTGGCGTCGGGCTTCCTCGCGAACGCCACCCGCACCTCGAGGTCGTCGTTCGCCGTCCAGTCGTCCACGTCCCCGGGGTTCTCCGCGACGAGCTTCACGGCGCCGGTCTCGAGGTTGACCTCGTAGACGTCGAAGAGGCGCCGGTCGCGCAGGTTCATCTGCACGAGGATGCGGTCGCGGATCTTCTGGCTCACGTTGATGGGTGCGGCGCGGACGCCCTGGAAGGGCGTGAGGTCGCGGACGTTTCCGGACACGAGGTCGACGCCGTAGAGGTGCCAGTTCTCATCCCCGTCCGCGTCCTGGAGGTAGAGCAGCGTGCGGTCGTCCTGCGCCCAGAGGTAGTTGCGGATCCCGCGCTTCCTGTCGGCGGTGACCTTCCTGGCGTCCTCCTGGCCGACCGTCTTCACCCACACCTGGAGGACGTTCTTGTCGTCCGGTGCGATCCAGGCGAACTTCTTCCCGTCCGGAGAGAGCTGGGGGCTCGTCCGCTCGGGATTCCCGAAGAGGATCTCGCGGGAGATGATCGGGGCGGGGGCCGGCTCGGCGGCGAGGGTGGGGGCGAAGGGGACGGCGAGGGCCAAGAGCAGGGCGGCCGTGACCACCCTGGGGGACGCGAAGTGCATTGAAGACTCCTCCCGAAAGACAGGTCGTACTGGAAGGCCCTCCTTATATTTCGAATTCCGGCCGCTTCAACGATTCCCCCCGGGGATCGTGCGGCGGGGCAACCCAGGGGTGAGACGGGAGCGGGAATGGCGACGGAAGCAGGCGCCGCGCGCGCCGGCATCGGCTGGTTCGAGCGGTTCGGGGTGACGGAGCGGACGCTCCGGGAGGCCCTCTCGGCGGCGCTCTCGCGGGGCGGCGACTTCGCCGACCTCTTCTTCCAGCACAAGGTCGAGACCGACCTGGCGCTCGAGGACGGTGCCGTGAACCGCGGCTACGCCTCGGTGGAGCTGGGCGTGGGCGTGCGGGTGGTGAAGGGGGACCAGACCGGCTACGGCTACACCGAGGACCTCTCGCTCCCGGCCATCCTGGCCGCGGCCCGCACCGCGGCCGCCATCGCCGAGGGGGGCTCGCGCGACGCACCGGCCCGGATGCACATGGCCCCCCGTCTGGGCGGGCGCTACCCGTCGCTCGCGCCGGGGGAGGGGGAGGTCGCCGCGGCGCGCCTGCCGGTGCTCGAGCAGGTGAACGCGCGTCTCCTCGCCGCCGACCCCAGCGTCCGCAAGGTGAACGTCCACCTCCACGACGAGCAGAGCGCGGTGCTGGTCGCCGACTCGAGCGGCCGGGTGGTGGAGGACATGCAGCCCATGGCGCTCCTCGCGGCGTCGGTGCTGGCCGAGCGGGACGGGCGGCGCGAGCAGAACGGCTACAACGTGGCCGGGCGCGCCGGCGGCAACTTCTACTCGAAGGACCGCATCGACCGGCTCTGCTCCGAGGCCTGGGCGCGCACCGCCATCCTCTTCGAGGCCGGGCAGCCGCCCGCCGGCGAGATGCCGGTGGTGCTCGCCGCCGGGTCGTCGGGGATCCTGCTCCACGAGGCCATCGGCCACGGCATGGAGGCCGACTTCAACCGCAAGGGAACCTCGATCTACGCCGACAAGCTGGGCAAGGCCATCGCCGCGCCCTTCGTCTCCATCGTCGACGACGGCACCGGCACCGGGGCGCGCGGGTCGATCCACGTGGACGACGAGGGCAACCCGGCCGGCCGCACCGTGCTGGTCGAGAACGGCGTGCTGGCGTCCTACCTCCACGACGCCATCTCGGCCCGCCACTACGGGGTCGCGCCCACGGGAAACGGGCGGCGCGAGAGCTATCGCCACCCGCCGCTCCCCCGCATGCGCTCCACCTACATGCTGCCCGGTCCGCACGACAAGGACGAGATCGTCCGCTCGGTGAAGAGGGGCATCTACTGCCAGACCTTCTCGAACGGCCAGGTCCAGATCGGCGCCGGCGACTTCACCTTCTTCGTGAAGAACGGCTGGCTCATCGAGGACGGCAGGCTCACCCGGCCCATCAAGGACGTGAACCTCATCGGGAACGGGCCGAAGGCGCTGGAGATGGTGGACATGGTGGGGAGCGACCTGGCCATCGACGAGGGGGGCTGGACCTGCGGCAAGGACGGGCAGAGCGTGCCGGTCTCGCAGGGGCTGCCCACCGTGCGGGTCTCCTCCATGACCGTGGGCGGGAGGGGTTCACCGTGAGTGATGAGCTGCTGGAGGCGGCCCGGGCCGCGGTGCACCTGGCCCTGCGCCACGGCGCCCAGGACGCCGCCGCGGCGGCCAGCCGGGCCCGCCACGTGGAGCTCAGCTGGCGCGACGGGCGGGTGGAGACGGCCAGCGAGGCCACCACCCGCGGCCTGGGCGTCGACCTCTACGTCGACGGCCGCTACGCCTCGGTCTCCACGAGCGACCTGCGCCCCGAGGCGCTGGAGCGCCTGGTGGTGGACGGCGTGGCGCTCACCCGCGCGCTCGCCGAGGACCCCTTCCGCAAGCTCCCCGACCCGGCGCTCTACGCCGGGCGCGCCGAGCTGGACCTGGAGCTCTTCGACCCCGAGTACGACCGGCTCGACGCGACGGCGCGGAGGACGGCGGCCGCCGCCATCGAGGAGGCGGCGCGCTCGGTCCCGGGCAGGGAGCGCATCCTCTCGGTCTCGGCCAGCGTGGGGGACACCTCCGCCGAGCGGGTCTTCGTCACCTCCAACGGCTTCGAGGGAGCGCGGCGGGGCACCGACCACGGGATGTCGGCACAGGTGAGCGTCGGCGATCCCGACGGGCGCCGCCCGGAGGACTGGGACGCCGCCACCGCCCGCTTCCTCTCCGACCTCCCCGGCCCGGCCGGCATCGGCCGCGGCGCGGCCGAACGGGCGCTCGCCCGGGTGGGCTCCGAGAAGGGGGAGTCGGCGGTGACGCCGGTGGTGGTGGACGCCCGGGCCGCGGGGCGCCTGGTGGGCGCGCTGTTCGGGGCCCTCTCCGGCTCGTCGCTGCAGCAGAAGCGCTCCTTCCTGGAGGGAAGGCTCGGCGAGCGCGTCGGGAGCGAATGGCTCGACGTCACGGACGACCCGCTGGTGGTGCGCGGCCTCGGGTCGCGACTCTGGGACGGGGAGGGCATCGCCGCCCGCAGCTTCCCGGTCCTCGAGAAGGGCCTGCTCCGGAGCTACTACGTCGACACCTACTACGGCCGGAAGCTCGGGATGGCGCCCACCACGTCCCGCATCTCGAACCTGGCCTGGCGCCCCGGCCCGCACGGCCTCGACGGGCTCCTCGCCGGGATGGGCGAAGGGCTGCTCGTCACCGGGTTCCTGGGCGGGAACTCCAATTCCACCACCGGTGACTTCTCCCTCGGCGTGCAGGGATTCCGGGTCCGCGGAGGAAAGCTGGCCGGGCCGGTCGGGGAGATGAACGTCTCCGGGAACCACCGCGACCTCTGGTCCCGCCTCGCGGGTGTCGGCAACGACCCCTACCGGTACTCCTCGATGCGCACGCCGTCGTTGCTCTTCACGGGGATCCAGATCGCCGGGCGCTGACGGCGCCGGAGAGGTCAACGCCGGGCGGCCAGCCATTCCCAGGCCGCAGCCGCCTCGCGGCGGAGGGCGGCCAGCTGCTCGAGGAACAGGTGGGTGGCACCACCGATCACGGCCAGCCGGCGCCGGTCGGGAGGGCCAGCCATGAGACGGGTCACCTCCTCCACCGGGCCGAACTCGTCGTCCGCGGCCTGCACCGCCGCGACGCGGCGCGGGCAGCCGGGGAGGAAGGCCAGCTCGAGCGTGCGCGAGGCCAGGCCGACGGCGAGGACCCCCTGCACCTCCGGGTCGGCGCATCCCAGCTGCAGCGCGATCCAGGAACCGAAGGACATGCCGCCCACGAGGAGCGGCAGGGCGGGGAGCCGACCGGAGAGCCAGAGCAGGGCGGCCCGCGCGTCGGCCAGCTCGCCAGGCCCGCCGCCGTGCACCCCCTCCGATAGCCCCACTCCGCGGAACTGGATGCGCAGCGACGCTCCGCCGGCCTGCCGGGCGGCCTTGGCGAGCTGGTAGGTCGCGTGGTTGTGCATGGTCCCGCCGAAGAGCGGGTGGGGGTGCAGCACCAGCGCCCCGAATCGAGGCGAGTCCGGGGTCTCGAGCATCCCCTCGATGCGTCCGGCAGGTCCGAGAAGGTCGACGTGCATGGCGGTGGCCCGGGGAGATGATATGCCATGCGGGATGGAGGACCCCCTCGGCCTGGCGCTCGAGCTGGCGGCGGCGGCCGTCCTGCTGGTGACCCTGCGGGCGCTGGGTGCCGCCTTCGAGGCCGCGCTCACCGCGCTGGGCGTGCCACGGGCCGAGGCGCTGGCCGCCGACCCGGAGGCCGGCGTGCGGGCCCGGGCCCTGGGCCGGGTGGTCTCGAAACCGGAGAGCGCCGCCGCCGCCATGCGCCTCTTCGTGGCCCTCACCTCGCTCTCCGCCGGGGCGCTCTTCGCCGCCGCGGCGGCACAGCTTCCGGCCGGGGCCCGTGCGGTCCCCATGGCCGGAGCGGTCCTGCTGGGGGCGCTCCTCACCGTGGGCCTGGCCTCGGCGGGTCGCCGTGCCGGGGCCACGCGGCCGGAACGGGTGGCGCTCCTCCTCGCGCCGCTCGTCCGCGCCCTCACCGCCCTCCTCGCGCCGGTGGCGCGCATCGTGGGGCTGGCGGTCGCGCCGCTCTGCGGGGGTCCAGGCCGGTTCACCCTTCCGCTCCCGCCCATCGAGGAGGTGGAGCGGGCGCTCGCCGCCCACGCCCGCTCCCGGGATCCGGCCGATCGCACCAGCGAGCTCATCCACCGGGTGCTCGAGTTCCGCGAGAAGGTGGCGCGCGACATCATGGTGCCGCGCACCGAGGTGCTGGCCATCGACGTGGACACGCCGGTGCCCGAGATCATCGTGCTGCTCGCCGAGGAGGGGCACTCCCGCGTGCCGGTCTACGAGGGGAGCCTCGACAAGGTGGTCGGGATCCTCCACGCCCGCGACCTGGTGCCGCTGCTCGCCAACCCCGAGCTGATCGTGCTGCGCGACCTCCTGCGGGCGCCCACCTTCATGCCCTGGTCCACCCCCGTCCAGGTGCTGCTCCGGGCCATGCAGCGCAAGCACCAGCACATGATGATCGTGGTGGACGAGTACGGCGGCGTGATGGGGGTGGTCACGCTGGAGGACGTGCTCGAGGAGATCGTGGGCGAGATCCAGGACGAGTGGGACGCCGACGAGGGGGGCGCCGTGGAGGCCTTGCCCGACGGGAGCTTCCTGGTGCGCGGCGACGCGCCGGTCGCAGAGTTCAACGAGGCCACCGGGGCCGGAATCCCGGCGCAGGGGTCGTACGAGACGGTGGCCGGGTTCCTCGTCGGGCTGGCCGGGGCCATCCCGGCCCGCGGGGACCGGCTGCGCTGGCGCGACTGGGGATTCACCATCAGCGAAACGGACGGGCGACGGGTCCGGCGCGTCCGCGTCCTGCGCGAGGGGCGCCCGAAGGCGTGACGCCGCCCGGCGGGGCATGGTAGGACCGGCCCTCACCGCCGCGGAGGTTCGCCATGTACGTCATCGCCATCGTCCGCTACCGCAGGCCCATCGAGGAGGTCCTGGCGCACCAGGACGCCCACCGCGCCTTCGCCACCGCGCTGCGGGAGAAGGGCGTGGTGGTCGCCTCGGGTCCGCTCGAGCCGCGCTTCGGCGGCGCCTTCCTGCTGCGCCTCCCCGACGGCACGCCCGACGCCGAGCTGCTCGCGATCCGCGACCAGGACCCGTACGTGAAGGGCGGAGTGGCCCAGTGGGAGCTGCTCCCCTGGAACCCGGTGAACGGCCGGGAGAACATCGACCGGGCCTGAGGCCCGAGCGAGGCTGCCGATGGACGGGACCGACGCCGCGCCCGGAGCGGAACGCCCGCGTCCGCCCCGGTTCGACCGGTGGCTGGCGCTGGTGCTCCTCAGCCTGGCGATGTTCGGCAACTACTACGTCTACGACACCATCGCGCCGGTCGCCGATCTCCTCGGGAGCCAGCTCGGGTTCACCGACGAGCAGATCGGCCTCCTCTACTCCACCTACAGCTGGGCCGCGGTGCTGGTGCTCCTCGCCGGCGGCGTGGTCATCGACCGCTTCGGCACCAGCCGCTCCATCCTGGTGTTCGGGGCCATCTGCACGGTGGCCGGGGTCGTGACCGCGGTCTCCCCGGACTTTCGCGTCATGGCGGCGGGGCGCTTCCTCCTCGGGATCGGGGCCGAGCCGCTCATCGTCGCGGTGACCACCGCCATCGCCAAGTGGTTCAAGGGCAAGGAGCTGTCGTTCGCCTTCGGCCTGAACCTCACCATCGCCCGGCTCGGCTCGGTGGCGGCGGACAACTCCCCCACCTGGGCGCAGCGTTTCTACACGGGCTGGCAACCGCCGCTCCAGGTCGGCGCGGTGCTGGGCGCGACCTGCCTCGTGGCCGGGATCCTCTATTTCGTGCTCGAGGAGCGGGTGGCCCGCCGCTACCAGCTGGGTGCTGCCGGGGGAACCGACAAGCTCGTGCTCCGCGAGCTCTTCGACTTCGGGAAGTCCTACTGGTACGTGGTGGCGCTCTGCCTCTGCTTCTACTCGGCGATCTTCCCGTTCCGCTCCTTCGCCATCAAGTTCTTCATGGACGCGCGCGGGGTGAGCCGGGAGGCCGCCGGCGCGCTCAACAGCGTGCTCCCGCTGGCGGCCATGTTCGCGACCCCGCTCTTCGGCCTGCTGGCCGACCGGATCGGCCACCGCGCGCGCCTCATGGCCATCGGCTCGGCCACGCTCATCCCGGTCTACCTCCTCATGGCCTATTCGACCCTTCCACTCTGGGTGGTCATCGCGTTCATGGGCATCGCCTTCTCGCTCGTCCCGGCGGTGATGTGGCCGGCGGTGGCCTACCTCGTTCCGGAGAAGCGTCTCGGCACGGCCTATGCGCTCATGACGCTGGTGCAGCAGGTGGGGCTGGCCGGGATGAACTGGCTGGTGGGCTTCACGAACGACGCCTCCCACGCCAGCGCGGCGAATCCCGCCGGGTACCGTCCCGGGATGTGGATCTTCACGGTGCTCGGCTTCCTCGGGCTCCTGTTCTCCTGGCTCCTCTACCGGAGCGAGCGGGGGCCGGCGGGGCACGGCCTCGAGGCGGTGAAGTAGGCCCCCCCGCCGTTGGGGTTTGCCTTTTCGATATCGCTTCCCTACACTCACCCCGTGCAAGGTCTCGGGATCCCTATGGGTTCCGATGGGTCGGTGGAGGCGGGTTGAGCGGAAATCCGGAAGCGCTGCTCCGAGGAGCGCTCGAGAAGATCGTCTACTTCGAGTGCCGGCTCTCACAGCTGGAGAGCGAGCTGTCTGCGGCACGAGACGTGGCCTCGCGCGAGAAGGAGTCGGCAGCCGGCGCCCGCGCCCGCGAGACCGCCGCCGCGGCCGAGCTGGCCCGGACCCGCAGCGAGATGGAGATCGCGCGCCACCGCGAGGCCGAGCTCTCGGAGCGCGTCCGGCTCCTCGAGGGGGAACGGGAGCGCTTCCTCACCGGTCTCATCGACCAGGCCCGCATCGCCGGAGCCCCTGGCGACGAGGCGCCCGCCGGGGAGGAGGCCGACCTGGCCGGGTTCATCGCCGAGCTTCGCGCCGAGATCGATCGGCTGCGCCCCTGGAAGATCGCCGCCGAGGCAGCCGGGATGCGGCTCGACGAGGCGACGGTGCCCGCAATCCCCCCGCACGCCGCGGTGGGCGAGATCGCGCGCGGCTTCGAGGCCGCCGGGCGGCTCGGCATGACCCGCTCGGAAGCCCTGCGGATGGAGCACGGCATGGAGAGCCGGGCGGAGCGCTCCCTCTACGAGTCGTCCATGGAGGACCTGGCCTCCCAGGACCGCCACTCCCGCCGCCGTGCCGCCGACGCGCTGCGCGCCATGGGCTCCCGGGCCGCGGCGCCGCTGGTGGCCGCCGCGGTGGGCCGGGAGCGGGACGAGGAGGTCAAGGTGGCGCTCCTCTCGGCGCTGGCCGCCCTCTGCGAGCCGGCCGTCGCCGACGTGGCGGCCCGCGAGCTCTCCGACCCGCGACCGGCGGTCCGGGGTGCCGCCCTCGACGCGGTGGCCGCGCTGGCCGGCGAGGCCGCCGAACCGCGCCTTCTCGCCGCGCTCGGGGACCCGAGCCCGCTGGTTCGCCGGCGCGCCGTCCTCCTGCTCGGCTTCGCCCGGGGCCCCTCGGTCGAGGAGGCGCTGCGGGCCACCCTCGCCGACCGCGACCCGGGCGTGGCCCGTGCCGCCGCGCTGGCGCTGTCCGGCTGCCCCACCGCCACGGCCCAGGGCGCCCTGGCCCGCGCCCTCGATCACGGGGACGAGTCGGTGAGGCGCGTCGCCTCGAAGGCGGTGGCCCGCTGGTCCGGCGAGTCGATCGCGGCCGCCGCCCCGGCCGAGGACCGGCGCCGCGCCGCGCGCCGCATCGCGGAGAAGCTCTCGGCGGTGGGTGCCACCGCGCTCCGCGACGCGGTGGTGGCCGACCCGGCCGCAACGCCGCGCCCCGCTCCGGCCCGCGCCGCCGCAGCCGCGACGGTTCCGTCGCGGCCGGTCGTGCCGGCGCAGCCGCCGCGGGCCGCGCCGCTCGCGGCTTCCGCCCTCGCCTCCGCGACCGCGCGCCTGGCGCGCGCGGCGGTGGCCGTCGTCGATGCTCCCCGGGGCGAGTTCTCCCCCGGCGAGGAGTCGGTGATGCTCGAGCTCCGTTCGGCGCTGCGCGGGCGCACGCCCGAGGAGATCGCCCGGGTCGTCCCGGGCGGAGCGGACCGGGCGCTCGCCGCCCTCGTCGCCCGCGGTGCGGCCGTGAAGCGCGGCGTGCGGTACTTCCCGGCCTAGGAGCCACGACGCATGGACAACGTGAAATACACGTCGAGGCGCCTCGCCGAGCTCTTCGGTCTCACGCCCAAGCAGGTGGTCGAGATCGTGGGGCACCGGGACGGCTTCGGCCCCCGCGACCTGGCCGTCCTGCGCAAGGCGGTGCGCCGCCCGCCCGAGCCCTTCCCGCACCGCAAGCAGCTCTTCCTGAACTTCAAGGGCGGCACGGGAAAGACCTCGCTCTCCACCTCCTACGCCTACCGGCTGGCCGAGCGGGGCTACAAGGTCCTGGTCCTCGACCTCGACAGCCAGGGGCACGCCACCCGATGCCTGGGCGAGGAGGGCGGCAGCTTCTCGAAGACCCTCTACGACGTGCTGGTGCGCAAGACCCCGCTCGCCGAGGTGACCATCGAGACCAAGATGCCCGGGCTCTGGCTCGTGCCGGCCAACCTGGCCATGAGCACGGTCGACCTGGCGCTCATGCCCATGGCCGGCCGCGAGTTCAAGCTCAAGAACGCGCTGCGCGACGTCGACAAGATCTACGACTTCGTGGTCATGGACGCGCCGCCCTCCTTCGGGCTCCTCAACCTGAACGCGCTCATGGCGGCGAACGACCTCGTCACCCCGGTTCTCGCCGACTTCCTCTCCTACGACGGCCTGCGGCTCCTCTTCGAGACCATCCAGGGGCTCGAGGAGGACCTGTCGCACCAGCTCGAGAACATCTTCATCTGCGTGAACGCCTTCAACCAGACCTTCCGCATCGCCCGCGAGGCGGTCGACGCGCTCCGCGAGCACTACTCGGAATACCTGCTGCACAGCGTGGTGCGGCAGTGCACCAAGTTCGCCCAGGCCTCCAGCGAGGGATGCCCCGTGTTCGGGTACGACCCAGACTCCAAGGGAGCCATGGACATCGAGGCCATGCAGCTCGAGGTGCTGGGGCGGATCAAGGACGGGCTCGCTGCCCGGCCGGATGCCGCGAGGAGCGCGAGATGAGAAAAGCCTTCGACACGAACGTCCCCAAGCTGAAGCCCAGGCTGCGTCCCGCCGGCGTGGCCACGCTCGACGTCGAGCCGCCCACCGAGGCGGAGGGGTCCGGGCCGGTCGCGCGGGAAGCCCCGGCGGCGTTCGTGGAGGCGGACCTCGAGAGGGCCCGCGAGCCGATGGAGGAGCAGGTGGAGGAGGAGGTGCCGGTCGCCGCCGCACCTCCCGCGCCGGTGTCCCGATCGGCCCGGGCCGCTGCCCGCGCCGCCGCCGTGACCGCGCCGCCCCCCGCACCCCAGGGTGACCTGGCCGAGCGCAAGGAGCGGCTCGAGAAGATCAAGCGCAAGGTGGCGGAGGCAGCCCGACGCGGGACGCCGGCGGTGGCTCCGCGCGAGCCGGCCCGCGCCGCCGAGAGCGCGCTGTCGCTCCTGGGAGACCTCGACCGGCAGCTGGGACGCTCCCGTGAGCTGGAGGAGGCGCTCCGCGCCGACCTGCACCAGGCTCGCACCGAGCTGGCCCGCGCCGCCGGCGATGCCGAGAGCACGCGCGCGCGCCTCTCGGTGCTCGAGAAGGAGCTCGAGGAGCGGCGCGGCGTGATGGGCGAGATGCTCGCCGAGATGACGGCCCTCGAGGAGGAGCGCGACCAGTCGGTCCGGCGCGCCCAGGCGCTGGCCGCCCTCGACGAGGAGCGGCAGAGGCTGGCCGACGAGCTCTCCCGCCGCGGCGACGAGCTGGAGGCGGCGCTCGCCGGCGCCCGCGCCGAGGGCGAGCGGCTCACGGCCGAGCTCGACGAGCGCTCGGCCGACGGCGCGCGCCTGCGGGCCGGCCTCTCCGAGACGGTGCGGGAGCGGGACGCGCTGGCCCGCGAGCTCTCCGTGGTCCGGGCCGAGCGCGACGAGCTCCTCGAGACCCGGAGGGCCCTGGAGAAGATCCACGAGGCGCTCTCGCAGGCCCGCTCGCGGCTCGGGTAGCGCACGGGGCGTCCGCGGGATGTCGAGCGCGCGCGACGAGGCCTTCATGCGGCTCGCCATCGGCCGTGCGCGGCGGGCGGGGATCGTGGAGCGCTCCGGAGGGCCATTCGGCGCGGTGATCGTGCGCGGCGGAGAGGTGCTGGCCGACGAGGGCAACTCGGTCACCCGCGACCGGGATCCCACCGCGCACGCCGAGGTGAACGCCATCCGCGCCGCCTGCAGCCGGGTCGGAGCGCACGATCTCGCCGGGGCAACCCTCTACGCGAGCAGCGAGTGCTGCCCGATGTGCTACGCCGCGGCGTGCTGGGCCGGGATCGGGAAGATCTTCTACGGCGCCGCCTGGGCCGTCTACGCCGACCTCTTCCAGGACCGCGACGTCCAGGCCGACATCCTGAGGCCGCTCACCGAGCGGCGACTCGCGCCCGAGCGGATCCTCGCCGACGAGGCGCGGGCGGTCTGGGACGAGTTCCGGCGGCTTCCGGACGGCCCCCGGTACTAGCGCCCCGGCGGTGGGGTCCGGCGAACGGGACAGCCCGGGGGGGCCAAGGAGGGGAGTGTGCGCATGGGAGCAGACCCGATCGATCGGAGACGCCGAGGATCCCGGCACTTTTCGTCCGCGCGCCGCTCGGGGCGGGATGGCCAGGGCGCTGGTCCGGAAGTTGCTCCCTGTCCCCTCGAGTCACAACCGCGCCGGCCGCGCCTCCAACTGGCAAGGCAAGGAGATCGACATGAAACTCTTCCTCATCTCCACGGGAATCGTCCTCGGCTTCCTGACCGTCGCCGACTTCGCGACCAGCAGCGCGAACGACACGCGCACCCACGCCCGATGGGCGGCCGAGGCGAGGTGCCTCGACACCAACACCGCGGCGCTCCCCGAGGTGCAGCGGATGTGCGCGGTGAAGGCCCTGAAGGAGTTCCCGGAACGGTGAGGCCGGGACGACGCGGTCGTCCCCGGGATCAGTCCGGCGAGATCGACCCGTCGGTGAGCGCGCCCAGCTTCTTGCGCGCGTCGTAGGCGGCCACCTT
This sequence comes from uncultured delta proteobacterium, assembly GCA_963831265.1. Taxonomy (GTDB): domain Bacteria; phylum Myxococcota; class Myxococcia; order Myxococcales; family Anaeromyxobacteraceae; genus CAIOAK01. The sequence continues at coordinate 214,639 of CAWHPQ010000027.1, read as the reverse complement.
GTAGGTGTCGCCCAGCGTGGGGTAGTTGAAGACCGCCTCGATGAAGTAGCGGTAGGTCCCACCCAGCGCCATCACCGCGGCACCCATGTGGACGAGCTCGGCGGCGTTCGGGCCGATGACGTGGATGCCCAGGATCTTGAGGTCCTTCGGCGAGACCAGGAGCTTCACCCAGCCCACCGCCTCGCCGATGAGGTTGGCGCGGGCGTTCTCGACGAAGCTTCCCTTCCCGACCACGTAGGGGATTCCCTTGGCCTGGAGCGACTCCTCGGTCTCGCCGACCGAGGAGAGCTCGGGAATGGTGTAGATGCCGGTCGGGAGCACCTCGCCGGAGAGCTGGGTCCGGAAGTCGGTGCCCTCGCAGGCGTAGGTCATGGCCACGCGCCCCTGCTCCATGGAGGTGGAGGCGAGGCCCGGGAAGCCGACCACGTCGCCCGCGGCGTAGATGTGGGGCACCGACGTCTGGAAGTGCTTGTTCACCTTGAGATAACCCCGCTCGTCGGCCTGGAGGCCGGCGTTGGCGAGGTCGAGCGACTCGGTGTTGCCGATGCGGCCGGCGGCCACGAGCACCTTCTCGGCCACGAGCCGCGACCCGTCGGAGAGGGAGAGCAGCACGTCGCGGTCGCCCGGCTCCACCTTGGTGGCCCGGGTGTTGTGCTTGATCTCCACGCCGAACTCGGTCCAGAGCCGCTCCAGCTCGTGGGAGAGCTCGGCGTCGAGGAACGGCATGATCCGGTCGCGCGAGTCGGCCATGGTGACGTGGACGCCGAGCGCCGCGAACGCGGAGGTGTACTCCGAGCCGGCCACGCCGCCGCCCAGGACCGCCAGCGAGCGGGGGATCCGGTCGAGCATGAGGATCGAGTCGGAGTCGTAGACCCGGCTGTGGTCGATGGGGATGTGGGGCGGGTGGAAGGGGCGGGTGCCGGTGGCGACGAGGAAGATGTCGGCCCGGATCTCCTGGGACGTCCCGTCGGGGACGGAGACCCGCAGCGTGTTCGGGTCGACGAAGCTGGCCGTGCCCCGGAAGGTCTCGATGGCGTACTGGGAGAAGCGGCTGCGGATGCGGGTGTGTTCGCGAGCCGTGACGAGGCCGCGGCGCCCCATGAGCGCCGCCACGGTCATGGTCTCGGCCACCTGCAGGATGAACCCGTGGACGTCGCGCCGCTTCGACTGCAGCAGCGCGAGCGCCGTCTCGCGGAGCGCCTTGGACGGGATGGTGCCGGTGTTGGCGCAGGCCCCTCCCGGGACCGCTTCCTTCTCGATGACGGCCACCTTCTTGCCCAGGAAGGCGGCGCGGGTGGCGCCACGCTCGCCGGCAGGCCCGCTGCCGACGATGGCGACGTCGTAGTGGAGCATGGTGCGCTTATAATGCACGCCCCGGCACCGATGGAGGAGTTTTCGAACCGTTGAGGAATCCGCCCCGAAATCCCGCGCTCGACGCCATCCCCCGGAACCTCATGGTGGAGCTCGACGAGAAGAAGGCCGCGCTGCGCCGGGCCGGGCGGAAGCTCCACGACTTCGGGCTCGGGGACCCGAGGGAGCCCACCCCTCCGTTCCTGCGGGAAGCGCTGCGGGCGGCCGTTCCGGTGGTGTCGCAGTACCCGAGCCCCCTCGGGACGCCCGCCCTGCGGGGCGCCGTGGCCGGGTACCTCTCGCGCCGCTTCGGTGTGGCGGTCGACCCGGACCGGCAGGTGGTCCCCGCCACCGGCGCGAAGGAATCGATCTTCCACCTGCCGCTCGCCTTCCGCGGCGGCGCCCGGCGCAAGGTGATCCTCCCCGACCCCGGCTACCCCACCTACGAGGCCGGGGCGCGCCTGGCCGGCCTCGAGCCGGTCAAGGTTCCGCTCCAGGCCGGGAACGGATTCCTGCTCGAGCCCGGGGACCTGCCCCCGGCGCTGCTCGACGAGACGTTGCTCTTCTGGGTGAGCTACCCCCACAACCCCACCGGAGCCGTGGCCCCGCGCGGTTATCTGGAAGAGGTGGGCCGGGCAGCGCTCGCCCACGGGTTCGTGGTGGCCTCCGACGAGTGCTACGCCGACATCTGGTTCGACACGCCGCCGCTCTCCATGCTTCAGGTCCAGGTCGAGAACGTGCTCGCCATCCACTCCTGCTCGAAGCGCAGCGGCATGACCGGGTACCGCAGCGGCTTCGTGGCCGGCGACCCCGACCTCGTGGCCCAGGTGAAGCGCATGCGCTCCCACCCGGGAGTCGCCTCCCCCGACTTCGTCACGGCCGCGGCGGTGGCGGCCTGGAACGACGACGCCCACGTGGCGGAGCGGCGCGAGATCTTCCGCGGGAAGCGCGACCGCCTGCTCTCCTTCTTCCGGGAGCACGGGCTCTCCGTGCAGGGATCGGGGGCCACCCTGTACCTCTGGGTGGAGGTCCCCGCCGGCCACACCTCGGCGAGCTACGCCTCGCGCCTCCTCGACGAGGCCATCGTGGTCTCGCCCGGCACGGCCTTCGGGGCGGCCGGGGAGGGCTTCGTCCGGGTGAGCCTGGTTCCGAACCTGCAGGACATCGAGGAGGCGATCGAGCGATGGCGAACGGTGCGGTGACGGTGGTGGACGGGATCCGGCGCCTGGTGGAGGCAGCCTGGGCCGACAGGGCGAGGCTCGCCGAACCGGCGTACCGGGAGGCGGTGCTCGCCGCGGTCGAGGGTCTCGACCGGGGCGAGCTGCGGGTGGCCGCGAAGGTCGACGGCGAGTGGAAGGTGAACGCCTGGCTCATGCAGGCCGTGAACCTCTACTTCGCCGTGACCGGCATGGAGGTCCAGGACTACGGCCCGTTCCAGGTCCGCGACAAGATCCCGCTCAAGAAGGACCTCGAGAAGGCCGGGATCCGCATCGTCCCGGGCGGCATCGTCCGGTTCGGAGCGTACGTGGCGCCGGGCGCGGTGATCCTGCCCGGCTTCGTGAACATCGGAGCGCGGGTGGGCAAGGGCACCATGGTCGACACCTGGGCCACGGTGGGCTCCTGCGCGCAGGTGGGCGACAACGTCCACCTGGCCGGCGGCGTGGGGATCGGCGGCGTGCTCGAGCCGCCCGGAGCCCGCCCCAACATCATCGAGGACGACTGCTTCATCGGGAGCCGCTGCATCCTCGTCGAGGGGGTGCTGGTCGAGGAGGGAGCGGTGCTGGGCGCGAACGTGGTCATCACCGGCTCCACGCCCATCATCGACGTCACCGGCCCGGAGGAGGTGGTGCTGAAGCAGCGGGTCCCGGCCCGCTCGGTGGTCATCCCCGGGACGCGTCCGAAGAGGTACCCGGCCGGCACCTACCAGATCCCGTGCGCCCTCATCGTGGGACGGCGCAGCGCCGCCACGGACAAGAAGGTCTCCCTCAACGACGCGCTGCGGGAGTTCGAGGTCTCGGCGTGACCACGCCGCTCGGGGAGGCGCTGGCCGCGCGGACCGAGGCGCTCTGCGCCGTGCCGTCCCCGATCGGGGAGGAGAAGCCGCTCTGCGACCTTCTCGAGGGGGAGGCGCGCGCCCGCTTCCCGCGGGTGCGACGGGTCGGGAACTCGCTCGTGGTGATGGTGGACCCGGAGGCGGGCGCGGCCGGGAGGCCGCTCGTGGCACTGTGCGGCCACCTCGACACCGTGCCGGTGCACGAGGGGGACCGAGGCCCGCCCCGGCGCGAGGGGGGGCGCATCGTCGCGCCCGGCTCCTCCGACATGAAGTCGGGGCTGGCGGTGGCGCTCGAGCTCGCCCTGCGGCTGCCCCGCCCGGCCCGCTTCGCCGACCTGGCCCTCGTCCTCTACTCCCGCGAGGAGGGACCCTACCTGGAAAGCGAGCTCGGGCCGGTCCTGGAGCGGTCGCCGGAGCTCCGCGGCGCCGCGCTCGCCGTCTGCCTCGAGCCGACCGACGGGCGCCTGGCCCTGGGCTGCGTGGGGTCGCTCCACGCCACCCTGTCCTTCACCGGGCGTGCGGCCCACTCGGCGCGCCCCTGGCAGGGGGAGAACGCCGTGCACCGGTGCGGGGCGCTGCTCGCCGAGCTCGCCTCCCGGGCGCCGCGCGACGTGACGTCCGGCGGGCTGCCCTTCCGGGAGGTGATGTCGGTGACGCGCATCGAGGGGGGGCGGGCCCGCAACGTCGTCCCCGACCGCTGCACGCTGAACCTGAACTTCCGCTTCGGGCCCGACCGGTCGGTGGAGGACGCGGTTCGCGAGGTCGAGGAGCTGGGCCGCCGCTCCGGTGCCGGTGTCGAGGTGACCGACCGGGCACCCTCCTGTCCGGCCTTCGTCGAGCATCCCCTGGTGGCGCGGCTGCGCGACCGGGCCGGGCTCGCGGTCGAGCCCAAGCAGGCCTGGACCGACGTGGCGCGGCTCGCCCAGGCCGGCATCCCGGCGGTGAACTTCGGGCCCGGGGCCACCTCCCAGGCCCACCAGAGGGGCGAGTGGGTGGAGGTGGCCGCCATCGAGGCCGCCTGGCGCGCCCTGGAACGCTTCTTCACCCCCTGAAGGTCGCCCCCCGGCGATTCCCGGGTCCGATCCGCTTGACCCGCCGCCCTGCCGCGTTACATCGACGCATATCGATATGTCGATGGATCGAGCGAGCGACCGGCTGGTCCGGACGGCCAAGGCACTGGGGGATCCCACCCGGCTGGAGCTGCTGCGCCGCATCGCCGCGGCGGGACGGATCTGCTGCAAGGATCTGGTGACCCTCTTCCCGGTCTCCCAGGCCACCGTCTCGCATCACCTCAAGATCCTGGCCGACGCCGGCCTGGTCGCGGTCCGGCGGGAGGGGCAGTTCGGCTGGTACAGCCTGCGCGCCTCGGCCGTCGCGCAGCACGCCGCGCTCCTGGGGAAGACCCTGGCGCCGCGGCGCCGGAAGGGGCCGCGCTGAATCCCGATGTCCCGTCCTCCCATCCTCGGGTGTCTCCAGCGGAGACACCCTCCAACGCAGCAAGACCTGAACAGGAGACGTCTCACATGAATCGCATGACCCGCATCACCGCGCTGGCCCTCGCCATCGCCCCGGCCCTCGCCTTCGGGCAGGCGGCCACCTGGAACGTCGACGGCTCGCACAGCCGTGCCGGCTTCGGCGTGAAGCACCTCGTCATCTCCGACGTCAAGGGCGACTTCGACAAGCTCTCCGGCAAGGCGCAGGTCGACGAGGCGGACCTCTCGAAGTCCAGCGTCGAGGTGACCATCGAGGCCGCCTCCATCAGCACGCGCGACGAGAAGCGCGACAACCACCTCAAGTCGGCCGACTTCTTCGACGTGGCCAAGTTCCCCACCCTGACCTTCAAGTCGACGAAGGTCGTCGCCGGCAAGGACGGCGCCCTCACCGTCACCGGGGACCTGACCATGCGCGGCGTCACGAAGCCGGTCGTCCTCGAGGGATCGATCACGCAGACGATCACCGATCCCCAGGGCAACACGCGCCGGGGCGCCTCCTTCACCGGCAAGCTGAACCGGAAGGACTTCGGCGTCTCCTACGGCCCCGCGGCCATCGTCGGCGACGAGGTCAAGCTCGACATCCAGGCCGAGCTCGTGCTCCCGAAGAAGTAGCCGGGACGGACATGGGGTCCGCGCCGCGCCCCCGGCCGGGCGGCGCGGGTCCCGTGGAAGCCCGAGCGGCGGCGGGTACGGAGGTTGCTCCGTCTCGCCGCCGCATGCATTCCGGGACCTGGAACGCCGACGGCCCGCGCGAGCGGATGCTCGCGTCGGGGCCCGCCACCCTCTCCGACGCGGAGCTCGTGGCGCTCGTGCTGGGCACCGGGTCGGGCCACCTCTCGGCCCGCGCCGCCGCGCTCTCGCTCGTGGAGCGGTCGCCGGTGCCGGAGCTGGCCTGGGCGCCTCCGGAGGTGCTCGCCATCCACCCCGGGATCGGGCCGGCACGCGCCGCGGCCCTCGCCGCAGCCTTCGAGCTGGGGCGGCGCGGAGCCTGGACCCCTCCGCGCCGTGGCGACCGCATCCTCGAGCCCGCACGCGTGGCCGAGCTGATGCGCCACACCGCGCACGCGGAGCGGGAGTGCTTCCACGTGGTGATGCTCGACGTCCGCGGCCGGCTGCTCCGCTCGGAGCGGGTGGCCGAGGGGTCGCTCACCCAGTGCCCGGTCTCGCCCCGCGACGCGCTTCGCCCGGCGGTCCGGGCCGGCGCGCACGGCGTGATCTTCGTGCACAACCACCCATCGGGAGACCCCTCGCCGTCCGCGGAGGACGCCGACCTGACCGAGCGGCTGAGGGCCGCCGCGGAGCTCGTGGGGGTGCTGGCCCGCGACCACGTCATCGTGGCCGCGGGCGGCTACTTCAGCTTCGTCGAGGCGGGGAGGTGGAGGAGGTGAGGGCTCCTAGAACGGGATGTCGTCGGCGCCGGGACCGCCGGGGCCTTCCTCGAAGCCGGCCGGCGGACCTCCGCCCTCGTCCGGAGCGCCTGGGCCGCCGGGACCGCGCTGCCCGCCGCCCGCTCCGCCTGCGCCACGCGCTCCGCCTGCGCCGCCTGCGCCGCCGCCCAGGAACCGGACCGAGTCGGCCACGACCTTCACGCGCGACCGCTCCTGGCCCGACGTCTTGTCCTGCCACTTGTCGGTCTTGAGGCGCCCCTCGACGTAGACCTGACGCCCCTTGGCCAGGTACTCGCCGACCTGCTCGGCCTGCTTGCCCCAGACCTCGACGTCGTGCCACTCGGTCTCCTCCTTCTTCTGGCCCGACGCCTTGTCGGTCCAGGAGCGGGAGGTGGCGATGCGCAGGTTGGCGACCGCCTGGCCGCCGGAGGTGTAGCGGACCTCGGGATCCTTGCCGAGGTTGCCGATGAGGATGACCTTGTTGACCATGGCGAAACCCTTCCTTTTCGTCGCCTGGCTGCGAGCGGATCGATCGAGCGGGACGATGCGAAAGGCACCGTAGCAAGGGGATCTGACAGATGGCCCGACATTCGCAGTGCCCCGGTGCGTGTACCTTCGCACCAACCTCGAGGACGTACGAGAACGCGCCCGCGCGGCCTTCCTCGGGCTCGCGCTGGGGGATGCCCTGGGTGCCACGGTGGAGTTCATGCTCCCCCGGGAGATCCAGGCCGAGCACGGCGTGCTCCGGGAGATCGAGGGAGGGGGCTGGCTGAACCTGCGCCCGGGTGCGGTCACCGACGACACCCAGATGTCGATCCGGATCGGCCGGGCCATCGATGGCGGGGGAGGCTGGGACCTGCGCCGCGCCGCGGTCCACCTGGCCGCCTGGTTGCGCACCGGCCCGGCCGACGTCGGCAACACGGTCCGGCGTGGTCTGCGCCGCTTCGTCGTGGAGGGCACGCTCGCCGGGGAGCCGAGCCCGGGGGACGCGGGAAACGGCGCGGCGATGCGCGTGCTGCCGGTTGCCCTCGCGACGCTCGCCGATCACGCGGCCATGTGCCACGCCTCGGTCGAGCAGGGGCGCCTCACGCACCACCACCCGCTCTCCGACGCGGCCTGCGTCCACGTGGGCGAGCTCGTCCACCTGGCCTGCCTCGGTCTCGGGATGGGGCGCCTGCGCAGGGCCTCGGATGCATTCGTGGAGCAGCACCCGAAGTTCGCCTTCTCCTCCTGTCCCGGCCAGTCCGGCGGCTACGTGGTCGAGACCCTGGGCACCGTCCTCCACTTCCTGTACCGGTCCCGGAGCTTCGAGGAGACGCTGGTGGGGGTGGTGAACCGCGGCGGCGACGCCGACACCACGGGTGCCATCGCCGGAGCCATCGCCGGCGCATTTCACGGTCCCGCCGGCCTCCCGCGACGCTGGCTCCGGCGGCTCGATCCGGAGGTCCGCGACGAGGCGGAGTGGCTGGGGGATCGGCTGGTGGCCCTGTCGCCGCTCGCCCGGGGGGAGCAGCCCGTCCTCGCCCCGGGCACCCGGACCGGCGGATCCTAGGCGCGCAGCCGCCGAACCCGGATCTCGCCGCCCACCACGAGGAGCTCTCGCTCGCCCCGGAGTACCGAGCGCGGGAGGAAGTGTCCCGCGAAGAAGACCCGCCCGGTCGCGATCCGCGCCTCCAGCACCGCGTCGCCGAACTCCCAGGCTCGCTCCCGGTCGTCGGTGAAGGAGCAGAGGTTGTTCATGCGCAGCACCCACTCCCGCGGGCCGATCGACTCGACCACGTCGTGATCCTCGAGCCGGTTCTGGCCGCGCCAGAGGGTGATCCAGCGCTCCCCGGGATGCCTGCGGGAGAGCTCGTACTGGGTGTACGTGTAGAGGAGGTCGAGCTGTGCGTCGATGGCGCTCGTCCAGGCGTGTCCGCGGGTGCGGTCGGCCACGTAGCGCTGCCGGGCGGGCGACTCCGCGTCGCCGAGGGGCTCGCGGTGGAACGTGGGTGCGATCCCCATCCGGCTCTCCACCCAGCCCTTCAAGACGGCCCCCTCGACCGTGCTCGCGTCGACCCCCCAGCCCCGGAGGAAGCGCACGTAGCCGTTGCGAAGGCTGCGACGGGCCCCTGCCGTCTCCTGCGCCTGCCACTGGTGCAACTGGAAGCGGACGCTCATCCAGTCGTCGAACCGGCGCCCGCGCTCGTCGGGATCCTCGATGCGATCGAGCAGGTCGAAGAGGAAGCGGTTCTCCTCCCGCACGCCCTGGACTGCGAGCGGCCGCGGGTTCTCGTCGAACGTCCGGGACGCGATCACCCAGGGAGGGAGGTTGCACCGGTTGAACGATGTGGGTGTCACGCCCCGTCCCTGCCCGCCGCTCGGGCAGGCTCCGTGCCGGCCCGCCAGGAAAGCGGGCAGAGGGCTCCGTCGAACGGCCTCGATCGGCGCCAGGAGGCCGTCCGATGCAAGAGCGGTGCTCCCCGGTTTGGCACCCGGTTTGCTGTGTCCCCCCTCCATGGATCCCCGGCGAGCCGCCGTCGCCGTCGAGGCACTTCACGACATCGGGCAGGTTCTCGCCCAGGCGACCGACCTCTCGAAGGCCTTCACGTCCGTGCTGCAGATCCTGCGATCGCACCTCGGGCTGGAGAACGGTACCGTCTCGCTCTTCGACCCGGTCACGGGCGAGGTGTTCATCGAGGCGGCGCCGGAGATGCCCGACGAGGAGCGCATCCTCGGCCGGCTGCGCCCCGGCGAGGGCATCGTCGGCCGCGTCTTCCACACCGGCTTGCCGGTGGCCATCCCCGACCTCTCCGCCGAGCCCGCCTTCCTCAACCGGACCGGCAGCTGGCGGGACGTCGAGGGCGACCCGCGCGCCCTGTACGCCGTCCCGCTCCGCGAGGTCCGCTCCACCCTGGGTGTATTGACCGCCGAGCGCCACTGGTCGGCTGGCCCCTTCTCCTTCGACGGTGACCTGCGCGTGCTCACCACCGCGGCGTCCATGCTCGCCACCCGGGTGCGCCTCCACCGGGCCGAGAATCCCATGGCGCGCGCCCGGACCGATGCGCCCGGGCTCCTGCCCGGGCACCAGCGGTTCCCCGGCGCCGTGGGAGGCAGCGCGGCGTGGAGGCGTGTGCTCGACGTGGTGGACCGGGTGGCCCAGAGCCGGGCCACGGTGCTGCTCCGGGGAGAGAGCGGAACGGGCAAGGAAGTGGTGGCCCGGGCCATCCACGAGGAGGGGCCCCGCGCCGGGCGGCCCTTCGTGGCGGTGAACTGCGCCGCTCTCCCCGAGTCTCTCCTGGAGAGCGAGCTCTTCGGCCACGAGCGGGGCGCCTTCACCGGCGCCGCTGCCTCCCGCGCCGGGCGCTTCGAGCTGGCCGACGGCGGCACCCTCTTCCTCGACGAGGTGGGGGAGCTGCCGGTGGCGGCCCAGGTGAAGCTCCTCCGCGCCATCCAGGAGCGGCAGTTCGAGCGGGTGGGCGGAAGGCGGACCATCACCGTCGACGTGCGGCTCGTGGCCGCCACCAACCGCGACCTCGAGGAGGCGGTTCGCCAGGGCGTCTTCCGGCTCGACCTCTACCACCGGCTCCAGGTGGTCGAGATCGTCCTTCCTCCGCTGCGCCAGCGGCGCGACGACGTGCCGGTGCTGGTGGAGTTCCTCCTCGCCGACCTGGAGCGGGAGCACGGCAGGCGCCTCTCCTTCTCCCGGGAGGCCATGTCGGTCCTCGCCCGCCACGACTGGCCGGGGAACGTGCGCCAGCTCCGGAACGTGCTGGAGCGGCTCACCGTCGCACACGGGGAGGGACCGGTCTGTGCCGAGGACCTCGACTGGCTCCCCTCCGCGGAGCCGCTCCGCTGCGGTGCCGCGCCGGTCGATCCTGCCCCTCCGGATGCGCCCGGGGCAGCCCGGAGCGAGGAATCCGAGGCGGACCGCGTCCGCGAGGCGCTCGAGCGGGCCGGCCACGTGCAGGCCCGTGCGGCCCGGCTCCTCGGACTGACGGTGCGCCAGCTCCGTTACCGGGTGGCCAAGTTCGGCATCCAGGTGGAGCGATTCTGATGCCGGGCGTCTCCATCCGCCCGGCGCGTCCTTCCGACCTGGATGCGCTCGTCGGGCTCCTCGGGGAGCTCTTCTCCCTCGAGGCCGACTTCCACCCCGATCCGGTCCGGCAGCGTCGCGGGCTCACGCTCCTCCTCCAGGACCGGCTACGCCGCGCGGTGATCGTGGCCGAGACCGCGGGCCGGGTCGTCGGCATGGTCACCGGCCAGCTGGTGGTCTCCACCTCCGAGGGAACGGCCTCGGTCTGGGTCGAGGACATGGTCGTGGCCGGAACGGCACGTCGCCTCGGCGTGGGGAGCCGGCTGCTCCGCTCCGTGGAGGAATGGGCAGCGGCGCGCGGCGCATCCCGGCTGCAGCTTCTCTGCGATCGCGAGAACGTCCCGGCCCTGCGCTTCTACGAGACGAGCGGATGGAAGGGCACGCGGCTCGTCTGCCTCCGGCGGGGCGGCCGGTAGTTCCTGCGCGCCCTGTCCAGAACCTGACAAGGCACTGGCAGGAAGGCGACGCGGGAACGGGTCGAATCCGCGACCTCGGGGCAAAGCCCCGGTGTTTCCGGCCCGGCCGCCGCGTGACGCAGTCCGGCACGGCCGTTGCTCTACCGGGGAGGCGACGCACATCCAACCCGGGAGGCAGGGCACATGAGGCAGATCGCGATCTACGGCAAGGGCGGCATCGGGAAGTCCACCACGACGCAGAACACCGTGGCGGGCCTCGCGTCGCTGGGGAAGAAGGTGATGATCGTCGGCTGCGACCCCAAGGCCGACTCCACCCGGCTCATCCTCCACGCCAAGGCCCAGGCCACGGTGATGGACCTCGTGCGCGAGCGCGGCACCGTCGAGGACCTGGAGGTCTCCGACGTGATGAAGACCGGCTACGGCGACGTGAAGTGCGTGGAGTCGGGAGGCCCGGAGCCGGGGGTGGGCTGCGCGGGGCGCGGCGTCATCACCGCCATCAACTTCCTCGAGGAGAACGGAGCCTACACGCCCGAGCTCGACTTCGTCTTCTACGACGTGCTGGGCGACGTGGTCTGCGGCGGGTTCGCCATGCCCATCCGGGAGAACAAGGCCGAGGAGATCTACATCGTCTGCTCCGGCGAGATGATGGCCATGTACGCGGCCAACAACATCGCCAAGGGCATCCTCAAGTACGCCTCGTCGGGGAAGGTCCGGCTGGCCGGGCTCATCTGCAACTCCCGCAACACCGACCGCGAGGCGGACCTGATCGAGGCGCTCGCCAAGCGCCTGGGCACGCAGATGATCCACTTCGTCCCCCGGGACAACGAGGTGCAGCGCGCCGAGCTGCGCCGGATGACGGTCATCGAGTACGCGCCGGAGCACAAGCAGGCCGAGGAGTACCGGACGCTGGCCCGGAAGATCTTGGAGAACAAGTTGCTGGTCGTCCCGAAGCCGCTGGAGATGGAGGAGCTCGAGGAGCTGCTGATGGAGTTCGGGATCATGGCGCCGGACGACGAGAGCAAGGTCGGCGTGGCGGCATCGGCATCGGCGGCGGCGTAGCGAACCCGAGGGCGAGGAGGCGGATCATGTCGGACGCGGCGAAGAAGGTCGACGGCATCACGCGAGAGTCGACGCAGAAGATGATCGACGAGGCCCTCGAGGCCTACCCGGAGAAGGGGAGGAAGAAGCGGGCGCCGCACCTCGCACCCAACGATCCGGAAGCCGCCGCATCCTGCGTGAAGTCGAACCGCAAGACCGTACCGGGGGTGATGAGCGCCCGGGGCTGCGCCTACGCGGGGGCCAAGGGCGTGGTCTGGGGACCCATCCGGGACATGGTGCACGTGTCCCACGGGCCGGTCGGCTGCGGCTGGTACTCGTGGGGCACGCGCCGGAATCTGATGACCGGGAAGAACGGCGTGTCCCAGTTCGGCATGCAGTTCACCTCGGACTTCCAGGAGAAGGACATCGTCTACGGCGGCGACAAGAAGCTCGCCGTGCTGCTCAAGGAGGCGCACGAGCTCTTCCCGCTCGCCAAGGGCATCTCGGTCCTCTCCGAGTGCCCGGTGGGGCTCATCGGCGACGACATCAACGCGGTGGCGAAGAAGATGACGAAGGAGCTCGACATCCCCGTCATCCCCTGCAACTGCGAGGGCTTCCGCGGCGTCTCCCAGTCGCTCGGCCACCACATCTCGAACGACACCATCCGCGACTACATCATCGAGACCCGGGAGTTCGCCGAGCCCGAGACGCCCTACGACGTGGCCCTCATCGGCGACTACAACATCGGCGGGGACGTGTGGTCGGCCAAGGAGCTGTTCGCCGAGATCGGCCTCAACGTGAAGGCCACCTGGACCGGCGACGGCGAGATGGAGCGCATCGCCGCCACCCACAAGGTGAAGCTGAACCTCATCCACTGCTACCGGTCCATGAACTACATGTGCCGGGTGATGGAGGAGAAGTACGGGATCCCCTGGGTGGAATTCAACTTCTTCGGACCCACCAACATCAAGGCGAGCCTGCGCAAGATCGCGGAGCGCTTCGACGATCGCATCCGGGAGAACGTCGAGAAGGTCATCGCGAAGTACGACCCCATCATGCAGAAGGTGGTCGACGAGTACCGGCCGCGGCTGGAGGGCAAGAAGGTGATGCTCTACGTGGGCGGCCTGCGCCCCCGCCACACGGTGGGCGCCTACGAGGACCTGGGCATGGTGGTGGTCGGCTCCGGGTACGAGTTCGCGCACGGCGACGACTACGAGCGGACCATGCCGGAGATGCCCGACGCGACCGTCATCTACGACGACGCCTCGGAGCACGAGCTGGAACACTTCGTGAAGGAGCTCGAGCCCGACCTGGTCGCCAGCGGGATCAAGGAGAAGTACCTCTTCCAGAAGATGGGGCTCCCCTTCCGGCAGATGCACAGCTGGGACTACTCCGGCCCCTACCACGCCTACCAGGGGTTCCCGATCTTCGCCCGCGACATCGACATGGCGGTGAACAGCCCCACCTGGAAGCTCGTGAAGTCGCCGTTCTGATCGGGAGGAAGCCATGGCCAACGACCTCGGACTCACCGTCAAGCCCGTCTCGGGCATCACCCCGGAGGAGGAGGCGCGCGTCTCCGCATGGATCGACACCCAGGAGTACCGGGAGAAGAACTTCGCCCGCCAGGCCCTGGTCGTGAACCCGGCCCACGGCTGCCAGCCGCTCGGCGCCGAGCTGTGCGCCCACGGGTTCGAGGGCACGCTGCCCTTCACCCACGGCTCGCAGGGCTGCGCGTCGTACTACCGCTCCACCCTGAACCGGCACTTCCGCGAGCCCGCGCCGGCGGTGTCCGACGCCATGACCGAGGACGGGGCGGTCTTCGGGGGACAGAACAACCTGCACGAGGGGCTCGAGAACGCCGTCGCGCTCTACCACCCGAAGATGGTGGCGGTCTTCACCTCCTGCATGCCCGAGGTGATCGGCGACGACCTCTCGGCCTTCATCAAGAACGCGCGCCAGAAGGGGTTCGTCCCCAAGGAGCTGCCGGTCCCCTACGCCAACACCCCGAGCTTCAACGGCTCGCACGTCACCGGCTACGACGCCATGCTCCTCTCCATCCTCCAGACCCTCACCGAGGGGAAGAAGATCGAGGGGCGCTGCACCGGCAAGCTGAACCTCATCGCCGGCTTCGACGCCAACACCGCCAACTACCGGGAGTACAAGCGGATCCTCGACGCCTTCGGGATCCCGTTCACGCTGCTCGCCGACATCTCCGAGTCCTTCGACTCCCCGAACGACGGCACCTACCGGCTCTACCCGGGCGGCACCCCGCTCCTCGAGGCCGCCGACGCGGTGAACGGCAAGGCCACGCTGACCCTCGCGCCCTACGCCACCACGAAGACCTTCCCCTGGATCAAGGAGAACTTCTCCGGGGCCCACGCCTCGCTCCCCATGCCCATGGGGATCGTCAAGACCGATGCCCTGCTCCTCAAGCTCTCCGAGCTCTTCGACCGGCCGGTGCCGGACGTCCTGAAGGCCGAGCGCGGACGCGCCGTCGACGCCATGACCGACGCCCAGCAGTACATGCACGGGAAGAAGTTCGCGGTCTACGGGGATGCCGACCTGATCCTGGGCTACGTCTCGTTCCTGCTCGAGATGGGGGCCACGCCCCACCACGTCCTCTGCTCGAAGGGGTCGAAGAAGCTCGAGAAGGACGTCCAGGCGCTGCTCGACGCCTCGCCCTACGGAAAGGGCGCGCACGTCTGGATGAACCGGGATCTCTGGCACCTCCGGTCGCTCCTCATGACCGATCCGGTCGAGGGACTCCTCGGGGACACCCACGGCAAGTTCGCGGCCCGCGACGCCAAGATCCCACTGTTCCGCTTCGGCTTCCCGGTCTTCGACCGGGTGAACCGGCACCGCTCGCCCATCGTGGGCTACACCGGCGCGGTGAACATGCTGACCGAGGTCTGCAACAAGTTCCTCGATCTCAAGGACGAGACCTGTGAGGAGCGCCACTTCGAGATGATGCGGTGAGCCCCGATGGCCAGGCCCGACTGGTACGACGCCCCGGAGTGCGACACCGCCGAGAAGGGCGCACCGAAGTTCTGCAAGAAGTCGGAGCCCGGCGAGGGCGCCGAGCGGAGCTGTGCCTACGACGGGGCCCGGGTCGTGCTCATGCCGGTCACCGACGTGATCCACCTCGTGCACGGGCCGATCGCATGCGCCGGGAACTCCTGGGACAACCGGGGCGCCCGCTCGTCGGGCTCCCAGCTCTACCGGCGCGGCTTCACCACCGAGATGCTGGAGAACGACGTCGTCTTCGGGGGCGAGAAGAAGCTGCACGCCGCCATCCTCGACCTGGCGTCGCGCCATTCCGGGGAGGCCAAGGCCATCTTCGTCTACGCCACCTGCGTGACCGCCATGACCGGCGACGACGTGGAGGCGGTGTGCCGCAGCGCCGCGGCGCAGGTGGCCATCCCGGTCATCCCCGTGAACACGCCCGGGTTCATCGGCGACAAGAATATCGGCAACCGGCTGGCTGGCGAGATCCTGCTCGACCGGGTCATCGGGACGGCCGAGCCGGAGCACACCACCCCGTACGACGTGAACCTCATCGGGGAGTACAACATCGCCGGGGACCGCTGGGGCATGGAGCCGCTCTTCGAGCGCCTGGGGATGCGCGTCCTCTCCTGCATCAGCGGAGACGCGCGCTTCGAGGAACTGCGCCACGCTCACCGGGCCCGTCTCAACGTCATCATCTGCTCGAAGAGCCTCACCAACCTGGCCAGGAAGATGAAGAAGCGCTGGGGCATCCCGTACCTGGAGGAGTCGTTCTACGGGATGACCGACACCGCCAAGGCGCTCCGCGACATGGCCCGGGAGCTCGATCTCGCGAACGGCGGGGCGACCGACACCACCATGCGCGACCGGGTCGAGGCGCTGGTGGCAGGGGAGGAGGAGCGCTGCCGGGAAGCCATCGCGCCGTACCGGCGCCGGCTGGCGGGCAAGCGCGCGGTGCTCTTCACCGGCGGGGTGAAGACCTGGTCGATGGTGGACGCCCTGCGCGAGCTCGACGTCGAGGTCCTGGCGGCCGGGACGCAGAACTCCACGCTCGAGGACTTCCACCGCATGAAGTCCCTCATGCACCAGGACGCCCGGATCATCGAGGACACGTCCACGGCCGGGCTGCTCGGCGTCATGCGGGAGAAGATGCCGGACCTCGTGGTGGCGGGAGGGAAGACCAAGTTCCTGGCGCTCAAGACCCGGACCCCGTTCCTCGACATCAACCACGGCCGCACCCATCCCTACGCGGGCTACGAGGGGATGGTCACCTTCGCCCGGCAGCTCGACCTCACGGTGAACAGCCCCATCTTCCCGGCCATGAACGCGGCCGCGCCCTGGGAGCTTTCGGGAGACGAGGTCCTGGCGCACCGTGCCTCCGCCGCCGCCCACGCCGGCCGGCTCCTCGCCGAGGACCTGTCCGCGTCCCGGGTGAAGGTGCCGGTGAAGGCCGCCACCGTGAATCCACAGAAGAACTCGCCGGCGCTGGGCGCGACGCTCGCCTACCTGGGCGTCGATGGGATGCTCGGCCTGCTCCACGGTGCGCAGGGCTGCTCCACCTTCATCCGCCTCCAGCTCTCCCGCCATTTCAAGGAGTCGGTGGCGCTCAACTCCACGGCCATGAGCGAGGACACCGCCATCTTCGGCGGCTGGAAGAACCTCCAGGCCGGCGTCACCCGGGTCATCGAGAAGTTCCACCCCGCGGTCGTCGGGGTCATGACCTCGGGCCTCACCGAGACCATGGGCGACGACGTGCGCAGCGCCATCGTCGAGTTCCGGGCGCAGCGCCCCGACCTCTCCGGGACGCCGGTGGTCTGGGCCTCCACTCCCGACTACTGCGGCTCGCTCCAGGAGGGCTATGCGGCGGCTGTCGAGGCGCTCGTCGAGACGCTGGCCGAGGGCGGCCCGACCATCCCCGGCCAGGTGAACCTGATCCCGGGGTCCCACCTCACCCCCGCTGACGTCGAGGAGGTGAAGGGGCTCGTGGAGGCCTTCGGGTTCCGGGTCCTCGCCATCCCCGACACCGCCAACGCCCTGGACGGCCACGTGGACGACGTGGTCTCGCCCCTCTCGACGGGCGGGATTCCCGTCGAGGACATCCGCCTGGCCGGGCGGAGCGCCGCCACCCTCTACGTGGGCGATTCCCTCCACCGCGCGGCCCGGAT
Organism: uncultured delta proteobacterium; assembly: GCA_963831265.1. Classification (GTDB taxonomy): domain Bacteria; phylum Myxococcota; class Myxococcia; order Myxococcales; family Anaeromyxobacteraceae; genus CAIOAK01. The sequence goes on along the minus strand of CAWHPQ010000027.1, from coordinate 197,658 downwards.
CCTCCAGGACCGGCACCGGGTCCCCGCGTTCGGGGTGAACTCGGTCACCGGCCTCGCCGAGGTGGACCACCTCGTGGCCGTGCTCTCGTCCCTCTCCGGGCGCCCCGCGCCGGAGGGACTCAGGCGCTGGCGGAGCCGGCTCATGGACGCCATGGCCGATAGCCACTACCAGTTCGGGGCGAAGAAGGTGGCCGTGGCGATGGAGGCCGACGCGCTGAAGGCCATGACCCGCTTCCTGGCCGGGATGGGATGCGAGGTGAGGACCGCGCTCTCCGCGACAAGGACGCGCGGCCTCCACGGGCTGCCCTGCGAGGACGTGCGGGTCGGCGACCTCGAGGATCTCGAGAACGCGGCCCGCGGCGTGGACCTCATCGTCGCCAACTCCAATGGACGGCAGGCCGCCCAGAAGCTGGGAGTGAAGGCCCACCTGCGGGCCGGCTACCCGGTCTTCGATCGGCTTGGCGCCCACGCCCGGGTCTGGGCCGGCTACCGCGGCACCCTGAACCTGGTCTTCGAGGTGGCGAACCTCTTCCAGGCCAGCGCATCCGAGGCGCAGCGGCTGGCACACAACTGAGGAAGGAGCCGGGCATGAAGGTGGCGTTCACGAGCAGCGACGGCCGCACCATCGACGAGCACTTCGGCATGGCGGGCCAGTTCCGGATCTGGGAGGTCGGGCCCGACCGGGCCGAGCCGGTGGGGTCGGTCACGGCCATCACGACCTCGGACGACGAGGAGGACCGCATCTCGGCCCGCGCCAGCGCCATCGCCGGCTGCGCCATCGTCTACACGGTGCGGATCGGCGGGCCCGCCGCGGCGAAGCTGGTCGCGCGGCGCATCCACCCCATGAAGACCGGCGCCGAGGTCCCCATCGAGGAAGTGGTCGCGAAGTTGCAAGAGGTCCTGCGAGGAAGGCCGCCGCCCTGGCTCCGGAAGGCGATGGAGGCGGGGGTCGAATCGGCGCAGTCAGTTGACCAATAGTCCTGGCGCGTCCCGCCAGCGAGGAGGCAACACCGTGGCGTACATCACCGGACTCACCCGTGGCAGGCAGGAGTGGACCCCGCGGTTCGTGCGCTCGGTCGACCCCGAGAAGTGCATCGGCTGCGGTCGCTGCATCAAGATCTGCGCCCATGACGTCCTGGCGCCGGCCGAGGTCGACGAGGAGGAGTCGGCCAAGATGTTCGCCACCGTGGCGAACTCCGGGAGCTGCATCGGCTGCGAGGCCTGCGGCCGGACCTGCAAGAAGGACGCGTTCAGCTTCGAGCCCTTGCTGGCCTGACCGGAGACGTCCATGCCCGACCTGCCCGTCGTCCGAGCATCCAACTGCACGTTCGGCCGCGGGTGCGGCGATGCACCGGCCCCGGCCCGGCCACTTCCCGGCGACGTGCAGGCGCAGGTCGCGCGGCATCCCTGCTACAGCGAGGACGCCCACCACCACTTCGCCCGGATGCACGTCGCCGTGGCGCCGGCGTGCAACATCCAGTGCCACTACTGCAACCGGAAGTACGACTGCTCGAACGAGAGCCGTCCCGGCGTGGTCTCCGAGCGGCTCCGGCCCGCCGACGCCGTCCGCAAGGTGCTGGCGGTGGCCGAGCAGGTGCCCGAGCTCTCGGTGGTGGGCATCGCCGGCCCCGGGGACGCGCTCGCCAACCCGGCGGCCACCTTCCAGACGCTGGAGGGCATCGCGCGTGCCGCCCCCGACCTGACGCTGTGCCTCTCCACGAACGGCCTGGCACTCCCGGATCACGTCGATCGGCTGGTCTCGCTGGGGGTTCGGCACGTGACGGTCACGGTCAACATGACCGACCCGGAAGTCGGCGAGCGGATCTACCCGTGGATCCTCTGGAACGGCCGCAAGGTCCGGGGGGCCGAGGCGTCGCGCATCCTCTCCGAGCGGCAGATGGAGGGGATCGCCCTGCTGCGCGCGCGCGGCGTCCTCGTGAAGGTGAACGCGGTGGTCATCCCCGGAGTGAACGACGGACACCTCCCCGACGTGGCACGCGCGGTGCGCGGGGCCGGCGCGTTCCTGGTGAACCTGGTCCCCCTCATCTCCGCCCCGGAGCACGGGACCCACTTCGGCCTCTCGGGCCAGCGCGGACCCGACACGGCCGAGCTGGAGGCGGTGCAGCGCGCCTGCGAGGTGGACGCGCGGCTCATGCGCCACTGCCGCCAGTGCCGGGCCGACGCGGTGGGGCGGCTCGGCGAGGACCGGTTCGAGTCCTTCACGATGGGGCGTCTGCCTCCCGGTCCGGCGCGGGACGCCGGCGAGCTTCGCGCGGAGCGGCGCGCGGCGGTCGAGCGGGCCCAGGCCGCGGCCGCCCGGGAGCGGGATGCCGCCCTGCTGCAACTGGCCGGCAAGCGCGGCGTGGCACCAGCCAGGGTCGCGGTGGCCACCAAGGGCGGCGGGCTCGTCGACCAGCACTTCGGCCACGCGAGGGAGTTCCTGGTCTACGACGTGGCGCGCGAAGGCGTCCGCCTGGTGGGTCGCCGCTCCACCGAGACCTACTGCGCCGGCGGCGACGGGGACGACGACGCCTTGCAGGCGGCGTTGCGGGCGCTCTCCGACTGCCAGGCGGTGCTGGTGGCGCGGATCGGGCACTGCCCCCGAGGGCAGCTCGCCGCGGCCGGAATCGTGGCCTCGCAGGCGCAGGCCCATCGCCCCATCGAGGCGGCGCTGCTCACGTGGCTGATCTCCCGGGAGGACGGGGGGGAGAGGCGGGCGGTGGGGACGTGACCCGGCCCGTCCTGCCCGAGCTCGGCGCGGCGGAGCAGGCCGAGGACTTCTTCGTGGCCCTCGGCGTCGCCTACGACCGGCGCCTGGTCGAGGTGAATCGCACCCAGATCCTGCGCCTCTTCGGCCACGCGCTGGCGGCGCTGGAGGCGTCGGCGCCGTTCCTCGGTGAGGAGGGCCTGCGCGCGACCCTGCGGGGAGCGCTGCGGGACGCTCACGACGCGGTGGCAGCCGGAGTGCGTGCCCCGGTGCCCGCGAGGGGGGGCCAGGTGGTCCAGCTGCGACGACGCGGATGCGGGTAGGGCGGGGGAGGGGCATCCGCCCGGACTTGATCGCGCGCAAGGAAGGGCCCGATCCGATCCGGTACCTTTCGGATCATGAGAATCATTCTCACTATCGGAACGGCGGGCCGGCTCCTCCCGGTTCTCCTCTGGCTGGTCCTCCCGGGGCCCGGCGCGGCGCTGGATCCAGGGTCCGCGGGCGCCCCGCCCCGTGCGGCGGTCGAGACCGCCTTCGAGCCGGAGGAGCGCCGGGAGGTGGCTCCGGAGCACGGCAAGGCATTCACCGGCGACGCCACCCCGGTGGAGCCGGGGAGGGTCGAGGTCGAGCTCGCCTACGCCCCCTCCTGGTGGGCGACGGCCGGCGCGGTGGATCGGCTCTCCGGTGAGCAGCACCCGATCGCCGCCGCCGTCTCGGTGGGGATCCTCCCCGACCTCGACGCGCGCATCGTGGTGGGGTGGGCGCTGGTCCACGCCGCGCCGGAACACCCGGGCGCACCGGCCCACGGCACCGGCATCGCCGACACCACCGTGGCCGCGCGCTGGCGCTTCCTCTCCCTCCCCGGCCCGGGGATCGACCTGGCGGTGAGCGCCGGGGTCACGATGCCCACCGGCACGCGCACCGCGGCCGACCGGCTGGGGACGAGCCGGGAGAGCTGGAGCGTGGGCGGGTCGCTCGCCGCCTCCGTCGACCGGGGGCGGTTCACCTTCGGTGGGGAGCTGGGGGTGAGCGCAGCGGTGGGGCCGCGCACCTCGAACGACGTCGGGCTCGTCGTCTGCAACGCGGCGGTGGGCTACCAGGTGCTCCCGTGGCTGCAGCCGGCGCTGGAGCTCAACTACCAGCACGAGGTCGAGCTGGGGGAGCAGCCGGACGAGCGCGTGCTCTGGGCCACGGCGGCGCTGGTCCTGCCGATCGACCCGGTCCGGGTCGTCCTGGGCGGACGCCTGCCGGTCTGGGTGCGGGATGCGGTGGTGGGTCCCATGGTGACCGCCGCAGTGAAGCTCGGATTCTGATCTACCGGGCCCGCGCGATGGCCCGCCGGACCTGCGCCGCCCGGTCGAGCCGCTCGGCGCTCCGGCGCAGGAGCTCGCTCCGGTCCTTCTCCACCGCAGCGCGGGTCATCCCCAGGGCCGCGCCGGCAACGCGGTCGAGCTCCCGCTGGGCGGGGCGGGCGAGCATGGCGGCGAGGTCGGTCGTCACCGGGTCCCGGGCCAGTGCGGCGTGCAGCGCCCGCAGCGTCGTCTCCAGCGGCGCGAGAACCCCGGGGTCGGGGAAGGGAGCAGCGGCGAGCACCCCGCAGTCGATGTCGGCGATGGCCTGCGCGCCGGTGAGCTGCCGGGCCCCCCGGTCCACCGCGAGGCGCAGCGGCGTGGAGGAGAGGAGAAGCGAGAGCAGCCAGGGCGCGATCTCGCGCGGGAAGAGGGCGTGCCACTTCTTGTCCTCGAGGAGCGCTTCCTGGTTGTGGAAGGCGAAGGCGCGGGTACCCACCTTGGCCGGGTAGAGCACCGGGGCCGGGCCGCGCCCGGGGGCCACCTGCCACCAGGTCCGGCGCGACGCGCAGGTCGCGCGCTCGTTCACCCCGAGGGCCTCCCCCCGGTGCAGGTAGTCGAGCGCCAGGGCGGAGGGCCGGCCGGGCCGGAAGAGGACCCAGGAGATCCGCGCCACCTCGGGCGCCACCGCGTCTCGCAGCCCGGAGAGGAGCGGGGCGACGTCGGAGGGCTCGAGCCGGACCTCGCCGGCGAGCGCGCTCCGGTAGCGGCCGCCGCCGAGGGGCTGGAGATGGAAGAAGCCGTTCGCCCCGGTCTTCATCCCGAAGCGGACCTCGCAGAGATCGGCGAGCCGGCGGGCCGGGCGCCGGCCGGTCCGGGCAGCGCGGGCGACGACGACACGCCGCCCTCCGCGGCCCCGGGCCAGTCGGGCGAGCTCCCCGGCCGAGAGCCGGTCGAGCGGGACGGTCGCCTCCGCGGCGGGGAGCGGCGAGGCCCCCTCCGACCAGACCGCGAGCGCGGTGTCGACCGACGCGGCGAAGCTCCCCGCGCTGCGGGAGCGAAGGGAGAGCCGCCAGCCGCCGCGGGCGACGGCCTCGGCCCGCAGGGGCGCGGCGGAGCGCGAGGTCTCGAGCGCGCGCGGGAGCACCAGGCCGCAGACCGGGGAATGGCGCAGCGCGATCAGGACGAGGTGGGCGGAGAGGTCGGCCTGACGGGAGAGCCCGCTCCTCCGCACCGCCCGCACCTTCCACGACGCCGGGAGCGACTCGTGCCGGAGGAAGGGCGGGTTCATGAGGAGCACGTCGCAGGGGGGCCAGGCGCGGGAGAGGGCGTTCCCGCGCCGGACCGAGGCATCGGCGCCGAGGAGGGCGAGGCGGAGCGAGGCGGCCCGGGCGGCGAGCGGGGCGATCTCGAGGCCGAGGAGGTGGAGCCGCGCCCCGGCGCGGGAGGCGAGGCACTGGGCGGCGGCGAGGAGCGACCCGCCTCCGCAGGCCGGATCCAGCACGGCGAGCCCGTCGAGGGCCCCGCGCAGGGACGCAACCGGGAGCGCCTGGCCGAGCAGTGCCGCCACCCCCGCGGGCAAGGGCGGGCCGCCACGCCGGGACGCCGCCTCGGCCAGCGCGAAGGCCGCGAGCACCCGGGCCTCTTCACGAGTCGTGAATAGTGCGCCCCGCTTCCGGTCCAGGGCCCGGGCTGCGATGGCCTCGAGGAGCCGCCCGTCGAGGGCCAGGCCGGAGAGCCGCTCCGAGGGGGAGCCGGCCAGGTGCGCGGCAGCCTCCTCGAGGGCCCGCGCCGCCGGGAGGTCCGCCAGCCGTTCGAGCGCGGCCGGGATCGCATCCGCTATCGGCCGCCATCGCGCGGAACTGGCGGGACCCCCCGGCGCGGCTACGATTCGAGTCGTACCCGGGGAGAACCGCATGACGCATTCCGACGAGCGCGTGGCATCGGAGATGGGGCGAGCCCTCATGGCGATCTATCGCGCCGGGCTCCGGGTGCAGCTGTGGCCCGACGCGCTTCACGGAAAGGCCGGAGCCCGCATCGTCTCGGGCGCCGGGGCGAGGGCCCGGCGGCGCCGCGGGAGCCCGCCGCGATCGGCCAGCGGGAGCGGCGACTCACCGCTCGCCGCGATCTACGCCGCGGTGCAGCGGCTGAACGAGCGCAGCGGCGCCGTCGTCGTCCGGCTCGAGTAGCGCCCGACATCCGGGGCCCACCGTCAAACGAAGAGCGCGTCCAGCTTGCGCTCGATGTGGTCCTCGACCTTGGCGCGCATCGAGGCGGGGACGAGCATCGGGTACTTCATGTCCACCACCACCTCGCTCGACCTGACGGAGAAGGTTCCCTTGATCCCCATCTTGGAGACCTCGCCGGAGCGCAGCTTCTCGTCCTGCCGGTAGTCGAGCTTGAACTCCCCGGCGATCCGCTCCATGACCTCGTGGACCTTCTCGAAGATCTCGCCGTCCTCGTGGCCGGTGAACTTCCGGGTGATGCGGGCCATCACTTCTCCTTCCGGGGGTGCTGGTAGCGGGTCGGGTCGGGGACGCCGGCTTCCACGAAGCCCTGCCGCCGAAGCGTGCAGGCGTCGCAGGAGCCGCAGGCGCGCCCCCGGACCGGGTCGTAGCAGGTGAGGGTGAGGTGGTAGGGCACGCCGAGCCGGGTACCCAGGCGGACGATGCCCGCCTTCGAGAGCCGGAGCAGCGGCGCGTGGATCTGGAGCCGGCCCCCCTGGACGCCGGCGCGGGTGGCCACCCGTGCCAGCCGCTCGAAGGCGCGCAGGAACTCCGGGCGGCAGTCGGGGTAGCCGGAGTAGTCGACGGCGTTCACTCCGAGGAAGATGTGGCGTGATCCCAGCACCTCCGCCCAGGCCAGCGCCAGCGAGAGCAGCACGGTGTTGCGGGCCGGGACGTAGGTGACCGGGATGTCCCGGCCCATCCGGGCAGCGCTCCGCCCCTTGGGCACGGCGATGGACGGGTCGGTGAGGGCCGACCCGCCGAAGAGCGACAGGTTCACACGCGCGGCGCGGTGGCTCGCGGCGCCGAGCGCCCGGGCCACCCTCCTCGCGGCGGCGAGCTCCCCCTTGTGGCGCTGCCCGTAGTCGACGGACAGGCAGTGGACCTCGAAGCCCCTCTTCCGCGCCACGGCGAGGACCGTGGACGAGTCGAGCCCCCCGGAGAGGAGGACCACGGCCCTGCGGGCACGGGAAGGCATTCGTGCGGGGCGCGCCATGGCGGGAAGCCTAACGGGTGCCCACCGTCGTCGCCGTGAGGTCGTACGCGTAGGTGCAGGAGACGTGGCAGTCGCAGGGCTGCTGGTCCATCGGGGGCAGCGGCGGAGGCGTGACGGTGTAGAGGATCGACCCCTCGAAGCCGGAGAACCCGCTGGGGATGGGAAGGAGCGCACCCTGGATCCGCTGCTCCTGGCGCACCGGGCAGGAGCAGGTCGTGGGCGTGTTGGGAGGGCAGAGGCAGCCTCCCGCCGTGGCTGCCTCCGGGGTCGAGCAGGTGCACCCCCCCACGCTGAGGACGTTCTCCAGTGCCACGTCGATCGAGAGGCCGGCGTGGGTCCCGAGGTTGGGAAGGGCGTGGGCGGCCTGCTTGCAGAGGGCCGCGCCGTCCCCTGTGGTGGCGAAGTTGACCGTGGCCGGGAAGCCGAAGGAGCCGAGGACCTGGTAGGCGGCATTCCCGGGCTGCGCGAAGAAGCAGTCGCCCGGGCTCACGACCTGGTTGGCGACGAAGTCGAAGATCCCCTGACGCTCCCCGGGGCAGGGAAGCGGGCTCGGGACGGCGTAGACCTCGCAACCGGAGAGAAGCACGGCCACCGAACCGGCGAGGAGAACCCGGACGGCCCTCACGCCCACCCCAGGAGCTGGCCTCGGAGGTCGACGTAGGCGTCGGACAGCGCGAAGCGGGAGAGCCCCGCGAGCTCCGGGCGCTCGAGCGCTGCGAGCGGGTCGGCGGGCGCCACGACCCCCGGCCGATGCAGCCGGGAGAGGACCGAGAGCGCGCCCAGCAGGTCGCCGGTGTGGAGAAGGGCGAGGCGACCGGCGGTGCCCTCGATGCTGGCAGCGAAGGCCACCGGATCGAGCGTGGCGAGCTCGGCCGCGGAGCCCGGCCCGAGCTCGGCGATGGCCTGGCGGGCGGATGGAGGAACGGTGCGATCCAGCGCGGCCAGGAAGGCGCCGGCGCGGGAGGCCGGCAGGCCGCGGGGCGGAGGTTCCCCTCCGGCGAACCGGGATGCGAGCTCGCAGAGGATGAGGACGTCGCGCGGGGCGAAGCGGCCGAGCAGCGCCCAGCAGGAGGACGCGAGCGCCACGGTGCGGGCCGCCAGGAAGGCGAGAGCCCCGGGGGGCAGGGAGGCGCAATCGAGCCCGAGGACGACCGACGGCGGGCGGGTGTTCTCCATGCCGGACAGGAGACCGGGGCGCCGCCCGGCGAAGAGGGCCAGGGGGCGGCCGGAGAGCGCTTCTGCGGCGGCATCGAAGGCGCGCTGGACGCCCGGCGCCGAGGCCGGCGCGAGCCGGTCGGCCGGGCCGACGCCGTGACGGGAGAGGTCGACGGGGAAGAGCGGCTCCAGGTGCGGGGAGAGAAGCGAGAGGAGACGCCCGGTGGGTCCGTCGGATCCGGGCAGGGCCACGCCGCTCCTCACCAAATGTGAAATCCCGGCCGCCAGCTCGAGGGGCCGGACCGCCGGCCCGAGCCGCTCGCCGAAGCGGGCCAGGTCGCCCGCCACCGCCGCGCGCGCGGCCAGCACCGCCCCTTCCCGTCCCGCCGGCGCGTCCGCGGAGAGCGCGTCGGCGAGCGTCGCGACCGCCCGGGCCGCTCCCAGGGCGGATGGACGGTCCCGGAGCGTCTCCAGGTGGGAGGCCAGGACCGGGAGCGCCTGGTCGCGACGCCCCGCCCCGAGGTCGGCCAGCGCGGCCGCGGTGGCAGGGTCGGACGGCTCGATGGAGGCGGCCTTCTCGATCAGGGCGCTGGCCCGTCCCGGATCGGCGAGGCGCGTCCGGGCGATCGCGGCGAGCTCCCGGAAGTGAGCGGCGGCCACTTCCGGATCGGTGGGTGCGGTCGCGTCTCCCCAGGCCTCCCCGAGCGAGACCGACTCCTCGAGGTGGCCGAGCTTCTCGGCCACCCGGGCCAGCATCAGGGTGAGGTCCAGGTGCTGGGGGTCGATCTCCCGGGCCAGCTGCAGGCGGGCATAGGCCCCGCCCAGCTCGCCGGCGTCGGCCAGCGCCCGTGCCGAGGCCAGCAGGGGACGGAGCAGCTCGGCGATGCTCGAGCCCGCCTGTCCCGGAGCCGCGTCGGGCGGGAGCTCGAGCGGCGCGCGCTCCGGGGCGGGGGGCGCGATGCCCGCCCGCGACCGCAGCGCTGCGGCGCGAAGCTCCTCCCCCGCGCCCTCGAGCGTCGCGGCGGCGCGCGTGACCACCTGCAAGGTTTCCGGGTCGGGGGCAGGGCCCTCGTCGAGGAGCATCGACGCCAGCGACTCGAGCACGCACGCCGCGTCGTCGCCCCGGTCGCCCACCTGTCCGGCGATGAGGGCGCCCCGCTCCAGGACCCGGCGCCGGTCCGCGACGAGCCCGTCGACTGCGGCGACCTCCGCGGCCCGCCGTGCGGCGGCCAGGGCCCCCGGAAGATCCCCCTCGGAGGTGCGGGCCTCGACGAGCCCTGCCAGCGCGTTGCCGTCGGACGGGTCCGAGGCCAGGCAGGATTCGTAGGCCCGGGCCGCGGGTCCGGGACGGCCGGAGGAGAGGAGGAGGTCGGCGCGAGCCCGGTGGCAGGCCGCCGCCTCGCCGGGGACCGCCGTGGCGCGGAGCGAAAGGATGGCCCCGGTGGCGTCGAGGTCCCCCTCCGCCCAGGCGAGCGCGGAACGGAACGTTCCCTCGTCGAGCGGCCAGGTCTCGAAGGCCGCTTGCACGGCCTCCCGGTGGCGGATGGCCTCGCCAGACTCGGCGAGGGCCGCGGCGGCCGAAACGAGCCGGGCCGCCCGCACCGCGCCGGCGGGGGCGGCGTCGGCGAGCTCCAGGAAGACCTCGGCGCGGGCACGGGGTTCGCCTTCGAGGAGGATCTCGAGGGCTCGCGCGGCCACCGCATCGGAGGGACTGGTCCGGCAGAACGCGAGGAGGGAAGGCGCCACCTCCTGCTCGGCGGCCGGCAGGCCGCTCCCCGCCTCGGCAGCCCGGAGGAGCAGGTCGCGCTGCCGTCCGGGATCGCCGGCCTCGCCGAGGGCGGCCCGGGCCGCGACCGTGAGCAGCCGGGCCCGGCCGCGGCGGGAGCGGATCTCCTCCGCGCCGGCGACGAGCCGGTCGAGTGCCCCCGGGCGGTCGGGATCGATCCGGAAGCGCCACTCGAGGATCGGCACGTCGTGGGGCCGGTGCGAGAGCAACTGGTCGAGCGACTGCACCGCGAGCGGAACGTCCCCGGCCTCCTCGGCCAGCTCGGCGAGCGCGGTGAGCCGGTCGGCCAGCGCGCCCGGGTCGAGGCCCCGGGCCGCCTCGGCGAGCAGCACCCTGTGCAGGTCGAGCGCCTCATGGACCGAGCCGCCCGCGTGCAGCAGGCCGGCCAGCAACTCGCCCGCGAAGCCGACGTCCCCGGCGCGCTCGTGGGCGTGCCGTGCGGCACGAAGCGCCGAGGCCGTGTCCCCTTGCTCGCGCGCGAGCAGCGCCGCGTCGCGGAAGGCCAGGGCGGCCTCGCGAGGATCGGTGCAGCGGCCGGCGTAGATCTCGAGCGGCTCGCCCCAGGGAAGCCGCCCGACCGGAGGACCGGAGGAGCGGCGCAGGGCGGCGTGCTCGTCGGTGAGGAGCCGGTCGGCCGGCAGGCGGCCGAGGGCGTCCCGGAATCCGGCGTCGGCTTCGGGGAGCCTCGACGCCGCGGCGAGCCGTCGGGCCCGGTCGAGCAGGCGCGTGCCGGCCGAGGGAGGGTCGAGCACGGCGAGCCGGTCGAGCAGCTCGATGACGGCCGGGGCGTCGTCGTCGCGCAGCGCGGCCGCCAGGCAAGCCTCGTTGGGTTCGAGCGAGCGGGGGGCGAGCGTGCGCGCCTCCTCGGCGTGGACCCGCGCCACGGTGGGCTCGCCGGCGGCGAGGTCGAGGGAGGAGAGGCGCAGGAGAAGGGCCGGGCGCTCGCCGGTGGGAGCGGCCGGCACGAGCCCCGCGAGCCCACGCCGCTCCGCCGCCTCGTCTCCGGCGGCGCGGGCGGAGGCGACGAGCGCCGCCCAGGCCTCGCGCGCGTCGTCCTTGCCGAGTCCCGCGTCGAGGGCGGACCGCAGCGCCGCCTCCCCCTCCGGTGCGAGTCCGGCGGCGAGCGCCGCGTGGCCGGCCAGGGAGAGCCGGAGCGCCAGGTCGGGATCTCCCCGGGTGGTGGAGTCCGCCGCCGCAGCGAGCATGGCCCGGGCCTGGTCGGCGGGGCGAGCCCAGGAAGCCCCCGTTGCGCCTCCGTCCTCCCAGGGGGCGTGGACGAGCCCCGAGACGTCGGGGACCGGCCACCCCGAGGGGGCGAGCGCCGCGGCGAGGAGATCGTCGAGCGACGTCGCTGCCAGCGCGGGGCCGCGCGAGGCCACGACCAGGCGCCGCAGCGCGCAGGGCGAGGAACGGAACGGCGAAGTCCCGGCACCCGGGTGGAAGGGGGTGGGGATCCGGGCGACCTCCATCTCCAGGTCGACGAGGGTGAGCCCGTCGCCGATGGATCCCGGTCCCAGCCCGACCGAGACGCGCCCCCCCTCGAGCCGGAGCTCGAGGCGGGGAGGAGCGGGCAGGCCGTCTGGCTGGAGGTCCTCGGGCACGGGTGCGCAATCCTACCGTGGAACGCGCCCCCGCGGGGGGAACGCGCTACTTCTGCTGGGCGACCTCGGCCGCCTGGGTCCGGTGGACGATGAGTGAACGGCGGGTCTGGAACTCCTCGTCCTCCCGGGCCACGACCGTGACGGTGTTGTTGCCCGGCTTCAGCGCCAGGTCGGCCTCGAAGGCGATATCGCCGGACTTGCCCTCCGGGACCACCTTGAAGAAGACCTTCCGGTCGTTCACGAAGACGAAGACGTCGCGCAGCCGCGTGGTCGGGCTTCCGGCCGGCACGCTGGCGGTCCCCGAGAGGTGGAGCTTCTCGCCGTCGACCTTGGCCGGCCCCCTGGAGGGATCCGGGCTCACCGCGATCCGGGGAGGGTCGCGCAGCCAGACGCGGGTGATCGAGCCCTCGCGCTTGCCCTTGGTGGCCTGGACGTCGGCCGCGGAGACGAAGCCGAAGCGCCCCTTCTCCCACTCCACCTTGTAGAGGCCGCCCACCCGGGCCGTGACGGGCAGCACCGCCCCTCGGGCCGCCTCGGCCAGCGGAGGGGCGTCGGGTGCCGCACCGGAGCGGACCGGGGTGAAGAGGGCCGTGACCTTGACCGCGCCGGTGGCGGCCTGGCGGGCCGGAGGCTGGGTCACGATCGGGATCTCCACCTTCTCGGAGATGAACTCCTCGAGCTTCTCGTCGATCACGGTGAAGCGGAGCGGGATCTTGTCGAGCTTGATGCCCTTCTTCACCTCGAGCTCGAGCAACGCCGGCCGGGTCTCGCCAGGCGGGATCGCGCCCAGCACGGCGCGCCCCTTCTTGATGAAGACCTTGTCGTCGCCCAGGTTCTTCACCGAGACGTACGTCTTGTCGCCGCTCGCCCCCGCCCCCACGTTCTTCACGTCCACGCGCAGGGTGATCTCCTCCCCGCGGGCGATCTGACCGTCCCCGTCACCCTTGCCCTCGTCGTCGACCTGCCAGGTGAACGCGAAGAGCGGACGGGGGACCTCCACCACCTCGAAGCGGGTGCGGGCGTTGGGCCAGGAGTTCCCGGCGTCGTCCTCCAGGTGCAGCGAGACGAGGTCGAGCCGGCTCTCCATCCCGCGCGGCACGCGCAGGGGCACCGTCCAGCTCCTCTGCTGCCCGGGCTTGATCGCGCCGAAGACGAACTCGCGCCGGTCGAGGAAGGGGGCGTCCTCCACCCGGGTCCAGCCGCGCAGCCTCTGGACGGGCACGTCGCCCTCGTTCTTCACGGTGACCGTCCAGGGAGCCGTCTCGCCGGCCCGGACCGCCTTGCCGTCGGCCGGGGCGAAGCTGACCGCCAGCTTCGGCTTGCCGGTGGGGATGACTCCCTGGTTCCAGTCGACTCCCATCTGGCCGAGCCGGGCCTGGAGGCGGGACTGCTCGTCGGCGCGGCGCTCCTCGACGAGCCCGCGAGCCGCCTCGAGCTGGCGCGCGCGGTCGGGGAAGGGAGCCCGCACGAGCAGGTCCCTGGCGAAGCGGATCTGGTAGTCCTCGACCAGCTCGTCGGGGTTGGCGTCGGCTTCCTCGTCCTCCTGCTGGGCCGGCGTGAGCTCGGGATCCTCGGAGGCGCGCGCCCGCGCCTCCTCCCGGGCCTCCTTCTTCAGGGCCTTCGCGACCATGTCCTCCTTCTCGTCGAGGAGGTAGCGCAGCTCGAGGAGCGGCTTGTCGGCGACCTTCTTCTCCTTCTCCTCGGAGCGCCGGGCGTCCGCGCCGCCCATGAGGGGGTTCTTGAAATGGTGGTCGAGGTCGGCCTCGCCCATGGAGCGGGGAGGCGCGAACCAGTTCACGGCGTCGGGGAGCGCCCGCCCCGGCTGGAGGAGCACGTCGGGGGTGATGCCCACCTCCTGGATGGAGATGTCACCCGGGGTGAGGTACTGGGCGATGGTCAGCTTGAGCGCGGCCTCCTCGCCTCCGTGGGCCGGGTCGCTGAAGTCGTAGAGGACCTGCACCGAGCCCTTGCCGAAGGTCTGCCGCCCTGCCACCAGCGCGCGGCCGTTGTTCTTCAGGGCGCCGGCCACGATCTCGCTGGCCGAGGCCGACGAGTTGTTCACCAGCACGATCACCGGCAGCTGGGCGTAGTCGTTGCGGTCGGCGTGGGCCTCCTTGACCTCGTGGATCTGCCGGCGATCGCCCTCACCCACGGTCTTCACGATGACCCCCTCGGAGAGGAAGAGGTCGGAGACCGAGATGGCCTGCTCGAGCAGCCCGCCGGGGTTGCCGCGCAGGTCGAGGATGAGCCCGGAGAGCTTGCCCCCCGCGGCGGCCGCCTCGGCCTTCTGCTGCTCGATGGCCCGGGTGATGTCGCGGGTGGTGTTGGCGGAGAACTGCGCCACCTTCACGTACCCCACGTTCCTGTCGAGGAGCTTCGCGAAGGGAACGGTCTCGACGTTGATGACCTCGCGGACGATGGCGAGACGCCGGGGATCGGCGCCGGGCTTGCCCACGGTGACGTTGACGCGGGTGCCGGGCTTGCCGCGAAGCCGGTCGACGGCCTCCTGCACGTCCATGTTGATGGTGGACTGCTCCTCGATGCGGGAGATGACGTCCTTGGCGCGGATGCCGGACCGCTGCGCCGGCGTGCCCTTCAGGACCTTCATGACGGTGAGGTTGCCGTCCCGCATGCCGATGACGAATCCCAGGCCGCCGAACTCACCGCGGGTCTGCAGCCGCATCTCCTTGAAGTGCTTGGGCTCGAGGAGGACCGAGTGCGGATCGAGGGTCTGCAGCATGCCGTTCGCCGCCGCGTACTCGACGTCGCCCAGGTTCTTGTGGGCGACCAGGTGGTCCTGCACGAAGTCCATGATCTCGGCCAGCTTCTGCCGGAAGCTGAAGATGGTGCCCACGCCGGAGACGTCGAACTCGCGGGAGGCCTCGCCCACCGTCACCTTCACCCTGCCGGTGCTGACGTCCCCTTCGACCATGACCTCGGCCACGGTCTTCTCGACCGCGCCGAGCGAGCCGGCCAGCATCGACTTCGGATTCACCCTGCGTGGATCGACGTAGTTCTCCTGCACCGCCAGCACGACCTTGGTGACCACCGGCAGGGTCTTGAGCCGGTAGCCGGGCGCGGCATCGGAGCCGCTCTCGTCGCCGGACGGGGACCCGGCGTGGTTGCCCATCGAGGCGACCGCGTCCGGACCGGTGGGCCGGTTCGGCGATGGCCGGTGGGCGAGGGCGAAGGAGATGCCGGCCGCGAGCGCGAGTGCGACCGCCGAGGCTGCAGCGAAGCGAAGAAGGCTCTTCATGTGGGGACGAATCCTCGGCGGATCGAAAAAGACCGCCCTTTTCACGAGGATAGGGGCAGGGGAGCGGTGGTGCAAGGGGATCGACCTCCGGGTGACGCCGCCACTTCGCGGGTGCGAGGGGGAACGGGCCCGAAGCGGCCGCCATTCCCCGCCGCCCTCCCGGTCCTGGGGTACAGTCCGCCGCATGTCGCTCGACCGGAAGATCGCCGAGAGCCCCCCGGTCCGGGGCATCGAGGACCTCGTGGCCTGGTTTCGCGAGCGAGAGCACCCCCCGGCCGACTGGAAGGTCGGCATCGAGTTCGAGGCCCTGGCGCAGGTGGCGGGGACCTTCGACCCGGTTCCCTACGACGGGCCACGTGGGGTCGAGGCGATCCTGCGGGCCTACTCGCGCTTCGGCTACGAGCCCTTCCAGGAGAACGGGCGGGCCATCGCCGCCCAGAAGGGCGGCCTGACCGTCTCCATCGAGCCGGGGGGGCAGGTGGAGCTGTCGGGGCGGCCGTTCCGGGACGTGCACGCCGTGGCCGAGGAGCTCGACCGGCACCTGGAGATCGGGCGCGCCATCGGCGCCGACCTGGGGATCGAGTTCCTGGCCGCCGGCTACCGCCCCTGGGGAACCCCGGAGACGGCGCGGTGGGTGCCCAAGGAGCGGTACGCGGTGATGCGCCCGTTCCTCGCCGCCCGCGGCCGGCTGGCGCCGGACATGATGTCGATGACCGGCTCGGCGCAGGCCTCCTTCGACTTCGCGAGCGAGCGGGACGCCGGCGAGAAGCTGCGTGTGGCCCTCGGCGTCCAGCCGGCGGTGGTGGCCCTGTGCGCCAGCTCCCCGGTGGTCCGGGGGGCCGAGTCGGGCTGGAAGAGCTACCGGACCGAGGTCTGGAACCACACCGACCCGGCTCGCTGCGGGCTCCTTCCCTTCGCCTTCGAGCCGGGCTTCGAGGAGGAGACCTACCGGCGCTACGCCGGCTGGGCCCTCGACGTGCCCATGGTCTTCCTGCGGCGCGAGGGGCGCTACCTCGAACCCGGCGGGATCACCTTCCGGAGGTTCCTCGACGAGGGGCTGGAGGGGCACCGGGCCACGCTCGCCGACTGGGAGGACCAGCTCTCGGTGGTCTTCCCCGAGGTGCGCATGAAGGGGGTCATCGAGATGCGGGGCGCCGACGGCGTCCCGCCCCCGATGGTGAAGGCGCTGGCCGCCTTCTGGAAGGGGATCCTCTACTCCCGGGAGTCGCGCGACTGGGCCTGGGACCTGGTGCGCCGCTTCACGATACCCGAGCGGGTGGCCCTTCGCGACGCTGCCGGGCGCGAGGGGCTCCCGGCCAGGACGCCCGACGGGCGCACGCTCGCCGACCTGGCCGTGGACCTGGTGGATGCCGCCCGGCTTGGGCTCTGCCGACAGGGGGCCTGCGGCGAGACGGGGGAGGACGAGCGCATCTGGCTCGCCCCGTTCGCCGCGCGGGCCGCCGAGGTGCGCTCCCCGGCCGACGAGGCGCTCGATGCCTTCCGGGCCGGAGGGGACGCGGCGCTGGCGGCGTGCCTGCGCATCGCCGGCTGACCGGGCCGCCCCGTCATTGGCCTTTGCCGCACGGCGCGGCCGCGTGGGAAGATGCCCTTCCGGATGTGACGCCCCCACCACGAAAGATGCGGCCGGAGGCCGCCCCGCCCTCCGGCGCCACCGGTCCGGGCGCGCTGCTCGGATCGATCGGCGAGGACGCGCCCTTCGGGATCGCGGTCGCCGACCCGGAGCTGCGCTGCCAGGTCGTGAACGCAGCCTTCGGCGAGATGGTCGGCGTCGAGCCCGGCCAGGCCGCTGGGCGTCCACTCACCGAGATCATGCGCGGCGCATCGCCCGCGCTCTTCGACGGGATGCGCGGCGTGCTCTCCGACGGGCGTCCTCGCTACCGCATCCCGGTGGTGCTGGAGGTGGCCGACGAGACCCGCCGGGCCGACTTCACGCTCTATCGTACCACCAGTGAAACGGGAGATTTCCGGGTGGTCGCCCTGGCGCGCGACCTGGGAACGCTTCCGCCGGCCCGGGGAGCGGAGCGCTCGGCGCGGCTGCGCCCGGAGGCGGTGGCCGAGCGGATGTCCCGGCTCCAGGAGGTGACCGCGGCGCTCTCGGCGGCGGCGGCGGAGCAGGAGGTTGCGGAGGTCATCCTCGGGGTGGGGCTCCACGTGCTCGGCGCCAGCGGCGGAACCCTGTGCTTCCCGGCGGGCGGAGTGCTCGAGGTCGCCCACGCCGCCGGCTCGATGGCCGCCTCCGACGGCACCCCGGGCGCGCTCCGGGCCCCGCTGGAGGAGGCCTTCCTTCGCGAGGAGCCGGTCTGGATCGGATCGGCGGGGGATCTCCGGTCCCGCTACCCGGCGCTGGTCCCGGCCGGCGCGGCGGTGAGCGAGGCGGCCTGGGCGGCCCTTCCGCTGCGGGTTCGCGGTCGAACCGTGGGGGCGCTGGGCATCGGGTTCGCCGGTACCCACGCCTTCGGCGAGGAGGAGCGGAGCTTCATCGAGGCGCTGGCCCACCACTGCGCACAGGCCGTGGACCGGGCCCGGCTCTACGAGACCCAGCGTGAGCTCCGGGCCCAGGCCGAGGAGGCGGCCGAGACCCGCGAGCTGCTGGTCCGGGAGCTGCGGCGCACGCTGCGGGAGCGGGACGAGTCGGCCGCCCTCCTCGACGCCCTGTTCGGCAACGCGCCGGCCGGGCTGGCGCTGCTCGATCAGGAGATGCACTACCTCCGGGCCAACGCCTACCTCGCGGAGCTGCACGGGGTCCCGGCCGAGCGGCTGGTCGGTCACACCCTCTGGGAGGTCACGCCGCAGCTGGCCCGTGAGGACCTGGTCCGCGACTTCCAGGCGGTGGCCGGGGGGCGCACCCCGCTCTCGGAACGAACGGTCGTGGCGCCGCCCCAGGTGCCGGGCGAGACCCAGCGGACCTTCGTCGTCACCCTGTACCCGGTGACGGTGGCGGGCCGGCTCATCGGCGTGGGCGCCCTGGTGCGCGACGTGACCGAGCAGCGCAGCGCCGAGCAGTCGCGCCGGCACGTCCTCGGCGTGGTCGGACACGACCTGCGCAGCCCGCTCATGGCCATCAGCGCCTCGGCCGAGCTGCTCGCCGCCGGTCCTCTCGACGAGCGGGCGGCCCGCTCGGTGGGGCGCATCCTGCGGGCCTCGGGTCGCATGGACGGGATCATCCGTGCCCTCGTCGACTACACCGAGGTGCAGGGAGGGCCGGGAATCCGCCTCCACCCGCGCCCGACGGAGCTCTCGTCGGTCCTCCGCGGGGTGGCGGAGGAGTGCGAGGCGGCCCACGCCGGGCGGACGGTGCGCGTCACCGCTCCCGAGCCGATCCACGGGGAGTGGGACGGAGACCGGCTCGGACAGGCGCTCGCCAACCTGGTGGGGAACGCGCTGCAGTACAGCCCGGAGGACACACCGGTGGAGGCGGCCTGCTGGATCGACGGGGACGACGCGGTGGTCGAGGTCACCAACACCGGCCCCCCCATCCCGGCCGACCAGGTGCCCCATCTCTTCGAGCCCTTCCGGCGCGGCGACGACGAGCGCAGCCAGCGGCGCAAGGGGCTCGGGCTCGGGCTGTACATCGCGGTGCAGATCGCCGCCGCGCACGGCGGTACCATCCGCGTGCGCTCCGACGCCGCGGCCGGCACCACCTTCTCGGTCCGGATGCCCCTCGCGGTCAGCCGTGAGCGTGGCCGAGCGACCTGAGCGCCCACATGGCCGCCAGGCCGAGGAGCAGGGCGAGCGAGATCTTCCAGCGGTCGCCGCCCCGCCGGTGGAGGTCGGGCAGGATGTCGGAGAGCGAGAGCTGCAGGAAGGACCCGGAGCTGGCGGCCAGCGCCACCGCGGTGAAGCCGCGGGCCGCCACCACCCGGTCGAGGACGAGGAAGACCGCAGCCCCCGCCGGCACCATGAGCGCGAAGCTGGCGTTCATGAGCAGCGCCTTCCGTACCGAGTAGCCCTCGGCCCGCAGGATGGCGGTGAGCGAGACCGAGGAGGGGATCTTGTGGGCCAGGATGGCCACGAAGACGAGGAGCCCGAGGGCGGGATCGCTCTGCGCCGCGCCCAGCGCGAACCCGTCCACCAGCGTGTGGAGGGAGAGGCCGACGAAGGCGGCCAGCCCGAGCGTGTGCACGTCGCAGCCGGTGGCCTCGTGGGCGTGGTCGTGGCCGGCGTGCTCCCGCAGGCCGTGGGGCGGTGGCGCCGGGTGGCCGAGGAGCCGCTCGGAGGGGCCGGGCTCGGCGCAGACGTGGACCAGCACGAAGCGCTCGAGAAGGAAGAGGAAGAGGAACCCGGCCACCGTCCAGGGGATGACGTCGGGGCCGCCGAGGTGGACCGCCTCGGGAAGCATGTGGAAGAAGGCCGCGCCGAGCATGACCCCCGCCGAGAAGGAGAGGAGCGCGTCGCTGCGGGTCCGCTTCCCGAGGAGAGGCAGCACGCCCCCGGCCAGGGAGCCGGTCAGGATGGCGCCGGAGTAGGCGGCGAGCGTCAGGGTCTCGTTCACGGTCGGTTCACTCGGAGATGGCCTCGCCCGCTGCGAGGGAAGGGTCGAACGCGAAGGGGGCGCCGGGCGGGAAGTGGCGGTCGAGCAGCTCGCCGACGCCTGCGGCGCTGCCCACCGCCGTGGCGTCGCGCCGGAAGTGGACCCCGCCCTTCAGGCCGCGGGTGTACCAGAGCAGGTGCTTGCGGAGCTCGCGGACGGCGTGCCCCTCCGACGCCGCCGGGTCCTCCCCCTGGCGCTGCCGGGCCCGGTGCTCGATCTGGAGCGCCACGTGGCGCAGGACCGTCTCCACCCACTCGTCGCGGGTGGGTGCCCCCGGCATCTCGCGCCCGGCCTCGGCCGACCGGAGGTCCCGGAAGATCCAGGGATTGCCGCAGGCGCCGCGGGCCACCAGCACCGCGTCGCAGCCGGTCTCGCGCCGCATGCGCAGCGCGTCGGCGGCGGACCAGACGTCGCCCGAGCCCAGCACCGGGATCGAGACCGCCTCCTTCACCGCCCGGATGAGCGACCAGTCGGCGCGCCCCGCGTACCCCTGCGCGCGGGTCCGGCCGTGCAGGGCCACGGCAGAGGCCCCTCCCGCCTCGGCGGCGCGGGCCACCGCCACGCAGTTCACGGAGGCGTCGTCCCATCCCGCGCGGATCTTCACCGTGACCGGGACCCCCGCTGCGCGGACCACCTCCCGCACCGCGGCCTCCACCGCCGCCGGTTCGCGCGCCAGCGCCGCGCCCGCACCGGTGCCGCACACCTTCCGCACCGGGCAGGCCATGTTGATGTCGACGAGGCCGGCGCCCGCCTCCACCGCCGCCGCGGCGCCGCGCGCCAGCACCTCGGGCTCGGCCGCGAAGATCTGGACGGCGAAGGGAACCTCTGCCGGATCGCGGTCGAGGTAGGAGAGCGTCTGCGACGTTCCGTGAACGAGGCCGTGGGCGCTGACCATCTCCGTGTAGGCGAAGGCAGCCCCCATCTCCCGGCAGATGGCCCGGAACGGACGGTCGCTCACCCCGGCGAGCGGCGCCAGGAAGAAACGGCCGGAGAAGCTGTGGGGGCCGATGTTCACCGCTGCCCCTCCTAGCACGAAGGGGGCGCCGCCGCACGGCGGGCCCCCCCGGCGGAGCACCGGTCCGGGCGCGCCGGCCGTCGCCGTGGTAAGCGTCGAGCAACCGGATGACGTCCGCGGTCGCCATCGCCGCGCTTCTCCTCTCCGCGGCGCCCCCGCGCCACGTCACGCTGCTGTATGCCGCGGACCTGGCCGGGTGGCTCGAGCCCTGCGGCTGCAGCGCAGACCAGAGGGGCGGCCTGGCCCGCGCCGCCACGGTCATCGCACGCATCCGAAAGGAGAACCCGGACACCGTCTTCGTGGCCGGCGGCGACCTGCTGTTCGGGGGACCGATCGACCCCGAACGGAGGGCGCAAGAGCTCTCGGCGGCCCGGGCCATGGCCGAGGCGCTCCGGGCGATGGGGCTCGCCGCCTCCTGGCCGGGGGAGCGGGACCTGGCCGCGGGGAAGCGCTTCCTCGAGGAGACCCGGCTCCCGTTCACGCGCAGCAAGCGGATCGGGCAGGTGGGGTTCGGGGGGCTCGGGACGGTCCCTCGAGCGCCCATCCGCGTGGCGGTCGTCCACGAGGGCGGGAGCCGGGCCGCCGTGGCCCGCGCCGGGGAGGCCCACCGGGAGGGGGTCGACCTCCTCCTCGCCGCGCACCGCGAGGGGATCCTCGACGACGACGCCAGCCGGGCCGTGCTCGACGCGCCGGTACCGGTGGTGCAGGTCCAGGGGCGAGGCCAGGCGCTGGCCCGCATCGACTTCTTCCTGCAAGGGGACGGGAAGCAGGGGTTCCTCGTTCTCCCCGGGCCGTCGCAGCGAGCCGAGGAGCTCGACCTGCTCGCCGAGCGGCGTGCCGGATACGAGCGCAGGCGTGCCGCCGCACTCGCGTCGGGGAACGCCGAACTCGCGGGGGCGCTGTCGGGGAAGCTCTCCGAGCTCGCCTCGCGGGTGACGGAGTTGCTCGCCGAGCCGCCGCCCTTGCCACCGTCCGACCGGCCCTCCCTCCAGATCTCCTTCGTCCCGCTCGACGACGGCGTTCCGGAGGACCCGGCGGTGCGCCGGATCCTCACCCGGCACTACGGCGGGGTGGCACGGATGAACCTGGCCGCGGCCCGGGCCGGCGGACGTCCCTGCCCGGATCCCAGGAAGGACGAGCCTTCCTTCGTCGGGGTCGACGAGGTCCCGCCCGGCGGCACGCGCGACTGCCGCAACTGCCACCCCGCCGCGTTCGCGTCCTGGGAGCGCACCCGGCACGCCTCCGCCTACGCGACGCTCGTGAAGGGGAACCGCCAGTTCGACCTCGACTGCGTCTCCTGCCACGTCACCGGGTGGAAGCTCCCCGGTGGCCCCTGCGACGTCGCATCCACCGCCGGGCGCGAGAACGTGCAGTGCGAGGCCTGCCACGGTCCGGGGAGTCTCCACGCCGTCGACCCGCCGGGCCACATCCTGCGCGACCCTCCGGCCTCCGTCTGCACCGCCTGTCACACTCCCGAGCACTCCACCGGCTTCGAGCCGGCGAGCTTCCGGAGCCGCATCGTCGGCACCGGGCACGGCGGTGTCGGGAATCCGCCCACCTCGCGCTGACGGGGAACCTGGCAGGGACGGTCGCTCCCGGGTACAATCGCCCGGCGCAGTCCCCTCCTCACCTGACACGAGCGTGAATGACCAGGACGCTTCTCCTGACCGCAATCCTCGCGGCTGCCGTCGCCATTCCCGCCCGGGGGGCTGACGCGGTCGATCCTCCCAGGCCGCCGGCTCCGGCCATCGACGCCGGCGACGTTCCGGAGGTCGAGGAGGCCCTCGAGGCCCAGTCGGTGGAGATCGACGAGGTCCGGCTGGCGGAGGAGAAGGCCGCTCTCGTCCCGCTTCCCCACCCCGAGGACGGCGCGGCCCGCGAGGCGGTCCGGCTCGGAACCGAGTCCCCACTCCGGTACCGCATCGATGGCGCGCTCTCCCGCGACACCGCTCCCATGCCGGACGAGGATGCCGGCTCGATCGCCCTGCTCCCCGAGATCGGGCACGACCTGCGACGGCTCCAGGCCGAATACGACATCCCCATCGACGTCAACGAGGCGGTGGTCCAGTACGTCCGGTTCTTCCAGGCCCCCGGAGTCCGCAAGCACTTCGTGAAGTGGCTCGGACGCCTGCCCCGCTACCAGGAGCGCTACCGGACCATCCTCCGGGAGGAGGGGCTGCCCGAGGACACCATCTTCCTCGCCATGATCGAGAGCGGGTTCGCGAACCTGGCCTATTCCCGGGCCAAGGCCGCCGGCCCCTGGCAGTTCATGCCCGCCACCGGCCGGCGCATGGGGCTCTCCCAGGACTTCTGGGTGGACGAGCGGCGCGACCCGGAGAAGTCGGCCCGCGCCGCCGCTGCGTACCTCAAGTTCCTCCACGCCGAGTTCGGGGACTGGCGGCTGGCCTGGGCCGGCTACAACGCCGGCGAGGGCAAGATCTACAAGGCCCAGCGGAAGGGGCAGCAGGAGTTCTGGGAGATGGCCCGCGGCAAGGTCCTCAAGCGGGAGACGAAGGGCTACGTCCCGAAGCTGATGGCGGCCGCCATCATCGCCAAGCACCCCGAGGCCTTCGGCTTCCGGGCCGAGGAGATCGAGGCCCAGCGCTGGACCGAATACGAGCGGGTCACCATCCCGCACGCGGTCGAGCTCGAGGCCGTCGCCCGCGCCGCCGAGGTCACCTCCAGCGACCTGCACGAGCTCAACCCCGAGCTGCGCCGGAGCTGCACGCCCCCCAGGGCCTACGCGGTGAAGCTGCCGCGCGGCGCCACCGGGACCTTCGAGAAGAACTGGCCGTCGGTGGGCCCGACGGCAGCGCTCGGGTTCGCCCACCATACCGTCGTGAAGGGCGAGGGCGTTGCGGCCATCGCTTCCGCCTACGGGGTTTCGTCCACGACCGTCGTCCAGATGAACGGACTCAAGACCGGCCGCCGTCTGAAGCCAGGGACGGAGCTCGTCATCCCGCTCAGCGCGATGGCGCGCCGCTCGGGCGCTCCCGCCCCCGCCGTGGTGGCCCGTGCTGCCCACAGCGAGAAGGCAGAGCCGGCCCGCCCGGTCGCGCGCGCCAGCGCCCCGCGTCCGGACTCCGCTCCGCGCCCCGCCGCGGTGCCGGGGAAGGGCACCGTGCAGGTCCAGGCGGGCGACTCGCTCTGGGCCATCTCCCAGCGGGTCGGGGTCAAGATCAGGGAACTCTGCGACTGGAACGGGATCAAGAACCCCAAGAAGCACAAGCTCCAGGTGGGGCGGGAACTCGTCGTCCGTCCTCCGCCGTCCCTGCCCGCGGTCCGGGCCAGCGCCGCCGGGTAGATTCCGCCGCGGGATTTGAATTGTCCCTTCCGGATCGTGTATCTGGATGGTCCCCATCCGGGGCCATCGGTCGGGGAGGAACCGGCCGATGAATACCCCGAAGGGCCCAGCCGTCCATCTGTGCAGCACCCCCTCCACGAAAGGAAGAACCCACATGAAGCGCATCCTCGCCGCCGCATTCGTCCTCGCCTTCGCCACCACTGCCTCGGCCGACGCCGCCGCGACCTACGCCGCCAAGTGCAAGATGTGCCACGGCGCCGCCGGTGAGGGCTCGAAGATGGCTCCGGCGCCGATCAAGGGCTTCGCCGCCGACAAGACCCTCAAGGCCATCACCGAGGGCAAGGGCAAGATGAAGGCCGTCAAGATCGACGACGCCGCCGACGTGGCCAAGTTCGTCGCCGGCCTGAAGTAATCGCCAGCGGCGCTGTCCGCTGCGGGCCGCGGGGCGATGCGCCTCGCGGCCCGTCGCTCGTTCAGGAGATGGAACGGGCCGGGTCGACCCGTGCCGCGAGCGCAGCCGGGGCGAGTGCTCCGATGAGCGCCGAGGCAGCCGAGACCCCCACGCCCAGCGCGAAGAGCCAGGGCGGGAAGACGAAGAAGGTCGTCGGCCGGAAGGGGAAGTCGGGCAGGAGCCGGAGCGCCGCCGCGTCGACCCCGCGCGCCGCGAGCCAGGCGATCCCCACGCCCACCACGCCGCCGGCGAGCCCCACCAGGCCGGCCTCGGCGAGGACCAGCGCCCGGACGTCTCCGGCGGTCGCTCCCAGCGACTGGAGGATGGCGATGTCGCGGGTGCGCCCCCGCACGCTCGCCGAGAGCGACTGGGCGATGGCCAGCGCTGCCAGCGCGGTCATGAGGAGCGCGAGCAAGGTCAGCGCCCCCACCGTCACGCTGATGGCGAGCCCCACCCGCTCGGCCATGGCCCGCTCCCCCTCGTCCACGGCGAAACCCATGCGCCGCACGGATGCGGCCACCTCCGGCACGTCGTCGGGCCGACCCACCTCGAGGACCACCGAGCTGTACCCGGTGTCGGTCTTGCCGTACTCCTTGTGAAGGCGGAGGACCGTCTCCACCGGCACGGCCAGCGAGTAGAGGGGAACGCGATCGGAGAGCCCGGCCAGGGCGAGGCGCGCGTCGAGGACCCGGTCCTCGGTCTTCTGCGGGATGATGGAGAAACCCACCTGCACCGGGATCTGCAGCCCCATGAGGTCGAGCCCCGGGGGGAGCCGGCGCAGGTTCCAGGCCGGGGCGATGGTCTTGTTGTAGACCTCGAGCAGGCGGCGCGAGGCGAGGACCGGGATGGCCTCCCCGGCCGGCGGGTCGTCGAACTTCCGGCCCGGGGCGAGGTCGGAGGCGACGAGCCCGGCGTCGACCCCCACCACCGGCACCTGGACCGTGAAGCCGGTGGGCCAGTTCATCCGCACGCCCTCGGGAGCACGGCTGGCTGCGATGGGCACCCGCAGGGAGAGGCGCCGCCAGGCTCCCTTCACGCCGGGCAGCTCCCGCAGCCGTCCCACCGCGGAGTCGTCGAGAGCCCCGCCACCCAGGGCTGCGCCCAGCGACACCGCCCCGGGAACCACCTCGACGAGGCGGGCGTCCCCGGGGAAGAGGAGACGGGCGGCCTGTCCCACCCCCATGCCGAAGGCGACGAAGAAGAAGAGTGCAGCGGCGCCCACGCAGGCGGCGGCGCTGTTCACCGCCGTGCCGCGCAGGTCGGAGCGGAGGTTCAGGGAGGCCAGGTGGACGAGGGAGCGGAGCCTCACCGGAGCCTCCCGTCCTCGAGGTGGAGGACGCGCGTCGCCGCACCCGAGACCCGCTCCTCGTGCGTGACCACGAGCACCGTCACCCCGTCCCGGACCATCCCCGCGAAGAGCTGGATGATCGCCTCCCCGCTCACCGCGTCGAGGTTCCCGGTTGGCTCGTCGGCGAGCAGCACGGCGGGGCGGGAGAGGAGCGCACGGGCGATGGCCACGCGCTGCCGCTCCCCTCCCGAGAGGCGACCCGGGAGCCGCTCCGCCATGTCGGCGAGCCCCACCCGGTCGAGCGCCTCGAGCGCGCGGCTGCGGAGCTGGCCGAGGGAGGGGGCCGGCGATCCGCGAGGAACGAAGAGCCCCGGCAGCAGGGTGTTCTCGACGGCGGGCAGGGTGGGGAGCAGGTTGAAGGACTGGAAGACGAATCCCACGGAGCCGTTCCGGAAGGCAGCCCGCTCCCGGGAGGAGAGGGTCTTCAGATCCCTTCCCGCCACCACCGCGTCCCCCTCGAAGTCGGCGTCGAGCGCCCCGGCGACGTAGAGCAGGGTCGACTTCCCCGAGCCGGAAGGGCCGACCACGGCGGTGAAGCCGCCCCGCTCGACCTCCAGGTCGAGGTCGCGGAGGACCTCGATCTCGCGCTCCCCGTCGCGGAAACGCTTGCGGATGTGGCGAAGGGAGATCACGGGCTCGGCTTGGGCTCGCTCCGTCCCTCGACGTCCAGGTCGAGGAGCGCGGCGCCGGGCACGAGCTCGAGGCGCAGCCCGACGGCGGTGAGGGCGCTGGCCGGCTCGAGGTAGCGGTTCACGAGCGAGCGCATCACCACTGCGTTCGGCCCGGTGCCGTAGGCCTCCTCGGGGAGCGCCTCCACCGAGGCGGCCAGGTGAGCGACGTCGAGGACGGCGCCACCCAGTCCAGAGGAGAGGGCGCCTCGGGACGCCGGGCTGGGCGCCGCGTAGCCCGTGCCCGAGACCGCCCGCGCCTCCAGCTCCGGGAGGCGCTGCCCCCCGCCGGAGACGAGCAGACGATCCCCGGAGAGGGAGAGGCCGAGCTGGGCCCTTCCCCAGGAGAGTGTCCAGCCGGTGGGCTCCGCGGCCGGTCCGCGCGGGACCACCTTGAGGGAGAGGCGGGGCCCGGCCTTCTGCAGCCGGGCGAGGAAGGTGCGCAGCGCCGTGGCGTTCCGGACGGGGAGCGCCGCGTCGAGGAGGACGAAGGAGAAGGGATCGACCCGGCGCAGGTCGAAGCGAGGGGAGGAGAAGTCGGTCAACGTGAAGGTGGGGGCGAGAGCGAGCGAGATCGCGCCGCCCGGCCCGAAGGCCGGCGCCAGGCCGGCCACCGGGTCGATGCGGTGGGCGGCGAAGGCCTTGCTCACCGAGGGTGGAATCCAGGGCTCGAGCCTCCGGGCCGCCTCGCCCGGGTCGCCGCTCCAGCGGAGCACGAGCGCCGCCTCGGGCGGGAGCAGCGCCACGGTTCCCTCGTCCACGGGGCCCTCCCCCCGCAGTGCCTTCCACCAGGCCTCCCGCTCCGGGGAGAGCAGGAACGCGGCGCGCAGGCCGAGCCGGGCGGCCTCGGCCCGGACCCCCAGCGCGGCGCCGTCGCGGGCCACCCGGACGTCCGCCAGCGCCGGTGAGCCGGCCGGGGCGAGCACGGTGGCGAGCCAGCCCGGGCCGAGCGCCTCCCGGGCCCGGGCCGCCAGGGGGCTTCTCCAGGCGGAGCGTTCCTCCGGGAGGGTGGCGGCCGCGGTCACCGCCTCGGGTGCGGCGGGACCGGAGGCGAGGAGCACGTGCGGGCCGATCGACGCATAGGCCAGCGCGGCCGGCCCCGTCCCCTCGCGCCGGAAGGTGACCACCTCGACCCCGCGAAGCTGGACGGTGACCCGCTGGGTGGCCCCCAGGCGGTCGCGTGCCAGGCGGGCCAGCGTGGCGTCGAGCCGTGCCAGGTCGAGCACGGGCAGCACCAGGACGGCCGGGGAGGTCGATCCCATCGAGGCGGCCGCCGATCCCCCCGGGTCGACCCCGGCCTGCTCCATGCCGCGAGGGTCGAGCGGGTCGAAGCCCAGCTGCGACTTCAGGGCGGCGTGGGCCTCGGTGAGCTGCACGGCCTGGGGCGCCCGGGCGATGGTGCGGTAGAGTGCGCCCGCCTGGCGGGCCGCCGTTCCCAGGTGGGGCACCACCATCGTCAGGGGAGCGTCGGCGGGGACGTAGCGGTCCGGAGGCGGGTACTCGCGCCTTCGCTCGCAACCGGCGAGGAGCAGGGACGAGCAGAGGGCGACGGCCAGGGCGCGACGCATGGACGCCCATTATCACCGAAACGATGCGAGGAACCCTCACCCCATGATCTTTTCGGACCGAGACGAGGCGCCCATCGCGCTCGACATGCATCCCGACTGGGCCGGCGCGCTGGGACGGGCCTCCCGGGACCTGGAGCTGGAGATCGGCTCCGGACATGGAGGATACGCGCTCGCCTTCGGTGCCCGCCACCCGGACCGGGTCCTCGTGGCCGTGGAGCAGCGGCGCAAGTTCGCCGCCGACCTCGAGGAGAAGGTCCGGAAGCGCAAGCTCGAGAATCTGGTGGTCCTGACCGGCGACGCCCGCATCCTCGCCCCGCGCCTCTTCCCGGAGGGCTCGCTCTCGGCCGTGCACGTCCACTTCCCCGACCCCTGGTGGAAGCGGCGCCACGAGCGGAGGCGGCTCGTCGACGACGGAATGTCCACCCTCATCCTCCGGCTGCTCCGGCCGGGAGGCCACCTCGACTTCCGGACCGACGTGGAGCGCTACGCCCTGGACGCGGTCGAGCGGCTCGAGGAGGCGGGGTTCGTCAACGCGAGCGGGCCGGGGCGCTTCGCCGAGCGCGGCCCCGACGAGATCCCCTCCACCCGCGAGAAGCGCTACCTCGCCTCCGGCCAGCCGGTGTGGCGCCTCCGCATGACCCGATCCCGGGAGTCCCGATGAAGGGCAACCTCGCACCCGCCCGCCTCGCCGTCCTCGGCGTGGCGCTGTTCCTCGCCATCCCCGCCTGCCAGAGGGACCTGCCGCCCGATGCGGCCTACCGGGCGCTGGTCCGCGCCATGTCGGAGCGGGACGAGGAGGCGGCCTGGGAACTGCTGTCGTCGGCGACCCGCGATCGCCTGGAGGCGCGGGCCCGGATCGCCGCGGCGGCGGCGCCCGGAGTGGTTCGCCCGAGCGCCCGGGCCCTGCTGGCCGGCGACGCGCCGCTGGCCGTGCTCCCGCCCACGTCGATCGTGCTGAAGGAGATGGGACCGGAGCGGGCCGTGTTGCGGGTCGAGGCGCCCGGCGCGACGTCCGCCGAGGTGGTCCTGGTCCGCGAGCGCGGTGCCTGGCGCGTCGACCTGCCGGTTCAGTAGCCTCGCCCCGGCCCCCTCTGCTATCTAAGCGCCTCCCCACGGAAGAACGAGACACATGAAGACCCTGACCGCCGCCGAGATCCGCGAGGCCTTCCTCCGCTTCTTCGAGGAACGTGCCCACCGCCGGGTGAAGAGCTCCTCGCTCGTCCCCCAGAACGACCCCACGCTGCTCTTCACCAACGCCGGCATGGTGCAGTTCAAGGACGTCTTCACGGGGCGCGAGAAGCGCGACTACACCCGGGCCACCACCGCCCAGAAGTGCGTCCGGGCCGGTGGCAAGCACAACGACCTGGAGAACGTCGGGTTCACTGCTCGTCACCACACCTTCTTCGAGATGCTCGGCAACTTCTCCTTCGGGGACTACTTCAAGAAGGACGCGGTGGCCTGGGGCTGGGAGTTCGTCACCAGCAAGCAGTGGCTCGGGATCGACTCCTCGCGGCTGGCGGCCACGGTCTTCGCCGGCGAGGGCAGCCTGCCCTGGGACGAGGAGGCCTTCGAGCTCTGGAAGGAGGCCGGCGTCCCGGTGGAGCGAATCCACCGGCTCGGCGCCAAGGACAACTTCTGGGCCATGGGCGACACCGGTCCCTGCGGCCCGTGCTCGGAGATCCACTACTTCCAGGGGGACGACATCGCCTGCGCCGAGGAGAAGGCCGGGCGGGAGTGCCAGGGCGTGGCCTGCGACTGCGACCGCTGGCTCGAGATCTGGAACCTGGTGTTCATGCAGTTCGAGCGCGCCGCCGACGGGCACCTGGCGCCGCTCCCCAAGCCCTCCATCGACACCGGGGCCGGGCTCGAGCGCATCGCCGCGGTGGTCCAGGGCAAGCGCTCCAACTACGACACCGACATCTTCCAGAACATCATCCGGGCCATCGAGAAGATCGCCGGGAAGAGGTACGGCCATTCCGAGGCGCCCGACGACGTGTCGATGCGGGTCATCGCCGATCACGCCCGGGCCACCACCTTCCTGGTGGGGGACGGCGTGCTCCCGTCCAACGAGGGGCGCGGCTACGTGCTGCGCCGGATCATGCGGCGGGCCATCCGGCACGGGAAGCGGCTCGGCCTCGACCAGGTCTTCCTGCCGCGGGTCGCCGAGGCGGTCATCGCCGAGATGGGGGACGTCTACCCGGAGATCCGGGAGAACCGGGCCTTCATCCTCAAGGTGGCGGAGCAGGAGGAGGAATCCTTCCGGCGCACCCTCGACAAGGGACTCACCATCCTCGAGGAGCAGATCCGGCACCTCACCGCCCGGGGCGAGAGGACCATCCCGGGCCAGGTGGCCTTCCAGCTCTACGACACCTTCGGCTTCCCCATGGACCTCACCCGCGTCATCGCCGAGGAGCACGCGGTGGGCGTGGACGAGGCGGGCTTCGAGACGGCCATGGCCGGGCAGCGGGCCCGCTCGGAGTGGAAGGGAACGGGCGACGAGGCGGTCGGCGAGATCCACCGGCAGATCGCCAACGAGCTCGGCGAGGTGAAGTTCCTGGGGTACGAGGCCACCGCGGCGAAGTCCCCCGTCCGTGCACTGGTCGTGAATGGGCGGCGGGCCGACCGGGCCGGGAAGGGCGACCGCGTCGAGGTGGTCACGGCGGAGACCCCCTTCTACGGCGAGTCGGGCGGCCAGGTGGGGGACACCGGCGCCATCGCGGCCCCGCACGGAAGGGTCCAGGTCGTGGACGCGCAGCGGCCGGTGCCGGGGGTGGTGGTCCACCGCGGCGAGGTGGCCGAGGGGGAGATCGCGCTCGGCGAGACGGTCGAGCTCCAGGTGGACGAGGAGCGGCGCGACCGGATCCGGGCCAACCACTCGGCCACCCACCTGCTCCACCTGGCGCTCCGCGAGCGGCTGGGCGAGCACGTGAAGCAGGCCGGGTCGGTGGTGGCTCCCGACCACCTGCGCTTCGACTTCTCCCACTTCCAGCCCCTCTCCGACGAGGAGATCCGCGACGTGGAGCGGCGGGTCAACGACCTGGTCCGGAGGAACGAACCGGCCTCCACCTCGGTGCTCGGGATCGAGGAGGCGCGCAGGACCGGCGCCATGATGATCTTCGGCGAGAAGTACGGCGAGACGGTGCGGGTGGTCGGGATCGGCCCGTCGAAGGAGCTGTGCGGCGGTACCCACGTGCGCCGTGCCGGCGACATCCACTTCTTCAAGATCGCCAGCGAGGAGAGCATCGCCGCGGGCGTGCGCCGCATCGTGGCCCACGCCGGCCCGGGGGCGGTCGAGCTGGCGCAGCGGACCGACGCCGAGCTGCGGCAGGCCGCTTCCCTGCTCCGCGCCGGCGCCTTCGACGTGGCCGCCAAGGTGGAGGGGCTGCAGCGGAGGGTGAAGGACCTCGAGAAGCAGCTCTCCGACGCGCAGGGGCAGGTGGCCTCGGCGCGCTCCGGCGACCTGGTCGCGCAGGCGCGCGAGGTGAACGGCGTGAAGGTGCTGGCGGTGCGTGCGGAGGGGGACGGCAAGGCCCTGCGCGAGCTCGCCGACAGGCTCCGCGAGAAGCTGGGGCGCGGAGTGGTGGCGCTGGCCAGCGCGCACGAGGGGAAGGCGGTGCTTCTCGTCGCGGTCACGAAGGATCTCACCGGGATCGTCAAGGCCGGCGACCTCGTGAAGGACGCGGCGCGGCTCATCGGCGGGTCGGGCGGGGGCAAGCCGGACATCGCGCAGGCGGGCGGGGCGGATCCTTCCGGCATCGATCGGGCGCTCGCGCGGGTGGTCGAGATCGTCGGCGCCGCGGCGATCTGAACGCGGACCGTGGCGGCCCGTCTGCTTCCGGGTGCCGGCGCCCGTGGGTACGCCTCGTCGCTGGGGTCGCTGGTCCTCGCGGCGCGTACAGCGGGGGCGGGGAAGGACCGGGTCGCCGCTGCGGAGGCGACCCGCGCCGAGGGCACCCCGGGCGCCTGGCGGAAGGACGGGCCCCGGCAGGCCGCGGTCCAGTTGCCACCGCGCGACGAGCGGCCACCCGCGGAGCTTCCGTGGGGGAGCAGCGGCACGCGGGCGTTCACGGGCGAGCGGGCGCACGCGGCCGCGCCACTTTCGAGTGGCCGTCCGGATCTCCCCACGAGGCACGCTGTTCGCGTCGCCTTCGGCCCCGGCAGTCCCAGCCGGCGGGTGCGCCCCTCGGAGCGGAGCCTTCGCAGCGGGCGCCGGGAACTGGCGATGTCCTGAACCAGCGTGCCCCGGCGCCATTCACCAGTCGTGTACACGGGCCGCGAGGACAGTGGAGCGGAGAGGGGCGTCCACCCGCCGGCGGCAGACAGCCTGCTGGAACGAAGGCGCTCCGCCGGGTCAGCGTTCCGGTGGAAGTCAAGAGCGCCCCGCCAGTTGGCGCGGTGCGTCGCGGACGCGACCGTTGACCGCGCCGCGGCCGCGCACCTACGATGGCGTCCGTGAGGTGCAGCCCCTGACGATCGCGGTGCAAGGCGCTCGACGCGAGAACCCGGTCATCGATCTGGCACGGGCGCGCGACGCCCGGCGGCTGGCCGACGCCCAGCGCCGCACCCAGCTCGTCCTCGACGCCAACAAGCGCGCGCTGGCCCGCCTCTTCCAGTCGGGCGTCGTCTACTCCCGGGTGGGCGCGCGCCTGGCCCGCAATCTCCTGCTCGCGCACCAGCACATGCTCAAGGTGGTGGACCTCCTCGCGCGCTTCTCCGAGAAGGCATCGCCGGAGCGCTTCGAGGCGGAGACGATCTACGACGAGGTCCAGGCGCTGCTCGCCCGGACCACCGCGCTCACCGCACGCTCCGAGGGAATCCTGGCGAGGCGCTAGCCAGGGTGCCGGATCCACTCCTCCACCGCGGCCCAGGTGAGCGGGCCCAGGAGGGTCGATCGGTCGATGCGCGCGAGCGCGTCGAAGTCGTACGGGTCTCTCGAGCCCCGGCCCGTCATCACTCCGCCCGCGGACCCTCCTCGACGATGACGCTGCGCGGGAAGTTGCCGAAGTTCTCCATGCACTCCCGCGCCGTTCCGCGAACCCAGACGCTGGCGGTGTGGCTGCCCGCGCCGACCCGGCCGAAGAGGGTCGCCACGGTCACCGGCGAGGAGCCCCCCGAGCTGCCGGGGGGCACGTAGACCACGGCCCGTCCGCCGCCGCCCTCCCGGTCGGTGTCCGGCTTGCCGTTCACCCGGAGCTGGAAGTCGCAGAAGGTGCCGGGCTCCCCCATGGCGTCGACGTGGGTGTTCCAGGTGAGCAGGACCGTGGAGGTGGACGAGGCCTTCGAGAAGGCGCCCAGGTTCCGCAGCAGGGCGTAGCTGGAGGTCACCGTGGAGGTGTCGCTCCCGTCGGAGTACTCGATGCGGCGACGCGGGGAGGCGACGTCGGAGATGCGCCCCTCGAGGGCCTGGATCCGGCCCTGGGTCGCACCGTCGGCCTCGCCGACCTGGACGACCTGGGTCTTCACCTCCTCGATCGCCACCTGCTGGAGCACGGCCGCGCCCTGGAGGGCGGCCTGGCCAGACTCGACCTGCTTCAGCTTCTCCGACAGCTCGCGCAGCGCGTTGTCGACGTCGGTGGACTTGAGATCCGTGCCGTCCGGCCGGAAGGAGAGCTGGCGGGCCTCGCGGGGGCCGGAGGAGAGGAGCCAGCCCGTGGCCGGCACGGCGACGGCCACTCCGAGGGCGATCCACGCGACGGCGGCGAGCTTGGAATTCATGTTCTGGCGGCGGATTGGAGCACGGGCCGGTTCGGGAGTCCATGCCCCGTGCGGTCAGTGCGGTGCCGGAGCGCCGGCCTTCTCGATGCGGGAGAGGACCGAGGGATCGGCGGGCAGGAGCCCCGACGCGGGGAGGCGGGGGACGAGCGTGCGCCAGGCCGGGTCGAGCGCGTAGGCACGGGCGAAGAGGGGCAGCGACCGCTCGACCTCGCCGGCCATGGCGAGCGCTGCGGCGTACCAGAAGACCACCTCGGCCGAACCGGGCAGGAGCTTCATGGCCGCGCCGTACTCCCGCTCGGCACCGGCCGCGTCCTTCTTCTCGATCGCCAGGTCCCCGGCGTTCATGTGGCGGTAGCCACGGGCCACGACCAGGAGTCGGCGGAGCTCCTCGAGCGGCCTCGGGTGGTCCTCGACGCGGAGGTCGAAGGTTCGGTCGGCCCAGGGGCGCCCGCTCGGGGTTCCGGGCACGACCAGGAGAGCCGCCGACTGCTGGCCGCGGATGTCGCCCCCCTCGGCCTGCGCGGCCTCGAGTGCGGCCATCATGCGCTCGGCCAGGTCGCCCTTCGCCGCCTCGAAGGCCTTCGCCATGGCCGGCCAGACCCGGTCGTTCGCCATGAGGTTCGCCTGCACCGAGTAGCCCTTCCCGACGTGGTGGCCGGCAGCCTGGATGTCCTTCTTCCCGGTGTGCGCGGCGACACGGCCCTGCGCGTCGACCATGGCGACCTGCCGGACCTCGCGCTCCGGGTCGGCGGCGAGCAGTCCGGCGAGCGCCTCGGGGGCGCTCTTCCCTGCGCGCATCATGTCGAGCCCCAGCGGGCCGTAGCTCGGGTCGACGAAGGACTGGGTGGCGACGGCGCCCACCCCCGCCTCGGCCCAGGGGACGGCGGAGCCCACCGAGAACCAGTGGGACTGGACGGCCACGCCAATCTCCCCGGTGACCGGGTCGCGGGCCACGATGGAGAATGTGTGGACGGGGCGGCGGGGAACCTCGGGTGCGGCCGAGGTGGCCAGGGCGGCGAGGACGGAGATGGCGATGGGTGCGAGGGTCATGGCGGGACTCTATAACGGGTCTTGCCATGTCCCACGATCGCGCCGCCGCCTGGACCCTGCTCGCCGAGTTCACCCCGTCGCAGCCGCTGCGCCGCCACGCGCTCTCGGTCGAGGCCACCATGCGGGCGCTGGCCCGAAGCCGGGCCGTCTCCGATCCGGCCGAGGTCGAGACCTGGGGCGTGGTCGGCCTGCTCCACGACTTCGACTACGAGCGCTTCCCGACCGAGGCGGACCACGTCTGGCGGGGCATGGAGATCCTGCGGGAGCGGGGCTGGCCCGAGCCGGTGATCCGCGCCGTCGGCGCGCACGCCTTCTACACCGGCATCGAGCGGACGACTCCCATGGAGAAGGCCATCCTGGCCGCCGACGAGCTCTCGGGCTTCGTGGGCGCCTGCGCCCTGGTGCGGCCGTCGAAGCGGGTGGCCGACGTCCCGGTGGAGTCGGTGGTGAAGCGCATGAAGGACAAGGCCTTCGCGCGCTCGGTCGATCGCAGCTACATCACGCGCGGCGCCGAGGAGTGGGGGACGCCGCTGCCGGAGCTGGTCGCCATCGTCCTGCGCGCGCAGGCGGCCATCGCGGGGCGGCTCGGGCTCGACGGCGCGCCGGCGGCGGAGCTGCCGGACGAGCCGGCACCCCCCGAGCCGCCTCACGAGGGGTGACGCGGGTCGGCGGATCGCCTTCGTTCCGGCGTGGGCTGTTCGGCGGATCGCCTTCGTTCCGGGAGGCCGACCGCCGGCGGGCGCTGGGACGTCGCTCTCCGCTCCGCTGTCCTCGCGGTGGTGGCGTGCTTCGGCTGGATGGCGTCGGGTCACGCCGCGCCCGAGCAACGCCAGTCCCCGACGCCCGCTGCGGAGGCTTCGCTTTGATCGACGCCCGCGCCGTCTGAGGAAGCCCGGGCCGAAGGCGACGCAAGCAGCGCGCCTCGTGGGGAGCTGCGGGCGTCTGCTCGCGGACGCTTATCCGCGGGCGAGGTCTCGCGGCTTCCGGTTGCCCGTGCGGTACCCACCACGTAGCGTGCGTGTGCTCATCCCGCCGGGAGGTCTGCATGGGGCGCCTGCTTCTGCTCCTCGCCTTGTCGTTCGTCGCCTGCGGCGGCGGCGTGGAGCCGGTCGTCGAGATCCGGGGAACCGTCCAGTACGGGAACCTCGAGACCGGCTGGTGGTGCATCGAGGCCGACTCGGGCGTCCTGTACACGCCGTTTCCGCTGCCCGACGAGTTCAAGCTGGCCGGGCTGCGCGTCCAGGCGTCGCTCCTGCTCCTCACGGACACCGTCAGCTACTTCCCGGGGACGTACGTCCGGATCGTCTCGATCGAGAAGCTCGCCGCAACCCCGGGCGGCGGCTGACCGGCTGCGGCGCGCCGACCAATCGCTGCAGCGCCCGCCCCCGCCCGCCCCCCCGCCGTTCGTGCGCCCGTGCGCCACCACGAAGAACGCAGGCTCGCGTCGCCTTCGGCCCCGCCTGTCGCCAGCCGGCGGGGGTCGCGCGGCGACGAGCTGCCCGCAGGGCGCGTCGAGCCCCGGGCCCGCAAGGGCCCGGGATCCTCGACGCCATCCAGCCTGGAACACCATTCTCCCGAGGACTGCTGCTCGGAGCGGCGCGACCCGTCCGCCGGCGGCCTCCGACAGGCCGGCCGAAGGCGCCTCGCCTGGGCCTACGTCTCCTTCGGGGCGCCCCCGCGCCGCAGGAACGCCGGGATGTCGTACTGATCCTCCTCGGCGGGCTGGTAGGGCCCCACCTCGCGGGAGGCCCGCATGGTGGCCGGCGCGGGGCGAGGCCGCGGTGCGGGGGGCACGTCGTCGGTGGGCGGCATGGCCACGGCGCGCGTCGGCATGGGGCGGGCCGGCGCGACGCGGCCCTCGACCGCGCGGGGCTCCGCGCTGCGGGCCGGCGCCGGCAGCGGCGGAGGGGCCTCCCGCCGGGCCGTGGCCACGGCGGTGACCGGGAGCGTCGCCTGGCGCGGCGTCGTGCCGCGGGGCCGTGCGCCCTCGGCGCGGGCGAAGCCGGTGGCGATGACGGTGATCTTCACATCCGCCTCCATCCGCTCGTCCACCACCGACCCGAAGATGATGTTGGCGTCGGGGTCGGCGGCGGCCTGGGCCATCGAGACCGCCTCGTCCACCTCGTGGAGCGTCAGGGTCGAGCCACCGGTGATGTTCACCAGTAGTCCCATGGCGCCGTCGAGCGTGACGTCCTCGAGGAGCGGCGAGCTGATGGCGGCCTGCATGGCCTCCACGGCCCGGCCCGGCCCGGAGGCCCGCCCCGTGCCCATGAGCGCCATGCCCTGCTCGGCCATGATGGTGCGCACGTCGGCGAAG
Source organism: uncultured delta proteobacterium (assembly GCA_963831265.1). Classification (GTDB taxonomy): domain Bacteria; phylum Myxococcota; class Myxococcia; order Myxococcales; family Anaeromyxobacteraceae; genus CAIOAK01. Next base: position 160,654 of record CAWHPQ010000027.1, on the reverse strand, counting down.
TCGACGTTGACGAGCCCGTGCACCGTGATCAAATCGGAGATGCCCTGCACGGCGTTGAGCAGGACCTCGTCGGCACGCTTGAACGCGTCGGCCAGCGACATGCTCTCCCCGGCCACCGAGAGCAGCCGCTGGTTGGGGATGACGATGAGGGTGTCCACCGCGGCGCGCAGCTCGTCGATGCCGGTCTCGGCCTGCTTGCGGCGCCGGTTGCCCTCGAAGAGGAAGGGCTTGGTGACCACGCCCACGGTGAGGGCGCCGGCCTTCTTGGCGATCTCGGCGATGATGGGCGCCGCGCCGGTGCCGGTGCCGCCGCCCATGCCGGCGGTGACGAAGACCATGTCGGCGCCGGAGAGCGCCTCGCCGATGGCGTCCTGCACCTCGAGCGCGGCCTCGCGCCCGCGGTCGGGGTTGGCGCCGGCCCCCAGGCCGCGCGACACGCTCTTCCCGAGCTGCAGCTTCACCTCGGCCCGGTTGGCCGAGAGCGCCTGGACGTCGGTGTTGGCGGCGATGAACTCCACGCCCTCCAGCCGCCCGGCCACCATGGTGTTGATGGCGTTTCCGCCTCCGCCGCCCACTCCGATGACCTTGATCCTGGCCCCGGGTTCCCTCGAATCGAAATCGTTCATGTCGGTATCCCCGGGGCTAGAAGATCTCGCCCAGCCAGTCCTTCATGCGGTTCTTGACCTTGCGGTAGACGTTCTCCTCGCGGATCTTGAAGTACGGGCTGCCCGCTCGCTGCTGGGCGCCGTAGATCACCAGCCCCACCGCGGTGGCGAACACCGGGCTCCTCACCACGTCGACGAGTCCGCCGATCCCCTTGGGAAGCCCGCGCCGAACCGGCACGCCCAGCACCTCCTCCGCCATCTCGCTCATGCCGGAGAGGAGCGTCGACCCGCCGGTGATGACCACGCCCGAGGCGATGGCCTCCTCCAGGCCGCACTTCTGGATCTCGTGCTGCACCAGCATGAAGATCTCCTCCACGCGGGGCTCGATGATCTCGGCCAGGATCTGGCGGGAGAGAACGCGCGGCTGGCCGCCGCCCACGCTGGGGACCTCGATGGTCTCGCCCCGGTCCACCATGGAAGCCATGGCGCACCCGTAGGCCTTCTTGATGCGCTCCGCCTCGTGGGTGGGGGTGCGCAGGCCGACCGCCACGTCGTTGGTCAGGTGGTTCCCGCCCAGCGCCAGCACCGCGGTGTGGCGGATGGCGCCGTTCGAGAAGATTGCGATGTCGGTGGTGCCGCCGCCCACGTCCACCAGGCACACCCCCAGCTCCTTCTCGTCCTCGGAGAGGGTGGCGAGCGAGCTGGCCAGCGGCTGCAGGACGATGTCGGCCACGTTGAGGCCGGTGCGCTGCGCGCACTTCACGATGTTCTGGGCCGAGGAGACCGCTCCGGTCACGATGAGGGCCTTGGCCTCGAGCCGCACGCCGCTCATGCCCACCGGCTCCTTCACGCCGTCCTGGTCGTCGACCAGGAACTCCTGCGGGAGGACGTGGATCACCTCGCGGTCGAGCGGGATCGCGACCGCCTTGGCCTGGTCGATGACGCGGTCGACGTCGGTCTGCTTGACCTCCTTGTCCTTGATGGCCACCACGCCGTGCGATGGGAACGCCTTCACGTGCCCGCCGGCGATGCCGGTGTAGACGGTCGAGATCTCGCACCCGGCCATGTGCTCGGCTTCCTCGATGGCCCGCTTGATGGATGCGACGGTGGCGTCGATGTTGACCACCACGCCCTTCCGCAGCCCCTTCGACGGATGCGTCCCGATGCCGATGATGTCGATGCCCTCGTCGGTGATCTCCCCGACGATGGCGCAGATCTTGGTGGTCCCGATGTCGAGACCGACCAGGATGTCCCCAGTCTTCGCCATGTGCTACCTCCTGGCGAGTGGCGCATCGCGCCCACGCCGCCGACCCGGGCCCTCTCGGGCCCCTTCCACCTTTGCGGGAACGGGCGCCCCGCCCGCTCCGTCCTGCACGCCGCCACTGCCACTCCCCGACAGCCGGACGCCGACCCGGTCCGGGTGGCTCCGATCGTCGAGGTGGATCACCTCTGCGCTGCGCCCCTCGGCGCGGAGCGCCTCGAGAACGCGGTGCAGACGGCCCAGCTTCTGCGGCAGGTCGCCCTGACCGAGGCGGACCTGCGTCCCCTCGTCGCCGACGTAGAGGGTGACCCCCCAGTCGCCGTCGAGGTGGATCTCCTGGATGGCGGCGAGGGGAACGAGCCCCTCCCGCGCGTACTCGTCGGCGAGCGCCAGCGCCCCGCGCAGCCCGGTCTCGACCGCGCCGCGCCGCTTGGCGAAGTCCTCGCGGCCGAACCCGGTGACGACCGGCAGGTCGAGCCCGTCGCCCGCGCTGGCCCGCTTGAACACCTGGGCGTTCTCGTCCACCAGGTAGGTGCCGCCCAGGTCGACGAGCGCGCGAGGCTGCCGCTCGGTCACGCTGATCTCGATGCCGGGAGGCAGCGTGCGGCGGGCCCGGGCCCGGGCCACCCACGGGTGGCGGGCCACGGACTGCTCCACCGCGTCGACGTCGGCCGAGAGGAGGTCGTCCCCCGGCTTCACCGGGGAGAGCGCCCGGATCTCCGCCTCGGCGGCGCGCACCGCGCCGACCACGCGGACCGTCCCGACGCGGAGGGAATCACCCTTCGTGAAGTGCCGCCAGGCGGCGATGCCGCCGGCACCGAGCGCGACCGCGCCGAGGCCCCAGAGCGCCGCCAGGGTGAGCCCGTGGCGAAGGGCTCCCGGAGGGGCCTTCGGCCCCTGGTCCACACGCCGCCTGTTGCGCGACTGCGCCACCCCACCGCCTCCCCGACCCCCGCAGCCGTCCACCGCTTCCGGACGGTATCGCCCAACCCCGCACAATGCCGTAGCGGGGGATCCTGTCCAGTAAATTCAAGGTCCCAGAAGTGTGGGAGGGGTGGCCCGGCCTTCCAGGGTCACCCCTTCAGGGACGCCCCGTCCAGGATCCGCTCGCAGAGCTCGGGGAAGGGGATCCCCTTCCCGGCGGCGATCTTCGGCACGAGCGAGGTCCCGGTCATCCCGGGCAGCGTGTTCACCTCGAGGATGTACGGGGTGCCGTCCCCGGCCACGATGAAGTCGACCCGGGCCGCGCCGGAGCACCCGAGCGCCCGGAAGGCGGTCTCCGCGTCGCGGCAGACGCGCGCCGTGGCCTCGGGCGAGAGCCGGGCCGGGACGAAGTACTGGGTGGACCCGGGCGTGTACTTGGCGACGTAGTCGTAGAACTCGCGGGAGGGGACCATCTCGACGGTGCCGAGGGCCTCCCCTTCGAGGATCGCCACGTTCACCTCCTGCCCGCGGAGGTACTGCTCGACGAGGACGTCGCCCTTGTAGCGGGCCGCATCGGCCAGCGCGGCGGGGAGGCCGGCGGCATCCTTCACGACGTGGACCCCCACCGAGGAGCCCTCGCAGGCCGGCTTCACGACCGCCGGAAACCCGGCCGGCAGGTCGGCCACCCCGACCGCCATGGCGCGGGAGGGAGGGAAGACCCGGTAGGCGGCGAGAGCGAGCCCGGCCTCGCGGAAGAGCAGCTTCGAGAGCACCTTGTCCATGCCCGCGGCCGAGGAGAGGACCCCGGAGCCGGTGTAGGGGATGCCCATCGACTCGAGCAACCCCTGCACGCAGCCGTCCTCGCCGTACCGTCCGTGGAGGGCGACGAAGGCCACCTCGGCGCCGAGTGCGCGCAGGCGCACGTCCAGGTCGAGCGCGGCGTCGACCAGCGTCACGTCGAGCCCCCGCGACCGCAGCGCCTCGGCGCAGGCCTCGCCGGTCTTGAGCGACACCTCCCGCTCGGCCGAGCGGCCCCCGTACAGCACCGCCACCTTCCTCCCGCTCCAGCGACCCATGGTCTCCTCCGCTTCAGGGGTGCTCGTCGGGCGCGAACGCGCCGGCGAGCCGGACCTCGAGTTCCAGCTCCACTCCGAACCTCTCGCGGACCCGCTGCCGGGCCAGCCGGATGAGCGCCAGGCAGTCGCGCGCGGTGGCGCCGCCCAGGTTCACCACGAAGTTGGCGTGCAGGTCGGACCACATGGCGTTGCCTTCCCGGTGCCCCTTCAGCCCTGCGGCCTCGACGAGCCGTCCGGCGTGGTCGCCGGGGGGGTTGCGGAAGGTCGAGCCCCAGGTCGGCCAGTTCAGGGGCTGGGTGCGGCGCCGGTGCTCCCGGTCGGCGTCCATCATCGCCCGGCTCGCGGCCACGTCGCCGCGCCGGAGCCGCACGCCCACCCGCGTGACCACGGCACCGGGGGGGAGCCGGCAGGTGCGGTAGGCGAACCCGAGCTCGGCGGACGGCAGGAAGCGGAGCCCCTCCGGCGTCGCCACCTCGAGCCGCTCCACGACGTCCTTCATCTCGCCGATCCGGGTGCCGGCGTTCATGGCCGCGGCACCGCCCAGGGTCCCGGGGATCCCGGCGGCGAACTCGCAGCCGGTCAGCCCGGCGGCGAGCGCCCGCTGCACGAGCCGGCTCACCGGTGCGCCGGCCGAGAGCACGAGCCGCTCCCCGTCCGCCGACTCCTCGCCGAAGTCGATGGGCAGGCGGACCACCACCCCGCGGATACCGGCGTCGGCCACGAGCAGGTTGGCCCCGCCGCCGAGGACGAGCACCGGCACGCGGCGGGAGGCGCAGTTCCACAGCAGCACGGCCAGGTCGGGCGGGTCGGCGGGGCGCACCAGCAGATCGGCGGGCCCCCCCACGCGGATGGAGGTGCGGGGCGCCATGGGCGCGTCCGGGGTGCACTCCCCGCGAACCGCGGCCGCAACGTCGTGGACCCAGCCGGGCGGATCCAGCCGCGGCGCAGCGCTCACGGCCTCCCCAGCAGCTCGAGCAGCTCCGGACCCACCGCGGTGACGTCGCCCGCCCCCAGCGTGATCACCACGTCGCCCGGGAGCACCTGGGCCCGGGCCTCCGCCGCCAGCCCGGCGCGGGCCACGTGGCGCACGTCCTTGTGTCCGCAGGCGCGGATGCCCTCGGCCAGCGCGGGTCCGGAGATGCCGGGGATGGGTTCCTCGGAGGCGGCGTAGACGTCGGTGACGAGGAGGACGTCGGCGTCGTTGAAGGCGGTCTGGAACTCGGCGAGCAGGTCGCGGGTGCGGGTGTATCGGTGGGGCTGGAAGACGCAGACCACCCGGCGTCCGTAGGCCTCGCGCGCGCCCCGCAAGGTGGCCCGGACCTCCGCGGGGTGGTGGCCGTAGTCGTCCACCACGGTGACCCCGCCGCGCTCTCCACGGATGGTGAAACGTCGCTGCACGCCCTGGAAGGACGCCAGCGCCGAGCGGGTCATCTCGACCGGCACCCCCAGCTCGTCGGCCAGGGCCACCACCGAGAGCGCGTTCAGCGCGTTGTGACGCCCCACCATGGCGAGCTCGAAGCGCCCCAGCGGCTCGCCGCGCCGGGTGGCCTCGAAGGCCACCCGCGGCCCCAGCACGTCGACCCGGGTGGCCCGGTAGTCGGCCTGCGGCGCCTCGCCGTAGGTGACGAAGCGCTTGTCCACCAGGGGCAGGATCGACTGGACGCCCGGGTGGTCGATGCAGAGGACGGCGGTCCCGTAGAAGGGCACCTTGTTCACGAAGTCGACGAAGCCGCGCTTGAGCGCCTCCTCGGTCTTCCAGAAGTCGAGGTGCTCGGGGTCGACGTTGGTCACCACCACCAGCGTGGGGGAGTAGTGCAGGAAGGAGCCGTCCGACTCGTCGGCCTCGACGACGATCCAGTCGCCCTTGCCCAGCTTGGCGTTGGAGCCGAAGGCGTTCATCTTGCCGCCCACCACCGCGGTGGGGTCGAGACCGGCGTGCGCCATGAGGTGCGCCGCCATCGAGGTCGTGGTGGTCTTGCCGTGGGACCCGGCGATGGCGATGCCCTGCTTCAGCCGCATCAGCTCGGCCAGCATCTCGGCGCGGGGGATGACCGGGACCTTGCGGCGGCGGGCCTCCACCACCTCCGGGTTGTCGCGCCGAACCGCCGAGGAGATCACCACCACGTCGGCGTCGCCCACGTGGTCGGCGGAATGGCCGAGCTCGATGCGGCCGCCCAGGCCGGAGAGGCGACGGGTGGTCTCCGAGGATCGGAGGTCCGACCCGGAGACCGGGTAGCCCAGGTTGAGGAGCAGCTCGGCGATCCCGCTCATGCCGATGCCGCCGATGCCGACGAAGTGGATGCTCGGGCTGCGGGAGTGGAAGAGGGTCATGTCGGGCCGGCGGGGGTGGGGCGGACGGGACGGAAATCGGGGCCGCGCTCCCGCCCCTTGGGCGTTCCCCAGCGCCGGACGGTGAGCTGGGTGAGGACGTCGGCGATCTCGCTGGCGGCCTGGGGCCGGCCCTGCAGGCCTGCCGCCCGGGCCATCCGGTCGCGCACCGCCGGGTCGAGCAGGACGCGCCGGATCTCCGAGGCGAGCAGCTCGCCGTTGAGGTCGCGCTCCTCGATCATCACGGCGGCCCCGGCGTCCACCAGGCTCTGGGCGTTCACCACCTGGTGGTTGTCGGCGGCGGCCGGGAAGGGAACCAGGATCGAGGGCTTCTTGCACACGGTGAGCTCGGCGAGCGTGGTGGCCCCGGCGCGGCAGATCACCAGGTCACAGCCGGAGTACGCGGCGCTCATGTCCGTGATGAACTCACGCACGTCGGGGACGAACCCCACCCCGGCGTAGCCCTTCTCCACCTGCTCCCGGTCCCGGGCCCCGGTCTGGTGGATGAACCGGACGCGGTCCCGCAGGTCGGCGAGGAAGGGGAGGGCCTCGATGACCCGCATGTTGAGGCCGTGCGCGCCCTGCGAGCCTCCGAAGACCAGCAGGTGGAGCTGGTCGCCCCGCTTGGATACCGGGCGCATGTAGTTCTCGAGCAGCTGCCTCCGGATGGGATTTCCGAGCTGCTGGACCTTTCCCGGGGGAAAGTTCCTCTCCGCCTCCGGGAAGGCGGTGAAGGCGGCCTCGACCACCCGGCCGAGCAGGCGGTTGGTGAACCCGGCCACGGCGTTCTGCTCCTGCACCGCCGTGGGAATTCCCATGAGGCGCGCCACCAGCACCACCGGCCCGGAGGCATATCCCCCCACCCCCACCACCACGTCCGGCCTCCATCTCCGGAGGATCCGCCAGGACTGCACGAAGGCGCGGGGGAGCCGCAGCAGGCCGGTGAGCACGCTCCCGATGCCCTTCCCCTTCAGGCCCCGCACGTCGATGAGCTCGATGGGGTAGCCGGCGATGGGGACCACCGAGGCCTCCAGGCCGCGGGCCGTTCCCACGAAGATCACGTCGTTCTTGGGGTGGCGGGTGACCACCTCCTCGGCGAGCGCGATGCCCGGGAAGACGTGGCCGCCCGTGCCGCCGCCGGCGACGAGCAGCCTCACGACGCGGTCCCCGTCGCCGCGCTGGCGACCCGAGGGGCGCGCTGGGCGCGCAGGAAGCCCCCCTGGCCCCCGCTCACCGAGAGCAGCATCCCGGCTGCCGCCAGCATGGTCATGAGGGAGCTCCCGCCGTACGAGACGAAGGGGAGGGTGAGCCCCTTGGTGGGGAGCAGTCCCAGGACCACCGAGAGGTTCACCAGCGCCTGGGATCCGATGAGGGTGGTGAGCCCCAGCGCCAGGTGGCAGCCGAAGGCGTCGGGGGCGAGCGCCGTGGCGCGAAACCCGCGCCAGACGAGCAGCGCGAAGAGGAGCACGAGGAGCGACATGCCGACCAGCCCGACCTCCTCCGCGATGACCGCGGCGATGAAGTCGGTGTGGGCGGCGGGCAGGTAGAAGAGCTTCCCCTTGCCCTCGCCGAGCCCCTGGCCGAGCCAGCCACCGTTGCCGATCCCGAGCAGGGACTCGACGATCTGGAACCCGATGCCGTCGCGGTGCTGCCAGGGGTCGAGGAAGGCGGTGATGCGCTGCATGCGGTAGGGGGTCCCGGCGATCAGGTACCAGCCCACGGGGACGGCGAGCGCCACCGAGCCGAGCAGGTAGACCAGCTTCACCCCACCCGCGAAGAGCATGACGAGGAGGACGAGCAGCAGGATGACGGCCGTCCCCAGGTCCCTCTCGGCGAGCACCAGCGCCACCAGCAGCCCGGTCACCAGCACGTGGGGGAGGAAGCCGATGGAGAAGATCCGCACCCGCTCTCCCTTGTGGGCGAGGGAGCGGGCCAGGTAGAGGACCAGCGCCACCTTGGCGGCCTCCGCGGGCTGGAAGCGGACCAACCCCAGGTCGATCCAGCGGCGCGCCCCTCCCGCCACCTTGCCGATGCCGGGGACGAGCACGAGCACGAGGGCCACGACCACGAGCAGCAGGAGCGGGACCGCCAGCGGCTCCAGGCGGCGGTAGCCGAGCTTGAGGAAGGCCAGGAGCAGGGCGAGCCCCACGCCGGAGGCGACCAGCTGCCTCTTGAGGTAGTAAAACTGATCGTGAACCCTGGCCTGGGCGGTCACGGCGCTGGCCGAGTAGACCATGATGAGACCGATCCCGGTGAGGAGCAGCACCGCCGCGAGCATCCACGGGTCGAGCGGGGCTGCGTTCCGGCTGCGCCGGGCGGGTGCCGTGTCTTCGCTCATGGCAGGGGAACGGCGGAGGCGAGACGGCGGAAGGTCTCGCCCCGCTCCTCGTAGCTCCGGAACTGATCGTAGCTCGCGCAGGCCGGGGAGAGGAGCACCACGTCTCCCGGAACGGCGAGGCGAGCGGCGCGGGACACCGCGGTGGAGAGGTCGCCGCAGGATTCGGTGGGGACGAGGTCGCCGAGCTCCCGCTCGATGGCGGGCGCGTCCTCCCCGAGCGTGAGGAGCGCCTTGACCCGCCCGGGGAGGAGCGGACGCAGGGGCGCGTAGGGGGTATTCTTCCCGCGGCCGCCCAGCAGCAGCACCACCGAGGGCGTCCCGGCCGGGAAGGCCGACAGGCCGACCACGGTGCTGTCGACGTTGGTGGCCTTGGAGTCGTTCACCCACTCCACGCCGCCGCGGTCGGAGACGAGCTCGAGCCGGTGCGGCAGGCCCGGGAAGCCGTCGAGCCCGCGCTGCACGGCCAGGCCGGGCACGCCCATCATGCGGGCGCAGGCCACCGCCGCCATGGCGTTCTCCCGGTTGTGGCGGCCGCGCAGGGCCCGGCTGCGGATCCGGTAGCGCTCCGGCTCGGCGGTGGGGCCCGTCCAGCGGAGCACCTCGCCGTCGTCGCGGGCCGCCATGGGGGCGCGCGGGCCGAAGCCGAAGGTCACCACGTCGCCCCGGGTGGAGCGGGCGGCGGCCAGCGCGGCCGGGTCCCGCTCGTTCGCAACCGCCACGTCGCCGGGCTGCTGGTTCGCGAAGAGCCGCGTCTTGGCCGCCGCGTATTCGGCCATGCCGGGGTAGCGGTCGAGGTGGTCCGGGGTGACGTTCAGGATGGCGCCGACCCGTGGGCGGAACCGCTCGATGCCCTCGAGCTGGAAGGAGGAGAGCTCGACCACCGCCACGTCGACCCGGGCTCCGGAGAGCAGGAGCTCGCAGAGCGGCGTTCCCAGGTTGCCGCCCACGAAGGTGGCCCGGTCCTCCTGGAAGAGACGGCCGGTGAGGGCCGTGGTGGTGCTCTTGCCGTTCGTGCCGGTGATGGCGACCACCGGGACGCCGTCGAGGAGTCGCCAGGCCAGCTCCACCTCGCCCATCACCGGCACCCCGGCGCGCCGGGCCGCGGCGATCCCGGCGAGCGTGAGCGGCACCCCCGGCGAGACCACCACCAGGTCGGCGGACGTGAAGTCGCGCTCGTCGTGCCCGCCCAGCGCCATCGTGATCGGGAGCCCCTCCAGCGGCGCCAGCGCCTCGGCGAGATCGGTGGCGGTGCTCCGGTCGGTGACCGTCACCAGCGCTCCCTCCCGGGCGGCGAGCCGCGCGGCCGCGGCGCCGCTGCGCGCCAGCCCGACCACCAGCACCTTCTTCCCGGCGAGCAAGAGCGGCACGTTCTCTCCTAGCGCAGCTTGAGCGACATGAGGGCGACGAGGGCAAGCATGATGGAAGCGATCCAGAATCGCACGATGATCTTGGGCTCGGAGAGCCCGGTCAGCTCGAAGTGGTGGTGGATGGGCGCCATGCGGAAGACCCGCTTCCCGGTGGTGCGGAAGGAGGCCACCTGCACGATGACGCTCACCGCCTCGACGAGGAAGACGCCGTTCAGGATGGCCGAGACCACCTCGTTCTTGGTGAGGACCGCCAGCATCCCCAGGGCGCCGCCCAGGGCCAGCGAGCCCACGTCCCCCATGAACATCGAGGCCGGGTAGGTGTTGAACCAGAGGAAGGCGATGCCGGCCCCGGCCATGGCCGCGCAGAAGACCCCCAGCTCCTCCGCGCCGTGCACCGGCGGGATGCCCAGGTAGGGTGCCAGGCTGAACCCGGCGATGGTGGTGCCGGCCACGTAGGAGAGCACCAGGAAGGCCACCGCCGAGACGATCGACGGACCGATGGCGAGGCCGTCGAGGCCGTCGGTCAGGTTGACGGCGTTGGAGGTCCCCACCACCACGAGGAGCATGAAGGGGACGTAGGCCCAGGCCAGGTTCAGGTCGAAGCGGCGCGTGGGGACGAAGGGGAGCGTCACGTGGGTGTCGAGGAAGGAGCCCACGGTCAGGAAGGGAAAGGTGGACTCGAGCTGGAAGTTCCAGTCGGTGAGGAAGACCACGTACACGGCCAGCACGATCAGGGCCTGCCAGAGGAGCTTCTGCCTGCCGGGGAGCCCCTTGGAGTTCCGCTTCGAGAGCTTGAGGTAGTCGTCGGCGAAGCCCACCACTCCGTAACCCACGGTGACGAGGAGGACCGCCCAGACCAGCCGGCTGCGCAGGTCGGCGAAGAGGAGCGTGGCCGCCACCAGCGCGAGCAGGATGAGGGCGCCGCCCATGGAGGGGGTTCCGGTCTTCTTCCTGTGCCCCTCGGGCGTGTCCTCGCGGACGTTGGAATGGCCGTACTGCAGCCTGCGCATGCGCTCGATGAACCAGGGCCCGAGCAGGAGCCCGAGCACGAGCGCGGTGAGCCCCGCCGCGACGATGCGGAAGGAGGGGTAGCGCAGCACGTTGAACACCGTGAAGCGCTGTGCCATCGGGTAGAGGAGGAGGTAGAGCATCTAGTGTCTCAGGGCCTCGACGAGTCTCTCGAGCTTCATCCCCCGGCTCCCCTTCACGAGGAGCACGTCGCCGGGGCGGAGCCGCTCGCGCACGAACGCGACGAGGGCAAGGGGATCCTCGGTGTGGAAGGTGTCGGACGGGTCCATGCCGGCGGCACGCGCGGCCTCGAGCGCCAGGCGGGCGCGCGGGCCGAAGGTGGCCAGGGCGGAGAGTCCCGCCGCGGCTGCGTCGCGCCCCAGGTCCCGGTGCAGGTCGCCCTCGGTGGGGCCGAGCTCGAGCATGTCGCCGAGCGCGGCCAGGGCGCGGCCCTCGCCGGCCAGCTGGCGCAGCGTGCGCAGGGCGGCCTTCATCGAGGCCGGGTTGGCGTTGTAGCAGTCGTCCACGAGCAGGACACCGGATGGGAGCCGCTCGACGCGCAGGCGCCGGCCCACCGGACGAACGTCGGCAAGGCCCTGGACGATCTCGCGGTCGCTGCAGCCGAGCGAGAGCGCCGCTGCCGCTGCGGCGGCCGCGTTCACGGCGTTGTGCTCGCCCACCAGCGGGAGGCGCACCTCGACCTCCTTCGTGCCGATGCCGAGCAGGAAGCGCATGCCCTCCGGATCCTGCGACAGGACGTCGAGGACCACCACGTCGGCGTCCCGGTCGCCACCTCCCGAGAAGGTGAGGACGCGGCGCCCCGACTTCCGGGCCCTGTGCAGCATGCGCGGGTCGTCGGCGTTGGCGATCACCACCCCGTCGGCGGGGAGCCCCCGGTAGAGCTCCCCCTTGGCGGCGGCGACCCCGTCCACGGTGCCGAGCCCCTCCAGGTGGGCCGGGAAGGCGTTCGTCACCACGCCCACCCTCGGTTCGGCGATGGCGGTGAGCCGGCCGATCTCGCCCGGGTGGCTCATCCCCATCTCGACGACCGCCGCCGTGTGCTCCGGCGCGAGCCCGAGGAGGGTGAGGGGCACGCCCACCTCGTTGTTCAGGTTCCCCTCGGTCTTCAGCACCGGCCCGCGGGTGGAGAGGATGGAGGCGACCATCTCGCGGGTGGTGGTCTTGCCGTTCGAGCCGGTCACGCCCACCACCGGGATGGCGAAGCGCAGCCGGTGAAGGCGGGCGATGGCGCCGAGCGCGAGGAGGGTGTCCTCGACGGTGAGCAGCGGGAGCCCGCCGGGGGCGGAGAGGGCGCGGTCCCGGGCCACCACGGCGCAGGAGGCCCCGGCCCGGGCCGCGTCGGCCAGGTAGTCGTGCCCGTCGAATCGCTCGCCGCGCAGGGCCACGAAGGCGCTGCCGGCGGCGATGGCCCGGGTGTCGGTGGAGATGCCGGCGATGCCGCCCGGATGGCCTCCCGTCCAGCTCCCGCCGGTGGCCGCCGCCAGTTCGCTCGCGGTGAAATTCGGCCCGGGGCTCACGCGGCGCCGAGGCCCCTGCGGGCCTCCTCCCGGTCGTCGAAGGGGAGCCGCTTCGCTCCCACGATCTGGTGGTCCTCGTGCCCCTTGCCGGCGATGAGCACCGCGTCGCCGGGGCGGGCGGCGGAGAGCGCGAGCGCGATGGCGGCGCGCCGGTCCTCCTCGACCAGGAAGCCCCGCTCCCCGGAGAGCGCCTGCTCGCTCGAGAGGCGGGGGAGGCCGGCCGAGAGGACGCCCGGCACGATGGCCGCGAGGATGGCCCCGGGCTCCTCGGTGCGCGGGTTGTCGCTCGTCAACACCAGGAGGTCGGCGGCCAGCCCGGCGGCGCGCCCCATGAGCGGACGCTTGCCGCGGTCCCGGTCGCCGCCGCAGCCGAAGACCACGAGGAGGCGCCGCGGCGAGAGCGCGCGGATGGCGGCGCAGGCGGCCGAGAGCGAGTCGGGCGTGTGGGCGTAGTCGACGAAGGCCGAGACGCCGCGGCCGTCGATGCGCTCGAGACGTCCGGGTGCGCCGCGCGACGAGGAGAGGCCGGCCGAGACCGCCGCGGGGGAAAACCCGAGGGCCAGCGCCAGGCCGGCGGCGGTCATGAGGTTCTCGAGGTTGTGCGCACCCACCAGCGGGGAGTCCAGCTTCAGGTCGCCCCGCGGCGTCCCGACCACGGCGCGGATGCCGGACATGTCGCTCGACACGTCCCGCGCCGAGAGGTCGGCGCCGGGCACCCCGAGGCGCCAGACCGTCCTGCCGGCCTCGCGGAGGAGGGCGGCGAGCCGGGCCCCGTGGGGGTCGGCCGCGTTCACCACGGCGATGCCGTCCGGGGCCAGACGCTCGGTGAAGAGGCGCAGCTTGGCCGCGAAGTAGGACGCGACGTCCGGGTGGTAGTCGAGGTGGTCGCGCCCCAGGTTGGTGAAGGCGGCGGCGCGGAAGGAGAGCCCCGCCACCCGCTCCTGGTCGAGGGCGTGGGAGGAGACCTCGAGCACGCCCACGCGCGCGCCGGCCGCCACCATCGCCGCCAGGATCTCCTGGAGCTCGGCAGCGTCGGGGGTGGTGTGCGAGGACGGGAGGGTCTGCCCCGGCAGCCGGACGCTGACCGTGCCGATCACGCCGGCGGGGACGCCGGCCGCCGCGGCGCAGGCCTCGACGAGGTAGGTGACGGTGGTCTTTCCCTTGGTGCCGGTGACGCCGCAGAGGTCGAGCCGCTCGCCCGGCCTGCCGTTCAGGTTCGCGGCGGCGAGCGCCAGCGCGCGGCGCGCCGAGGGGACGAGCAGCACCGGCGCGGGCGGGCAGTCGACGGCGCGCTCCGCGAGCACCGCCACCGCACCGGAGCGGGCGGCGGCAGGTGCGAAGGCGGCGCCGTCGGCGCGGGTTCCCGGGACGGCCACGAAGAGGGCGCCAGGTTTCACTTTTCGTGAATCAGCGGTCACCAGCGACACCTCGGCGTCGGGCGCATGCCCGAGCGACGCGCCGGTGCCTTCGATGACGCTCGACAGCCGCATCTCCTCGCCCTTCCCGTCCTCGCAAGGGAGCGTAGCCCGGTGCGATATCGGGGCCAGCTTTTTCCCTCCGAAATTCGCGGGGGTCAACCCGGCGGCGCCAGGGTGAGGCGGACCCTGGTCCCGCGCTTCACCACCTCGCCGGCACGCGGTACCTGGGCGGTCACCTTCCCGCTTCCCCGGACGTCCCCGGAGAGGTCGGCCAGCTCGAGCCGGCGCAGGGCGGCCCGGGCCGGGAGCCCCTGGAGTCCCGGGACGGCGACGGGGCCGGAACCCTGGGCCGGCCGGCGGGGCGCGACCTCGACCGTGGGGAGGGCGACACCCTCGTCCCGTTCGGGCGCGGCATCCGTCGCGGGGGTCGGGGGAGGGGGCGCCACCACCGCGAGCGGGGCGCCGGTCGTGGGGACCCCGCGGGCCTTCAGCGCGTGCTCGGCCAGCTCGCGGAACACCGGGGCGGCCACCGTGCCACCGTAGACCTCCCCCTTCGGCTCGTCGATGAAGACGCCGATGACCACCCGGGGAGCGTCGGCGGGGGCGAATCCCACGAAGGAGGAGAAGCGCTTGTCGGCCGAGTACCCGCCGGTGGCTGCGTCGGCCTTCTGGGCCGTACCGGTCTTCCCGGCCACCCGCCAGCCCTCGAGCCGCGCCTTCTTGCCGGTGCCGTCCGTGTCGGCGACGACCCCCTCGAGCCAGATGGAGACCTGCCGGGCGGTCTCGGCCGAGATCACGCGCCGCACCGGCGTGGGGACTGCCTCGGAGAGGACGTCCCCGCTGGCGGGGTCGACGACGCGACGGACGATCCAGGGCTTCATGAGCACGCCACGGTTGGCGATGGCCGCCATGGCCACCGTGATCTGCAGCGGGGTGGCGGTCATCCCCTGGCCGAAGCTCATCGTGGCGACCGAGATCTCGGCCTTGGGAAACGGGATCTGGCCGCGCGGCTCGCCCGGGATCCCGATCTGGGTCCGCTCTCCGAAGCCGAAGGCCAGGAAGGCCTGCTGCAGCCGCTCCCGTCCGAGCTTCTGCCCCACCTTGGCCGCGCAGATGTTGGAGCTCGCCGCCATCACCCGGGCAGGCAGGACCCAGCCCAGCCCCTCGTGGTCGTGGATCACGTGCTTGCCCACCGCCCACTTTCCGTTCTCGCAGAAGATGGGGCTCGTCGCCGTGATGGCTCCCTCGTCGAGTGCACGGGCGAGCACGAAGGCCTTGGCCGTCGACCCGGCCTCGAAGGAGTCGAGGACGGCGCGGTTGCGCAGGTCCTCCTTGCGGGGCGCGTTGGGGTTGAGGAGCGGTGCCGTGGCGAGCGCGAGGATCTCCCCGGTGGCCGGGTCGATCGCGATCGCCATTCCCGAGGCGGCCCGCGCCTGCTGGACGGCCTGGACCAGCGCCCGCTCGGCGGCGTTCTGCAGCCCCTGCTCGATGGTCAGCTCGACCCGGGCCCCCTCCAGCACCAGCTCCGGAGCCGGCCCCTCCGCGAGCAGGTGGGCCCCGCGCGCGTCCCGCAGCGACGGGAGCCGCATGCCCTCGCCCTGCAGGGAGTCGTCCCAGGCCTTCTCCACGCCCTCCAGCCCCTCACCGTCGCTGCCGACGATTCCCAGGATCTGGCCGGCCAGCTCGCGCCGGGGGTAGTAGCGGCGGGTCTCCTTCACGAATCCCACGCCCGGGAGCTTCATGGCGCGGACCTGCTCGGCCTCGGCCGGGGAGACCTGTCGCTTCACCCAGGCGAAGCGGGCGCCCTTCGAGATCTTCTTCTCCAGCGCCTTGGGCTCGAGCTGCAGCGCCTTGGCGAGCCGGACGACGTCTCGGGTCCGTGCGCCGGCCGGGAAGGTGCGCGGATCGACGAAGACCGAGTCGGCCTCGGCGTTTCCCGCCAGCACCGCCCCGTTGCGGTCGGTGATGGTGCCGCGCCGGGGCTTCTGGGTGAGCTCGCGCAGGTACTGGTCGCGGGCCATCCCGCCCAGCCGGTCTCCTTGCAGGATCTGGAGCTGCACCGCGCGCCCGGCCACCAGCGCGAATCCCACCGCGAACGCCGCCGCGACGATCCCGATCCGGATCACCATCCATCGCGCGGTTCGGGGCTCGATCCCGGGGCGCATCGTCGTTCAGGGGCGCGCCGGCTCGGGCGCGCGCACGAGGGGGCCGCTGCGGGCCTCCCTGCGCCTCGACGACTTCTTCACATCAGGCTCCGCCGGGCCGGGGCGCCGGTCTGCCCCGTCGCCAACCCCACCATCCCGTACCTTCCCGCCCGCCATACCCGCCACCACCGCACCCGGTGCCGGCGGAGCCATGCCCAGTCGCTCGCGCGCGAACCGCTCCAGGCGGCCCGGCGAGCGCAAACTCGCAACCTCGAGGTTCAGCCGGTCCCGCTCCGCGAGGAGCTGCCGGTGCTCCGACTCCAGCCGTCCCAGCTCGTACCCGCTGGCCTGGACGCGGGTCCGGCTCCACACGTGGAATACGCCCACGCCGAGGAGCGGAGCCGCGAGCGCCAGCCCGAGGAGCACGGCGGCCGGGCCGCCCGCGCGTCCGGGGCCCCTCATCGGACCTTCACCACCGCGCGGAGCTTCGCGCTGCGGGAGCGGGGATTCCGGGCCACCTCGGCCTCGGAGGCCGTGACCGCCTTCTTCGTGACCGGGCGGAACTCCGGGTTCGAGCCACACCGGCAGACCGGGAAGCCCGGCGGGCAGGTGCACTCCCGGGTGAGCGACTGGAAGGCCCGCTTCACCATGCGGTCCTCCAGCGAGTGGAAGCTCACGGCGGCGGCGCGTCCGCCCTTGCCGAGCACGCGCGGCAGCGCCTCGAGCCACGCGGCGAGCGCGCCCAGCTCGTCGTTCACGGCGATGCGCAGCGCCTGGAAGGTGCGGGTGGCCGGGTGGATGCTGCGCGGCCAGGCCTTGCGGGGGATGGCCTGCGAGACCACCTCGGCGAGCCCGGCGGTGTCGAGCGAGTGGGCCCCGTGCTTCTCCACGGCCGCACGGATGGCGCGGGCGATGGGGCGGGCGAAGGGCTCCTCGCCGTACTCGCGGAGGATGCGGGTGAGCTCGCGGACGTCGGCGCGCTCGAGCAGCTCGGCCAGGGTCTCCCCCTCGCCGGACATCCGCATGTCGAGCGGGCCGGGGCGGGAGAAGGAGAAGCCGCGCTCCCCCACGTCGAGCTGCGGGGAGGAGACGCCCAGGTCGACGAGCGCTCCGTCCACCCGGTCGATGCCCAGCGCCTGCAGCGTCCCCTGGGCGTCGCGGAAGTCGGCGCGCACGGCCCGGAAGGCCTCGCCGAAGCGGGCCAGGCGGGCCCGGGCAGCTGCGATGGCGCGCGGGTCGCGGTCGGTCCCGATCACCTGGGCACCCCGTTCCAGCAGGGCTTCCGCGTGTCCGCCGCCCCCCAGCGTGCCGTCGAGGATGAGCGCGCCGGCGCGGGGCTGGAGAAGCTCGACGACCTCGCTCTGGAGAACGGTTTCATGGGCGAAGCCGGTCACCCGGCCCCCAGGGCGTGGGCCACGTCGGGGTGGAACTCGACGCCGAAGCCGCCGCCGGCGTGGACCAGGTCCCGCAGGTAGCGGCTCGCACCGGCCAGGCGAAGCCCGGGGACCTCGCGCAGGAGCCGTGCCCCGGCGTAGTGGAGGTGGCGCACGCGCGAGAGGTCGACGACCACCAGCCTCCCCTCTGCACGGGCCCGCGCCGAGGCGGCGGCCAGGCTGGCCAGCTCGGCGAGCGTGAGCTCCCCGTAGCAGCGGAGGACGGTGACGCCGGGCTCGTGGCGAAGGACGTGCATGGCTATTCGAAGAAGTCCACGACGTCGGAGGGAGGGATCTCGAGCTGCATCTGCGCGTCGTAGACGGCCCGGTCGAAGAGCTGGATGGTGCGTCCCATCCCGACCCAGACCACGTCCTTCGAGAGCTGGGCGAAGTCGCGCAGGATGGGAGGCACGAGCACGCGGCCGTGGACGTCCAGGTCGACCTCGTTCGCCGAGGAGTAGAAGCGGAGGATGTTTCGCTGGGCGCGGGCGTCGAGCGGGCTCGTGGCCATCACCTTCTTCTCGAGCTCCTTCCAGACCGACTGCGGGAGCGCCTGGACGGCGCGCCAGTGCGGGTACTGGGTGAGCACCAGCTTCACCTCGCCCGCGGCGGCGAGGGCTTCCCGGAACTTCACCGGGAGGCTGGTTCGCCCCTTCGCGTCGATCGAATGCTGGAAGGTTCCGAAGAACACGGTTTGCCCGATCCTGACACCAAGATCCGCTACGTGACACTTTTTCCCACCGACGGAGCGATCTACGAAGATCGGGGCCAGGAAGTCAAGAACCCCCGGGGAAACCAGGGGCTTGCACTGCTCAGACGTCTAGCCGGGGATCGAGGGACCCAGCCCACGGGGCGTGGGTCCGATCGGCCGGAAACTGGCGCCAGGGCGGGCCCGGGGAGATCGTCGCCCAGGACGCCCGAACCTTCATCGCCATGACCTTCCGCTACCGATCGATTCCGCTCGCACCCGTCCTGCTCGTCCTGGGCGCGGCGGTGGCGGGCGCCCTCGCCGCGCTGCTCGCGCCGGGCGCGGGCTCGCTCGTGCCCCTCCTGCCCACCCCGGCAGCCGCCGCGGGCGTGCTGCTCTGGCTGGCCCGGCGGGACGAGGCCTCGCGCCTGGGCGTGCTCGTCCTCGACGGCACCGGCCTGCGGCGGGTGCGGGGAGACGGGAGCGTGCTCCACGCGGTGCGCTGGGACGACGTCCGCGCCGTCCTGGTCGACCCGGGCAGGGGCGAGGCGATCCTGCTCGTGCCCGGCGGCGGATTCCCGGTGCGGGCCGCCGACGGTCCGGGAGGCGTCGGGCTCGAGCACTTCCGCGCCTTCGTGGAGATGCTCCCCGATTACACCGACGCGCCCGTCAACCTGCCGGGGCGGTAGGTCATCACCACCACCCGGTCGGCCAGGAAGACCGACTCCTCGATGTGAGTGGGCGAGGGCGCTCCGGGGTCCGGGCCTACTTCGCGAAATCGACCTGGGGCAGGTGGGCCAGCGACTCCTTCACCCGCTCGGCAGGGTACTCGAAGTCCTCGAGCTTGCCGGAGAAGTAGGCGTCGTAGGCCGCCATGTCCACGTGGCCGTGGCCGGAGAGGTTGAAGAGGATGACCTTCTCCTTCCCCTCCTGCTTGGCCTGCAGGGCCTCGTCGATGGCCACCCGGATGGCGTGGGAGGACTCGGGCGCGGGGATGATGGCCTCGGTGCGGGCGAAGGTCACCGCCGCCTCGAACACCGCCAGCTGCCCGACCGCGCGGGCCTCGATGATGCCGGCGTTCACGAGCTGGGAGACGAGCGGCGAGGCGCCGTGGTAGCGCAGGCCGCCGGCGTGGATGCCCGGGGGCATGAAGTCGTGACCCAGCGTGTACATGTGCGAGATGGGGGCCATCTGGGCGGTGTCGCCGAAGTCGAAGGCGTAGACGCCCTTGGTGAGCGTGGGGCAGGAACTCGGCTCGGCGGCGACGAGCCGCACCTTCGACCCGGTGGCCTTGTCGGCCACGTAGGGGAAGGCGATGCCGGCGAAGTTGGAGCCGCCGCCGTGGCAGCCGATGACCACGTCGGGGGTGTCGCCGGCCAGCTTCATCTGCTCCTTCGACTCGAGGCCGATCACGGTCTGGTGCATGCACACGTGGTTCAGCACGCTGCCGAGCGCGTAGCGGGTGTCCTCGCGGGTGGCGGCGTCCTCCACCGCCTCGCTGATGGCGATGCCGAGCGATCCCTGGCTCTCCGGATCCTTCGCGAGGATGCCGCGGCCGGCGTTGGTGCGCGGGGAGGGAGAGGCGATCACCTCGGCGCCCCAGAGCTGCATCATGCTCTTGCGGTAGGGCTTCTGCTCGAAGCTCACCTTCACCATGTAGACGGTGCACTCGAGGCCGAACATCTTGCAGGCGAGCGCGATCGAGCTGCCCCACTGCCCGGCGCCGGTCTCGCTGGCGATGCGCTTCGTGCCGCCGATCTTGTTGTAGTAGGCCTGGGGCACCGCGGTGTTGGGCTTGTGCGATCCGGCCGGGGAGACCCCCTCGTACTTGTAGTAGATGCGGGCCGGGGTCCCGAGCGCCTTCTCGAGCCGGTGTGCCCGGAAGAGCGGGCTGGGGCGCCAGATCCGGTAGATCTCGCGCACCTCGTCGGGGATCTTCACCCAGCGTTCCGGGCTCATCTCCTGCTCGATCAGCCCCATGGGGAAGAGGGGCAGCAGGTCGGCCGGCGTGACGGGCTGCTTCGTGCCGGGGTGGAGCACCGGCGACATCGGCCCGGGGAGATCGGGGATGACGTTGTACCAGTGGGTGGGGATCTGGTTCTCGGACAGCAGGAACTTGGTCTGCATCGGTGCGGTGCCCCTTCGGGAAGGAAAGGGGGCGATCGGAACCCGATCGGCGCGGCCGAGTCAAGCGACGCGAGACGGCCGGGCTCAGGTCGCCCCGGCGATGTGGTCGGCGGCCCAGTGGGCGATGCCCAGGATCGATTCCTGGGGGTTCACGCCCAGCGAGGTGGGGAAGACCGATCCGTCGGTGATCCAGACGTTGTCGAGCCAGTGCACCTTGAGGCGCGCGTCGACCACGCTCTTCTCCGGATCGCGCCCCATGGCGCAGCCGCCCATGGGATGGGCGCTGAAGACCGCGACCCGGTTCGGCTCCCAGCGGGCCCGGTCGAGGAGCCCCACGTCGGACTCCCGGCGCATCACCACCGGGTCCTCGTGGAACGAGCGGACCTCGGTGGCCCCCGCGGCGAGCTGGATGCGGGCCAGCGCCTTCTGCCCCTCGCGGAGCGCCTCCCAGATCTCCGGACGGATCTCGTAGTCGAGCCGGACCCGCCCGTCCGTGCGGAGCGAGACCGTCCCGCCCTTCTCCTCGGGGAGGAATCCGTCCACCGCGAGCGCGATGAGGGCGCTCGTGCTGGCCAGCCGGGACATCTGCTCCGCGTGGGCGGAGCCGAAGCCGCCCATGGCGGTGGCGGCCAGCACCGGCTGGGCCGGGGAGGCCTCGAGGAAGAAGGAGACCTTTCCTGCGCCCCGTTCGGCGAACTGGTGGCTGGCCACCGACTGGGGCACCCCGTGGAAGGGGCGGATGGGGCGGGCGAAGAGGCCGGCGCTCCCCACCACCGGGTGGAGGAAGGTGCGGCGTCCCACCTTGCCGTTCGGGTCGTAGCCGCTGCGCAGCAGGATCTCCGGCGTGCCGATGGCCCCCGCGGCGAGCACCACGAGGCGCGGCCGGACCACCACCCTGCGGGCCGTGGGGCGGAATCCGGCGTCGAGCCCCACGGCGTGGACCGCGGAGATGCGGCGCCCCGACTTCTCGAGGCGCACCACCCGGGCGCGGGCGTAGATCTTGGCCCCGGCCCGCACCGCGTCGTCGAGGTAGGTGAGGTCCAGCGAGTTCTTGGCTCCGACCGGGCAACCCGTGCCGCAGTAGCCGAGCGACTGGCAGCCGGTGACGTTGCGGCGAGTCAGTTCCCGGCTCCACCCCAGCTTGCCCGCGCCGTCCCAGAGGACCAGGTTGTTCTCGTTCGAGGCGTCGACCGACCAGGGGGCGATCGCGAGGCGCCGCTCCACCGCCTCGAAGTGGGGCGCCAGCGCCTGCTCGTCGAGCCCGGCCACGCCGAAGGCCTGGGCCCAGTGGCGCAGGACGCGCGGGGGCGTGCGGAAGCTGGTCGTCCAGTTGACGAGCGTCCCGCCCCCCACGCCGCGCCCCTGCAGGACCGTGATGGCGAGGTCGGCGGTGGCCCGCATCCCTCGCTCCTGGTAGAGGGCGGGGTAGGCCCACGACTCGTCCATCTTCATCTGGTCGGGCGGGAAGTGGCCGCCCTCCTCCAGCACCGTCACCCGGAGGCCGCGTGCGGCGAGCCGTGCCGCCACCACCGCGCCGCCCGGACCGGATCCCACCACGCAGACGTCGGGCCGGTCGTCCACGTCCTTGCGGAGCGCGGCGGCGTCGAAGATGCGCCCCGGGGCCTCGGTCACGGCTTCACCTCGGTGATGGTGCCGGGGGCGAAGATCGGCTCGCGCTCGACCATCCCGCCGGTCGGGGGCGGTCCGGGATAGCCGATGGCGTCCCAGGTCTCGCGGGCGCCGTAGTAGCTCCCGTAGACGATCTTCTTCAGCGCCCGGTAGCCGGTGCGCCGCACCTCGAGCCGGCTCTTCTGCCAGGACCGGATGCGCGCGTCCTGCTGCTCGTGGGAGGAGGCGGTGAAGGTCCTCCACTGGCCGTCGAGGACGAGGCCGGCCAGCGCGTTCTCGAAGAGCCCGACGAGCTGCCGGACCTCCTTCTGCCCCTCGGCGGGCATGAGGCCGAGCAACCCGTCGATGCGCCGCGGGAGGTCGACGTCGAGCGGCGCCGGGAACCCCGGGCGCGGGGGGAGCAGCCGATCGGAGAGCTCGAGGAAGACGGTGGCCTCCTCCGGGGTGAGCACCGTGAACGGCCCCGAGAGCCCGGCCGACGGTCGCGTGCGGCGCGTCCCCAGCCAGGTCCCGCCCCCCACGGCGAGCAGCGCAGCGCCGGCCAGGCCGAACTTGAGAAAGCTCCGGCGTCCCTCGCTCTCACCGGGCAGGAGGATGCGCTCGCGACGGTTTCGGTGACGCCGGAACATGTAGGACAGCAGACTACCGAGCCCCCGTTCCACCTTCAACTTCCGATGAAATCGACCGGAGGAGGTGGTCGGGGAGGAGATTTCTTGCGGGGCCGGGGCATAATCGGAGCGCACGCGTCGGTACAGGGGAGGCGGGTCGGTCGGCCGGAGGTACATGGGGACAGAGAAACGATCACACCCGCGATTTCCCCTGATCCTGGCGGTGGACTATCCGGGTGCCGCCTCGACGGTGCGCGACTACACGGAGAACCTCTCCGCGGGAGGCCTCTTCATCCGCACCGAACGTGAGTTCGAGGTGGGCGAGCGACTCTCCCTGCTCCTCTCCTTCCCCGAGCTGCTCGAGCCGGCGGAGCTCGAGGTCGAGGTGGTGCGGATGCGCCCCGGCGGCTCCTCGCAGACGCCCGGCGTGGCGGTCTGGGTCCCGCCCGACCGGGTCGACGATCGCCGGCGGCTGGAGCGTCTGTCGGCCGCCGCGGCGGCGCAGGCCGAGTCGAGCCGGCCCGGGTACCGGGTGCTGCTCGTCGAGGACAACTCGCTCGTGGCGGCCATGTACGCCTCGGCGCTGCGTCGGCTGGCGGCGACCGAGGGAGTGGGCGGCCTGGCGGTGGACGTGGCGGTGGACGGCAACGAGGCCTTTGCCCGCCTGCACGCCCAGCCCCCCATCGACCTCATCATCACCGACGTGTACATGCCCGTGATGAGCGGCTTCGCGCTGGTGGAGAAGGTGCGGGCCGAGCCGCGCCTCCGCCACCTCCCCATCATCGTGATCTCGTCGGCCGGGGACGAGGAACGGGAGCGGGTGAGCCGGCTGGGCGCCAACTTCTTCCTCCAGAAGCCGGTCAAGTACCAGGACATCGTCGCCACCGTCCGGACCCTCCTGAGGGCGGGGCCACAGCCCGGGGCGCCCATGGTCACCCGTCAAGCCCCTTCGACCGAGGACACCCAAAGGCCCGTCGATTTCGGCCAGGCGCCCGTTGACCCGACCACGCGCAAGGGGAGAGACTGACGATCAAGAGGGCCGGTCTCCAGCCGGCCGAGGGACGAGAGGAAACTCCGCCCCCGTCTCACCGAGGTCCGCCCCCGTGGCGGACCTCTTCATTTCCTTGGTAGGTTGCCGCATGGCAAACGTCCCCGCCCACATCACCGGAACCGTCGTTCGCATCGAGAAGAGGCCTGGCGACACCGTCAGCGCCGGCGAGCCCGTCGTCATCCTCGAGTCCATGAAGATGGAGATGCCGGTCGAGTCCCCGGTCGACGGTCGCGTGAAGGAGATCCGGGTGAAGGAAGGGCAGTCCGTCGCCGAGGGCGACGTCCTGGCCGTCGTCGAGTGATGGGGTCCCCGGGAAAGATCCGGGTCGAGGACCGCGGCTTCGTCCGGGTCCTCACCATCGACAATCCCGGGAAGCGAAACGCCTTCGACTACGGGTCGCTCGCCGAGCTGGCCGCGGCCTGCGCGGCCGCCGCCGCCGACCGGGTCCGCTGCCTCGTCCTGCGCGGCCAGGGCGACCAGGCCTTCTCCTCCGGCTTCGACATCGAGGCCATGGAGGGGGAGGGTCCGGGCGGCGACCGGCCCGACCTCGCCACCGAGCGGGCCATGGAGGCGGTCGAGGCCGTTCCCTGTCCCACGGTGGCCTTCGTGAACGGCGCGGCGTTCGGCGCCGGATGCGAGCTGGCCGTCACCTGCGACCTGCGCATCGCCAGCCAGGGAGCCAAGCTGGGCATGCCTCCCGCCAAGCTGGGCGTGGTCTACGCCGCCGCGGGGGTGCGCCGCTTCCTCGCGCTCGTCGGCCCGGCCCACACCCGCGAGATGTTCTTCACCGGCAGGCCCGTGGACGCCGGGAAGGCGCTCTCCATCGGACTGGTCGACCGGGTGGCCTCGCCCGCCGAGGCGGAGGCGGCCGCGCTGGCGCTGGCCGACGAGATCGCGGCCAACGCACCGCTCGCCGTGCAGGGGATGAAGCGCATCCTCCGGTTGCTCGAGGCGGCCCAGGAGCGCGGCCTCACCGGGGAGGAGCGCACCGAGATCGCCTTCCTTCGCTCGCGGGCCTTCGAGAGCGCCGACCTGCGGGAGGGACGCGCCGCCTGGGCCGCGCGCCGGCCGCCTCGATTTCGCGGGGAGTGAAGTAGCCGCGCTACCCCGGCCCGCGCGGCAGGGGCGAGAGCCTGCGCACGAAGCGGTCCCCGTCCTTCTCCGGCAGCACCACGAACTGGTCGACGTCGTGGCCGGGGAGGGTGAGGTCGACGCGGTGGCGCTCGTCCACGCGCACGCCGGTGACCGTGAGCGGGGTGCGTCCGACGACCTTGCCGTCGACGCGCACCTCGGCGCCGGGGGGGACGCTCTCCACCACGAAGGAGCCCAGGGCCGAGGAGAGCGCGAGGTGGACCGAGCGGGCGAGCCGGCCCGGTTCCCCTCCGACCTCCAGGGACGCCGTGCGGTGGCCGGGGGCGGAGGCCTCGACGCGGTGGGTGCCCGAGAGGCGGATCCCCTCGACCACGAGCGGCGTGGTGCCGGGGACGGGGCGGCCGTCGAGGGTCACCTGCGCGCCGGGCGGGGTGGTCGATACGACGAGCACGCCGTCGCGCATCCAGGGCGCGAGGACGAAGCCCGCAACCGCCACGGCCAGCCCGGCGACCACGCCCAGGAGGACGGCACGTCCGGCGCCGATCCGGATGGTGCGGATCCGCTCCGGTCCGAGCGCCGGGGTGCTCGGACCCGCGCGCTCCACGTCGATGTCGATGGAGGAGGTGCCAAGCTCCGCGAGCGGGGCCGACGCCGTGACCGGGCCGGTGGTCTCGGCGCGCGCCACCGAGTCGTAGACCGCGGCCCGCTGCTGCTCGGCCACGTTGCGAAGTACCTTCATGACCAGCGCGTCATGGGCACGGGCCGCCCGTTGCCGGGCGATCCGCTCCGCGTACACGGCGTGCATCTGGCGCCCCAGGTGGTCCTGGATGGCCGACTGGGGCGTGGGGAACAGCACGTCCACGAGGGCGTCGCCGAAGGAGCGCGCGTCCGGGTAGCGCTCGTCGGGATTGGCCGCGAGCGCGCGGAGCACGATGGTGTCGAGTTCCCGGGGGAGCCGCTCGTCGATGGAGGACGGGGGGACCACCTTTCCCAGGCGCGACTGGATGAGGGACTCGACGTCCACGGCGCGCTGGAACGGCTTCTGCCGGGTGAGCAGCTCGTAGAGGATGATGCCCGAGGCGAAGACGTCGACCCGGTGGTCCCAGGGACGGTCGAGCGAGGCCTGCTCGGGCGCCACGTACCCGAGCTTCCCCATCAGCATCCCCTCCTTGTAGTTGGAGAGGCCGGTTGCGGCGCGGGCGATGCCGAAGTCGAGCAGCTTCACCTCCCCCTCCCAGGAGACGAGCGCGTTGTCGGGCGAGACGTCGCAGTGGACGATCCGAAGCGGGTTTCCCTGGCCGTCGGTCTTCCGGTGGGCGTACTCGAGCCCCTGCAGGAGCTGCAGGACCACGAAGATGGCCTGCTCCGGGGTGATGGCGGTCCCGGAGCGCGCGAAGGAGACCATCATGTCCTTCAGCGAGACGCCGTTCACGAGCTCCATCGAGATGAAGTACGTGCCGTCGATGGACCCGCACTCGTAGATCTGGGCGACGTTGTTGTGGGTGAGCTGGACCGTGAGCTTGGCCTCGTTCACCAGCATCTGGATGAAGCCCTGGTCCTGGGAGCGCGCCGGGAGGATGCGCTTCACCACCAGTTCCTTCTCGAACCCCTCCGCCCCGGCCACCTTGGCGCGGAAGATCTCGGCCATCCCCCCCACCGCAAGCCGCTGCAGGAGGAAGAACTTGCCGAAGACGTGCGGCTTGAAATCCGGCGCCGCGGGGGTCTGTGCCGGGGAGGCCACGCAGGGAGGGAGGATATCCCCCGCTGGCGGGGGTTCCAAGGAAGCTGACGTCCCCGTCCCGGGGGACCTCGCTTCTCTCCCTCGGATGAGGGTGCGATAAGTCCCCGGTGGGACGGATCCCCACATGGCTCATCGCCGCCCTGATCGCGGGTGCCGTCTTCCTGCCCGGGCTCGGGTCGGTGGGGCTTCTCGACCCGTGGGAGCCGCATTACGCCGAGGTGTCCCGGCAGATGCTCCTGCGGGGCGACTGGCTCCACCCGTGGTGGAGGGAGGCCGGGTTCTTCTCCAAGCCCCCGCTCCTGCTCTGGGGTGGGGCGGCCGGCCTGGCCATCGCCGGCGAGGGCGCGGCGGAGTGGGGCCTGCGCCTGCCGGTGGCCCTCCTCGCGGCGCTGGGCGTCGCCGTGTCGGCCGCTGCAGTGGCGCGCCTCGCCTCCCGCCGTACCGGACTGCTCGCCGCGGTGGCGCTCTCCACGGCCCCCTTCCTCGCCCTCTTCGCGCGGCAGGCCGTGCCCGATGCCCCGCTCGTGGCACTCTCCACCGCGGGCGGCCTGGCCTTCGCGGTGGCGCTCCTCGACGACCGGGCCGGTCCGGGGTGGGCCCGCGCCGGCTGGGTCCTGCTCGGGTTCGCGACGCTCGCCAAGGGGCCCCTCGGCTTCGCCTTGCCCGGTGTCGCGCTGCTCGCCTGGCTCGTGGTCACCGGCGAGTGGCGGCGCGTCGCCCGGCTCGGGTTCGTGGAGCGGATGGGCAACGTGCCCGTCCCCGTCGGACCCGTCGCCTTCCTCGCCATCGCGGTTCCCTGGTACGCGCTCATGGCCGCCTGGCCGGTGCGGGACGATTCGGGATGGACCTTCCTGCAGCGCTTCTGGCTGTACGACCACCTTCGCCGCCTCCGGGCCGGCGCGCACGTTCCGTCGCCGGGCGGCGGATGGCTGCCCTACCTGGGCTGGCTCGCGGTGGGGACCTTTCCGTGGGTGGCCGCCGTGCCGGGAGCGCTCGGCGAGGCGCTGCGGACTCGCGGGGCGGCGCGCGACGCGCGGGGCGGGCTCGCGCTCCTCTGCGGGCTCTGGGTCGCGGCCGGCTACCTGCTCATGGCCTTCGCCGCAACCCACTATCCCCACTACGTGCTCCCGCTCGTACCGCCCCTGCTCGTGCTCGCCGCGCTCTTCGTCGACCGGCTCCTCGACGAGGGGCTCCGGCGCCACGCGCTGGCCGGGATCCTCGGTGCCGCCGCGCTGGCCGCCACCGGCTGGTCCCTCTCCCGGAACCCCCGCCTCCTCGCCGCGCTCTTCACCTACGATCCCCGCCGCGCCTGGCCAGCCGACCTCCCCGACCCGGGCCCCGCGCTGGCGGTGCCGTGCATGCTTGCGCTGGCAGGGTTCGCCGCGGCGGCGCTCCGGCGATCGGCCCGCCTCGCCACCGGCAGCCTGCTGGCGGCGGCGCTCCTCTCGGCGGCGTGGATCTCCTGGGTGCACTGGCCGGAGCTGGCGAACCACTGGACACAGCGGGAGGTATTCGCCGCCTGGCGGCGCGAGGCCCCGGCACCGGACGAGCCGATCGTGGCCTGGCTCATGAACTGGCGCGGCGAGACGTTCTACGGACGGAACCGGGTGCGGGAGGTGGCCGACCCTGCGCGCATGCGCGAGGTCGCGTCGCGTGCCGGGCGGCTCTGGGTGGTCACCGAGGCGGAGCGGCTCCCGTCCCTCCGGAGCGCAGTCGGTCCGGTCAAGCGGCTGCGGGTGGCGGCCGGGGAGCCCGGGCGCTATCGCCTCGTGGAGCTGACCGACCCGCCGCCCGCCGAAGGAGGAGCGTCCCCGTGACCGACCCGGTGAAGGAGCTGGACCGAGACTGGCTGTGCCGCCGCATCGTGGAGGGCGCCGGGGACGCCGTGCTCTTCGCCGACCGGGAGGGGATCATCCGTTTCTGGAACGCCGGCGCCGCCGCGATGTTCGGCTGGAGCGCCGTCGAGGCGCTGGGGCGGTCGATGGACCTCATCATCCCGGAGCGGCTCCGGGGGCGCCACTGGGGCGGCTGGAACGAGGTGATGACGAGCGGCCACACCCGCTACGGTCGCGACATCCTGGCCGTCCCCGCGTCGCGAAAGGACGGCGAGCCGCTCTCCATCGAGTTCACCATCCAGATGATCTGGGACGACGGCGGGAAGCTCCTGGGCGCGTCGGCGATCGTCCGCGACGTCACCGACCGGTTCACCCGCGATCGCGAGATGCGCAAGCGGCTCGCCGAGCTGGAGGCGAAGGCCCGCGGAAA
Organism: uncultured delta proteobacterium; assembly: GCA_963831265.1. Taxonomy (GTDB): domain Bacteria; phylum Myxococcota; class Myxococcia; order Myxococcales; family Anaeromyxobacteraceae; genus CAIOAK01. The sequence goes on along the minus strand of CAWHPQ010000027.1, from coordinate 132,013 downwards.
GGCATCGGGGTAGGGCCAGGCGAGGGGCGCCGGGGCGCTCACCAGCCGGCGGCGTCGAAGCGGGACCGCGCGGTTCGGGCGAGCGGCTCCGGGGAGATCGCTCCGACCCCGGCCGCCCGCGCCAGGTCCTCCGGGCTCGCCACCGCGCCTGCCGCCCAGATCGGCCCGAGCCACGAGGGCAGGTCCTTCCAGCTCCACCACGGGCCCCCAACCTTCTCGGTGAGCGCCGCCTCGATCTGCGCGGCGAGCAGCGCACCCCGGAGGCCGTCGGCCGAGGAGAGCAGCGGGTCGCGCGGGATCGGCCAGCGCGCCGCGTCCTCGGCGCTCACCGGGCGGCAGAGGGCGCGCGCGAGGATCCGGGCGTCCCCGGCGGTGTCGGGGGCCGCTCCCCGGGATCGCTCCACCTCGCGCAGGAGGCGTGCCGCCTGCATGCGCACGGCGTGGAGCCGCTCCGCCTGGGCCGCCTTGATCTCCCGGGCCAGGGCATCGCCGACGATGCCGGACCGGTCGTGAATCCAGGCCGGGTCGGCGGCGAGCCCTTCGAGGAGGTAGCCCCAGGTGGCGGCGGCAGCGGGGGACCCGAGCCTGCGGAGCTCGACCTCCTCCGCGCGGATGCCGGACGAGAACAGGGCGACGCCCAGCTCGTGGAGGAAGGCACGGGCCTCCGAGGCCCCTCCGGACGGCAGCGCGGAGAGGCGCACGTCCTCCGGTACCTGGACCGGCACCGCAAGCGGGCGCTGGCTCTTCCCCGCGACCACCCGGTCGTCGAGCTTCACCCGCGCGGCGAGGTCGACCCCGGCGGCGGCGGCGGCGGCCCGGCCGTCGGCAACGAGGCGGGAGGCGGGGTGCGCCTTCGGCTCGTGGGAGGCGCGCAGGATCCGCGGCAGGTCGCGAAGGCGGGTCGCCGCGAGGGCCTCGCCGGCCTCGCCGCGGGAGAGCGCCTCCATCGCCGCGCAGTAGGCTGGCCCCGTGGCGTCGAGGGTGGTGCCGGCGAGCGCGGCGAGCGATTCCGGCGAGGCGCGCCGGAACTCGGCGGCGATGGAGAGGGGGTCAGCGAGGCCGAGCCGGCCGGCGGCCCGGGTCAGCGCCGACGCGCTCTCGTCGGCTGCCTTCGCGGCACGGGCCGCGGCCGGAGCCCTTGCGGCATCGAGTGCGGCCCGGCGCGTGGCGTCCGGCTCGGCGGCGAGCATCGAGGCGGTGTCCCGCAGCGCGACGGTTCGACCCTCGAAGGAGAAGCCGGGGTCGGGCGTCGTGGCACCGGGCAGGGGCTCCACGGCCGCGGCGAGCCGCTCGCCGAGGAGGTAGTCGCGGAGCATGCGCCGGCGAGCGCCCTCGGCGGGATCGGCGACCGCAGGAAGGGCGTCGAGCACGGAGAGGGCGCCGCCGTCGGCGAGCCACTCCCGGCCGCGCATGGGGCCGGCCACGTCGAGCGGGGCGCCGGTGGTCCAGGAGAGCCAGGTCGACTCCCCCTGCGCGGCGAGCAGGGCGTCCACGTCGGCGCGGATGCGGTCGATGGCCGGGACCACGGGAGGTGGCGCCGCCTGGACCGGCAGCGGAGGCGGCACCGGAGGCGGGACCTCGGGTGCGTGGGCGCAGGCGCCGAGCGCCAGGGCGAACGGGAGGAGTCGCTTCACGGGCGGCATGGTAGCAGGGGCGGCCCGCCGCGAGGCCGGTTAAGCTCGCCCGGGTGACGGCGACGCCCATCGACATGGCCCGGGCCCGCTCCCGCCTCCAGGGCGCGGTGCGCTCCCACCTCGCCGCGCGAGGATTCGACGAGGTGGAGACCCCGTGCCTCGTCCCGGCGCCCGGCATGGAGCCGCACATCCAGGCCTTCGAGGCGCCCTTCGTGCCGGAGGGCGGCGGCGCGCCCCGTCCGCTCTGGCTCCACTCCAGTCCCGAATACGCCATGAAGCGGCTGCTCGCCGGCGGCTTCGAGCGGATCTTCCAGATCTCCCGCGTCTTCCGCAACGGCGAGATCTCGGACACGCACAACCCGGAGTTCACCATGCTCGAGATGTACCGGGCCGGGACCGACCACCGGGGCATCATGGAGGACCTCGAGCAGGTGGTGGAGGCCGGCGCCCGCGCGCTGCACCCCGGGGGCGGAACGCGGCTCGCCTGGCGCGGCCGGACGGTGGACTGGTCCGTCCCCTTCGAGCGGGTCCGGGTGGCCGACGCCTTCGCCCGGGCTGGCGTCGACCTCACGGCCTGCGGGGAGGACGCCGGACTCCTGCGCACCGCCGCCCGCATCCGGGGGATCGACGCCGGGGCGGACGGGGAGGGTTTCGACGACGCCTTCTTCCGGATCTTCCTGCAGGCCGTCGAGCCCGGGCTCGGACTTTCACGGCCCGTGTACCTGACCGACTGGCCGGCCTCCATGGCCGCGCTCTCGCGCATCCGCCGGGACGACCCGCGCTGGGCCGAGCGCTTCGAGCTCTACGCGGCCGGGCTCGAGCTCGCGAACGGCTTCTCCGAGCTCAACGACGGGGCGGAGCAGCGGCGCCGGCTCGAGGCGGAGCGGGCGCTGCGCCGGCGGCTCGGACGCCCGGCCTACCCGCTCGACGAGCGCTTCCTCGAGGCGGTGGGGCGCATGCCCGACGCCGGCGGGGTGGCGCTGGGGATCGACCGGCTCCTCATGCTCCTCACCGGTGCCCCGCGGATCCGGGACGTCCTGCTCTTCCCCGCCGAGGACTTCCTCTAGCGCCGGAGGGCGTGGTCAGGGAACCCGGAGCACCAGGCACTTGAGATACCGGCTCTCCGGCATCCCCAGCCGCTCCGGGTGGTCGCGGCCCGCCCCGCGCCGCTCCAGCACCTGCACGGCCCGACCGGCGTCGTGCGCCGCGTCCTGCACCAGCTCCTCGAAGGCCTCGGCGGACACGTGGTAGCTGCAGGAGGCGGTGACGAGCACGCCCCCCTCGTTGAGCGACTGGAAGGCGCGCAGGTTGACCTCCTTGTACCCGCGACGGGCCGCGTCCACCGAGGTCTTGTTCTTCGCGAAGGCGGGAGGGTCGAGGACGATGGTGTCCCAGGTGCGCCCCTTCTCCGACTCGTCCCGCAGGAGGTCGAAGGCGTTCCTCTCCTCCACCCGGACGTTGGTCGCGCCGTTCAGGGCCGCGTTCTCGCGCAGCATGGCGGCGGCCCCGGGCTGCATCTCCACCGCCACCACCTCCTCGGCGCGCGCCGCCATCTGGAGCGCGAAGCCGCCGGCGTAGGAGAAGCAGTCGAGCGCGCGGCCGCGGGCGTACTCCCCGGCCCGCAGGTGGTTCTCCCGCTGGTCGAGGAAGGAGCCGGTCTTCTGCCCCGCCAGCAGATCGAGCCGGAAGCGCACCGCGCCCTCCCGCACCTCCACCGGGCCGGGGTCCCCCCCCAGCACCGGCCCCTTCACCTGGGGGAGCCCCTCCAGCTCGCGGACCCGCACGTCGTTCCGCTCCAGCACGGCGGAGAGCCCGAGCTCCGCCGCGAGCAGAGCGGCCAGCATCTCCTTGCGCCGCTCGGTTCCCGGCACGAGCGTCTGGATCACCCCCACGTCCCCGTACCGGTCGGCCACCAGCCCGGGGAGGAGATCGGACTCGCCGTGAACGGCTCGCCAGAGGGTCTCCTCCCCGAAGGCGCGCCGCCGCAGTCCGGCCGCGGAGGCGATGCGCCGGGCGAAGAACGCGTCGTCGACCGGCTCCTCGTCCCGGGTGAGCAGGCGGATGGCGATCTGGGAGCGCTCCGACCAGAAGGCCTTCCCCTGGAAGCGGCCGCGGCCGTCCACCAGCGCCACCACGTCGCCGCCCTGGGCCCTGGGAGGAGTGGCCACGTCGGAGCGGTACACCCAGGGGTGGCCCTTGAGGAGCCGGTCCACTCCCTTGCGGGAGAGGACCGCGATCGGCTCGGCGAATGGATTCACTGAAGGTCTCCGTTCACTTCGCGCGAAGATACTGCCGGGGCCACGGTCCCTCGACCCCCAGCTCGCGCGCGGCGCGCAGGGGGAACTGCGGATCGCGCAGGAGCTCGCGGGCGAGCAGCACCAGGTCGGCCTGCCCGCTGCGGATCACCGTCTCGGCCTGGGCCGGCGAGGTGATCATCCCCACCGCGGCGGTGGCGATGGCGGCGTCGCGCCGGATGCCCTCGGCGAAGGGGACCTGGTAGCCGGGGCCGGCCGGGATGCGGGCCGTGGCCACGTTCCCGCCCGAGGAGCAGTCGATCACGTCCACGCCGAGCGAGCGGACCATGCGGGCCAGCTCGACGGTCTGCGGCAGGTCCCAGCCCCCCTCGGTCCAGTCGGTGCAGGAGACCCTCAGCAGGAGCGGCAGCCGGTCGGGCCAGACCCTTCGCACCGCCTCCACCACCTCCCGCACGATCCGGGTCCGGTTCTCGAGCGTGCCGCCGTACCGGTCGGTGCGCTGGTTGGAGAGGGGGGAGAGGAACTCGTGCAGCAGGTAGCCGTGGGCGGCGTGGACCTCGACCACCTGGAAGCCGGCCTCGAGGGCCCGGCGCGCCCCGTCGGCGAAGGCACGCACCACGGCGGAGATGCCCGCCTCGTCGAGCGGCTCGGGCCGGGCGTGCCCCTCGGCGAAGGGCAGCGCGCTCGGAGCCACCGGGACCCATCCGCCGTCGGAGGGCAGCCGGGGCGCGCCGCCCTGGTCCCAGGGAGGCCGGGTGCTCGCCTTCCGCCCGGCGTGCGCCAGCTGGATTCCCGGGACCGAGCCGTGCTCCGCCACCACCCGGACCACCCGTGCGAGGGGCTCCACCTGCCCGTCCTCCCAGATCCCCACGTCGGCCGCCGAGATGCGGCCGCGGGCCTCCACGCCGGAAGCCTCCACGATCACGAGCCCCGCGCCGCCCACCGCCCGGGCGCCGTAGTGGACGACGTGCCAGTCGCCCACCCGCCCGTCCAGCGCGGAGTACTGGCACATGGGGGACATCCCGATGCGGTTGCGCAGGGTCACGGACCGCAGCGCGAGCGGGGTGAAGAGGGTCATGGGCGCGATCCTACCGCGGCGCGGCGCGAACGGCGGCGAAGCCTCGCTCGAGGTCGGAGAGCAGGTCGTCGGCGTTCTCGATGCCCACCGAGACCCGGATGAAGCCGTCGTCGATTCCCAGCGCCGCGCGCGTCTCCGGGGGCACGCTGGCGTGGGTCATGATGGCCGGGTGCTCGATGAGGCTCTCCACGCCGCCCAGCGACTCGGCCAGCGCGAAGATCCGCAGCGAGGACAGGAAGGCCCGCGCCGCCGGCAGGCCACCCCGGATGACGAAGGTGAGCATGCCGCCGAACCCGCTCATCTGGCGCCGGGCCAGGTCGTGCTGGGGGTGGGAGGGCAGGCCCGGGTAGGTGACCCTCTCCACCAGCGGATGGCCCTCGAGGTGGCGGGCCAGGCGGAAGGCGTTCTCCTGGTGGCGCTCCATTCGGACGTGCAGGGTCTTCAGGCCCCGCATGACCAGGAAGGAGTCCATGGGGGAGGGCACCCCGCCCACCGCGTTCTGCAGGAACTGGATCCGCTGGTGCAGGGCCGCGTCGGAGGTGAGCACCGCCCCGCCCACCACGTCGGAGTGACCGTTCAGGTACTTGGTGGTGGAGTGGCAGACCACGTCGATGCCCAGCGCGAGGGGACGCTGGAAGAAGGGGGTCGCGAAGGTGTTGTCGACGACGCTCGTGGCGCCCCGCGCCCGCGCGATGGCGGCGATGGCGGCCAGGTCGGCGATCTTGAGCATGGGGTTGGTCGGGCTCTCCAGCCAGACCATGCGGGTGCGCGGCGTCATGGCCCGCTCGACGTTGCCCGGGTCGGAGGCGTCCACCGGCGTGAAGGAGAGCCCGTGGCGCCGGAAGACCTTGTCGAAGAGGCGGAAGGTCCCGCCGTAGACGTCGTCGGAGTAGACGACGTGGTCGCCGGCGTCGAGGAGGTGGAGGAGCGCGTCGGTGGCGGCGAGGCCGGAGGCGAAGGCGAGGCCGTGCTTCGCCCCCTCCAGGGCGGCCAGGCAATCCTGGAGCGCGTGCCGCGTGAGGTTATGGGTGCGGGAGTACTCGTACCCCCTGTGCTCGCCCGGCGCCGACTGCACGTAGGTCGAGGTCAGGTACACCGGCGTCATCACCGCGCCGGTGACGGGGTCGGGGTGCTGGCCGGCGTGGATGGCGAGGGTCTCGAAGCGGTCGGGCTGTTCGGGCATGGACGTATCCTAGCCGCTCACCCGGATCGTGGCGCGGCCGGGGATCAGCCGGCACGGGTGGAGAGGTAGAGGACGGCGATCCCGGCCAGGTAGGCGATCAGGATGGCGAACGCCGCCGGGTCGACCGGGAGGCTGCGGCGCTCCCCGCGCTCCAGGACCGCCGAGAGCCCGATCGCCGTGAGGAGGATGGCGAGGAACGCCGTGATGGCGTGCGCCGGGTCGAGAACGGAGAACACCGGGGTCCCGCCGTTCGCGAGATCGAGGGCCACGAAGAGCGCCATGTTGAGGGCGTTGCTGCCGAAGAGGTTTCCCACCGCGAGGTCGAAGGCGCCCATCCGGATGGCCGCCAGGGAGGCCACGAGCTCGGGCGCGGAGGTGGTCAGCCCGAGCAGCCAGCCGCCCAGGAAGGTCTGCCCGGCCCCGGTGATCGCCGCCAGCGTCGCGGCCGACGACGCGAAGATCGGCGCGGCGAGGGCGATGACCACGGCGGCCGCGGCGAAGGTCAGCCCCGGCCGGAGGAGCCCCCCGGAGCGGGCGACCGTGGGGCCGGCGTCGCGGGGGCGGCTGGTCCAGGCGAACCGTGCTCCGCCGAGGTAGACGACGAGGAGGATCACCGAGAAGATTCCCAGGCCGAGGAAGCTCGGGTGCTGCCTGGCGAGCACGGCGGCACCGGCGATGGCGGTGAGCACGAGGGCCAGGCTCGCCGACATCGCATGCTGGACCGACACCTGGCGCAGCACGCGGCGGCGCGGGGACGAGAGATCGAGCAGCGCCAGGATGAGCATGTTGGCCATGCTGCTGCCGAAGAGGTCGCCCGCGGCGAGGTCCGGGTTGCCCTGCCGGACCGCGGCGACGTCGCTCGCCAGTTCCGGCAGCGAGGTCGCCGCCGCCAGCAGGATCGTGCCGACCCAGACCCGCCCGATCCCGCTGCGCTCGGCGATCATGTCCGCCGCCCGCGCGAGCCAGGTGCCCGCCAGCACGAGCGCGGCTGCGGCGGCCACGAAGAGGAGCCCGGCGGTCATGCGGAAGCCCCTGCACCTGCTCGCCGGCGCACGAAGGCCTTGCGCGCCTCCTCGGCCACCACGACGACGCTCCCCAGGAGCGCCAGCAGGGCGATCTCGCTCGCCTGCAGATGCACCGTGCGGAAGAGCCGCATGAGGGGCGGCCAGTAGAGGACCGCCGCCTGCAGCGCGATGGACAGCAGGAGCCCTCCCAGCAGCCAGGGGTTCCTCCAGATCGGCGAGGAGAGGATCGAGCGGGTCTCCGAGCGGATGTTGAGCACGTTGGCCCATTCGCAGAATGCGAGCAGCGTGAAGGCGGCCGTGCGCGCCTCGGGGAGCGGCCGGCCCCGGGAGATCTCCCAGGCGAAGTAGCCCAGCGTGATCCCCGTGATGACCAATCCGAGCCAGCCGATCCGCTCCAGGAGGGCGCGTCCCAGGAGCGGGGCGTCCGGAGCCGTCGGCGGGCGCGCCATCTCGTCTCCCTCCGCCGGCTCCATGGCCAGGTTCACGGTGATGGTCCCCTCCGTCACCACGTTGTTCCAGAGGATCTGGACGGCGACGAACGGGAAGGGCATCCCGGCCACGAGCGCGCCCAGGAGCACCAGGATCTCGGCGAGTCCGGTGGAGAGGAGGAGGAGCAGGGCCTTGCGGAGGTTCCGGTAGACGAGCCGTCCCTCGGCGACGGCGGCCACGATGGACGAGAAGTCGTCGTGGGTGAGCACGACGTCCGCGGCCTGCTTCGCCACGTCGGTCCCGGATCGGCCCATGGCCACGCCGACCTCGGAGCGTGCCAGCGCCGGGGCGTCGTTGACGCCGTCGCCGGTCATGGCCACGACCTCCCCGCTGGCCTGGAGCGCCTCCACGATGCGGAGCTTCTGCTCCGGGTGGACCCGGGCGAAGACGGCCACCCGGGGAACGTCCCGGAGGAGCTCCTCGCCGGAGAGCCGCGCCAGCTCCACGCCGTCGAGGACCAGGTCCCCGTCCCGGGCGATGTCGAGGCTCCGGGCGATGGCCACGCCGGTCAGGCGGTGGTCCCCGGTGACCATCACCGGCCGGATGCCCGCCGCGCGGCAGTCGCGGACCGCCTGGGCGGCGTCCTCCCGGGGGGATCGATCTCTCCCACCATGCCGAGGAGCTGCATCCGCCCGCGCAGCGGACCCCAGGGATCCTCGCCCTCGGGCATGGGGCCCGGGACGCGAGCGAAGGCCAGCACCCTCAGTGCGTGCGCGGCGAGCTCCTCCACCGCCCGGGATGCGTCCCCCCGCTCCGCCTCCGACAGCGCGCGCGCGGCGCCGTCCCGCAGCACCTCCCCGCAGAGCGGCAGCAGGGCCTCCGGTGCTCCCTTCACCAGCACCACCGGTCCGTCCGGACCCCGGTGCCCGGTCGCCATCATCTTGACGGCGGCGTCGAACGGAACGTCGCCCGTCCGAGGGAAGCGTTCGGCGACGGCTGCCGGGTCGACGCCACCCTGGAGCGCCAGCGCGAGCAGCGCCGCCTCGGTGGGATCGCCGGTGGAGTGCCAGCGCGGGCTCCCGGCGTCGGGCGGGAGGAGGTGGGCGTCGTTGCAGAGGGCCGCCGCCTCGAGCAGGGGCGTGAGCGCCGTGTCGCTGCCCGGGGGGATCGGTGCGCCGTCGCCGTGCCGGATCTCGGCCGAGGGGACGAGGCCGGAGGCGCCGACCGACAGGGTGCGCCCGTCGGGCAGCCAGACGGCGACTGCGGTCATCTCGTTCCGGGTGAGGGTCCCGGTCTTGTCGGTGCAGATGACGGTCGTGGACCCCAGCGACTCCACCGCGGCCAGCCGCCGGACGATGGCGCCGCGCCGGGCCATGCGCTGCATTCCCACCGCCAGGGCGACGGTGGTCGCCACCGGCAGGCCCTCGGGCACGGTGGAGACGAGCTGGCTCAAGGCCACCATCAGCACCTCGGAGAACGGGAGGCCGCGCCAGGTGGCGATCGCGACGATCAGGAGGAAGATCCCCACGGCGGCGATGGCGAGGTGGCGTCCCAGCTGGGCGAGGCGTCGCTCGAGCGGCGTGGCGGGCTCCTGCGCACCCTCGGTGAGCGCGGCGATGCGCCCCACCTCGGTGCCCGCCCCGGTGGCGACCACGACGGCCGTCCCCCGCCCCGCCGCCACGTGGGTTCCGGCGTAGACCATGCTCGCGCGGTCGGCCACGCCGGCGCCCTCCGGGGAGGCGGCCGGGTCCTTGGCGACCGGAGTCGACTCGCCCGTCAGCGCGCCCTCCAGGGTGGCAAGGCGCGAGGCCTCGAGGAGCCGCGCGTCCGCTCCCACCGCGTCTCCCGCCGCGAGCAGGAGCACGTCGCCCGGGACCAGCTCTCGCGCCGCCACTTCCACCTCGGCCCCGCCGCGGAGCACGCGCGCCTGCAGCGCCGAGAGCTTCCGCAGCGCGTCCATGGAGCGCTCCGCGCGCCCCTCCTGGAAGGCCCCGACGATGGCGTTGGTCAGGAGGACCCCGACGATCACCGCCGCGTCGGCCCGCTCCCCGAGCGCCAGCGCGATGCCTGCCGCGACGAGCAGGAGGTAGATGAGCGGGCTCTTGAACTGGCGGAAGAAGACCTGGAAGCCCGAGCGCCGGCGCCGTTCGGGAATCGCGTTGGGGCCGACGGCCGCCAGCCGTGCCGCGACCTCGTTCGCGGGCAGGCCAGCCTCCGACGACCGGAGCTGCGCCAGGACGTCCGGTGCGGGCATCGCGTGCCAGGCTGCGGGCGCCTCTTCGGTACGGGGAACTGGCCCCGCGCTTCTCCTGGTGGCTCCTGGCATGGAGCCAAGGTAGGCACCGGTGGCACCGGCGCTCCAGGGAAACCGGAACGCTCCAGACGGGGCGTCCGAGAAGAGCTGTCTCGTCGCGGGGCGCCGTCCTCGGTGCCGGCGGGTCCGTGGTGCGCCTCGTCGCTGGGGGTGCTGGTCCTCGCGGTGAGAGCTCGCCCGGCTGGATGTCGCCGCAGACATCGCGGCCAGAGCGACGCCGGATCGGCGCCCGCTGCGGAGGCACCCCGCGCCGAGGGCACCCGGCCCGCCTGGCGGGAAGGCGGGTCCCGCGCCGACACTCGCCATCCCCCCCACGCGGCGTGCGCGCCCGGGTCGCCTTCGGCCCGCGAGACGAGAGCCAGCCGGCGGGGGTCGTGCCGCGACGGGCTGCCCGCAGCGGGCGTCGAGACCGGGCCCGCAGGGCCCGGGGCTCCTCGACGCCATTCACCCGGGGTCCACCAGCGCCGCGAGGACTGCTGCTCGGAGCGGCGCGACCCACCCGCCGGCGGCACATGTCCGTCCTGGCCGAAGGCGCTCCCCGGGGGCGGCGCCCGCGCTACTTGAGCCGCTCGCCGAGGTACTCGATGAGGTCGATCTTGGTGAGGATGCCGGTCACCTTCTCGCCCTCCTTCACCACCGCCACGTTGTCGTCGTTGAAGATGGCGCGGAGGCGGGCGATGGGAGTGTCGAGCGAGACCACGCCCTGGAGCGGCTGGACCAGCGGCTCGACCATCTCGGTGAGCCGGTGCTTCCCCTCGATGAGGAAGTTGAGCAGGTCGTACTCGTGGATCATGCCCACCAGGTGCCCCGCGTCGTCCACGACCGGCATCTGCGAGATGTCGTTCGAGCGCATGAGCTTCACCACCGCCTCGACCTTGTCGGTGCGCTTCGCGTGGATGACGCCCCCGCGGCGGGAGCCGAGCACGTCGGACACCGTGGCGCCGGACACCGAGTCGCCGCTCTCCACCGGGAAGCCGTTGTCGCGCATCCACTCGTCGGAGAAGAACTTGGAGATGTAGGCGCGCCCGGTGTCGGGGAGTGGCACCACGATGATCTGGTCCGGCCCCATCTCCCGGGCCAGCTGGGCCGCCACGTGAACCGCGGCTCCCGAGCTTCCGCCGGCGAAGATGCCCTCCTCCCTGGCGAGCCGCCGGGCCATCGAGAAGGCCTGCGCGTCGGTGACCTGGCGGACGTCGTCGAGGACGGCGAGATCCATGGCCCCGCACATCATGTCCTCGCCGATGCCCTCCACCTTGTAGACCCGGGGCTCGGACAGCTTCCCGGTCTTCCACATGGAGTGATAGACCGAGCCCACCGGATCGACGCCCACGTTGCGGATGCGGGCGTCCTTCTCCTTGAAGAAGCGTCCGCAGCCGGACATCGTGCCGCCGGTGCCGATGCCGGCCACGAAGGCGTCGAGCTTCCCCCCGGTCTGCTCCCAGATCTCCGGCGCGGTGGAGAGGTAGTGGGCCTCGACGTTGTCGGGGTTGTGGTACTGGTTCACGTAGAAGCTGTTGGGCGTCTCGGCGGCGATGCGCTTGGCCACCGAGTAGTAGCTCTCCGGCGAGTCGGCCGGGACGTTCGTGGGCGTCACCACCACCTGGGCGCCCAGGGCCTTCAGGGTGTCCTGCTTCTCCTTCGACATCTTGTCCGGCATGGTGAAGATGCAGCGGTACCCCTTCACCGCGGCGGCGACCGCGATCCCCACCCCGGTGTTGCCGCTGGTGTTCTCGACGATGGTGCTCCCCTTGCGGAGCAGCCCGGCCTTCTCGGCCTTCTCGAGGATGTGGAGCGCCATGCGGTCCTTGATGGACCCGCCCGGGTTCATGTACTCCAGCTTGGCGAGCACGGTGGCGGCGCCCGGCGGGACGACCTTCCCGAGCTTCACGAGCGGGGTGCGGCCGATGGCGGACAGGACGTCGGCGTGGAAGGGCATGCGGGGCTTATAGGACCCGTCTCGACGGGGTGTCAACGCGCGGCTGCAGCCGGCCGGCGGGGAGGAACGGGTGGTGATCGAGAGCGCCGAGGAGCTGTCGTGGCGGGTTCGCGGGGCGGTGTCCCGCACCATCGGGCGGGACGCGTCGGGGTGGCCGGTGCGGCGGCTGGCGGGGCACGCGTCCATGCGGAGCTACTGGCGGGTGGGCCAACAGCCCGACTCGCGGGTGGTGATGGTGATGCCGCAGGACGCCCGGCCCGAGGAGGCGACGAGCGGAGGTCCCCCGCCCGAGGACCCCTTCGTGAACGTCCAGCGGTACCTCGAGCGTGCCGGGGCCCGGGTGCCGGCCATCCACGCCTTCCTCGAGCGGGAGCGTCTCATGGTGCTCGAGGACCTGGGCGACGAGATGCTGGAGACGCGGCTGCTGGCCGGCGACCCGGCCGGTCCGCTCTACGGGATGGCCGTGGACCGGCTGGCGCGGCTTCGGGCGCGGGCCGAGCGGGACCCCGACCCGTCCTGCATCGCCTTCCGGCGCAGCTTCGACCGGACGCTCTATCGATGGGAGCTCGACCACTTCCGGGAGTGGCTCCTCGAGGCGTGGAAGGCGGCGTCGCTCTCCCCCGCCGAGCGGCCGGAGGTGGATCGGGCCTTCGACGCCATCGCAGATTCGCTCGCCGCGGAACCCACGGGATTCACCCACCGTGACTACCAGTCGCGGAACCTCATGGTGCTCCCGGGGGGCGAGCAGGTCATCATCGACTTCCAGGACGCGCTGCTCGGCCCGCGCCAGTACGACCTGGTGGCCCTTCTCCGCGACAGCTACGTGGAGCTGCCCCCGGAGCTGGTGGACCGGATGCTCCTGCGCTACCTCGACCGCCTGGCCGCCGAGGGCGGCCCTCGCCTCGACCCGGACGCCTTCCGGGCCACCTTCGACCTGCTCACCGTGCAGCGGAAGCTGAAGGACGCCGGCCGGTTCGTCTTCATCGACCGCGTGCGCGGCAACCCGGGCTTCCTGCCCTCGATCCCCGCGTCGCTCCGCTACGTCCGCGAGGCGCTGCCCCGCCGGCCCGAGCTCGCGACACTGCGGGAGATCCTGGCGCGGCACGTCCCCGAACTCGGCTGACGGGCCTCGTCGCGGGATCCTTCCCGGGGTGCCGGCGGGTCCGTGGTGCGCCTCGACGCCGGGGGTGCTGGTCCTCGCGGTGATAGCTGTCCCGGCTGGATGGCGCCGCAGACACCGTGGTCAGAGCCACGCCGGGTCGGCGCCCGCTGCGGAGGCACCCCGCGCCGAGGGCACCCGGCCCGCCTGACGGGAAGGCGGCCCCGCGACGCCGCCCCCATTCCCCCCGCGGCGTGCGCGCCCGGGTCGCCTCCGGCCCCCACGACGAGCGCCAGCCGGCGGGGGTCGTGCCGCGACGAGCTGCCCGCAGCGGGCGTCGAGACCGGGCCCGCAGGGCCCGGGGCTCCTCGACGCCATTCACCCGGAGTCCACCAGCGCCGCGAGGACTGCTGCTCGGAGCGGCGCGACCCACCCGCCGGCGGCAGACGCGATCCCGGGCCGACGGGTCCGTGGTGCGCCTCGTCGGCCAGAGCGACGCCGGGTCGGCGCCCGCTGCGGAGGCACCCCGCGCCGACGCCCGCCATCCCCCCCCACGCGGCGTGCGCGCCCGGGTCGCCTTCGGCCCGCGCGACGAGAGCCAGCCGGCGGGGGTCGTGCCGCGACGGGCTGCCCGCAGCGGGCGTCGAGACCGGGCCCGCAGGGCCCGGGGCTCCTCGACGCCATTCACCCGGGGTCCACCAGCGCCGCGAGGACTGCTGCCCGGAGCGGCGCGACCCACCCGCCGGCGGCACCGTCCGGCCGGGCCGAAGGCGCTCCGGGCCGCTACTCCGCGCCGACCCCGAGGTACGTCCGGATCTTCTCGTCCTCGAACTTGTCCTGCGCCTCCTGCTCGGGGAAGAGCAGCGAGACCACGATGCCCACCGCGAAGGCCAGCGACATCGAGAAGATGGCGGGGTTCTTCATGGGGAAGACGGCGGTCGGGAACTTGAGGATGGTCACCCAGACGGTGGGCGAGAGCACGATGAGGGTCACCGAGCTCAGCGCACCGACCAGGATGGACCACACCGCGCCGAGCGTGCTGAACCGCTTCCAGACGATCGACAGGAAGAGGGCGGGGAAGTTGGCGCTGGCCGCGATGGCGAAGGCGAGCCCCACCATGAAGGCCACGTTCTGCCCCTTGAAGGCGATGCCCAGGGAGATGGCGCAGACCCCGAACACGATGGTGGCGATGCGGGCGACCTTGAGCTGGTCCTCCTCGCTGGCGCGCCCCTTCTTGATGACGCTCACGTAGATGTCGTGCGAGAAGGCCGAGGCCCCGGCCAGCGTGAGGCCGGCCACGACCGCCAGGATGGTCGCGAAGGCGACGGCGGAGATGAAGCCCAGGAAGGCCTGTCCGCCCAGCAACTCGCCGACGAGCGGCGCCGCCATGTTGCCGCCGGCCGAGATCTGGTCGATGACGTCGCGCCCGACGAGCACCGCGGCCCCGAATCCGACGATGGGGATGATGATGTAGAAGAAGCCGATGAGGCCGGTGGCGTAGAGCACCGACTTGCGGGCCGCCTTGGCGTCGGGGACCGTGTAGAAGCGCATGAGGATGTGGGGCAGGCCGAGGAGCCCGAACATGAGCGCCAGGCCGAGCGACACGGCCTCGAGCGGGCTGGTGATGAGCCCGCCGGGCTGGAGCGCGCCCTGGCCGTACTTCGCCGAGACGGCGCTGTAGAGGTTGATGGGGTTCCACCCGAACTTGGAGAGGACGAGCCCGGTGAGGAAGGTGACGCCGACGAGGAGCAGCACGGCCTTGATGATCTGCACCCAGGTGGTTGCGAGCATGCCGCCGAAGAGCACGTAGAGGAGCATCACGGTGCCCACGATGATCTCGGCCCACTCGTAGGGGATCCCGAACATCAGCTTGATGAGCTGCCCGGAGCCGACCATCTGGGCGATGGTGTAGAAGAGCACGGTGAGGATGCCGCCCACCGCGGCCGCGATCCGGACCGGGCGCTGGCGGAGGCGGAAGGCCACCACGTCGGCGAAGGTGAACTTGCCCAGGTTCCGGAGCGGCTCGGCGACGAGGAACATCAGGGCCGGCCAGCCCACCAGCCACCCGGTCGCGTAGATCATGCCGTCGTAGCCCTGCATGGCCACCATGCCGGAGATGCCCAGGAAGGAGGCGGCCGACATGTAGTCGCCGGCGAGCGCGAACCCGTTCTGGACGGCCGACACCGAGCGGCCGGCCGCGTAGAACTCCGAGGAGGTCTTGGTGCGGCGCGCGGCCCAGTAGGTGATGACGAGCGTGAGCGCGACGATGAGGAAGAAGAAGAGGATCGAGGATGCGGTCGGTGACCCGAGCGAGGTCTGCATGGCGTGTGTCTCCGGATTCCGGTTCTGGTGAAGCGCCTAGCGGCGGAGCACGCCCTTCAGGCGCTCCACCTCGGGGTCGTACGACCGGTTGGCCCACCCGACGTAGATGGCGGTGAGCGCAAGGGCCACGCCGATGACGGCGATCCCGAGGGGGATGGCCAGCGTCATCGACTCCCCGATCTTCCGGGAGACGAGCTCCTTGTTGGTGGCGACGAGCAGGATGTAGCCGTAGTAGGAGACGAAGAGGAGGACGAGGAGCACCATGCTCATCCGCCAGCGCCGGGACACCAGGCCGCGGAAGGCCTCCGACTCGACGACCTGCTTGGCCCGCTCCGGCGATCCACTCTGAGTGGATGGGTCTCTCGACTGGCTCATGGGTGCTCCCGAAGAACGACGGGCATCCTGCCCGCACTTGATCATCGTCAACTGAACGGACTTCCCCCGGGGACTTCTTGGCACAGGTGCACCGGCCTGTCCCGCGAAACAATTTCTGCGCGGCCGTCAGAGGAGCGCGCGCAATGTGCGCGCGCCGACCTTCTGGCGCAGGACGAGGAACATCTCCGCCGTCGCCACGGCGTCGGTGAGCGCGTCGTGGGCCTGGTAATCGGGCAGGTCGAGCTCCCGCCGCGCCGCGGTGAGGTTCAGAGCCGGCAGCTCGTCGGGCATCTCCGGGTGTGCGAACCGGCGCCGCTTGGCGGCCTTCACCAGGAGATCCACCGTGTCGACGACCCGGGGACTGGGCCACCGCATCTTCGCCTCGGAGTAAGCCCGGCGGAGGAAGGCCAGGTCGATGCTGCGGTGGTGGACGAGCATGACCCCCTCACGCAGGCGCCGGTCCACCTCCGGGAGCACCTCCGAGAGCGGCGGGGCATCGTGGATCTCGCCCCAGACCAGCTGGTGTGCCCGGATCGAGGCGGGGTCCACGGCCCGTCCGTCGGCGGGCTGGACCAGCGTCCGGTAGGACTCGCCCAGCCGGATGACCCCTTGCCGGATGGGAACCATGCCCACGGCGATGAGGGCGTCGGTCTTCGCGTTGAAGCCGCCGGTCTCGAGGTCGAGGGACCAGTAGACGACCGAATCCCAGGGAGGCGAGGAGAAGAACAATCAGAACTCCGCCTGGAAGTGGTACGCGGCCAGCTCCTGCCACTTCCGGATGGCCCGGAAGGACTCCCGCAGTCGCGACCGCTCCACCGGGTTCAGGCCCGACATCGCCACCTCGTTCGTGGTGCCCTTCCCCCCGGAGAGGTCCCGGAGCTGGAGCCGCAGGCGCAGGGCCACCAGGAACCGGTAGGCCTCGGTGACCGAGAGCCAGACGTCGTCCCCCATCAACCCCGAGCGGAGCGCGGCGTCGAGCCTCTCCATGGTGTTGCGCCGGTCCGACCCGGCCTCCATGGCGTAGCAGCGCGCCAGGGAGACGATGGGGGCGATGCCGTGCTTCTTCAGGTCGATGGTGGAGGAGGAGCCGCGCAGCCGCATCAGGAGGGGCGGTGGCGGCCTCTGGCTGAGCGCGGTCCTGGCCAGGAAGCGGAGGAAGGCCGGCTTGTCCGGCGCCGCTGCGATCTGGGACTGCATGGGCGACAGGTCGAGCTCGCCCGCCACTCCCCGGAAGTCGAAGAAGATGGCCGACTCGAGCAGCGCCTGCGGACGCGGCTCGTCGATCCACTTGCAGAACCGGTCGGTCCACTCGGTGAGCGTGCCGAGCCAGTTCTTCGCCATGTACCCGCCGGGACAGGGGGGAAAGCCCGCCGTGACCAGGTCGTCGTTGACGCGGGTCGCGAACCGCTGGAACCACTCCCGCTGGGCCTCGCCCGCGTCGGCGAAGACGAGCGCATTGTCCTGGTCGGTGAGGAGGGTCTGCTCCATCCGCCCCTCCGAGCCGAAGACGATCCAGGAGTAGGGTGCCGGCGCCGGACCCAGGTCGGCATGGGCCCACTCGAGCACCCGACGCAGGAGCGCGTCGTTCAGCCGGGCCACGAAGCCGGCGATCACGAGCGCGTCGAGCTGGCCGGAGAGCAGCGCCGCGACCATCTCGGTGACCTTCGCCGCGTACCCCGGGAGCCCCTCCCGGGTGGCGAGCCGCTCCACCCTCCGCAGGATCCCGATGGGACCCTGCGACGTGCTCCGCAGGAGGTCGGTCGACGTGATCACCCCGGTGATCTCCGCACCCTTGACGAGCGGGAGGTGGTGCACGCCGGCCTCGAGCAGGAACTCCCAGGCCTGGTAGACCGGCATCGCCTCGGAGACGGTGATGAGCGGCTGAGTGAAGATCCGGGTCACCGGCTCGGTCGGCCCCAGCCCCTCCGCGAGCAGCCGGTTCCGGAAGTCGCGGTCGGTGACGATGCCGGGCGGGTCGGTCCGGACGAGCACGGAGGAGATGTGCTCCCGCCGCATCAGCTGGGCCGCCTCCTGGACGGTGGCGCCGGCCTCGACCCAGATCGCGCCGCGCCGGCTCAGGTGGCGGACCTCCTGGGTCATGTCGGGCGGGAAGGTGGCCACCGGCGAGGCGTCGAAGCTGGCCCGGAGACGCTCCGAGAGCCCCACCGCGAAGTGGCGAGCGAAGCGGGCGTCCCCGAGCAGCTCGAGGAAGTCGGCGCTCGGGATGCGGTAGGCGACGAGGTCGTGCTCCACCGCGACGTCCAGCGTCGCCTCTCCGGAGATGAGCGACGTGTAGCCGAAGGCCTCCCCTTCCTCGAGCACCTGCAGGGTGTGCCCGTCCCGCTCCAGGCGCACGGCGCCCTTGCGGATGACGAAGAGGTGGCGCATCGGCTCCCCGCCGGCCCGGGCGATCCAGCTCCCGGCCGTGTGGGTGACGCTGTCGAGGGAGCGGGTGGCCTTCTCGAAGGCCTCGCGAGGCAGCG
Organism: uncultured delta proteobacterium; assembly: GCA_963831265.1. Classification (GTDB taxonomy): domain Bacteria; phylum Myxococcota; class Myxococcia; order Myxococcales; family Anaeromyxobacteraceae; genus CAIOAK01. The sequence goes on along the minus strand of CAWHPQ010000027.1, from coordinate 113,880 downwards.
CGTCGAAGGGGGGCGTCCTGCGCAGGAAGTCTGCCTGGTCGGTGCGGTCCATGTGCCCCTCCGGGACGGCTTCGCCGGGCTTCACGCGAAGTCGATCTGGTAGTGGTAGGCGGCCTTCTCCTGCCAGGACTTGATGGCCCGGAAGGAGTCCTTGATCCGGCTTCGCTCGATCCCGGAGAGATCCGCCAGCGCCACCTTGTTGGTGGCCGGGTGGCCGGCCTGGAGCGCCTTCAGCTGCGCCCGGAGCCGGAGGCCGACGAGGAAGCGGTAGGCCTCGGTGACGGAGCTCCAGACCTCGGCGCCCATGAGGCCGGCCTGGTGGGCCGCCTCGAGCCGGTCGAGCGTGCTGTGCCCCTTCGACCCCACCTCGATCCCGTAGCAGCGCCCCAGGAAGACCACCGGGGAGATCCCCTGCCACTTGAGGTCCACGGTGGAGGATTCCGAGCGGAGCCGGAGCGCGAGCGAGCCGGGAGGGCTGAACTCGAGCGCCTGCCGGGCCAGGAAGCGCAGGAAGAGGGGGTTCTTCCCGGCGCGGTCCACCACGGACGACAGGGAGGCGAGGTCGAGGTCTCCGGCCACGCGCCGGAAGTCGAAGTAGAGCGCGGCGTCGTGGGGCCGCGGCTCGTCGATGCAGGCCTCGAAGCGCCGGCTCCAGTCGGACAGGACCCCGTGGGACTTGTTCGCCATGTGGCCACCCTGGCAGGGCGGGAAGCCCGCGGTCTCCAGGTCGGCCACGGCAAGGTCGGCGAAGGACTGGAACCAGGCGGCGTGCGCGGCACCGCCGTCGGCGTAGAGGAGCGCGTGGTCCTGGTCGGTGAGGAGCGTCTGCTCCATTCGCCCCTCCGACCCGAAGACCACCCAGGCGTAAGGCACCGGCGCCGGCCCCAGGTCGGCGTGGGCCCAGTGGAGGATCCGCCGCAGTACCGTGTCGTTGAGGCGGGCGACGAACCCGGCGATCACCCCGGGGTCCAGCCCGCCGGAGAGGAGCGCAGCCACCATCTCGGTGACCTTCCCGGAGTAGCCAGGCAGTTGATCCCGGCTGGAGAGCCGCTCGATGCGCCGGAGCACCGCCACCGGCCCCTGGGCGGTGTGCTTGAGCAGGTCCGACGACGTGATCACCCCCAGGATCGACCCGTCGCGGGTGATGGGGAGATGGTGCGCCCCGGTGTCGAGGAGGCTCGTCCAGGCCTGGTAGACGGGGGTGTTCGCCTCCACGGAACGGAGCGGCCGGGAGTAGACCTCGGTGACCGGGGTCTCGGGCCCGCGCCCCAGCGCAAGCACCCGGTTGCGCAGGTCGCGGTCGGTCAGGATGGCCGGGGGGTCGCTGCGGACGAGCACGGAAGAGATGCCCTCCCGGCTCATCGCCTTGGCGGCGTCGCCCACCGTGCAGGACTCCTCCACCCACACCGGCTCGCGGCGGACCAGCTGCTCCACCTCGGCGGAGAGGTTCACCTGGAAGGTCGCGACCGGGGAGTATTCCAGGCTGGCGCGGAGCCGCTCGGAGAGTCCGACCGCGAAGTGGCTGGCGAAGCGCGCGTCGGAGAGGAGCCGCTGGAACTGGGCGTCGGGGAGGCGGTAGGCGAGGAGGTCCTGCTCCACCGCCACGTCGAGCGTGGCCTTGCGGGTGATGAGCGAGGTGTAGCCGAAGGTCTCGCCCTCCTCGAGGACCTGCAGGACCTGTCCGTCGCGCTCCAGCCGGACCGAGCCCTTGCGGATCACGTAGAGGTGCTGGAGCGGCGTGCCGCCGGCCCGGACGAGCCAGGTTCCGGCCGGGTGGTAGCTCACCTCCAGCGAGTCCGCCACGGAGGCGAAGAGGTCCTCGGGGAGCTCGTCGAAGGGCTGGGTCGAGCGGACGTAGGCGACGGGGTCGATGCCTGCCATCCGGCGAGGATAGCACCCGGGAAAGCGAAGAGCGGCTGCCCTGGAGGGCAGCCGCTCGATGTCACGAAAGGGAGTCTGCCCGAGGCCTAGGCCTTGGCGTGATCCGACTCCTTCGGGTAGCGGAGCGTCGCCACCATGTCCTGGACGTCCTTGGGGGGCGGCTTCGTGACCATGGAGACGACGCCCATGACCGCGAAGTTGACCAGCATGCCGATCATGCCGATGCCCTCGGGGGAGATGCCGAACCACCAGTTCTTGAGGACGTTCATCTCCGGGTGGACGAACTTGAAGAAGACGATGTACCAGGTGGTGAAGATGATGCCGGCGAGCATGCCGGCGATGGCCGCCTCCTTGGTGGCCCGCTTCCAGAAGACGCCCAGGATGATGATCGGGAAGAAGGAGGACGCCGCGAGACCGAAGGCGAAGGCCACCACCTGGGCCACGAAGCCTGGGGGGTTGATGCCGAAGTAACCGGCAACCACCACCGCGCCGCCGGCTGCGGCACGGGCCCAGAGGAGTTCCTTCTTCTCGCTCATGTCGGGCGTGAGCACGCCCTTCATGAGGTCGTGCGACACGGCCGACGCGATGACGAGCAGCAGTCCGGCCGCCGTGGAGAGAGCGGCGGCCAGGCCGCCAGCCGCGACGAGCGCCACCACCCAGGAGGGCAGCCTGGCGATCTGCGGGTTGGCGAGCACCATGATGTCCCGGTCGACGTGGACCTCGTTCTTCGACTTGGGGTCACTCGCGGCGCCGGGGGCGTACTGCATGATCCCGTCGCCGTTCTTGTCGGTGAAGCCGACGAGCTTGGTCTTCTCCCAGTCCTTGAACCACTGCGGGGCGGAGGCGTAGGGCTTGTTGTTGATGGTCTGGATGAAGTTCGTCTTCGCGAAGACCGCGACGGCGGGGGCGGTCGTGTAGAGGATGGTGATGAAGACGAGCGCCCAGCCGGCCGAGGCGCGGGCGTCGCGGATCTTCGGGACCGTGAAGAAGCGGATGATGATGTGGGGAAGACCGGCGGTGCCGACCATCATGGTGAAGGTGATGGCGAACACGTCCCACATGTAGCCGGGGCGGCCCGACGTGTACTTGGGGAAGCCCAGGTCGACCTGGACCTTGTCGAGCACGTCGAGCAGGTGCATTCCGGGCTGGGCGCCCAGGAGGGCTGCGCCGCTGTCGCTCAGGGTGGCTCCGTACCCGAACTGGGGGATGGGCATGCCGGTGAGCATGAAGGCGATGAAGAAGGCCGGGACCATGTAGGCGATGATGAGCACCACGTACTGGGCGACCTGCGTGTAGGTGATGCCCTTCATGCCGCCGAGCGTGGCGTAGAAGAACACGATCGCCATGCCGATGTAGACGCCCTGGTTGATGGACGTCTCGAGGAAGCGCGAGAACACGATGCCGACGCCGCGCATCTGGCCGGCGACGTAGGTGAAGGACACGAAGATGGCGCAGATGAGCGCGATGATGCGCGCCGTGTCGGAGTAGTACCGGTCACCCACGAACTGGGGGACCGTGAACTTGCCGTACTTGCGGAGGTAGGGGGCGAGGAGCACGGCGAGCAGCGTGTAGCCACCGGTCCAGCCCATGAGGTACTGCGATCCGTCGCGGCCCATGAAGGCGATGAGGCCGGCCATCGAGATGAACGAGGCGGCCGACATCCAGTCGGCGCCCGTCGCCATGCCGTTCAGGATGGGGTGAATCGACTTCTCGGCGACGTAGAAGTCGCCGGTCGACTTCGCCTTGGCCCACCAGGCAATTCCCATGTAGAGGGCGAACGACGCCCCGACGATGATCCACGTCCAGGTGAGGATTGACATATTTTCAGGTCTCCTTGCAGTGCCTGGTGTGGGTCAGTCCTCGAAGACGCCGAACTTCTTGTCGAGCCGGTTCATCAGCCAGACGTACCAGAAGATCAGCACCACGAAGACGACGAGGGAGCCCTGGTTCGCGAACCAGAAGCCAAGAGGGAAACCGCCGAGGTGGAACTGGTCGAGGGCGTTGGCGAAGATGATGCCCGCCAGATAGGAGACCGCGAACCAGATGGCGAGAACCCAGATGATGTAGCGAAGATTGATTTTCCAGTAGGCGACTTGCTGTTCGTGTGTCATCGACCTCTCCTGACAACGGGTCTCAAATGGCACCAAAAAGGGGAAAAGACCGGTGTGGGAACGACGTTTACCTGCGCGCGAGTTGGGGAGATTAGCCGAACCGATCGCGTAACGGAAGGGGCGCGCAAGCGGTGCGCGAAATAAGTTCGTGCCCAAAGAAGTTGAACACACTGGTGCCCGGAGCCATGATGCGCGAGTTCCCGAAGAGATACGCAGGGATTGCGCTGCGACGCATCGCGGCAGAACATTGACCAACAGTGAATGTCCCTCGGAGGCTCCCAGGTGACGAAAGAGGCCCACACCACCCGTTCGCTCGCCCTTTCGGCGGGGATCCCGGCCGCCGTCATGCTCGCGGCCTGGATGCTCTGGACGGTCGTCCGGCCCACGCCGGACGGCTTCGGGAAGTCGATCGAGGCCACCGCCCAGCCCGGAAAGGACGGGGTGTACGAGATCGCGGTCGTCGCCGAGTCCGGCACCTACCGGCCCAACGTGATCTACACCGAGGTCGGGCAGCCCCTTCGACTGATGGTGACACGCAAGGATCCCTCGCCCTGCTTCGACGCGTTCCGCGTGGAGACCCTCTCCCCCCGGTTCCGCTGCCGCTGGGGCAGGAGACCGTGGTCACCCTTCCGCCCACCCCCCGTGGCGAGTTCTCGATCACCTGCGCCCCGGCCAACACCGCCCAGGTGCGGGGCACCCTGCGCATCCACTGATGGCGCGGTTGACACCCCCGCCGCGGGTGGCGACGATGTTCCCGCTCGTCGCGCCAGGGAGGCACGCATGAAGTGGATCGTCGGTCTGGACGCAGGTCCCGAAGCGCACGCCGCCGTGGAGTTCCTGCGGGCGGTCCGGGCCACCGGTCCGGCAGCGGACGAGTCGGTGGTGGCGGTGCACGTGCTCACCGAGGAGCACCTGCGCGTGGAGTTGCGCCTGCGCCACCTCGACGAGGTGATGGCCGAGGCGCGCGCCGTGGGGGAGGCGGCCCTGCGCTCCCAGGCGTTCGAGGCCCCGCTCGAGGTCGTCCAGTCCCTGGACGGCGCGACGGGAATCGCCGACGCGGCCTCGCGGTCCAGCGCCGACGCGGTGGTGGTGGCACGACACGCGGGGCGGGACGGGCGCGGTCTCGTCCGGCTCGGGCGGGTCGCGCGCGGCCTGCTCGAGGCCCTCCCCGCCGCCGTGGTGGTCGTTCCGCACGACCTGCGCGCCGGCGACCTGGGCGCTGGGCCGGTCGTCGTGCTCACGACGCTCGGTGCGAACGCGGTGGATGCGGTCCGGTTCGCCCGGCGCTTCGCAACCCGTCTCGGCCGGAAGCTCCTGGTGGTTCACGCCATCCCGACCATGGTCGACCCCGCCCACGCGGGACGGCTCGCCGCGGCAGAAAAGGAACTCGAGGCCTGGGTTGTCTCGAACGGCATCGCCGCGGACGACCTCCGGATCGTGGAGGGGTCGGCCGTCTCCCGGTCGCTGGAGCTGGCCCGGGAGCTCAGGGCGCCGCTCCTCGTCACCGGGGCCATCCAGGAGGACGGGGAGCCGCCCACGTACTCGTCCCAGCTGGGCGACGAACTCGCCGCCTCCGCGCCGGTGCCGGTCGCGGTGGTGCCGCCCGGCGAGAGCCAGGCCGACTAGCTAACCCTTCCCCGAGGACTTCTTCGGCTCCTCCTCGAACGGCTGCCGGAGCTTCTCCCAGCGCGCCTCACCCGGGAACTGGCCCAGGAGCGCCAGCAGCCCGATCGCGAAGGCGTAGAGGAGCACCGGCGCGTGGGTGGCCTGGTAGGACGCCACCGCGAAGAGGGCCGCCCCGAAGCAGAGCGCCATGGCGATCACCGACCTCGTCCAGGCGAGCCGGCCCGGGGGCCAGGCCTCCGGCATCTTCCCGGCCCGCCGGGCGATGGAGTTGGGAACGAGGATCGAGGCCGCCAGCTCGACCACCATGGTGAGGGCGACGAGAGGCACGAGCAGCCACGCCATTCCCGCATCGGCCGGCTCCGAGGAGGTGGAGAGCACGGTCGCGAGGAGCAGGAGCAGGAGGGCGCACATTGCGGCCCAGAGGACGAGCGCCTGGCGGCGCTCCGGGAAACGGCGTTCCATGGAGAGGGCCTCTAGCGGAGGAAGACGAAGGTGACGGCCACGAAGACCGGGATCAGGATCGCGCCGCTGTAGGCCATGTACCCAAAGAAGCCGGGCATGCGGACGCCCCCCTGCTCGGCGATGGCCTTGACCATGAAGTTGGGGCCGTTGCCGATGTAGGTGTTGGCTCCCATGAAGACGGCGCCCAGCGAGATGGCCACGAGCAAGTTGGATCCCTGGTCGGTGGCGATGAGCTGGGAGAGGTTCGCCGCCTCGGTGCCCATGAGCGCGCTCGCCGTCGAGGCGAAGGTCAGGTAGGTGGGAGCGTTGTCGAGGAAGGAGGAGAGCAGGCCGGTCGCCCAGAAGAACTGCCAGGGCTGGGTGAGGCCGAGCTCGCCGCCCCGGGCGTTCAGGAGGACCAGGGCCGGGATCATGGTGGCGAAGATGCCAGCGAAGAGGACCGCCACCTCCACGATGGGGGTCCAGCTGAACTCGTTCTCCCTCCGGAGCGGACGCGAGGTCGTGAACCAGGAGAGGGCCGCCATGAGGAGCATGCCGGCCTCCTGGACGCCCACCGGCAGCTTCATCGAGCCGCCGGCGAGGAGCACGGCCACCACGCCGAGGAGGTAGAGGAAGTTCACCTTGCCGGCGATGTGAAGGGGCACCTTGTGGGCCACCGCAACCTCGTCCAGGTCGCCGGGCGTGGCCAGGTCCTCCTTGCGGAAGAGGGTCGAGTCCAGGATGTAGAAGGTCACGAGGAGGAGCGCGTTCACGAAGGCCCATTCCGGGAGCAGGTTCATCGTCCACAGGAACGGGACCCCGCGCAGGAAGCCCAGGAAGAGGGGCGGATCGCCCAGCGGCGTGAGCAGGCCGCCGGCGTTGCTGACGATGAAGATGAAGAAGACCACCACGTGGGCCTTCTGCTTCCGCACCGAGTTGGCGCGCAGCAGCGGCCGGATGAGGAGCATGGAGGCACCGGTGGTCCCGACGAAGGACGCGATCACGGCGCCGATGCCGAGCAGCACCGCGTTCACCCCGGGCGTCCCGGCCAGCGTGCCCCGGATCACGATGCCGCCGGCGATGACGAAGAGCGCGCCGAGCAGGATGATGAAGGCGACGTATTCGTGCACCACGTGACCGAGGACGGTGAGGTCGCGCCAGCCCATCCAGGCCGCCACCGGGAGACCCAGGATGAGGCTCAGGATGGCCTTGTTCTTGTTGTGCTCCCACATGTGGCCGGCCACGAGCGGCAGGACGGCGATGCAGAGCAGCATGATCGCGAAGGGGACGACGCTCCAGAGCGGCAGGGCCGGGCCGCCGTGAGCACCGGCGGCGAGGACGGGCAGGAGGTTCATGACGGGTCACCCTAGTGGGTCGGGCGCGCGTTGGTCAATCGGGGCGCCCGGGAGGAACAGGAGCGCGAGCAGGGCCACGATCTCCACCCCGCCAGCCCAGGCGAAGAGGGGCCCCACCCCGTGCCAGCGGTCGTAGCCCAGGCCGGAGAGCTGGTAGCCCACCGCGTTGCCCACGCCGAAGACCACGGCGGCGAAGATGGCCTGGCCGGTGGCCCGGAGCCGGGAGGGCACGGCCCGCGACATGGCGTCCATGGCGGCGCCCCAGAAGAGACCGAAGGTGAAGGCGTGGAGGAGCTGCAGCGCCACGATCCACGCCGCCGCCTCGGCCCGGGAGAGCAGGAGCCAGCGCAGCGCGCTCACCGCGAAGGAGGTGGCCAGGATGGCGCGGAGCGAGAAGAGGGCGGCCACCCGGGGGAAGGCGAGGAGCGCCACCACCTCGGCCGCCACGCCGACGGTCATGGCCATCCCGGTGATGCGGGCGGGGAGCCCCAGGTCGCGCACGAAGAGGCCGAAGAGGAGGTGGAAGGGAGCCGTTGCCCCCCAGTGGAGGGCGAAGATGGCGAGGAGGCCGAGGAGCGGGCCATTCCTGAGCAGCCCGGCCATCTCCCGGAAGCGGGGAGGGTGAGGCGGGGAGGGCGGGACGGGGAGGCGCCGGGCAACGAGTGCGTAACCGCCCACGCACCCCGCGATCGCGATCGGGACGAGCACGTCGCCCGGGCGATCGCCGCGCCAGGTGAGGGCGAGCCCCACCCCCGAGCTCAGGACGGCGAAGCCCAGCGATCCGAAGAGCCGGATGCGGGTGTACGAGGTCTCCCGGTGGTGGACCGTCCACTCCACGGTGAGCGAGTCGACGAGCGGCACCACGGCCCGGTCGGCGAGCGAGTAGGCGAGGAGGACGAGCCCCACCGCCACGGGCGTCCGGGCGGCGGGGAGGAAGAGGACGGCGAGGAAGGCCCAGGCGGTGGCGATCCCGAGCACCCGGGCCGGGGCCCGGAGCCGGTCGGCGGCGGTGGCCCAGGCGATGGCGGTCGGCACGGCCACGAGGGGACCGATCATCTGGACCGTGCCGATCTGCTCGCCCGTGAAGCCCAGTCCCCGGAGGTACGGGGAGAAGTAGGGAAGGAGGGTCCCGACGCATCCGTAGTAGGCGAAGTAGAAGAGGCGGAGGCGCGTGGCGGGGGTCATCGGCTAAGCTGGCTCTACCATGGACGGCGTCGTCGGGATGGTCCTCGCTGCGGGGCTGGGCACGCGGCTCCGGCCGCTCACCGACGTCCTCCCCAAGCCCGCCGTCCCGGTGGCCGGCCTCCCGCTCGTCCAGTTCGCCTTCGGGTGCCTCCGCGCGGCCGGCGCGCCACGGGTGGTCGTGAACGCCCACCACCTCGCCCCGGAGATGGAGCGGGTGGCCGTGGGGGCGGCGCGGGCGGCAGGGGTCACGCTCTCCGTATCCCGCGAGCCCGTCATCGCCGGGACCGGCGGGGCGTTGCGCGAGGCCCGCCCCTTCCTCGAGGGCGCCAGCGCCATCGTCCTCTGGAACGGCGACGTCCTCTTCGACGTGGACCTCGGGGCCATCCTGGCGGACCACCGCCGGAGCCAGGCGCTTGCCACCATGGTCCTCGCCCCCATGCCGCCGGGAGCGGCCTACGCCACGGTGGACGTCGATCGCGGAATGGCGGTCCGGCGAATCGCAGGCCTCGGACCGGGCGGCGACGCGCTCGTTCCGCTTCACTTCACCGGCGTCCACGTGCTCTCGCCGGAGCTGCTCGACCACGTACCGGCGCTCCCCTTCGCCTGCGACGTGAACCGAGGCGTCTACCCGCCGCTGCTGGCGTCGGGCCGTATCCGGGCGGTGGTGGCCACCGGGTACTGGAACGACCTGGGCACGCCGGAACGCTACCTACAGGCCAATCTCGACGTCCTCTCCGGAGCGGCGCCGGTGTCGCGGCCGGGGGCGGACCCGTTCGACGGGCTCTCACCCGGGCCCTCGCGGATCTTCGTCCCGGAGGGCGCCTCGGTGGATGCCGCCGCGCGGCTCGTCGGCCCGGTGCTCGTGGGGCGGGGAGCCGTCGTCGAGGCGGGGGCGGTGGTCGGGCCCGACGCCGTGCTGGGGGCGGGCTGCCGGGTGGGGCACGGCGCGGTCGTGGAGCGGGCCGTGGTCTGGCCGGGGACGACCATCTTCCCCGGGGAGGGGGTCTCCCGTGCCGTCGCGGCCGGTGTGCTCCGGTTGCCTGCGGCCGGCTGACGGCGCCGCAGGCGTCCTCGTGGAGCCGCTCAGCGCTCCACCACCTCGACCAGCACCGAGGTCACGTTGTCCGCCCCCCCGGCCCGGTTCGCCGCGTCGACGAGCGACTGGTTGGCCCGCAGGATCTCGCTTCCCGTGAGGCGCAGGATCTCCGCCATCTCCTCGTCGGGGAGCATCCCGAAGAGCCCGTCGCAGCAGAGGAGCAGGAGATCCCCCTCCTGGACCTCGAGGACCGAGACGTCGACCTCCACCTCCGCCCTCATCCCCATCGCGCGGACGATCACGTTCTTGTGCGGGAAGGCCTCGATCTCGGACGGGGAGGGGCGGGACTGGCGGATGAAGTCCTGGAGCAGGGAGTGATCCTCGGTGAGCCGCCGCAGCTCGCCGGCGCGGAAGTGGTAGGCGCGGCTGTCCCCCACGTGGGCCACGGCCAGCGTGCCGTCGCCGGCGAAGTGGCCGGCGACGAGGGTGGTTCCCATTCCCGAGAGGAGCGGGTCGGCCTGCGAAAGCCCGTGGATGGCCCGGTTTGCGAGCTGGAAGGCCTCGCGGAGCCGCTCCTCGGCGGTTCCCTCGAGCCCGGCGAAGCGGCTCGCCAGCTCGTCGACCGCCATGCGGCTCGCGACCTCGCCCGAGGCGTGGCCACCCAGCCCGTCGGCCACCGCGAAGAGGCCCCCCTCGGGCATGACCAGGTAGGCGTCCTCGTTGTGCCTGCGCTTGCGGCCGACGTCGGTGGCCCCGATGGCGGCGAGACGCATGTGCCAGGGTAGCCGCGCGCCGGCGCGCCGGTCAAAGGATAGTGTCCGGGGATGGCCGACCTCTCTCCCGTCCTCCCGCCGCTCCACGTGGTGCTGGTGGCGCCCCAGATCCCGCCCAACACCGGCAACGTGGCCCGCACCTGCGCGGTGACCGGCTGCCGCCTGCACCTGGTGGGGCCTATCGGCTTCTCGCTCGACGAGAAGGAGCTGCGCCGCGCCGGGCTCGACTACTGGAACGACGTGGAGGTGGAGGTGCACCAGGACTGGCCGGCCTTCGAGGCCCGGGTCGTCCCGGGGCGCCCGGACCGGCTCCACCTCTTCACCGCGCGTGCGGGGGAGACGGTCTTCGAGCGTCGCTTCGCCCCCGGCGACGTCCTCGTCCTCGGCCAGGAGCAGCTCGGGCTGCCGCCGGCACTGGTGGCGGCCTGGCCGGAGCGCTGCGTCTCCATCCCCATGCTCCCCGGGCAGCGCAGCCTGAACCTGGCGGTGGCGGCCGGGGTGGGCGTCTACGCCGCGATCCGGAGCCTGCGGGTGTAGGATGGAAGGATGTCGTTCCTTCGCGAGCCGGGAGATCTCTCGCGGACGCCGCTCGCGGCCATCCTCCTCGAGGCCTGGAGCCTCCGTGCCACCGGGGAGCTGACCGTCCACCAGCCCGGCGGCCACTCGCGCCTCTTCTTCCGGGACGGGATGCCGGTGGGGGCCCAGACCTTCGCCGGATTCCATCCCCTCGGGCAGATCCTGCTCGGCTGCGGCCTCATCGACATCGAGACCCTGGGACGCTCGCTGGCCGAGATGGCCAGCTCGAAGCGCCGCCAGGGAGAGGTGCTCGTGGAAATGGGGGCGGTCTCGCAGGAGGTCGTCGACCGGGCGCTCGAGGACCAGCAGGCTGCCTACGTCTCCCTCATCGCCGGCCTCTCCGACGGGGCCTTCCGCTTCGACTTCGACGCCGCGATCCCGGCCTGGGCCGGGCGGGTGCTGGTGGCACCCATGCGGGCGGTGGTCGACGCGCTCGACACGCCGCAAGCCGAGGCCCTCTGCGCCTCGGCCCTGGCGCTGGCCCGGGGACCCATCGCGCTCTCGCAGCGGCACGGCGACATCTCCCTGGCCTTCTGCTGGACCGGACCGGAGGAGGAGATCCTTCGCCGGCTGGAGAGCGCCCCCTTGGCGAGCGAGATCCTGGACACGCCGGGGATCCCGCTTCCCCACGCGCGGGCCGTGCTCGCGGCGCTGCTCCTCCTCGGGGTCGCCGAGCCCGCGGGCGAGGTGGTCGATCTCGGCTCGCTGGGGGCGCAGGCGGGACCACCCCCGCCGGCGAGGCCGCCGCGCCCCGCTCCCGTGGCCGCGCCCCCGCCGGTGCTCGCCCCGGTCGTCGCGGGAACGGCTCCGTCCGCGGCAGCACCCCCGCCCGTCGACCCGGCACGCCGCAGCGATCCGGAGGAATCCCGGGCCCGCAGGCAGCGGCTGCTCGCTCGCGCGATGCAGAACATGGGCGTCGGCCCCCTCTCCGCGGGGCCACCGCCGCACGCCGGCCTGGATGCGCCGGTGGTCGCACCCCAGGCCGGATCGAGGGATCCCGCGCGCATGACCGGGCCCGAGGCCGAGATCCGGAAGGCGCTCGAGGCCGCGCTGCCGCTGGCCCGTGAGGCCGACCTCTTCACCCGGCTGGGCCTGCCGCGCGGCGCCAGCCCGGAGGAGGTGAAGGCCGCCTACCTCCAGCTCGTGAAGCAGTTCCACCCCGATCGCTTCGGCGGGCCCGCGCTCGCCGACCTGCAGCCCGGCCTGCGCGAGGTGCTCTCGGCGCTCAACGAGGCCTACGGGGTCCTCTCCGACCGGACCCGCCGCAACGAGTACCTGGCCCGCTCCTCGAGCGGAGGCCGGGCTCCCACCGAGGCAGCCGCCGCCGCCGCGCGCGCCGACTTCCAGAAGGCCGAGGTGGCCCGGCGCGCGGGTGACCACGCCAGGGCCCGGCTGTTCCTCGAGGCAGCGGTGCGCAGCGACCGGAGCCCCGAGCTCCTCGTGGCGCTGGCCGTCGAGATGCTCGCCTCGGGCAGGCCCGCCGATCGCGAGAAGGCCGCGCGCCACCTCGAGGAGGCCATGAAGGACACGGGATGCTCGCGGGCCTTCCTGGTCGCCGGAACCATGGCCCGCGACGACGGGGATCCCGACCACGCCGAGAAGCTCTTCCGGGCGGCGCTGCGCGCCGATCCGCGCAGCGAGGAGGCGTCCCGCGAGCTGCGGAAGGTCCAGGGCCGGCGCCAGAACCGCGCCGAGGCGCGGGCGGACGCGAAGAAGTGACCGGCCCGGGGGAGGCGGCGGTGGTGCCACCACTCGACGCGATCCTCGTCGTGGATCCGGCGGTCCTGGCGGGCGCGCTCCGATCCATCCCCGACGGCGACAACGCGATCCTCCGGCTCGCCGACGGCCACCGGTCCGTGAAGGACGTCATCGCGCGATCCGGGCTGGACGTTCCCCTCGCCCTGGCCGCGCTGGAGCGCCTCCTCGACGCCGGGGTCCTCCGCGTCGTCCCCCCCGGAAGCCCGTCCGCCCCGGAGGGTCACCCCGGGACGGAGCGCGCAGACTGGTTCGCCGACCCGGAGCTGACTTCCCAGGATGGCCCGCGGTCCGGGCGGGCCGGCAAGGCCGATCCCGGCCCCCGGGGCCGGATGAGGGCCTGGGCGCTCGTCGCGGCGATCGCGCTGGCAGCGGTCCTCCTCGGCGGGGCCATCTGGGCGCGGAGGCAGGGACTGCGGCCGCCCGGTCCGGCGCCGTCCCGGGCGGATCGGGCGGAGCGGCCGGCTCCGGGCCAGACCCCGCCGGCCCTCTCCGTCACCGAGCCCGCGCCCCGCCGCTGATCGAGCGCTTGCCCCCCGGCCCCTGGCGGTACATAAGGCCCCCCGTGAAGGTGCTGGGAATCGAGACGAGCTGCGACGAGACCGCCGCCGCGGTGGTGGAGGACGGCCGGCGCGTGCTCTCCGACGTGGTCTCGACCCAGATCGAGATCCACAGGCGCTGGGGTGGCGTGGTGCCCGAGCTCGCCAGCCGGAACCACGTGGTGCAGGTCATGCCGGTGGTGGACGAGGCGCTTCGGCTCGCCGGCGTGGAGGGCGCCGCCCTCGACGGGATCGCGGTCACCTCCGGTCCGGGGCTCGTGGGGGCGTTGCTCGTCGGCGTGCAGGTCGCGAAGGCCCTCTCCCTGGCATGGGGCGTTCCTCTCGCCCGTGTGAACCACCTGGAGGGGCACCTCCTCGCCACCTTCCTGTCCGAGGAGGCCCCCGCCTTCCCCTACCTCGGGCTCGTGGTCTCGGGCGGCCACACCTCGCTCTACGTCGCCGAGGGGTTCGGCAGCTACCGGCTCCTCGGCCAGACCCGCGACGACGCCGCCGGAGAGGCCTTCGACAAGGGAGCGAAGCTGCTCGGCCTGCCCTATCCGGGAGGCGTGGCCATCGACCGGCTGGCCCGGGGAGGCGATGTACGAGCGGTGAAGTTTCCCCGAGCCATCGTGAAGGGCGGCCCGCTGGCCTTCAGCTTCTCCGGCCTCAAGACGGCGCTGCTCCACCACGTCCGGTCGCACGGCGTCCCGGAGGGGCAGGCCCTCTCCGACCTGTGCGCCAGCTACCAGGAGGCCATCGTGGGTGCGCTGGTGTCGAAGGTCTTCCGGGCCGCGCGGGAGCTCCAGCTCGACCGGGTGGTGCTCTCCGGCGGCGTGGCGGCGAACGGCCGGCTGCGGGCGGTGGTGACGGAGCGGGCAGCGGAGTACGAGGGGATGCGGGTCTTCCTGCCGCCGACCCGCCATTGCACGGACAACGCCGCCATGATCGCGGTGGCCGGCACCCAGGCGCTCCTCCGCGGGGAGCGGGCCGGCCCTGCGCTCGAGGCCGACGCGGCCTGGCGGCTCGGGTCGGTGGGCTGCTGAGGTGGGGCATCCGTCTCCCCGCGCGCTGCTCGACCGGCACGGCCTCGAGCCCAAGAAGAGCTGGGGGCAGAACTTCCTCGGTGACGAGTCGATCCTCGACGGCATCGCCCGGCTCGCCGTGGAGCGTCCGGGCGAGGCGGTGGTGGAGCTGGGCTCCGGGCTCGGCCACCTCACCGAGCGGCTCCTCGCCCACGGCGCACGCGTCGTGGCGGTGGAGCGCGACCGAGACATGGCGCGCGTGCTGCGCGCCGAGTTCGGGGAGGCCATCCGGCTCGTGGAGGCCGACGCGGCCCGCGCCGACTTCGCCGCGCTCGCCGGAGAGGCGCCCGGAGGCGCGCAGCCGGGCAGGGTGGCGGTGGTGGGCAACATCCCCTACCACCTGACGAGCCCCATCCTCTTCGCGCTCCTCGACCAGGCCGGTGCCGTCTCCCGCGCGGTGCTGCTCGTGCAGCGCGAGGTGGCGGAGCGCCTCGCCGCCGTGCCGTCGACGAAGGACTGGGGGATCCTCTCGGTGCTCCTCCAGCAGCGCGGTGGGGTGGAGATCGACCGCGTGGTCCCGCGCGGCGCCTTCCACCCTCCGCCGCGCGTCGACAGCGCCGTGGTGCGCATCGACCTGCACGGCCGGGAGCCGCGCGTCGCCGACGCGGATCGCTTTCGACTCCTGGTGAAGGGCGGTTTCGGGCAGCGCAGGAAGACGCTGCGGAACGCGCTCGAGGCCGCCCGGATCGCGCCGCGCGAGGCGCTCGAGAGGGCGTTCCAGGCGGCCGCGGTCGATCCAGGACGGCGCGGCGAGACCCTCTCCGTGGAGGAGTGGGAAGCCCTCGACCGGGCCCTCGGGCCGGTCGACCCGCCACAGAAGTCCGAGCAATGACGGTGGCTTGATACGTCTCCGGGGGGCGGAGGCCACTCCCGGGAGGCACGCCCCTCCCGGGTTCGGGTGTTTTCCGGTGCGCTTCCCCGGTCGTCGACCCCTCCCGCGCCGGGTGTCCGGCCACGCCCCCACCGGACTCTTTCCTGGCCGCCTGGGGAGTGCGCCCAATATCGAAGCCGCGCCCGATCGACGACACTCCTTGGTGAAGAGAGCATCTCAACCCGGAGTGAAGGAAACGACACCATGACGACCATCAACGGCGGAACGGCAGTGCAGGGCGGTTACTACCTCTCGAAGTCGAACTGGGAGATCTTCCCCGTCGAGAAGGACGGACAGAAGCTCCCGGGCGCGGCCTCCGAGCACTACGTGAAGCTCTCCACCGCGGCGGCCCTGATGGTCATGCCGGTCCTGGGCGGCCTCATGGTGGTCTTCCTCCCCTTCATCGGCCTCTACCTGACGGTGCAGGCCGCCCTCCGCCCGCTGGTCGGGATGTTCCAGCGCTCGGCCCAGGACCTGGCCGCGACGGTCACCCCGGGCTGGCAGCCTGGAGCCGCGCACTTCACCGGAAAGCGGTCGGAGGAGAAGGCGGCCGAGGAGGCACCTTCCAAGGAGGCCAAGCTCGAGGAGCTGGCCAAGGAGATCGACGCGAAGCGCCGGTCGTAGCGCAGCAGGCAGCGAGAAAGGAGAGGCGCCATGGCACGGTTCAATGGTGGAAGCAGGGTCCCCGGTGGCTACTACTGGAATCCTGGGCAGTGGAGCGTCACCCCGGTCGCGAGGGACGGGGAGATGCTCCCCGGCAGCCCTGCGGACCGCTACCTGCGCATCCACTGGCTCGTGGCGCTGGTCCTCGCCCCGCTCCTGGGCGGACTCTTCGTGGTCTTCCTGCCCTTCATCGGCTTCGCGATGTTCTTCCAGTGGGTGTTCCAGAAGGTGACCGGTACCGCCCGGGAGGGCGCCCGGGACCTCGCGGCGACCGTCAGTCCGGGCTGGCGGCCGGGCGAGGCGCACCTGACGGGAAGGGCCATGGACGGGAAGCACGCCGAGATCCCGGCCGGCGGGGCCGGAGAGAAGGCGCTCGAGGACGTGGCGGCCGAGGTGGCGGCCAGGCGCGCCGTGGAGAGCGACAAGGACGGGTAGGGCGGAGGGAACCGCGATCCCGGGGTCGGACCCCGGGAGAAGAGAGAACGGCGCCGGCTTCCCTCGTGGGAGACCGGCGCCGCTGCGTTGCAGAACGTGAACAGCTGGGCGCCCCGCCGAAAGATCCGCCGCCCGCCACCGCCACGCCCCGCCACCGGAAGGGCGCCCATTCCTCCCGGGCCGCGCTAGATCCCCGCGGCCCGCGCCGTCGCGAGCAGGAGCCCCATGTTGCGGGCACCGTTCTCTCCCAGGTACTTCCGGAAGGCCCCGGCATCGAGCCTCATCGCCTGGATCGTCCCCTCGACGACGTCGTCGTAGCTCTTCGCTCCCGGCTTGCGGAGCTCGATGGCGATCTTGAGGATCGCCCTCTGATAGGCCGGATCGACCGCGCCGACCGCGGTCGACCCCTTCACCTGCTTCCCACCCGCCCCCGGCCCACGCCGCCCATCGACCATCCTGCTGCCTCCGCGTTGCATGCCGAGACGTTGACGGGCGTGACCCTACATGACGCCACGTTACCGGGTCAAGAATCCGGCCCCGATACCCCCCACGTGGACTCTCCCCGGGTCGTATGGCAAGCTCGCGCAACGACGATGGAAAAGTCGAGGTACATCGCCATCGAGGGCCCCATTGGCGTGGGCAAGACCACGCTCGCGACCGCTCTCGCCGACCGGATGGGGGGGCGGGTGGTGCTGGAGGCGGTGGAGGAGAACCCCTTCCTGCCCGGCTTCTACCAGGACCGGAAGAAGCACGCGCTCCAGGCCCAGCTCTTCTTCCTGTTGTCGAGGTTCCAGCAGCAGCAGGACCTCTTCCAGCAGGACCTCTTCAACCAGGTCACCATCGCCGACTACCTCTTCGCGAAGGACCGCATCTTCGCGAGCCTGACCCTCGAGCCGAACGAGCTGGCCCTCTACGAGCGGATCTGGCAGGTCCTCGGCGCGCGGGTGGTGAAGCCCGACCTGGTGGTCTACCTGCAGGCGCGTCCGGAAGTGCTGGTGGGGCGCATCAAGAAGCGCGGCCGCGACTTCGAGCGCGGGGTCGGCGTCGACTACCTCGAGTCGGTGAGCCGGGCCTACGGCGACTTCTTCTTCCACTACGAGGAGACGCCATTGCTCGTGGTCAACACGAGCGACATCGACCTCGGCGACGAGGGGGACCTCGACGCCCTCCAGAAGGAGATCCGGCGCCACCGGCGCGGCCGGCTCCACTTCAGCCTGGCCGGGCACGGGGCCTGATCCAGGGCCGGAGGAGCCCGCAGCGTCCCCGGATCCGTTATCCGTGGCGCCGGCGGCCCCTGCCGGGGTACATTTCCCTTTCCCAATGGGCGGGACCTCGTGACGGGGCCTACACCGGAGGCGAAGCGCAATGTCCAGCCAGACCGCGCCCCGCAAGCGCGTGACCATCCACGAGCTGCGTCGCATGAAGGGCGCCGGCGAGAAGATCGCCGTGGTGACCGCCTACGACTCCACCAGCGCCCGGCTCGTCGACCGGGGCGGCGTCGACGCGGTCCTGGTCGGCGACTCGGTGGGCATGGTCATGCAGGGGCACGAGTCCACGCTGCCGGTCACGCTCGAGCAGATGATCTACCACTGCGCCTCGGTGCAGCGCGGCCTCGCCCGCAACCAGAGCCGCGCCCATCTGGTCGGCGACATGCCCTTCGGCAGCTACCAGGCCAGCGCCGACGAGGCGGTGAAGAACGCCATGCGGCTCGTGGCCGAGGGCGGCGTCGAGGCGGTGAAGCTCGAGGGCGGCTCCGAGTACGCCGAGGTGATCGGGCGGATCGTCCGCGCCGGCATCCCGGTCATGGGACACCTCGGGCTCACCCCGCAGTCGGTCCACAAGATGGGCGGCTACGTGGTGCAGGGGCGCGACGGGGAGAAGGCCCAGAAGCTCATCAAGGACGTGCACGCCCTGGAGGCGGCGGGCTGCTACGCGGTGGTGCTGGAGTGCATCCCGGCCGAGCTGGCTCGCCTCGTCACCGGGCAACTCGGGATCCCCACCATCGGCATCGGCGCCGGCCCCCACACCGACGGCCAGGTCCTCGTCTACCACGACCTCCTCGGCCTCGAGACCGAGTTCAAGCCCAGGTTCGTGAAGCGCTTCGCCGACCTGGGGCCCGCCGCGGTGGCCGGAGTCGAGGCCTACGTGGCCGAGGTCAAGGGCGGGACCTTCCCGGCCGAGGAGCACAGCTTCCACGCTCCTTCCCTGCGCCTCCTGCAGGTCGTGCCGCAACAGCCCTCCGCCGACGACGACCACGCTGGCGTGGTGGGGGCGCCGGTCTAGCAGCGCCGAGACCCCGTCCGTCGATGTCCCTCCCCGAGCTCATCCGCGACCCGGCCGCGTGGCAGCGTCGCTGCACGGCCGCACGCGACGGCGGCAGGCGCATCGCGCTGGTGCCCACCATGGGCTACCTGCACGAGGGGCACCTCTCGCTCATGCACGAGGGGCGGAGGCGGGCCGACGAGGGTGGCAGGCCCGGGCTCTCCCTCGCCACCATCTTCGTGAACCCCACCCAGTTCGGCCCCACCGAGGACCTGGCCCGCTACCCGCGCGACCTCGAGGGAGACCTCGCGAAGTGTGGCGCCGCCGGTGTCGACCTGGTGCTCGCCCCGGAGGACCCGGCCGCCGTCTACCCGAGGGACTTCCAGACCTGGGTGGACGTCGCCGAGGTCTCGAAGGGGCTCTGTGGCGACCGGCGTCCCGGCCACTTCCGCGGCGTGGCCACGGTGGTGGCGAAGCTCTTCGGTCTCTCCCGGCCGCACGTGGCCCTCTTCGGCGAGAAGGACTGGCAGCAGCTTCAGGTGCTGCGCCGCATGGCGGGCGACCTCGACATGGGGGTCGAGGTGGTGGGGATGCCCATCGTCCGCGAGGCGGACGGCCTGGCCATGTCGTCGCGAAACGCCTACCTCACACCCGAGGAGCGGGGCCGGGCGGTCGCGATCTCCCGCGCGCTCACGGAGGCCCAGGGGCGGGCCGCGCGGGGGAGCGCGGCCCGGCGCAGCTCTGCCGGGGAATCCAGGCCGGTGTCGAGGCAGCCGGGATGCGGGTCGACTACGTCGAGCTGGTGGAACCCGCGACGCTGCGGCCGGTGGAACGCGCCGTTCCGGGCACCCGGGCGCTGGTGGCGGCCTTCCTCGGGCGCACCCGGCTCATCGACAACGTGGCGCTCCCGTGAGCAAGGCGAGCAAGGGAAAGAGAGCCGACGACGACGGCGTGAAGGTGGTGGCCCAGAACCGGCGGGCCCGGTTCGACTATGCCATCGAGGAGCGGATCGAGGCCGGCCTCGTCCTGACGGGCAGTGAAGTGAAGTCGCTGCGCGAGGGGAACGTGGCCCTCTCCGACTCCTACGCGGCCATGCGCGGCGACGACCTCTGGCTCTTCAACTGCCGCATCGGCGAGTACAAGGCGGCCGCCGCAGGATTCGCCCACGCGCCGCTCCGGGAGCGCAGGCTGCTCCTCAACCGGGCCGAGATCGAGAAGCTGCGCGGCAAGGTGGAGCAGCGCGGCTTCACGCTGGTGCCGCTCTCCCTCTACTTCAAGGACGGCTGGGCCAAGGTGGACCTGGGGCTCGGACGCGGCAAGACCCACGAGGACCGGCGCGACCACATCGCCGAGCGGGAGAGCCGGCGCGAGATGGACCGCGCCATGTCCCGGAAACGGCGCTGACCGGCATGTAGTCCGTGCTCCCACCCCCGGTGGTGGCGCCCCCCACGGGGCCTCCGCTTCCGCCCTTCGGGTGTCCTGCTACCCTGGTACATCCAGCCATGTTCGACCGGGTGAAGCTTCGCAGGGACCTCACCGACTGCGGTGGAAGAACGCTCGCCAGGGCGGGCACGGTCGTGTCCGTCGAGTCGATCGCCGAGGCCGCTTCCGCATCCCGGCCCGGCAGCGCCACCCCGATCTCCGACACGTTCCTGGCCGACGACCTCGGCGACGTCCTGCGCGACCCGGCCCACCGGCACCTTCTCCGGACCGACGAGATCGTCCTGGCGGTGCGCGGCGTCATCGAGGCCGCCACGCTCCCGCAGCCGCTCGTCGAGGAGATGGCCGCGGCGAAACTGCTCGACCCGGTGAGGTACCGGCACGCCCTCTCCACGGCCGTCGTGACCACGCGGCTCATCCTGGCCGCGGCGGGGACGGCGAGGGCCTCGCCCCAGATCGCCGTGGCCGCCCTGCTCCACGACATCGGGATGCGCCATGTCCCGTCCCGGGTGGTGGGCACGGCCGACTCGCTCCACGGCGAGGACACGGTGGAGGTCGCCCAGCACCCGCTGCTCGGCGCCTTCCATCTGGCGCGCCAGATGGGCGAGCACCCCGCGGTGGAGGCGGCGCTGGCCCACCACTGGCGCGACGGGCAGGGGTACCCGGACCTGGCGGAACGGCCGTCGCCGACCACCGAGGTGGTGGCGGTCGCGAGCGTCTACGCGGCGCTGACCCACTCCCGCGCCTACCGCTCCGAGCCCTTCGAGGCCCGCGGCGCCGCCAATCTCCTGGTCGCCGAGGCAGCCTCGGGACACGCCGACCCCTTCGCCGTGAAGCTCCTCGTCCACGCGCTGCGCGGCGCGGAAGGGCCGATGAACGGGCTGCGCTTCGCGCGGGCGCGCCTGGGGACCGCTCCGGACGTGAACCGGCACACGCGCATCGCGCCGCCGGCCCGACGGATGGTCTGATCCAACCGGGCGGCGCTACAAGAGCCCCGAGGCCTTTCGGAGCTGCTCCCAGGTGTAGAGCCCGGTGTCGTGCCCGTCGGACCAGTGGATCTGGATGGCGTAGCTGCCCACCGGGTCGATGCGCTCGGCGCGGATGTCGAGCGGGATGGTGGAGGGGTCGAGGATCTTCTTGCCCGTGCCCTCCTCGATGCAGCCCGCGCAGGGGCAGAGGTCGCGCAGCGTGAAGGCGGGGAGGATGGCCACCCGCCCGCCCGGCCAGGTGATCTCGAACTCTCCGCCGGCGTTCAGGTCGATGGCCTCGGGCGGCGGCGCGGGCGGCGGCCGGGAGGGGATGCGGTCGAGGAGTCCCATGACCGGATAGATGTCGGCGGGAGGGCCCGGCGTCAAGAGCCCGTGAGGCGCTCTCAGCCGGGCCGGGAGAGGGCCACCAGGAGATCCGACCGGTCCTCGAGGGGAGTCGTGCAGGGAGGGCCGTCGGCGGCGAAGAGCTCCGAGTGGTGGAGCGCCGGAGCGAGCCGGATCACGGCCGAGGATCGGGTTCCGTAGACGTCCCCGAGGTGGATGCAGACCCCGGGGCCGGGCGGCAACGCATGGCTCGAGAGGATCTCGCGCAGGCGGGGCGGCGACGGGTCGACCGGCCAGCGGGCCCGGAGCGCCTCCCCGCGGGGGTCACGGCCGTGTGGCGAGCGCTCGGTGGCGACGTGCAGCCCCGGCCCCAGGTCCTCGAGGGCCGAGCCCTCGCCGTCGTACCACCAGAGGAACGCCGTCGCGGCGTCTGCGACGAGGAGGTGGAACGGGTTGTACAGGCCGGGCGAGGTGGCCGCGCACAGCGCACGGGCCACGGCGGCGGAGGGCTGGCCGAGCACCCGGGCCACGATCTCGCCGCGGCTGCGCCTCGTGGGGTCGGGACCGTGTCCCGGGGAGGAGTGGAAGTTGGTGATGCCGGCGAAGATCCCGGCCGAGCCCACCCCGATCCAGGTGCCGCCGGCCACCGCGTCGCGCGGAGCCGCGTGGCGCGGCACGCCCGGGGGCGCGCGCAAGGCCCAGTCCTCGGAGGCGCGGGCGAGCCGCTCGTCGCGATTGGCGGCGACGACGAGCGGCCAGCGCCTGTCGGCGTGGAAGGCGAGTGCGAGCGTGCACACGCCCTGGATCTACTTCTTCCCGACCGCCACGGCCCGGGCGTTCTTCACCGCCGCGAGCAGGAGCTCCCGCTGCAACTCGAGCTGCACCGGGAGGGTCTTCCCGAGCTTCTCGAACCACTGCTTCTGGTCCTCCAGCTCGAACTGCCACTCGCCGAGGTCGATGCGGGTGGCCTGCTGGATGGCCTCCTCGGAGACGTCGAGGCCGGCCAGGTCGAGATCGCCCTTCACCGGCACCCAGCCGAGGATGGTCTCCTGGGCGTTGGTGCGTCCATGGGCACGGTCGATGATCCACTTGAGGACGCGCATGTTGTCGCCGTATCCCGGCCAGACGAACTTGCCGTCCGCGTTCTTCCGGAACCAGTTGACCATGAAGATCTTGGGCGGGTTGGGGATGCGGTCCTGCATGTCGAGCCAGTGCTGCAGGTAGCTGCCGGCGTCGTAGCCGATGAACGGCAGCATCGCCATGGGGTCGCGGCGGACCACGCCCACCGCGCTGGTGGCGGCGGCGGTGGTCTCCGAGCCCATGGTGGCGCCCAGGTAGGTGCCGTGGGTCCAGTTGAAGGACTGGAGGACGAGCGGCACGGTGGTGGCGCGGCGGCCGCCGAAGATGATGGCGCTGATGGGCACGCCCCGCGGGTCGGAGGCGAACCGGGAGATGGCCGGGTTGTTGGCCATGGGCGCCGTGAAGCGGCTGTTCGGATGCGCGGCCTTCTCGGTGCTGCCCTTCTTCCAGGGGTCGCCCTTCCAGTCGATGAGCGTCTCCGGTGCCGGGTCGTCGTGCCCCTCCCACCAGACGTCGCCGCCCGCCGTGCGGGCCACGTTCGTGAAGAACGTGTCCTTCCGGATGCTCGCCATGGCGTTGGGATTGGTCTTGGTGTTGGTGCCGGGGACCACTCCGAAGTATCCGGCCTCGGGGTTCACCGCCCAGAGCCGCCCGTCGGGCCCGACGCGCATCCAGGCGATGTCGTCGCCCACGGTGCGGATCTTCCAGCCCGCGAACTCCTTGGGCGGGATGAGCATGGCGAAGTTGGTCTTTCCGCAGGCCGACGGGAAGGCCGCCGCCACGTAGCTGATCTCCCCCTCCGGGCTCTCGGCCTCGAGGATGAGCATGTGCTCCGCGAGCCAGCCCTCCTTCTTCGCGAGGTAGGAGCCGATGCGGAGCGCCAGGCACTTCTTCCCGAGCAACGCGTTGCCGCCGTAGCCCGATCCCACCGACCAGATGGCGTTGTCCTGCGGGAAGTGCGTGATGTAGCGCTTCTCCGGGTCGCACTCGGCGACCGCGTGCATGCCCTTGTTGAAGTCGTTCTTGTCGCCGAGCCGGTCGAGGGCCACCTTGCCCATGCGGGTCATGAGGCCCATGTTGAGCGCCACGTAGACCGAGTCGGTGAGCTCGATGCCCACCTTGGCGAAGGGCGAGTCGGCGGGGCCCATCACGTAGGGCACCACGTACATCGTGCGCCCCTTCATGCATCCGGCGTAGATGCCGCGCATCTTCGCGTACATCTCGGCGGGGGCGACCCAGGCGTTGGTGGGCCCGGCCTCCTCCTTGGTGGGGGTGCAGATGATGGTCAGGTGCTCGACGCGGGCGACGTCGTTCTTGTTCGAGTGGTGGTAGTAGCAGCCCGGCCACTTCTTCTGGTCGAGCGGGATCAGCACCTTGTCGACCACGGCCTGGGCGATGAGCTCCTGGCGCTCCAGTTCCGTGCCGTCCAGCCAGAGGACCTTGTCCGGCGTGGAGAGCTTGGCCATCTCCTCCACCCAGGAGAGCAGGTGGGGATTCTTCGTGGACGCAGCGGTCGAGGACATGCTCGGGACTCCCTTGTGATGGAAGGGGAATTGGGGCTCGCGGGGGCCCCATTTGATATCACATGGGGCCCCGCGGGTTGAAGTGGTCCGGGTGGGGAATCGGGCCGGTCGGCCGATCAGCCCTTCAGCTTGCTCTTCAGCAGATCGCCCAGCGTTCCGAAGCCCTTGCCGCTCGCCCGGGGAGCCTTGGCCATGTACTCGTTGGCCTCGCGCCGCTCGTCGGCGGCGTCCGCCTGGGTGCGGGAGAGCCGGATCCGGCCCCGCTCGTCGATGTCGGTGACGAGCACGGTGATCTCGGCGCCGGCCGGGAAGGCCTTCTTGAGATCTTGCCCCCGGGGCGTGCCGGTCTCGGAGGCGGGAACGAGGCCGCGGCCTCCGGCGAAGCGGACGAAGACGCCGTAGGGCTCGATGCGATCGACCGTCCCCTTCACCACGTCGCCCACCCTCGGCGGAGGCGGAGGCGCGTTGACCGGGCGGGGCGGGGCGGCGACGGGTTCGGGGCGAGGCACCAGCGCCTTCACGCTGAGCGAGATGCGGGTGCCCTTCTTCGCGTCCTCCTCGATCTTGAGGACCTGAACCTGCACCTTGTCGCCCTGCCGGAGCAGGTCGCCGGGGCGGGAGACCCGGTCCCAGGCGAGTTCGGAGACGTGGACGAGCCCCTCGATGCCGCCGATGTCGACGAAGGCTCCGTAGTCCTGGACGCTCGTCACCGTCCCCTCGAAGGCCGCACCCGGCTCGAGCCGCTCGCGGGTCTTCCTGGCCTGCTCGGCACGCTCCTCCTCGAGCAGCGCGCGGCGGGAGAGGACGACGTCGCGCTCGTCGGCCTTCTGGACGCGGAAACGGAAGCGCTGGCCCACCAGCGTGGCCGCGTCTCCCACGAAGCGGATGTCGATCTGCGACATGGGGCAGAAGGCGCGCTGCCCCATCACGTCCACCTCGATGCCGCCCTTGTTGGCGGCGACCACCACGCCCTCCACGGGAAGGCCGGTCTGGGCCGCCTCGATCACGGCGCGCCGCTCGGAGTGGACCTTGGCCTTGCCGCGGCTCACCACGACACCGCGCTCGCCGCCCTTCACCACCACGCCGTCGATGATGTCGCCGGGCTGGAACTCGAGCTTGCCCTCGTCGTCCTGCAGCTCGATCGTCTCGATCATCCCGTCGGCGAGCCCTGAGCCGAGCTCGAGGAACGCCACGTCCTGGCCGATCTGGAGGATCTTGCCGGCCACCTTCTCCCCGGGCTGGAAGCGGCGGCGGGGGCGCGCCGCCGCAGCCGCGTCGGCGTACATGTCCGCGAAGGAGCCCTCGTCGACGGACGGTGGCTCGGGTGGAGGAGGGGGCGGCTCACCGGGAGGAAGCTGGGGGGCGGCGGGCTCGCGAGGCCCGGCGTCGCGGCGAGGCTCGCGGCGATCGCGCGGACCGCCGTCGCGGCGGGGGCTGCGGTCGCCCGGACCCCCACGGCCGCCGGAACCGCCAGGACCACCGGCCCCGGCGGGGCGGGGAGGGCGCGGCGAACGAGGAGGCTGCGACGGCCGGGACGGCGACGAGGGTCCGGGGGCTGCGCCGGCGGCGGCACCTGCCTTCGCATCCGCCATTCTCTGCCAGAGCGGACGTCGATCCTCCACGGCGGGCGCGGCCGGCGCATCCACCGCGCCGAGTTGCTCCACCACCGGCTCCTCGATCTTCACGCCGGCAGGAGGGGGCTTCACGTGGCCCTTGCGGACGACGACCGGGCCGGCTTCGCGCTTCTTCTCATCGGACATGGCGCGCGGGTTATAACACGGCGCGAAAGCAGGGGAATCATGACGAGTGACCGGCGAACCATCGTGTTTCTCTCCCACGCCGACGAGGCGTCGCTGCGGGTGGCGGGTTCCTGCTCCCTCGCCGCAGCCGCGATGGGCGACCGGGTGGACGTCTTCCTGCTCGGCGAGGCCGTGCGAGCCGTGGTGGAGGGGGCGGACGACCGGGACGAAGGCCCCGCGCGGGCGCTGTTCCAGGCACGGGATGCCGGAACGTGCCGCCTCCTCGCCTGCTCGGCTGGCCTCGTCGAGTCGGGGCTCGACCCGGCGGTCGCCCAGGAGGTGCTCGACGCCGTCATCGGGTGGCCCACCATCCTCGAGTGGACCCGGGGCGTCCCGGACCGGTTCTTCTTCTGACGGGTGCCATGAGATGATTGGCCGGTGACGGCGACGACGAATCCCCCCC
The DNA here is from genome assembly GCA_963831265.1 of uncultured delta proteobacterium. Taxonomy (GTDB): domain Bacteria; phylum Myxococcota; class Myxococcia; order Myxococcales; family Anaeromyxobacteraceae; genus CAIOAK01. Next base: position 87,731 of record CAWHPQ010000027.1, on the reverse strand, counting down.
TTCCCTTGCTGCTGCTCCCCGGACTCGACGGGAGCACCAACCTCTTCGCACGGTTCATCCAGGCGGCCAGCGGGGCGCTGGACCTCCGGGGCGTGCCGTACCCGCGGGATCGATTTCTCGACTACCCCGAGCTCGAGCAGCTCGTCCGGTCCCGGTTGCCGCGCGGGGAGCCGTACGCCATCCTGGGCGAGTCGTTCGGAGGGCCGCTCGCGCTGCGGGTCGCCGCGACGAAGCCGGAGGGGCTCGTGGGCGTGGTGCTTGCCGCGACCTTCCACCGCAAGCCGGCGAACCTGCTCATCGCCCGGGCTGCACCGCTCGGGCCGGCCTTCTTCCGGCTGCCCCTGCCTCCCCACGTGGTCCGGCTGCTCCTGGCGGGAGGCGACGCGCCGCAGGACCTGGTGGAGGAGGTGCGCGAGGCGGTGCGCCAGGTCCCGGCGAACGTCATGGCGGCCCGGGCGCGCGCTGCGCTGGCGGTGGACGAGTCCGAGGCGCTGCGGAAGTGTCCCGTCCCGCTCCTCTTCCTGGGAGGGAAGAGGGACCGGTTGCTCCGCTCCACGATTCCTTCCGAGATCCGGGCGCTGCAGCCCCGGGTCGAGGTGCGCATGCTCGACACGCCGCACCTCGTCCTCCAGCGCCGGCCCGAGGAGGCGATGAGGATCGTCGAGGAGTTCCTGCAGCGCGCCGTTGCACGGCGCGCAAGAGCCAGCGACGAAATCGCCTCGAGGGTCGAAGGCCCCGTGTGACGGAAGAGGGCCGCCCCTCGCGGAGCGGCCCCCAGGAACGTCAGGATGCGTTCGAGGCTAGTCCTCGGCGCCCTTGCGGCCGCCGTCCTTGGCCCACTGCTCGAGCATGTCGGTGGTGACCGACTTGGGACGCTCGATGGCGTAGCCGAGACCGCGGTCCCAGGTGATGTTGGCGAGCACGCCCAGCGCGCGGCCGACGCCGAAGAGGACCGTGTAGAAGTCCCACTCGCGGACGCCGTAGTACCACTGGATGACGCCGGAGTGCGCGTCGACGTTCGGCCAGGGGTTCTTGGTCTTGCCGTGCTTGGTGAGGACGCCCGGCGCCACCTCGTAGATCATGTTCACGAGCTGGAAGATGGGGTCGTTGGGGAGGTGCTTCTTCGAGTACTCGTTCTGGGCGACGTAGCGCGGGTCGGTCTTGCGGAGCACCGCGTGGCCGTAGCCCGGGATGACCGAGCCGCCGTTCAGGGTGTCCCAGAGGAACTTCTCGAGCTCCTCCTTGGTGGGCACCTTGTTGTTGAGCTTCTTCATCACGTTCATGATCCAGCCGAGCACTTCCTGGTTCGCGAGGCCGTGCAGCGGGCCCGCGAGGCCGTTCAGGCCGGCGGAGAAGGAGTAGTACGCGTCGGACAGCGCCGAGGCCACGAGGTGCGTGGTGTGCGCCGAGACGTTCCCCGACTCGTGGTCCGAGTGGAGGATGAAGTACATGCGGGCCACCTCGTCATACGGAGGCGGAACGCCCATCATGTAGGCGAAGTTGCCGCCCCAGTCGAGCTTCGGGTCGGCCGGGATCTGGACGTCGGACTTGTACTTCATCCGGTAGATGTACGCGGCGATGGCCGGCAGCTTCGCCAGCAGGTTCATCGAGTCCTCGTACATCGGGTCCCACATGTCGTTCTTCTTGAGACCGCCCTCGCCGTACTTCTTCGCGAAGACCGAGTCGCGCTGCATGGTCAGGACCGCAGTCGACAGCATGGTCATCGGATGGGAGTCGCGGGGCATGGCTCGCAGCACGTCGATCACGTAGGCCGGGATCGCGGAGCGGGAGCGCCAGTCCTCGACCACCTCCTGGGTCTGCGCCATGGTCGGGATCTCGCCGGTCAGCAGGAACCAGAAGAAGCCTTCGACGAACGGCTGCTCCTTGCCGGGAACCTTGGGCAGGGCCGCGAAGGTCTCGGGAATGGTCTTGCCGCGGAAACGGATGCCCTCGATGGGGTCGAGGTACGAGATGTCGGTGACGAGGGTGCGGACGTCGCGAGCACCGCCGATGCACTGGCCGATGTTCACCTTGTCGATGATGACGTTGCCGAACTCCTTGTTGAGCTTCGTGGTCCTGGGCCGATGCGCCTCGATCTTCTCGAGGAGCTTCGCCTTGAGATTGCTCTGGGCCATTGAGAACTCCTACTGCTGAAGGTTGGACGGGAACTTCGATTAGCGCGCTCGGAGAGACGGCGAATCGTACCCGACCCGTCTCAAAGCACAACGCAGATCGTCATTGTGGTCACGCAGGGTGGATGCCATTGATTGGAGTCAAAGGCGCGACCTGTAGTGGTGTCATCGGGTCGTGAAATCCCAACCGGGGCGCGCCGGTATCGGGACGTTCGTGAAAAAAAGTGAAGCCGCCTCGCGATACCGCGGGCGGCCTCTGCTCTTTCGAGCGCACAGCAGTCCCCAGGTGACCTGGGGAATCCTTACTTCCGCCAACCCCCTGCCAGGGCCGCGGCGATCTGGGTCGCCACCTGGCCCGCGTCGATCGGACGCTGGGGAGCGGCAGCCTCCGCGACCGATTCGGAAGTCGACACCGATCTCAACTCGGCGGCAGCGTCCTCCTGCTCACGGCGGCGAGGGCGCTCGACCCCGGCACCGGAACGGCACCCCCGGCACCACGGCTGGTTGCGGATCGACCCGTCCGCCATGCGCCGCAGGCCAAACTGCGAGAGGGGCCTCATCTGATGGCACTTGAGGCACATCAGCGTGATGAGCACCTCGTGCCCCTCGGCGTCGTAGACGGAGGACTTGCGGCGGCGGGGCTTGGGCGGCGCGAGCGGATCGCGCACCCTGCGTGGCGAAGGTGCCTCGACGGCCGCAGCGATCGCGGGAGCAACCATGACCTTGACTGCCATGTCGAACGACCTCCTGGAGGGAATGCCCGGCGGCGCCTGCGCGAGCCGACACCGGCAGGATGCATGGTGGATCAGGGGTCTGACAGTCAGGTCCGGATCCGTCAGCGGCCCGCTCCGCCGGGCCCCCCGACCAGGTCGATGGCAGCCAGGACGCGCCTGCCGACATCGTACGGTCGCTCCAGCAGGTCGAGGCCGAGACCGATCCGGGTGGCCGCCGCGGCGTCGGCGATCTGCCGCAGCACGCGCAGGTGCTCGCGCCCTCGTGGAAACTCGCCCACGACGACGTAGGCGCTCGATTCGATGAGCGCCCCGAGCGCCTCGGCCGATGGCAGCGGCTCGGCCGACGTGGTCGGTCCCCCGACGACGGATGGCAGGAGGATGGCTGAGGGCAGGCCCATGGAGCTTCGCTCGCGCCCCGGCCACGCCGCCCGGGGGTCGAGCCGTCGCTTCTGGCCCGCCGGCAAGCGGCTGCCCAGCAGGGGAGCGATGCGCGGGAAAGCATCGGCGGTTCGCGGCGCGACGTGGAACGGTCGCGGCAGTCCCAGAACCGTCAGGGCGCCCGGCGCCGTCGCGAGGAACACCGCGTCGTCGCCCAGGTAGGAGCAGCCGGCCTCCAGGAGCGCCAGCGTGAGCGTGCTCTTCCCCGCTCCCGTGCCGCCCGCGATCAGGACGCCGCGGCCGCCGGGGGTGACGAGGGCTCCGGCGTGGAGGTGGAAGAGCCCGCGCCACCGCAGCGCCAGCACGAGCGAGACGAGAAGCAGGACATGGGCGAAGTGATGCCCGCCCCGGAGCGAGGCCTCGGCGACGTCGACCGCCACGCGCCGTCCCCCCGGGGGATCCGGGCCCGTGACGCGCCGTCGGTGACGACGAGGTCCCCGTCCTCGAGGTGGCATTCGACCGGGCCGTGGCGAAGGAGGCATGGCCCCGAGGAGCGCGGGCGCGGCGGACCGAGACGCAGCTCCAGGAGCGTGTCGGGATCGCCGTCCCGGATGTCCTCCGGGAGCCCACCGAGCAGCTCCATGGCCGCGTCCACCGCGCGTGCGTCGCCCTCCAGCGCGAGGCGGACACCGTGGAAGAGGAGCCGCATCCGATCAGCGCCCCGTGAGGAATCCCCAGGCTCCGCGGAGGGGGCGCCAGAGGTACAGGAGCGGGATCAGCCTCGATTCCGAGGATACGCCATACCGCCGGGCCATGTACGCACGCGCCGGGAAGAGGACGCGGAACGCCGAGGCCGGGAAGAGCCCGTCCCCCGAGAACACCTCGGCCCAGGTCCCGGCGCGCATCCGGAGCGCATGCCCGGCCGACCGCAGAGGCCCCGGCGGCCCGATGTCGAGGAGATCCCGCGAAGCCTCCAGCGCGAAGGATCTCGTTCCCGGCGGCACGCGCGCCGCGACCTCGTCCCATCCCACCGCCCCGGCGCCGACGACCACCGCGAGGTCGGCCAGGTGACGCGAGACGAGCTTCGCCGCTCCGCCATGGTGGTCGAAGACGTGCAGGCAGGCCCCGGCGGCGAGGTCGCCGGCCGACGGGATGCGAAGTTCCCTCCCTTGCCAGGCCACGGTGCGCGCGCGGGCGAGGACCCCCTCCACGTCCGCCCCGTCGGGTGCTCCCCCGGGGATGCGATCGTGAAGCTCCAGGGTGATCCCGCGGGGCGTGACGAGGCCCACCTCGCCCTTCCAGCCTCGCTCCCCGGGCTCCCTCGCCCCGCCGTCGTACCGGACCACCGGCGCCGGTTCCCGGGCTCCCGCGCTCCGCACCGCGGCCTCCGCCCTGGCCGCGTCGGACTCGCGAACGAGGAGGTCCACGTCCCCGACATGTCGCGCCCCGATGTGCGGGTAGTGCGCGACGAGCAGGCCGGGTCCCTTCAGCACGACCGATTCGACGCCGGCGCGGGAGAGGGCCGCCTGGGCCTCGGCGGCCTCGGAGAGCAGGAGCGCGTTTCGCGCCGTCGCGCCAGAGTGGGCGTCCGCGAGCTCCGCTCGGGCTGCCTCCGGGATCTCCCCTTCCAGGCCGCGGTGCAGGATCCCCGCCCAGACGGACTCCGCCACCGAGCTTGCCCGGCAGATCGAGAGCACGCGGTCCCAGTCCCGGACGGCGCGCGCCGCGCCCCGCAGTCCAGGACGTTCCGATCCGAGCGCCAGGAGCGCCTCGCGGACCAGGCGGCGTTCCGGGCTGGCCGCGGCGAAGGTGGTCAGGGGCCCTCCCTCCCAGGGAACAACCCCTCGGCGGACAGCTCGGCGAGCAAGGCGGCGACATCGGCCTCGACCGCGTCCAGGGGGGGCGCCTCGAAGTCGGCGGTGATCCGTTCCGCCAGCGCGCGCGCCGTGGCCAGATGCCCCGAGGCGAGAAGCTTCCAGACCGCGACCCCCGTCGCGTTCAGCGTGAAGTAGACCTTGGTGCGGAGGTCGAGGAGCACGCCCGTCCCATCCTTCATCTCCGTCAGGATGACGTCCCTGCTCGATGGGGCCTGTTCCATCCGTCCCTCCAGCATCCCGTCATCGCCCGTTGGCGGCGGGAATGCAAAGGCGGTGGCGAAGGACTTCCGCGGGTCCGTCGGCTCCCCCACCGGCTCGCCGTCTCGCTCCAGCCACGCATGGGCCACGAGGTCGGCCCGCTCGACCCGCACGCCGATGACGAAGCGCACCGGCTCGCCGGAACTCCGGAGGGTGGCGAAGCCAGCCAGGGATCGGTAGAGGCAGGTCGTGGGCCTGCGACGGAGGGCGTCCACGACCTTCCGGGCGTCGACCCCGCCGGTGGCCGCGTCGGCGCCCTGCAGCAGTTCGAGCAGTTCGACGAGGTGGCGGCTCCGGAGCATCCGGGGCATGAGCGCCACCAGCAGCGCACGCCGCAGCCCCGCCGCCCAGGGGTGTCTCGACCTCGGCGCCAGGATCCGGAGCGCTGGGCTCACGGAAGCGGCGCGAAGGCGGGGGCGCCATCGAGCCCGGGACCGCTGGTCAGCTTCGCGACGACGGCGCCGGTGGCCACGTCGAGCAGCCACAGCTCGGGGTTTCCATCCCGCGAAGACTTGACGACCATGCGCGTCCCGGTGCCATCGATCGTGGGCTCGCCGTCCCGCTGGCTCGACACCACGCGAGGCGTTCCTGGCGGTGACACGGAGACGTCCTGGATGACCACCTCGGAGGAGCGCGCATAGGCGATTCCGGCGCCGTCCGGGGTCGGGGCCGGCCGCCCCAGGATTCCCGACGCGGTGGTGACCCGGGTACTGGCGCCACCACCCGAGGGCACCTTCCACACGTCGTAGGCTCCGGTGCGGTTCGAGACGAAGTAGAGGCTGCTCCCGTCCGGCGCCCATGCGGGGCCCGCGTTGTGGGTCGTGCCGCCGGTCAGGTTCACCGGCGTGCCGCCCGCTGCGGGGACCACGTAGACGTCCGAGGACGCCGTCACTCCGGGAGCATGTCCCTCGAAGGCGATGGTCGATCCGTCGGGCGAGAAGGCGGGGGAGGTCGCGGCGAGATCGCCCACGTCGAGCGCGACCTCTGCTCCCGTGGTGAAATCGACGACGTAGACCCGCATCGTTCCGCTGCGGGCACTCGCGTAGGCGAGCGTCCCCGCCGGCGACCAGGTGACGAAGAGGTCGTCGCCCGCGGCGCTCGTGACCCGCGTGAGGCAAGTGCCGTCCTCGCGGATGGCGTGGACGTCGTAGCTCCCGTTCCGGGTGGAGGAGAAGCCGAGCCACTGGGCGCCCGGGTCGCGGAGCGCGCAGCCGGGCGCGGGCGCGATCGCCAGGTCCGCCGTCCGCGACGAGCCGCCGTAGCTGGCCGTGATCGTCGCGGCCGACGTCGCGATCATCGCCGAGGTCGTCACGGGGAAGGTCACCGCGGTGGCGCCCGGCGCCACGCTCGACCACGCGGGCACGGTCGCCGCGGCGCTGCTGCTGGACAGGGCGACCAGGGCCCCACCGGCGGGCGCCGGCCCGCTCAGCGTGACGGTCCCCGTCGAGTTCCCGTTCGCGGGAACGCCTGCCGGGTCCAGCGTCAGCGAGGACAGCGTCACGGGAGGGGGCGCCCGGGGATTGACGACCAGCTCGTCGGACCAAGCGGTGCCTCCGTAGCTGGCCGAGATCGTCGCGGCGATCGCCTCCGTCACGGCCACGGTCGTCACGGTGAACGTCGCCGTGGTCGCGCCCGCGGGCACCATCGCGCTCGCGGGGACCGTCGCGGAGGCGTCGCTCGAGGAGAGCGACACCGGGGCGCCGCCCGAAGGGGCAGCGCCGCTCAGCGTCACCGTGCCCGTGGAGGGGGAGCCGCCCTCGACCGTGGCGGGGGAGAGCGTGAGGGAGGACAGCGTTCCCGGCGGAGGATCGATGGTGAGGTCCCCCGTCCGGGTCGCGCCCCCGTAGCTCGCGGTCAGGGTCGCCACCGTTGGGCTGGTAACGGCCGCGGTCGTCACGGTGAACGTCGCCGTGGTCGCGCCCGCGGGCACCACCGCGCTCGCGGGGACCGTCGCGGAGGCGTCGCTCGAGGAGAGCGACACCGCGGCGCCGCCCGGAGGGGCAGCGCCGCTCAGCGTCACAGTGCCCGTGGAGGGGGAGCCGCCCTCGACCGTCGCGGGGGAGAGCGTGAGGGAGGTCAGCGTTGCCGGGGGAGGGTCGATGGTGAGGTCCCCCGTCCGGGTCGCGCCCCCGAAGCTCGCGGAAAGGGTCGCCACCAGGGGGCTGGTCACGGCCGCGGTCGTCACGGTGAACGTCGCCGTGGTCGCGCCCGCGGGCACCACCGCGCTCGCGGGGACCGTCGCGGAGGCGTCGCTCGAGGAGAGCGACACCGAGGCGCCGCCCGGAGGGGCAGCGCCGCTCAGCGTCACCGTGCCCGTGGAGGGGGAGCCGCCCTCGACCGTGGCGGGGGAGAGCGTGAGGGAGGTCAGCGTGACCGACGGGGGGGGCGGATCTTCAGGGGTACCGCCTCCGCAGGCGAGGCCACCCACCAGCGCGGCGGCGATCAGGATCGTCTCGAGCAGTCGCACCTGACGCATCGGCGCCGTCCCTAGGGGCAAGGCACAATAGTGCCGGCGGCGGGGTCTGCGCATACCGTGAACAGCGTCGCGAAGGAAACGGGACGGCGGAGCTGGATGCGTGGCGGCTCGTAGCGTCGTCGCGGGGGAGTCCCTGCAGCAGGCGGACTCTCCCGGGGCTCGTCCCGCCTGGCGTCGGAGCGAGAGTTCCTTCGGTCCGTCATGGAACCGTCCATTTCCGGATGCCGCCGCCCGTCCCGTCGCAGATCCAGAGCGTCGCCGGGCTGGTGGCAGCGTAGGTCAAGCAGGCCGGGACGAAGTTCATGGCGTACTGGCCCAGCACGACGCCGTCGCTCGCCCGGATCCGGGTGAGGACCTGGTCGGGGATGCTCAGCATCCAGACGCTGCCGGTCCCCGAGTCATATGCCAGCTTGTCGGGGCGTGCCTCCACGGAGGTCACCGTGACGGTCCCGGGCGAAGCCTTCGCGTGCTTCCGGACGGTGTAGGATCCCTGGTCCGCCACCCACATGAAGCCCGACGTACTGTTGTCGGCGGCGATGGCCACTGGCGTCGTTCCTCCAGCGTGGCTCACGCTGCTGTAGGTGTTCGAGATCACCGAGAGGTTGAGGCCACCGGCGACCGGTCCGGAACTCGCCACCCAGATGGAGGACGCTCCGTCGGAGGCAATGGCCACCGGCGACGAAGGAACCGTCAAGGGGCTCTGCGGCCGCTCCGTGCCGCTGCCACTCTGGACGAAGCGGACCCTGTCGTTGGCCTGGTCCGCTGCGAAGACGGTAGTCCCTGTTCGACCGGACCGCGAGTGCCACCGGGTTGAACGGCGTCGAGGTGAAGCTGACGCCCGTGTAGGAAGCGTTGCTCGCCGTGTACCTCCGGAGGGAGCCGCTCCCCCCCGGCGCTCCGTTGGCGCTCGCGACCCAGAGGACCGAGTTCGTCTCCGCGGTGACGACGTCCTGGATGACGGTCGGGTACGCGAGGACGTTGACGGCAGTGCCGATGACCCCGCTGGCGGCGGTGACGGAGCGGAGCGTGCTCGACTGGCCGCTCGACGTGGCCTGGCTGGCCACCCAGATGCGGGTGCCGTCGAACACGCTGCTGACGGGGTTGGCGCCCGTCGCGTACGGGGTCGTCGCGATGGGCGCCAGGACCGTTCCCTTGATCACGCCGCTGAACCGGTAGCTCGTGTTGTTCGGGTTGTGGAACTTCCACAGCTGGGCCTTCGACGCGCCGGGAGCGATGGCGCCGTACTTCCAGAGGCCGAACTGGCTCGAGAGCCAGCCGGGTACTGCGCGACGCTGTTGCAGCCCTCGCGCCCGGTGAGGTCATGCTGGTGATCTCGACGTAGACGTTGACCAGCATGTTCGAGGCGTAGTGGGAGTTGATGGTCGCGTTCGCCTGGAACGCGTCACCGGGGTTGCATCCACCGGAGACCACTCCCCCGCCCGCAAAGGAGAGGCTCACGGTGTCGACACCGCTGCCTTCCGGGAGGTTCACGAGCGCGGCGCGTCCTGTACCGCCCGGCGGCTCGGAAACCACCCGCACGCTGACGCTCCCCGTCAGGGCGTCGACCTCGCCCTCGAACGCGGCGAGCACCTCGGCGGTGCGGGAGGGCGCGGGAGTCGCGGACTCATCCGCTCCGCAAGCAGCCAGGATCAAGAGTGCGCCGCACAAGACCCGAATACGCATCTTACCCCCGTGTGGTGGGAAACGTCCGATGGCGACGGCATGAACGCCGAGAGAAATTTCCGGACGTATGTCTAGCACGGGGTCGGCGATTCCCGAAGAATTCTGACGACCTGGCAACGTTTTCCGTGTGGGCTCTCGGCCCACACCGGGGCTCCGGCAGCCAGCACGGCCGGCCAATCTCGCCGCCCAGCCCGAGGACTGGGTCGCCCCGGACCGTGTCATGGACCCAGGGCGCCTTGACGCCGACACCTCGAAACCGCCACGCTGTCGACCCATGCCCTCCCGGAAGCGCACCACCGTCCATCTCGACGCGCGCCTGCACCGCGCGCTCCGGCTCCGCGCGAAGGCAACGGACTGCACCATCTCCGAGGTCGTCGGCGAGGCCGTGCGCCAGGCGCTGTCCCAGGAGGCCCGCAACATCCAGCAGGCCGAGGCCCTTGCGCCCCGCCGCACCATCTCGCTCAGGGACGTGGGCGCTCGCCTGAAGCGGCGCCCGAAGTCCTAGCGCTCCCACCTAGCCCCGCAGCAGCTGCTTCTCCACCAGCCTCGAGTAGGCCCCGCCGCGCGCCATCAGCTCGGCGTGCGTGCCCGACTCCACCACCAGGCCGCCGTCGATCACCACCACCCGATCGGCCCCGATCACCGTGGAGAGCCGGTGGGCGATCACCACCGACGTCCGTCCCTTCATGAGCCGCGTCAGCGCGTCCTGCACCAGCGCCTCGCTCTCGGCGTCCAGCGCACTGGTCGCCTCGTCGAGGAGCAGGATGCGCGGGTCCTTGAGGAGCGCCCGGGCGATGGCGATGCGCTGCTTCTGGCCGCCGGAGAGCTGCTGCCCCCGCTCGCCCACCTTCGTTGCGAGCCCGTCCGGGAAGGCCGCCGCGAAGGTCTCGGCGTTGGCCGCGCGCAGGGCCTCCCGCACCTCGGCGTCGGTGGCCTGGAGCCGCCCGTAGCGCACGTTGTCGGCGATGGTGGTGGAGAAGAGCACCGGCTCCTGCGAGACGACCCCCACGAGGCGGCGCAGCCAGGCCGGGTCGAGGTCGCGGATGTCCTCGCCGTCCAGGGTGACCCGTCCGGAGCTGGGATCGTACAACCGCGAGAGCAGTGCACCCATGGTGGACTTGCCCCCGCCGGAGGGACCGACCAGCGCCACCACCTGCCCGGGCTCCACCACCAGGTCGATGCCCTGCAGCACCTCCACGTCGGGACGGGTGGGATAGCGGAAGCGGACCCCCTCGTAGGCGACGCGCCCCTCCACGCGGTCCAGCCGCCGGCCGCCCGAGACCGGCATCTCCGGCTTCCGCTCCGTGAGGTCGAAGACCCGCTCCGCCGCCCCCAGGCCGCGCATGGCCTCGGCCCAGATGTCGGCCAGCGTGCCCAGCCCCATGGCGATGAGGAGCGTGTAGACGAGGAACGCGGTGAGCGCCCCGGCCGAGAGCTCTCCGCCCGCCACGAGCGACCCGCCGTATCCCAGGACCACCGCGATGGCCACGTAGATGCCGGTCGCCGCTCCACCCATGAAGAGGGAGGCCGCCGTCGCTCGGGTCCGGGCCAGCCGGAAGCTCGCCTCGATGGCGGCCCCGTAGCGGGCCTGCTCGGCCGGCTCGGCGGCGAAGGCCCGCACGGTGCGGATGGCCGAGAGGGACTCCTCCGCGGCGTGACCGGCGTCGGCGAGCGCGTCCTGGTAGCGGCGGGCCAGGGCCCGGATCTTCCGGCCGTAGAAGACCGCGCCCAGGGCCACTGCCGGGACGACCAGCAGCATGATGGCGGTCAGCTTGGCCGACGTGATGACGAGGAGCACGAGCCCGCCCACCACCTGGACGGCGTTGCGCAGCGCCATGGAGAGCTGGGAGGAGAGCAGCCCCTGGAGCGACGCGGTGTCCGAGGCGAGCCGCGAGGTGAGGTCGCCGGTGCGCTGCCCGTCGAAGAAGCCCACCTCCTGCACCACCAGCGAGTCGAAGAGCTGCTCGCGGACCCGCTTCACTCCTCGTTCACCGGCCAGGCCGAAGAGGTAGGCCCGGCCTCCCACGGCGAGCCCCTGCACCACGGCCAGCGCACCCATGAGCAGGGCGGCGAAGCGGATCCGGCCGACGTCACGGTTCTCGAGCGCGCCGTCCACGATGATCCGGATCCCCTGCGGATACGCCAGCGCGGCGGCCGAGCCGAGGAGCAGCAGGGCGGTGGCGCCGGCCAGCGCCTTCCATTCCCTCCGGAGGAGGGGCAGGAGTCGGCGGACGGAGGAGATGCGGGAGGGGGAGGACAAGGGCACGGGTGTAGCTAATCCGTGGATTCGCCAGGGCAAGGGGCCGATGGGGCTCCGCGCCCGCCTCCCGCTTCCTACACGAGCTTGAACCCGCGCAGGATCTGGATCGCTCCGGCGAGCACCGCGGCCGTGGCCGCCGTCACCCCCGGCTTCGCCTGCGCCCGCGTCCAAGCGTATCCGGCCGCCGCCAGCACCGCGAACGACAGCGCGAGGGTCAGGGGGAAGCTCCCGGTGCGGACCTGCAAGAACTGGAACAGGATCCCGGCCTGCAGCCCCGCTGCCAGCACCGCCGCGAAGGCCGGCAAGCGCGCGCCGGCGTCGAAGAGGAGGACGACCGACGCGGCGAACGCAGCCACCGAGAGCATGTCGAAGAGGCTCATGGGCGGGATTCTGCCGCCGCCCGGCCCGGATGCCAGATTTCGGCCGGTCTACCCGAGCCGCTCCAGCACGAAGGGCAAGATTCCGCCTGCCTTCAGGTATTCCAGCTCCGCCGGCGTGTCGATCCGCACGGTCACCGGCTGGCGCGCCTCCGTCCCGTCCTTGCGCTGCACCACCAGCGTCGCGGTCCCGAGTGGCCGGAGCTTCGCGAGCCCGGTCACCTCGAAGGTCTCCGTGCCGTCCAGCGCCAGGGTCTCGGCCGACGCGCCCTCCGGGAACTGGAGCGGGAGCACCCCCATCCCCACCAGGTTGGCCCGGTGGATGCGCTCGAACGACCGCGCCACCACCGCCCGCACGCCGAGCAGCGCCGTGCCCTTGGCGGCCCAGTCGCGGGAGCTCCCGGTGCCGTACTCGAGGCCGGCGATCACCACCAGCGGGACGGCCCGGGACTCGTACTCCACCGCGGCCTCGTAGATGGACTTCTCCTCGCCGGAGGGCTGCACCAACGTCACGCCCCCCTCGCGCCCCGGGAGCATGAGGTTCCGGATCCGCACGTTGGCGAACGTGCCCCGCACCATCACCCGGTCGTTGCCGCGTCGCGACCCGTAGCTGTTGAAGTCCTCTTGATTCACTCCCTGTGCGATGAGGTAGCGGCCGGCCGGGCTGTCGGCCTGGATGCTCGCCGCCGGGGAGATGTGGTCGGTGGTGATCGAGTCGCCGAAGATGGCCAGCGCCCGGGCCCCCTTCACGTCGCCGATGGGGCGCGGCGGGGTCATGAAGTAGGGCGGCTCCTGCACGTACGTGGAGCGAGGGTCCCACCGGAAGAGCTCGCCGACGGGGGCCGGCATCTCGTTCCACTGTGGGTTCTGGTCGAAGCGCGCGTAGTTCCGCCGGTACTCCTCCGGGTCGGTGGCCTTCTCGAGGAGCTCTGCCACCTCGGCCTGCGAGGGCCAGACGTCCCTCAGGTACACCTCCCGTCCCGCGGGGTCCTTGCCGATGGGCTCCCGGTCGAGGTCGCGGAGCACGGTGCCGGCGAGCGCGTAGGCCACCACCAGGGGCGGGCTCATGAGGAAGTTGGCCTTCACGTTCACGTGGACGCGGGCCTCGAAGTTGCGGTTCCCCGAGAGCACGCTCGCGGCCACCAGGTCGTTCTCCCCGATGAGCGCCTCCAGCCGGGGGTCGATGGGGCCGGAGTTGCCGATGCAGGTGGTGCAGCCATAGCCCACCACCTGGAAGCCCAGCGCCTCGAGGTGCGGGAGCAGCCCCGTCCGCTCGAGGTAGCCGGTGACCACCCGGCTGCCCGGCGCCAGGGAGGTCTTCACGTGCGGCGGGGGGCGCAGGCCGCGCTCGTGGGCCTTCCGCGCGAGCAGCCCCGCCGCCAGCATCACGGCCGGGTTGGAGGTGTTGGTGCAGGAGGTGATGGCGGCGATGACCACGTCGCCGTGCCCGAGCGCGACGCCGTCGCCGGCGTGGCGCTCCCCCAGCTCCCCGGGCGGCTTCCCGTATCCGGTCGCGTCGGCCCTCGCGAAGAGCTCCGTGAACCGCTCCTTCACCCGGGTGAGCGGGATGCGGTCCTGCGGCCGCTTCGGCCCCGCCACCGCCGGGACGACGGAGCCGAGGTCGAGGTCCACCACCTCGCTGTAATCGACCTCGCCGGCGCGCGGGATCCCGAACGTGCCCTGGGCCTTCAGGTAGGCGCGGACCCCGTCCACCTTGTCCTTCTCGCGGCCGGTCGCCAGCAGGTACCGGAGCGTCAGCTCGTCGGGCGGGAAGTAGCCCATGGTCGCGCCGTACTCCGGGGCCATGTTGGCGATGGTGGCCCGCTCGGCGGCCGGCAGGCTCGCCGCGCCCTCCCCGTGGAACTCGACGAACTTTCCGACGACCTTCCGCTTGCGGAGCAGCTCGGTGACGGCGAGCACGACGTCCGTGCCGGTGGCCCCCTCCGGAAGCCGCCCGTGGACGTTCACGCCCACCACGTCGGGGGTGAGGAAGGCGGTGGGCTGCCCCAGCATGGCCGCCTCGGCCTCGATGCCTCCCACGCCCCAGCCCACCACGCCGATCCCGTTCACCATCGTGGTGTGGGAGTCGGTGCCGATGACCGTGTCGTGGAGCCAGACACCGTCCCTCTCGGTGGCCACGGTGGCGAGGAACTCGAGGTTCACCTGGTGGCAGATGCCGATCCCGGGCGGCACGATGCGAAGACGCCGGAAGGCCTGCGTCCCCCACTTGAGGAAGGCGTAGCGCTCCCGGTTGCGCGCGAACTCGAGCTCGAGGTTCCTCCGGAGCGCGTCGGACGAGCCCCAGACGTCCACCTGCACCGAGTGATCCACCACCAGGTCGACCGGAACGAGCGGCTCGACCTTCGCCGCGGCCTTGCCGGCCCGGGCCATGGCGGCCCGCATCGCCGCCAGGTCCACGATGAGGGGGACGCCGGTGAAGTCCTGGGCCAGCACCCTGGAGACGACGAAGGGGATCTCCTCGGTCCGGTCGGCCCGGGGCTGCCAGGAAGCGAGCGCCCGGACGTCCTTCTCGTGCACGCGCGTCCCGTCGAGGTTCCGGACCAGCGACTCGAGCACCACCCGGATCGACACCGGAAGCCGCGAGACGGCTCCGAAGCCCTTCCTCTCCAGTGCGGGCAGGGAGTGGAAACGGCCGGTCCGACCGGCGCCGATGGCGAGATCGGAAAGGATGCCCAGCGGGTCGTTCATCGTCGAAGCCTCCGGGGCCGGTTCTTACCCGAGGGGGTCGAACATGCAAGGAACAGCGTGGGAGCGCCCCCTACCCGACCCAGAAGAACCGCGACCAGAAGAGGAAGAGCACCGCCTGGGCGAAGGAGAATCCGATCACCACCGATCGGTCGACCGCCGGCCGCCGCCCGAGCAGGCCGAGAGCCAGGAAGGCCGGGAAGATCACCGTGGCGAAGCGGAGGGAGGAGAGCAGGGTCCCGGAGAGGAGCACCGGCCCGAGCGACACGAGCGCCCAGATTCCCAGTGCCCGGGTCTCCCGCCGCCGGAGCAGCCAGGCGCCGAGCCCCCCCACGAGCAGGAGCGCCGCCCCCTCCAGCGGCCCCATCCAGGGGTGAAACTCCCGGGGGTGGAGGATCGTCTGCCAGGGGGCCGCGAGCGCCCGTCCCCACGCTCCCTGCGCGTGGAAGAGGGCGAGCGGGTCCCCGGTGACGCGCCAGAGGAGCCCCGCGTGGAGGGCGAGCCCGAGGCCGGGGAGGGCGGCGGCGGCGAGTGCCGGGAGCCTCCGTCCGCCGCGGTCGATCGCGAACCAGGCCAGCGGGATGGCCACCAGGACGCCGCCGGGACGGGTCATCGCGAGCAGGAGCCCGAGCCCGCCCGCCAGCCACGGCCTCCCCTTCGACGCCGCCCCGAGGCACGCCACCGAGAGGAGGAGGAAGAGCGCCTCGGGGTAGGCCGACGAGAGGACGAATCCGAAGGGGAAGAGGAGCACGTAGAGCACGGTCCGCGTGGCCGTCTCCTCGTCGGCCAGGTCCCGCGCGAGCCGCCAGAGGAGCCACAGCCCGAGGAGCAGGGACGCGTTCGAGACCAGGAGTGCCGCGAGGTACCAGGACCCCTCTTCCTGGCCGGGCACGAGCAGGTGGGCTGCCCGCACCGTCCACGGGTAGAGGGGGAAGAAGGCCACGTTCGACTGCACCGAGGCGAGCGGCCCGCGATGCTCGTACCCGCGGGACGCGACGTCCAGGTACCAGTGTGCGTCCCAGCGCCCGAGGGCGTCGAGCCAGGCCGCCGGTACGAAGGCCCACCCCCTCCGGGCCGCCTCTCCCACTGGATAGGTCCAGCTGACCGACATCTGCTCGCCGAACCAGGCCACCCCGGCGAGGAGCAGGCGCGTCCAGACGAAGGGCAGGAGCACGGCGCGGAGGAACACCGGATCCTTCTACATCGCCCGCGCCGGCGTTAGAACCAGGCTGGAGACTTCATGGGCCCATCGCAGGTCTACCGGACGTCGCTCGCGCTCCTCACCGACTTCTACGAGCTCACCATGGCCGCGGCGGCCTGGAAGGGCGGGGTGGCCGGGAAGGAGGCGGTGTTCCACCTGTCCTTCCGGCGGAACCCCTTCGAGGGCGGCTACGCGGTGGCGGCGGGGCTGGAGGACGCGGTCGACCTGATCCTTCACCACCGGTTCACGCCGGACGACCTCGCCTTCCTGGCCGGGCAGCACGGGTCGGACGGGAAGTCCCTCTTCGACCCGGCCTTCCTCGACTGGCTCGGCGAGCTGAAGCTCGACGTCGACGTCGACGCAGTCCCCGAGGGCACGGTCGTCTTCCCGCACGAGCCGCTCCTGCGCGTGCGGGGGCCGGTCGTCCCCTGCATGTTGCTCGAGGCGCCGCTGCTCGCCCTCGTCAACTTCCAGACGCTCGTCGCCACCAAGGCGGCCCGCATCGTCCTGGCCGCGAAGGGGCAGCCGGTGGTCGAGTTCGGCCTGCGCCGCGCCCAGGGCATCGACGGCGCCCTCTCGGCTGCCCGCGCCGCCTACGTGGGGGGAGTGGCCGGAACCTCCAACGCGCTCGCCGGGAAGCTGTACGGCATCCCGGTGAAGGGCACCCACGCCCACAGCTGGGTCATGCTCTTCGACGAGGAGCTCGAGGCCTTCCGCGCCTACGCGCGGGCCATGCCGGGGAACACCATCCTCCTCGTCGACACCTACGACACGCTGGAGGGAGTGCGCCACGCCATCGAGGTGGGGCGCGAGCTCCGGAAGGACGGTCAGCGGCTGGCCGGCATCCGGCTCGATTCGGGCGACCTGGCCTGGCTCTCCCTGCAGGCGAGGCGGTTGCTCGACGAGGCCGGCCTCACCGACACCGCCATCCTCGCCTCCAACGAGCTCGACGAGCACGTGATCCACGCGCTGCAGGACCAGAAGGCCGCCATCACGGTCTGGGGCGTGGGCACGCGGCTCGTGACCGGCTGGGGAGATCCTGCCCTGGGCGGCGTCTACAAGCTCTCGGCCGTTCGCGACGGACCGGGCCGCCCCTGGCGCCCCCGGGTCAAGCTCTCCGAGCAGCTCGCCAAGACCACGGTGCCGGGCATCCTGCAGGTCCGGCGCTACCACCACGCGGAGGGATTCCTCGGCGACGTGATCTTCGACGTCGAGCTCGGGATCCCGCCCGCGCCGGAGATGGTCGACCCGCTCGACTTCACCCGCCGTCGCGTGATCCCGGAGGGAACGCCCTTCGAGGACCTGCTCGTCCCGGTGCTGCGCCAGGGAGCGCCGGCCTGGGCGGCACCGCCGCTCACCGAGGTGCGGGCCCGGGCGGCGGCGCAGCTCGGGCGCCTCCACTCCGGCGTGAAGCGGCTCGTCCACCCCCACGCCTACCCGGTGGGGCTGGAGCGGAGCCTGCACGACCTGCGCACCCGTCTCGTCCTCGAGGCCCGGGAGGGCGCTGTCCGGGGGTCCCCGTGAAGTTCCGGGAACTGCCGCTGCCGCCCTTCCACGACCCGGACGATTCCGCCCGCTGGTCCCACCAGCCCGACGTCCAGGCGCTCTTCGACGCGGCCCCGGCCTGGCGCGAGGAGCACGGCATCGCGCTCGCCGGCAGCGACCACCTCGACCTCCAGCTCGTCATGGTCGACGAGCAGCGAGACTTCTGCCTGCCCGGCGGTGCGCTCTACGTGGGGGGCCGGAGCGGCACCGGGGCGGTCGACGACACGCGGCGGCTCGCCTCCTTCATCTACCGGAACCTGGGCTCGATCACCCGCCTCACCGCCACCCTCGACTCCCACCTGGCCTTCCAGATCTTCTTCGCCTCCTTCTGGCTGGACCGGCAGGGGCGGCCGATGCGCCCATGGCGCGTCGTCACGGCGGGTGAAGTGCGATCCGGGGAGGCGCGCCCCGACCCGGCCGTGGCCTCCTGGGTGGCGGGCGGGGACTACGAGTGGCTGCGCGCCGAGGCCCTCCACTACTGCGAGGAGCTGGAGCGGGCGGGGAAGTACCAGCTCTACCTCTGGCCGCCCCATTGCCTGGTGGGCGGGGACGGCCACGCGCTGGTGGGGGTGCTGCAGGAGGCGCGGCTCTTCCACTCCTTCGTCCGGGCCGCCGAGTCCTGGACCGAGTGGAAGGGGCAGAACCCGCTCACCGAGCACTACTCGGCGCTGGGGCCGGAGGTGGTTCGGACCCACGACGGCAGGCCGCACGGAGGGCGGAATCCGGCCCTCGTCGAGGCGCTCCTCTCCTCCGACGCGCTGGTCGTCGCCGGCCAGGCCTCGAGCCACTGCGTGAAGGCCACCGTCGAGGACCTGCTCCGGGAGATCCAGGCCCGGGACGAGGCGCTGGCCGGCCGGGTCTACCTGCTCGAGGACTGCATGTCGCCGGTGGCCATTCCGGACCAGGCCGGCGGATTCCTTGCCGATTTCACGCCCGAGGCCGGGGCGGCGCTCGCCCGCTTCGCAGAGGCCGGCATGCACGTGGTGAGGAGCACTACCCCGCTTGGGGAGTGGCCCGGCCTGGGGAGTCCGGTGAAATAGGCGGTGTCCCCCTCCGTAGGGAGGGGCTGGAGGAGAGACGAACGATGACCACCTGCCCATACTGCCGCACGGAGAACGAGTCCGGTGCCACCCGCTGCCGCCACTGCACCAGCTGGATGGATCAGCGCCCCCTGCAGCGGGAGTGGTACCGGGCCCGCGAGGGCAGGATGATCGCCGGCGTCTGCCGCGGCCTGGCCGACCGGTTCGCCTTGCCGCTGGCGATCGTCCGCGTGCTCTTCATCCTCTCCATCTTCGCGGGCGGGTGGGGGATCATCGTGTACATCGCGCTCTGGATCGCCATGCCCCAGGCCCCGCTGGCCCTTCCGGCCGCGCCGACGGCGGTGGCCGGGCCGCTGGTCACGCCGCCGCCGCAGACGTAGGCGGCACGACCCTAACGTGGCTCCAGGATCCCCGTCCCCGAGAGCCGCAGCGAATCCCCCTCCACCCGCCCGAGCAGCCGCAGCACCCCGTCGATGAAGGTGATGGGATGCGGCGGGCAGCCGGCGATCCAGAGGTCGACCGGGATCTCCGGCACGCCGGGCATCCCGCTCGACTGCACCGGGCTTTCGCGGAAGATGCCCCCCGAGCAGGCGCAGGCCCCGACGGCGATGACGAGTCGCGGCGCCGGCAGTGCCTCCCAGGTCTTGAGCAGGGCCTCGCGCATGTTGTCCGAGACCGGCCCGGTGACGACGAGCCCGTCGGCGTGCCGGGGCGAGGCCACGAAGGCCACGCCGAACCGGGACATGTCGAACTGGATGTTGCCGGAGGCGTTCAGCTCCGCCTCGCAGCCGTTGCAGCCCGCCGCCGAGACCTGGCGGAGCCGCAGCGAGCGCCCGAAGAGCTTGCGCGCCTTCTCGTCGAGCGCGCGCGCCAGCAGCGGCGCGGTGCCGTTCACCCGGAGTTCATCCAGGGTGCGTCCGGCCAGCCGGTAGTCGCGGGTGAAGCGGATGGCGCCGGGGCTCGCCTCCTCGCAGAGGCCGCAGAAGGTGCAGCGCCCCATGTCGATGGCCATGCCCGGCGTGGCCGGGTCGCGGACCGCGTCGGTGGGGCAGGCGGCTGCGCCGGCCAGGCCGCCGTCCCCCGCCCCGGGGTCGAGCGAGGGGAGGCCGCGGAAACGCTCGGGGAAGCGCCCGGGTCCCTCGGGGTAGGCCACGGTCTGCCGGCCGAAGCCGGCGCGGAACTTGAGGATGCCGGGGATGCCGTCCATCAGAGGTCGTGTCCGCAGTAGGAGAGGTTGAAGCTCTTGTTGCAGAGCGGGAAGTCGGAGATCTGCTCGCCGCGCAGCGCCATGGCGAGCCCCATCCAGTTGTGGAAGGAGGGGTCCTTGAGCTTGTAGCGGAGGAAGCGCCCGTCCGGGCCGGTCTCGATCACGTGTGCGAGCTCGCCGCGCCAGCCCTCGGTGAGGGAGACCACGAGCTGGCCGGGGCGGGCCGGAGGGCAATCGGCACGGACCGGCCCACCGGGGAGCGCGCGCAGCTCCCGGATCACGAACTCGGAGCTGCGCTCGGCCTCGAGGAGCCGCACCCAGGCCCGCGAGAAGACGTCGCCCGATTCCCCGGTGACGGTGGGGACGTGGAGGAAGCGGAAGATCCCGGTGGCGTGGTCGCGACGGACGTCCCGGGAGACCCCGCAGGCGCGGGCCGCCGGGCCCACCAGGCCGAGCTTCACGCAGGTCTCCCGGGAGACCACGCCGGTGCCGTCGAAGCGGTTGCGCACCGAGGGGGACTCGAAGAGGAGCCCGGTCGCGCCCTCGACCTGCTCCCAGGCCTTCCGGAGCCTGTCCGCGAGCCGCCCGGCAGCGCCGGGGTCCAGGTCGAAGCGAACGCCGCCCGGTACCACCAGGCCGCGCCCGAAGCGGTTGCCGCAGATCTCGGCGAGCGCGTTCAGGTACTCGGCGCGAAGCGCCCCGCAGTAGCTGGCGGTGGGCAGGAAGCCGACGTCGCCGGCCAGCATGCCCAGGTCGCCCACGTGGTTCGCGAGCCGCTCCAGCTCGAGCGCGACGCCGCGCAGCACCGACGCCCGGGCCGGGATCTGGAAGCCGGCCAGCGCCTCCACCGCGCTGGCGTGGGTGACGGCGTTCCCCACCGCCGTGTCGCCGGCGACCGACTCGAGGAGCGTGACGGTGCGCCGGTCCGGTCCCCCGGCGAGCAGCTGCTCCACGCCGCGGTGCTGGTAGCCGAGGACGATCTCGAGGGTGAAGACGTGCTCGCCGTGGCACTGGAAGCGGAAGTGGCCCGGCTCGATGACGCCGGCGTGCACCGGCCCCACGGCCACCTCGTGCACCTCCTCTCCCTCGACGCGGAAGAAGGGGTAGTCGCCCGGGATGGTGCTGGGGTTCGCCACCCGGCCCCACGGGTCGACGCCGGGGACGTGCGGCGGCTCGAAGCGGAGCGGTTTCAGCCACGGGTGCCCCTCCGGGCGCACGCCGAACTGCTCGAAGATCTCCCGCTCGAAGGCCTGGATCGACGGGCACTCCTGGGCGAGCGAGGGCCAGGAGGCGCCCACCCGGCAGGCGAGCAGGCCGAGCCGCCCCTGGGCGTCGTCGGCCAGGACCGCGGTGACGCGGGTGCGGTCGCCGTCGGCGCGGCCGAAGCAGGCCGAGACCCGGCCCCCGGCGGCGACGGAGTCGGCGACGATCTGCTGGAAGTCGTCGACGGGGAGGACCGGGACATCGGCGGCCGGGACCGACTCGGCGTTCCAGGCCTGGAGCACGCGGTGGGCCATGGGTCTAGCTCCCTCCCACCATCGAGGCGGCCGAGGCGAAGACGTCCTTCAGGATCCGGGGCAGCCAGAGCCCGAGGCCGAGCACGACGAGGAGGAGCGCCGCGGGGGGGCCGGCGGTGAGCCAGCCGTCCCGGAAGTTGCGGTCGCCGGGTGCTCCCTCGTCGTCTCCCTGCACCACCTGCAGGACCGTCGAGCCCATCCCGATGAAGATGAGGGCGAGGAAGAGCAGGAAGAGCCCGCCCACCAGGAAGCGGCCCGTGCCCAGCGCGCCGTTCAGGATCACGAACTCGCTCCAGAACGGGCTGAACGGGGGCATCCCCGTGATGGCCAGGAACCCGGCCAGGAAGAGCGGGCCGGAGACCGGGAGGCGCCGGGCCGCGCCCCGCACCTCGCCGACGCGCTTCGACCCGTACGCGCGGTGGATGTTGCCGGCGGCCAGGAAGAGCACGCCCTTGGTGAGCCCGTTGTTCACGACGTGGTAGAAGGCGCCGCCCACCGCCGCGCCGCCCAGCCCGAGCCCCACCGCCAGGATGCCCATGTGCTCCACGCTGGAGTAGGCGAGCATCCGCTTGAAGTCCTTCTGGCCGGCCATGAAGACCGCGGCAAGCGCCATGGAGAGCAGCCCCATGCCGAGGAGCGCGTCGTTCGCGAAGGCCGACTCCCCGGCGGCGCGCGTGACCTGGAGGACGCGGTAGAGCGAGAGGAAGGCGACGCTGGTGACGCCACCGGCGAGCAGGGCGCCGAGGAGCCCGGGGGCCTCCCCGTAGGCGTCGGGCTTCCAGGAGTGAAGCGGGGCGAGCCCCATCTTGGTGCCGTATCCGACCAGCAGGAAGACGAAGGCGGCCCTCACCCAGGGGCGGGAGAGCTCCGGCCCGGCGCGCACCAGCTCGTCGAGCATGAGCGACCGGGGCCCTCCCGGGCCGGCGCCGGAGAAGGCCAGGAAGAACGTTCCGAGGAGCGCCAGCGCGATGCCCAGCGAGGAGACGAGCAGGTACTTCCACGACGCCTCGAGCGACTGGGCGTTGTGGTTGAAGTAGATGAGCGGGGCGGTGGAGAGGGTGGTGAGCTCGATGGCCACCCAGAGGAGCCCCAGGTGCTGGGAGGCCCCCACCGTGGTCAGGGCGGCGAGCATGACGAGCAGACCGCCCACGAAGACCCGGTTGTCCCGGTCGGAGCGCCGGTGCAGGTAGCCCTGGGCGTACACGGCGCTCGCCAGGAAGAGGACGCTCGAGGTGGTGACCACCACCTTGCCGGCGGCGTCGAGGAGGAGGAAGCCATGCAGGACGGGAGGCTCCGGGTGCAGCCAGAGGACGACGAGGCCACCCAGGTGGAGGAGGCCTCCCGCCAGGAGCAGCCTCGGGCGCGTCCGGTTGTCCGGCCAGAAGAGCGCGCCGGCGCCGAGGACGAGGGGGAGCAGGATGACGAGGAGGATCATCGCGCCTAGTCCTTCAGGGACGACAGGGCGTCGGTGTCGAGGGAGGCGAACTCCCGGTTGATCTGGAACATCACGATGCCCATCACGAAGACCGCGGCGAGCAGGTCGAGCAGCACGCCCGCCTCGACCATCACCGGCATCATCTCGGTGAGCAGGAGACCGAAGACGAAGACCCCGTTCTCGAGCACGAGGAAGCCGAGCACCTGCGTGACGGCCTTGCGGCGGCTCACCACGAGGAGGAGCCCGGTCCAGACGGTGGCGAGCGCGGTGGGGACGAGGAAGGGGTGCATCTCGCTCGAGGGCATCGGCAGTCCGCGCGAGAACGCGAACGAGAGGACGACCCCGAGGCCGCCCAGGATCATGGAGGGGACGTAGCCCACCAGCGGCTCGATGTCGCGCCGGATGGCGGCCTCCCGCATGGCCCGGAACATGAACCAGGGGATGAGGATGGCCTTGATGGCGAGCGCGCCGCCCGCCACGGCCAGGCTGTGGCCGATGTCGTGCGCCGACGAGGCGAGGAGCAGGGTCAGGAGCGAGAGCAGGGCGCCCTGCAGCGCCACCGCGCGGATGGCGGCGCCCAGCCGGCTCGAGGCCAGCACGAAGAGGTCGATGACGACCACCAGGATGAAGACCATGTCGGCGAGCGTGCCCATGTTCACCTCAGGAGGAGCACGAGAGCGAAGACGGAGAGGACCGAGGCGCCCACCAGCATCTGGGGCACCCGGGTGAGCCTGAGGCGGGCCATGACCGACTCGACGAGGCCCACCAGCACCGCGAAGCCGAGGAGCCCGGCCAGGAAGAGGGCCTCGGAGGCCCACACGCTCGCGAGCCGGGCGTCGAGCACGATCCGGACGAAGAGGGCCCCGAAGAGGAAGAACTTGATGGCCGCGCCGTAGAGGATGAACGCCAGGTCCGGGCCGGAGTGGTCGAGGACCATCACCTCGTGGATCATCGTCAGCTCGAGGTGGGTGTTGGGGTCGTCCACCGGGATGCGGGAGTTCTCGGCCAGTGCCACCACCAGGACCGCGATGGCGGCGAGGAGCAGCGCCGGGGCCGCGCCGCGCCAGGCCGGGGCCAGGTCGGGACCGAGCATCCCGGAGAGGGAGAGCGAGTGGGTGGCGCGCGCCAGCACCACCAGGCAGAGGAAGAGGGCCGGCTCGGCCATGCTGGAGAAGGAGACCTCCCGGGCCGCGCCCATGCCCTCGAAGGCGGAGCCGGTGTCGAGCGCGGCCAGCGCGGTGCCGAAGCGGGCCAGCGCGAGCAGGTAGGCGAAGAGGACGAAGTCGCCGGCGAACGAGATGAGGGCAGGCTGCCCGGCGACCGGGAGGATGGTTCCGGCGGTGATGGTGGCGGCGAGCCCGAGCACCGGGGCAGCGCGGAACACCCAGGTGGTGGTGCGGCTGTAGACGGCTCCCTTCCGCAGCAGCCGGAGGAGGTCGTGGTAGCCCTGCAGGAGCGGCGGGCCCTTCCGGCCGGCGAGGATCGACTTCACCCGGTTCACCACGCCGAGCAGGAGCGGAGGAAGGAGGAGGAGGAAGCAGAGCTGGAAGAGGATGCGCGGGATCATGTCACCACCAGACGAATCGCCAGGCGAGGAGCGCCACCAGGGTCGCGAGCACGAGGAGCGCGTAGAGGTGGAGCCGGCCCGCCAGCACGCCCCGCCGGCGCGTGAGCAGGGACGTGTATCCGCGCAGCGCGGGCACGAGGGCGAGGTCGAGCACGGCCTCGCGGGGCTCGGTGGAGAAGCGTGCACCGGTGGGGAAGGGTCCCCGCGGCGAGGTGGATCGGATGCGGAGGAAGAGCGCCCAGCGGAAGGCGTCGTTCAGGATCTGGGCGAAGGAGCTGGCCGTGTACTGCATGCGCGCGGTGGGCCGGGTGAAGCCACAGCCCCAGGTCTCCGCCACGGTGGCGCCCGCGCCGACGCGGCGGCGCAGGAAGGTGAGCAGGAGGACCATCCCGAGGAGAAGCGCCGCAACGCCCGCCACCCGCGCCACGCTGCCTGCCGCCATCTCCGCCGGGAGGGCGAGAGCGGAGAGCGGCATCCCGGACCAGGCCGCGGCGCCCCGGGTGAGCGCCGGGAGGAGGAGCGGCGGCAGCAGGCCGATGGCGACGCAGGCCGCCGCCAGGACCGCCATGGGCGCGAGCATGACCGGCGACGACTCGTGCGCGCGGGCGGCCTCCTCGGTTCGCGGGTTCCCCAGGAACACGCTTCCCTGCACCTTCACGAAGCAGGCCGAGGCGAGCCCACCGACGAGCGCCAGCGACGGAGCCACCAGCACCGCGTAGCGGACCGGATCGCCCGGGCCGAGGTCGAGTGCGCTCGCCGCCCCCAGCATGATCGTCCACTCGGAGACGAAGCCGTTGAGCGGCGGGAGCCCGCTGATGGCGGCGGCACCCACCAGGAAGAGCCCGGCCGTGAAGGGCATGGCCCGCCCCAGGCCGCCCAGGTGGTCGAGATCGCGGGTGTGGGCGCCGTGCTGGACCGAGCCCGCTCCCAGGAAGAGGAGCGACTTGAAGAGCGCGTGGTTCACGACGTGGAGGGCGCCGCCGGCGAATCCCAGCAGGACGAGCCCGGGATCGCCGCGGGCCCGCCCCAGCACCGCCAGCCCCAGCCCCATGATGATGATTCCGATGTTCTCGACCGAGTGGTAGGCGAGCAGCCGCTTGAGGTCGTGCTGGGCGAGCGCCAGCGCCACGCCCAGGACGCCGGACACCACGCCGAGGAGGACGAGGAGGGCGCCCCAGGAGACCGGGGGGGCGTCGAAGAAGCTCGTGGACCGGAAGATGCCGTAGACGCCGGCCTTGAGGAGCACGCCGGACATGATGGCGGAGACGTGGCTCGGCGCCGACGCGTGGGCGCCGGGCAGCCAGAAGTGGAGCGGGACCAGGCCCGCCTTGAGCCCGAAGCCGAAGAGGGCGAGCAGCCAGAGCCGCGTGCCCCCGGGGGCGGCGGCGGAGAGACCGGCCCAGTCGGCGAAGTCGAAGCTGCCCCGCGACGAGCCGGCCAGCGCCATGAAGGCGACGAGCGAGAGCGTCCCCACGTGGGAGGCGGCCAGGTAGATCCAGGAGGCGCGCGGCGCGTCCTTGCGGTCCGGGTCGGTCCGGACGAGGAAGAAGCCGGAGAGGGCCATCACCTCCCAGGCGCAGAGGAAGAGCATGGCGTTGTCCGAGACGACGACGAGCCCCATCGCCCCGGTGACCACCCCGTACCAGACCTGCACCCGGACCGCGTGCACGCCGAGCCGTGCCTGCGGCCAGTAGGCGTTTCCGTAGATCGACCCCAGCGCCGGCACGAGCAGGATGGGCACGAGGAAGATGGCCGAGAGGGGGTCGAGCCGGAGCGCGAGCGAGGCATTCGGCTGGTGCCAGGGCAGCTGGGCCGCGAACGTCGGAGCGCCAGCCAGGATGGGGAGCGCCGCAGAGATTCCGAGGACCGCTGCCAGGCAGAGCATCGCGGTGGAGAGCCGCTGCCCGAGCTCCGGGCTGCGGCGGAGCGCCAGGCCGGGGAGCCCGCTCACGAAGGCCAGCACCAGGCCCGCCACGAGGAGCGGGCCGGTCAACGCAGCCACTCCCGCAGGGCCATGGCCGCGAGCAGCGCGAGCAGGGTCACCACCGTGTAGAGGAGCTGGAGGTTCAGCCGTCCGGCCTGGTAGCGCCGGATCCGGCTCATGCGGTCGCCCAGGACGCGGAAGAGCGGGTCGAAGAGGCGGGTGCGGGCCGGGTCCTGCGGCTCGGTCCGCAGGGAGGCCTTCCCCGGGAAGATCCCCCGCGGCGCCTGGAGGTGGATGCGGGGCCGGAGCGGGCCCGGTACGAGCCCCGACAGCATGAGCTGGGAGTACGACGAGGCGGTGTACTCCATGCGCGAGGTGGGGGCGGTGAAGCCGCAGCCCCAGGTGTCGGCAGCGGCGACGCCGCTTCCCAGGTGGCGGCGCAGGAGGACGATCGCCGCCACGAGTGCGAGGAGGACGAGCACCACCGCGCTCGGCGCCGCAGGGAGCGCCGCGACCGGGGCCAGCGCCGCCGAGACCTGGGCGCCCCCGACCTGGACCGCAGCCGGGGTGAGGAGCCGCATCGGCAGGGCGGGGAACACGCCGAAGAGCGTGCAGGCGGCGGCCAGTGCGAGGAGCGGGACGACCTCCAGCCGGGAGAGCTCGTGCGCCTTCGCGGCCTCCTGGCTGCGCGGCGCGCCCAGAAGCGCCACCCCGGCGATGCGGGTGAAGGAGATGGCGGCGATGGCGCCCACGAGCGCCAGCGCGGCCACGGCCAGGTAGCCGACCAGCGAGGCCGCCCCCTCCGCGGCGCTCGCGCCGGAGAGCAGCCCCATGTAGAGGAGCCACTCGGAGGCGAACCCGGCGAGCGGCGGGAGCGCGGAGAGCGCCGCCATCCCCAGGAGGAAGGCCGCCCCCGACCAGGGAAGGCGCCCGAGCAGTCCGCCCATCCGCTCCAGGTCCTGCGTGTGGGTGGCGTGCACCAGCGCGCCGGCGCCCAGGAAGGCCAGCCCCTTCATCAGGGCGTGGTTCCAGACGTGGAAGAGCGCGCCGCCGAAGCCCAGCGCCGCAACCACCGGCATCCCGGTCGCGGTGCCGGCGACGCCGATCCCCATGCCCAGCAGGATGAGCCCGACGTTCTCCACGCTGGAATAGGCCAGCGCCCGCTTGATGTCGCGCTGCCCCAGGGTGAGCGTGATCGCGACGAGCGCGCTTCCCAGGCCCACGGCCCCGAGCACCACGCCGTAGCCGGCCGGGAGGGCGGGGAGGAAGCCCATCACCCGGAAGATCCCGTACACGCCGGTCTTGATCATGACCGCCGAGAGGATCGCCGAGACGTGGCTGGGGGCGGCCGGGTGGGCCTCCGGCAACCAGACGTGCAGCGGGACGAGCCCGGCCTTGGCGCCGAAGCCGACGAGGCCCAGGGCGAAGAGGATGGCCGGGGCCACCGTCACCGCGCCCCGCATCTCCTCGAACCGGGTGAAGTCGAAGCTGCCGGCGCTGCGCCCGAGCAGGACGAAGAGGGCGAGGAGGAAGGCCGTACCGAGGTGGGAGGCGACGAGGAAGACGAAGCCGGCCCTCCGGACGTGGAGCTTCTCGTCGTCGAAGGTGACGAGCGCGAAGGAGGCGACCGCCATCACCTCCCAGGCGACCAGGAAGAGCACCGCGTCGCAGGCCGCGAAGACCAGCGAGATCGAACCCAGAAGGAGACCGTAGAAGAAGACGAACCCGCCGAGCGGCCGCCGCCCCACGTGGGGCTTCATGTACCCGGCGCCGAAGGCGGTGGCGGGGAGGGCGACCGCGAAGAGCGCCGCCTGGAAGAAGGCGGAGAGGGGATCGAGACGCAGCGTGAAGGCACCCACCGGCTCCGACCAGGGGAGCGTCCGGACCACCGGCCCCGCCCCGAGCACGAAGGGGAAGACCGCGAGGAGGCCGATGGCGCTGCCGGCCAGCGCGCCGGCGGAGGCGACCTGGAGGGCCAGCGCCGGGTGGCGGCGGCCGAGCAGGAGACCGGCGGCGGAGCCGGCCAGCAAGACGGCAAGCGCCGCGAGGTAGAGCGTCACTCCCCGTCGCTCCGGGCCTGCGATTCGGTCCGCTGGCGGGCGAGCGCCGTCTGGGCGCGCTCGAGGGCGGCGAGGATCTCGGCGTCGGGGGCCCGCGCCGCGAGCCGGGACGCAACGTCCGGATCCCGCAGGGTCGCGGCCAGCGCTGCGAGCAGGTGGAGGTGGACGCGGGTCGAGGGGCTCACGAGCAGGCAGAACGTGGAGACCGGCGGTCCGTCCCCGGAGGGCACCGGCCTGTCGGGCAGGAAGATGGCGACGGCGGGCTCGTTCACGCGGAGGACGATGGGTTCCCGCGGATGGGGAATGGCGATGCCGTTGCCGAGCGAGGTCGATCCCAGGTGTTCCCGGGCGAGCACCATCCGGTAGAGGAACTCGCGGTCGAACCCGGGAGGCGCGGGGAGCCGGTCGACCATCTCCCGGAGTAGTTCCTCCTTCGTCCCCCCACCGAGGCCCCGGTGGATGCCTCCGTGGTGGACCGCGGCGAGGAGCGCCGGAAGCGTGCGGGGCGCGAGGCCAGGTTCCTCGAGAATCTCCGCAGAAACCGGGATCTTGCGCTGCGTTGCGAACTCGAGGAGCTCGATGCGATTGAACCGGTACCGGTCGTTCACCAGCTGCCCGGGGAGCTCTCCCCGCTTCACCCACCGCTCCAGGACCTGCTCGGTGACTCCCAGGAACCTGGCTGCGTCGCGCACCGTGAGCTGCATCCGCCGGACGACCTCCGAGGGGACGGTCTACGGCAAACGGACCACGACCGCAAGGATCGGCACCGTCACGTGGGCTTCACCGAACCCGTCGCCTGCAGCACATCCACCGGGGGAGCCGTGCCCCGCGGGACCCGCCGGCCGAGGTCCTGGAAGAGGAAGGTGGTGGCCGCCTCCTGGGCGGTCTCCCGTCCCACGTAGACGGCACCGGCGGCAGCGAGCGACACGATGCGCGCCGCCACGCTGACCGTCTCGCCGAGCACCCCGTATTCGATCCGATCCGGTGTCCCGAAGTTTCCGGCCACGACGCTCCCGGTGTGGACTCCCACCCGGATCCCGAAGCGCCGGTCGGCGGGGAGGGTACGGTTCAGCTGCTCGACCCGCGCGAGGATGCCGAAGGCGCAGCGCAGCGCCCGCGTCGCCCCGTCGGACATGGGAACCGGGGCGCCGAAGGCCGCCACGACCGCGTCGCCGACGAACTTGTCGAGGGTTCCCTGCTCCTCGAACACCGCCTCCGTCATCGATCGGTAGTAGGCGTCGAGGAGCACCGCCAGCTCCGGGGGGGGGAGACGTTCGAGGAGGCCTCCGAACCCCTGCACCTCGGCGAAGAGCACGGTGACGTCGTCGAGCGCCCGGGGATCGAGCGGCTCCCGGCCACCCTGCTCCTGGGCCACGATCAGCGTCGCCACGTCGGGGGAGAAGTTGCGGGAGAGGCGCCGGCGCTGCTGCTCGGCCTCGTCCACCCCGGCGAGGAAGCGGGCCCGCTCGATGGCCAGCGCCGCCTGGTAGCCCACCAGCGTGGTGAGCTCGAGGTCGTCGGCGGTGAAGGGGTCGACGAATCCGCGGTCCATGACCAGCATGCCCAGGATGCGGTTGTCGGCCCAGACCGGGACGCACAGGCAGGAGCGGATCCCGTGCACGATCACCGACTGGCTCCCGGTGAAGCGGAGGTCCTGCTGGGCGTCGATGGTGAGCAGGCCGGCGCGCCCCTTGGCGGCCGCGGTGACCACGGTCTCCGAGACCCGGGGCGGTGACCCGGGCGGCTCGGTCGCCCGGGGTTGCATGTGGCCCGACTCGTCCATGAGCAGCAGCGTGGAGCGCTCGGCGCGGACCGCGGTGGCGACGGTGTGGAGGATCCGGGCCAGCGTGGTGTCGAGGTCGGGGGCGTCGACGATGGCCCGGCCGATGTCGTTCACGATGGCAACCTGGCGTCGCGACCCCTGGCCACGGCCGGTGGTGCGCCGCGAGCTCGGGTCGGTGTCCCGCCGGGACGGCGGGTCGGGCTGCTTCGCCTCCCGCGACTCTGCCTGCATGTCCGCCAGGTAGCGGACGATGGTGCCGCTCTCGGAGAGGAGCGGCTGGAGGGGGCGGGGGGTGAGCCCCTCCCGCAGCTCGACCTCGGTCTTGCCGAAACGGAGCCGGTAGCCGGGGGCGAGCGGCGCCTCCCGGACCTTGCTGTCGTTCACCCAGGTGCCGTTGCGCGACTCGAGGTCCACGAGCCAGAGCTCGTTCCCGCGCTTCTCGAACATGGCGTGCATGCTGGAGATCCAGGGGTCGGCGATCTGGACCTGGCATTCGGCGGAGCGCCCGAGCACCGTCGGAACGTCGGGGAGGAAGAAGACGGTCCCTCCGCAGATTCCGTTGACGACGAAGAGCTCCGACACCAATTCCCCGCTTTCGTCCGGGCTTCCGGCAGGTTGTGGTAGCTTATCCGATCTCGGCGCCCGCCGCGTATGCCTGTTTGCCCCACATGCAAGACGAGGAGCGACGACGGCGTCACCGTCTGCCCGGTCGACGGCACGCTCCTCGCCCCGTCCCACGACCTCGTGGGGCGGACCCTCGGGGACCGCTACCGCATCCTGTCCCGCATGGGGCAGGGGGGGATGGGCAGCATCTACCTCGCCGAGCACGTCACGCTGGGCAAGCGCATGGCGGTCAAGGTGCTCCGCCCGGAGTACTCGCGGGACGAGGAACTGCTCGACCGCTTCCAGCACGAGGCCCGGGCCGCGAGCCAGATCGGACAGGAGAACATCGTCGAGGTCTTCGACTTCGGGCACACCCCGGAGGGGGAAGCCTACTTCGTCATGGAGGCCCTCGAGGGGGAGAGCCTGGCCCGCATCCTCCACCGGGACGGTCCCCTGCCTCTCGCCCGGGCGATCCCGGTCTTCCTCCAGATCTGCCGGGCCCTCGGGGCCGCCCACCAGCGGGGCATCGTCCACCGCGATCTCAAGCCCGAGAACGTCTTCGTCCTGCGCCGGAACGACGGCACCGACTTCGTGAAGGTGCTCGACTTCGGCATTGCCAAGGGGCCCGGGGTCCCCGACGCGAAGCGGCTGACCAAGGCTGGCTCCATCATCGGGACGCCCGAGTACATGTCGCCGGAGCAGGCCTCCTCGAACGCCATCGACCAGCGCTCCGACGTCTACGCCTTCGGCGTCCTCGCCTACGAGACCCTCACCGGCCGGCTCCCCTTCGACGGCGACACCCCGCTCGCGACGCTCATGAAGCACCAGAGCGACGCACCCCTTCCGCCCCGCCGGCTGCGTCCCGAGCTGCCCCCCGGGATCGAGCAGATCGTCCTGCGGGCGCTGGTGAAGCGTCCCGAGGGACGTCAGCAGTCGATGGAGGAGCTCGCGGGTGAGCTCTCCCGCCTCGCCGCTGCCGACCCGGAGGTCCTGCGCGCTCCGGTGTTCGGCACGGCGGTGTCCCCGCTCCTCACCGGCCGGTCCAGCGATCGAACCACCGACCGGGCCACCGACCGCCTGTCGGAGCGGATGGCGGAGCGCACCAGCTCCCGCGGCGGTACCCTGCCCCTCGGCGACACGCTCCCGCTGCGCGACCTCGCCCCGCCGGCCCCGGTGGCTGCACCGACGCGCCCTTCCACGCGGATCCAGCGCGACACCCGGTCGGAGGTCGAGGTGGTGAGCCGCCGCCGGTCGCAGCTCGCGCTCGCGGCCGTGCTCGGGCTCCTCTTCGTGGCGCTCCTCTCCGGGGTGGTGGCTGCGCTGGCCGTGCGCCGGGCCGAGGTCTCCGTGCCCTACGTGCCCCCGACGCGGAGCGCGGAGATCGCCCCCCGCCCCGAGCCGCCCGCGGTCCAGGTCACCGCTCCCGACTCCGTGCCGCAGGCCGGGGCAGTTCCGGCGCCGGACGAGCCGCCTCCGTCGGTGTCGGCCGCGGCTCCTCCCTCGCCCAGGCCGGCCCGTTCCCGGCCGGCCCGCGCCCCCGGGGTTGGCGCCAAGGCCGGGAGCAGGGAGAATGGCCCATCCGGCAACGACCTCCTCGACCCGTACGGCCCGACCGCACGGTGACGGAGCTCCACCGGGAGCCACCTTGACCGGTTTCCGCCTCGGCCACCTCCTCCTCGCCGCGCTCCTGGCGGTCCCCGTCCCGGGGAGCGCGGTCGATCCGCCCGGTGGCTCGCCGGTTGCGCCAACCGCGAACCCGTCCGCCGACCCGGCCACCGCGGCCCGGGCCGCCTACCGCCGGGGCGCGGATCTCTACAAGGCCGGGAAGTACCGGGAGGCCATCTCCGCCTTCGAGGCCGCCGACCGGTTGAAGCCGAGCCCGGCCCTCCAGTTCAACATCGGGCAGGCCCACGAGAAGCTCGGCGACCACGCGGCGGCGCTCGCGGCCTTCGCGCGCTACCTGCGGCTCGACCCGGCGGCCCCGAACCGGGAAGCGGTGGAGAGGACGGTGAAGGCGCTCGAGGGACGGCTCGCCGCCACGGGGCGCCAGATGCTCCACGTCACCACCGAGCCGCCCGGAGCCGACCTCTCGGTGGACGGCGCGGCCGCGGGGACGTCCCCCCTCGACGCCGCCTACCCGCCCGGCCCGCACGCGGTGTCCGCGGCTGCCCCGGGCCGCCGCACCGCCGCGCGCGAGGTGCTCCTGCCCGCCGATCGTTCGCTCGCGGTGAACCTCGTCCTCGAGCCCGGGATGGACCCGGGAGCGGCCCCGGCGCTCGCCGCGAAGCCCCCGGCCGCTCCGCTCGACGCCACGCGCCCCGATCCGGCGCCGGAGCCGGTGGAGCGCAAGAACTGGCTCGGACCCATCATCGCCGGCGGCGTGGGTGTGGTGGCGGCCGGGGCAGGGATCGTGATGGGTCTCCAGGCGAAGAGCGCCCAGGACGCGCTCCTCGCCGGCGGCAACGACCGATCCCAGGCCGACGCGCTGCAGAGCAAGGCGACGAGCAGTGCCACCGCGGCCAACGTGCTCTACGGGGTGGCAGGGGCGGCGGTGCTCACCGGTGGCGTCCTGGCCATCGCCTTCTGATCCTCAATCCCCGGCCTCGTCCAGGTCGGCGCCCGACTTCACGAGCTCCCCCATCACCACCGTGGCGTAGGAGCCCCGGGGAAGGTCGAAGCCCGCCCGGTAGCCGCCGTCCACCTCCTCGAGGTCCACCGCCACCGGGATGCGGGCTGCGCGCCGCGTCCCCTCGGTCTCGCCGCCTCCCCGGGCCAGGTCGGCCGCCGAGAGGCCGTCCTGGGCCAGGATCCGCGCTTCCCGCTCCCCCGCCTCGCCGGCGAGGGGTGGCAGCGAGTGGCCGAACATGGGGCCGGCCGGGGAGATCTCGAAGCGGTCCACCCGCGGCTGGTCGGCAGCCGGATCCGCGCAGGTGAAGACGCCGCCGGAGTCGAGCTTCCTCATGGCGTCGCCGGGGAGCGCGCGGGCGAGGAGGCCGTCCGCCATCCGCTCGGACAGCCACCGGTTGAAGAGGAGCGACTGCCAGGCCGAGAGGGCGAGCCGGCGAAGGAACCGGTCGCGCGAGGCGCGGCGCGCCGTGGGATCGGGGCTGCCGATCAGGATGGCGCGCCCCAGCTCGGCGTTCGTGCCGTCCTTGCCGAACCGCTGGGCTCCGAAGAAGTTGGGGAGGCCGCGCTCGGAGAGGGCCACCGCCGAGGCCCGGGCCGCCGCGAGGTCGCCCCCGCGCACCACGATGGAGAAGCGGTTCCCCCGCGAGTGCCCGGTGCGGAGCTTGTTCCCGTGGCGGGAGGCTGCGGCCACGCGCCAGCCCTCGCCCGAGAGGGATGCCGGATTGGGTGTCGTCGCGACCGGAAAGGAGAGCCACTGGACCGTGACCGCGTGCCGGTCCTTCAGCCCCGCCAC
This sequence comes from uncultured delta proteobacterium, assembly GCA_963831265.1. Taxonomy (GTDB): domain Bacteria; phylum Myxococcota; class Myxococcia; order Myxococcales; family Anaeromyxobacteraceae; genus CAIOAK01. The sequence goes on along the minus strand of CAWHPQ010000027.1, from coordinate 53,547 downwards.
CCCGACGTCCCGCTCGGCGACGCCGAGCAACCGTGCCATCTCGCGGACCACGTCGCGGGTGGTGCGCCCCCGCTTCTGAATCTGAAGCCAGAGGTGAGGACCCTCGCCGCAGGGGGAGTAGGCCGGGATCTCGTCGACCCGGAAGTCCTCGGGCGTCGCCTTCAGGGTGCCTCCCGAGCCGGGGAGGTCGTCGGTGACGAAGGGCAGCGGCGCCACCGCGGTCACGGCGTAGCCACCGCCGAGGCGACCTCCTCCAGCCGCCGCTTCACGGACTGCGAGACGGCCTCGTCGGCGTCGCGGGGGAGCCGCTCGCCGGCCTGGAAGAGGTAGAAGAACATGAGCTCCCGCAGGGCGGCCAGAAGGATGCGGGGCCGGTCTCCGTGGGGGTCGAGCTTGCCGGCCTCTGCGTCGGCCAGCGCGGCCAGCGCGACCAGCATCCGGTCCTCGTCGATGGAGCCGTCGGGCTCCGGGGCGACGCCACGCCAGAGCGGGGAGAAGCGGGAGAAGGGGTCGGCCAGGAAGGCCGTTGCGTCCGCGAGCATCGGCGCGGTGGCGCCGTGCATCCCGACGGCCCGGACCACCTCCCGGAAGACCTCGTTCATCCCGGCCAGCACCGCCCGGGACCGGTCGGCCGTGGCGGCGCGCCCCGGGCTCTCGGTGGTGGCCTCCAGGAAGCCGGCCTCGGCGAGCCGGTAGAGGATCTTGGTCGCGTCGAACTCGGAGAGGTGGGCCTCGCGGGCCACGTCGAGGACCCGGCGCCGCCCGTCCACGAGCGCGAGCAACCGCTCCTCCTCCGCCTCGAGCGTCACCCCCTCGCGCGGCTCGCGCCGGCGCAGGAAGACCTCTCCCCCCGGGATGCGCCCCCGGAAGTGCTCCATCTCGTCGATGCGCCGGACCGCGTCCATGAGCACCGCCTGGGTGTCGAGGGAGAGGGCCGGGCCGGCCGGCTCGTCCTCCCCCTGCACCAGGTAGAAGACCCCGTCGCGCGCGGTGAGCACGGCGTGGAAGATGGCCGTCACCTGCTCCCGCGCCACCCGCCAGCGCTCGCTCACCGGGAGCGTCCCGTCGCCCGGGAAACCAAGCCGGGTGGCCACCTCGCTGGTCCGCTCGCCGCGCACCTCGGAGGAGGAGCCGCAGATCCGCCCCTCGCGGAAGGAGACCGACCGGGAGCCTCCACCGGCCAGCACCGTGAGCGTGCCGGCCATGCGGGCCTGGTGGACGAAGCCCAGGAAGTCGCCGAGCGGGAAGGCGGCCAGGTCCCCCGCCAGCGTTGCGCCCGGCGCCGGCGTCGGGCCGCCGTAGGCGGGGACCCGCACCGCGAGCAGGAGGTCGGGTGCCGACGGAAGCAGCTCGAAGGTGCCCGCCCGGTCGGCCAGGTCGCGCCGGACCTCGTCGGCCCGGGTGGCCACCCGGCCGTGGGCGTCGATGAAGAGGGATCGGCTCACTCGTCCTTCCAGCGGTTCTTCATCCACTGCTCCTCGTCCTCGAGGATGAACTCGAGCACGGTGTCGGAGTAGTCCGGGATCACGTGGCGCCGTCCGTTCACGAAGAGGGTGGGGGTGCCCAGGACGCCGGCCCGCCTCCCCTGGACGAGCCCGGACTGCACCCGGTCGCGGTACTTCCGCTCGGCGAGCGCCTTGCGCAGCGATTCCCCGTCCTTGCCCAGACGGTCGGCCAGCGACACCAGCGACTCGGTGTCGAGGGCCTTGGGATTGTCGAAGAGGGCGTCGTGGAAGGGCCAGAAGATGCCCTGGTCGCGGGCCCACTCGGCCGCCTCGGCGGCCGGCTCGGCGTGGGGATGGCCGGCGAGGGGGAACGGACGGAAGACCAGCTTCACCCGGCCCGGGTGGCTCTTCACGAAGGCCTCGAGCTTGGGGCGGAGCTGCTGGCAGAAGGGGCATTCGAAGTCGGCGAACTCGAGGAAGGTCACGGGAGCCTTGGGGTCGCCGAGCGGCTTTCCCAGCGCCGGGATCTCGAACTTGCCCCGCTTGGCCCCGTCGAAGGAGGCGTAGTAGTCGGTGAGGGTCTTCAGGATCTCGTTGGCCGAGAGCCCCATGCCGGCGAGCCGCGCCGCCAGCGCCGCCATGCGTGGCGCGTGGTCGCACTGCGGGTGTTCGGTGATGCATCCGAGCAGGACGTGGGGACAGCCGCAGTAGCAGAGCTCGTCGGAGAGCACCCGGGCCAGCACGTCCTTCTGCGGCGGTGTCAGGGCGGAGACTCCCACCGAGGCGGGAATCCGCGACCAGTCGATCGCCGGGGGAGGGGCCGGGGGTGCGGAGAGGAGGAGCGAGAGCGCGAGGGGCAGAGCGAGGGTCATCGGATTCCGTGCGGTGAGGGAAAGCGGGAGTCTAACACCGGGGTTATGTAGCGCATCGGATGCGGCGAGCGGAGAACGAGAGCGGGGCGGTCCGGAAGGACCCAGGGGGCCGCCTCGGCATGGCGCTCGTCTACCCGAACGCCTGGCGCCTGGGAATGGCCAACCTGGGGTTCCACGCGGTCTACCGCATCGCCAACGCGGAGAGCGACGTCCTCTGCGAGCGGGCCTTCCTGCCCGAGGTGCCGGGCGAGGAGCCCCGCACCGTCGAATCGGGCCGTTCGCTCCGGGACTTCGACGTGGTGGCCTTCTCGCTCTCCTTCGAGGACGACTACGTGAACGTCCTCGACGTGCTGCGCCGGGCCGGGATCCCGCTCCGCGCCGCCGACCGGGACGAGCGCTACCCGCTCGTGGTGGCGGGCGGCATCGCGGTCCAGATCAACCCCGAGCCGCTCGCCCCCTTCTTCGACCTCTTCCTGGTGGGGGAGGGGGAGGAGCTCCTTCCCTCCTTCTTCCGTGCCATGCGCCGACCGGAGGCCCGTGCCGGGCGCGCAGCGGCGCTGCGGGCGCTCGCCACCTTGCCGGGGGGCTACGTGCCCTCGCTCTACGACGTCGCCTACGCCGACACCCGCGACGCCGGCGGCCGGTGGGTGACCCGCTTCGAGCCCCGGGACGGCGCTCCACCGCTCGTGAAGCGGCTCTACGTGCCCGACCTCCGGAACGTCCCCACCAGCCGGGTCGTCGACACCCCCGGGGCCCAGTTCGGCGACCTCTTCCTCACCGAGGTGGCGCGCGGCTGCCTGTGGGGCTGCCGCTTCTGCGCCGCCGGTTTCGTGCAGCGCCCCTACCGCGAGGTCGACCTCGAGGTCCTGCGCGGCGAGGTCCGGAAGGGCATCGAGAAGGGGCTGCGCATCGGGCTCGTCGGCCCCGACACCAGCGACTACACCGGTCTCGACCCCCTCACCTGCTTCATCGGCGAGGAGGGCGGCACCTTCAGCCCGTCGTCGCTCCGGGTCGACGCCATCACACCGGAGCTGGCCGGCCGCATGGCAGCCGGCGGAGAGCGCTCCATCACCATCGCACCCGAGGCCGGCACCGACCGGATGCGCAAGGTGGTGAACAAGGACTTCTCCGACGACCGGATCGTCGAGGCCGCAGAGGCCGCGCTCTCGAAGGGCATGCGCCACGTGAAGCTCTACTTCATGTGCGGGCTCCCCACCGAGACCGACGCCGACGTCGAGGGCATGGCCGTCATCGCGCTTCGCATCCGCGACGAGGTGATGAGGCCGCGGGCCAGGGCAACCGGCCGCATGGGGCGCATCACGCTCTCGGTGAACCCCTTCGTTCCCAAGCCCTGGACCCCCTTCCAGTGGGCCCCCATGCACGACGCCGCCTGCCTGGCCGGGAAGCGGCGCATCCTCGAGAAGCGGCTCCGCCCGCAGGGCATCGAGGTGGAGTTCCTCTCCCCGCGCGAGACCTACGTCCAGACCCTCCTCTCCCGCGGCGACCGGCGGGTGGCCGACCTGCTCGAGCGGGCGCTCCTCGATGCCGGGGGGAGCGTGCAGCGGGCGCTCGCCCTCTGGCCCCACGACCCGGAGTACTTCGTCACCCGCGAGGTGGGGCAGGACGAGCGGCTCCCCTGGGACTTCCTCGATCACGGCCTCGAGAAGTCCTTCCTGGCCCGCGAGTACCGCCGCGGCGTGGGGGCCCGCATCACCCCGAAGTGCAACCTGGGGAGCTGCCGGGCCTGCGGACTCGACTGCGCCGACCACCCCGAGCTGCTCCTGCCCCTGCCGGCCCCTGGAGTTCACGTTCCGTGACCGAGGCACACCCCTTCGACGCCGCCATGCAGGAGGCGATCGCGCTCGCCGCAGAGGCGGCCGCCGCCGGGGAGGTCCCGGTGGGCGCCGTCGCGGTGCTCGACGGCCGGGTCGTGGGTCGGGGGCGGAACCGGCGCGAGGAGGACCACGACCCCTGCGCCCACGCCGAGCTGATCGCCCTCCGCGACGCCGCGCGCGCGCTGGGGCGCTGGCGCCTCACCGGCGTCACGCTGGTCGTCACCCTCGAGCCCTGCGCCATGTGCGCCGGGGCGCTGGTGCTGGCCCGCATCGACCGGCTGGTCCTCGGTGCGCCTGACCCGAAGGCGGGAGCGGTGGGGTCCCTCATGGACCTCTCCTCGGACCCGCGATTCAACCACCGCTTCCCGGTCGAGCGCGGGCTCCGGGCCGGGGAATGCGGGGAGCAGCTTCGGGCGTTCTTCCGGTCCCGCCGGGCAAGTTCCGGTGCCGCCGGGGAAAATTCCGGGTCCTCGGTGCTTGGCTCCGGGGGGAAAATCGGCTAGATCCGCCCGCGGAGAGCTGGCCGAGCTGGTCGAAGGCGCCTGACTCGAAATCAGGTGTACCGGTAACGGTACCGTGGGTTCGAATCCCACGCTCTCCGCATCGTCTACGATGAATCGAACTGGAGAGGTGACCGAGCGGCCGAAGGTGAACGACTGGAAATCGTTTGTCCGCCCAAAAGGTGGACCGTGGGTTCAAATCCCACCCTCTCCGCCAGTCGAAAAGGGAGCCGGTCCAGAATCCTCGGGCGACGTGGGTTCAGTCGAACCCCGCCAGGCCCGGAAGGGAGCAACGGTAGGCTGGCCTCCGTGCGCCCGGGGATTGTGGACCGGCTCCTGGTGTTTTACCTGAGGTGAATCATGGGCTACCTCGTCCTCGCCCGGAAGTACCGGCCACAGACCTTCGGGGAGATGTCGGGCCAGGAGCACGTGGTCCGCACCCTCTCGAACGCGCTGGCCCAGGGGCGGCTGGCCCACGCCTTCCTGTTCACGGGTCCCCGCGGCGTGGGCAAGACCACCGCCGCGCGCCTCGTGGCCAAGGCGGTGAACTGCGAGAAGGGGCCCACCGCCACGCCCTGCGGGACCTGCGTGGCCTGCCTGGAGATCACCGAGGGGCGATCGGTGGACGTCATCGAGATCGACGCCGCCTCCAACAACGGCGTGGACAACGTCCGCGACATCGTCGAGGGGGTGAAGTACCGGCCCGCCCGCGACAAGTACAAGGTGTTCGTGGTGGACGAGGTCCACATGCTCTCCACCGGTGCCTTCAACGCGCTGCTCAAGACGCTCGAGGAGCCGCCGCCGCACGTGATCTTCGTGCTGGCCACCACCGACGTGCACAAGGTGCCGGAGACCATCGTCTCCCGCTGCCAGCGCTTCGACTTCCGGCGGCTCGACCTGCGCCAGATCTCCGGACAGCTCGGCAAGGTGGCCGCCGCCGAGGGGATGAAGCTCTCCGGACCGGCGCTCGCGCTGGTGGCCCGGGCCGCCGAGGGGGGGATGCGCGACGCGCTCTCGCTCCTCGACCGGGTGCGGGCCGCCTGCGGGGACGAGCCGGGCGACGACGCGGTGGCCGAGTCGCTCGGGGTGGTGGACGCGGCCGCGATCTCGCGCATGGCGACCGCGCTGGTCCGGCGCGACGCCGCGGCGCTGCTCGCCGAGGTGGCCGCCCTGTACGAGCGCGGCCTCGAGATGCGGCGCGTGGCCGAGGAGCTGGTCCGCTTCCTCCGCGACGTCACCGTGGCCCGTCTCGCACCCGGCGTCCCGCTCGACCTGCCCGAGGCCGAGCTGAGGGACGTCGAGGCGCTCGCCGCCCAGGCCGACCCCGCCCAGGTGGCCCGGCTCTTCGACATCGTCCAGCGGGCCGTGCTCGAGGTGAAGCTCGCCGACCAGCCCAGGTACGCGCTCGAGGTGGCGCTGCTGAAGGGGGCGGTGCTGGCCCCGGGGGCCGACGTGGGGGAGCTGCTCGCGCGGGCCGAGGCGCTGGCGGGGGGCAAGGCGGTGCCGGCCCCGTCGACGCCCCGGCCGCCGGTCTCGCCGGCGACGCGGGCGGTTCCGTCGCCTCCCGCTCCGGCCCCGGCGGCTCCGGTGGCGGTGACGAAGGCGTCGCCGGTTGCCACGAAGGACGCTCCTGCGGCCGGTTCGGAAGAGCCGGCCGCTGCGGAATGGCGCTCGGCCGTCGCCGCGGTCGAGGCGGAGAGCCCCACGCTGGGCTCCGCGCTCAAGCAGGCGACGCTCGTCGCGCTGGGCGCGCCGGAGGTGCGGATCCGCTTCCCGCCCGGGACCCGCTTCCCCGACATGGTGGAGCGAAAGCGGACCGCGGTGGAGAAGGCCTTCGCCTCCCATCTGGGACGCCCCGTGAAGCTCGCCATCGAGGTGGGCCCGGCCGGGGCCGCGGCCGGGTCGGCCCAGGGTGCGCCCGCGCCGGTGGCCTCGATCGCGTCGGTGGAGCGGGCCGAGCGGGAGGCCCGGGTCGCGAAGGTGAAGGACGAGGCGCGCGCCCACCCCAACATCCAGGAAGCGGCGAAGCTGCTGGGCGCGGACATCGAAGGCACGGACGAGCTGTAGGGCGACAGGCCCGGGGGTCGAGATGGACATCCAGTTCCTGATGCGGCAGGCGAAGAAGATCGAGAAGGCCGTCGAGCTGGCCAAGGAGCAGCTCGGCGAGCTCGAGGTGGAGGCCGAGGCGGGCGGCGGGCTCGTCCAGGTGAAGATGAACGGGCGCTTCGAGGTCCGGCGCGTGACCATCGACCCGAAGGCCGTGGACCCGGCCGGGAAGGACCTGCTCGAGGACCTGGTGGCGGCCGCCGTGAACGCGGCGCTGGAGAAGGCCCGCAAGCTCTCCGACGAGACCATGGAGAAGGCCACCGGCGGCCTGCGCATCCCCGGACTGGGAGTCTAGGATCGCCGCATGGCCGTCGCCGACCCCATTGCACGTCTGGTGAAAGAGCTGGCCCGTCTTCCGGGCATCGGCGAGAAGACCGCCCAGCGGCTGGCCTTTCACGTGCTGGCCGCCGGACCGGCCTACGCCGACGCGCTGGCGGCGGCGCTGACCGGCGTGGTGCGCGACGTCCGCTGCTGCTCGCGCTGCCAGACCCTCACCGACCGGGATCCCTGCGCCATCTGCTCCGACGACCGGCGCGATCCGCGCCTCGTCTGCGTGGTGGAGGGCGTTCCCGACCTGGTGGCCATCGAGCGGACCCACGAGTACCGGGGGCGCTACCACGTCCTCCACGGAGCCCTCTCGCCGCTCGACGGGGTGGCCCCCTCCGACCTCAAGATCCGCGAGCTCCTCGTCCGGCTGGAGTCCGAGCCCGCCGACGAGATCGTCATCGCCACCAACCCCGACGTGGAGGGGGAGGCCACCGCGCTCTACCTGGCCCGCCTGCTCAAGCCGATGGGGATGAAGGTGAGCCGCATCGCCCAGGGACTGCCCATGGGCGGCGACCTCGAGTACGCCGACCAGGTCACGCTGGCGCGCGCCATGTCCGGGCGGCGCGAGTTGTGAGGTGTGATATCGGCCCTCACCATTGATCGGCCCGGGAATCCCTGCTATCGCCGGAGGAACCGGTCTTTCGACGCGGGGAGGGACATGAATCCGGGCCTGGTGCTGTACGAGGAGGAGTTCCGGAAGATCTCCGGGATCTGCGACCGCCTGACGCGCGACGCCGGCGCCAAGGTCGTCTTCCTCGTCGACAAGAACGGCCAGCTCATCTCCGCCTCCGGCCAGTCCCAGAACCTCGACACCACCTCGCTCGCCTCGCTCACCGCGGGCAACGTCGCCGCCATGGGCGGCCTCGCCAAGCTCATCGGGGAGAACGAGTTCCCCAGCCAGTTCCACGAGGGGGAGCGCGAGTCGCTCCACATGTCCATCGTGGCCGGCAAGGTGGTCCTGGTGGTGATCTTCGACAAGCGGAGCTCGCTCGGGCTCGTGCGACTGCGCGTGAAGAAGGCCAGCGAGGAGCTCGGGAGGGTCTTCGATCAGCTGTCGGTCCGCCAGTCCACCCCCGGCGCGCGCAGCCCGCTCGCCGAGATCACCGACGACGACATCGACAACCTGTTCAGCGCCTAGGCCATGAGCTTCATCAACTACAGCTCGCGCGAGATCAACTGCAAGATCGTCTACTACGGCCCCGGGCTGTGCGGGAAGACCACCAACTTGCAGTACGTCTACGCCCGCACCTCCCCGGAGGCGAAGGGCAAGATGATCAGCCTGGCCACCGAGACCGAGCGCACCCTCTTCTTCGACTTCCTGCCCCTCTCGCTGGGGGAGATCCGCGGCTTCAAGACCCGCTTCCACCTCTACACCGTCCCCGGCCAGGTCTTCTACGACGCCTCCCGCAAGCTCATCCTGAAGGGGGTCGATGGCGTGGTCTTCGTCGCCGACAGCCAGATCGAGCGCATGGAGGCCAACCTCGAGTCGGTCGAGAACCTCCGGATCAACCTGTCCGAGCAGGGGTACGACCTGAACCGCATCCCCTACGTGGTGCAGTACAACAAGCGCGACCTGCCCAACGTCGCCACCGTCGAGGAGCTCCACCGGCTCATCAACCCCCGCGGCGTCCCGGAGTTCCAGGCCGTGGCCCCCACCGGCGTGGGCGTCTTCGACACGCTGAAGCAGGTGGCCAAGCTGGTCCTCACCGAGCTGAAGCGCGGGGCGTAGCGCGCCGCACGCCCCGGATGGGCCTTGAAGGGCTTGCCCTCCAGCGCGTCTGGATGTAGGACCGCTCCGCCAGAAAAGGGGATCCACATGAACTTCCGCGCCGTCGTCGCCTCCCTCGCGATCACCGCAGCCCTCGCGCCCGCCGTCACGCCCGCCCAGGACCAGAGCCTGGTCTTCGCCCAGGCCGACTACCGCGAGCCCTCCTCGCCCGAGGAGGCGGTCGACAGCAAGATCCAGGCGGACGCCACCGAGCTCGCGCTCCTCAAGGACGTCTACGTCCACATCGACCGGGCCATGCGCGACCGCATGTCCGGCAAGCTCGACTCGGCCGCCGCCGAGGACAAGGTCGCGGCCGACAACCTGATCGGCTTCATCAACAAGTACCCGAGCCACCGCCTCCGCGTCGTCTTCCTGCGCATGGTCTCGGCGCGCTACCTGGCCGCGAAGGAGTGGGAGCTGGCCGCGGAGGCCGCGCAGCGCATGATCGCCGACCCGAAGGGCACTGCCGTCACCAAGGCCATCGGTGCGCGCTACGCCTCGGGGGCCTGGCAGATGCTGGCCGTCCAGGAGATGCGCTCGGGCCAGATCCCGCAGCTGAAGCTCCAGCCGTCCACCGCCCGCGGCGGAGCCGCGCACAAGCCGCGCCCGCTCGACCGTCCCTGGAGGATGTTCGTGGAGAGCGCCGACACCTACGAGGCGAACCGGGACGCCGACCCCACGAGCAAGCTCACCCCCGAGGAGCGCAAGGTCCAGGGAGGCACCGACCTCGGCCAGCTTCAGCTCATCGCCGCCCAGGTCGAGTTCGGCTACGACAACATCGAGGACTCCCAGAGGCGGTTCGGCAAGGTCATCGAGATGCACCCGTCCCGTGCCGACCTCCTCGAGACGGCCGTCCCCTACTACCTCGACACCTTCCGCATCCTGAAGGACACGAAGGGGCTGGAGGCCGCCGCCGCGAGGATCGAGCCGGTCCTGGCCGCCGAGGCCAGGAAGGCTGCCGAGGCCGCCGCCGCGCCGGGCGCAACCGAGGAGCAGAAGAAGAGCGCGGCGTCGCTCGCCAAGCTCGCGACCGAGCTCAAGGAAGGCTCGAAGGGTGGCGAGGCCGCGCCCGCGCTCGCCCAGATGGCGAAGGCCGACGCAGCCGCCAAGGACGGAAAGCCCGAGGCTCCGGTGCTCTACCAGGAGGCGGGCGCGCTCTTCGAGAAGGCCGCCGCCAACAACCCGACGGGCCCGGACGCCCCGACCTACCTGTTCAACGCCGGGATCGCCTACGACAAGGCCAAGGACCCGAAGAAGGCCATCGCGGTGCGCGAGGCGCTCGTGAAGAAGTACCCGGACGCCAAGACGGCGGCCCAGACCTACCTGCTCCTCGGGAACAACCTGGCGGCGGTGAAGGACTACGCCGGCCTCGTCCGGGTCGGGAACGAGTTCCTGGCCCGCTGGCCGGAGGCGCAGCAGCGCTGCCTCGTGCTCGAGAACCTGGGCATCGCCAACGAGAAGACGAAGAAGCTGGCCGATGCCGCCAGCGCCTACCTCCGGTTCTCGACCGACGAGAGCTGCGTGGGCCAGGACACGAATCTCAAGGCGAGGTACCTCTACCGGGCCGGGATCGCCTTCGAGGAGGCCAAGAAGCCCGCCGATTCGTCCAGGGCCCTGACCGAGCTCGTGAACCTGAAGGGGATCACCGACCCGGTGGTCAAGTCGTACCAGGACGACGCGAAGAAGCGTCTCGCCAAGGCCAAGAAGAAGTAGTCCGGGACGGAGCCGCGCCGGTCCGCCGGACGGCCTCGCCCCTGCCCTCCACACCGTCCCGAAGCGCCCCCGGCCGCGGCACGAGCCCTGCTCGTCTCCGCGGCCGATGTTCGTCCGCGTCCGCTCCTCCGCTCTTCTCGGCGTCGCCGCCATCCCGGTGGACGTCGAGGTCGACGCCGCCTCCGGCTTCCCGCGCACCCAGCTCACCGGGCTCGCCGGGGGAGCGGTGCAGGAGGCGATCGTGCGGGTGGGGGCCGCAGTGCGCAACCTCGGGTTCCGCCTTCCCAGCAAGCGGATCACCGTGAACCTGGCCCCGGCCGACCTCCGCAAGGAGGGGACGGGGTTCGACCTGCCCATCGCCGTCGCGCTGCTGGCCGCCTGTGGGCTCGTCCCGCCGCGCCCGCTCGAGGGGCTGCACCTCTGCGGCGAGCTCTCCCTCTCCGGAGAGGTGCGGCCGGTGCGCGGGGTCCTGCCCATGGCCGTGGCGGCGCTGCGCGACGGGGCGAGGGGCCTCCTCGCGCCGGCGGCGAACGCGCTCGAGGCCGCGGCGGTGGAGGGGCTCGCCGTCCTCCCGGTCCGTCACCTGGGCGAGCTCGTGGCCTGGGCCGACGGACGCGGCCGGCTCGGCGCGCTCCCCGGCGCGGAGCGGCAGCTCGAGCTTCCCGGCGGCGCGCTCGATCTCCGGGACGTGGCCGGGCAGGCGGGCGCCAAGCGGGCGCTCGAGATCGCCGCCGCAGGCGACCACAACCTGCTCCTCTTCGGCCCACCCGGGAGCGGCAAGACCATGCTGGCGCGCAGGCTGCCCGGCCTCCTTCCCCCGCTCGGGAAGGACGAGGCGCTCGAGGCCACCACCGTCCACAGCGTCGCCGGCCTGCTCCGGGATCGGGGGCTCCTCGTCGAGCGCCCGTTCCGCGCCCCGCACCACTCCATCTCCGACGCAGGGCTGGTGGGCGGGTCCGCCTCTCCGCGACCTGGCGAGGTCTCGCTGGCCCACCGCGGCGTCCTCTTCCTCGACGAGCTCCCCGAGTTCCGGCGCCACGTCCTCGAGTCCTTGCGCCAGCCCCTCGAGGAGGGGGACGTGGTCCTCTCCCGTGCCGGCCGCACCGTTCACTACCCGGCTGCGTTCCAGCTCATCGCCGCCATGAATCCCTGCCCGTGCGGCTTCCTGGGCGACCCTCGCCGGGCCTGCCTGTGCGGCGACGAGCAGTTGCTCCGCTACCGGCGCCGCGTCTCCGGGCCCATCCTGGACCGCATCGACCTGCACGTGGACGTTCCCGCCGTTCCTTGCGAGGAGCTCTCGCTCGCCGGGCAGGGGGAGGGATTGGCCGAGGTGGCGGCCCGGGTCGGGGAGGCCCGCCGGCAGCAGGCCGAGCGGGGCTTCCCGAACGCCCGGCTGCGCGGAGGTGCGCTGCGCCGGGCCTGCGGGCTCGACGGGGCGGCGCGCGAGGTCCTGACCCGGGCGGCACGGCGGCTGGGGCTGTCGGCCCGGGCCCACGATCGAATTCTCAGGGTGGCGCGAACCATCGCCGACCTCGAGGGCGCGGCGCGCGTCGAGGCGCGCCACCTGCTGGAGGCCGTTCAGTACCGCGCCCTCGATCGTCCGGCGGCAACCGAGGCGAAGGAGTCGACATGAGCAAGGTCACGGAGAAGCTGAAGGCACTCACCCAGGCGGTGCTCGCCATCGAGAAGCAGTTCGGCAAGGGAAGCATCATGAAGCTCGGGGAGGAGGGGGAGGCGCCGCCGGTGCCGGTCATCCCCTCCGGATCCATCGGCCTCGACCTGGCGCTGGGCGTGGGGGGATACCCCCGCGGCCGGGTCATCGAGATCTTCGGACCCGAGTCGTCGGGCAAGACCACGCTGGCCCTCCACGCCATCGCCGAGGCGCAGAGGGCCGGAGGCGTCGCCGCCTTCATCGACGCCGAGCACGCCCTCGACGTCGGCTACGCCCGGAAGCTCGGGGTGAACATCGGGGAGCTGCTCATCTCGCAGCCCGACACGGGCGAGCAGGCGCTGGAGATCGCCGAGCAGCTGGTGCGCAGCGGAGCCTGCGACATCCTGGTGGTGGACAGCGTGGCGGCCCTCGTTCCCCGGGCGGAGATCGAGGGGGACATGGGCGATCCACAGATGGGGCTGCAGGCCCGGCTCATGAGCCAGGCCATGCGCAAGCTCACCTCGGTGGTCTCCCGCAACCTCTCCACGGTGGTCTTCATCAACCAGATCCGCATGAAGATCGGGGTGGTCTTCGGCAACCCCGAGACCACCACCGGCGGGCAGGCCCTCAAGTTCTACTCCTCGGTGCGGCTCGACATCCGGCGCATCGGGCAGCTGAAGGAGGGAGAGCAGGTGGTGGGCAGCCGCACCCGGGTGAAGGTGGTGAAGAACAAGGTCGCGCCGCCGTTTCGCGAGGCCGAGTTCGACGTCCGGTACGGCGTGGGGGTGGACCGCCTGGCCGAGGCGCTCGACCTGGGAGTGGAGCGGGGCATCGTCGAGAAGTCCGGGGCGCACTTCTCGCTCGACGGCGAGCGCATCGGGCAGGGGAGGGAGCGGGCGGGTGAGTGGCTCAAGGAGCACCCCGCCGCGCTCGAGTCGCTGGTGGCCCGGATCGCGTCCGCCCACGCCGAGCCGCCGGCACCGGTGGCCGCGGCGTCGTAGCGGCGCCGGCGCGGAAACCTTCACTCCGAGCCGAGCGGCCATTCCTTCCCGCCGAGGGGGAGGCGGAAGCCGCCCGGCGCGGACCGGTCCTCGACGAGGCGCATCCCGAGCGCGATCTGCGCCGATCGGGAGAAGCGGGCGGCATGCCCCGACGCGAGCGTGGCGCGGAGCAGCCCGTCCCGCCCCACCCGCAGGGTCTCCGGAAGGAGCGGCTCCCGCGCGCCGCCGGCCAGCACCAGGGTGGCGCCGTCCTCCGGGATCGACACCACGACGAAGGGAGTGCCGGGCACCGAGACCGGCGCCGACTCCCGCCCGATGCGGACCTGCCAGGCACCGTCCGGGCCCGGGGAGAGGCCACGCCAGAGCGCCTCCAGCGTCCGCTCGTGGGTCACCGGCTCCCCGTGAACCAGGAAGCGTCCCTCGTCGTCGATGGAGAGGCCCGGCGTCACATCCCGAGCATAGGACCGGCCGCGGAGCCGCGCCCGTTGCGGGAGGGGCGGGGGCGGGATAGGTGGAAGGTCGTGGAGACCATCGAGCCCGTCGTCCGCATCCGCAGCCCGAACCCCGAGGACGAGCTTCGCTGCCGGGCCCTCCTCCAGAAGGCCGGGCTCGCCCCCGTGTCGCAGCTCACCTGGCTCGCGGTCCGCGACGCAGATCCGGACCGGGTGAACGACCTGCTCGTCGAGGGAGGAGCCGTGGGGCGGGTGGCGGCGCGGGAGCAGATCGGCAAGCTCATCGGCTTCGTCATCGACCACGGCCCCGCGCTGGACGGCCGGTCCGGGAGCCTGCGGGCCACGGTGGCGCGCGTCCTCTCCACCTCCGGGCTCGGGGAACGCTGGTCGCCGCGGCCGGAGGAGGAGATGGGCGCCGCCGGGGCGGCCCTGCACGAGCACCTCATGGAGACCCGCGGGGGGTTCGTCTCCTGGGAGCGCTTCACCGCGCTCTTCTGCAGGCCGGCGCACTAACCGCGCGTCGCCCGGCGCAGCATGTCGAGCGCCTCGTAGGCGGTGGTCTTGCGGATCCGGTCCCGGTCTCCCCGCCAGACCCGGTGCACCACCTCGGTGCCGGACGTTCCGGCGAGCGCGACGAAGACCGTCCCCACCGGCTTCTCCGGCGTTCCGCCGTCGGGCCCGGCGATCCCGGTGATGCCGATGCCCCAGGTGGCCCCGCCGGCGCGCCGGATCCCCTCGGCGAGAGCCCGGGCCACTGGCTCGGAGACCGCGCCGTGGGTCGCCAGCAGTTCCTCCGGGACGCCGGCGACGCTCGACTTGGCCTGGTTCGCATAGGCGACCACGCCCAGCCCGAAGACCTTCGACGCGCCCGGGACCCGGGTGAGGAGCTCGGCCACGAGGCCGCCGGTGCAGCTCTCGGCGAGCGCGACCTGCTCGCCCCGGCGGGTGAGCTGGGAGACGACGAGGGGGGCGAGCTCGTCCTTGCCCTCGGCGAAGATGGCGTCGCCGAAGATCCCTCGTACTTGCCCGAGGATCTTGTCGGCGTGCGTCTCTGCGGATTGGCTCGTTGCGCCGGCTGAAGCCGGCGCCGTGGATGAAGCCGGCGCCGTGGACCACTTCACGTGGATCTCCGGCCAGTGGGCCCGGTAGCCGAAGCGGACGCCGCGGTTCGAAGGGTCGTCCATGATCGGGCGCATGGCCTGGTCGGCGTGCGACTCGGGCACGGCGAAGAGCTTGACCAGGCGGAACGCCGGAATCGCGCCGGTCCGGGACGCGATCCGGGGCAGGACGAACTCCTCGCAGAGGCCACGGTACTCCACCGGAACGCCGGGGAGGGCCACGAGCTCCCCCCTCCCGATCCGCACCAGGAAGCCGGGCGCCGTGCCGAACCGGTTCGGGACCACGACCGCGCCCCGGGGGAAGCGGGCCTGCTTGGCGTTGTTGGGGGTCATCTCGCGCCCGAGCTTGCGGAAGCGCTCCCGGATGGCCGCGAGCGAGGGCTCGTGCAGCTCGAGCGGGACCCCCATGGCCCCCGCCACCACCTCGGCGGTCAGGTCGTCCTCGGTGGGGCCGAGGCCGCCGCTCATCACCACCAGATCGGAGCGGGAGGTGGTCTCGCGCAGGGCGGCGAGCAGGTCGTCCCGGTCGTCGGCCACCAGCGTCTTGCGGCGCGCCATGACGCCCAGGTCCCAGAGCCGGTCCATGAGCCAGACCGAGTTCGTGTCGAGGATCTGGCCGGTGAGGAGCTCGTCGCCCGTGGCGAGCAGCTCGACGTGGAGCGGGGAGGGGGACGGATCGGTCACGGCGTCAGCTCCATGCACCACCAGTGAATGTCACCGGTGCAGCCGAGGAGGAGGGTCAGCCCGAGCTGGAGGAAGGCCAGCGCGAACCCGGCGTAGACCCCGGCCGCCACGTCGTCCATCACCACCCCGAGCCCGGTCTTCACCCGGTCGAAGGCCGAGGCCGGCCAGGGCTTCATGACGTCGAAGATCCGGAAGAGGACGAAGCCGGCGATGGCCGTACCCCAGGACCAGGGGAAGAAGGCCATGGCGACGAGGTAGCCCACCACCTCGTCGATGACGATGGGGGAGGCGTCGACCACCTTCCAGTGGGCCCCGGCGCGGGTGGCGGCCGGGACGGCCACGAGGAAGAGGGCCACGGTGGCGGCCAGGTAGGCAA
This sequence comes from uncultured delta proteobacterium, assembly GCA_963831265.1. Classification (GTDB taxonomy): domain Bacteria; phylum Myxococcota; class Myxococcia; order Myxococcales; family Anaeromyxobacteraceae; genus CAIOAK01. The sequence continues at coordinate 37,699 of CAWHPQ010000027.1, read as the reverse complement.
GGAGCGGGAGCTGCCGGAGCGCCCAGAAGAGCGGGATGGCCCCCAGCGTCCCCACCGTGCCGGGAGCGATCGGCGACCATCCGCACGGCCCCCAGGCCGCCAGGATCACCCAGGGTGAAGGTGGGCCGTCGGGACGCCCCTTCTTCACGGAGAAGGAGGGCACTAGATGAACTCGTCTTCCTCTTCCTTCGTCTCGAGGTCGTCGTCGTCCGGCTCGAGCGCCTCGTCCGACTCGATCTCGCGCTGCACCGCCGGGGGCAGCGCCGACTTCTCCACCGTCTTGTGGAAGAAGATCGACTCGACCAGTCCCATCAGGATGTAGGCCCCCGCGAAGACCAGCAGGACGAAGGAGGCCCGCGTGACGAGCCCGATGACCACGGCGGCGGCGAGGACGAAGCCGAAGGTGGCGAGGCTCCTCGGGGTGAGGCGGGTGTCCTTGAAGGTCCGGTAGCGGATCGTCGAGACCTGGAGGAAGGAGAGGAGCGCCACGAGGACGGCGATGGGCACCTGGGCCGAGGGCTCGGTGGGGCCCAGGTACTGCCGGTAGTGGGCGATCACCACCGAGACGAGCGCGCCCGCCGCCAGCGGGATGGGGAGTCCCGTGAAGAACCGGTGGGAGGCCTTGTCGCCGCGCGCCGCCAGCACGTTGAAGCGGGCCAGCCGCAGCGCCCCGCAGGCCGCGAAGGAGAAGGAGATGAAGAGCCCCAGGAACCCCATGGGGGCGAGCGCCCACTTGTAGACGAGCAGTGCCGGGGCCGCGCCGAAGGAGATGACGTCGGCCAGGCTGTCGAGCTGGACCCCGAAGTCGGACTGGGTGCGCGTCATGCGGGCCACCCGGCCGTCGAACATGTCGAAGAAGATGGCGAAGAAGATGGCCAGCGCGGCCCGGTAGAGCTGCTCCGGCGCGGCGTCGCCGGCCGAGAGCGTCATCGAGTAGAAGCCCAGGAAGATCGAGCTGACCGTGAACAGGTTCGGCAGCACGAACATGGCCTTGCGCAGGTTGATCTGCATCGGGGGCGCGATCCTCCTGGAGGCGGGACGACGTTTCAGGCTTGCACGCAGGGACCGGGTTGTCGAGCCGGGAACCCCGGATCGTCGTCATAAGTCACCCGGACGGGTATGGCAACGGCGCCATCAGGCCGCGACCGCCTCCGCCACGCGCCGCGCCGCCGCGAGGACGTCGTCCCGCGACACGTCGAGGTGGGTGACGAACCGGACGACGTCCGGCCGCGAGCCCTCCGGGTTCGAGAGGACGCCGGCCGTGCGGAACCTCTCCACCAGGTCGGTGGCGCTCCGTCCCGGGAAGGCGGCGAAGACCAGGTTCGTCTCCACCCGGTGGACGATCTTCACTCCTGGTACGGCGGCGAGGGCGACCGCGAGGGCCCGGGCGTTGTCGTGATCCTCCGCCAGGCGCGCCACGTTGTTCTCGAGGGCGTACAGGGCGGCCGCGGCCAGCACCCCGGCCTGCCGCATGCCCCCGCCCAGCCGCTTGCGGAGCCGCCGGGCGTCCCGGATCCGCTCCCGGTCCCCGGCCAGGATCGATCCCACCGGCGCCCCCAGTCCCTTCGAGAAGCAGAGCGACACCAGCGTGGCGCCCTCGGCGAAGTCGCGGGCCGCGACCCCCGACGCCACCACCGCGTTCATGAGCCGCGCCCCGTCGAGGTAGAGGTGGAGCCCGCGCCGCCGCGCCACCTCGGCGATGGCCTGCACGCGCTCGACCGGGTAGACCGATCCGCCCCCGCGGTTGTGGGTGTTCTCGATCTCCACCACCCGGCTGCGCGGGAAGTGCTCCGACTCCGGGCGGATGGCCGCCTCGACCTGCTCCGGATCGAGCAGGCCGCGGTCGCCCGGCAGGGTGCGGGGCTGGATTCCCCACAGGGCCGGCATGGCGCCTCCCTCGAAGTTCACCGGATGTGCACCCTGGTCGCAGATCACCTCGTCGCCGGGCCGGGTGAGGACGCCCAGCGCCACCTGGTTCGCCATGGTGCCGCTGGCCACGAAGAGGGCTGCCTCCTTCCCGAGCAGGTCGGCGCAGATCTCCTGGAGGCGGTTCACCGTGGGGTCCTCGCCGTAGACGTCGTCGCCCAGCGGGGCGCGGGCCATGGCCTCCCGCATGGCCGGCGAGGGCAGGGTCACGGTGTCGGAGCGCAGGTCGATGGGCTTCATGGGTCCTCCGGGGCGCGGATGTTAGCATCGGCGCCCATGTCGGAGCGCGACCGCGCCAGGAGGGTGATCGACCGGCTCGAGGCCGCGATGCCGGATGCCACCATCGAGCTGGACTTCGGCACCGACCTCGAGCTGCTGGTCGCGGTGATCCTCTCGGCCCAGGCACGCGACGTCCGGGTGAACCAGGCCACGCCGGGGCTCTTCGCGGCCTTTCCCGGGGCTGCGGCCTACGCCGCGGCGCGCCCGGAGGACCTCTGGCCCCACGTCCGCAGCCTGGGGCTCTTCCGCAACAAGGCGAGGGCCATCGTGGCCGCAGCCCGGGTCATCCAGGAGGAGCACGGGGGAAGGGTTCCGCGCACCCGCGAGGCCCTCGAGGCCCTCCCCGGCGTGGGGAGGAAGACGGCCGGCGTGGTCCTCGTGCACCTCGGGGCCGGCCACGCCTTCCCGGTCGACACCCACGTCGGTCGGCTGGCGCGCCGCCTCGGATTCTCGCGGGCCAGGGACCCCGACCGGGTCGAGGAGGACCTCTCCGCGCTCCTGCCGCCGGAGCGCTGGGGCAAGGCGCACCAGCTGCTCGTGTGGCAGGGACGGCGGGTGTGCCACGCCCGCAGGCCCGCCTGCGCGGGGTGCCCGGTGGAGCGGCTCTGTCCGAGGACGGGCGTTGCGCCCGCCGCCTCGCCAGGGGCTACAGCGCCGAGCGGTGCTCGGCGGCGTTCTTCACGTCCTCGGCCTTCCCGGAGACGTGCTCGGCCTTGAGCTTCTTCATGCGCCGGCGGATGAGCTCGCGCTTCAGGCTGGAGAGGTGGTCGACGAAGACGACCCCCTCGAGGTGGTCGTACTCGTGCTGCAGGGCGATGGAGAGGAGGTCCTCCGCCTCGATCTCGAACTCCTTGCCGCCGTAGTCGAGCGCGCGGACCCAGACCCGGGCGAAGCGATCCACGTCCTCGGCCTCGCCGGGGATGGAGAGGCAGCCCTCGGTGTAGATCCGCTCCCCCTCGGCCCGGACGATGGTCGGATTCACGAGGTGGATGAGCTTCTGCCCCTCCTGCCGGGGGGAGGCATCGATGACGATGCAGCGCTTCAGCACGCCGATCTGGGGCGCCGCGAGACCGACGCCATCGGCGGCGTACATGGTCTCGGACATGTCGTCGAGCAGGCGGCGGATGCCGTCGTCCACCTTGTCGACGGGGAGGGAGTGCTGCTTCAGGATGGGGTCGGGCCAGATGAGGATGTCGCGGACCATGTCGTCGATGCTCCAGGGTGCGGCCGCATGATAATCGGCCCGGCCGGTTCGCGCACCAGACGGTAGCGTCCGCCGCGCCGGAGGCCCGTTCACAGCATGGCGTGCGGGTCCACGTCGAAGCGGACCGAGGCCCCGCCGGGCGGTCGCAGCGCAGCGGGTCCGATCGCCCGGTGCACGCGGCGCAGCGCGGCCGGGTCGGAGGCGCGGAAGAGCAGGTGCCAGCGGCTCTTTCCCCGGATGCGCTCGATGGCCGCCGGGGCTGGACCGAGCATGGACACGCCGGCCGTGAGCGCCGGCCGCGCCGCCTCCCCGAGCGCCTCGGCCGTCCTCCGGGCACCTGCCTCGGACCCCTCCACCCGCACCGCCATCATCCGTCCGAAGGGGGGGTAGCCGAGCGAGCGGCGCCGGTCCAGCTCCACCTCGGCGAAGCCTGCGTAGTCGTGACCCACCGAGAACGCGACGGCGGGTGAATGAGGGTGGAAGGTCTGGACGATGACCTGGCCGGGGTCGTCGCCGCGCCCGGCCCGGCCCGCCACCTGGGTGAGGAGCTGGAAGGTTCGCTCCGCCGCCCGGAAGTCGGGGAGCGCGAGCGCGGTGTCGGCCAGCACCACGCCCACCAGCGTCACCCCCGGGAAGTCGTGACCCTTGGTGACCATCTGGGTTCCCACGAGCACGTCGATCTCCCGGCGGGCGAAGCGGGCCAGCAGCTCGGCCACGTCCCCGGCGCCCGGGAGCGCGTCCCGGTCCATGCGGGCGACGCGCGCCGCGGGGACGATCTCCCGCACCGCCGCCTCGACCTGCTCGGTGCCCGCGCCCACCCCGGCCCGCTCGCCGCCGCAGGCCGGGCAGCGGGGGCTCATGCGCTCGGATGCGCCGCAGTAGTGGCAGAGCAGCACCCCGCGCCGCGCGTGCAGGGTGAGCGAGACCGAGCAGTTCGGGCAGCGCTCCTCGCGGCCGCAGTCCCGGCAGAGGACGAGCGTCTGGAAGCCGCGCCGGTTGAGGAAGAGGATGGTCTGGCGGCCGGCGCGGACCGTGGCGGCGATGGCGTCCCGGAGGGCCGGGGAGAGCAGGCCAGGGAGCGGCGCCCCCTTCCGGATGCGCGAGAGGTCGACGATGCGCACCTCGGGGAGCGGGCGGTCGTCGATGCGCCCGGGCAGCTCGATGCGCTCGTACTTCCCGGTGCGGGCGTTCTCGAGGGTCTCCAGCGACGGGGTGGCCGAGCCGAGGACGCAGACCGCACCCTCCTCGCGTGCCCGCACCACCGCCAGATCGCGGGCGTGGTAGCCCGGGCCGTCGTCCTGCTTGAAGGACGGGTCGTGCTCCTCGTCGACGACGACGATGCCCAGATCCTGCACCGGGGCGAAGACGGCGCTGCGCACCCCCACGCAGATGCGGGCCTCGCCGCGCCGCAGCCGCAGCCACTCGCCGTGCCGCTCCCGATCGGAGAGACCGCTGTGGAGGAGCGCCACCTGATCGCCGAAGCGGGCCCGGAAGCGCCCGGCCAGCTGGGGGGTGAGCGCGATCTCGGGCACGAGCACGAGCGCACCCTTGCCGGTCGCGCGCGCCAGCGCGATGGCGTGGAGGTACACCTCGGTCTTGCCCGATCCGGTGACGCCGTGGAGCAGGAAGGTGCGGAAGGCGCCGGAAGCGCCCGAGATGCGGGCCAGCGCCGCGGCCTGGTCGTCGGTGAGCGGGAAGGGCTCCTCGGCGGCGGGGAGGAGTGCGCCGCCCCCGGCGGCGACGGCGACCGTCTCGAGCGTGGCGAGCCCGGCCTTCACGAGCGCGCCGAGGGCCGGCCGGCAGCGCGGGAATGCGGCCCGCAGCTCCTCGACCGGGATGCGCCCGCGGGCCAGCAGGTACTCGAGGACGGCGCGCCGGGCGTGGGCTCGAGCCCCCAGCCCGGCGAGCGCCTCGGCGGCCCCGGCCGAGGGCGCCGCGAACTCGACGCCGCGCCGGGTGGGCGCCGAAGCGCCCCTGCGCGCGTTCAGGCCCGGGGGCAGGGCGGCCCGCATGAGCTCGCCGGGAGGGGCCAGGTAGTAGTCCTCGGCCCAGCGGATGAGCCGGAGGAGCGGCGGGGTGAACGGGGGGAACTCGTCGAGGACGTCGGCCACGTCCTTCAGCTCGAACCCGGGGGGTGGCACGGTGGGCAGCCCCACCACGTAGCCGGTGGCCCGCGGGCTCTTGCCGAAGGGAACGGCCACGCGGCTGCCCAGCGACACCTCTCCGGCCAGGCGGGAGGGGACGCGGTAGGTGAAGGTGCCGCGGACGGCGGCGGCGACGGCGACCTCGACGAGCACGGGGAGGCGAGTGTAGCAGCCGTCAACGGGTGAGCGTGCGCAGGTACGCGAGCAGCTGCTCCCGGAGGTCCGGCCGCTGCAGCGCGAAGGCGATGTTGGCCTTCAGGAAGCCGAAGCGATCGCCGGCGTCGTGCCGCTCCCCCTCGAAGCGGTAGCCGAGCAGCCCCTCCTCCCGCGCCAGCACCGCCAGGGCGTCGGTGAGCTGGATCTCGCCGCCCACGCCGGGCGTCACCTGCTCCAGGATCGAGAAGATGCGCGACGGCAGCACGTAGCGCCCGATGACGGCCAGGTTGGAGGGAGGATCCTTCTTCGGCTTCTCGACCAGCTTCTCGATGCGGGTGGTGCGCTCGTCGACGGGCCGGCCGGCGGCGATGCCGTACATGGAGGTCTCGGCGGGGGACACCTCCATGAGGGCGATGGTGCCGAGGCCGTTCCGCTCGTAGCAGGAGGCGAGCTGCTTTGCGGCCGGGACCGCGGCGTCGATGACGTCGTCGCCCAGCATGACGATGAAGGGCTCGTCGCCGACGAGCGCCTTGGCGCAGAGCACGGCGTGGCCGAGCCCGAGCGGCTCCTGCTGCCGGACCGTGACCACGTTGGCCATCTTGGCGATGGCCCGCATCTCCGCGCGCTGCGCCTCCTTCCCGGTGCGGGCGAGGTGGGCCTCGAGCTCGGGGGCGATGTCGAAGTGGTCGACGATGGAGTCCTTCCCGCGGGCGCAGACCAGGATCACCTCGTCCACGCCGGCCGCCACCGCCTCCTCGACGATGTACTGGATCGTGGGCCGGTCCACGATGGGGAGCAGTTCCTTGGGAACGGCCTTGGTGGCCGGGAGGAAGCGGGTGCCGAGTCCCGCGGCGGGGATGACGGCCTTGCGGATCGTCGCCATGTCGAAGGACTCTAGTCGGGGGCCGGGACGGCGGGAAGGGAGAAGGTCCTGCCCGGCGGAGTCGTGCCACGCGCTTGCCGGGGGATCGTCCGGTGATATCGTGCGCCGGTGCGCAGACTCGCCGCCCTCCTCCTCGCCGTCGCCTCCTTCCCCGCCCTCGCCGAGGAGGGGCCGCTGCCGCCCACCCCCACGAACTACGTCTACGCGCGATCGATGGGGATGGCCGCCTACCACGGGGTCTCCGGCGACAACGACTCCATCTTCTACAATCCCGGCGCGATGGCGGCCCAGAAGCTCTTCCTGTCCAACCTGGGCGGGATGATGTACCGGGTCGGCGCCGACACCGACGCAACCGTCTTCGGCGGATCGGTGGTCGATTCGTCGTCGACCGCCGTCGCGGCGGGGTTCTCCTACAACTACATGACCACGCTCGGCTACCGGACGAAGGGGGCCTTCGGCGGCATGATGAACCTGGCGCTGGCCTTCCCGGTCGGGGAAAACCTCTTCCTCGGGGCCACCGGGACCTACCTCAACCTCTATTCCGACACGGCCAGCGTGAGCGCCATCACCACCACGGTGGGCGCCTTCCTCCGGTTCGGGAAGCTCTTCTCCGGCGGCTTCACCGGCTACAACCTCATCAACACCTCGCACCCGGACCTCCTGCCCCTGGGGATGGGGGCGGGCATCGCGGTGGGGCCCGGCGACACCTTCCACGTCATGGCCGACTGGACCCGGATGTACGGCGCCGAGGGCGTCCACGCCGACACCTGGGCGGCGGGCGCCGAGGTCTTCTTCTTCGACGTGGCCTCGTTGCGGGGCGGCTGGCTCTACAACGCCGGCCTCAACACCCAGTTCTGGTCGCTCGGCGCCGGCGTCGCCTACATGGGCTTCGGGTTCGACTTCGCCTACCGCCAGAGCTTCGGGGGCAGCACCTTCCGGACGCTCGCCGCGATGCTCAAGTACGCCGTCCCGGGGACGTGACCGGGAGCACCACCGGCGCACCGGTGGCCCCGTTCTCCCCGCGCCACACCGGCACCCCCCACACCTCGCTCACCCGATCCGCCGAGAGCACCTCGCGCGGCGGGCCGTCCGCCACCACCTGGCCGTGCGAGAGCACCACGATCCGGTCGGCCGACTCGCCTGCCAGGTTGAGGTCGTGCAGCACCGCCACCACGCAGAGCCCGGCCCGGGCCGCCACCCGCGCCATCTCCATGGCCGCCACCTGGTGGGCCAGATCGAGGAAGGCGGTGGGCTCGTCGAGCAGCAGGACCCTCGGCTCCTGGGCCAGGGCCCGGGCGAAGAACACGCGGCGCCGCTCCCCGCCGGAGAGGGCGTCGAGGCGGCGGTCGGCCAGGTCGAGGAGATCGCAGGCCCGCAGGGCCCCCTGCACCGCGCCGTGATCGAACGGCCCCGGCACCGCCAGCAATCCCTGGTGCGGTGCCCGCCCCATCATCACCGCTTCACGAACCGTGAATGGCCAGGGCGCGCGCGGCTCCTGGGGCACGAGCGCGCAGATGCGGGCCAGCGCCCGGCGCGGCGCGGAGTGCGCCTCGAGACCGCCCACCCGGACCCGGCCCGCCGAGGGAGCGAGCAGCCCGGCGGCGAGCCGGAGCAGCGTGCTCTTGCCGGCGCCGTTCGGCCCCACCAGCGCCACCAGCTCCCCCGCACGCGCGGTGAAGGAGACGTCCAGGAGCGCCGGGCGGCCGCCGTAGGAGAAGGAGACCGCCTCGGCCGTGACGAGCGGTGTCCCGGGAGGTGCCAGCGGCGGGGCGCCCTTCACGGCCTTCACAGGGCCTCCAGGTCGCCGAAGCCGAGCAGCCTGCGCGCGTTGTCCCGGAAGATCTTCTCGAGCGCGTCGCGGGAGAGCCCGAGCCCCTCCACCGGTGCGTCCCCGGCGGCCGGCCCGGGGATCTCCGCCTCGCGCGACTCGAAGAAGCGCCAGGTGGAGTCGAAGAAGCGGAGCAGGGGCTCGCGCGTCCGGACCGGTGTGCCCGAGCCGATCAGGAGCGCCCGCTGCTCCGGGGTCGGCCCCTGCATCCAGGACAGGGCGGTGCCGAGGAGCACGCGGTCGGCGTGGGCTGCGAGGAGTTCCCTGGTCTTCCCGGGATCGCGCGCCATCTCCGGGATGGAGCCGGCGGTGTCGACGTGCAGGTTGGGCAGCCGGGTGAGCAGCGTGCCGAGCGCGGCCGGGTCCCTCCCCAGCCCCGCCATGTCGAGGGCGACGAAGGGGATCTCCGGCCGTGCCTCCAGGAGCTTCACCAGCTCCTCCCGGGCAGCCGGACTCGAGCCCGGGAACCAGGCGACGGGGATCCCCATGCCCTCCAGCGCCTTCCAGACCGGGTCGAGCTCCGGCGCGCCGAGCGGGACCCCGGTGCCGGCCCGGGAGACGAGTCGACGGGGCACGTGAAGGCCGCGGGCCCCCAGCGCCCGCCCGGTCACGAGGCGCGCGACCTCCCGCTCGGCCCAGGCCGCGTCGCAGCAGCCCCGCTCGTCGAGCTCCATGAAGACGAGCACGCGCCCCGGGAAGCGCGATGCCGCCTCGATCTGCCGCTCCAGCCCGCCGCCGGCGTGGCCGCCCCCCAGGTTGACGATGCCGAGGATTCCCTGGCTGGCCGCGACATTCACGGCGTAGCCCAGCACCTCCGGGTCGATCTGCTGGTGGAAGTCGATCTTCCAGATGCCGTGCCCCGGGAACCGGTCGAAGCCCCGGGTGTGGGGTTCGAGCAGGGTGGCCGCTCCGACGGCCACGGCGAGGAGCGTGAGCGCCAGGGCGGCGGCGGTGAGCCATGCTCGGCGCGGGGTCATGGGGGCCAACTTATCCGCTCCGCTCGGTCCGGCGCAGCAGCCAGAGGAAGAGGGGACCACCCAGGAGGGCCGTGAGCGCCCCCACCGGCGGCTCCGAGCCGAGCGGCAGGAAGGCGAGGCGCGCCGCCGCATCGGCCAGCACCAGGAAGGCCGCGCCGAAGAGGACCGAGGCGGGCAGCAGGATGCGGTGGTCCGGGCCCAGGACCCGGCGCAGCAGATGGGGCACGATGAGCCCCACGAAGCCCACCAGGCCGGCCAGGGCGACCGCGGCGCCGGTGGCGAGGCTCGAGGCCAGGAAGACCAGGCCGCGGGACCGCCCCACGTCCACGCCGAGGGAGGAGGCCTCGTCGTCGCCGAGCGAGAGGAGGTTCAGCTGGGCGGAGGCGGCCACCAGCACCGCCACGGCCACCGCGACGAATGCCGCGCCGGTGACGAGCGTGCCGGTGTCGGCGTATCCCACCGCCCCCATGAGCCAGTAGAGGAGCCGGGCCGCCTCCTCGGGGGGCGCGAGCACCTTCACCACGGTGATGACGCCGGCGGCGAACGCGTTGAAGACCACCCCCACGAGCAGCGCCGCCTCCGGGACGAGCTTGCCGCCGATGCGCCCCAGCGCGAAGACCAGCGCGGTGGACGCAGCGGCACCGATCGACGCGCCCAGGGCCACCGAGGCTCCCGAGCCGACCACGGCGCCCAGCATCGAGGTGGGGCCGGCCACCGCGGCCGCGGCCAGCGCCGCCGTCCCGCCCAGGGCCGCGCCGCCCGAGACCCCCAGCACGAAGGGCTCGGCGAGCGGGTTGCGGAGCAGCGCCTGGAGGGCCACCCCGGCGGCGGCGAGGGCCGCGCCCACCAGCGCGCCCAGGATCACCCGGGGAAGCCGGAGCCCGAGGAGGATGGCGTGGTCGGGCTCCGCGCCGGCGAGCGCGGCGGAGAGCGAGATGGGCTGCGGACCGAGCAGGAGCGAGGCCGCGACGCTGGCGGCGAGGGCGACGAGACCCGCACCGAGCGCCAGGACGAGCCGCCGCCGGGTCACCGCACCGTCCCGGTGGGTGCGGCTTCCGCCTTCGTGCCGAGGGCCGACTGGAGCTGGGCGAGGGCCGCGGGGAGCTGGGGGCCGGGCCGCAGCACCCGGTCGTCGGGAAGGCGAGCCACCCGGCCGGCCTTCACGGCGGGGATGGCGGAGAGCCGGACGATGGTTTCGGGGGGCTCGTTCACCGCCGCGTCCACGACCAGGTCGGGGTCGTCGGCCACCGCACGTTCCAGCGAGTAGATGGGCCAGGGGCGCTCCCCCTTCACCACGTTCACGCCGCCGGCGATCCGCAGCAGCGCGTCGGGATAGCTGCCCGGCCCGGCCACCACGAGCGGGTCTCGCCCGATGACGAGCAGCACGCGGCGCCGGGGGAGCGCGGAGGCCCGTTCCCCGGCGGCGCGCACGGCGGCCTCCAGTTCCGCGGCCAGGCGCTCACCGGACGCCGGATCCCCGAGCGCCGCGCCCACCTGGCGAGCCGCGCGCAGCACGTCGGGCACGCCCACCACCGGGAGGGCCAGCACCGGCACGCCCAGGTCGGCGATGCGCCGGACGGCCGGATAGGCGCCGCCGTCGGCGAGCCAGAGGACGAGGTCGGGGCGGAGCCCCAGCACCGCCTCCGGGCTCGGGTCGAGGAAGCCGCCCACCCGGGGCAGCGACTTCACCTCGGGTGCGGTGTCGTAGCGGGTCACGCCCACCAGCCGGCCGGCCAGGCCCAGCGCGACCACGGTGTCGGTGAGGCTGGGGGCGAGCGAGATCACCCGGACCGGGTGCGCCGGGGCCGGCGGGCCGAGCCAGGTGGGCTCGCCGCGGGGCACCGGGTCGGATGCCCGGGCCGGCCGGGGGCCTCCGGCGAGCGCCGCGGTGAGGGCAAGGGCGGCCAGCGCCGCGGGATTCATGGTCGGGCTCCTCATCTTCCGCAGATCACGTCGGACACGAAGCTGGAGCCGGTGCCGGAGGCGGGGCAGACGAGCCCGCGCGCCGTCACCGCTCCCGCCGCGGGGTCGAACCGGAGCACGTTGCCCGAGAACCGGTCGGCGGCATAGCCCACCCCGTTGCAGAAGGAGAGCGCGCCGGGAGCGGCCAGGAGGGCGGGGACGGCCGCGCCCACCAGCGGCACGCTCCCCGACACGTCCACCGGGACGAAGGACGCCCCGGTGATGTCCGCCGCGCTGGTGGCGGTGTAGGGGAAGAAGCCGCAGGTCACCCAGGCCGTGCCGCCCAGCACGGCGATGCCGGCCGGGTTCAGGCAGGAGCCGCCCAGGTCCACGGGATTCACGGAAGGTACGAGGGCGTCGGTGGTGGCGTCGATGACCGCCAGCCGGCCGGGCCCGGCCGGCGAGAAGGTGGCGTCGAGGTTCCAGAGGGTGACGTAGACCCGGTTGCCCGAGACGGCCAGGCGGGAGGGGAGGGCGCTGGCGCCCGCGCTGGCCAGCGTGGAGAGGTCGATCCGCCTCGTCACCGTGCGTGCGGTGAGGTCCACGACCACCACCTCGCCCGACCCGTTCAGCGCCACGTAGGCCTTGCCGCCGGCGAAGGCGATGCCCTGGGGATAGGAGAAGTCGCCCAGCAGGACCTCGGCGACGATGGGCGAGGCGGCATCCGGGTCCACGATCACGAGCGATCCCACCGCGGCGTTGGAGACGTAGAGGAGGCCGTTCCACTCCGCGAGGAATTCCAGGTCCGAGAACGGGCCCGAGACCGGGACGCTCACGGTGGGGAAGGCCCCGTCGGCGGCGAGGCCGGAGGGGGAGACCCGCATCCTGTTGAGCGTGTTGCTGATCGAGTTCGCCACCCAGAGCGAGGACCCCCGCCAGGCGAGCGAGATGGGCCCCGACGCGTCCATCGGGAGCGGGGCCCCCACCGGGACCGGCGCCGCGGTGGCCCCCTGCACGGCGTTGCCGTTGAAGCAGGCGGCGTAGACCGCCGGCGGGCAGGACGCCCCCTGGCAGCAGAGCCCGGCCGAGCAGCTCTCGCCCGGGTTGCAGGACCGGCCGCAGTCGCCGCAGTTCGCGGGGTCGCTCCGGAGCGAGATGCACTGGCCGTCACAGGTGACCTGTTCGGAGGTGCACACCACCTCGGTCTTGCAGGCGGCGATCGAGGCGGTGAGGAGCAGGAGGGCGGCGGCGCGGGAGGTCATGGTCGGTTCTCCGGGGAGGACCCGACCCGCAAGGTGACGAGCAGCGTGCGGGAGGGGAGGGGATATCCGAAGCCGTCCTGGAGGGTGCGGTCGTCGAGGAGGTTCTTCACCTCCGCGCCGATGCGGACCTCCGGGCTCCGGAGGATGCGGGCGAACGCGCCGGCGTTCACGACGATGCTGGCCGGCGCGGAGTGGATGTTGCGGGAGTCGAGGTACTGGAGCCCCACGTACTGGGCCTCGAGGTGGCCCCCGGCGGCGCCGGGGTCGACGGAGACGCGGGCGAAGGCGCGGTTGCGGGGCTTCTGGGGCAGTTCCTTGCCCACCACCCCGGGGACGCCGCGCAGGACCTCGGTGGCGAGGAAGGTGTAGGAGACCTGCCCCTGGAGCCCCCAGAGCTTCCTGGCCGCCGCGGTCAGGATCTCGAGCTCGACCCCGGCCGACGACGCCCGCAGGGCGTTCTGCGGCTTGAAGCTCCCCGGGACCCTCCCGGCCTCGTAGACGATGAGGTCCTCGTAGAGGGCGCCGAAGCCGCCCGCGCTGGCCCGCCCCAGCGGCCCGTCGTACACCACGGCCCCGTCCACGCTCCAGCCCACCTCCGGGCGCAGGTCGGGGTTCGGCTCGAAGGGGCCCTGCACCAGGTACAGCTCGGAGAAGCTGGGCGGCCGGAAGGCGCGGCCGGCGCTGGCCCGGATCGACCAGGGGCCGGAGAGCCGGGCGCTCGCCCCCAGCTTGGCCGAGACCCCGACGTAGGGGCCGACCGCGTCCAGCCGGACCGCCGGGGAGATGCGCGCGGCGTCCTTCCCGATGGTGAAGTCGTCGGCGGCCCACCCGGCGAAGGTCGGGCGCCGGTGGTCGCCGCTGGCCGTCGAGTCGAGCCGCTCCAGCGAGGCCAGTGCACCAGCCGTGAAGAGGCTGGGGCCGGCCTCCCAGGTCACCTTGGCCTCGCCGCCGCCGGCCGCGTCGCTCTGGTCGGTGGCGCCGCCCCCGGGTGGGGCCGTGAAGACGTCGAGGACCTCGTACCGGCCGGCCGCGCTGGCCTCGAGGGTGAGCCCGGATTCGAGGAGCCGCGACCAGCGCAGCGCGCCGGAGGCCCGCCCCCCGCGCTGCCAGTCGTCCGGCGTCGGGGCGGCCGGCACGCCGGGCAGCTGCCTCCAGCCCCAGGAGAGCTGGGCCACCCCGTCCAGCCGGTTGGCCCCCGGTGTCCAGCGCCCCTTCACGAGCAGTCCACCCTGGGCGGCCGCGGCGTTCTGCCGGGTCTGGAGGACGAGCGGGCTGTCCGGCACCGACGGGGAGGAGGGGGTGAGGTACGGGAAGTCGCCCCGGGTGGTGCCGCCGGTGACCGCGGTGAGGAGCGCCCAATCGTCGCCGCCAACGCCCACGTCGGCGACCGCCGAGGCGGTCCCGAAGGATCCGCCGGTGACCTCGGCCCCCCACTTGCCGGCCACCGCCGGGAGGGTGACCACGTTCACCGCTCCGCCCAGGGCGCCGGCCCCGAAGTAGGCCCCCTCGGCGCCGCGGACCACCTCGACCCGGTCCACCCAGTGGAGCGGGATGGTGGAGAGGTCCACTCCCCCGCCCGCGGCGGAGTCGAGCGGGATCCCGTCGAGGAGCACCCGCACGCCGCCCGCGTTCGATCCGCGGATGGAGATGGTGGTGAGCTGGCCCAGGCCGCCGTGGCTGCGCACGGCCACGCCCGGTGCCGTGGCGGCCAGCTCGGCCACGCCCTTCAGCTCCCCGGCGAACCGTTCGGCCTCCACCACGGTGGCCGAGGCGGTGGGGTCCTGCGGCGCGGGTGCGCGCGGCAGCTGGATCACCTGCTCGTCGAGGACCACCGGGGGGGGATCCCCGGCGCCGCGGGCCAGCCCGCCCCATGTCACGGAGAGTGCAAACAGCACCCGTCGCGCGCGCCAGAGTCGCATCGTCCTGCGCGTCTCCTTCGGACGCGGGACCAGCGGCCGCGAACCATTCGCGGCCTTGCGCGGGGGGAGGTCTCCTGGCTTCCGGGGCACGGCTCTCTGGCCGTCGGCACCTGCCACCTTCCCGCCGCGCGACGCGCGGCAGTGGCGACGACCCTGCAGGTACCTCTTCCCCGGCTACAGTGGCGGGACCGCGCCGGAATCGGACCGGCTTCCCTGTTCCCCCGAGCGGTAATGTCCCGCCGTGGTAGCCCCGCGGCCCCGGCCGTGTCAAGGTCCGGCCGCAGGGCACGGCCCCTCCCGGGCAGGGCGTCCCTGCAGTTCTCTTGCTTCGGGGCTCGCATCTCCATAGTCTCCCCCCGCGCCCTGCCCCAGCGGCGGAGCGTGTGGTTCCCGCGGCGAAGGCGGGGAAAACGTGGTGGAGGGCTCGCATTCGATGGCGGCCGCAACGTGCCGCCTCCTCTCCCCCCTGAACCGATTGGAGATTTCATGCGCAAGATTGCCCTTCTCGCCCTCGTCGCCCTTGCCACCGCCTGCGGGAGCTCCGACCCCGCGCCGACGACCTACTCGATCACCGGAACGGTCGGGAACGGCGCGTTCACCTCGGCCTCCCAGCTCGCCGTGGTGGCCTCCGGGAACGCCTGCACGATCCCGCAGGCCCCGGGCATCGAGCTCGGCGTGTCGCTCGCTCTCGTGAACGTGGCCAACGTGGCCGGCACCTGCAGCGACGCCCAGTCCTGCATCGGGAACAGCACGAACCTCCAGCTCGTCATCGCCAAGGTGCACGTGCCGACGACGGCCTTCCCGAGCGTCACCGCGCCGCCGTTCACGACGGGGACCTACCAGTTCGCCGACCTGAACAACCTCGCCGGGATCACCCCCGACACGAGCGGCAACATCTCGATCTTCACCGGTGGGGTCGAGATCGTCGGAGCCTCCCCGGCCTGCAACACGACCGGGGGCTACGGGATCTCCTCCGGAACCATGACCGTCTCCACCGTGTCGGGCTCCACGCTCACCGGCACCGTCAGCGTCACCCTGGTCAGCCTCACCGGTGCTCCTGCGGGCACCCTGTCGGGCACGTTCACCACGGCGAGCAACTGCACGCCGAGCCCGGCGCCGTCCGCCTGCGACATCCTGATCGATCTCATCCCCGTTCCCTGATCCGGACCGCCAGGCCGTCGAACCCCGTTGCCGGGGTGGGCCGAGGCCCGGCGTGCCGCCGCACGCCGGGCTTTTCCTTGCCTAACCCCCCGTGCCGCCCGGGCCGGCTCCGGCGGGCGCTGCGCCGCGGGCGCCTCACCCACCGTCACCATCCCCTTCACCCGGGCGTACCAGGCCGGCGAGAGCCCCTTCACCCGGGTCACCTCCTCCGCCTTCCGGAAGGGGCGCTTGTCGCGCGTGGCCAGGATGGCCTCGGCCTTCTTCTTCCCCACCCCGGGCAGGCGCATCAGCTCGGCGGCGGTGGCGCTGTTGAGATCCACCCGTTCCCCGGGACCGAGCGGCTTCTTCTCGGCCTGTGCGGGCGCGGCGAGGAGGATCGCGAGCAGCCCCACGAGCGGCAGGGCGGCGCGGACGGCGCTCACGTGCGCGCCTCCTCCTCCGCCCCGGAGCGGTGTGCGCCGTTGCCGCCCGGCGTCCTCGCGTCCTCCGGGAACTTCTGCTCGCGGATCTGCAGCCGGTTGGTGGAGGAGGGGAAGGCGTCGAGCACCACCGTCAGGCTGCCGTCCCGGTTGGTGAATGCGGCCCCCACCTTCATCCAGTAGGGCTTGCCTCCGTCCTTGCGGTCCAGCACCGCGTACACGGAGAGTGTCTTGCGGCCGCCGGGGCCGCCGTTCGCGTCGGTCATTTTCGGTTTCTCCCTTGCTGCGGGTTCGCCGCCCTGGAGGAGCAACGGCCGTGCCCGCGCCAGGGGGGCGCGATCACGTGCGGGAGCGATCGCGGCCGGGTCCGGGGCGCGGACCGCGGTGCGGCGCACGAACCGGTGCGGACGGGATGCGGACCGCTAGTTGACGCCGGGGCGCGGGAAGTGCGGCGACGGAGTCGCGTCCACCGTGCCGAAGAGCGTCTCGTACCGCCCCAGGTTCTCCTGCATGGCGAGGAGGAGCCGCTTCATGTGCCGGGGGGTGAGGATGGCGCGAGCCCGCACCGTGGCCTTGGGCGCCTCGGGGTGGAGGTAGAGCAGGTCGAGGGTGAACTCGCTGTCGGTGTGGTTCACCATGGCGAAGTTCACGAAGACCCCGTTGGCGGTGGCCGGGTCGATCTCGATCTGCACCTGGACCTGCTGGGCGGCGGCGGGTGCGGCGGGAACGGCGGGCTTGTCGGACATGGCGCGAGCCTACCTCGAAATGCTAATGGAGCGAGGTGGCGCGAAAGGGACAGAAGGGCGATCCGGGCCCGTTCGACCTCCCCGGGCGTCCCGGCGGCGCCGACGCGGCCCTGCTCCTCCACGGACTCACCGGCACCCCCTTCGAGCTGCGCCCGGTGGCCGATCGGCTGGCCCGCGCCGGGGTCCGGTGCCTCGCGCCCGTCCTCCCCGGACACGAGAGCGCCGAGGCCCTCTCCCGCTCCTCCTGGCACGACTGGGTGACCGGGGCCCGCGAGGCGCTCGCCTCGCTGGGGGAGACCCGCCGCACGCTGGTCGTCGGCTCGTCGATGGGCGCGCTCGTCGCCTGCACGCTGGCGGTGGAGGTCCCGGGGAGCGTGGACGGGCTCGCCCTGCTCGCACCGGCGCTCGAGCTGCAGCCGCTCGGCAAGCTGGCCGGCTGGCTCGCCCGCGCCACCCCGGTGGCCAGGTTCCTCCCCCAGATCCACAAGGGAGGCGGCTCCGACGTGGCCGACCCGGCCGCGCGGGCGGCCAACCCCTGCATGGAGACCATCCCGTTCCGCGCCGTGGGGGAGCTGCTGGCCTTCCAGTCCCACGTCGACGCGCTCCTGCCGCGGGTGCGCTGCCCCTCCCTCGTGGTCGCCGGCGCCCTCGACGCCACGGTCACGGTGGCCGGGGCAAGGCGCATGGCCGGCAGGCTGGGAGGGGGTGCCCGCTTCGTCGTGCTCCCCCGCAGCAGGCACCTCGTCGGCATCGACGTGGAGCGCGACCGCCTGGCCGGAGACGTGGCAACCTTCCTCGACTCGCTCCCCAAGAGGTGACGCATGGCGAAGTACGTCGTGGCCATCGACCAGGGCACCACCGGCACCACGGTGCTGGTCCTCGACAAGAAACTCTCGGTGAAAGGCAAGGTCACGGCCGAGTTCCCCCAGCACTTCCCCAGGCCGGGCTGGGTCGAGCACGACCTCGAGGAGATCTGGGACTCCACCGTCTCCACGCTGCGCCGCGCCCTCGTCCGCGCCGGCGTCTCCGGGCGCGACGTGGCCGCGGTGGGCATCACCAACCAGCGGGAGACCGTGGCGCTCTGGAGCCGGCGCAGCGACGCCCCGCTCTCCCGGGCCATCGTCTGGCAGGACCGCCGCACGGCGCAGGACTGCCAGCGCCTCAAGGAGGCCGGGCGCGAGCCCTGGATCCGCGAGCGCACCGGCCTCGTGCTCGACCCCTACTTCTCGGCCACCAAGCTCCGCTGGCTCCTCGACCACGTGAAGGGGATCCGCACCCGCGCCGGGAAGGGGGAGGTCGCCTTCGGGACCATCGACACCTTCCTCACCTGGCGCCTCACCGGCGGGAAGGCCCACGTCACCGACCCGTCCAACGCCAGCCGCACCCTCCTCATGAACCTGCGCACCCTGCGCTGGGACCCGGAGCTGCTCGATCTCTTCGGCGTCCCCGCCGAGGTGCTTCCCGAGATCCGCATGAGCTCGGAGGTCTACGGGGTGACGAGGGGGCTGCGGGTGCTGCCCGACGGCATCCCCGTGGCGGGCATCGCCGGCGACCAGCAGGCGGCCCTCTTCGGCCAGGCCTGCTTCGCGCCCGGCGACGCCAAGATCACCTACGGCACCGGCGCCTTCGTCCTCACCAACACCGGCCCCGAGCCGGTGGCATCGCGGTTCGGCCTCCTCTCCACCGTGGCCTGGTCGATCCCCGGCGAGGTGGCCTACGCGCTGGAGGGCTCGGCCTTCATCGCCGGCGCGGCGGTGCAGTGGCTGCGCGACGGCCTCGGGATCATCCGGTCGGCGGGGGAGGTGGAGGAGCTGGCCCGCAGCGTCCCGGACACCGGAGGCGTGGTCTTCGTCCCGGCGCTCACCGGCCTGGGCGCTCCCCACTGGAGGGCCGACGCCCGCGGTGTCATCGCCGGGATCGACCGGGGCACCCGCGCCGGCCACATCGCGCGGGCGGCGCTGGAGGGGATCGCCCTGGAGGTCTTCGACCTGGTGGCGGCCATGCGCCAGGAGGTGCCGCACCGCCCCTCGGCCGCCAAGGTGGACGGCGGCGCATGCCGGAACGATCTCCTCATGCAGCTCCAGGCCGACCTCCTCGAGACCCCGGTCATCCGGCCGAAGATGGTGGAGACGACGGGGCTGGGCGCAGCCTTCCTGGCCGGGCTGGCGGTGGGCTACTGGAAGTCGCGCGACGAGATCGGAAAGTCCTGGAAGATGGACAGGAAGTTCACGCCGAAGATGGGCGCCGCGGCGCGGGACCGCATGCACGCGCGGTGGAAGTGGGCGCTCGAGCGGGCGTGACGGCGCGAGCGGGCCCGATCGGCGGGATTCTCGGTCACAGGAGCGATTGTAGTGCGTCCTCCACCGTCTCCACCCCCACCACCTCCATCCCCCCGGGCTTCTCCACGTGCCGTGCGTTCCCCGCCGGGACCACCGCCCGTCGGAACCCGAGCCGAGACGCCTCGGAGAGCCGGGCCTCGCACTGGGCCACCGCCCGCACCTCTCCGGCCAGCCCCACCTCGCCCAGCACCAGGGTCCGCGCCTCGATCACCTTGTCGCGGAAGGAGGAGGCCAGCGCCGCCACCGTGGCCAGGTCGGCGGCCGGGTCCTCGAGCGTCATGCCGCCGGCCACGTTCACGAAGAGGTCGCAGCCCAGGATGTCGAGCCCCACCTTCTTCTCGAGCACCGCGGCGAGCAGAGCCACCCGCGACGGGTCGAGCCCCAGCGCCGTGCGGCGCGGCGTGCCGAAGCCGGTGGGGGCGACCAGCGCCTGCACCTCCACGAGGAGCGTGCGCGTCCCGGACAGCGCCGCGGTGACCGCGCTCCCGGCCGCGTCCTGCGGGCGCTCGGCCAGGAAGAGGGCCGACGGGTTCGCCACCTCGGCGAGGCCGCGGGCCTTCATCTCGAACACGCCGATCTCGCTGGCCGAGCCGAAGCGGTTCTTGTGGGCGCGCAGCACGCGGTACGGGTGGGCGCCCCCGCCCTCGAAGTAGAGCACCGTGTCGACGATGTGCTCGAGGACCCTCGGGCCGGCGATGGAGCCGTCCTTGGTGACGTGGCCGACCAGGAACACCGGGGTCTCGGTGGTCTTGGCGTAGCCCATGAGGCGGGCCGCGACCTCCCGGATCTGCGTGACCGTTCCCGGCGCCGAGGAGAGTTCCGGGAGGTACTGGGTCTGGATGGAGTCGACGGCCAGGATGGCCGGCTCGAGCTGTGATGCGACCTGAAGGACGCGGGAGGCGTCGGTCTCGGCCAGCAGCTGGAGGTTCCCGGCGTCCACCCCCAGCCGGTCGGCCCGGAGTTTCACCTGGCGTGCCGACTCCTCGCCGGAGACGTAGAGCACCGGCCGGCCGGGGAGCTGCTTCGCCAGCCGGTCGAGCGCGGTGAGGAGCAGGGTGCTCTTCCCGATGCCCGGATCGCCGCCCAGGAGGGCCAGCATCCCCGGGACCACCCCGCCGCCCAGCACCCGGTCGAGCTCGCCGATGCCGGTCCGGATCCGCTCCTCCTCGCTCGCCACCACCTCCCGCAGCGGCACCGGCCGGGCCGCCCCGGAGGCCGACGGTCCGCGCGGCGGCCCGCGCACCTCCTCGACGACCTCCTCGTGGAGGGTGTTCCAGCGGTGGCAGGAGGGGCACTGCCCGAGCCACTTGGGCGAGGAATGGCCGCACTCCGCGCAGGCGTAGATGCTCCTCTGCTTCGGGGCGGTGCGGGCCATGGCGGGACCTTGCCATGCAGGGCTGACGCCAGGCATCGTTCCAGGAGGCCCGAAAATCGCATGAGACACTGATCTCATGAACGACGACACCCTTCTCGAGGCCCGTTCCTTTCACGCCCGGCTCATCGATCTCCTCCGCGTCGAGTTCGTTTCCCTGGGCGATTTCCTCGAGGCACTGGCCGAGTTCGACCGGCGCAAGCTCTTCCGCGACCTCGGACACGCAAACCTCTTCGAGTACCTCCACAAGGGTCTCAGGCTCTCCCGCGCGGCGGCTCATCACCGGCGCGCCGGCGCCTGGCTCGTCCAGCGATTTCCGGAGGTCCTGACGCCGATCCGGGAAGGGAAGTTGTGCTTCACCACCGCGGCGGTGCTGGCGTCGGTGGTGACCGAGGCAAACGTGGCGGAGGTGCTTCCACGGTTCTACGGGCTGTCCAAGCAGGAGGCCCTGGAGCTGGCAGCGGAGTTGAAGCCCCGAACGCTGGTGCCGGCGAGGACGGTGGTGACCCGGGTTGACGCAACTCGGCCGCTGGAGCCGGTCGTGGAGCCGAAGCAGACGGTTCCGGAAGTTCGCCCAGGCGAACTCGGCACGCTCCGGACGGAAGGGGAACGGACGCTGGTCGAGCCGATGACTGCCACGTCTAGCCGGATCCACGTCACGGTCTCGAGGGAGTTTCTCGCGCTGCTGAGGAAGGCCCGGGCGGGAGAATCGCACCGGAATCCCGGTGCATCCGACGAGGAGATCCTCACGGCGGCGCTGGAGTTGCTCATCGAGAAGCAGGGGAAGCGGAAGGCCAGCGTGCCGGCCAGGGTGAAGCGGGAGGTGGTGAAGAGGGACCAAGGGAAGTGCCAGTGGCCGACCCACGATGGCGGGATTTGCGGCGCGACGGTACGGCTGGAGGTCGACCACGTGTTCCCGCGCGGGAAGGGCGGGCCGTCGACGGTGGAGAATTGCAGGATCCTGTGCAGACCGCACAATCTCGAGGCGGCGCGACGGGTTTACGGCGACGCACACGTGGATTTTTTCACGCGCGGTGGACAGGTGGCGCGGGAAGAAGTCGCGCCGTACGGGTCAGTCGTAAACCCATTTACCTCCCCGGGTTGACGACGCCACCCCGACGGGTATCCTCCCGCCCCATGTGCGAGACCCGCGCCGCGCTCCCCCCCGGAATCGAGCCCATCTCCGCCGACGAGGCCCGCCGCCTCATCCGCCTCACCTCCGGCCCCGAGTTCGAGGCCATGCTCGACCGGGCCGCCGCCATCCGCCACGCCGTCCACGGCGACGAGGTGAGCCTCTGCGGCATCACCAACGCCAAGTCGGGATCCTGCCCGGAGGACTGCGGGTTCTGCTCCCAGTCGGCCCACTACAAGGACGCCGACGCCCCCACCTACGCGCTCCTCTCCGCCCGCGAGATCGTCGAGCAGGCCAAGGCGGCCGAGGCCGCCGGCGCCCGCGAGTTCTCCATCGTCTGCAGCGGCACCCGCATCTCGAAGGAGGAGGAGCTCTCGGTCATCGAGGAGGCCATCCGGCTCATCAAGAAGGAGACCACCGTCGAGCCCTGCGCCTCCCTCGGCCTGATGCAAGAGAAGGACATCGCGCGCCTCAAGGCCGCCGGCCTCATGCACCTGCACCACAATCTCGAGACCGCCCCCAGCCACTTCGGGAACGTCTGCACGACCCACACCTTCCAGGAGCAGATCGACACGGTCCGCACCGCCAAGGGAATGGGCTTGAAGCTCTGCACCGGCGGCATCCTCGGCATGGGCGAGTCGCCCGAGCAGCGGGTCGAGCTCGCCGAGGTCCTGCGCGATCTCGACGTCGACTGCGTGCCCGTGAACTTCCTGAACCCGCGCCCCGGCACGCCCATGGGACACCTGAAGGCCATCACCGCCGAGGAGTGCCTGGCTGCCGTGGCCGTCTTCCGGCTCATGATGCCCACGGCGCACATCTTCGTGATGGGGGGACGGGAAGTGAACCTGGGCGGGCGGCAGGACGACATCTTCCGCGCCGGCGCCAACGGCACCATGGTGGGCAACTACCTCACCAGCGCCGGGAAGACTCCCGAGCAGGTCATCGAGATGATCACCGGGCAGGGGATGAGCGTGCGCCCCACGCCCGACCCGGAGCACTGGGCCTTCCACGGGGAGGCGCCCGCCGAGACCCGCTGGAACCGGCGGGTCACCGAGCCGGGGCGCCGCTCGCTGCGCGTGGTCCGCGGCTAGCCTTGCCGCCGCAGGCCCTCGACTGGATCCCCGGGGAGCTCGCCGCCCTGGAGGCGACGGGGCTGCGCCGCGCCCTCGAGCCGATCGACGGGGCCCAGGGGCCCGTGGTCTCGATCGGCGGCCGCGAGCTCGTGAACCTCTGCGGGAACGACTACCTCGGGCTGGCCGCCGACCCCCGCATCCGCCACGCCGCCGTCGAAGCCGTGAAGAGGTACGGCGCGGGAGCGGGAGCGGCGCGGCTCGTGGTCGGCGACCTCGCGCTGCACCACGAGCTGGAGGGGCGCCTCGCCCGGATGAAGGGGACCGAGTCCGCGCTCCTCTTCTCGACCGGCTACCACGTGAACGCCGGCGTTCCCGGCGCGCTCGCCGGCCCGGGCGACGCCATCTTCTCCGACGAGTGGAACCACGCCTCCATCATCGACGGGTGCCGCCTCTCCCGGGCCGAGGTCCACGTCTACCGGCACGGGGACGTGGACGGGCTCGCGAAGCTCCTCGCCGGGTCGAGGGCCCGCCGCCGGCTCGTGGTCACCGACGCCGTCTTCGGCATGGACGGCGACGCGGCGCCGCTCCGGGAGATCGTGGGCCTCTGCGATCGGCATGGCGCCATGCTCTACCTGGACGAGGCCCACTCCACCGGCGTCCTGGGGGAGACCGGCGCCGGGCTCGCCGAGGCCCTCGGCGTCACCGGCCGGATCGACGTGCTCATGGGCACGCTGGGCAAGGCGCTCGGCAGCTTCGGAGCCTTCGTGGCCGGCTCGCGCGACCTGACCTCCTGGCTCGTCTCCCGGTCCCGGACCTTCGTCTTCACCACGGCCCTGCCGCCGGCCTCCTGCGCCGCCGCCATCGCCGCCCTCGACGTGCTCGCCGAGGAGCCGGAGCGGCGCGCCCGGCTCGCCGCGCTCTCCGCCCGCATGAAGACCGGGCTCGAGGCGCTCGGGTTCTCCATGAAGGGCGTGGTCGCGCCCATCTTCCCGGTGGTGCTGGGGGAGGAGCGGCGCGCGCTCGAGGCCTCGCGGCGGCTCCGCGAACGGGGCTTCCACGTGAAGGCCATCCGTCCGCCCACCGTGCCCCGCGGCACGAGCCGCCTCCGCGTGTCGCTCACCGCCAGTCACACGGCGGCCCAGGTGGACGGGTTCCTGGATGGCTTGAAGGACGTGCTCGGCGCATTAGGGTAGCGGCACCATGCCCACGAGCCTCCACGTCGTCTTCGGGGCCGGCCAGGTCGGAGTCCCCCTGGCCCGCCTGCTCGCCGCCCGCGGCCACGCCGTGCGCCTCGTCAGCCGATCGGGTCGCGCTCCTCCCGGCCTGCCCCCGGAGGTGACGCCACTCGCCGCCGACGCCACCGACGAGGGCGCGACGCGACGGGCCGCCGAGGGAGCCGCCGTCGTCTACCACTGCATGAACCCGAGGTACGACGCCAGGGCCTGGGAGACCGAGCTTCCGCGCATCCAGGCGAGCCTGGTCGCCGCGGCCGGCGGCGCTGGCGCCCGGCTCGTCGTCCTCGACAACCTCTACGCGGTCGGCCGTCCCGGCGGTCGCCCCATGAACGAGGCGACCCCTGACGCCCCGTGCAGCAGGAAGGGGAGGGCGCGGGCCCGTCTCGCGGCCGATCTCCGCGCGGCAGTCCACCGCGGCGGCGTGCGCGCCGTGACCGGCCGGGCCTCGGACTTCTACGGTCCGGGTGGCCTGCAGACGGCCTTCGGGGAGAGGTTCTGGAGACGGCTCCTGGCCGGGAAGGGCGCCGAGGTGATCGCGAATCCGGACACGCCGCACACCTACCACTTCATCCCGGACGTGGCCGCGGGTCTCGCGGCCCTGGGGCAGGCGCCCGATGCGGAGGCCGGGGCCGGGGAGGGGGCGACGTGGATCCTCCCCTGCACCCCAGCGGAGACGACCCGTGCGCTCCTCGCCCGCCTGGGAGCGGCCGCCGGCGTTTCCGGGGAGCCGCGACGGATGCCCCGGGCCATGGTGGGACTGCTCGGTCTCTTCATGCCGATCCTGCGCGAGGTCGCGGAGATGCTCTACCAGTGGGACGAGCCGTTCGTCGCCGACGACGCGGCGTTCCGCGCCCGGTTCGGCGTCGCGCCGACCCCGCCCGACGAGGCGGCCCGCCAGACCGTGGCCTGGGCCCGGTCCCTCTAGCGCAGCCCGGCGAGCAGCCGCTCCACGTCCACCACTTCCTCGTTCCCGGCGCCCCGCACGAGCACCCGTCGGCGCCCGAGGGCCAGGTCGCGCCAGGCGACGGCGTCGTTCCACCCCAGGACCACCTCGCCGCCGAGGGGAGGGCCTTCCCCGTCCTCCCGGACCCGGAGGATGGCGAGCATTCCCTCCAGTTGCCGCCGCGTCCGGGGGCGGAAGTGGAGCTCCACCGGCGATCGGGAGACCGATCCGTTCACGAGGTACGGCTCGCCGGAGAGGTGCTGCCACGCGAGCGATCCGGTGACCGAGAGCGGCACGCCCAGGCCGGCCGCGGCGCCGTCGAGGGAGAGGAGCGAGTCGCGCCAGCCCGGGGGGGCGCTCGAGATGGCCTCCGCGAGCGGGAGCGGGGGGGCGAGTCGCGCGATGGCCGTATGACCCACGGTGAACCGGATGGAGCCGAACCAGCGGGCGGCGGGAAGGGTGACCTCGAGCGCGACGCCCGCGGCGACTCCGGGATCTCCGCGGCACACCATCGCCGGGCGGCCCCGGGCGAACCAGTCGGTGAGCTGGGCACGGGCCGCGGAGGTGGGCGGCGCGGCCAGGTGCACGGCCCAGGCTGGCGACAGCCAGGCTCGCTGGTGGCGGGAGGGCCGCCCGTGGAGTTCCGCGCGCACTGCACGGCACACTACACCCGGTCGACCTGGTACCCCAGCCCCCGCAGGGCGCCCAGGATCTCCTCGACGTGCTCCGGTCCGCGGGTCTCCAGGGTGAGGAGCAGGGTGGTGTCCCCGAACTTCTCGGAGAAGGCCCGGGAATGGTGCACCTCGATGACGTTGGCGCGCAGTCCGGAGATGATCCCGGAGACGATGGTGAGCTGCCCCGGCTTGTCGAGCAGCCGGATGTTGATGCGCACCAGCCGGCCGTCCTTCACGAGCCCGCGCTCGATGACCCGGGCCACCACGTTCACGTCGATGTTGCCGCCGGAGATCACCGGGCAGACCCGCTTGCCCTCCAGCCGGGGCAGCTTGTGGTGCATGATCGCCGCCACCGCCACCGCGCCGGCCCCCTCGGCCACGGTCTTCTCCTTCTCGAGGAGGTAGAGGATGGCGCTGGCGATCTCCTCCTCGGTCACGGTCACGATGTCGTCCACCAGGGCCCGGACGTGCTCGAAGGTGATCTCCCCGGCCCGCTTCACGGCGATGCCGTCGGCCAGCGTGGTCGCCGCGTCGAGGGTCACCAGCTCGCCGGCCTCGACCGCGGCCTGCATGCAGGGCAGCACCTCCGCCTCCACCCCGATGACCTTCACGCCGGGTGCAAGGGCCTTCACCGCCACGGCCACGCCGGAGACGAGGCCCCCTCCTCCCACCGGCACCAGCACCGCGTCGAGTCCGGGCACCTGCTCCACCACCTCGAGCCCCAGCGTCCCCTGCCCGGCGATGATCAGCTCGTCGTCGAAGGGATGAACGAAGGTGAGTCCCTCCTCCCGCTCCAGCCGGCGCGCCTCGGAGTAGGCCTCGTCGTAGTTGGCACCGAAGAGGACCACCCGGGCCCCGTGGCCGCGGGTGTTGGCCACCTTCATGATGGGCGTGGTCTCGGGCATGACGATGGTGGCCGAGATCCCGAGCCGCCCGGCGTGGTAGGCCACCGCCTGCGCGTGGTTGCCGGCCGAGGCGGCGATCAGGCCGCGGCCCCGCTCCGCTTCCCCCAGGGAGAGGAGCTTGTTCAGGGCTCCGCGCTCCTTGTAGGCGCCGGTCATCTGGAGGTTGTCGAGCTTCAGGAACGCCTGCGTCCGCGAGAACCGCGAGAGGGTCTCGGAGCGGGCGCAGGGGGACAGGTAGATCGCGTCGCGGACGCGTTCTCGCGCCGCCAGGACGTCTTTCAGCGTGACCACGGAGCCGAAACTACCGGCTCGAGAGGCGTCGCGCCAGTTCCACCCGGTTCCGCACGCCCAGCTTGTCGAAGATGGTCTTCAGGTGGCTCTTCACGGTCTGCGGCGCGATGGTGAGCCGCTCGGCGACCTCGCGGCTGCGCAGCCCGTCGGCGACCAGCAGGGCCACCTCGCGCTCCCGGGAGGTCAGGCCGTCGGAGGTGGCCTCCTCGACCACGGCCGGGCTCTCCACCACCCCGGGCAGCATCTCCCGCCAGAGGTGGAACTGGGTGCGCCCCTTGCCCACGGCGGTGGCCTCCACCCGCAGACGCTCCCCGGCGTGCTCCATGATGAGCGTTCGCCGGACCCCCGGCAGCCCGCCCTGGGCGCCATCGGCGAGACCACGGAGCTCGGCAGGCAGGACCACGCCCTCCGCCGCCGTGGGCCAGAAGGCCTTCAGCATCTCCTCGCCCGCGCGGTCACAACGCAGTGCACCATCGGTGTCGGAGTGAGCCGAGGAACCCCTGGGCAAGAGCCGTGCATTGGATCGCAGCATGTATCCCTCCCCCGAACTGCCTGGATTGCGACACTCCAATGAATCTACCACCGGCACCTACTTCCGGGAGAGACAAATCCCCTGAATAGGGGAAGACCCGTATGGGATGTAGAGCCCGCTGGATTCGACGAGAAGACGTAAATTGCCGTAATATATATTGTTTTACAGAAAGTACCGGGCCGGAGTCCTTCGGTGGCGTCGGCCGAGCGCCCGCGTTCCCGGATGCCGCCGCCGGTCTACACCCTTCTGCCTACTTCAACTCGACCTCGAAGCCGAGCCGTCGCGCCGCCTCGATGAACGGGTCGGAGGGCGCGACCTTCTCCTTCACCTTGAGCCGCGTCTCGCTGCGCTCGGGGATGACGGCACGCACCGAGACCGTGCAGGAGCCGCCGTGGCGCCCGAGCAGCGCCCGCAACTGCGCCACCGTGTCGGTCGCCAGCCGGTCGGCGTCGATCCGGAGCACGACCTCGGAGGTCTTCTGGTTGCGCACGTGGGAGAGGAGCTCGATGTCGGAGGCCACGATCTCGGCCGAGGGGTGCTCCTCGTCGCGCTGGTTCAGGCGCACCTCGCCGTGGACGAGCAGGGGCTCGTCGCTCTTCACGAGCATCTCCCAGTCGGACCAGCCCCGCTGCGCCGGCCGGTTTCCCTGCGCGGCCCGCCCACCCCAGCAGATGACCTCCACCGAGCCGGACAGGTCCTCCAGCGCGAAGAAGCCGAAGCGGGTGCCCTTCTCCTTGTTCTGCCTCTCCCGCAGGTCGCGGACCACTCCCACCACCGAGACCTTGTCGCCCTGGCGCTTCTGCTGCACCTGGGCGCAGTTGGTGGAGGCGTAGCGGCGGGCCTCCTTCTCGTAGCCGGCCAGCGGGTGGCCGGTGATGTAGAACCCGAGCGCCTCCTTCTCGGCGGCGAGCCGCACCCGCTCCGGCCACTCGCCCACCTCGACGTCGCCCACCCGGTCGCCCGGCTCGGGGTAGCGGGGCTTCGCCTCGACGGCGGGCAGGGCGCCGAAGAGGCTCACCTGTCCGCTCTGCCGGTCGGCGTGGGCCGACGACCCGGCCGACAGCGCCGTGTCGATCCCGGCCGCGAGCCTCCAGCGCGGCACCCCCTCGAAGTCGAAGGCGCCGCTCTTCACGAGCGCCTCGATGACCTTCTTGTTCACCCGGCGTGGATCGATGCGGCCGCAGAAGTCGAAGAGGCTCTTGAACGGGCCTCCCTCGGAGCGGGCGAGCAGCACCGCCTCCACCGCGCTGTCCCCCACGCCCTTCACGGCGCCGAGGCCGAAGCGGATGCGCCCCTTCGCGGCCGCCGGCTTGCCGGCGGCAGAACCCGCGGCGACGGCCGCCGCCGCTCCGGACTGGGGCACGTGCGCCGTGAACGACGAGGCCGACTCGTTCACGTCCGGTGACAGGACCTCGATGCCCGACTGGCGCGCCCCGAAGATATGGGCCACGACCTTGTCGGTGCTGCCGGCCTCGCTGGTGAGGAGCGCCGCCATGAACTCGACGGGGTAGTGGGCCTTCAGCCACGCGGTCTGCACCGTGAGGAGGCCATAGGCCGCCGAGTGGCTCTTGTTGAAGCCGTAGGCGGCGAACTTCTCCATCATGTCGAAGATGGAGCCGGCCACCGCCTCGTCCACGCCGCTCCGGACGCAGCCCTCGAGGAAGCCGACCCGCTCCTTGGCCATCTCCTCGGCCTTCTTCTTCCCCATGGCGCGGCGGAGCAGGTCGGCGCGTCCCAGGCTGTACCCGGCCAGCACCTGGGAGATCTGCATCACCTGTTCCTGGTAGACGATGACGCCGTAGGTCTCCTTGAGGATGGCCTCGAGCTTCTCGTGGGGGTAGCGGACCTTCTCCTTGCCGAGCTTGCGGTCGATGTAGACGTCGACCATGGTGCGGCCGTCCTCGAGCTTCTGGTCGAGGGGGCCGGGACGGAAGAGGGCGCCGGCGGCGATGACGTCGTCGAAGCCCGAGGGCTTCATCTTCGTCACCATGTGGGTGAAGCCCTCCGACTCCATCTGGAAGACGCCGTCGGTGTCGCCGCGCGCGATGAGCGCGTAGACCTCCGGGTCGTCGATGGGGATCTGGTCGGCGGTGAGGTCGGCGCGTTCGGGGTGGTTCAGGCGCACCCGCTTCAGCGCCTCGTCGACCACGGTGAGGGTCTTGAGGCCCAGGAAGTCGAACTTGACGAGGCCGGCCTTCTCCGCGTCGTCCTTCGAGAACTGGGACACCAGCATGTCGCTCTTGTCGTCCTTGTAGACCGGGACGTACTCCCAGAGCGGCCGGTCGGCGATGACGACGCCCGCGGCGTGCAGGCCGGCCTGGCGATTGAGGCCCTCGAGGGCCATGGAGATGTCGAGGATGTCGCGGGTGGTGACCTTGCGCTGGCTGCCGTCCGGCTCGGTCCACTCCCGCACCAGCGTGGGCTTCTCGTACAGCTCGGCCAGGCGCGGCTCGATCTCGATGCACTCGCGAAGCGCCTTGACCTTGCCCTGCACCGGCTCGGGAACGAGCTTGGCGATGCGGTCGCCCTCGGCGAAGGGGAGTCCCATGACCCGGACCACGTCGCGGATGACCGAGCGGGCCTTGAGCGACCCGAAGGTGATGATCTGCCCGACGTTGTCCTTGCCGTACTTGCCGGCGACGTAGTGGATGACCTCGTCGCGCCGGTCCTGGCAGAAGTCGATGTCGAAGTCGGGCATCGACACGCGCTCGGGGTTGAGGAACCGCTCGAAGAGGAGGTTCCAGCGGATGGGGTCGAGGTCGGTGATGCGGAGCGACCAGGCCACGATGGAGCCCGCTCCCGAGCCGCGCCCCGGACCCACCGGCACCTGGCGCCCCTTGGCCCAGTTGATGAAGTCCTGGACGATGAGGAAGTAGCCGGAGAACTTCATCTTCCGGATGATCCCCACCTCGGTCTCGAGACGCTGCCGGTAGAGGTCGCGGTCGTGGGGGTACTTGCCCTCGATCTCCTTGAAGCGCCGGTCGAGCCCCTCCAGTGCGAGCTTGCCCAGCCAGTCGTCCTCGGTGACGCCCTCGGGCAGCTGGAAGCGGGGCAGGTAGCTTCCCCCCAGCTTCAGCTCCACGTTGCACATCTCGGCGATGCGCACGGTGTTGGCGATGGCCTCCTTGTGCCCGGGGAGCGACCGCAACATGTCGTCGGGCGAGGCCACGAAGAGGCCGTCGGTCTTGTGGTGCAGCCGGCGCGGGTCGTTCAGCGTCTTGTTGGACGCGATGCACATGAGGACCTCGTGCGCCTTCGCGTCGCTGCGGTTCACGTAGTGTGCGTCGGCGGTGGCGACGAGCGGGATGCCCTCGCTCTCGCCCAGCTCGGCGAGGCGGGCGTTCACCTCCAGCTGCTCGGCCATGCCGTTCGACTGCACCTCCAGGAAGAAGCTGCCCGGCTCGAAGATGTCGCGGTACTCGCGGGCCGCGGCGCGGGCGCCGTCCATGTCGCCCTTGTGGGCGAGGCGCGGGATCTCCCCACCCAGGCAGGCGGTGAGGCCGACGAGCCCCTTCGAGTGGTCGCGGAGCAGCCCCTTGTCGATGCGGGGGTCGTAGTAGAACCCCTCGGTGTAGGCCATCGAGGAGAGGTAACGGAGGTTCGCCCAGCCCTCGGCGTCCTTCGCCAGCAGGATGAGGTGGCGGCTGACCCGCTCGCTGCGGTCCTGGCGGCCCTTGGGGCCGGCCACGTAGGCCTCCATGCCCAGGATGGGCTTCACCCCGGCCGCCCTGGCAGAGCGATAGAAGTCGACCGCGCCGAAGAGGTTGCCGTGGTCGGTGACGGCCACGGTGCTCATGCCCCGCTCCTTCACCGTCCTCGACAGGTCGCCGATGCGGATGGCGCCGTCGAGGAGGGAGTAGAGCGTGTGCAGGTGGAGATGGACGAAGTCGGACAAGGTGTGGCGCCCCCGGGACCGCGTTAGATAGCAGGCAGGTCTGACCCCTTCCAGCCGTGCGAGACGAGGCCGCCATGTTCAAGAAAATCGTAGTGATCCTGCTGGTCCTGGTGTTCGCCTTCGGGGGCTTCGTCGCCTATCGCCCGTCCACCTACACCATCGAGCGCAGCGTGGTGGTCCGGGCCCCGGCGGGGGAGGTCTACTCCCGGGTCGCCGATCTCACGAAGTGGGAGGCCTGGTCGCCCTGGGCCAGGCTCGACCCGGCCATGAAGCTCGACTACTCCGGCACGCCGGGGACGGTCGGCTCCACGTACCACTGGAAGGGCAACGACAAGGTCGGCGAGGGGCGGATGACGGTGACCGGGCTCACCCCGGACCGGCAGGTGCTCATCAAGCTCGAGTTCCTGAAGCCCTGGGAGCAGACCAGCCTCACCACCTTCGACCTCGCACCCGACCCTTCCGGGACAAAGGTGACCTGGTCGATGACGGGCAAGCACGACTTCGTGGGCAAGCTCTTCGCGGTGTTCATGGACATGGACGGGATGGTGGGACCCGACTTCGAGAAGGGGCTCACTTCACTCAAGGAACAGGTCGGGGGGTAGGGTAGTCTGCGGGGATGTCGCCCGCGCTCCTCGTGGCATCCCTGCTCCTGGCCGCGGATCCGGTCCCCGTCGATCCGAACGCCGCCGCGCTCGAGGCCGACCCCAACGGTCCGACCTGCGTGCTCTCCGGGGAGGTCCTCCAGGCCTACGGGATCGGGACGCCGTGGGCCGACCTGGCCCGCATGGCCCAGGACGTCGGCGCGGCACCGCTGCGGCCGGACCTCTTCCGGCGCCCCGGCGACCGGGCCACCCCGCTCTGCGCCGGCGGCCCGAGGCTCCCCCTGGGCCGGCAGGTCGCGGCCACCGCCCCCCTTCTGGACTGGGTACCGGCCGTGCTCTCGGTCTACGCCAACACCGCCTACCCATCCGGTGCGAACGACGGCGCGGTCTGGCAGGGCAAGGGAGTCTCCGCGCAGCTCGGCGTCGGTCTGCAGTTCCAGTGGGGGATCCTCTCGGCCGCCTTCGTGCCCGGGGTGGCCTGGCAGCAGAACGCGCCCTTCCCCATCATCCCCACCGGGCAGCCCGGGAACCTGGCCTACGCGAACCCGTTCTACGGGCCGGGGCTCGACGTGCCGCAGCGCTTCGGCGACGCGAACTTCTGGACGGTGACGCCCGGCCAGAGCTACGTGCAGCTGGCCTACGGCGGGGTCGGCGTCGGCGTCTCCACCGAGAACCTCTGGTGGGGGCCGGGCATCCGCAACACGCTGCTCATGTCGAACAACGCCGCCGGCTTCCCGCACGCCTACGTCGGGACGGTGCGGCCGGTGGACATCTGGATCGGCAACCTGGAGGCCAACCTCTGGTTCGGGCGGCTGGAGCGCTCGAAGTACTTCTTCACGCAGGACCCCGCCTGGTTCGGCGCCGTCACCGCCGACCTCGAGCTGCGCTGGGTGCGCGGGCTCTACCTCGGGGCGGTGGCGGTGAACGTCTCGTCCCAGCTCTCCGGCGGAGGGGACGAGCGGAGTTCCAACACGCTGGTCGGGCTCTACGGACGCTGGGTCTTCCCGCCGGCGGGCGTCGAGGTGTACGGGGAGTGGACGCGGGAGGACGGCTGGGTCTCCATCTACGACTTCACGAAGGAGATGGACCACTCGGCCGGCTACACCCTCGGCCTGCAGAAGGTCTTCCTGGGGAGCGACTACTGGGTGCGGCTCAACGCCGAGATCACCGACAACAACATCCCGCGGCCGTCGCGGGACTGGCGCCCGAACCCGACCTCCTACTACGTGCACGGGGGCAACACCAACTACACGAACGGCGGCGCGATCCTGGGCTCCGCCATCGGACCGGGCGCCTCCACGCAGTACCTGGGGGTGGACGTCCTCACGCCCTCGGGATGGTACGGAGGCTTCCTCGAGCGCACGCGCCGGAACGACGTCTACTTCATGCAGCAGCCCACCACCGACGACGAGCCGGACGTGGAGATCGGGGCCGGCCTGCGCTACGTGAAGTCGTTCGGCGCGCTCGACCTGGGGGCGGTGGCCGTGCTGGCCCATCGGGAGCCGCACGACGGGCTCCCCACCGCATGGAACTTCCACGGGGAGCTCCAGCTCACCTGGTGGCCGGGGAAGCCGCTCGTACCCTAGTGCTTCAGGCCGGCCGCGTGCGGATCGTCCTCGAAGCCGTGGGCCACGACGAAGTGGTAGACCGCGTAGGGCTCGGCCCGGTCGCCCCCCACGACCTCGAACAGGTAGCGCCGCTCCCCGTCCTCCTCCGAGTCGAGCGTGGCCTGCACGAAGGCCAGGTCGCGCGTGTCGAGGACCAGCTCGCCGAGGACCTGCTTGCCGCGGACGACCTGCACCGAGACGCGCCGCTCCGGGCCGTCCTCGAGGTGCCAGTGGAGGTCGTCCTGGTCGTAGAGCCAGGCCTCCGGGGTTCCTGCCCGCAGGATGCAGTTGGGGTGGTGCTTCAGCCACTTCCAGAAGCGCTCGAAGGGGAGGGTGGCTCCCGACTCCACGGTGACCGACATGACGGGAGACGTTCTATCAGGCCGACGCGAGCGGCGGGTAGGCAACCGTGACCCGGCCGTTCGCGTTCCAGACCAGCGGACGGGAGATCCAGCCGCATCGGGCGCAACAGCCGCGCGTGGTCGAGGGGGTTGCCCGCACCGTCATCGGCCCGTCGCAGACGGCGCAGCCGCCCGCGACGACGAACTCGCGGAACTCGGCCGCGTCGGCGGCGGTGCTCTCTTCCGGGGTACGCATGCGAGGAACGTAACCACCCCCGGGGGGCTGGCAAGCGGCGCCCAGGATCAGCCGTGTGCCAGGCGCGGCAGCAGGTAGGAGAGGGAGCGGTCGTACCGGTAGTTCACGTCGCGGTGGCCGTCGTCGAACTCCTCGTGGACGACCTCCACGCCGCCCTGCCGGAGCGACGCGGCGACCATGCGGGCGCCCCAGCGAAGGTGGAACTCGTCGCGGGTTCCGCAGTCGAGGAAGACGCTCCCGAGGCGGCGGAACGACTCCAGCGCGGCCGGGACGAAGTGGATCGGGTCGTGGGCCCGCCAGCGTTCCCAGACCCCGGGAACGAGCCGGGCGGTCTCCGGATCGAACGGCAGTTCCAGGCCGGCGGGAGCGCCGGGGCGCGGCGAGTAGGCGGCCGCCATGGCCAGCACGTTGAGCGGGGCGTGGTCCTCCCCCCGCATGCGGGTCTCCCGGGCGCGCTGGCGCAGCCCCTCGAGCCAGGTGGCCGGGTCGGTGCCGAGGAGCGCACCGGCGGTGCGGGGGAAGTCGGGGAGGTAGCAGTACTCGAAGCCGGCGTCGCCGGAGTGGCAGGCGACGTGACCGAAGACGTCCGGATGGTGGCGCCCCATCACCAGCGCCCCGTAGCCGCCCGACGACTTGCCCACCACGGCCCGGGCCCCGGCGCGGGGGAGGGTGCCGAGCTTCTCCTCCACGAAGGCGACCACGTCCCGCGCCACGTAGTCGCGGTAGTTCCCGATGGCCGGGCTGTTCACCCACTGGCTGCCGCCCAGGGAGGTCCAGCCGTCCACGAAGACGCCCACCGCGGGAGGGAACGCGCCGGAGGCCACGAGCCGGTCGAGCCGCTCCGGCACGGTGAGGCCGAAGCCCGGGAAGCCGGTCCAGGAGTGGGCACTCCCGGTGAACCCGTGGAGGAAGTAGACGGCCGGCAGGCCGGGGCGGAACCCGGGCGGGCGGTAGAGGTAGACCGGCCGGCGCGATGGGTCGCCGAGCGGGTTGCCGCGCAGGGCCGGTGCGTCGAGGGTCTCCAGGTCGAGGCGTCCTTGCATGGGGCTCTCCGGGGCGTGGTTTCGGATAGGATAGCCCGCCCATGGCCTCCGGCATCCTCCTCTCCTTCGGCCACGCGCTGCGCGGACTCGTCGAGGTGACGGCGCGCGAGCGGAACATGAAGCTGCACGTGCTGGCCGGAACGGCGGTGGGACTGCTGGCCGCCGAGGTGGCCTTGCCCGCGCCGTCGCGGCTCGCGCTCCTCCTCGCGGTGATGCTGGTCGTGGCCGCCGAGATGGGGAACAGCGCGCTCGAGGCGCTCGTCGACCTGCACACCCGGGAGCTTCGCGAGGAGGCGCGGCGGGTGAAGGACGCCGCGGCCGGCGGAGTGCTGGTGCTGGCGCTGGGGTCGGTGCTGATCGCCCTGGCGGTGGCGTTGGCGAACCAGGACGCCGTGGAGGCCGCGCTGCAGCGGCGCGCGGTCCACCTCCTGCTCGCCGCGGGAGCGCTCCTGCTCGAGGGATTCCTGCTCTTCGGCCGGAGCCGCTCGGCGGCGCTCGACGGCATCGCCATCGCCGTGGGGGGCCTGATCGTCGCCTTCCTCGGCGTGAACGGCCGATCCGGCGCGCTCTCGCTCGCCGCGGCGCTCCTCTTCGCGCTGGCTGCGGCGTCGGCCACCTTCGCCCGGACCAGGAACGGGGCGTGAGGGCCGGCTGGCTGCTCCGGCTGTTCCTCGCCCTCGGCGCGCTCCCGTCCGCGCCGTCCACGATGGCCGCCACGGAGGAGTTGCCGCGTTACGGCGTGTCCCCGCTCTTGCCCCCCGATCACTGGGCGGTCCGCGCCGCGTCGCGCCTCGACGGGGTGGGGCTCGTGACCGGGTGGCTCCCCGCCAACCAGGCCGCGCCGATGTACATGGTGTGGGCCGCGCTCGACGAGGGGGCGCGCAGGGCCGAGAAGGAGCGACCGGGCATGGCGGCCCTGGCCCGGGGCTGGAAGGAGAAGTTCCAGCAGGAGTGGCGTGGCATCGACGAGAAGGGGCTCTGGCGCTTCCTGGGAGGGCAAGCGTCCGCCGGCTACCGGTACGACGGCGTCGCCCCCGTGCCGGTCTCGCCGCCGCCTGCTGCCTGGTCGCTCACGCCGCCGGGGGAGTCCACCCCGGTGGTTGCCGCGGAGGCGGCCGGCGCCCTCTCCGACCACCTGGCCTTGCGGGTCGCGCCGGTGGGGACCGCCTGGCAGCTCCGGTGGGCAGGCGAGCTCGTGGCCGGCATCGGGCCGGTGTCCCTCTCGGCCGGCCGCGCCCCGGCGCAGACCGGGTTCGCCGCCCCCGGCGGCGGGGTGGTCTTCGGGGGCGAGGCCCTCCACGATCGAGTGGAGTTCCAGATCTACCGGCCCGTCGACATCTACGTCGGCCTGCTCACCTTCGACCTCTCCCTGGCCCTCCTCGGCGAGCCCACCCACGGCTCGAACACGCTGCTCTGGGAGTGGTCGCTTCAATACCAGCCCGTGCCGCGCCTCACCTTCGGCCTGCAGAGCGGCATCATGATGGGCGGGTCGACCTGGGAGGACGCCACCGGCAGTCCGTTCACCTTCGGTGATTTCTGGCGCGCCATCACCTACCAGGGCGCGGGCTACCAGGACAACGGATCGTCGAACAACGTCTTCTCGGTCTCCGGCCGCTGGCGCCTGCCCACCGAGGACTGGGTGCCCATCACGCTCTACGGGGAGTGGGGCGGCGACGACAACGGCGGGGCCTGGCTCCAGGCGCCGGGAATCGACGCCGGCGTCTTCATCCCGGCACTGCCCTTCGCCCCGGAGGTCTCGGTGGGGCTCGAGGCCAGCTTCTTCGGCGAGGTCTGCAAGGAGCGGACGGGCGGGACGTTCTGCCGGTCGCCCGGCTACCCGCTCAACTGGTACACGCACGCCTACAGCTGGACCACCGGCAACCTTCCGCTCGGACACCGCATGGGCGGCAACGGCCGGGAGCTCTCGCTGTACGGCGCCGCCGACCTGCTCGACGCGCGGCTGCTCGTCCGCGGTGACGTATTTCTCAGGAACCGCTTCTCCGGAAACCTGTACGCCCCCTACACCGGGACGAGCGCCGGCTTCGACCTTGAGGCCACCTGGCGCCTGGGCATCGGTGAGGTGGGCGTGTCGGGGAACCTGGAGGCGGGCAGCGGCTGGTCGGCCGGCGGCGCCGGAGCGCGGGCGACCGTCTTTTTCTAGAGATCTACGCCGCGCGCCTCGGCTCCTGGCAGAACCGGGCGAGCGCCTCGCTGCGGTTGTCCTCGGTCATCACCCGCGCCAGGTCGACCACCCTCGTGACGCTCAATCGGCCATCGCCGAGGGGCTCGACCACCTCCGGAAACCTCTGGATGAGCTCGGCCGCGACCCTCCGGTGGTAGGCGGCGGCGTTGGAGAGCCCGAGGTCGTGGTGCAGGTAGGCGAAGAGGTTCGCGTGGCCGAGCCGCACCCAGAGCCGCTCGCGGTCGAACTCGGCCAGCGCGACCAGGAAGTCGCCGATGCCGTGCTGCTCCCGGCGCAGCAGGCCGGCGAGGCGCCGGGAGGACTCCCGGGCGGCGGGGAGGCGGGGGTCGAACAGGGGGCCGATGGAAGGGGACGCGACGGTCATGCCGGCCGAGCCGTTGCGAATCCGGGGCCGGACCGGGCCACTGGAATTCCGGGCCATGGAGGCGCCGGACGGCCGATCCGCGGACC
>CAWHPQ010000026.1:0-58315 GCA_963831265.1 uncultured delta proteobacterium | reverse complement strand
ACCCCCTGGCTCGAATGGGCACGCCAGGACGTGCTGAAACGAGCCACCGGGTGGGGAGCGCACCGGCCCGTGGCTCGAATGGGCACGTCAGAGCGTGCTGAAACGAGCCACCGGGTGGGGGACTAGGGGAGGAGCTTCTTGACCTTGGCGGCGATCAGCCGCAGGTGGTCGAGGTCGGCGAGGTCGAGCACCTGCAGGTAGACCCGCTGGCGCCGGCGCCGGCGTACCGGCCGATCTTGTCGACCACCTCCGCGAGGTGCCGGCCGCCCGTTCTCGCGCAGCTCGGCGCCGGCTCGCGCCGATCGCGGCCGCCCGCAGGGCGACCTCCGCCTCGTCGCGCCGACGCACACGACCAGCGCGTTCGAGTACGCCATCGTCCGGGTCGCGGCCCTGCCGCTCGCAGGCCTCCCGGACCCGGCGAGCTGCGCGGGTGAACGCCTCGTCCACGAAGGGCAGGTTGAACTCGTCGGCGTAGCGGGCGGCCAGGTCGGGGTACGGCCGGCCCTTGGCCGCCGATCACGACGCGGGCCCGGCCGCTGCACCGGCTCGGGCAGGGCGGGTGAGTCGGTGACCGTAGTGCGCGGCCCGTCGTACGTGAACCGCTCCCTCGGGCGTCGACCACAGCCCGGTGATCACGGCGAGCTGCTCCTCGAGCCGGTCGAACCGCTCCCCCGGGCCGGGAACGGGATGCCGTACGCCGTGTGCTCGGCCTCGTACCAGCCGGCGCCGAGGCCGAGCTCGACGCGGCCGCCGCTCATCTGGTCGACCTCCGCCACGGTGATCGCGAGCGGACCGGGCAGCCGGAAGGTGGCGCGGTCACGAGCGTGCCGAGCCGGATCGTGCGTGGTGTCGCGCGCCAGCCCGGCCAGCGTGACCCAGGCGTCGGTGGGGCCGGGCAGGCCCTCGGTGCCCATCGCCAGGTAGTGGTCGGAGCGGAAGAACGCGCCGAAGCCGAGCTGCTCGGCGGCGAGGGCGACCGCGAGCAGGTCGTCGTACGTGGCGCCCTGCTGGGGTTCGGTGAAGACACGGAGATCCATGGTGTGCTCCTGTGTCGGCGACCGGTTGGAGGCTACCGGCCTCCCGGTTCAGGCCTTCCCGGCGGTGTGATCGGTCTGATCGGCGGGCCGGGCCTGCTCGGCGGCCTCGTTCGACTCGTGGCGGTGGGCGATCGCGTCCTTGCGGGCGAGCACGATCAGCACGACCAGGGCGATGGCCAGGGCGAGCACCAGCCCGACGCGGGTGGGCCCGACGGAGTCGATCCAGTCGGTCATTCGGCCGCTGAGATCGAACATCCACTGGGCCACGCCGCCGTTGCTGGTGTCGCCGTTGTAGATCCGCAGCTCGTACCAGCCGTAGTAGGCGACGTAGGCGCCGGCGACCACGAGCAGCACCCCCGAGACCCGGTAGACGTAGGGGAGCACCCCCCGCAGGCGGCGCACCAGCGACTGGCGGGCCAACGCGAGGGCGACGGTGAGCGCGATCAGCACCACGCCCATACCGAGCGCGTAGGCGGAACACGGCGACGCCCGAGGCACGCTCTGGCGTCGATGATGGTCGGAAACCGCCGCGATGAACAGCGCGAAGGTGCACCTCAGCGACACCAGGGCGTAGCAGACGCCGAAGAGGAACACCGAGGTGAGCTCGCCCGAGTCGGTGCCCTGACCACCGTCGGCAGGCGCACCGAGAACGTGCGCCCGCGCGGCAAGAAGATGCCGAGGAGCACGAGCACGACCCCGAGCACGATGGTCACCCACGGGAGGTACTCCTCCACCGGGCTCAGCACCGGCTCGAGCAGGATGCCGAGCACCCCGAAGACCACCACGAACCCGGCGGTGATCACCGCGCCGACCTTCAGCGCCCGCAGCACGGCTCGCCCGGTGTCGAGGTCGTCCGTGCTCCGCCCCCTCGAGCCCGAGGAAGAACGACAGGTAGGCGGGCAGCATGGCGAACCCGCACGGGTTGAAGGTCGCCACCATGCCGACGCCGAAGACGTAGGCGAGTGAGGCGTCACCAGCGGCCCAGGTCCTCGTCGATCCCGGC
This sequence comes from uncultured delta proteobacterium, assembly GCA_963831265.1. Classification (GTDB taxonomy): domain Bacteria; phylum Myxococcota; class Myxococcia; order Myxococcales; family Anaeromyxobacteraceae; genus CAIOAK01. The sequence goes on along the minus strand of CAWHPQ010000026.1, from coordinate 56,275 downwards.
GCAGCTCGGCCGCGATCGATCGCGCCGGACTTGACGTAGGCGATCGTGCCGTCGGCGCGCACCAGCACGGTACGGGGGGGCCCGACGCCGCCACGCCCGGAACACCTCGGCGGAGCGTCGCCGCCCGGTGGTAGGTGACGCCGGTGCCGCGATCGTCCGGAGGCCGGACTCGGCCCGCTCCGAGACCTCGACGCCGAGGAACGCGACACTGTCGCCGTTGGCCTGGTAGATCGACTCGAGGTCGGGCATCTCCTTGATACACGGCGCGCAGGACGACGACCAGAAGTTGATCACCAGCGGCGTGCCCCGGTGCTCAGTGGCACCTCGGTTGCCGTCGAAGGTCTTGTAGGAGACCGCAGGCAGGGCCTCGCCGGTGACGTCGCGGCCGGTGAGGCTGTCGTCGAGGGGCTGGGTGCCGTTCGGGTCGATCTGCTGCACGTCGCCGGCCCTCGAGCCGCCGTCGCCGGCGGTGAAGGCCACGATCGTGGCGACGGCCAGCACCACCACGGCCAGCGCCGAGGCCCACAGCAGGCCCCGGTTGACCCGGCGCGACCGGCCACGGGGGGCCGGTCGTCGGGTGGGAGGGAGGTGGTGTCCATGGCGCGAAGGCCCTGAGGGGCCTGGATCGACGGTAGCCGTGGGGGTGCGCCGGTCCCAACCGCCCGGTGGTCCCATTTCCACCGGGTCCTTCGGGTCCCTCTCGGATCCCCTTCGCCGTCGGCCACCGGGCGAGGGTCTGGTTCGACGACCTCTCGTCCGGCGGCCGCGGCGGGTCCGTGGGACCGGTGGGCGTCGGGGCCGGGGGGAGTGCCCCGACGCCCACCGATCGGTCCTGCTCGCCGGTGACCCGACGGTGACCTCGCTGCCCTCCCGGCAGACGGGACCGGCACGAGGCGGCGGTCCCGCCCGGGGCTGTGGGCGGTGAGGGCCCGCTCAGGCCGAGCGGAGGTGGACCTGGAGGTGCAGCGGAACCGGGATCTCCGGCAGCTGGTCCTCCGGGCGGGGGTTCTTGGAGGGACGGCCTCGCCGGCGCTTGGTGGCGAGGATCTTCCCGTTGATGGAATCCGGCTCTGCATGCGGGCCGCGACCTTCCGCTCGTACCAGGAGAAGATGCCGCTCGCGATGGCGGCGAAGGTGAACATGACGATGCCGGCCACGAACAGGCCGGCCGCGTAGGTCCACTGGGTTCCGGCCCAGGTGGCGGGGTCGCGGCCGAGCTTCTCGCGGATGAAGGCGTCGAAGAGCGGCTTCTGCACCATCGGGATGACGAAGACGAGCAGGCTCGCCAGCAGCGCGGTGATGCCGAGCAGGGCGCCGAGCGACGCGCCGACGAGGAGCTTCTTCGTACCGGGCTTCGGGAAGGCGAAGGAGAACTGGGACATGGCTAGCGATCCGTCTCGGGTGCCACGACGTCGAGGGAGGCGATGAGGGCGACCAGGTCGGCGACCATGAGGCCCGGGGAGATGTCCTCGATGATGCCCATCGCCATGAAGGAGCCGGTGCGGGCGCGGACCCGGTAGGCGCGCTCGGTGCCGTCGGAGACCAGGTAGTAGGCCATCTCGCCGCGGGCCGACTCGACGCGCGACTGCACCTCGGCGGCTTCCGGCTTCAGCTTGCGGGGCACCTTGGCGGTGATCTCCCCCTCCGGCATCTTCTCGAGGGCCTGGCGGACGATGCGGGACGACTCGGCCATCTCGAGCACGCGGACGTAGTAGCGATCGAAGCAGTCGCCCACCTCGCCGGCCCAGCCGCGCCCGACCGGGACGTCGAACTGGAAGTCCGGGTAGGCGCCGTACGGGGCGTCGCGGCGGAGGTCCCAGTCGACGCCGCTGCCGCGCAGGTTGGGGCCGGAGAGGCCGTAGTCGATGGCCTGCTCGCGGGAGATGACCGCCACGCCGCCGAGACGCTTCTTGTAGATCTCGTTGAAGGAGATGAGGCGGTCCCATTCCTGGATCGAGGAGTCGAGGCGGTCGAGATAGGCGACCACCTTCTCCTGCCAGCCCATCGGCATGTCGAAGGCCACGCCGCCGATCCGGTGGTAGTTGTAGGTGAGCCGGGCCCCGCAGAGGGCCTCGAGCAGGTCGTTGATGATCTCCCGCTCGCGGAGCGCGTAGACGAGCGGCGTGACCGCGCCGATGTCGGTGGCCATGGTGCCGATCGACACGAGGTGGCTGGCGATGCGGTTCAGCTCGCAGGAGATGGCGCGCAGGTACTGGGCCCGCTTCGGAACCTCCACCTTGATGAGCTTCTCGACCGCGATCGCGTACCCCTCGTTCGCGAACATCGCGGCGAGGTAGTCGATGCGGTCGGTGTAGGGCATGTACCCGGGGTAGCCGACCATCTCGCCGATCTTCTCCAGCGAGCGGTGCAGGTACCCGATGTCCGGGATGGCCCGCTTCATCACCTCCCCGTCGGTCTCGACGAGGAAGTTGAGCACGCCGTGCGTGGACGGGTGCTGCGGGCCGAAATTGATGAGCATCTCCTCGTTGTTCCGGTCCAGGCGGCGCAGGACGAGCTTCGACATGTCGGTGTCCTCTCAGGCCTTCGGAGCCGCGGGCGGGGTGGCTGGCGCGGGGGGCGTCCCGGTGGCGGGCGCGGCTGCCGGCGGCGGCGCAGGAGGGGGCGGGGGAGGCGGGTTGGCCTTGAGGTGCGCGGCGATGCGCACCAGGTCGAGGCGGCGCAGCTCGACGAGCGGGTTCTCGCGCAGGTTGGGGATGCCGTGGAAGCCGCCGGCCTCCTGGTAGTCCTTGCGGAGCGGGTGGCCGACCCAGTCATCGGGGAGCATGACCCGGCGCAGATCGGGGTGCCCGGTGAAGTTGACCCCGAAGAGGTCGAAGACCTCCCGCTCGAGCCAGTTGGCGGCCTTCCAGACCCCCTCGACGGTGTGGACCACCGGATCCGCCCGATCGAGCTCGACCTTGAGGACGATGCCGTGGCGGTGGGGGAAGGAGTAGAGGTGGTAGACGACCTCGATGACGTTCCGCTTCGGCCAGTCGATCGCGGTCAGATCCTGGAGGAAGTCGATCTCGATGCCCGGGGCCTTCTTCAGCCAGGCGCAGATCTCGACGATGCGGTCGCCCTTCACCACGGCGAAGGCGTCGATCTTGGGCTCGCCGAGCGGGCCGACCGCGTCGCCGAAGGCTTCCTGGAGCTTCTGGTGGATCTCGATGGTGTTCATGCTGTTTCCCGGAACCTCTAGGCCTGGCCGCCGGCGGATTGGGGAGCGGGCGGGCGGCGCTTGTCCTTCCAGCGCTCGCGCATGACGAGATCCTGGAGGCGGAGCAGACCCTCGGTGAGCGCCTCCGGCCGCGGGGGGCAACCCGGGACGTAGACGTCGACCGGGACCACCTTGTCGACTCCCTTGCACACCGAGTAGGCGAGCTGGAAGAGGCCGCCGCAGTTGGCGCAGGACCCCATGGAGATCACGTACTTGGGCTCCGCCATCTGGTCGTAGAGGAGCTTCAGCCGCTCGGCCATCTTGTAGGTGAGGGTGCCGGCCACGATCATGAAGTCGGCCTGGCGTGGCGTGGCCCGGAAGACGGCGCCGAACCGGTCGACGTCGGCCCGGGGGCCGCCGAACTGCATGAGCTCGATGCCGCAGCAGGCCAGGCCGAAGAGCAGGTAGTGGAGCGAGTTGGCGCGGGCCATGTTGATGATCTTGTCGAGCTGGCTGGTGTGGGCGAAGACGACGTCTCCGCCCATCTCCGCGTCCATGGTGTCTCTGTGGGCCATGATGGAATCCTCCAGGAAGGTCAGGCGGCCCTGGACGCCGGGCGCTCGTCGTCCGCGTCGGGCTCCTCGTCGACCATCGCGAGCTTCTTCACCCACTCCAGGTCGCCGTGCGCCCAGACCCAGATCAGGCCGACCACCAGGATCAGGATGAAGAGGAAGAGCTCGGCGAAGGCGACCCAGGCGAACTGGGGGCCGGCGGCCACCCAGTCCTTGTAGACGACCGCCACCGGGAAGGTGAGCGCCAGGTCGACCTCGAAGATCACGAAGACGAGCGCCACCAGGTAGAACCGCGGATTGAAGTTGAACCAGGCCCGGCCGATGGGCTTCTCCCCGCACTCGTAGATGAGCGACTTGTCCGCGGAGGGGAAGGACGGCCGGAGCACCGCGAATCCGGCCAACAACCCGAAGGGAAGCAGCACGGCGGCGAGGGCGAAGGCGAGGACTGCTGCGAACTGATAGCCCATGGGAAAGACCCCGGTGCTCAAGGAAGTGGAGGGCTCCAAAGAGGGCGCGGAGTCTACAGTCCCGTGCCAGGGAGTCAAGCGTCGAATCCAGCCCGGGAAGTGGTGATTCCGCTTGACGAAACATGCGCATACAGGCAGTTAGGAGCACCTTGACCCCTGACCCGGTCGCCCCATGAATACAGCCCTGCAGAGCTACTTCCCGCTCGCGGTCGTCATCGTACTCGCGGTGATTCTGGGGCTCACGCTCCTCGGTCTCGCGAACCTTCTCGGACCGCGCCGGCCCAACGAGGCCAAGGCGAGTCCCTTCGAGTTCGGGTCGAAGCCCTCCGGCCTCGGCCGGGACCGATTCGACGTGAAGTTCTACCTGCTTGCGCTGCTCTTCGTGGTCTTCGACGTCGAGGCCGTCTTCATGTACCCCTGGGCGGTGTCGCTCGGGGACCTGGGATGGCCCTCGTTCATCTTCATGGCGGTCTTCGGGGCCACCCTGATCGTCGGCCTCGTCTACGTCTGGAAGAAGGGCGCCATCGACTGGAGCCGGGAGTGACCATGTCCGCGACCTCGGATCTCGACCTCGTCCCCGCCATCGCCACCCGGCGCGAGGACGCCCTGTCCGGCCTGGGCAAGATGGTCTCCCAGGGGCTCGGATGGGCCCGCAAGTACAGCCTCTTCCAGTACCCGTTCGTCACCGCCTGCTGCGGCATGGAGTTCATGGCGGTGGCCGCCGCCCGCTACGACCTCGACCGTTTCGGTGCGGCCCTGCCCCGGTTCTCCCCGCGCCAGGCCGACCTCCTCATGGTGGTGGGCACCATCAACGTGAAGCAGGCGCCCATCCTCAAGCGGGTCTACGACTCCATGGCCGACCCGAAGTGGGTGGTGGCCTTCGGGGTCTGCGCGTCGTCGGGCGGGTTCTACGACAACTACGCCACCATGCAGGGCATCGACCGCATCATCCCGGTCGACGTCTACATCCCGGGCTGCCCGCCGCGCCCGGAGCAGGTCCTCGACGGGATCATCATGCTGCAGCAGAAGATCCAGGACCAGCGGCACCAGCTCATCGGAAACGAACCGCCGGCGCTCCCGGCGAAGGGGTAGACCGTGTCCCAGGCCGCACTCCAGAAGCTGAAGGAGCGATTTCCCGACGCCGTGACCGAGACCTACACCGGCAAGGGCGGGGACGACGTCGCGCTGGTGAAGAAGGAGGCCATCGGTGAGGTGTGCCGGTTCCTCAAGTCGGATCCGGAGCTGCTCTTCGACATGGCGCCGTACATCACGGCCGCCGACTACATGGGCTCGGAGCCCCGCTTCGACCTCGTCTACCAGATGTATTCCACGAAGAAGAACCACCGCATCCGGTTGCGCGTGGGCGTCCCGGAGTCCGACGCGGTGGTGGAGAGCGTCACCTCCGTCTGGAAGGGCGCGAACTGGTACGAGCGTTACTGCTGGGACATGTACGGTATCCGCTTCGAGGGGCACCCCGACCACCGCCGGCTCTACATGTACGAGGAGTTCGTCGGTCACCCGCTGCGCAAGGACTACTCCCTGCGCGGCCGCCAGCCGCTCATGCCCGAGCGCACCGTCGACGAGCCCTTCCGCGGCCCCGGCCCCACCGGCGGATAGGACAGGATGACCATGGCCAAGGATAGCGAAAACCTCCTCGTCGTCCCCCCCGCCCCGGCGGAGAGCCCCCTCGACGCGCCCTTCCCGTCGAAGCGGATGCACGTCAACCTCGGTCCCAGCCATCCCGCCATGCACGGCACCGTGCGCGCGGTGGTCGAGCTCGACGGCGAGACCATCCACGGGATGAAGCTGGACATCGGCTTCCTCCACCGCGGATTCGAGAAGACCTGCGAGAACGTCACCTGGACCCAGGTCTTCCCGTACACCGACCGGCTCAACTACGTGTCCTCGATCATGAACAACGTCGGGTACGCCATGGCCGTCGAGAAGCTCTGCGGCCTCCCGATTCCCGAGCGGGCGCAGTACCTGCGGGTCCTCACGTCCGAGCTCCACCGGATGTGCGACCACCTGACGCTGGTCTCCGCCATGGGGCTCGAGCTGGGCGCGATGACCGTCCTCATCTACGGCATGGAGGCCCGCGACCTCATCTGGGACCGGCTCACCGAGCTCTGCGGCGCCCGCCTCACCTCCAACTACGCGCGCGTGGGCGGGGTCTCCCGCGACATGCCCGAGGGCTGGGGGGAGAAGGTGGAGCGCACCCTCGTCCGCTCCGCGGAGATGGTCGACGAGATCGACCGGCTGCTCACCCGCAACCGCATCGTCATCGACCGCACCCGGGGCACCGGGGTCATCTCCCGCGCCGACGCCATCGATTTTGGATTTACGGGGCCCTGCCTGCGCGCCTCCGGGGAACCCTACGACGTGCGCAAGGCCTCTCCCTACCTGGTCTACGACCGGCTCGATTTCGACGTCCCGGTGGGCACGAACGGCGACAACTTCGACCGCTACCTCATGCGGATGGAGGAGCTGAAGCAGTCGGACCGCATCGTGCGCCAGTGCCTCGCGCAGATGCAGCCCGGCGCCATCGCCTCCGACGACGCGCGCTTCGTCCTGCCCCCCAAGCCCGAGGTCTACGGCTCGATCGAGGGGGCCATGGCCCACTTCAAGATCATCATGGAGGGGATCAAGGTCCCCGCCGGCGAGGCCTACGCCTACGTCGAGGCCGCCAACGGCGAGCTGGGCTTCTACGCCGTCTCCGACGGCGGCGGCCGACCCTACAAGCTGGGGGTGCGCGCACCGGGCTGGAACATGCTCATGGCGCTGCCGCAGATCATGGAAGGGCGCATGCTGGCCGACCTCATCCCCACCTTCGACACCGTCAACATGATCGGCGGCGAGGTCGAGCAGTAGCCCCGCACGACCCGCGAGACCGGAGCCCGAGATGGCCGAAGAGAACAAGCCCACCGCAGCCGCCGCGCCCCCGAAGCCGGCGCCTCCCCCGGGGCCGCCGCCGCCCAAGAATCCCGGCATGGTGACCTTCACCATCGACGGGCGCGAGGCGGTGGTGAAGCCGGGGACCAACGTCATCGAGGCGGCCGCCTCGGTGGGCGTCTCCATCCCGTACTACTGCTGGCACAAGCGCCTCTCCATCGCCGCCAACTGCCGCATGTGCCTGGTGGAGATGTCGAACGCGCCGGGCGGCAAGCTCATGCCGGCCTGCCAGATGACCGCCGCCGAGGGCGTGGCGGTGAAGACCGATTCGCCCAAGGTGAAGGATCAGCAGCGCGCGACCCTCGAGTTCCTGCTGGTGAACCACCCGGTCGACTGTCCCATCTGCGACCAGTCCGGGGAGTGCAAGCTGCAGGACTACTACTTCCAGTACGACACCACCGCCTCCCGGCTCGACGTGCCCAAGGTGAAGCTGGGCAAGCGCGTGCCGCTCGGCCAGCTGGTGGTGCTCGACCAGGAGCGCTGCATCCTCTGCACCCGCTGCGTGCGCTTCATGAGCGAGGTCCGGAAGAACCCGCAGCTCGGCGTGGACGCCCGCGGCAGCCACTCGTTCATCACCACCGCGCCGGGCCAGCCGCTCGACGACCGCTACTCGGGAAACGTGGTCGACCTCTGCCCGGTGGGCGCGCTCACCTCGACCGACTTCCGGTTCCGCGGGCGCGTCTGGTTCCTCTCCAGCGCCCGGTCGATCTGCACCGGCTGCTCCCGCGGCTGCAACGTCTTCCTCGACTACATGCGGGACGGGACCTACCGCTACCGCCCCCGGGAGAACGAGCAGGTCAACAAGGAGTGGATGTGCGACGAGGGGCGGCTCTCCTACAAGCCCTTCAACGACGGGCGCGTCCTCGAGGCCCGGGTCGGCAAGGCCAGGGCCACCCGTGCCGCTGCGGTGGCCGAGGCGGCCGCCGTGCTGCGCAGCCACTCCGACAAGGGCACGCTGGCCTGGCTGGCGTCGCCCACCGCCTCGCTCGAGGATCTCCTGGCGGCCGCGCTGGTGGCCCGCGACGGGCTCAAGCTGACGGAGGTGTACGTCGGGGGGCACGGCGACGGCTGGCACGACGACTTCCTGCGCCAGGCCGACCAGAACCCCAACCGGGCCGGCCTCACGCTCGTGGCCCGTGCCTTTGGACTCACGGTGAAGCCGTCCACCGACCTGGCCGCTGCCGTGGCCGCCGGCAAGGTGAAGGCGGTCTGGGCGGTGGGGGCGGAGCTTCCCGCCGCCGATCTCGCCGCGAAGCTGGCCCGGGCCGAGGCGCTGGTGGTCCAGGCCGTCAACGTGGGCGGCCTGGCCGATGCGGCCACCGTGCTCCTGCCCGCGTCGCCCGCGCCCGAGTCCGACGGCACCTTCGTGAACTTCGAGGGGCGTCCCCAGCGCTTCGAGCTGGCCTACTGGCCGAGGGGCGAGTCGCTGCCGCACTGGGGGCTCTGCGCCGAGGTCGGGCGCGCGCTCGGCCTGGCCTCGCAGTGGGGCAGCGCGCGGAACGTCTTCGAGGACCTGGGGCGCCGCGTGGCCGGGGATCTCCCCGGTTTCCAGTGGAACGCGCTGCCCTCGATCGACCGGCGAAAGGGACTCGTCCCGCTCGCGGCCGGAACGGTGGACGGGCGGCTGCCCGGGCACCGCGAGCGCATGCCCCTCGACGGGAGCGGAAACGTCGAGTGGAGCCGGCTGCCGAACCCCTGAGGAGGAGACCGCCGTGAAGCGATTCGTGGGCATGTGGCTGGTCATCGGGGCGGTGCTCGTCGGCCTGGTCGGGCTCTTCGCCGCGTTCTACGCGCTGGCCGCCCTGGCGGCGCGGGGCGCCGTGGCCCTGGGACTCCCTGGCTTCTTCGGCAGCGCCGTCGTGAACGCCGTCACCCTCATGGCCGTGACGCTGATGACGATGGCCGCGCTCCTCACCGTGGCGGAGCGCAAGTGGTCGGCCGCCATGCAGGACCGCATCGGGGCCAATCGCATCCTGGTCATGGGCAAGTTCCCGCTGGGCGGCGTGCCGTACCTGCTCGCCGACGCGCTCAAGATGCTCACCAAGGAGTCGATCTACCCGGTGGCGCGCTCCAAGTTCCTCTTCGAGCTCGCGCCGGTGCTGGCCTTCGCGCCCACCTTCGCGCTCTTCGCGGTCGTCCCGGTGGGCCCCCAGGTGCGGGCCCTCGGCCAGGACGTCGGCATGTGGGTGGCGAACCCGGACGCCGGTCTCCTCTGGATCTTCGCGCTGGCCGGGCTGTCGGTCTACGGCACCACGCTGGCGGGGTGGGCCTCCAACAGCCGCGTGGGCATGCTCGGTGCGGTGCGCGCCAGCGCCCAGATGATCAGCTACGAGGTCTCGCTGGGGCTCTCGCTCGTGGGCGTGATGATCGCCTACCGCACCGTGAATCTCCAGGCGATGGCCATCGCCCAGGGCGCGGACGTCCTCGGGCCCGTCCCGGCGCTCGGGATCCTGCTCCAGCCGCTCGGTTTCCTGGTCTTCTTCACCAGCGCCTTCGCCGAGACCAAGCGCGCTCCCTTCGACCTGCCCGAGGGGGAGAGCGAGATCGTCGGCTACTTCCTCGAGTACTCCGGGATGAAGTTCGGCCTGCTCTTCCTGGCCGAGTTCGTCGAGATCGTGGTTCTCGCCGCCGTGGTCACGGCCGTGTTCCTGGGCGGCTGGCACCCCATCTTCTTCGAGGGATGGCTCAGGGCCAACCTCGACCCGCTCCTCTTCGGGGCGGTCTGCGCCGCATCCTTCCTCGCCAAGCTCATCCTGCTCACCTGGCTCCAGCTCATCATCCGGTGGCTCTTGCCGCGCTTCCGCTACGACCAGATCCAGGGGCTGTGCTGGAAGCTGCTCCTCCCCGGCGCCATCCTGAACGTCTTCGTGACCGCCGCCGCCGTCCTCGTCGACCCCAGTCTCCAGACCCTGGCCTGGATCGGGGTGGCCGAGATCGTGGCCATCTTCGGGATCACGCTGGCGGTCGCGAAGCCCAGGGCCGCCCACGGCGGCCACGACCACGGCGATGCCCACGGGCACGCCGCCCCCGCCGCCGGACACTGACGCCATGCCCTACCAGATCGACAACCGCCCGGCCGACGCCCGCGAGAGCCTGTACTTCCCCGAGGTCTTCCGGGCCATCGGGCTCGTGGTGAAGACCTTCTGGCGCAACGCCTTCTTCTCGCGGGACGGCAACACCGACATCCTGGAGCGCGACCGGTCCATGAACCGGGTCACCACCCTCCAGTACCCGGAGGAGAAGGCGCCGTACCCGCCCGGCTACCGCGGCCTGCACCGGCTGGTGCCGCGCCCCGACGGGAGCCCTCGCTGCGTCGCCTGCTACATGTGCGCGTCCGCCTGCCCGGCGCAGTGCATCTACATCGAGGCCGCCGAGGTCGAGGGCGACCCCATCGAGAAGTACCCGAAGCAGTTCGTCATCGACGAGCTGCGCTGCGTGGTGTGCGGGTTCTGCGTGGAGGCCTGCCCCAAGGACGCCATCCGCATGGACACCGGCGAGCACCCGCCGCCGACCTACGTGCGCGAGGGGCAGATCTACGACATCCAGCGGTTGCTCCGCGGCCCTCCGGTCTCGTACGAGAAGGACCCGTGGCTGGTGAGGCCGTCGAAGCTCACCGAGGCGGCCCAGAAGCTGAACCGGGCCGCGGCCCGTCCCTACGGGACGCAGGGCACCGACGAGTACTGCCAGACGCCGGGGTTCTCGGTGCGGGAGCTGGCGGCCGAGGCCAGGGCGCGGGGAGACATCGCGAAGTAGGCGACGCGGGGACCGGTTTCGACCGGTTGATGCGCGACATCCGTGTCGTGGTTCACCACATGAACCACTCCTTGGGGCGGCTCGCCTTTCATGCTGCCGGCAAGTCCCCTTCGGGCAGCTCCCGCTGCTGGATCGGCGCCACCCGCTGGAGCAGGACCAGCCCGGGGATGGCGGCCAGGGCCGCGACGACGAAGAACACCGGGTACCCCAACGACTCGGCCATCCACCCGCTGGGCGGTCCGCTCATCCAGCGCCCGAGCCCGAAGAGGCTGGAGAGAAGGGCGTACTGCGTCGCGCCGTACCGCCGGTCGCACAGGCGGGTGACGAAGGCGACCAGCGCCGACGTGGCCATGCCCTGGGTGGCGTATTCCCCCGAGATGGCCACGTAGATCGCGGCCCGTGTGATGGGCGCGACCGATCGTCCTGCGCAGAGGGCCACGTCGGTGGCGCCGGGGTGGGTCCCGGCGGCGACCGAGTAGAGGAGCATGCTCACCGCCTGGGCGATGCCGAAGACCCAGAGGGCGCGCCCCAGCCCCATGCGCGTCATGAGCGCCGCACCGACGCCGGCCCCGGCGATGGTCGAGATGGTGCCGATGGTCTTCACGGCGAGCCCGATCTCGGCCCGCGACAGGCAGAGGTCGACGAGGAAGGCGTTCACCATCGAGAGGCCGAGGTTGTCGCCGAACTTGTAGAAGACCAGGAACAGCGCCACCGGCACGGCGTTCCCGCGGGAGAGGAAGTTCCGGAAGGGGAGCACCACCGCCTCGCCGAAGGTCCGTGGCGCGGTGGCCTGCACCCGCGGCGCCGGGGCCGCGAGCGTGAGCAGCGTGAAGAGGAGGAAGATCACGCCCAGGGCCGCGAAGACCCAGGGCCAGGGGACCCACTCGGAGGCGAAGATGGCGAGCGCGCTCCCCATCAACATGCCGATGCGGTACCACATGATGCGCAGGCCGCTGGCGGGGCCGACCTCGTCGGGGGAGAGGCTCTCCACCGCGAAGGCGTCGATGGCGATGTCCTGGGTGGCAGAGAAGAAGGCCACGGCCAGGCCCAGCGTGGCGATGCCGATGGCCGCCCCCGCGGCCAGCACCGGCTTCCCGTCCGCACCCTGGGACAGCGTCCGGGCCGTGTACACGGCCAGCGCCCCGAGGGAGCCCGCCAGCGCGAGCTGGGTCAGGAGCACCCAGCTCCTGCGCCGGTCCGGCCAGCGGAGGGCGTAACGGTCGAGGAGCGGCGCCCAGAGGAACTTGAGCGTCCAGGGGACCGAGATGATCTGGAGAAGCCCGATGGTCTTGAGGCTCACGCCGGCGCTGCGGAGGAAGACCTGGAGGGTGTTGGTGACGAACCCGAGCGGGAGGCCGGAGGGAGCCGAGAGCAGGCCCAGGATCTGGACGCGCCGGTTGCGGAGGGAAGGCAAGGTGACGGGAGCGTAAGCGCCCGGGCCGCGGGCGTCGAGTTCCCTCGCCGGTCACCCGGTCGGCCGCACCCGTGCCGCGAACTCGGCGGCGGGCAGGGTGTTCAGCACCTCGCCCCGGGTGACCCAGCCCCGTCGCGCGGTCATGACGGCGTACGGGAGGTTCTGGAGCCCGGCCACCGAGTGGGCGTCGGTGGTGACCACGAAGGGGATGCCCCGCTCCCGGGCCATGCGCAGGTGGCGAGGCTCCATGTCGAGCCGGTGGGGATCGCCGTTCACCTCGATGGCCGCCCGGGAGGCGGCCGCCGCGTCGAGCGCCTTCTCCATGTCGAGTGCGTAGGGCTCCCGCTCCAGGAGCAGCCTGCCCGTGGAGTGCCCCCAGATCTTGAAGACCGGGAGCTCGAGCATGCGCACCATGCGGCGGGTCATCTGGTCGGCGTCCATCTTCATGCGCGAGTGGACGCTGGCCACGATCACGTCGAGCTTCTCCAGGACCGCGTCGGGCCAGTCGAGAGCCCCGGTCTCGAGGATGTCCGCCTCGGTCCCGCGCAGGATGCGGATCCTCACCTTCTCCTGGACCCGCTCGATCTCCTCCCACTGGGCCTCGAGCCGGGCCACGTCGAGTCCGCCGGCGTAGGCAGCGCTCCGGCTGTGGTCGGTGACGGTGAGGTAGTCCATGCCCATGCCCTCGGCGGCCCTCGCCATCTCCTCGAGCGAGGCGCGCCCGTCCGACCAGGTGGTGTGGACGTGGACCATGCCCTTCACGTCCTCCAGCGTGATCAGATCCTCCGGCAGGGTCCCGTCCTGCGCGGCCTCGATCTCGCCGGTGTCCTGGCGAAGCTCGGGCGGCACCGGCTGGAGTCCCAGGGCGCGGTAGACGTCCTCCTCGGAGCGGATGGGGACCTTGCCGCTCCCGTCGAGCCGATCCAGTCCCCATTCGCTGAGGGTGAATCCCCGGTCCCGGGCCAGCCCGCGCAGCCGGACGTTGTGCTCCTTCGACCCGGTCATGTGGTGCAGCAGGCTCGCGTACTCCGGGGGCGGAACGACACGAAGGTCGACCGACAGCCCTCCGGCGAGGCGCACGGTGGTCTTGGTGTCCCCCTTGGCGGCCACCGATTCCACGCCGGGCGCGGAGGCCAGCGCGTCGGCCAGGCGCGCCGGCTCCACCGAGGACGCCACGATGTCGAGGTCGCCGACGGTCTCCTTCCAGCGCCGCGCCGATCCGGCCAGCTCGATCCGGTCGGCGGCCCCGGTGGCCCGCAGCAGGCGGACGAGCTGGCTCCCGATCTCCCGGGCATCGGAGAGACGGATCCGGGACGTCGCGGTCCGCATCCGCTCGATGCCCTCCAGGATCTTCTTCTCGGTCTTCTCGCCGAACCCCTTCACCTCGCGGACGCGCCCCTCCCGGCAGGCCGCCTCCAGCCCGGCCACGCTGCCGATCCCGAGGGCCGCGTGGAGCGCGGCGATCTTCTTCGGCCCCAGGTCCGGGATCTTGAGCATCTCGCCGATCCCCGCCGGCAGCTCGGAGCGCACCCGGTCGAGGAGCTCGAGCCGCCCGGTACGGGCCAGCTCCTCGATCTTCCCGGCCAGCGCCTTCCCGATCCCGGGCAGCTCGGTGAGGGTCCCGGCCGCGACGACCTCGTCGAGGTCGCCGGGGAGCTCCTCCAGCGCGCGCGCTCCGTTCTCGTAGGCGCGGACCTTGAAAGGGTTCTCGCCCTGGACCTCGAGGAGCATTCCCAGCTCGCGGAGGGCCCGGGCCACGGCGATCTTGTCGGCCATCCCCGGGTGTATAACCGTGGAACCAGACATGATGCCGAGAACCAACGCTCTGCTCGCGCTCGCCCTGCTCCTCACCGGCTGCGCCAGCTCGCAGAGGGCTTCCTGGAGCGAGGTCCAGCCCCCCGTCGCCTACGTCGAGACCCTTCCTCCCGGGGCGCTCGTCACGGTGGACGGGGTCGAGGTGGGGCTCGGGCCGCTCGCCTTCCCGGTCCGGGACGAGTCCCGGAGCTACTCCGTCCGGCTCACCGCGGCGGGCTTCGAGCCACTCGAGACCTCCTTCCCCGGCTCGAAGCTGGCCGGCGCTCGCCTCGAGCTGGTGATGCGTCCGGAGGGTTTCGGCAGCCAGCGGCAGCTCGCCTCCGGCGAGCCGGCGGGCCTCCTCCAGGCGTCCGTCGCGCTCCTCCGCGCGAACCGTCCAAAGGACGCCATCGCCTATGCCAAGGCGTCCCTCGCCGCCGGCGGCTCGCCCCAGGGGCACAGGGTCTGCGGCCAGGCCTATCGAGGCCTCGGCAACCGGGACCTGGCCATCAAGGAGTTCAGCATCTATCTCTCCCTCTCGCCCGACGCTCCCGACCGCAAGGCCGTCGAGGAGGCCATCGCTGCCGCGAGCCGGGACATCGAGATGCCCGCGCCGAAGCTGCCGCTGGACTGAAGGAGGATCCCCTGGGGCACGAGGAGCACCGCCGATCCGGAGCCCGACCGATCCGGGTGTACGTGGTCACCGCCTCGGACTCCCGGGGGGAGGCCGAGGACACGAGCGGGGCCTATCTGAAGTCCGCGATCGTGGCGGCCGGCCACGTGCTCGCCGGTTACCGGGTCGTTCGCGACGAGCCGGAGCGGATCCGGGAAGCCTTCGCAGCCGCGGCCGAAGCCGGGTCGGAGGCCGTCCTCGTCAACGGCGGCACCGGGATCTCCGGGCGCGACCGCACCTACGAGGCGGTTGCCGGCCTCCTCGAGAAGCGCATCGACGGCTTCGGGGAGCTGTTCCGCATGCTCTCCTTCCAGGAGATCGGCAGCGCCGCCATGCTCTCCCGGGCGGTGGCCGGCGCCTGGCAGGGACGGGCCGTCTTCTCGGTCCCCGGGTCCACGGCAGCGGTCCGGCTCGCCTGGGAGAAGCTCATCGGCCCGGAACTCGGCCACGTGGTCTTCGAGCTCGCGAAGCACTCCCCCGGCGCCGGGCGGCACGGCGGCTGAGGATGGCACCCCGGAGACCGAGGGCCTCCCGGCTTCGGGCCACGCGGCTCGCTCCCATCCTCGACCGGTTCCAGCGTGGCTTCGACGCCGACGCTCGCCTCACGGCCGACCCGGTGGAGTTCCCGCGCAGGTATTCCGATCCCGGCGACGTCGAGGTGGCCGGGCTGGTCGCCGCCTGCCTGGCCTACGGCCGGGCCGACGTCTTCAAGGCGAAGGTCGAGCAGGTGCTCTCCGCGGGGGAGCTTCGCCCGCCGCCTTTGCCGCCCGCCTGGCCCTGGACCCTGACCCCCGGGTGCTCGCCGGGTTCCGCTACCGCTTCAACACCGGCGAGGACCTGGCTGCGCTGCTCGCCGCGGCCGGCTGGATGCGATCCCGGTGCGGGTCCCTCGGGGCCCGCTTCGCCCGCCTTCTCGGCGATGCCGGAGCCGGCGAGGCGCCCCTTCGCGTGGCGCTGGTCCGCTTCGCGGCCGAGCTTCGTACCGCCCCGCCCGCGCTCGCGATCCTCGGGGAGCGCGGCGGCAAGGGGCTCCGCCACCTCTGCCCCGACCCCGGAGCCGGGGGCGCGGCCAAGCGCTGGAACCTCTACCTGCGCTGGATGGTCCGAGGCCCCGACGGGGTGGACCTGGGAATCTGGAGGGGAGTGCCTCCGGCCGTCCTCGTCGTCCCGCTCGACACCCACGTCGCCCGGGTGGCGCGCCGTCTCGGGCTGACCCGGAGGAAGGACCTTTCCTGGCGAACCGCCGAGGAGGTCACCGCCGCCCTGAGGGTGGCCGACCCCGACGACCCGGTGCGTTTCGACTTCGCGCTCTGCCACCTGGGGATGAGCGGCCACTGCCCGCCCCGGCGGGTCCCGGAGCGGTGCGCGATCTGCAAGCTCGCGGAGGGGTGCGAGGCCCGGGCTCGCGGTCAGCGGGCGGGCTTCTCCGGGGGGCCCAGGTAGCCGCAGCGCCAGAGGCGGAACGTCGTGACCCGCTTCCCGGCGCGCTTCACCTCCAGTGGAGCGAGCGGCACCAGGGGCGAGCAGCGCTCGGCGCGCGAGAGGCACCACCCCCCGTCGCGATCGTCGAGGACGACCAGCACCTCCCGGCCGACGAGCTCCCGCGGGTCCCGCCAGAAATCGTAGGCCAGGCCCGGCTCCCCGAAGGCGTTCGACGACCAGGTCTCGGGGTGGCCGGGCAGGTTGAAGGCCAGCGTGCTGGCCGTCCGGTAGAAGCACCCGATGACCGGAAGGGGCCCGTGGATCCGCTGCTCCGCCTCCACGCGCGCCGCCAGCTCCTTCCACCCGGCCGTGGTGTCGTCGCGGGCCGGGAAGGGGAGCGACGGGACGATGGGCATGAGCGTGAGGAAGAGGGTGGAGAAGGCGGCCAGCGACACGGTGGCGATCATGAGCCCGCGCCACCGGCGGGGTTGCTCGACGTAGATGGCCACCGCCGCGAGCAGCGCGGTCGGGTAGACCGGCACCGCCCAGTTCATCTTCACCCAGTGGAAGGGGGAGACGACGGTCCACAGCGCCATCATGGGGATCGAGAAGATGGCGAAGAGGCGCATGGCCTCCTCGCGCCACCGCCGCGCCGCCACGACCATGGCGGCGAGCAGCACCAGGAAGAGCAGCGGCGACACCACCAGCGCCTGGAGCCCGAAGAAGCGCCCCACCAGGACCGGCTCGAGGTGCATGTCCTGGCCGCGCTTGCCGAACTGGAACCCGAAGCTGGCCCAGCCGTGGGTGGCGTTCCAGACCACCACCGGCGAGAAGACGAGGAGCGCAAGCGCCGCGCCGAGCCAGGGCCAGGGCGTACGGAGCATCCGGCGCCCCCGCGGGTCGAGGAGCAGCGCGAGCAGGATCTGGGGAAGCAGCAGGAACCCCGTGTACTTGCCCAGCACCGCCACGCCGGTGGCCAGCCCCGCCGCGATCAACCATTCCGGGCGCTCGTCCTGCAGTGCGCGCACGGTGAAGTAGAAGGCGGCGATCCAGCCGGCCACCAGGGGCCCATCGGGCGTGATGATGGTCTGCCCCAGCGAGAAGAACGGCGTGACGAGCATCATCGCCAGCGCCGCCAGGGCGGCCCGGGAGCCCAGCAGACGCCGGCCTGCCAGGAAGAAGAAGAGGCAGAAGACCGCCGACCAGGAGGCCGCGGCGAGCCGCACCACCCGCTCCGAGTCCCCGAGGAGGAGCGTGAAGGCCCGGATGGTCCAGGCCGCGGCGGGAGGGTGGTCGAAGTAGGAGAGGGCGGGGTGGCGCGCGTACTGCCAGTAGTAGGCCTCCTGCGGGGACAGCGGCAGGGAGCCCGCGTAGGCCACGTGCATCAGCGTGGAGAATGCGACGAGGAGGAAGGCGACGGCCGCGTCGGACGGGGCGCGACCCGGGGGCGAGGAGGGATGGGTCAAGGGTTTCCCGGGGGATCAGAGCCGGCGGGCCGACTGGCGCAGCTCGAGTGCGATCTCCCCGTCCCGGAAGACGCGGACCGTGCCGGTGGTCTGTGAGACGGTGACCGCGACGGCGCCGGGGAGGGCGGCGGTCATGGCCGCGGCGGAGCGATGGCGCGCCCCCAGGCCCATGGGGAGACGGGCCTCGTTCTTCCCGGCCTGGAGGTAGCGGCCGGCCGCCAGGACCGTTCCGTCCTCACGGATGACGTAGGCTCCGTCGAGGACGGCGAAGGTCTTGAGCGCGTCGCGGATGGTCGGATCCATCACGTTGCGCTCCGATTCGCCCATTCCCTGGAACGGGTTCAGGCTGATGGGGCGGCTCTGATCCATCACCGCGGGGGAGGCGCCCACGATGAAGATCGTGCCCACCGGGTGCCCCTCGTACCCCTGGGCTCCCACCTCGAGCGCGACGTGGATGATCTGCTCCATCACCTGGGCGCTGTGGGTCTCCGGGAGGTCGAGGGCGTTCACCTGGACCCGGTCCTCCTCGTCGTCGGCGCCGATCCGGATGCGGACCAGGGTGTCGATGCTCCGGTCGTGCCCGGCCAGCGCCAGCACGGTGTCGCCCTCCTTCACGAGCCCCTCGCTCTGGCAGGCCACGATGGCGACGCGGACCTTCTCCACGCGGGAGTACCCGAAGGGGGGGATGGCCACCGCGGAATACTTCCGGGTGATGAGCTGCTGGGCCAGGGCCTCCGTGGTGACGGCGTAGACCAGCTTTCGCTTGATGGGGCGGCCGCGCAGGCTGCTGGCGGCCAGGGGCGTGTCGGACACGTAGACCAGCCGGTCCACCTCCG
Organism: uncultured delta proteobacterium; assembly: GCA_963831265.1. Taxonomy (GTDB): domain Bacteria; phylum Myxococcota; class Myxococcia; order Myxococcales; family Anaeromyxobacteraceae; genus CAIOAK01. The sequence goes on along the minus strand of CAWHPQ010000026.1, from coordinate 37,772 downwards.
GGCGGGCCGCCAGGGCCAGTGCCGTCTTGACGAACGCCCGGTCGATCCGTCCCTCGGCCATGACCCCGGTCTAGACGAGGTCAGGACCGAAGTCCACGGGGTTCCGACCGTCCTTGACAGCCCGGGGGGGCGCGACTAGCCTCCCCGTTCCTTTTTCCATGCAGTTCCCGGCGGGACCAGCCGTCGAGAAGGGTTGTCGCTTGAACAAGAAGGACCTGAAGCGGTTCAAGACGATGCTCGAGGAGTCGAAGCGGCAGCTGCTCGCCTCGGCGAAGAAGACGCTCTCGGAGGAGTCCAGCTTCGACACCAACGAGCTGCCCGACGAGATCGACCAGGCCTCCAGCGAGTACCAGCAGTCCATGATCTTCCGCCTGCGCGACCGGGAGAAGTTCCTGCTCGCCAAGATCGACAAGGCGCTGTCCCGCATCGAGAGCGGGGCGTTCGGCATCTGCGAGCGGTGCGAGGAGGAGATCTCCCCCAAGCGGCTCGAGGCCCGGCCGGTGACCACGCTCTGCATCCGCTGCAAGGAAGAGCAGGAGCAGGCCGAGAAGAGCTTCGGGTAGCCCCGGACCGCGGCAGGCCGGTCAGGCCTCGACGCGCAGCAGCTGCATCCCCAGGAGGACCTGGTCGCCCGGGCCGATCTCGGTCGGCCCGTTCACGCGCAGGAACGTGCCGTTGGAGCTGCCCAGGTCGGTGAGGGTGACCGCAGCCTCTCCGACGTCCACGCGTGCGTGCCGGCCGGACACGTAGCGGTCCCCCGGGAAGGCCACCTCACCGCTCTCCCTCCCGATGGTGCTGGCGCCGGCGCGCAGCGGGACCACCTCGCCCAGGCCCCCGCCCTCCAGGAGCTGGACCAGCCGGGCGCGGTACCCGGGGTCGGCCGACCCCCATGGGGTTCCCGTCGCCGCGGTCACCGAGGGCCGCGGCATGGGCTCGAGCCGGAGCAGCTGCCGCCCCAGCCGGATCTCGTCGCCGAAGGTGAGGGAGCGCGGGGTGCGCAGCCGCAGGAAGGTCCCCGAGGTCGACCCCAGGTCCTCGATGCGGATGCGACCTTCACGGACGGTGATCGCGGCGTGGCGAGGGGAGACCGATCCGTCCTCCGGGATGAGCAGGTCCCCGTCCCGACGCCCGCAGATGGTCACCTCCCGGTCGAGCGGATGGGAGGCTCCGGGGAGGCCGTCGTGCCGGACCAGCACCAGGCGGGCAGGGGTGGCGGACGCGGGTGCCGGCACGGGCCCGATGGGCAACCGGGGAGAGGACGGGGAACCGCCGCGGGGCGGGGGCACGGCGTCGACGGCCTGCCCGCACTGCCCGCAGAATCGGAAGGAACCCGGCAGCTTCGCGCCGCAGCGCGTGCAGGTCCGCTCGGCGTCCGGGCGCAACGGTTGCCCGCAACCGTTGCAGAACACGAAGGAAGATTCGTTTTCGCGGCCGCAGCGCGTGCAGGTCTGCGCGGATTCCATGAAAAGGAGATTAGACGCCCCCCATCATCGAGGTCAATCGCACGGAGATCGATGCTACGATTCGCGCACTTTCCAGTCGAACGCGAGGGGCGAGGCGCATGGCGAGAGAAGCCCGACCCGATCATCTGGGTCTCCCGGAGTCCCACCGGAGGTTCTGGAACGAGGCGACCTCCTTCCTGCCCGCGGATCGCATGATGTGCGATCCGTTCCGGACGCTTGCGTTCGGGACCGACGCCAGCTTCTACCGGCTCGTGCCGAAGATCGTCGCGAAGGCCAACTCCCAGGACGAGGTGTCCCGTCTCGTCGCCCTGGGCTCCCGGCTCGGCGTGCACCTCACCTTCCGTGCCGCGGGGACGAGCCTCTCGGGCCAGTCCATCTCCGACTCGGTGCTGGTCGTGCTCGCCGGCGGCTGGCGCGGATGGCGGATCGAGGACGGGGGAGCCCGCATCGTGCTCGAGCCCGGAGTCATCGGCTCGGAGGCCAACGCCTTCCTGGCGCCCCTGGGGCGCAAGATCGGACCGGATCCGGCCTCCATCAACGCCTGCATGATCGGCGGCATCGTCGCCAACAACGCCGCCGGCATGTGCTGCGGTACGGCACAGAACAGCTACCAGACCGTGGAGGGCATGCGGCTCGTGCTGGCCGACGGCACGGTCGTCGACACCCGCGACCCCGCCTCCCGCCAGAGGCTCCGCGAGACCCACGGCCCGCTGCTCGACGGGCTCGCCGCCATCCGCGACGAGATCGCCGCCGACGAGGTCCTCGCCCGGCGCATCCGCGAGAAGTACCGGATCAAGAACACCACCGGCTACGCCATCAACTCCTTTGTCGACCACCAGGACCCGGTCGACATCCTCTTGCATCTCATGGTGGGCTCGGAGGGCACGCTCGCCTTCATCTCCGAGGTGACGCTCGCCACCGTCCCCGACCACCCCCACAAGGCCAGCGCGCTGGTGCTCTTCCCGGACATCGAGCAGGCGGCCATCGCCACGCAGCGCCTGCGGGGTGGGCCGGTGTCGGCGGTGGAGCTCATGGACCGGGCCTCGATCCGCTCGGTGCAGGAGAAGCCGGGGATGCCGCCCGGCCTGGCCGAACTCGGCCCGACCGTCTGTGCGCTCCTCGTGGAGACCCGCGCCGCCGACCGGGGCGATCTCCTCCGGCAGGCCGGGGAGGCGACCCGGCTCGTCGAGGAGGTGAAGAAGCTCCACCCGGTGAAGTTCACCGACGTGAAGGCCGAGTTCGAGAAGCTCTGGGACGTGCGCAAGGGGCTCTTCCCGGCCGTGGGCGGGGCCCGCAAGATCGGCACCACGGTGGTCATCGAGGACGTGGCCTTCCCCATCGAGCACCTGGCCGCCGGCACGGTGTTCCTCGAGAAGGCCATGCGCCAGCACGGCTACGCCGAGGGGATCATCTTCGGCCACGCCCTCGACGGGAACCTCCACTTCACCTTCACCCAGGACTTCTCCGCGCCCGCCGAGGTGGCCCGCTACCAGTCCCTGATGGAGGAGGTCTGCGACGTGGTGGTGCGCCGCTTCGACGGCTCCCTCAAGGGGGAGCACGGCACCGGCCGCAACATGGCCCCCTTCGTCGAGATGGAGTGGGGCGCCAAGGCCTACTCCCTCATGCGCCGGCTGAAGGCGCTCTTCGACCCGAAGGGTATCCTGAACCCGGGCGTCATCCTGAACGACGACCCGAAGGCCTACCTCAAGGACCTGAAGCCGCTTCCCCAGGTCGACCCGCTGGTCGACAAGTGCATCGAGTGCGGCTTCTGCGAGCCCAAGTGCCCTTCGCGTCCCGTGACGACCACCCCCCGCCAGCGCATCACCGTGCAGCGGGAGATCGCCCGGCTGGGCCGTACCGGGGAGGACCCGGCCCGGCAGGCCCGCCTGACCGCGGACTTCGTCTACCTGGGCGAGCAGACCTGTGCCACCGACGGCCTCTGCGCCACCGCCTGCCCGGTCTCCATCGACACCGGCGAATACGTGAAGGAGCTGCGCAAGGCCGGCTGGTCGGACAAGGCCCGGTCCCGGGCGCAGCGGCTCGCCGACGACTTCGCCGGCACCGAGGCCTGGGCGCGGCGCGGCCTGGCGGTTGCCGGCGCTGCCCATGCCGTTCTGGGGACCCGGCTCATGGGTGCGCTCTCGCGGGGAGCGCGCGGAATCGCGGGCGAATGGCTGCCGCTCTGGAACCCGGCCATGCCCACGGCTGCCCCGGCGACGAGGCTCGTGAACGTGACGCGGGGGAAGGGGAGACAGGTGGTCTACTTCCCCTCGTGCATCTCCCGGACCATGGGGGCCCCGCGCGGCGACACCGACGGGCGCGCCGTGTTCGAGGCCACCCTGTCGCTCCTCGGCAAGGCCGACTACGACGTGATCTTCCCCGAGGCGCTCGAGTCGCTCTGCTGCGGGCTGGCCTTCGACTCGAAGGGGTTCCGCGACGTGGCCGACGCCAAGTCGGAGGAGCTGGAGCGCGCCCTCGACGCCGCCAGCGAGGGCGGCCGCATCCCCATCCTCTGCGACACCAGCCCCTGCCTGCAGCGCATGCACAAGAAGATGGACGGGAAGCTGCTGCTGCTCGAGCCGTCCGAGTTCATCCACGACCACCTCCTCGACAAGCTGCACATCCAGAAGCTGCCGGGCAAGGTCGCGGTCCACGTCACCTGCAGCAGCACCAAGATGGGCGTCGGCGGGAAGCTCGAGGCGGTGGCGAGGGCCTGCGCCGCCGAGGTGGTGATCCCGCCGCGGGTGGGTTGCTGCGGCTTCGCCGGGGACCGGGGCTTCTCCTTCCCGGAGCTGAACGCAGGGGCGCTCTCCGAGCTGGCCGCCGGCGTGAAGGGTTGCACCGAAGGGGTCTCCAACAGCCGCACCTGCGAGATCGGGCTCATGCTGCACGCAGGGATCCCGTACCGTTCCATCGTGTTCCTGGCCGACCGGGCCGCCACGCGGAAGGAATGACCGGAGGAACCATGGGCAAGGTCGGGCTCTTCATCCCCTGCTACGTCGACCAGTTCTTTCCGAGGGTGGGGCTGGCGACGCTGCGCGTTCTCCGGGGACTCGGCCTGGAGGTCGAGTATCCGCGCGACCAGACCTGTTGCGGGCAGCCCATGTACAACACCGGCTGCTCCCGCGAGGCCCGCCCGCTGGCCGAGCGCTTCGTGCGGCTCTTCGGGGGATTCGAGGCGGTGGTGGCGCCCTCGGCCAGCTGCGTCTCCATGGTGAAGCACCACTACCCGGAGCTGCTCGGCGAGACGGCCGAGGTGAAGGCGCTGGCGGAGCGGACCTTCGACCTCTCCGAGTACCTGGTCGACGTCGTGAAGGTGACCCGGGTGGACGGCGAGTTCCGGAAGAAGGTGGGGCTGCACCGCAGCTGCCACGGCATCCGGGAGCTGCGCGAGTCGCGGTCGAGCGAGCGCATGGACGCGCCGTTCGACAAGACCCGGCAGCTGGTCTCCCAGCTCCGGGGCATCGAGCTGGTGGAGCTGGAGCGCGCCGACGAGTGCTGCGGCTTCGGGGGGACCTTCGCGGTCACCGAGGAGGCGGTCTCCTGCATGATGGGGCGCGACCGCATCGCCGACCACGTGCGCGCCGGGGCGGAGGTCATCGCCGGCTACGACATGTCCTGCCTCATGCACCTCGACGGCCTGGCGCGCCGCGACGGCACGAGGCTTCCCGTGGTGCACGTGGCGGAGATGCTCGAGAAGGCGAGGCTTTCGCGATGATCGACTTCCACCCCGACAAGGCGCGGGCCTTCGTGAAGGACGACGAGCGGTCCCACTGGCACGACAAGGCAATCTGGTTCGTCCGGGTGAAGCGCGACCGCGCCGCCGCCACCGTCCCGGAGTGGGAGCAGCTGCGCGGCGCCGCCGAGGGCATCAAGGTCCACACCCTCTCCCGCCTGGCCGACTACCTGGAGGAGTTCGAGCGGAAGGCCACCGCCAACGGCATCCAGGTCCACTGGGCCCGCGACGCGGAGGAGCACAACCGGATCGTCCACGGGATCCTGGAGAAGCGCGGCGTCACACGGATGGTGAAGTCGAAGTCGATGCTCACCGAGGAGTGCCACCTCAACCCGTACCTCGAGGCCCGGGGCATCGAGGTGGTGGACACCGACCTGGGGGAGCGCATCGTCCAGCTGGCCGGCGAACCCCCCTCGCACATCGTCATGCCGGCCATCCACCGGAAGAAGGAGGAGATCGGCGAGCTCTTCCACGAGAAGCTGGGGACGCCGGCGGGGCTCTCCGATCCCACGCTCCTGACCGAGAGGGCGCGCCAGCACCTGCGGGAGAAGTTCCTCCACGCCGAGGCCGGACTCACCGGGGTGAACTTCGCCATCGCCGAGACCGGCGGCTTCGTGGTGGTCACCAACGAGGGCAACGCCGACATGGGGACGACCTTGCCCCCGGTGCACATCGCCTCGATGGGCATCGAGAAGGTCATCCCGCGGCTCGCCGACCTGGGAATCTTCCTCCGCCTGCTCGCGCGAAGCGCCACCGGCCAGCCGGTGTCGTCCTACACCACCCACTTCCACGCCCCGCTGCCCGGGGGGGAGCTGCACCTGGTGATCGTCGACGCGGGGCGCACGCGGATGCTCGCCGACGCCCACCGGCGGAAGGCGCTCTGCTGCATCCGCTGCGGTGCCTGCCTCAACACCTGCCCGGTCTACCGGCGGAGCGGCGGCTACAGCTACAGCTACCTGATCCCCGGCCCCATCGGCTCGGTGCTGGGCCCGCACCGCGACCTGAAGGGGCACGCCAGCCTGCCCTTCGCGTCCACCCTCTGCGGTTCCTGCACCGACGTCTGCCCGGTCAAGGTGGACCTGCACCACCAGCTGCTCGCGCTCCGGCAGGAGGCCGGGGAGCAGAACCTGGTCCCGCTCGGCAAGCGGATGGGGATGAAGGCGGCCTCCTTCGCCATGTCGCGACCGGGGCTCTTCCGGGGCGGCGGGCGGTTCGCCCGGTTCATCCTGCGGGTCGCACCCGGACTGGCGAGGCTCGGCCCGGGGGCGGTCTGGCTGCGGGGGCGGGAACTGCCCGAACCCCCCGAGGAGACCTTCGCGGAGCTCTACGACCGCGAGATGGCGGGGAAGAAGGAGGAACGGTCGTGACCGCCCGGGAGACCATCCTGGCGGCCCTGCGCGCCTCCGGAGGCGAGACGGTCCCGGTGCCCGCGTACCCCGCACCCGTGAAGCAGGGCGATCCGGTCGCCCGGTTCCTCGAGTCGGTGAAGGGGGTGGGCGGCCAGTCCTTCCGCGTCCCCGACGTCGCGGCTCTGGGCGTCGAGGTGGCGAAGCTCCCGGTCTGGTCCGCGCCCCGGCGCGTCTCGCTGGTGGCCGGAGTTCCCGGGGGCACGGTCGACCTCGCGACCATCCTCGATCCGCACCAGCTGGCCGATCTCGACGTCGCCGCCATCCCGGGCGAGGTGGGCGTGGCCGAGAACGGTGCCGTCTGGGTGAAGGGGGAGAGCCTGGGGCCGCACCGGGCCGTCTTCGTCATCCCCGAGCACCTGGTGCTCGTGGTGAAGGCGGCGGACGTCGTGAACGACATGCAGGAGGCCTACGGGCGCATCACCCTGCCTCGCCCCGGCTACGGGGTCTTCATCTCCGGCCCGTCCAAGACCGCCGACATCGAGCAGTCGCTCGTCATCGGGGCACACGGGGCCCGCTCCTGCGCCGTGTTCGTCGTGGGGTGAGCGCTACCGGAGCTTGTCCTCCACCGAGCGCATCTTGCGCTCGATGGTGTGCTCCTTGTCACGCCGGTCGTCGATCTTCACCAGCGTCGACACCCGGACCGCCCCCTCGTGGAACGGCGCCTCGTGCATCTCGCGGACCACGGCCAGGATCGCATCGAGGTCCCCCTCGATGATGGTGCCCATGGCGGTGAGCTGGTGGACGAGCCCGCTCGCCCGGAGGATCCGCTGCACCCCGGCCACGTAGCGCGACACGCTCGGGGTCGCGGTGCCGATGGGGGTGATGGTGAGGAACACGACGGCCATGCGATCTCCCTGACGGTCAGCCTTCCGAGATCCGGAGCACCTGCCGGCCGACCCGGACCAGGTCGCCGTCCCGGAGCTCCCGCTCGGCGCGTGAAGGGAGCCGGACGAACGTGCCGTTGGCCGAGCCCAGGTCGCGCAGCCGCGCCGTCCCGTCCCCCTCGAGGAGGACCTCGGCGTGTGCCTGGGACAGGAAGGGGTCGTCCCCGAGGTTCACCGCGCACCCGGCGCGTCCCAGCGTGACCGAGGGGCCGCTCCGCAACCAGACCCGCCCGGTGATGCCGCCCGCCAGCCGCTCGTCGAGGAGCGCGGCCAGACCCGCCGGGCGGGGCGAGCCGAGCTTCCGCGTCCCGTCGGGCGCCGGCGGGGAGGCGGCCGGCAGTGTCCCCCCGAAGCGGAGCAGGCGGTCCCCGAGAGCGAAGGAGTCGCCGGGACGGAGCGGTACGGAGAGGCCGCGCAGTCGGAGGAAGGTGCCACCGGCCGACCCCTCGTCGCGGACGAAGAGCCGGGATTCCCGGATGGAGAAGGTGGCGTGCAGCGGCGCGAGCCACGGATCGCCTGCGAAGGCTCCGGACGCGTCGGCGCTCCCGATCGGCAGTTCTCCCTCGGTCAGCTGCAGGCGGGTCCCCTCCCGGCCGTCGCCTCGCTCCAGCACGAGGTGGAAGGGAACCGCGCCGGTCGCGGAAGTACCGGTGCCCCCGGCAGGGGAGGGCTCCAGGGTCACCGACTCGAAGGGCAAGGGGGAAGGGGCCAAGCGCCCGGCCAGGTCGACGCGGGGCTCCCCGGGAGCCGAGACCAGCACCGGGTCGAGGAGCTCGATGGGATCGGGCGTCGCGGTGGGCTCGAAGTCAGGGTCCTCCAGGAGGACCGCCTCGAAGTCGATGGGAGGCAGCTCGCGCGCAGCGTCGTCGTCGGGAGCGTCCGGAGCCGGGCCGGGGGCGATCACCGGGGAGGGTTGCCTGGGGAGGAGCGCCTCCCCGCAGGAGACGCAGGCCGCCGTCCCCGGCTCGTTGAAGGCGTCGCAGTTCCGGCAGACGCTCCCCAGGATACCGGTGAGACGCGACATCTCGATCTCGGCTCCGCAGGCCGGGCACTCCGACATGGCCGGGTCGAGCGGCGAGCTGCAGTGGAAGCACTGGAGCAACGATCATCCTCCAGGACGTTTCTAACCCGGGGAGACCTCGATGCTCAACGACCCGACGCCCTTCGCGCCGTCCCTGGCGTGGCGCGTCACGGTCGATTACGCTGTAAGGCTCGCTTGCTGCGGCTCAACGACATCCTCGACAAGGTCGCCGCCTACCACCCCGCCGCGGACCTGGACCTCATCAAGAAGGCCTACGTCTACTCGGCCAAGGTCCACCAGGGACAGATCCGCAAGTCGGGGGAGCCCTACCTGGTTCACCCCCTCGAGGTGGCGGGGATCCTCACCGAGCTCCGGCTCGACGACGCGTCGATCATCACCGGCCTCCTCCACGACACCATCGAGGACACCCTCGCCACCCGCGAGGAGATCGCCGAGCTCTTCGGGGACGAGGTGGCCGACCTGGTGGACGGGGTCACGAAGCTCTCCCAGTTCTCGGCCGGGAACACCAAGGAGGAGAAGCAGGCGGAGAACTTCCGGAAGATGGTCGTGGCCATGGCCAAGGACATCCGGGTCCTGCTCGTCAAGCTGGCCGACCGAATCCACAACATGCGGACGCTCGAGCACATGAGCCCGGACAAGCAGGACCGCATCGCCCAGGAGACCCTCGACATCTACGCGCCGCTCTCCAACCGGCTGGGGATGCAGTCGGTGAAGAGCGAGCTGGAGGACCTGTCCTTCAAGTACCTCAAGCCAACCGAGCACGGCGAGATCCAGGAGCGGGTGGCCAGCAAGGCCAAGGAGCGGGACCTCTTCGTCGAGGAGGTGGTGAGGCTCATCCAGGCGCGGCTCGCCGAGAACGGCATCCAGGCCAAGATCTACGGCCGGGTGAAGCACCTCTACTCGATCTGGCGCAAGATGCACGTGGGGGACCTTCCCTTCGAGCAGATCCACGACCTGGTGGCCTTCCGGGTCATCGTGGGCACGGTGGCCCAGTGCTACGAGGCGCTCGGTCTCATTCACTCATTGTGGAAGCCGGTGCCGGGGCGGTTCAAGGACTACATCGCAATCCCCAAGCCCAACCTCTACCAGTCGCTCCACACCACCGTGGTGGGGCCGCAGGCCGAGCGCATCGAGATCCAGATCCGCACCGAGGACATGCACCGGGTGGCCGAGCAGGGCGTGGCCGCGCACTGGAAGTACAAGGAGACGCCGAAGGACGCGAAGGGCAAGCCGGGCGTCCGGGCCAGCGACGCCGACCAGTTCGGCTGGCTGCGCCAGCTCCTGGAGTGGCAGAAGGAGCTCTCCGACCCCACCGAGTTCCTGGAGACGGTCAAGGTCGACCTCTTCGCAGACGAGGTCTTCGTCTTCACCCCCAAGGGGGACGTGAAGAGCCTTCCTCGCGGGGCCACGCCGCTCGACTTCGCCTACTCGGTCCACTCCGAGATCGGCCACAGCTGCGTGGGAGCGAAGGTGAACGGCAAGATCGTCCCGCTCCGCTACCGGCTGAAGAACGGCGACACCATCGAGATCCTGACCTCGCCGCACGCCCAGCCCTCCAAGGACTGGCTCACCTTCGTCCGGACCAGCCGCGCACAGGCCCGCATCCGCCAGTACATCCGGCAGGCCGAGCACCGGCGCTCGCTGGAGATCGGCAAGGAGGTGGCCGAGAAGGAGCTGCGCCGCTACGGCGTCTCGCTCTCCCGCTCCCAGAAGGACGGCTCGCTCGACAAGGCGGCAGCCACGCTCGGCTTCCGCATCGGCGACGACGTGCTGGTGGCCATCGGGTACGGCAAGGTGGCGCCCGACCAGCTGCTCCGCCTGCTCGTGTCGCCGGAGAAGCTGGCCACGCCCGCCGACCCCGGGCTGACGAGCCGCCTCACCGAGATCTTCCGCAAGGTCGCGCGCCGCCCGGCCGGAGGCGTGCGCATCAGCGGCATCGAGGACATCCTCGTGCGCTACGGAAAGTGCTGCAATCCGGTGCCCGGAGACCCCATCGTGGGCTTCATCACCCGGGGGCGCGGCGTCACCGTGCACACGGCGCGCTGCGAGAAGGGGCTCGCCATGGACCCGCTCCGGCGCGTCGACGTGTCCTGGGACGTGAAGGGGGACCTGAAGCGGCTGGTGTCGGTCCGGGTGGTGAGCGACGACCGTCCCGGCATGCTGGCCCGGGTCTCCCAGATCTTCAGCGAGGCCGGGGTGAACATCGCCCAGGCCGACGTGCGCGCCGGCACCGAGCGCGCCGTGCTCTCCTTCGAGGTCTCGGTGCAGGACCTGAAGCAGCTCACCGGGGTGATGCGCAGCCTCGAGAAGCTCGAGGGCGTCCACTCCGTGGAGCGCATCTAGGAACCCGATCCAGGAGGAAGCGATGAGAAAGACCATCTCGAGTCCCAGGGCCCCCAGGGCCATCGGCCCCTACAGCCAGGCGGTCGTCACGCACCACGCCGACGACATCCAGATGCTCCACGCCGCCGGCCAGATCGCCATCGACCCGTCCACCGGCGAGCTCGTCGCCGGCGACATCGCCGCCCAGGCCGAGCGGGTCATGGAGAACATCGCCGCCGTCCTGGCCCAAGCCGAGATGGAGTTCTCGGACGTCGTGAAGACCACGGTCTTCCTCGTCGACCTGGCCGACTTCGCGGCCATGAACGAGATCTACGGGCGCCGTTTCCAGGGCGACTTCCCGGCCCGGTCCACGGTCCAGGTGGCCGCGCTCCCCAAGGGCTCGCGCATCGAGGTCGAGGTGCACGCGGTGAAGCATCCCTCCGCGGCGCGCCGCCCTGCGCGGCGCAAGACCCGCGCCCCGGTTGCGAAGACCCGACCCGCTCCGGCGAAGTCGGCGAAGTCGAGGACGGCACCCCGCCGCAAGCGGCGATAGCCGCCGGTCCGTCCGCACCGGCCGGCGATCTCGGTCCGAGCCCGGCCTACCTCCCCATCCCGTGCCGCTCCAGCTTGTAGTACAGGTTCCGGACCGTGATCCCCAGGCTGCGGGCGGTCGCCGCGCGATTGCCACGGTGGCGCGCCAGCGCTCCCTCCAGCAGCTGCCGCTCCCAGTCGTTCCTCAGTTCCGCGAGGCGGCGCGGTGGCTCGCCCGGAGCCGCCGCCGGGGGCGGCCCCCCCGGTCCCTCCGCCAGGTCGAAGTGGGTCCGCGAGATGACCTCCTCGCCCGGCTGCATGTGGATCACCGCCCGGCCCAGCAGATTCTCCATCTCGCGCACGTTTCCCTTCCAGGGGTGCTCGAGCAGGAGTTCCACGGCGTCACGGGAGAGCTGCAGCGGGACGATCCGGTACTCCGCGCAGATGCGGGCCAGCAGCGATCGGGCCAGCTCGGGAATGTCCTCCCGGCGTTCCCGGAGCGGCGGGATGCGAATGGGCATGACCGAGAGCCGGTAGAAGAGGTCCTGCCGGAACGCGCCGCCCGTCACCAGCGCGTCGAGGTCGGCGTGGGTTGCGGCGACGACGCGCACGTCCACCGGCCGGGGCGTGGAGGACCCGACCCGCACGATCTCCTTCTCCTGGAGCGCGCGCAGGAGCTTGGCCTGGGCCGCCAGCGGTGCGTCGGCGACCTCGTCCAGGAAGAGGCTGCCGCCATCGGCCTCCTCGAAGTGGCCTCGCTGCCCCTGCGGACGGGCTCCGGTGAAGGCGCCTCCCTCGTAGCCGAAGAGCGCGCTCTCGAGGAGCGTGTCCGGGATGGCGGCGCAGTTCACCCGGATCAGCGGTCCATCCCGCCGATCGCTGGCATGGTGGATGGCGTGGGCGAACATCTCCTTGCCGGTTCCGCTCTCGCCGAGGAGCAGGACCGTGGCCGGAGTCCTCGCCGCGCGCAGGGCGAGTTCCTTGGCCCGGGCCATGGGCGGGCACGCTCCGATGATGTCCTCGAAGGTGTGCCTGGACTCGAGACGACGCAGCTGCTCCTTCGTCGAGGCCAGCTCCTCGGAGAGGTGCCGGATCTCGGACACGTCGTGGATGACCCCCACGCTGCCCCGGAGCTCCCCGGCCACGAGGAGCGGCGCTGCGTTCACCACGACCTCCTTCTGGTGCGGCCCGACCTGGAGCCGCGCTCCGCGGATGGGTTTTCGGGTGCGCAGGACGCGAAGGTGCACGCTCTCCCCGTGCCGGATGTCGACCGTCACCGGCCGGTTGAGCACGGCCTCCTCCGAGAGCCCCATGAGCCTCGTGTAGGCGGGATTCACGAGCACCGTGTTCCCGTGCTCATCGGCCACCGAGATGGCCTCCTGGGAGCAACGGATGATCGCCTCCGAGAGCTCGCGGAGGTCCTGCAGCGTCCGGACCCGCGCCGCCAGTTCCTGCACCTCACCGACGTCCCGGAAGATGGCGACAGCCCCCTCCACGCCGCCCCCGGGGCCCCGGACCACCATGCGGCTCGTGAGGATGGTGGTTGCGCCCACCTCCTGGCGCTGGTTCAGCTCGTCCTGCCCGGAGGCGAGCACGTCGGGGAGCCGGGTGTTCCTGACGACGTCGCGCACCGGGCGCCCGAGCGCATCCTTCACCGGGCAGCCCAGGATGGCAGCGGCCTGCTGGTTGAAGAGGACGATCCGCTCCGCGGTGTCGATCGCGATGAGCCCCTCGACGATGGAGTCGAGGATTGCGGCGACCTGCTGCATCGACATCGTGGGAGCGATGGCCATGGCTTCTCCTGGCTTGATGCCATGAAATATTTATCATGAAATAGATTGCACGATCATCAATGTTTCTTCAGTGACTGCCAGCCAGCGCTTGACCCGGGACAATCGATCCAGCGTGGCCCGGTCATTGCTCCATCACGACGCAGGAAGCGCGGCGTTCGAGACAGGATACCGTTCGAAGGGGAAGGGAGGAGGCGGTGGGCGTGACCGGGTCGAGTCGCAGGGCCTTGCCGGCCGGCATCCCGCTCCCGCTGGAGGTGCGCGTCCACGGCCGCGGCGGCCAGGGCGGAGTCACGTGCGCCAAGCTCATCGCGACCATCTACGCGGAGCAGGGACTCCACGTGCAGACCTTCGGCGACTACGGCTCGGAGCGGACGGGCGCACCCGTCCGTGCCTTTGCCCGGGTCGACACGGTCTCCATTCGCAACCGCAACAAGGTCTACCGGCCGAACCACCTCGTGGTGCTCGACGCGGCGCTGCTCGGCGACGACGTGCTCGAGGGGGCGGAGCCGGGGTCGGTGGTCCTGCTCAACACGGCGCGCGGGCTCGCCTCGTTCGCCGACACGCACGGCCGCTTCCGCTTCGCCGCCGTCGACGCCACCGCCATCGCCCGCCGACACGGCATCGGGACGAGCGCCGTCGTCATCATCAACACCACGCTGGCCGGCGCCTACGCCCGTGCCATGGGGCTCCCCTGGGAAGCCGTGGAACGGGCCCTGACCGTGCAGGGGCTCGAGCGGGACCTCCCGGCGGCGCGGGAGGCGTGGGAGGCCGTCCAGGTCCGGGAAGCCGACGACGGGGAGGAGACGCCCCCGAGGCGCTCGGTTCCTCCCGCGAGGGTGGTCGGCATCGCCGAGCACGTCCGGGACATTCCCACGCCGCTCCATACCGGTTCGTGGCGCACCCAGATGCCGATCTACCGGTCCCACGCTGCGCCCTGCAACGCCGGCTGCCCTGCGGGGAACGACGTCGTCGGCTTCGTCCAGGCCCTCGCCACCGGCGGCGTCGAGGCGGCCGCCCGCGTGCTCTTCCGGACCCAGCCTCTCCCGTCGGTTTGCGGGAGGGTCTGCCCGGCGCCTTGCATGTCCGCCTGCAACCGGGGCGCCTACGACGGGGCGGTCAACATCCGGGGGCTGGAGCGCTGGATCGGCGACCACGTCGCGAACCGCCTCGTTCGACCGGTTCCGGCCGATCGTCCGCGGCGGGTCGCCGTGGTGGGAAGCGGCCCGGCCGGCCTGGGGGCGGTCTTCGCGATCGCCACCGCCGGACACGAGGTCGCCCTCTTCGAGGGGGAGAACTGCCTGGGCGGCGTGCTGCGCACCGGGATCCCGGCCTACCGACTCCCCGAGGAGGTCCTCGACCGGGACATCGCGCGCATCCTCGCGCTCGGCGTCTCGGCGCGCACGGGGGCCTTCCTCGACGCGAACGCCGTCGCCGGTCTCGCCGCGTCGCACGACGCCGTCATCCTCGCCGCCGGACTCCCGCGCCTCACCGGGCTCGACGCGCCCGGGGTCGATCTTCCCGGCGTCCTGCAGGGCATCCGCTTCCTCGACGACGTGAAGCGCGGAGCTGCGCCGCGCCTCTCCGGCTCCGTGGTCGTGGTGGGCGGCGGGAACACCGCCATCGACTGCGCCCGTACCGCGCTCCGGCTCGGAGCGTCGTCCGTGGCCATCGCCTACCGCCGGGGGCGCAAGGAGATGCCGGCCATCGGCCCGGAGATCGACGAGGCCGTGGCCGAGGGAGTGAAGCTGCTCCTCCACCGGCAGCCGGTCCGGGTGGGCGGCGAGGGCAGGGTGCAGTCGATCGATCTCGCCGAGGTGGAACTGGGCGAGCCGGACGGGAGCGGCCGCCGTCGTCCGGTGGTGACCGGGCGGACGAGCGCCATGCCCTGCGACGCGCTGTTGCTCGCGCTCGGCCAGTCGGCCGACCTCTCCGTCGTGCCCGGGCTCCCCAACGTGTTCACCGCAGGAGACATGGCCACCGGCGACGGAACGGTGACCCACGCGGTGGGGAGCGGTCGGCGCGTGGCCGCGCGGGTGCTGGCGGTCCTGGCCGGGGAGCCCGGCCCGTTCGAGGAGCGGCCGCCCACGGAGGAACTCGTGGCTCCCGCCCACGTCCGGTTCAGCCACTTCGAGGTGGAGCTCCCGCACGCCGAGCGCCACCGCGACGGCGCGGGCCATGCGCTGGGGTTCGACGAGGTGAATCTCGGCCTCGACGGGCCCTCGGAGGCCTCCCGCTGCTTCTCCTGCGGCGCCTGCAACGGCTGCGACACCTGCCTGCTCTACTGCCCGGAGGGGGTCATCCACCGGCTGGGGAGCGGCTACCGCGTCGAGGAATCCTTCTGCAAGGGGTGCGGCATGTGCGTCGCCGAGTGTCCGCGGCGCGCCATGGAGATGACATGAGCGGCCAACTCCTCAGCGCCAACCATGCCGCCGCGCTCGGCGCCACCCTGGCCGGGCGCGCCAACCGGGCCGGCCGCGGATTCGTCTCCGGCGTCTACCCCATCACCCCCTCCACCGAGTGCATGGAGTACCTGTGCAACCAGGAGTTCGAGAAGGGACAGGTGGTCCGGGTGGAGAGCGAGCACAGCGCCATGGCGGTGTGCATCGGGGGGGCGGCGAGCGGAGCGCGCACCTTCACCACCTCCTCGTCCAACGGCATCGCCTACATGGCCGAGAACGTGGTGGCCGCGGCGCTCCTCCGGCTTCCGGTGGTGATGGTGGCGGCCAACCGGACGCTCGGGCCGCCCTGGAACATCTGGGCGGACCACGGCGACACGCTCATGCTCCGCGACTCCGGGTGGATCCGAGATCTACTGCGCGGACAACCAGGAGGTCCTCGACTCCGTGCTCTGCGCCTTCCGGCTGGCCGAGGACCGGCGCATCCTCCTCCCGGCGCTGGTCTGCCAGGAGGCCTTCGTCCTCTCCCACACCATCGCGCAGACCCAGGTTCCCACCCAGGACCAGGTGGACCGATTCCTGCCCCCGCTCGATTTGCCCGGGCGGCTCGACCGGACGGCCCGGGTCGTCGGCGGTCTCACCGTCCCCCAGACCACCGAGGTGCACCGCGCCCAGCACCACGAGGCCATGGGGCGCTTCTGGGAGGTCTACCGGGAGGTGCAAGACCAGTTCGAGGACGTCTTCGGCCGGCGCCCCGCCGACCCGGTGGTCCCGTACCGGGCCGACGACGCCGACGTCCTGGTGGTCTCGATGGGCACCATCGGCTCCACCGTCGAGCGGGCCGTCGATGCGGCGCGGGAGAAGGGCATCCGGCTGGGAGGACTCCGCGTCCGTACCTTCCGCCCGTTCCCGGCCGAGCAGCTCGCGGCCGCATTCCGGGGACGCCAGCGCATCGCCGTCATCGACCGGAACGTCAGCCTGGGTTTCGGCGGGGTGCTCTGGGGCGAGGCGCGCGGGCTCGCCGATCGCGGGTCGGTGGTGCAGGGCTACATGATCGGCCTGGGCGGCGGCGACGTCCGGCCGGAGCACGTGCTGGCCATCGCCGGGGACGTGGCGGCGCGGGAAGTCGCCGGGGCGCCGATGCTCATGGAGGCCGGGGCATGAACGAGTCGGTCCTGGCGCCGCTCGAGGGGAGCCGCTGTCCCGCCGGGGAACCGCTGCTCCGGCCCGGCAACGGCAACTGCGGAGGCTGCGGCATGTCCTCCGCCCTCCAGTTCCTGGGGCGGGCCATGGAGGACCGTCGGCTCCAGGTGGTCATCCCCGCCAGCTGCGCGGCCGTGGCCGTCGGGCCGTTTCCGTACTCGGCCATGGGTGTCCCCACCATCCTCACCACCTTCGGCTCGGCGTCGGCGGTGGCCACCGGCATGAGCATCGCCGCGCGGCTGAACGGCGAGGACACCCGGGTGGTCTGCTGGGCCGGGGACGGCGGCACCTACGACATCGGGATGGCGAGCCTCTCCGGCGCCGCCGAGCGGAACGAGGACATCCTCTACGTCTGCTACGACAACGAGATCTACGGCAACACCGGCGGCCAGCGCTCCTCGGCCACGCCCCACGGGGCGGCCACCTCCAACCTGCTGCGCGGCAAGGTGGAGCAGAAGAAGGACGTGCTGGGGATCATGGCGGCCCACCGCATCCCCTACGCCGCCACCGTGTCGCTCGCCCACCCCCAGGACGCCATCCGCAAGATGCGCCGCGCCCTCGATCTCCGCGGCTTCCGGTTCCTCCAGGTCCTCGCCCCCTGCCCGACTGGCTGGAAGTCGGAGCCGGCGCTGGGGATCGAGCTGGTGCGACTCGCCGTACGCTCGGGGCTCTTCCCGGTGGTGGAGGTGATCGACGGGCGCAGGACGACCATCAACGTCGAGCCCGACTTCTCCGAGGAGGCGCTCGAGCTCTACCTCTCCCTGCAACGCAGATTCCAGCGGTCCGAGATCGGCGCCGCCGACCTCCGACCCGACATCGAACGAACCTGGCGCGACCTGCGCGCCCGCAGCGGCCGGATCGTCCCGGCCGACCGCGAGGGATAGGGAGGACGCCGTGCAGACCGACATCGGAGTGCGGATCCGCAAGATGCGCGAGGCCCAGGACCTCTCCCGCGACGACGTCTGCCGCATGGCCGGCCTCACGCACGATCGCCTCGCCGCGTTCGAGGAGGGCGAGGAGGTTCCCTCCATCGGCGTGGTGATCAAGCTCTCGCGCGTGCTCGGGTCCAAGGTGGGAGGCCTGCTTCACGGCGGTGGCTTCGCCTCCGAGGAGCTGACCGTGAGCCGCGCCGCCGAGGCCCGGCCCGGCCTCGAGCAGGGCGACACCGATCAGGGCTACACCTACCGGAGCCTGACGCGTCCCGGGACCCCGGGGCACGACATGGAGCCATTCCTCCTCACCTTCGACCCGGCCGTCACCGACGCACGGCCGCTGGCCCACGACGGCCAGGAGTTCGTCTTCGTCCTGGAGGGCTCGATCGAGCTCACCTACGAGGGGAAGCGCTGCGTGCTCCAGCCCGGCGACTCGGCCTATCTCGACGCCCGCCGGCCGCACCTCTTCCGCGGGCTGGGAGCCACCCCCTCCCGGATGGTGGCCGTGGTGACCTCGGGCGCGTGAACCCTCGCCCGTCCTGGTGCGCGGTCACGGCTCGAAGTAGGTGTAGTCCTTGCCCTGGAAGTTGCGGAAGACCCACTTCTTCCCCTCGTGCCGGATCACGTAGTCGGGGTTCACGGGGATCTTGCCACCCCCGTCCGGCGCGTCGACGACGAAGTGCGGGACCGCCATGCCGCTCGTGAAGCCGCGCAGGGACCGGATGATCTTGCGCCCGGCCTCCACGGTGGTGCGGAAGTGGCTGATGCCCTTCGCGAGATCGCACTGGTAGATGTAGTAGGGACGGACCCGCATGAGGAGCAGCTTGTGGTTGAGCTCCATCACGGTCTTCGGGTCGTCGTTCACGCCCTTGAGCAGCACCATCTGGTTGCCGATGACGCAGCCGCCGTCGGCCAGGCGGCGCGCCGCCTCGAAGGCCTCGGCGGTGCACTCCTTCGGGTGATTGAAATGGGTGTTCACGTACACGGGCTGGTGCCGGCGCAGCATGTGGACGAGGTCGTCGGTCACCCGCTGGGGCAGGGTGACGAGGTTGCGGGTGCCCAGCCGGAAGATCTCCACGTGGGGGATGGACCGCAGACGATCCAGGATGTGGTCGAGCCGCTCGTCGGAGAGGGAGAGCGGGTCGCCACCCGAGATGACCACGTCGCGGATCTCCGGATGGAGCGCGATGTAGTCGAGCCCGTCCTCCACCTGCTTCCTGGCCGCGGCCGAGGAGGGGTCGGCGACCTTTCGCTTTCGCGTGCAGTGGCGGCAGTACACCGGGCAGTTGTGGGTGACGTAGAAGAGGACGCGGTCGGGGTAGCGGTGGGTGATGCCCGGCACCGGCATGTCCCGCTCCTCGCCCAGCGGGTCCTCCAGATCGGCCGCCGCGACGATGGTCTCGCCCATGGTGGGCACGGACTGGAGCCGCACCGGGCAGCGCGGGTCGTCGGGGTCCATGAGCGCCGCGTAGTAGGGCGTGATGCCCATGTGGAAGTCCTTGTCGGTCTCCACCGCGGCCTGGCGCTCGTCGTCGGTGAGCCGGATCACCTTCTCCAGCTGTTCGACCCGGGTGATGCGCTCGCGCTGCTGCCAGTGCCAGTCGTTCCACTGGGATTCGGGAACGTCCTTCCAGGCGGCGCGGGGGCCGGCCGGGAATCGCGCCGTGATCCCGGCCGCCGGGCGCGGGTCTGCGGCCTCTGTCTCGTCCTGCATCATGGGAAGGGGAAGGGTCGCCATTCGTCGCTCCTCGGTCCGATGATAAGACCGGAACGTCGGCTTTGCCGGTTTGACTTCGCTCGCCGACGCCGGTTAGCTTCCGCCCGCCTCGCCCCCCACGCCCCATGAACCAATCCCGGCTACCTGCCCACCGAGTCGCCGACGCGGAATGGGGTGACTGGCGCTGGCAGCAGCGGAACATGCTGCGCGGAACGGCCGACCTGGAGTCGCTGATCGACCTCACGCCGGAGGAGCGGCGCGGCCTCTCCGCTGCCGCCGGCCGTTTCCGGGTGGGGGCCACTCCCTACTACGCGTCGCTCATGGATCCGCACCACCCCCACTGCCCGGTGCGGATGCAGGTGGTCCCGGTGGCCGCCGAGACCGACGAGGTCGAGGGCGACCTGCGCGACCCGCTCGGCGAGGACGGCCGGCGCCCGGTCCGCGCCATCGTGCACAAGTACCCGGACCGGGCACTCTTCCTCGCCGCCGACCACTGTGCCGTCTACTGCCGGCACTGCACGCGGCGCCGCATCACCGGGGGAGAGGAGGGGGCCTTCGACCGGGACTCGGCGGAGGAGGGGATCGCCTGGGTTCGCGCCCATCCCGGCGTGCGCGACGTCATCGTCTCCGGCGGCGACCCGCTCGCCCTCTCCGACGACCGGATCGGGTGGCTCCTCGAGGAGCTTCGCTCCGTCCCCCACGTCGAGCTGCTCCGGCTCGCCACCCGCGCACCCGTCGTGAACCCGATGCGGATCACCGCGCCGCTGGCCGCGCACCTCCGACGCCTCGCCCCGCTCTTCGTCGTCACCCACTTCAACCACCCGAAGGAATGCACCGCCGAGGCCCGCGAGGCCTGCGAGCGGCTCGTCGACCAGGGCGTCCCGGTCGAGAACCAGACGGTGCTCCTTCGCCGGGTGAACTCCTCGGCCCGCACCATCGCCGATCTGAACCACAGGCTGCTCTCCTGGCGGGTGCGCCCCTACTACCTGCACCAGGGCGACCTGGCGGAGGGGACCGGCCATCTCCGGACCCCCCTCGCCGTGGGGCTCGGCATCCTGGAGGAGCTGCGCGGGCACACCAGCGGCCTCGCCGTGCCGCACCTGGCCGTCGACCTGCCCGGCGGCGCCGGAAAGGTGACGCTGCAGCCGGGATGGCTCCTCGGCCCCGGGGAGCCTGGGGCTCCTCCCGCCGTGGCGATCGGGTCGGCGGCTCCGCCGGGCCGGGCCCGTGGCCACTGGCTGCGCAGCTGGAGGGGCCGGCCGGTCTTCTACCCGGAGCCCCGCGAGATCGACTGCGCCTGCCCCTACGACGAGGTCTTCTACGGCGATCGCGCCGCGCTCCGGCAAGGAGGAAACGGGTGATTGCAAGGATCATCGAGGTGCTGGCCGTCTTCACCACCAGCGTGATCTCGGCCATGGGCTACAGCGGGGTGGTGCTCCTCATGGCCATCGAGAGCGCCTGCATCCCCCTGCCCTCCGAGATCATCATGCCGTTCGCCGGATACCTGGTGTACCTGGGGCAGTTCACCCTGCTGGGCGCCGGTTTCTGGGGGGCGTTCGGCTGCGTGGTCGGATCCATCCCGGCCTACTACCTGGGCATGTACGGCGGTCGCCCCGTCATCGAGAAGTACGGGAAGTACGTGCTCCTCTCCCACCACGAGCTCGACCTCGCCGATCGGCTCTTCGAGAAGCACGGCGCGGCGGTGGTCTTCTGGGCACGTCTCCTGCCGGTCGTCCGGACCTTCATCGCCTTCCCGGCCGGCGTGGCGCGGATGAACATGACGAAGTTCATCGTCTACACCTTCGTCGGTTCGTTCCCCTGGTGCCTGGGGCTCGCCTGGGTCGGGATGAAGCTCGGGGAGAAGTGGAACAGCGACCCGACGCTCAAGGCCTGGTTCCACCGCTTCGACCTGATCATCGGAATCGTGATCGTCCTCGCGGTGACGGTCTTCGTCTGGCACAAGCTCCGCTCGGCGCGCCGGCCCGGCGCCGGGGCCACCCCGTAGGACGACGCATGGGCGCTCCAGGACCGGGACGCGGCACCCTCCTGCTCGCCGCAGCCATCCTCGCCGCATCCCCGGCGCGCGCCCTGGAGGTGGTGCGCATCTCGGTGGCCCCGGGCGTCGCCGAGGTGGAACTCGCCGGAGCCGGCCTGGCCGCCGAGTCCCTCCGGGAGGGCGCGGAGCGTCGCCCGGTCGCCGGGGGCCGGGCCCGCGTGCGGCTCGAGGGGGATCGGCTGCTCCTCGACGGAAAGCCGGTGGACGGGGCCGGCCTCCTATTCACCTCGAGTGGATCGATCCGCTGCCTGGGCCACGACCTCTCGGGCGAGGTGGAGGTGCGCCGGGCCCCGGGCGGTCTCTCGGTGATCGACGTACTCCCCATGGAGGCCTACGTGGCGGCGGTCATCGGCGGGGAGATGCCGCCCTCCTTCCCGGCCGAGGCGCTCAGGGCCCAGGCGGTGGCGGCGCGGACCTTCGCGGTGGGCAAGAAGATCGAGGCCCGCGAGCAGGGGCTCGACTTCGACCTGGGCGCCACGGTGCTCGACCAGGTCTACCCGGGAGCCGGGAAGGCGGATCCGCGGGCCCGCGCCGCGGCCGTGGCCACCGCCGGCGAGGTCCTGGTGAAGGACCACCGGCCCATCGAGGCCTACTTCCACTCCGCGTGTGGTGGGCGCACGGAGCGCGGAGCCGATGCGCTCGGGCGCGATCTGCCCTACCTGCCCTCGGTTCCCTGCGATCGCTGCCAGGGCTCTGCCTCCTGGCGCTGGACGGTGCGCATCCCGGCGGCCGAGATGGGGCGAGCGGGTGGGCTCCCCGGAGAGGCGTCGCGGGTCGTGGTCTTGCGGGCCACCTCGACCGGGCGGGTCGCGCGGCTCTCCGTCGAGGGGGGAGGAGCGAAGGTGGCGCTCGACGGCGTGGAGTTCCGGCGCCGGCTCGGGTACGAACGCCTCCCGTCGCTCGCCTTCTCGGTCAAGCGGGAGAGGGGAATCTTCGTCCTCACGGGGCGGGGCAGGGGGCACGGCGCGGGCATGTGCCAGTGGGGGGCCGCCGGGTGGGCCAGGGCAGGCGAGGGCTACCGCGCCATCCTCTCCCGCTACTACCCGGGCGCAGAGCTCACCCGGATGTACTGACCGGCGAGAAGGATGGACGTCTCCGACCTCGACTTCGCGCTTCCCGAGGAGCTCATCGCCCAGTCTCCGGTGACGCCCCGCGACGCCTCGCGCCTGCTCGTCCTTCCCCGCGCCGGCGCTGGGCTCCGTCACCTGCGCTTCGCCGACCTGCCGGACCTGCTCTCCCCGGGCGACCTCCTCGTCCTGAACGACAGCCGGGTCATCCCGGCACGGCTGGTCGGTCGCAAGGCCAGCGGGGGGAAGGTGGAGGTGCTCCTCGTCGAGCCCCTGTCCGGATCGCCGCCGGGTGCGCCGGCGCGCTGGATCGCCATGGGCCAGGCGTCCAAGGCCATCCGGGTCGGGACCCGGGTCGACTTCGAGGATCTCGGAGCCGAGGTGACCGGCGTCGCCGGGGAGGGCTTCTTCGAGCTTCGATTCGACCGGGACGAGGCGGGGCTGGCGGCGGCGCTGGAGCGGGTCGGCCGGATTCCGCTTCCCCCCTACATCCGGCGCGAGCCGGCCGTTGCCGACCGGGACCGCTATCAGACCGTGGTTGCCCGTGAGCCCGGGAGCGTGGCCGCGCCCACCGCCGGTCTTCACTTCACCCCGGAACTGCTGGCCCGGCTCGCGGCTCGAGGTGTCGACCGGGCCGCGGTGACCCTCCATGTCGGCCCGGGAACCTTCCTGCCGGTGCGGGCGCCCCGCCTGGAGGAGCACCGGATGCACGCCGAGCGATACGAGGTCCCGGAGGCGACCTCCCTGGCCTTTGACGCGGCGCGCCGAAGGGGCGGGAAGGTGGTGGCCGTCGGGACCACGGCCGTACGGACGCTCGAGAGCGCCATCTCGGGGAGCAGCCTTCGACCCGGTCCTGGCCGGACCGAGATCTTCATCAGACCCGGACACGCGTTCAAGGCCGTCGACGGACTGTTAACGAATTTTCATCTACCCCGGTCGACCCTGCTCGCGCTCGTCTGCGCCTTCGGCGGGACCGATCGCGTGCTCCACGCCTATCGCGAGGCGGTGGCGGCGAGGTATCGTTTCTTCAGTTACGGCGACGCGATGGCAATCGTCTGAGCGAAATGCAGTCCGAAGGGTGGTGTCTCCCTTGTCTCGTTATTTGAAAGGAGGACGACCGACCGACCGATGAACACCGTTGCCCTGAACCTGGAACCACAGCACTTCCTCGCCGGCTGGCGGGCGGACGCAGGATCCCTCTTCCTTCCAGCCCTCTCCGAGTCCCGGGTCGGCGAGCAGGTGGTGGCCCGCATCGGCCTCTTCGGGCATCCGGTCCGCGCCACGATCTATGGCAAGGTGGCCATGGTGCGCCGCATCGGCCGCCCGTCCCTCCCGCCCGGCGTCGAGATTCACCTCGATCGCGCCAGCGTCCCGGCGGCCCGCTACCTCGCAGCGGTGGCCAGCGGCGAACCGGTCAACTTCCGGGTCCGCGCGCCTCGCTTCGCCACCGAGCGAACGGTGCTCATCTCGATCCGGGGGGCCCAGATCGAGGCGCGCACCCTCACGCTCTCCGAGGGCGGCTGCTCGATCGCCTGGCCCGGCGCCGAGCCGCCTACTCCGGGCGAACTGCTGGCGCTCCGGCTCGCCAACGGATTCCTCGCTCCCACCACCGACGCGGTGGTCTGCTGGACCACTCCCGACTCCCCGGAAAGGGCCATCGGCCTCCGGATCGTCGCGGAGGGGCGAGGCGGGAGGGCCTGGCGCAGCCTCGTAGAGGAGACCTCGCGGGGACAGGTCCGGACGATATAGTCGGACCGTGCTTCGCTTCCAGCTCCTGGCCGACGACGGCGCCGCCCGCCGCGGACGTCTCGAGACGTCCCGTGGGCTCATCGAGACTCCCGTCTTCATGCCGGTGGGCACGGCCGGGAGCGTGAAGACGCTCTCGCCCCGCGACCTCGTCGAGCTGGGCGCGGGCATCATCCTCGGCAACACCTACCACCTGTACCTGCGCCCCGGCCACGAGCGGGTTCGGCGGCTGGGAGGGCTGCACCGGTTCATGTCCTGGGGCGGATCCGTGCTCACCGACTCGGGAGGCTTCCAGGTCTACAGCCTGCAGGGAGTCTCCCGGGAAGGGGGCGAGTCCCTGGTGCGGATCGCCGAGGAGGGGGTCACCTTCCGCAGCCACCTCGACGGCTCGCGCCACTTCCTGTCGCCGGAGACCTCCATCCGCGTCCAGCTCGACCTCGGGGCCGACGTGATCATGGCCTTCGACGAGTGCCCTCCGGCCCGGGCCGAGCGGGCCTATCACGAGCAGTCGCTCGCGCGAACCCAGCGCTGGCTCGTCCGCTGCCGCGACGCCTGGCTCGGCACCGAGCCCCCCCACGGCGAGCGCCCCGCGCTCTTCGGAATCGCACAGGGAGGCCTCTTCCCGGACCTGCGCCGGCGCGCCATCGACGAGGCAGCGGCGCTCGACCTCCCCGGATACGCGCTGGGCGGCTACGCGGTGGGGGAGGAGACGGCGGAGATGTGGGACGGGGTCGCCCGTCACGCCCCGGAACTGCCCCGGGACAAGCCCCGATACCTCATGGGGGTTGGAACCCCCGAGGACCTGCTGGCCGGCATCGCAGCCGGGGTGGACATGTTCGACTGCGTGCTCCCCACCCGCACCGCGCGCAACGGGCTCCTCTTCACCAGCCGCGGCCGGCTCAACGTGAAGAACGCCCGCTTCGCGGAGGACGAGGGGCCGCTCGACCCGGGCTGCACCTGCTACACCTGCCAGACCTTCTCCCGCGCCTATCTGCGACACCTCTTCCGCGCCGGCGAGATCCTGGCGCTCCGCCTCAACACCCTCCACAACCTGCACCACTACCTGCGGCTCATGGAAGGCGCCCGGGCGGCCATCCAGGAGCGGCGCTTCGAGCAGTTCCGGCGGGCCCGCCTCGAGGGGTACGCGCGGGGGCTCGACGGGTAGGGCGGGGGCCGGCCCCGGGCGCCCGGGAACTCGTTTCGGGGTTGCTTGCCGGCGCAAAGTGTGGCTAAAACACGACGCTTTTTCCAATGACCGGAGCATCCATGCATTCAATCCTCACGGCCTTCCTCGCGCAGACCGCGCCAGGCGCGTCGAATCCGCTGATGCAGCTCGTCCCCTTCGTCCTCATCGCCGCGGTCTTCTACCTGGTGTTCTTCCGACCCCAGCAGAAGCAGGTGAAGAAGCACCAGGCGTTCGTGGCCGAGCTGCAGAAGGGCCAGGACGTCGTCACCCAGGGCGGCATCATCGGGAAGGTCTTCCAGGTGGAGGACAAGACCGTGACCCTCGACCTGGGGGGCGGCAACAAGGTGCGGATCGTGAAGGGACAGGTGGCGGGCTCCTGGTCCGACGTGACCGGCTCCTCCGAGAAGGACGCGAAGGAGAAGAAGTAGATGGAGCGCACCTGGTACTGGCGGCTGGGGCTCGTCCTCGCCGTCCTCTTCTGGTCCCTCTGGCAGCTCGTGCCGACCTGGTCCTACTTCGCCCTTCCCCCGGCGGAGCGGAACGGGCCGGCCTACGAGCAGTCGGTCCCACGCTGGGCGCCCGCCGCGAAGAAGCACCTCAACCTCGGACTCGACCTCCAGGGCGGCATCCTTCTCGCCATGGGCGTCGACGTCGACCGGGCGGTCAAGGCCAAGGTGGTCCGCCGCGCCGACGAGATCGCCGACTTCCTCAAGGGGAAGAACGTGCCCGTCGCCTCGGCCGGTCCGTCGGCCGACGGGTACCGCGTCGAGATCCATACCTCCGAACCGAAGCAGGCCGAGCAGGTGGTCCAGGACTTCTACGGCGCGGAGATGTCGGCGCCGAGCGGTGCGCCGGAGGGCGCGGTGTGGTTCGCCTTCCGCCCCGACGTCATCAAGAACTTCAAGGAGAAGGCCGTCGAGCAGGCGGAGAAGACCATCCGCAACCGCGTCGACAAGTGGGGCGTCACCGAGCCGGACATCAAGCGCAAGCAGAACGCCCAGATCCAGATCCAGCTCCCCGGCTTCAAGGACCCCGGCAAGGCGAAGGATCTCCTCGGCCGCACCGCCCAGCTCGAGTTCAAGATCGCCGACGACGACTCGCCGGCCCTCGACGCCGTGCGCACCCAGCTTCCACCCTGCCCGCAGGGTCCGGACGGCAACGCGGCCCTTCCGCTGCCGGCGACCGGATGCTGGTACGTGGAGACCGTGGACCTTCCGTCCGGCGTCCGCCGCCAGGCGACGTACGTTGCGACCATGAAGCGCACCGACCTCGACGCCGTCATCGAGCAGTTCCTCAAGCCCCTGATCTCGCGCGACCAGGAGATCGGCATCGGCGAGGTGATCGTGGGGCAGGGCCTCGCGAAGGAGCGCTACTACCGGACCTTCCTGCTCCGCGCCAAGACCGAGCTGACCGGCGACTACATCTCCGATGCCCGCCCGTCGGTGGACAGCTCGAAGGGCGCCGGTGAGCCCGTGGTGGCCTTCTCGATGTCCCCCGAGGGCTCCCGGCTCATGGAGCGGCTCACCACCGAGAACCTCGGGCGCCGCATGGCCATCGTGCTCGACTCCAAGGTGGAGAGCGCCCCGTACATCCAGGGCAAGATCTCCAGCAACGGGCAGATCACGCTGGGCTCCGGCCGCAACTACCAGGAGAAGTTCCAGGAGGCGAACGACATCTCGATCGTCCTCAAGGCGGGCGCGCTGCCCGCACCGGTCACGATCTTCGAGGAGCGCTCGGTCGGCGCCACCCTCGGGCCCGAGCTGGTGCGCAAGGGCACCATCGCCGCCCTCGTCGGCCTGGGCGCCGTCATGCTCTTCATGCTGCTCTACTACCGGATGAGCGGCGTCATCGCCGACGTGGCGCTGGTGGCGAACGGCCTGCTCGTGCTCGCCATCATGTCGCTGCTCGGGTCCACGCTCACCCTGCCGGGCATCGCCGGATTCGTGCTCACGCTGGGCATGGCGGTGGACGCCAACGTGCTCATCAACGAGCGCATCCGCGAGGAATTGCGCGCCGGCAAGACGGTCCGTCAGGCCGTCGATCAGGGCTACGACAAGGTCTTCTGGACCATCGTCGACAGCCACGTCACCGCGCTCGTCGCGGCCGTGGTCCTCATGCAGTACGGCTCCGGCCCGGTTCGTGGCTTCGCCGTCACCTTGATCATCGGCCTGCTGGCGTCGATGTTCACCTCCATCGTGGTCACCCGCGTGATCGTCGACTGGTTCACGCGCAACGACAACGCCCGGCTGAGCGTCTGATGCAATTCAAGACCTTCGACATCATCCCGCACGGGACCAAGTTCGACTTCGTCGGCAAGCGGAAGATCGCGCTCATCCTGTCGACCGCCTTCAACCTGGCGGTGATCCTCTGGTCCCTCCCCCAGGTTCACGGCCTCAATTACGGCGTGGACTTCGCAGGCGGCACGGAGATGCAGGTACAGTTCGCCAAGGCCGTCGATCCCGGCGAGATCCGGCGGAAGATCGAGGACCTCGGGTTCAAGGACGCCATGGTCCAGACCTACGGCCCCGAGAGCGAGCACAGCTACCTCGTCCGGGTCGGACGCGTCGCGCTGCTCACCCCCGAGGACGCGGCCCGCATCATCGCCGCAGTGAAGGCCAAGCTCCCGGTCATCGGCACGCCGGCCTTCAGCCCGGAGGTGGGGGACAAGATCGACTTCGAGTTCCAGGTGCTGCCGTCGGCGGCCGAGCTCCAGGCGGTGGTCGAGTCGACCGGGGTCAAGGTGCGGGAGATCCGGGAGGAAGCCGGTCTCACGGCCGGAACCCGGTCGCTCGCCGTCCTCACCCAGGGCATCCAGGACCGCCTCGAGAAGGAACTGGGCGCGACGTTTGCCGATGCGAAGCCCCAGGTGCTGCGCGTCGAGTACGTGGGGCCAGCGGTGGGGCGCGAACTCCGGAACCAGGGCTTCAAGGCCATCCTCTACGCCATCGCCCTCATCGTGGTGTACGTCGGCCTGCGCTTCGACTTCCGGTTCTCCCCCGGCGTGGTCATCGCCATCGTCCACGACGCAATCATCACGCTCGGGTTCTTCGCCTTCAGCGGCCGGGAGTTCAACCTGACCTCGGTGGCGGTGATCCTCACGGTCGTCGGCTACTCGGTCAACGACACGGTGGTGGTCTACGACCGGATCCGCGAGAACCAGGGCAAGCTGAAGGGCAAGAAGCTCGCCGAGATCGTCAACGTCTCCATCAACGAGGTGCTCGGGCGCACGCTCCTCACCTCCATCGCCACGGCGCTGTCCCTCGTCGGACTCCTGATCTTCGGCGTGGGCACCATCTTCGACTTCGCCATGGCCATGCTCATCGGCATCATCTCCGGCACCTACTCGACCTGGTTCATCGCCGCTCCGATGACCATCTGGCTCGAGGAGCGGGCCGAGGCGGCCAAGGCGAGGAAGCACGGCGCGCGAGCCGCCTAGTGCAGCGCCGCAGTAAATGAGAGAACGCTCAATGACGCAGGGGCCCGTCGAAAGGCGGGCCCCTCGTACGTTTTTCGGGGTACACGCTATGGGTCGTCGGGTATGCGGGCCCACCGTGGCATGATGCGAGCCCCCCGGGGAAATCGCCGAAAGGTCAGGAGATTCAATAGTGGACCTGGTGTCGAGCGCCATCGCAGCCTTCTCCGTGCTGCTGGCCGTCGCCATCGCAACTTCGCACCTCGTCAAGCGGCGCCGGAGGATGGCGCGCGACGCGGTGGTCCTCCAGGAGAAGGTGGAGAAGAACCTCCACATCCCCCGGTCGTTGCACCCCGTCATCGACACCAACATCTGCATCGGCTCCCTCTCCTGCCTGAAGGCATGCCCGGAGGGGGACATCCTCGGCATCAAGAAGGGCACGGCCATCCTGGTCCACGCCGACCACTGCATCGGCCACGGACGCTGCGCCGCCGAGTGCCCGGTCCAGGCCATCAAGCTGGTGATGGGGACCGACGAGCGAGGCGTGGACCTGCCCGAGGTCGACGAGTCCTTCGAATCCAGCCGGCCCGGGGTCTACGTGGTGGGCGAGCTGGCAGGCATGGGGCTGCTCCGCAACGCGATCCGCCAGGGGCTGCACGCAGCCAGGCGGCTCGACGCCATCCTTCCCAGGGGAGGAGCCGGGGGTGGCACCTTCGACGTCGTCATCGTGGGTGCCGGTGCGGCGGGCCTGGCCGCTGCCTGCGCGCTCAAGGACGCAGGCCGGACCTACCGCCTCCTCGAGCAGGGGACGTGGGGCGGGACGATGACCCACTACCCGCGGCGGAAGATCGTCATGACCGAGCCGGCCACCGTTCCGGGCTTCGGCAAGATCGGGAAGAGCATCATCTCCAAGGAGGAGCTGCTCGAGACCTGGGCGAAGGCGCTCGAGAAGACCCAGGTGAAGGTCGAGGAAGGCGTGCAGGTGAAGGGCATCAGCGGGGAGGACGGGGCCTTCGAGGTCCACACCACGAAGGGGATCATGGCCGCCCGGAAGGTGGTCCTCGCCATCGGGCGGCGCGGGACGCCCCGCCGGATGGGCGTGCCCGGCGAGGAGCTGAAGAAGGTCACCTACGGCTTCACCGACGCCGAGCAGTACGAGGGGCGGAACGTGCTCGTGGTGGGGGGCGGCGACTCGGCGCTGGAGGCCGCCATCGCCATCGCCGAGCTGGGCACGGCCACGGTGACGCTCTCCTACCGGGGGGCGGAGCTGGGGCGTGCCCGGGAGGCCAACCGCACCAAGCTGAAGAGCCTCGCCGAGGCGGGGAAGCTCACCATGCTCCTGCCGTCGCAGGTGAAGTACGTCTCCGAGTCCGAGGTGCGCCTGGAGAGCGACGGCAAGGAGATGCGCATCCCCAACGACGACATCATCGTCAGCATCGGGGGCGATCCTCCCAACGAGTTCCTCCAGAAGGCCGGCGTGGAGATGCGCCGGTACCACGGGGAGCAGCTCGGGGCCAAGACCGGGCAGGAAGACTACATCAGCGAGGACGAGCTGAAGAAGCGCAAGCGGCTGAGGCGCACGCTCGCGCTCTACGGCTGCCTGGGAGCGGTGATCGTCGCCTTCCTGGCTTCCCGGGGATGGGACTACTACGTGCTCGGCCACATGGACCGGCTCCGGTCGCCCATGCACAAGGCCTTCAAGTCCGCCGGGCACTGGGGGCACGGCGTCGGCATCGTCTCCACCGCCTTCATGCTCTCCAACTTCCTCTATCCGGTGCGCAAGCGGACCCGGGCCATGACCGGTCTCGGCGACATCCGCGACTGGTTGAACTTCCACGTCTTCGTCGGGTTCATGAGCCCGCTCGTCATCGCCTTCCACGCCGCCTTCGAGTCCAACAACCTCCTCGCCACCGCGACCACGTCCGCCCTGGGGATCGTGGTCGCCACCGGACTCATCGGTCGATTCATCTACGGGCTCGTCCCGAGGGTCGACGGTCAAGCCGAGGAGCTCGAGCTCATCACCGGCCGCTTCGAGCGGTTGCGCGCCCAGCTCGAACCCATCCTCTCGGAGGCGCGGGAGCGGGCCCGGCTGGAGCGGCTCATCCAGTCGGCCTCGGCGCCCCTGCCGAAGAGCTCGCTCGTGGTCGCGATCCTGAGGGAGCCGCTGGCAGGGGCCAGGCTCCGGGTCCGCCTCTGGAGGGTCCGGGACCTCTTCGCCGCGGGGGGCAGGTACACGCGGTTCAAGGTCGCCGTGCTCCGCCTCCGGCGGCTCCGCTTCCAGATCGCCTTCTACGGCGGTCTGCGCATGCTGCTCCGGGGCTGGAGGGTGATGCATGCCTCCCTCGCCGTTTTCCTGGTATTCGTCATCGCGGTGCACATCGGCGTCTCGCTCTACCTGGGGTACGGCCTGATATGAGATCCCCTCCCTCTCACCCGCGCATCGCGTCGCTCCTCCTGCCCCTGGCCCTGGCGGCGATCGCGCTCGCTGCTCCGGGTCGCGCCGACCTGATCTCCCCGGGCGAGCTGTCGAGGGCGCACGAGAAGCTGGAGGGTCTGCAGAACTGCACGCAGTGCCACCCCGCCGGCAAGCAGTTCTCGGCGGAGAAGTGCCTGGAGTGCCACAAGGAGCTCCGGGCCAGCATCGCGGCGGGCAAGGGTTTCCACGGCAAGTCCTCCGAGAAGAAGTGCGAGGTCTGCCACCACGAGCACCATGGCAAGACCTTCGCCCTCGTCGACTGGGGCGCGGCGGGACGGGATTCGTTCGATCACAACAAGGCGGGATGGCCCCTCGAGGGCAAGCACGCCAAGGCGAAGTGCGACGCTTGCCACGATGCCCGCCGGGTCACCGACCCGCTCGTGAAGGAGGTCCTCGCCAAGGGGCGCAGGAGCCTGCTCGGTCAGCCGAACACCTGCGCCGGCTGCCACTTCGACGAGCACCGCACCCAGCTCGGCAACGATTGCCAGAAGTGCCACACCCCGGCCGCCTGGAAGCCGGCCAGCAAGGGCTTCGACCACGCCAAGGCGAAGTACCCGCTGGCGGGAGCGCACGTGAAGGTGCCCTGCGCCAAGTGCCACGTCCCCCTCACCGACCCGGAGGGGAAGCACGACTTCCCGAAGGCGGTGTCGGTGACCTACGCGAAGTACAAGCCGCTCCCCTTCGCGCTCTGCACCGACTGTCACAAGGATCCCCACCAGAACCGCTTCGGCCCGCTCTGCGTCACCTGCCACGTGGTGGAGGGCTGGAAGGTCCTGAAGGTCGCGCAGGGAGCGAAGGTGGCCTTCCACGACAAGACCCGCTACCCGCTGCGCGGAGCCCACGTCCAGGCGGACTGCAAGGGCTGCCACGGCCCTTACGAGGGGCAGCTGAAGGGAAAGTTCAAGGACATGGCCTTCGCGGCCTGCACCGACTGCCACCAGGACGGACACCTCGGGCAGCTGGGCAAGAAGGGGACCCCGCAGGCGGCCTGCGACCGGTGCCACTCGGTGCAGGGATGGGTGCCGGTGCGCTTCGAGCTTCCCGAGCACCAGAAGACCAAGTACCCGCTCGAGGGAGCCCACGTGGCCGTGGCTTGCGATCGCTGCCACGTGAAGGACCCGAAGATGGCCGAGAAGGTACCGGCAGCCATGCGGGCCGAGGTCAAGCGGCAGCGTCGGCCGCTCAAGGTGAGCGAGTTCACCATGGAGAAGAAGGTGGACGGGAAGAAGTGCACGTCCTGCCACCGCGACGTGCACCAGGGCCAGTTCGAGAAGCGCATGGCCACGGACGGGTGCACCGCCTGCCACGACCAGGTGACCTTCGTGAAGACGAAGTTCGACCACTCCCGGGACACCAAGTTCCGTCTCGACGGCAAGCACGGGAAGACGGCCTGCGGCTCGTGCCACGCCTCGGCCACCGGGAAGGACGGAAAGCCCTTCGTGAAGTACGCGGGCTCCCCCGTCACCTGCGCGAAGTGCCACGCCGACCCGCACGCCGCCCAGTTCGCCGTGAAGAAGGTCACCGAGTGCGCCGCCTGCCACGGTGTGGACGAGTGGAAGAAGCTCAAGTTCGTCCACGGGGAGCCCTTCACGACCTACGGGCTGACCGGCAAGCACGCCAAGGTGACGTGTGAGAAGTGCCACCCGGTGGCCAAGATCGGGAAGCTCGAGATCAAGCGCTTCAAGCCCGTGACGCGGGATTGCCAGGGTTGCCACGCCGACTTCCACAAGGGTGCCTTCCGGGGGTACGAGCCGTGATCCACCTCGCCGCCGCCGCCGCCGCGCTGCTCCTCGCCGCCGCACCCCAGGCACAGGCTCCCGCCGCCCGCCCCGACCTCACGCTCAAGTCACCCGGGGGGCACGCGGCGGGCGAGACCAAGTGCGTGGCCTGCCATACTCCCGAGGGGTGGGGGGACGTGAAGTTCGTCCACGAGCGCACCGGCTTCCCGCTCACCGGCCTGCACGCGCAGGTGGCCTGCCGCAAGTGCCACGTCTCGGACTTCAAGGAGCCGCTGCCCCGCAGCTGCTCGGCCTGCCACCGGGACGTGCACGGTGGGTATGCCGGGATCCAGTGCTCCTCGTGCCACGACACCGAGGGCTGGAAGTCCCGCTTCGACGCCGACGCGCACCGGCGGACCAACTTCCCGCTCCAGGGGCGGCACGCGCTGCTCCCCTGCGAGCAGTGCCACGGGGACCGGCGCGACCGCTCCTTCGCCCGCCCCACGGTCGCCTGCTGGGAATGCCACCAGGCCGACCTGGCGACCGCCACGGCCCGGGGAGTCGACCATTCCGCGTTCCCCGGATATCCGCAGCTCGCCTGCCTGGGCTGTCACGGATTCTGGCGGTGGAGCCCGGCCACTTTCTCGGGGCACGGGGCCTGCTTCCCCATCGACTCCGGCAACCACGCGGGCATCCCGTGCATGCAGTGCCACGTGACGCTTCCGGTGCCGCTGGTCATCGGATCCTGCACCAGCCAGCCGCCTCCCAGCTGCATCCGCTGCCACCCCTGCGCGACGCACCCGCAGGTCCAGAGCTTCGTCTGCGCAGACCAGAACTGCTACGGCTGCCACTACAACGGGACCGCCGAGGGTGGAGGGGGCAATCTCCGGGGCAGCCTCCTCCGGAGCGGCCCGGCGAAGAGGAGGGTGAAGCCATGAAGAAGCTTCCGCTCCTGGCGCTGCTCCTCGCGTCCGTGGCGCAGGCCCAGACGCCTCAGCCCGGGGCGCCGGTCCCGGCAGTGCCCCAGTTGGCGCCCGCGACCCAGGCAGATCCTCCGCCCCCGGTGGCGCGCCGGGTCGAGGGCACCGTGACCTTCGCGACCGCCACCACCGCGTACATCGACGCCGGAGCGCTGGAGGGAGTGGCCATCGGCCAGGTCATCCGGCTCACGCGCGGCGGCCATCCTTCCGGGGCCTGCACGGTCCGGGAGACCGCCGACAACTCGGCCACCTGCACGGGGGAGGGGATCCGCGCCAAGGATCGTTTCGCCTTCGACACCACGCTGCCGGGAGCGCCGGTGGTGGCGAAGATGGCTCCCATCCCCACGGAGGAGGAGCTGGAGACCCGGAACGCGGTGGTCACCGGGACTCCGCTGGTGATCGTCGAGTCGAAGGCCCAGCCCCGCGACGTGGTCCTCGGCCAGCTCCCCACGGTCCGGGGCGACCTGGGCTATGCGGTCTGGCTCGCCAGCCCGGCCGGTCCGGGGGACTCGCAGCGGCTCCAGCTGGACATCCAGGTGAACGGTCTCGACGCCTTCGCAGGGTTCAAGTTGTTCGCCGACGCCCGGCTCATGCAGTGGACGCAGCGGAACGACACCTACGTGCCCGGATCGTCCACCCAGCTCCTGGTCTACGACCTCGAGCTGGCCCAGCGCGATCCCAAGAAGAGCTGGAGCGCGTCCTTCGGGCGCGTCATGCCCTGGTTCGCCCCCGGCTCCACCGTCTTCGACGGCGCCCAGGGTGGTCTGCGGTTCGGGCGCACCGAGGTCGGCATCTTCGGCGGTGTCGTCCCGGATCCGTACACCACCGAGCCCACGTTCGATCGGTACACCGGGGGCGTCTACGCGAAGTTCGAGGCCCCGCTTGGCTCGACGTTGCTCTCCGGCAGCGCACGCGCCGCGGTGGTCCAGAACCCGGCGGTCCTCCGCCACTACGAGGGGGAACTCCTGCTCAACTACTGGGCCGGCGGGGTCTTCAGCGGCAGCGGCAACCTGCGCATGGGCTTCGGCGACGTCCAGGCCCCGTCCTACATCGACTCGGCACGTCTCGCGCTCACCGTCCGGCCGGTCCCCATCTTCTGGATCACGGGAGGGTTCTCCTACTGGGGCCTCGCGATGCCGAACGACGAGCCCATCGCCACCTATCCCGGCCCCTCGCGCCGGGCCGACGGATCGATCGGGGTGGACGCGACGCCGTGGCTGCGCATCGCCGGGCTGGGAGGCTGGGTCGACGATCTCACCTCCGGCCTCTCCCACACCTACGTGGGGCCCGAGATCACCTTCACGAAGGTGCTGGCCGGGCTCTCCTTCGGTTACCTGAAGGACCTGGGATGGGTCGAGGGGCAGAGCGCCTGGGGGCAGATCGGCTGGGCCCCGATGGCGGGTACGCGGCTCACCGGGAGGGTTTCCTGGTTCCAGACCACCATGACCGTCGGCGGGGAGTCGAATCCCACGCCGGCGAACGACGTCGGACTGATGGTGAATGGGACCGTCGGTCTGTACCGCTGGCTCTCGCTCCGGGCGATGGTGATGGTCCGGGCCGGCATCGACAACTTCGAGGCGTCGACCCCGTTCGGGACGGTGACGAACGTGTTCCTCGTGGGGACCTACTAGGGCCGGCGCCCGGGTGGCCTCGTCTCTGCGCCGCTGGGCCTCGCGCCCCGGGGACGGCGTGGTCGCGGCAACAGGGTGACGCATCCGCCTCGGGGCCGCTCCTGCTCGGGATCCTCGATCGTGGCGCTGCGGAGGCGGCGCCCGACGAGGCCACCCGGGCGCCTGACGGATGGGCGTGGCCGCCCGGATCTCCCCGCGAGGCGAGGTCGTCCGCGTCGCCTTCGGACCGTGCATTCCCAGCCGGCGCGGGCGCCCCTCCGAGCGGCGCCTCCGCAGAGGGCGCCGGGAACAGGCGTTGCTCGGGCCCGGTGTTCCCCGGCGCAGCGTGGCCGATCCCACCAAAGCCTCGGGGCGGCGGGCCTCCCCACGCGGCCGTTCGCGGGGTGACGCCCCTCCGGAGTGCCGGCGCCCGGGGTGGGCCTCGTCGCTGGCCGCGCGGACCTCGCGGCCCGGGGTGGGCGTGGTCGCGGCAACCGATCGACGCATCAGATGTGATGAAGCGGCCAGCTCCGGTCGCGAGCGAGGTGACATGTTCGTCCCTCACATTGTTCTCGCGCTCGAGGCGCATGCGAAAGGAGCTGGCCGTGGAACATCTTGCAATCGATCTTGGTGGAAGGGAATCCCAGGTCTGTATCCGGAGCGAGGACGGTACGATCTTGCTCGAGCAGCGGATGGAGACGGCTGCACTGGACAGGTATCTGCGGCGCAGGCCGACGAGCCGGGTGGTGGTGGAGACGTGCACCGAGGCGTTCGCGGTGGCCGACTCGGCGCTGGCTGCGGGCCACGAGGTTCGGGTGGTGCCCGGGCAACTGGTGAGGTCGCTCGGGGTCGGGGCCCGGGGCGTGAAGAGCGACCGGAACGACGCGAGGGCGTTGAGCCAGGTGTCGTGCCGGATCGACCTGCCGAGTGTCCACATCCCGTCGGCGCTGGCGCGGGAGCGCAAGGCGCTTTGCGGGATGCGAGAGGCGCTGGTGGAGAGCCGGACCAAGCTCATCAACACGGTTCAGGCATGGATGCGGGGCCGGGTGCGTCGGCCAGCGCCAGGGCACGCCCGGACGATCGTGAAGAGGGTACGGGCCGCCGTGCAGGACCGGCCGCCGTATGTGGAACGGCTGCTGGAGAGCATCGAGGAACTGGCGAAGCGAATCCACGTCGCGGACGGGGAACTGGCTGCCCTGGCCGAGTCGGACACGACGTGCCGGAGGTTGATGACGGTGCCCGGGGTTGGGCCGGTGACGGCGACGAGGTTTGCGGCGACCGTGGACGAGGTGGGGAGGTTCGCCAGCGCACACCAACTGGAGTCCTACCTCGGGCTGGTTCCCGGAGAGCGGTCGAGTGGCGAACGGAGGCACTCGACGTCAATCACGAAGGCAGGACCCGCGAAGATGCGCTGGGCCCTAATCCAGGCCTGCTGGGTGGCGAAGCGCTGTGCGCGCAGGGACCCCATGATCCTCTGGGCGGAAGAGATCGAGAAGCGCAGGGGCAAGAGGATCGCGGTCACCGCCCTGGCGCGGAAGATGGCGGGGATCCTGTACGCCATCTGGAGGGACGGAACGACCTACGACCCTGGACGTGGCGCCACTCGGCTCACCGCCGGGATGACCAACACGGAGGCGACGTCGGAGATCCTGAAGCGGGCTGCGAAGCAGCCATTGAACTGACGGAGACGTGGAAGTTCCCAGAGCACCGGGCGACCAGGAGTGATGAACGGCGGACTTCCAGAGACGGTGACCGCGGTGAGGCGGCGAAGCTCGGGTGTCGCCACCAGGCGATGGCCGATGACCTCGTGCATCCGATTGCGGCCCGTCGACGGAATCCACCACCTGCGCCACCGAGCGCGAATAGTCGATTGAGAAAGTTCGACGTTCATCCCTCTGCGTTTCCCGGATTCCTACGTGCGCGTGCCGAAAGGCGCTCGCGCGCCGGAGAGACCTGCGCTTGACGACCGGGCCGCTTCATAGTCGCCTCGGGGCCGCTCCGGCTCGGGGTTTCCGATCGTGCCGCTGCGGAGGCGCGGCGCGCCGAGGCCACCCGGGCGCCTGGTGGAGGGGCGTCCCGGCGCCCGGCGGCAG
>CAWHPQ010000025.1:0-335048 GCA_963831265.1 uncultured delta proteobacterium | reverse complement strand
CGGCGGCGGGGAAGATGTGACGGACCAATAGAAAAACAAGGAACGACGGCTACTTGACCGATCGCGCCCCCGCCCCTAGCCTCGTCTGCATCGCCTTCGCCTCCCGGAGCAGCGGCACGTCCGGATCGGCGTTCACCCAGAGTCGAAGCAGCTCCTCGTTCTGCTCCCGCGCCTTCTCGACCTCGCCCAGCGTCTCGTGGCAGAGGGCGAGGGAGTGGATCCTGCCCGGGCGGTACCAGACGAAGTCGAAGAACCCGGACGTCCACGGGATCGCCCCCGCCTGCTCCAGCGCTTCCACGGCCGCGCGGCAGTCTCTGCGCGCACGCTCGACCTCGCCGAGCAGCACGAGCCGATCGTGGCGGAAATCGGGATCTGCCGATCTCGGGGCGGAGCGGAGGAACGCGGCCACCTCGTCGAACGAGCCCGGGGGCGAACGGGCGAACGCCTCCAGGATGCCGAGCTCGAACGGGCGCACGTCGGCCCAGGAGACGTCCCTGCTGACCCGCACCGCGAAGGCCCTTGCCCCCACGAGGTCACCGGCCTCGGCGAGGTTCAGCACCGCCCGGCCTGCCAGCCGGGGGTCCTGGAGGGCTCCCAGGCGCTCCAGCTCCTCGGTGGCGGCGCGGAGCCGCTCCGGCGAGCGCGTCGCTGCACCGAGGCACTGTCCGAGCAGCGCCAGCTGGGCCGGGGACTTCCGGTGCCGGACCGTCTCGATGCGAGGCCAGACCTCGCTGAACCTCCCCCGCACGATGAACGAGTCGGCCAGGAAGTCCTCGTAGGTCCCTACCCAGCGCGGTACCACGGTCTCGCCCCGGGCCGCCTGCGCCGCCAGCGCCTCCTGGATCGCGATGGCCGCCTCCTCGGCCCGCCCCCGGAAGAACAGGAAGGCCACGTAGGATCCCGGAGGCCAGGGCTCGCCATCCGCCGCCGCGGCCTCCCGGTAGAGCACGAGCGCCTCCGCCTCGCGCCCGGCGGAGAGGAACGCAGTCGCGAACGCCCGCACCGTGTTCGCCTCCGCGGACGGGCGCCGCTCTCCCGCCTGCCTCGCCGTCACCTGGGCAAGCGCCGCGCGGGCGATGCCGGCCTGCGTGACGAGCCAGTCGACGTGGTGGTCCGCCCGTCCGGACCGGGCGTATGCGGTGGCGAGCGACTGAACGGCGCGCACGTAGCCGGGGTCTAGCTGGACGGCCCGCTCGAGGAAGGAGATCCACTCGTCCTCCCGGTCCTGCTCGTAGCTTGCGCTCGCCGCCAGGAGGAGGACCTCCTTGTCGAGCGGATACGTGGCCGCGGCCTGGGAGAAGGCCCCGAAGGCCTCCGCCCAGTGGCCCAGGGCCTGGGCGCGGATCCCGGAGAGGATGAGCTTCTCCTTTTCCGGGAGCCGGTCCCGCACCGCCCACGCAGCATCCACCCGCTCCTTCGCGAGGTCCACGTTCCTCGGGATCTCGCCGCGTCCTCCCCACGCCACGATCGCGAGCTGGTAGCGGGCGAGTGCGAAATCCGGGTCCACCGCGAGCGCCTCGTCCAGCAACCGCTCCGCCTCGCCTCCCTCGGTCCTCTCGTGGGCGCGCCGGCCCTGGGAGAGGAGCTCCCAGGCCCGGGGTTCCGCGGTGGTGATCGAGGCGACGCGAGGCGGAGGCGCGGCGCCGTCGTCGGCGACCTTCAACCG
This sequence comes from uncultured delta proteobacterium, assembly GCA_963831265.1. Classification (GTDB taxonomy): domain Bacteria; phylum Myxococcota; class Myxococcia; order Myxococcales; family Anaeromyxobacteraceae; genus CAIOAK01. The sequence goes on along the minus strand of CAWHPQ010000025.1, from coordinate 333,382 downwards.
GGCCCGGGTCGCCGTCCCCAGCCGGTCGACCAGGTCGAAGATCGCCGTCTTCCCCGACGCCCTGTCGCTCAGCGTGAAGATGTACTCGTCGTGAAGCGGGTCGAGGGCCCGCAGGTCCACGACGTAGCTGTCGCCGAGCTTGCGGATGGAGCCGATCAGGAGCGCATTCGCCCCCGTCGCCTTCCCGACCTCGCGTGCCAGCGGCTCGTCGATCCGATCGACCTGGTCCTTTCCGAGTTCCCGCAGGACGTCCATCATCCGTCCGCGCGTGAGCATCCTGAGGCGCGTTCCCTGCTCCAGCGAGGTGACGAGGAGCCCGGAGATCGAGTCGAGCTCCTTCTCCCCGGTCTCGTTCGTGAAGTCGGCGACGGCGACGGTGGGGCGGCCGCCGGGGATCTGCCGTTCCCAGATCCGCCAGGTGGCGAAGCCGGCGACGGCGAGGCCCACCAGGAGGAAGGCAGTTCCGACGAGTGCCAGCCTTCGCAGACGGCGAGGGCGATCCACCAGCAGGCGAGCGGAGCGAAGCCCCGAGAGCCAGGCCGCCCCGTCCTTCGGTCGCGCCGCCGGATCCTCTGCGAGCGCCGCTCCGACCACCTTCGCGACCGGACGCGGCAAATGGCCGAGAGCCGGCGGCGTCCCCGGACCTGGCGGCAGCGCCGGCTGCTTCCACATCCGTTCTGTCCGCGCCTCCGCCCCGGCCGCCGGCGTCCGCTCCACCGGTCGCTTCCCGGTGAGCATCTCGCCCAGCACCATCCCCGCCGCCCAGACGTCCGCCCGCTCGTCGACCGCCGCGCCCGACGCCTGCTCCGGCGCCATGTACGCGGGGGTCCCGGCCCCGCTCGATCCCTCGGTTCCGAGCAGGTGCGCGAGCCCGAAATCGAGCAACTTCACCCGGCCGTCCTCGCAGACGAAGACGTTCGCTGGCTTGAGATCCCGGTGCAGCACCCCCCGTGAATGGGCGTGGGCGAGCCCCTCCCCCATCTGCTCGGCGATGCGCAGGCCCTCGTCCACCGGCAGCGGACCCTTCTCGATCCGCCGCGCCAGCGTCTCGCCCCGGAGCAATTCCATCACGAGGTACGCGCCCGCCGGGCACGTCCCGACGTCGAAGACCGTGACGATGGCCGGGTGATCCAGCTTCGCGACCGCCTCGGCCTCCTTCTGGATCCACTCCTCGGAGACGGGGTGCTTCGATCGCCCCGGCTTCAAGGCCTTGAGCGCGACGTTGCGTCCGAGCTGCGGGTCGAAGGCCTCGTACACCGCGCCGAATCCGCCGCGGCCGATCTCGTCGCGGATCTGGTAGCGCCCGACGACGTCCCCGGCCTTGAGCGGCTCGCGCCACGACGCGGCGAGGTCGTCCTCGGAGGCCCGCGCAATCTCCTGGAGCAGGCGCGAGACGGTGCCTGGCTCGGCCGCCTGTCCCGTTTCGCGCGTGGAGTCGGTCACGAACGACCTCCGGTGGAGGCCGATGTTACGCCGCGGGTGAAGGGCTTCTCAATGGACCCGGGTGACGCAGCGCGCTACGGCGTGCGGGACGACGAGGCGGTTCGAACGTGACCCAATCCGCGACCGTCTCGGATGCTCGGGGCGGCCGCGGAGCGAACAGGTCCATGTGCGCGTCGCCATAGACCTGACGAGCGGCTTCCCTGTTGTGGACGTCGCAGAGGACCCTGCAGTTGGCCACCGTCGACGGACCGCCGCGCCCCCGTGGCACGACGTGGTCGATCTCCACCCTCACTTCCGACCCACACACCCCTCCCGACGAAACCGGCCACTGGCATTTCCCGCCGTCGCGGGCCCTCACCTCCCGCTTCACCTTCGGAGGCACCGACGCGCGCCGCTTCTCCTGCTGCGCCACGAGCAACTCCAGCGCAGCAGTGAGCACCTGCTCGTCGGTCGCGCCGGGCTGGACGTGGCTCTGCCCCGCCTTCGCCTTCTTCAGCAGGGCCAGGAACGCCGGCGAGACCGTGACGTGCATCCGGCTCTCCTGCCGCGTGAACGGCTCGACCACGGTCCGCGGCGCTGGCGCGACGGGCCGTACCACCTCCGACCGAGCGGTCTCCGGGATGACCTCGATCAATCCCAGTTCAACCGTTGAACTGGCTCGACCGCCGGTCACGACCGTCCTCACCGGCACCACCTCGGCCGGAAGCAACTCGGCCACCACCTGCTTCGCCTCCTGGCGGGATCTGTCGAAGAACCTCGGGAGGACCTCGCCGCGGTTCTCCTCGGTGATGACCCTGGCGAGCTCGACGACGCTCGACATGCAGAGCCTCCCGTCCCGGAGGGGCTCGACCACCTCGGGGAACTTCTCCACGAGCCGGGTGGCGACCAGCCGGTAGTGGGCCATGCCCCGGGACAGGCCGAGTTCCTTGTGAAGGAAGTCGAAGAGGCTCGCGAAGCCCAGCTGGCGGTACATGGCGAGCCGGTCGAACTCGGCAAGGGCGAGCAAGACGTCGACGACGGAGGCGCGTTCCCGGCGGATGAGTTCGGCGATGCGGAGGGACCATTCGCGTGCGTTCATGGATCCACCATCGCACGAGAATTTCGACCCTCGCCACACGCACGGAGATGGCTTCCGGTGTGAATTCCGGTGCCGGAGATCTCGGAACCCGCCAGGACTGTGGCGCGCGCTCCCGGAGCGAAATGCGGCATCGACAGCATCGTCCCTGGGCCATTCCGTCCGCGCCTTCGCGATTCGCGCGATCGGCTGTCAAGGTACCTATCAGTGAACGCCCCATCTGACCGAGGTCCGCGGCGCGGACCTCGAAGGTGGCCGTCCGTTCCTCGCCGGGGAAACGCTAGAATGGGAGGGCGAAGGGAGGCTGGCCTTGCGAGACGACGACTTCCGAAGGGGTGCCCGGGCGTCGAATCGTGAACGTATCCGTTTCTCCGCCACGCCCGTCCTGGGGATGCTGCTCCTGTCCCTGGGCAGCGGATGCGGGAAGGAGGAGATTCCGGAGTACTCGCTCGCGGACGGGGCCTACCGGGTGTCCTTCGGCCAGGGGTACGCCGCCAGCGACGAGGCGCGTTTGCTCGCGATGACCGCGCGCCTGGACCGGGCTTCCAGCCGGCTCGTTTTCACCCTCGCCGACGGGACGGAGCAGGTGCTGACGTTCTCTCCTCGCCCGCGAAGCGAGTGGATGCCGGACTGCTACACCATGTCGAGCCACGTCCTCGATGAGGTAGCGGACCTGGCGCCGGCTCCCCTCCGGCTGGAGTCGTTGATCTTCGCGACGCCGATCGTCTTCGCGAAGTGTGGTCCGAGTCGCATGATCCTCGCCAGCGACGGAGACCAGGAGACCACCTTCCTGGCCCTGGACCCGACGAGGTCGAAGACGGCGCCCTTTCCGGTGGCCCGATCGCTGACCGTGAAGATGTACTCGTCGTGCAGCGGGTCGAGGGCGCGCATCTCGACCACGTAGGCGTCGCCGAGCTTGCGGATGGAGGCGAGCAGGAGCGCCTGCGCCCGGGTCTCCCGCCCGACCTCGCGCGCCAGCGGCTCGTCGATGCGCTCGACGGCCCCCTTGCCGAGTTGCTTCAGGACGTCGACCATCCGGCCGCGGGTGAGGACGCGGAGCTGGGTGCCCTGCTCGAGCGAGGTGATGAGCAGGCCGGAGATGGAGTCGAGCTCCTTCTCCCCGGTCTCGTTCGCGAAGTCGGCGACCGCCACGGTGGGCCGGCCGCCGGGGATCTGCCGCTCCCAGATGCGCCAGGTGGCGAGGCCTGCGACGGCGAGGCCCACCAGGAGGAAGGCAGTTCCGACGAGTGCCAGCCTTCGGAGACGGCGAGGGCGATCCACCAGCAGGCGAGCGGAGCGAAGCTCCGAGAGCCAGGCCGCCCCGTCCTTCGGTCGCGCCGCCGGATCCTCTGCGAGCGCCGCTCCGACCACCTTCGCGACCGGACGCGGCAAATGGCCGAGGGCCGGCGGCGTCCCCGGACCTGGCCGGTACCGCCGGCTGCTTCCACATCAGTTCCGTCCGCGCCTCCGCCCCGGCCGCCGGCGTCGGCGTCCGCTCCACCGGCCGCTTCCCGGTGAGCATCTCGCCCAGCACCATCCCCGCCGCCCAGACGTCCGCCCGCTCGTCGACCGCCGTCCCGGCCGCCTGCTCCGGCGCCATGTACGCGGGCGTCCCGGCGCCGCTCGATCCCTCGGTTCCGAGCAGGTGCGCGAGCCCGAAGTCGAGCAGCTTCACCCGGCCGTCCTCGCAGACGAAGACGTTCGCTGGCTTGAGATCCCGGTGCAGCACCCCCCGTGAATGGGCGTGCGCCAGCCCCTCCGCCATCTGCTCGGCGATGCGCAGGGCCTCGTCCACCGGCAGCGGACCCTTCTCGATCCGCCGCGCCAGCGTCTCGCCCCGGAGCAATTCCATCACGAGGTACGCGCCCGCCGGGCACGTCCCGACGTCGAAGATGGTGACGATGGCCGGGTGGTCCAGCTTCGCGACCGCCTCGGCCTCCTTCTGGATCCATTCCTCGGAGACGGGGTGCTTCGATCGCCCCGGCTTCAAGGCCTTGAGCGCGACGTTGCGTCCGAGCTGCGGGTCGAAGGCCTCGTACACCGCGCCGAATCCGCCGCGGCCGATCTCGCCGCGGATCTGGTAGCGCCCGACGACGTCCCCGGCCTTGAGCGGCTCGCGCCACGACGCGGCGAGGTCGTCCTCGGAGGCCCGCGCGATCTCCTGGAGCAGGCGCGAGACGGTGCCTGGCTCGGCCGCCTGTCCCGTTTCGCGCGTGGAGTCGGTCACGAACGACCTCCGGTGGAGGCCGATGTTACGCCGCGGGTGAAGGGCTTCTCAATGGACCCGGGTGACGCAGCGCGCTACGGCGTGCGGGACGACGAGGCGGCTCGAACGTGACCCAATCCGCGACCGGCTCGGATGCTCGGGGCGGCCGCGGAGCGAACAGGTCCATGTGCGCGTCGCCATAGACCTGACGAGCGGCTTCCCTGTTGTGGACGTCGCAGAGGACCCTGCAGTTCTCCACGGTAGACGGGCCGCCCCGCCCCCGTGGCACGACGTGGTCGATCTCCACCCTCACTTCCGACCCACACACCCCTCCCGACGAAACCGGCCACTGGCATTTCCCGCCATCGCGGGCCCTCACCTCCCGCTTCACCTTTGGAGGCACCGACGCGCGCCGATTCTCCTGCTGCGCCAGCAGGAGGTCCAGGGCCGCCTCGATCACCTGTTCGTCCGTGGCGCCAGGCTGGACGTGCGACTGGCCGGCGCGCGCCTTCCGCAGCTTCGCGAGCAATCCCCTCGAAACGGTGAGGTGGACGCGGCTCAGGGACGGCGTGAGCGGCTCGACCGCTGTCTTCGCGGGCTCAGGATGGGACGCCCGAAATTCATCCGGATGAACTGGCGAAGTTGTTGATTTCACTGGGGCCAGGATCTCGGTGACGACCGTTCGGCGCGGCACCACGGCGGCCGGCTGGATCTCCACCGCCACCTCCCGTGCCTCCTGCTTCGAGCGGTGGAAGAACCGGGGCAGCACCTCCGTCCGGTTCTGGTCGGTCATGACCTTCGCCAGGTCGAGGATGGACGAGAGGCACAACCTGCCGTCCCGCAGCGGCTCCACGATCTCCGGGAACCGCAACACCAGCCTCGCCGCCACCTTCCGGTAGTGGGCGGCCCCGCGGGACAGGCCGAGGTCCCGATGGAGGAAATCGAACAGGTTCGCGAAACCCAGGTCCCGGAACGCGTTCGTCCGGTCGAACTCTGCGAGCGCGACGAGGAAGTCTGCGAGCGCTCCGTGCTCGCGGCGGAGCAGGTCGGCGAGGTGGCGGGAGGATTCGCGAGCGGAGGAAGTGTGCGTGTCGTTCATGCGGATACTTTCTCACGGGCATTTCGGCCCTCGCCAGACGCGCAAGAATGGATTCCCGCAAGCGATCTGGAGCCGGGATCTCGAACCCCGCCTGGAGCGTCGCGTGCGTCCCCTGCGCGAATTGCAGCGATCTGGATGGCGTTCCCGCAGCGCTCCGCCCGCGGCATCGCGATCCGCGCGATCGGCTGTCAAGAGTTTTCCAGTGGACGCATAGTGAACGCCCCATCTGCCCGAGGTCCGCGGCGCGGACCTCGAAGGCGGCCGTCCGTCCCTGGCCAGAAGAACGCTAGAATGGGACAGCGAAGGGAGGCTGGCCTTGCGAGACGACGACTTCCGAAGGCGTGCCCGGGCGTCGAATCGTGAACGTATCCGTTTCTCCGCCACGCCCGTCCTGGGGATGCTGCTCCTGTCCCTGGGCAGCGGATGCGGGAAGGAGGAGATTCCGGAGTACTCGCTCGCGGACGGGGCCTACCGGGTGTCCTTCGGCCAGGGGTACGCCGCCAGCGACGAGGCGCGTTTGCTCGCGATGACCGCGCGCCTGGACCGGGCTTCCAGCCGGCTCGTTTTCACCCTCGCCGACGGGACGGAGCAGGTGCTGACGTTCTCTCCTCGCCCGCGAAGCGAGTGGATGCCGGACTGCTACACCATGTCGAGCCACGTCCTCGATGAGGTAGCGGACCTGGCGCCGGCTCCCCTCCGGCTGGAGTCGTTGATCTTCGCGACGCCGATCGTCTTCGCGAAGTGTGGTCCGAGTCGCATGATCCTCGCCAGCGACGGAGACCAGGAGACCACCTTCCTGGCCCTGGACCCCAGGTAGAAACAAAACGGCCACCCCGGGTTCGCCGAGGTGGCCACCGCCCCCGCGGAGGGGCGACCCTCCGGTCCCGCTACCCGTTCGACGCCGCGTTCAGGGGCGCAGACGCCATGGGCTGCGAGGCGGAGGTGTAATTCGGAGTCGAGGAGATCTGGGCCACGAAGGCGCCGAGGACGATGGCGAGGCAGGAGACCACGAAGGCGTCCTTCCAGCCGTGGGACTTCGAGACGTTGAAGTGGATCGAGTTCCGGGTCTGGGTCGTCATGGCGCTCTCCGTTCCGCGTCGGGGGTTCAGAATCCCTACGCAGGATTGGAGTCAGCGGCTCCCTGGATGTGACGGACGAAAAAAAATACAGGAACGACGGCTACTTGGCTTACGCGGTCTCCGCCGGCGCCGACAAACGCCGCATGAGCGGCAGCATGGCGATCGCCACGAGCGTCCCCACCGTCGCCACCATCCCGAGTCCCAGGAACAGGTTCACGTAGAGTGGAAGAGTCTCGAGCGGGTCGGTGACGTTCTCCGGCACGCTCGCGAAGTTGGCCACGTAGCTCCCCAGGTACTGGGAGATCCCCGAGGCGAGGAACCAGAGCCCCATCACGAAGCCGCGCATCTTCGGTCCCACGTAGCGGGCCACCATGGCGAGCCCGAGCCCGCTGATGAAGAGCTCCCCCAGCGAGTAGAGCCCGTAGCCCCAGATCATCCACCAGACCGAGACGCGGCCGTCGTGGGCGAAGCGCCCGGAGACCCCGAAGAGGAAGAATCCGGCCGCCAGCACCGCGAACCCCATCGCGAACTTGGTGGCGATGGAGAAGTCGCCGCGCCCACGCGCCAGCCGGTCGTAGCCCCAGGCCACGAACGGGCCCAGGATGAAGATCCAGATGGGGTTCAGGGCCTGGAGCTGGCCGGGTGGGATCTCGTAGCCGAAGAAGAAGCGCAGGTCGACGTTGCGCAGCGCGAAGAGGGTGAGCGACGTCGACATCTGCTGGTAGAAGATGAAGAAGAGGACGCCCTGCGCGGTGAGCAGGAAGACGGCCACGAGTCCCTTGCGCTCCTGCGCGGTGCCGCGGGCGACCAGGATCCCGAAGATCCCCAGGATGCCGAGTCCCGCCACCCAGATGACGATGCGGGCGAGTCCGAGGTCCTGCACCACGACCGTCACGAAGGCCACCGCGGCCACCGCTCCGGCCAGCACCAAGCCGAGCTTGCGCAGGTCGAGCGGCGCGAAGTCGGGCGGCGATCCCACGTGGGCCAGGTGGCGCCGCATGAGGAAGTAGTTCACCACGGCGAGCAGCATGCCCCCCGCGCAGACCGCGAAGGCGGCGTGCCAGCCGGCCCAGATGGCGATGAGCGGCGTCAGGATCTGGGAGAAGGTCGCCCCGACGTTCACGGCCATGTAGTAGAGCGTGAAGGCGCTGTCGATCTTGGAGGGCTCCCCCTCGTAGACCTTGGAGACGAGGTTGGCGGGGTTGGCCTTGAAGAGGCCGTTCCCCACCGCGACCACGCCCAGCGCCACGAAGAGCGGGCCGTCGGGGAGGGCGAGGAGCGCGTAGCCGAGGGTCAGCACCAGGGCCCCGAGGACCGTCATGCGCCGGCTTCCCAGCACGCGGTCGCCGATCCAGCCACCGATGGCGGGCGCTGCGTAGACGAGCGCGGCGAAGGCGCCGAAGGTCAGGTTGGCCCGCTCGTCGGTGTAGCCGAGCTTCTGCACCATGTAGAGCAGGACGACGGCGGTCATGCCGTAGTAGCCGAACCGCTCCCACATCTCGACGAGGAACAGGGTGGTGAAGGCGATCCTGCGCTTCTTGGTCGGGGTGGTGCCGGCGGCCGCGTTCGTCATGGCGCGGCACTCTACGTTAGAATCCCCCCTCCCGGAGACCCCGTGTCCGCCCGACCTCGCACCTGCATCTCCGCCTTGCTCGTCGCCCTGTCCGCCTGTGGCGGCGGGACACCCGATCCCCTCCAGGTGGGCACGGAATCGTTCGTGTCGCAGCCTCCCGGCGGGGGCAGGGCGACGGCGTCGGGAGGACCTACCGCAGGACCGGCCGGCCCGGCCGCACCGGACACGGCCACGGGAGCCGGGGCGGACGCGCGGACGGTGGAGGAGTCGGACGTCTACGCCCTCTCCGGCTCGACGCTCCTCGTGCTGAACGCGTACCGCGGCCTCCAGGTCCTCGACCTCGCCGACCCGGCCGCCCCGGTGCTCCGCTCCCGCGTCCCGGTGGTGGGGCAGCCGGTCGAGCTCTACCTCCGCGGCGGCGTGGCCCTCTTCGTGGTTCGCGACGCATTCGGCTGGGCCTGGACCGCCTCCGCCGACGCGGTGCAGCCCGTCGCCGGCTCCCAGCTCTGGGCGGTGGACGTCTCGCGCCCCGAGGCGCCCGCCGTCCTCTCCCGCGTCGACCTGGAAGGCTCGGTCGTCACGACGCGCCTCGTCGGCGACGTCCTCTACGTGGTCTCCCGCAAGTCCTCCTGGCAGGACGTCCTCCCGGCCCCGGGCGGGCTCCCCGTCGCGACCTCCGGCGTGGGCGGCGATCTCACCTACGTGGCCAGCATCGACGTCGCGGACCCTCGGACGCCCCGGGCGGTGGCCCGGCTCGACTTCCCGGCCACCGGCTGGGACGCCCACGCGCTCGTCACCGACCAGCGCATCGCGCTCGCGCAGTCGGGGTGGAGCCCGGCTGGCCAGGTGGCCCGCTTCACCTTCGTCGACATCTCCGATCCCGGCGGAGCGCTCTCGCTCGGCGTCTCCTTCGATGTGCCGGGGAGCGTGGCCGACCGGTGGGGCCTCGACCAGGACGGCACGGTCTTCCGGGCGGTCCTCCACGACGGCTGGAACGGCGGGGCCACGCTGCGCACCTGGACCTCGTCCTCGGTCTCGGAGGCGACGCCGCTCGGCCGCCTCGACATCGTCATCCCGGAGACGCTCACCGCGGCCCGCTTCGACGGCTCCCGGGTCTACGTGGTGACGGCCGAGCGGGTCGACCCGCTCTGGGTGGTGGACGCGGCCGATCCGGCGCGGCCGGTCCTGGCAGGCCAGCTCCACATGCCCGGCCAGCTCGAGTTCATCGAGCCGCGCGGCGACCGGCTGCTGGCTCTCGGGCACACGAACGAGGCAGGGCAGCCGTGGCAGCTCGCGGTGTCGCTGGTGGACGTGGCCGACCCGGCGCTGCCCACCCTGCGCGCGCGGGTGATCGTGGGCGATGGATGGGGCGGGGTCGGTGCCGCGCCCGACGACCTGCGCAAGGCGTTCCGGGTGATCGACGCGGCCGGGCTCGCGCTCGTGCCCTACCAGGGATGGGACCCGGCGAGCTGGAAGTGGGCCGGCGGGCTCCAGCTCGTGGACTTCGACCTCGCCGCGGGGACGCTCACGAAGCGCGGCTTCGTCCCGCACCCGGGGTCGATCTCCCGGGCCTTCCCGGTCCCGGGTCGCGCCGCCTGGCTCGCCGCGCTCTCCGACGAGCGGCTCCAGATCCTGGACGCGGCCGACCGGTCCGCTCCGGTGGAGAAGGCCTCGCTCGACCTGGCGCGCGCCGTGAACGAGCTCACCTTCGTCGGGGGGTACGCGGTCGAGCTCACCGGCGACTGGTGGCGGGGGGACGCCGCACTCGTCGTCGTGCCGCCGCTCGACCCGGACGCGGCGACGCCGCTCGCGCGCGTGGAACTGGCGGCACCGCAGGCCCGCCTCTTCCGCCAGGGCAGCGTGGTGTGGCTGCTGGCCCACGATTTCACGCAGGGGAAGGCCTGGCTCGAGGCGGTCGACCTCTCCGATCCGCTGCACCCGGTCCGCCGGGGGAAGCTCGACGTCACCCCGGCCGAGGCCGCCGGTGCGAGCGGCTGGGGCTTCCGCGGCGTGGGCGACGAGGCGGTGCTGCAGGGCGGCGTGCTGGCCGTGCACCGGAGCTGGTACGGGCCCGTCCCGATGGGCGCCGGAGGGGCGGGGGCCTTCGCGCCCGGCGGCGGCCCGTACGCGGGCGAGGACGCGGTGGTCCTCTTCGACCTCTCGAACCCGGACCTGCCCCGCCGCGCCGGAATGGTCGTGCTCTCCGCGAGCGACTGGTCGTGGGGCCTCCGGGCCGAGGCAGGCCTCCTCTGGCTCACGCACCACGAGTGGACGCCGGACGCGCGCGGCGTCCGCTACTACCTCGACCGGATCGACGTCTCCGATCCCGACGCGCCCCGCCTTCTCCCCAAGGTGAACGTGCCCGGGACCTTCCTCGGAGCGGGCGCCGCCGGCCGCGTCTACACGCTCGACACCCGCTGGGACGAGGCGTCCCTCACGGCCACGTCGTCGGTGCACGCCCTCGATCTCACCGACCGCGGGACGGCGCGCCTCGCAGGCACGATCTCCCTGCCGGGATGGGCGTCCGGTGCGGTCCTCGGCTCCGGGCACGCCTGGGCGGTGACCCAGGACTGGACGGGCGGCCGGTCGGACGTCCGGCTCGCGTCGCTCGACCTCGGCGCCCTCCGCGTCGCCTCCTCGCAGCGCCTCGACGCGACCTGGGCCTGGCCGCTCCTCGCCGGGTCCGGAAAGCTCTTCCTCGCCGCCGGAACGACGGCGGGCGCCTCGGTCCTCGTCCTCTCGCTCTCGACGCCCGGGGAGCCGCGGCTCGAGCAGGCGGTTCCCACCCAGGGGACCACCTGGAGCGTGGTGGTGGAGGGGCAGACCGCCTACCTCCCGGGCGGGGCCTGGGGCGTCGGGATGATCCGGCTCTCGCCTTGAGGGCCCTGGCGTTCGTCGCCGCAGCGCTCCTCGCGATCGCCACCGCGTCGCAGGCCGGCGAGGTCGCGATCGGCTGGGACGCCGACCTGGCCCGCCCGCCGGACCGGGAAGCCTACGAGCGGCAGCTGCGGGCGATCGTGAACGATGCCCGGGCCCGGGTCGTCGCCGAGCTGGGGATGGAGCCCGGCCCCTCGCTTTCCGTGAAGGTCCACTCTCGCGCCGGCTACCAGCGCCAGTTCGGATCCGATGCCGTGCACGAGGACGCGGCCCGCTTCGTCGGCGAGGTGGTGCACGTGAACGGCGGAGCCCGGCTCGACGATCGCCTGGCCGGCGTCGTGGTCCACGAGCTGGTCCACGCGGCGCTGGATGCACGGGGGACCGCCTCGGCGCTGCCGCGCTGGCTCGACGAGGGGCTGGCCGAGCGCGCGGGGTGGCGGAGGCGGGGACTCGAGACACCGGCCCCGAACCAGGTCGCCGAGCTGAAGCAGGCGCGGGAGCGCCAGGAGCTCGTGCCCTTGCCGAGGACGGGCGAGATGTCGAGGCTGGGCTACCTCGAGTCCTGGGCAGCGGTGGTCTTCCTGGAGGGGAAGGTCGGCCGGGAGCGGTTGACGGCTGCGGTGCGGGCGACCCTCGGAGGGGAACCCTTCGAGAAGGCCCTGCGGCGGGAAGCCGGGCTTTCGCCGGAGGACGTCGACCGGGGGTTCGACGCGTGGGTGGGGACGCTCTGACCGTCGGCGGACCTGTCAAGACAGACAAGAAATTCCGTAAACCTTGAAAAGTCCCCGCGCGCAAGCGTACGCTCGCACCCATGGTGCGCGAGAAATCGATGCTCGGCGCGAAGGTCCGGGCGCTGCGCCGGCAGAAGAGCGTGAGCCAGGTGCAGCTCGCCGAGCGGCTCGGCATCTCGCCGTCCTACCTGAACCTCATCGAGCACAACCGGCGCGCCATGCCGGCTCCGCTGCTCATCAAGATCGCCGAGATCTTCGAGCTCGACCTGAAGGCGCTCTCGACGGAGCAGGACGCCCGCACCGTCGCGGATCTCATGGAGCTCTTCGGAGACCCCATCTTCGAGCACGAGGACGTGACCACCGCCGAGGTGCGCGACCTCGCCTCCCACGCTCCCACCGCCGCCCGCGGGATCCTGAAGCTCTACCACGCGTTCCGCGAGGCCCGGGAGGCCGCCGACAACCTGGCCATCAAGATCTCCGGGCGCGGCGACCTGACCGGCGTGGACTCCTCGCGCATGCCCACCGAGGAGGTCTCCGACCTCATCCAGCGCCACACCAACCACTTCCCGGAGATGGAGGAGGGGGCCGAGCAGCTCTGGCGCGAGGCGCGGCTGGGCGGCGACGACCTGCAGCAGGGGCTCGAGCAGCAGCTGCGGCTGCGCGGGATCCAGGTGAAGATCGAGCGCACCGCCGACATGGGGGACGCCATCCGGCGCTTCGACCCGGAGCGGCGCGTGCTCTACCTGTCGGAGGTGCTGCGCCGCGGGTCGCGCAACTTCCACCTGGCCTACCAGATCGGGCTCGAGACCCAGGCCGCGGCCCTCGACCGCTACGCCGCCGACCCGCTCCTCACGAGCGACTCGGCCCGGGCGCTGGCCCGCGTGCTGCTCGCCAACTACTTCGCCTCGGCCGTGCTCATGCCCTACGCCCCCTTCCTGGAGGCGGCGCGGCAGGAGCGCTACGACATCGACCTGCTCGGCCACCGCTTCCGCACCAGCTACGAGCAGGTCTGCCACCGGCTCACCACGCTGCGCCGCCCCGGGGCCGAGGGCATCCCCATCCACTTCGTGCGCGTGGACATCGCCGGGAACATCTCCAAGCGCTTCTCCGCCTCGGGCCTGCGCTTCGCCCGCTTCTCCGGCGCCTGCCCGCGCTGGAACGTCTTCCAGGCCTTCCTCACGCCGGGGATGATCCGCACCCAGCTCTCCCAGATGCCCGACGGCACGACCTACTTCTGGGTTGCACGCAGCGTGTACAAGGAGGGGGGCGGGTTCCACGCCCCGCGCACCCCGCTGGCCATCGCCATCGGCTGCGAGGTGGGGCACGCCCGCAAGATGGTCTACGCCGACGGCATGAACCTCGAGTCGCGGGAGGCGGTGGTGCCGGTGGGGCTCACCTGCCGGCTCTGCGAGCGCACCGACTGCGAGCAGCGGGCCTTCCCGCCCATCCAGTACCCGCTGCAAGTGCAGGAGAACGTCCGCGGGGTGAGCTTCTTCGCGCCGGTGGGGGAGAAGTAGCGGCCAGGATCGGAGTCATGGGAAAGGCACCGTCGACCTCCGCCACGCGGCTCCTCCGGGAGAAGGGCGTGGACTACACCGAGCACCTCTACCGCTACGAGGAGAAGGGGGGCACCACCGTCTCCGCCCGGGAGCTGGGGGTGGACGAGCACGCGGTGGTGAAGACGCTCGTCATGGAGGACGACGAGGGGGAGCCCGTCGTCGTGCTCATGCACGGCGACCGCGAGGTCTCGGTGAAGGCGCTGGCCCGCCAGCTCGGGCGCCGATCGGTGCAGATCTGCAAGCCGGAGGTGGCGAACCGGCACAGCGGCTACCAGGTCGGCGGGACGAGCCCGTTCGGCACGCGCAAGCGGATGCCGGTGTGCGTGGAGCGGACCATCCTCGACCTGCCTCGCATCTACCTGAACGGCGGGTCGCGCGGGTTCCTGGTGGGGATCGATCCCAGGGAGCTCGTCCGGGTGCTCGAGCCGACGCTGGTGGACGCGGCGATCGAGGGGTAGGTCGCCCCGGGGCCTACGGTCCGAAGAGGAAGCGCACCGCCGCCACCGATGCCGCGAAGCCGGCCAGGTCGGCGAGCAGCGCGGCCGGGAGTGCGTGCCGGTACCGGGTGATCCCGACCGCGCCGAAGTACACGGCGAGCACGTAGAAGGTGGTCTCGGTCGAGCCGGCCATGACCGAGACGAGCCGTCCCGCGTACGAGTCGGGGCCGTCCGACCGGAGCACGTCGGCGACCACGCCCAGCGCCGCACCGCCGGAGAGCGGGCGCACGAGCACCATGGGGAGCACGCTGGCCGGGATGCCCACCGCGGCGGTCAGCGGTTCGAGCAGGGAGGCGAGCCCGTCCATGGCGCCGGAGGCGCGCAGCATGCCCAGCGCCACCACCACGGCGACGAGCGGCGGGATGATCCGGACGGCGACCTGGAACCCCTCCTTCGCCCCCTCCACGAAGACCGGGTAGACCTTCACCTTGCGTATGAGGGCGTAGGCGGGGATCCCGGCCACCAGCAGCGGGATGGCCCAGATCGAGAGGGCGTCGAGCGCGCTCCTAAGCACGTGGCCCCCCCGGGCCGGGCGCCGGGAAGGCGCGGCGCAGCGCCCAGGCCGAGACCACGGCGGCCACCGTGGCGCAGGCGGAGGCGACGAGCGTGGCGGCCAGGATGTCGGCCGGCTGCCGGGCCCCGGCGGCGGCCCGCAGCGCGATGACGCTGGCCGGGACGAGCTGCACGCTGGCGGTGTTGAGCGCGCAGAAGAGGGCCTGTGCGTCGGTGGCCGTCCCGGGAGCCGGGTTCTCGCGCTCCAGCTCCTCCATGGCCTTGAGCCCGAAGGGGGTCGCGGCGTTCCCGAGCCCGAGCATGTTGGCGGCGATGTTCATGGTCATCGCGCCCATGGCGGGGGACTCGACCGGGACCGAGGGGAAGAGGCGCCGGAGGACGGGGCGCGCCAGCCGGCCGAGCGCCCGGACCAGCCCGGCCTCCTCCGCCACCTTCATGAGACCGAGCCAGAGCGTGAGGACGCCGACGAGGCCGATGGACAGGGTGACCGCCTTGCCCGCCGACTCGGCGATGGCGCCGGGCAGCGCCCCCATCCGGCCGGTGACGGCCGCCACCAGCACCGAGGCGACGAGGAGCAGCACCCAGAGGAAGCTCATCGCGAGGGATCAGAGCCCGGCGCGGAAGGAATTGCCAGTTTCTGCTAAGGGTTCGTGTACCGATGCGACGAGGGGCACGGAACATCCTGGCCGCGGGCGTGCTCGCCTGCGCCGCCGCCACCGCGGGGGCCGCTCCCCCCGTTGCCGGGAAGGCGCCCCCGGCCGACCTGCACTGCCGCCCCGGGGCCACGCTCCTCGACCTGCCCCAGCGCACCGAGCCGGAGTGGTACGGGCTCTACGTGGGCGACAAGAAGGTGGGCTGGCTCCAGACCTCGTCTCGCCTGGAGAAGCGGGAGGGCAGGAGCGTCCGGGTCTCGCGCGAGGAGATGCTGGTCGAGGCCAAGGTGGGGGAGCGCGTGGTCCGCCGGCAGGTGACCGAGGAGCGGGTCTACGAGCCGGGGCGGGCCGGGAGGCTCCTCTCGATGAACACCGCGTTCCGTGGCGACGGGGGGGACCGCAGCGTCGCCGTGACCTGCGGGCCCGCCACCTGCAAGGCCGAGATCACCGCCGAGGACGGGCGCCGGTCCACCGAGTTCCCGCACCCGGGGGAGACGGCAGTGCAGGGCGAGGCCGCCCGGCTCGCCGCCCTGACCTGCAAGCCGGTGAGCGGAAGCCAGCTGCAGTCCGACGACCTGCGCGTGAAGAAGATGACGAGCCGCTACGCTGGCCGGACCCGGGTCGGCGGGGGAGGAGTCGAGGTCCCGGTCTCGATCGTGGAGGAGAAGGAGGACGGGGACCGGGTCGCGCCCAGGGTGCTGGTGTCCGACGACGGCCGCATCCTCGAGACCCGGGTCGGGGACGGGATGGTCATCCGCCTCGAGCCGGCCGAGACCGCCCGGCGGATCGACCTGGTCGACCTCTTCACCACGCTGCGGGTCCCGCTCCCGGCGCCGCTTCCCCGGGAGGTCCCCATGGCCATCACCTTCGCGCTGCGGGGACTGCCGCCCGGCTTCGACCTCGACGACGCCCGGCAGCGGGCCGTCCCGGGCGCCGGGGGCGAGACCCTCCTCACCGTCACGGCCCGTGAATTCGCCGGCCCGGATGCGCCGCGGGGGAAGCCGGCCCCGCGCGGCGACCTCGACCAGGCCGCCACCCTCGAGATCGACTGGGAGCACCCGGCCATCCGCGAGCTCTCGGCGTCGGTGGTGGGGAGCACGGCGGGCACCTGGGCCGCGGCGAGGAAGCTCTCGCGGGCGGTCCACGACCGGCTCGACAAGGTCTACGGACAGAGCCGCGACCGGGCCAGCGAGATCCTGAAGGTCGGCAAGGGAGACTGCACCGAGCACTCCCGGCTCTTCGTCGCGCTCAGCCGGGCCGCCGGGATCCGGGCCCGGGAGGTGAAAGGGCTCGTCTACGCCAACTACGGCCAGGGGGGGCCGGGGCTCTACTGGCACGCCTGGGCGGAGGTGAAGGTGGGCGACCAGTGGATCGCCGTCGACCCGACCTTCGGCCAGGACGTGGCCGATGCGACTCACATCGCGCTCGGCCGGGGGACCCGCCAGGACGCGATCTCCCTGGTGGGGGCGCTGGGAGTGTCGCGCGTCGAGGCCCGCAAGCCGTAGAATCGTCCCCCACCGCCATCCGGAGGAACGCCATGAAGGGCCTCGACCACGTCGCCATCCTCGTCTCAGACCTCGACGCCGCCATCCGGCTCTACCGCGACGTCTACGGTCTCGAGCTGGCCGAGGTGGAGGAGGTCCCCTCGGAGAAGGTCCGGGTCGCCATCTTCGGCCACGGCTCGGGGCGCATCGAGCTGGTCTCGCCCTCCGGCCCGGACAGCCCGATGGCGAAGGCCATCGAGAGGCGGGGAGAGGGGCTGCACCACGTCTGCCTCGAGGTGCCGGACATCGAGAAGGCCATGGCCGCGCTCAAGGCCCAGGGCGCCCCGCTGCTCGACGAGAAGCCCCGCGCCGGCGCCGGTGGGGCCCGGGTCGCCTTCGTCCATCCGAAGGGCAGCCGGGGGGTCCTGGTGGAACTCCGGCAGGGCCCCGGGAAGGCTTGACCCCGAGGGGAATCGCATGGTTAGTGACAGCCCCATGATGCGTCCCCTCACCGTCCTCCTCGCGATCCCGCTCCTCCTGGGGTCGGCCCTCGCGCAGTCCCCCGCGCCCGCCGCCCCGGCGGAGCCGTTGCCGTCCTCGATCCTGGCGCCGCAGTCCTCCGAGACGATCACGCAGTCCGAGATGGACCGGCGGATCCAGGAAGCGGTCCAGAAGGAGGTCGCCAAGGTGAAGGAGCAGCTGCGCGACGAGGTCCGCGCCGAGATCCAGGGCGCGCAGTCCGCGGCCGAGTTCCTGGGAGAGCAGGAGACGAAGAAGAAGCTCACCTTCCTCGAGCTGAACGGCTATTTCCGCTTCCGCTGGGACCTCTACAACAACCTGAACGGCGGCCTCCCGGCCGATCCCATGGGCTGGTACCTCTGGGGCGGGAACACCCAGATCTCGGCCAGCGCGCCCGACGGGACGCAGACCGGCGGGAACATGCGCCTTCGCGTCGACCCGACCTTCAACGTCTCGGAGCAGGTGCGGGTGAAGGCGGAGATCGACTTCCTCGACAACGTGGTGCTCGGCTCCACGCCCACGGGGCGCGACTACAACCTCTACTCCTTCACCTCGACCAGCCAGGTCTCGCCCAACCCGTACAACTGGTTCACCGGGGCCGTCCAGGTGAAGCGGGCCTGGGGAGAGGTGCAGACGCCGGTGGGGCTCCTCAGCTTCGGCCGCATGCCCGCCGACTGGGGCGCCGGCATCTACTACAACGCCGGCGGAGGCATCGACCAGGACTTCGGCGACAACGTCGACCGCATCCAGTTCTCGGTACCGCTCGGGCAGTTCCTGGGCGGCCTGGCCGTCACCCCCTACTACGAGTGGGCCGGGTCCGGCATCACCTACTCCAGCACCTTCAACACGGTGGGGATCGGCCAGCCCGTCAACTGGACCCAGAACGACGATGCCGGGGCCATCGGGATCATGGTGGCCCGCACCGACACGCCCGACCAGGTCCGGCGCAAGCTGGAGAAGGGCGGCACGAGCCTCGGCTACGGCCTGCTCTTCAACTACAAGTCCCAGCGGGTCGGGATCGCGGGGGCCTCCGGGCAGACCACCCTGTCGCCGGAGGGCGTCGCGCCGGCGGGGGTCGGCAACCCCGTCACCTTCATCAACCGCGACGCCAGCGCCGGCACGCTCGACCTCTTCGTCAAGTGGGTGGGAAAGAAGTTCGAGATCGAGGCCGAGGGCATCGGCATCTGGGGCAACATCGGAAACGTCGGCCTCGACCCCACCGCGGCACCCATTCCGGCCGACATCCGCCAGGGCGCCGGCATGCTGCGCGGACACTACAAGCTGGGGGAGGCTGGGCGCTTCGTGATCGGTGGCGAGCTCGGTGCCGCCAGCGGCGACAACGCCCCCGGCTTCGGCAACTTCCCGGGCCGCTGCAACTACTCGGTCACCCCGGCCACCTGCGGCCAGGTCGCGCTCCCCGGCTCGATCGACGGCAACCAGAGCGGCGCCGGCTACACGAGCCTGAACAACTACCGGTTCAACCCGGCCTACCAGGTCGACCTCATCCTCTGGCGCCGCATCCTGGGTACGGTCACCGACGCCTGGTACCTGAAGCCCACCTTCCGGTGGGACGTGCTCGACGGGCTCACCGTCGGCGCCCAGGTGATCTACTCGCAGGCTTTCTTCGCCGATTCGACCCCGTCCCAGGTGAACAGGCCCCTCGGCCTCGAGTTCGACCTCGGGGTGAAGTACCAGTCCGACGACGGGTTCGTGTTCTTCCTCGACTACGGCCTGCTCAAGCTGCTGTCGGGCTTCGACACGACCACGACCGCAGGCGGGGCCTCCAACACCTCCAGCCCCGGCGGCGTGGCGCAGAACGTCCACGCCGGCCTCGGCATCGTGTTCTAGGTCTTCACGACCGTCCGGACCTGGAAGGCGGGCTGGGCCTGGATGGCCCGCTTCACCGAGCACTGGTCGGCGACCCGGACCAGTGCGTCCCGGTACTTCTCCGGGAAGGCGGCCGGGACCTCGATGTCGAGGTCCACGCCGGTGAGCGCACCGTCCTCGCCGTGGTGGAGCCGCTCGACGATGCGGATCCCCTCGGTGGAGAGGCCGCGCTTCTGGCAGAACCCCACCACGAAGATCCCCGCGCAGGTCCCCAGCGACGCGGCGAAGAGGGCGAACGGGGAGGGGGCGGTGTTCTCGCCTCCCGACTGGATGGGCTGGTCCGTGCGGACCGTGTGCCCGCCGACCTGCGCGTCGACCCGCTTGCCCCCCGGGAACGTGACCACGATCTCCGATTCGCTCGCCATGGCCGTGGGAGCCAAGGGCGCGGAGGAGGATTCTTTGATAGCCTCCGCCGTCGAATGAAGAAGACGAAGCGAGCCCCCGCCTCCCGGAAGCCGCAACCCGTCTCTCGCGCGGCCCTCTCGGGTGAGGCCGACCCCCGCCTGGTCCGGATGTCGGTCTCCATCCAGGACGACGCCGCGCTCCACTCCCAGGACATCCGGGGCAGCCAGGCCCACGTGGCCATGCTGGCCGCCCAGGGGATCGTCCCTCCGGCAGCGGCCCGCAAGATCCGGCGCGGCCTCGACCGGGTCCGGGCCGAGTTCGAGCAGGGTGCCATCCGCCACGACCCGCGGCTCGAGGACGTGCACACCCACGCCGAGAGGCGGCTGGGGGAGCTGGTGGGGCGCGCCGCCGGCTACCTGCACGCCGGCCGGAGCCGCAACGACCAGGTGGCCCTCGACGAGCGGCTCTTCATCGTCGAGTCCTGCGACCGAGCCGACCGGGCGCTCTCCGGGCTCATGCGGTCCCTCGTCGGCCAGGCCAGGCGCCACGAGAAGACGCTCCTTCCCGGCTACACCCACCTCCAGCGGGCCCAGCCGGTCTCGCTCGCCCACCACCTGCTCGCCCACGTGGAGATGCTCGGGCGCGACCGGGAGCGCTTCGCCGAGGTCCGCCGCCGCGCCGCCATCTCGCCGCTCGGGTCCGGGGCGCTGGCCGGCACCACGCTGAAGCTCGACCGGGAGCGCGTGGCCCGCGACCTCGGCCTCGACGGCATCACCCGGAACTCGCTCGACGGGGTGTCCGACCGCGACTCCGCCATCGAGATGGTCTTCGCCTGCGCCCTCTCCGCCGTGCACCTCTCCCGCCTGGGCGAGGAGATCGTGCTCTGGACCACGCGCGAGTTCGGGTTCATGGAGCTCGACGACTCCTTCGCCACCGGCAGCTCGCTCATGCCGCAGAAGAAGAACTCGGACGTGGCCGAGCTGGCGCGGGGGAGGGCGGGCACCGCCATCGGGGACCTGGTCGGGCTGCTCGCCATCGTGAAGAGCCTGCCGCTGGCCTACAACCGCGACCTCCAGGAGGACAAGCGGCCCCTGCTGGGCGCGCCGCGCATGCTCGTCGAGACGCTCGACGCGCTCTCCGGAGCGGTCGAGACCGCGCGCTTCCAGCCCGGCCGGATGCGCGCGGCGCTGGAGGGGGGCGAGTCGCTCGCCACCGACGCGGCCGAGTGGCTGGTCGAGCGGGGCGTGCCCTTCCGGGAGGCCCACGAGGCGGTGGGCAAGGCGGCCGCCTTCGCGTCGTCGGCCGGGCGGCCGCTCGCGGGCCTGACCGCCGTGGAGTGGCGCAGGTTCCACGCCCGGTTCGACCGGGGCGTCCTGCGCTGCTTCGACCCGGAGCGGAGCGTGGCCCGGCGCGACCTCCCCGGAGGCCCGGCTCCACGGCGGGTATCCGCCGAGCTCCGCCGCTGGGAGAAGCTGCTGGGGAGGGCGCGGTGACGGCCCGGGCCCCGCACGCGCTGGCGCTCGCCCTGGTGGCGTCCCTGGTGGTGTCCCTGGCCGGATGCGGGGTGAAGGCACCACCGCGGCCGGCGGCCTCCGCCGGCGTCGAGGGCGCTCCGTCCGGGAGCGGCCGATGAACCACTTCCAGCGCAGGGGCGGGGTACTTCACGCGGAGAAGATCCCGCTCGACCGGCTGGCCCGGGCCTACGGCACGCCGCTCTACGTCTACTCGTCGGCCACGCTGCGCCGGCACTGGAAGGTCCTCGACCGATCCCTGTCCGGCCTCCGCCACCTGGTCTGCTACGCGGCCAAGGCCAACGGCAACCTGGCCATCCTCGACCTGCTGGCCCGCCTGGGCGCGGGCTTCGACATCGTCTCGGGAGGCGAGCTGTACCGGGTGCTCAAGGCCGGGGGCGATCCGCGCAAGGTGGTCTTCAGCGGGGTCGGCAAGACCGACGAGGAGATCGCCTTCGCCCTCTCGCAGCGGGTCCGGTGCCTCAACGTGGAGAGCGGGCCGGAGCTGGCCCGGGTCTCGGTGGTGGCCCGCCGGCTCGGCCTGCGCGCCCCCGTGGCACTCCGGGTGAACCCCGACGTGGACCCCAGGACCCACCCCTACATCGCGACGGGGCTCAAGAAGTCCAAGTTCGGCGTGTCGGTGGAGGACGCCCGCCGTCTCTACCACCTGGCGGCGGGGGACCCGGCCATCGACGTCCGGGGCGTGGCCTGCCACATCGGCTCCCAGATCACCACCGTCGTCCCCTTCCTCGACGCCATCGCCCGGGTCCGGGCCCTGGCGCGCGACCTGGAGCGGACCGGGCAGAGGCTCCGTCACATCGACATCGGCGGCGGCCTGGGGATCCAGTACAAGGACGAGAACCCTCCTCACCCCGACGAGTACGGCGCGGCGGTGAAGCGGGCCATGAAGGGGTACCGGGGCGAGGTGATCCTCGAGCCCGGCCGCGTGCTGGTCGGCAACGCCGGCATCCTCCTCACCCGCGTGCTGTTCGTGAAGCGGAGCGGCCCGAAGCGCTTCGCGGTCGTCGACGCGGGCATGAACGACCTGGTCCGCCCCAGCCTCTACGGCGCCCACCACGACATCGAGCCGGTCGGGGCCGGGCCCCGCCCGATGGGAACCCTGGACGTGGTCGGACCGGTCTGCGAGTCCTCCGACTTCCTGGCCCGGGGGCGGAAGATGCCGGTCCCGGAGGCCGGGGACCTGCTCTGCGTGCGCTCGGCCGGGGCCTACGGATTCGCCATGTCCTCCAGCTACAACGCCCGCCCACGCGCCGCCGAGGTGCTCGTCGACGGCGACCGGGCCTACCTGGTCCGAAGGCGGGAGACCTGGCCCGATCTGGTCCGCGGGGAGAGGGCCCGCCCGCCCGCCCGGCGGTTCCCGGCGCCCCGCCGGATCGGCTAAAGTCTCAGGCCCCCCCTTTCGCGGAGGAACACCATGAAGCTCCAGGGCGCGATGGTCGCCATCGTCACGCCACTCCGGGACGACGAGCCGGACCTGGCGTCGCTGCGCGAGCTGGTCGAGTGGCAGATCCGCGAGGGGACCGACGGCATCGTGCCCTGCGGCACCACCGGCGAGGGCGCCACGCTCACGATGCGCGAGCGGGCCGACGTCATCCGCACCTGCGTCGAGGTGGCCCGGGGCCGGGTCAAGATCGTCGCCGGCGCCGGCTCCAACTCCACCGCCGAGGCGGTCGAGGGCGTGAAGCTGGCCCGGTCGCTGGGGGCCGACGCCGCACTGGTGGTGACTCCCTACTACAACAAGCCCACCCAGGAGGGGCTCTACCGCCACTACATGAAGATCTGGGACTCGGCGGGCTTCCCGGTGGTGGCCTACAACGTCCCCAGCCGCACCTCGGTCGACCTGCTCCCGGAGACCGTGGAGCGGCTCGTCAAGGCAGGCGCCATCGCCGGCATCAAGGAGGCCACCGCCAGCATGGACCGCCAGGTCCAGCTCGTCGAGCGGTGCGGACGGGACTCCATCTCCTACCTCTCCGGGGACGACTTCACGGTGCTCCCCTACATCGCCTGCGGCGGGCACGGCGTCATCTCGGTGATCGGCAACATCGCCCCCCGGGCCATGAAGGAGCTGGTCGTCGCCGCGCTGCGGGGCGACCACGCCTCTGCGCTCTCGAAGCAGGTGGCCATGGCCGACCTCAACCGGGTCCTGTTCGTCGAGACCAACCCGGGCCCGGTGAAGGCCGCGGTGGCGCTGCTCGGCAAGGCCGGGCCGGAGATCCGGCTCCCGCTCTGGCAGGTCTCGCCGGCCAGCCTCGCCAAGGTCCGCGACGCCATGGTCCGATTCGGCCTGGTCGTGGCCGCCTGATCCGCCGCTCCCGGCGCCCCTTCCTTCGGAGGTGAACATGGTGAACGTGATCGTGACCGGGGTGGCCGGCCGCATGGGCGGGCAGATCCTGCGGATGATGCACGCCGCCGAGGAGATCGGCCTGGTGGGCGCGCTGGAGCGTCCGGGCTGGACCGGGCCGAAGGACGCCGGGGAGGCGGCCGGGATGGCCGCCATCGGCCTGCCGGTGGCCGTCGACCTCGCCGCGCTGCTGGGCCGGGTGAAGGCCGACGTGATCGTGGACTTCACGAGCCACGAGGCCTCGGCGCGCCACGCCTCCCTGGCCGCCGCCGCCGGGGTGGCGATGGTGATCGGTTCCACCGGCTTCCAGGCCGATGGGAAGGCCCGCCTGCGCCAGGAAGCCGCCCGGATCCCGGTGGTCCTCTCGCCCAACATGAGCGTGGGAGTGAACGTGATGTTCGCGCTCGTGGCCCAGGCGGCCCGGGTCCTGGGCGACGCCTACGACGTCGAGATCGTCGAGATGCACCACGGCAAGAAGAAGGACGCGCCCAGCGGCACGGCGGTGAGGCTGGCGGAGGTGGCCGCCGAGGCGCTCGGGCGCGACGCCGGGAAGGACGTGGTCTACGCGCGCCACGGGATGATCGGGGAGCGCACGCCCCGCGAGATCGGCGTCATGACCCTGCGGGGCGGCGACGTGGTGGGGGAGCACACCGTCTACTTCGCGGGCCAGGGGGAGCGGCTCGAGCTCACCCACCGGGCCACCTCGCGCGACCAGTTCGTGCGGGGCGCGCTCCGTGCTGTACTCTGGGTGAATGGTCGCGCGCCCGGGCTCTACGACATGCACGACGTCCTGGGCCTCCGGGAGGCACCGTGAGGACCTGCCGGTTCACCCGCCAGGGAAGGGAGCAGTACGGCGTCGTCGAGGGGGCCGAGGTCCGCGCGCTCACCGCGGCTCCCTGGGACGGCGGGCTCGCCGAGGGTCCGCGCCACCCGTTCTCCGAGGTGACGCTGCTCGCCCCGGTCCGTCCCACCAAGGTGGTCTGCGTCGGGCGCAACTACCGGGCCCACGCGAAGGAGCTCGGGAACGAGGTCCCGAAGGAGCCGCTGCTCTTCATCAAGCCCAGCACGGCGGTGGTCGGACCCATGGAGGAGATCCGCATCCCCGAGGCCTCGAAGGAGGTCCACCACGAGGCCGAGCTGGCCGCGGTGATCGGCCGCACGCTCACCCGCGCCAGCGCCGTGGAGGCCCGCGAGGCCATCTTCGGCTGGACCTGCCTGAACGACGTCTCGGCCCGCGACATCCAGCGGGCCGAGCAGCACTTCACCCGCGCCAAGTCCTACGACACCTTCTGCCCGGTCGGCCCCTTCGTGGAGACCAACCTCGACCCCCTGGATCAGGTGGTCATCTGCCGCGTGAACGGCGAGCAGCGGCAGCGCGGATCGACCCGCGACATGGTGGTCGATCCCTACGCGCTGGTGGCCTTCATCTCGCAGGTGATGACGCTGCTCCCCGGCGATCTGGTCTCCACGGGAACTCCCGAGGGGGTCGGACCGATCCAGCGCGGCGACTGGGTGGAGATCGAGGTGAGCGGCGTGGGCGTCCTGAAGAACCCGGTGGTCTAGGCGTGGCCCCCTGATGCGCGCTTTCGTCGCCGTCGGCTCGAACCTGGGAGACCGCTGGGCGAGGCTCGCCCTGGCGGCCCGCGCGCTCCGCACCGCGCCCGGAGTCGCGGTATTCCGGGCCTCCCGGGTCTGGGACGCTGCCCCGGTCGGGCCGCCCCAGCCCCGCTACCTGAACGCGGTGCTCGAGCTCGAGACCACGCGCACGCCGGGGTCGCTCCTCGCGCTCCTCCGCGAGGTGGAGAGGGCGGCCGGGCGCACCCGCGACGTCCACTGGGGCGCGCGCACGCTCGACCTCGACCTGCTCCTGTACGGGGACCTGGCGGTCCGGGAGCCGAATCTCACCGTGCCCCATCCCGGGATGACGGGGCGCCGCTTCGTCCTGGCGCCGCTCGCGGAGCTTCGTCCGGAGCTCGTCGTCCCCGGAACCGGCGTCTCGGTCGGCCGCCTCCTCGAGGAGGCCCCGGAGCTCGACCTCGTGCCGGTGGGCGGGTATCCGCTGTAGCGGCGCCGGCGAGCGCTCGCCCCGCCTCGATCACCTTCCGGACCGCGTCGCGGGGGAGTGGCTCGCAGGAGCCGAGGAGGCGCGCGCGCGCCGCCACCTCGCACACTCGTTCGAGCGTCTCCATCCGGTCGAAGGCCTGCAGGAGATCCCGCCCCAGGGCCAGCGCACCGTGCCGCTCGAGGAGGATGACGTCGTGCCCGGTCCAGAAGGGGGAGAGCGACCGCGGCAGCTCGTCCGTACCGGGCGTCGCGAACGGAGCGACGGCGATGCGCCCCAGGACCAGCACCGCCTCCGGCAGGAGGTCGTTGGGTGGCGCCACCCCGGCGACGGTGAGGGCCACCGCCGCGAGCGGGTGGGCGTGCACGACCGCGCCCGCGTCGGGCCGTGCGGCATAGGCGGCGAGGTGCATGAGCAGCTCGGTGGACGCGCGCCCCCGGCCGCGGCTCTTCCTGCCGGAGCGATCGACGACGATCAGGTCGGCGGGGCGCAGGAAGCCCTTGCTCGCTCCGGTCGGCGTGACGAGGAGGCGGTCCTTCCCGAGACGGCAGGAGACGTTTCCCTCGCCGGCGCCGATGAGGCGCCGGTCGTGGAGGCGCCTGCAGACCTCGACGAGGTCGCGGCGGAGGCGGGTCTCGGTGGGCTGCGCCATGGTCGGGGGAGTGTAACCCAGGAGCCCCGGACCGGATGGTATCCTCCGGCCCCCATGGAGGCCCGCGCTCGCCGAACGTCCCTGCTGGCCGCCGCGATCGGGCTCGTCGTCGCGCTGGCCTTCCTCCCCACGCTCCGCGCCGGACTGGTCTGGGACGACACGAGCTACGTCCTCGCGCAGGGCGGCAGGCACGTTGCCGGGGCCCTCGTGGGCGACCTCATCGCCGGGTCGAATCCCGCCCACGGCCCGGTCGGCTACTACCGCCCGGTGCCGGTGGCCACCTTCTGGCTCGCCTCGCGCATCTCCCCGGAGCCGGCGGCGCACCACGCACTGGGGGTGATCTTCCACGCGCTCGCCGCCGCGCTGCTCTTCGCCCTGCTCGCCGGGCGGCTCGGGAAGGGCGGCGAGGCGCCCGCGGCCCTCGGAGCGCTGGCCTGGGCGCTCCACCCCGGGAACGTGGAGCCGGTGGCATGGGTGTCCGGTCGTTACGACCTCCTGGCCGGGCTCCTCGCGGTGGCCTTCCTGGCCCTGCCGTGGCGTCCGGGCGCGCGCCGGGCGGCGGCCTACGGCCTGCTCTTCCTCGCCGGACTCCTCTCCAAGGAGGGCTTCCTGGCGCTCGCACCGGTGGTCGTGGTCGACGACCTGGCATCCCGGCGCGCCGCGCGCGAGGCGCTCCCCCGCTGGATCGCGGTCGGGGCGGCCATCGCCGCCTGGGCCGGCCTGCGAGCCGTCCTGGGGATCGCCGCCGTGGCCCCGGCCCCGCTCGCGAGCCTCCCCGCACACTACCTCTCGACGGTGGCGACCTACCTGTTCCGGGCGATCGCTCCCCTTCCACTCACCGTGAGCCACGCGTACGCGGCGGGGGGCGCGGCGACGCTGGCCGCCGGGGGAGCCGTGGTGGCGGCGCTGGGTTCCGTCGCCCTGCGCCGGCGCGACCTGGCGGTGCCCTGCGCCCTCTTCCTCGCCGGGATGGTCCCGGTGGCGATGGCGGCGGGGCGGCTCGGCCAGGCTCCGGAGCGCTACTTCTACGTGCCCTCCCTCGGGCTGGCCTGGCTGCTCGCGGCCGGTCTTCAGGCGCTCGCGGCCTGGCGCCCGGCGGCCGGCCGTGCCGCGCTGGCGGCCGCGGCGCTGGCCGTCGCGGCGGGTGCGGTGGCCTCGGTGCGCCGCCTCCCGGACTGGGGTTCCGACGACGCGCTCTTCTCCGCCGCGCTCCGCGTCGACCCGCTCGACCCGATCGGGAACCTCCACTTCGGGGTCGCGGCGGGAAGGGCCGGCCGTCTGGACGAGGCGAGGCGGACGCTGGAGCGTGGGAGGCAGGGGTCCCCTTCCTCGGCGCGCATCGCCGCCGCGCTGGCGTGGGTGAACCTGCGCCGGGGGGACGGGCCCGCCGCGCTCGCGGAGGCCCGGCGCGCGGTGGCGCTCGCGCCGAGCTTCCCCGAGGCACGCCTCCACCTCGCGAACGCCCTCCACCTGGCCGGGGACCACGCCGGGGAGCTCGTCGAGAGCACGAGGGCGCTCTCGCTCTCGCCCCGCTACCGGGAGGCCCGGATCGTCCGCGCCTTCGCGCGCTGCGAGGTGGAGCGGGACCCGGCCTGCGAGGCCGACCTCGACGCGCTCGAGCGGGACGGGTCGCTCTCCGGCGCCGACGCCCTGGCGGCGCGGGTGGAGGCTGCGCTCTCGCGGCGCGACCTGGCGGCCGCCGGAGAGAGGCTGCGCCTCCTGCGCGACGGATACCCCGGCGACCGGCGGATTGCCCAGCTGGAGCGCGCCCTGGGATCCCTGCAGGCGCGCTAGCAGGCCCGGCTACAGGATGCGCGCCGAGAGCAGGTCCTGCACGTCGAGGAACCCGACGGCGCGGCCGGTGCCGTCCACCACCGGGACCTGGTCGATCTGGGCCTCGCGCATGACCCGGGCCGCCTCCAGCAGCCGCTCCTCGGGGCGCACGGTGCGGGGGTTGCGGGTCATCACCGCCGAGACCGGCACGCCGAAATCGACCTTCTGCTGCTCCACCAGGCGGCGCAGGTCACCGTCGGTGAACACCCCGACGAGGTGCCCCCGGCCGTCGACCACGGTGGCGGCGCCCGGGCGCCCGGGGGTGCGGGTCATCACCGCCACCGCCCGCTTGAGCGGTGCCGTGTCCCGCACCAGCGGGTTGGCCTCGCCGCTGCGCATGAGCTCGTGCACCTTCATGAGGCGCCGGCCCAGCCTTCCGCCCGGGTGGTAGAGGGCGTAGTCGTCCCGGCCGAAGGGGCGGTTCTCCAGCACGGCCATGGCGATCGCGTCGCCCACCGCGAGCAGCGCGGCGGTGCTGGTGGTGGGGGCGAGCCCCATCGGGCAGGCCTCCTCGACGTCGCCGATGGCGACCACCAGGTCGGCGGCCCGGGCCAGCGGGTTCTGGTCGTCGCGGGAGATGGCCACCACGCGCGCCCCGATGCGCTTCAGGGCGGGCAGGAGCCGGAGGATCTCCTCCGACTCGCCGCTGTTGGAGAGGGCGATGACCACGTCGGCGCGCGACACGCGCCCCAGGTCACCGTGGGCCGCCTCGGCGGGGTGCAGGTAGATGGAGTGGGTGCCGGTGGAGGCGAGCGTGGCCGAGATCTTCTGGGCCACGAAGCCCGGCTTGCCGATGCCGGTGAGCACCACCTGCCCCTTGCACCCCAGGATCCACTCCACGGTGCGTGCGAAGCGTTCGTCGAGGCGGAGGCTGCCGATGGCGCGGGACTCGGTGTCGAGGACCATGCGCCCGTACGCCAGGAGCGCCTTCGATCGGGCCGAGGCGGGCCGGCGCGGTGCGGGCTTCACCTTGCGTCGGCGGGCGGTTTTCCGGCTCGACAACATGTCCGGGTCCATATAGCACAGGGAGCGTGAAGTTCTTCATCGACACCGCGGACGTGGGCGAGATCCGGAAGGCCATCGACCTGGGGCTCTGCGACGGGGTGACCACCAACCCGTCGCTGGTCGCGAAGACCGGCCGGCCCTTCGAGGAGGTCCTCCGGGAGATCGTGGGGCTGGTGCACGGCCCGGTCTCGGCCGAGGTCACCGCCGTGGATCTCGACGGCATGATGAAGGAGGCCCACGTCTACGCGAAGGTCGCGCCCAACGTGGTGATCAAGGTGCCGCTCATCCTGGAGGGGCTGAAGGCGGTGAAGGCGCTCACCGGCGAGGGCATCCGCACCAACGTCACCCTCTGCTTCTCGCCCAGCCAGGCGCTCCTCGCCGCCAAGGCCGGCGCGACCTACGTGTCCCCCTTCGTGGGGCGGCTCGACGACGTCTCCGAGGACGGGATGGCGCTCGTCGCGCAGATCCTGGAGATCTACCGGAACTACGACTTCGCCACCCAGGTGCTGGTGGCCTCGGTGCGCAACCCGCTCCACGTCGTGCAGGCCGCGCGCATGGGGGCGGACGTGGCCACCATCCCGTTCCCGGTGCTGGCCCAGCTGGCGAAGCACCCGCTCACCGACCTCGGGCTCGCGAAGTTCCTCGCCGACTGGGAGAAGGTCCCGAAGCCCGGGTAGCGCCCCGGCGCGGGCGGCCTACGTGAGCGTGACCCGGAACAGGCGCCGCTCGGCGAGGTCCACGGCGCGGGCCAGGTCGGCGCGGGTGAGCTTCGCCCCCTCGGCCCATTCCTTGAGGGAGAGGCACTCCTCGCCCACGTAGAGGACGAGGAGCTGGAGCGCCGCCTCCTCGGCGGCCCCCTGGCAGATCACCGGCGCGCGGTTGCGCATGACCTCGTCGAAGGGCTCGTGCTCCCGCAGCAGGTCGAGCCGGGAGAGCTCGAGCCCGAGCCGGAGCACCTCGTCGCGGGGCGGTCCCGCGAGGCCAGCCGCGTACCGGAGCCGCAGCTCCTCCGAGAGCCACTCGACGTCGGCGGGGGGCCAGGCCCGGAGCCGGTCGGCCAGCTCCTCCGCGAAGCGCGCCACGACGACCTCCTTCACCGGCTGCTTCTCGAGGTCGTAGAGGTGGTCCCACCGGCGGTTGCGCACGAGACGATAGAAACCCAGGAATCCCAGGGGAATCCAGGTTATTCGTCCGCCGGGGCGACAGGTGTATCCTCGCGCCCCCTTTCCCGGAGGCCCAAGCGCCGCATGCTGGTCGTGATGAAGCCCAGCGCCACCGAAGCCCAGGTGGACGCCGTCGTCGAGAAGATCCGCTCCCTGGGGCTCCTTCCCCACGCCATCCCCGGCGCGCAGCGAACCGCAATCGGGATCACCGGGAACAAGGGCGGTCTCGACCCGTCGCTCTTCGAGGGAATGCCCGGCGTGCGCGAGGCCATCCGCGTCTCGCAGCCGTTCAAGCTGGTCTCCCGCGAGATGAAGGAGGAGGACACGGTCCTCGACGTGGCCGGGGTCCCCCTGGGCGGCACGCGCCTCGTGGTCATGGCCGGACCCTGCTCGGTCGAGTCGCGGGAGCAGATCCTCGAGGCCGCACGCGAGGTGAAGGCCGCCGGCGCCACCATGCTGCGCGGCGGTGCCTACAAGCCCCGCACCAGCCCCTACGAGTTCCAGGGCCTGGCCGAGGAGGGGCTGAAGCTGCTCGCCCTGGCCCGGGAGGAGACCGGGCTCGCCGTGGTCACCGAGGCCATGGACGTGGAGAACCTGGCCATGGTCGCCGACTACGCCGACATGGTGCAGATCGGCGCCCGCAACATGCAGAACTACTCGCTGCTCAAGCAGCTGGGGAAGATCACGAAGCCGGTGCTGCTCAAGCGTGGGGCCTCGGCCACGATCCGCGAGTGGCTCATGGCGGCCGAATACGTGGTGGCCCACGGCAACCCCCGGGTGGCCCTCTGCGAGCGGGGCATCCGCACCTTCGAGAACGCCACCCGCAACACCCTCGACCTGAACGCGGTCCCGGTGCTGAAGTCGCTCACCCACCTGCCGGTGGTGGTCGACCCGTCGCACGGCATCGGGATCCGCGCCCACGTGCCGGCCATGGCCCGCGCCGCGGTGGGCGCCGGGGCCGACGGGCTCATCGTCGAGGTCCATCCCTGCCCGGAGAAGGCGCTCTCCGACGGGCAGCAGTCGCTCACGCCGGGGGAGTTCGCCGGCCTGATGGCGCAGGTGAAGGTCATCGCCGGCGCCGTCGGCCGCCCCGTCTAGATCCCCGTACCGCCGGCGCGCCGCGCCGAGGAGCCACCATGTTCATCGCCATGAAGCCCCACGCCACCCAGGCCGAGTTCGACGCGGTCGTCGAGAAGGTGCGCGCCCTGGGCCTCACCCCGCACCCCATCTCCGGCACCGAGCGGCGCGTCGTGGCCGTGGTGGGGAACACCGGAGCGGTCGACCCCGACGACTTCGGGATGCTCCCCGGCGTGGCCGAGGCCCTGCGGGTCTCGCAGCCCTTCAAGCTGGTCTCCCGCGAGGTGAAGGAGGAGGGAACCGTCATCGACGTGGGTGGCGTCGAGATCGGCGGGCGCGCCATCACCGTCATGGCCGGGCCCTGCTCGGTCGAGTCGCGCGAGCAGATCCTCGAGACCGCACACGCGGTGAAGGCAGCGGGGGCCAGGATCCTGCGCGGAGGGGCCTGGAAGCCGCGCACCAGCCCCTACGAGTTCCAGGGGCTTCGCGAGGAGGGGCTGAAGCTGCTGGCGCTCGCCCGCGAGGAGACGGGCCTCAAGGTCATCACCGAGGTGATGTCGACCGACACCGTGGACCTGGTGGCCTCGTACGCGGACATCCTCCAGGTGGGCGCGCGCAACATGCAGAACTACGCGTTGCTGGAGCGGCTCGGCCAGGTGCGCAAGCCGGTCATGCTGAAGCGCGGCCTCTCCGGGACCATCAAGGAGTGGCTCATGGCGGCCGAGTACATCGTCTCGAAGGGCAACCCGGACGTCATGCTCTGCGAGCGGGGCATCCGCACCTTCGAGACCGCCACCCGCAACACCCTCGACATCAACGCCATCCCGGTGGTGAAGTCGCTCTCCCACCTGCCGGTCATCGTCGACCCCTCGCACGGCATCGGGATCCGCAAGCACGTGGCCGCCATCGCCCGCGCCGGCATCGCCGCCGGGGCCGACGGCATCATGGTCGAGGTGCACCCGAAGCCGGAGAAGGCGCTCTCCGACGGGCACCAGTCGCTCGCCATCCCGGAGTTCGCCGAGCTGATGCGCGAGGTGCGGGTCATCGCGCTCGCCATCGAGCGGCCGGTGATGTAGCGGGCCGCCCGCACCGGAAGGGGCGGCATGCGGGCACCCCCCCTCCACAAGGGAGAGGCAACGAGGGCCGACTTGCTAGTTCGTTGTACTTGACAAGATGTTCGCTTTATTTTACATAATGCCAATACAAACGAACACCGGAGCCGCCTCCATGCCCTACCGTGAAAAGATCGCCTGGCTTTCCCTGGTCGGAATGGCCGTCTGCTACGGCCCCTACTTCGCGCACACCTACCGGTCCCCCCTGCTGGATCAGCCGCTGCCAAACTTCGCCCTGATGACGCTGTTCGCGGCCGCGGCCGGGGGCAATGCGGTGTGGGTGCTTCTGGGACGGTCGCTCGTGCGGATGACCACGCCCCGCGAGGAGCGCGGCCCCGCCGACGAACGCGACCTGGCCGTCGACCGCCGCGCCAACACCGTCGCCTACTACGTCCTGATCGGCCTCGCCCTGTACGTGGGCTGCTTCATGCCCTTCACCTCCTCCGGCTGGCACATCGTCAACGCCATGGTCGCCTCCGTGGTCATCGCCGAGATGCTGCGCTACGCCCTGATCGTGCTGGGGTATCGCCGGGGCCTGAAATGACGCCGGGAAAGATCGTCAACCAGGTCCGCACCCTGCGCTTCCTCAACGGCGAGATGAGCCAGGCGGACCTGGGTCAGGCCATCGGCGTCACGCGCCAGACCATCGCCGCCATCGAGGCCGGCAAGTACTCCCCCTCCCTGGAAGCCGCCTTCCGCATCGCCCAGGTGTTCGGCAAGCCGCTCGACGAGGTGTTCACGTGGGAGGCGGAGCGGTAGGGGAGCGCCGGAAGCGGCCGCGCCGGGCTCAGCGCCGCAGCGCCCGCGACAGCGACGCCACGAACCGGCGTACCCGGTCGGCCCTCACCTTTCGCGAGCCTCCCTCGGCGATGCGCTCCACGATGGCGCTGCCCACCACCACGCCGTCGGCCAGCTTTCCCACGATCCGTGCCTGCGCCGGCGTTCCCACGCCGAAGCCCACCACCACCGGGACGGGGCTGCGCTTCTGCACCGCCTTCACCTTGGCGCCCAGGTCGGCCGGCAGCGAGGTGCGGGCCCCGGTGACGCCGGTCACCGACACGAAGTAGAGGAAGCCGGTGGCCGCGTCGCAGGCCGCCGCCACCCGGGCGGGCGTGGAGGTGGGGGCGAGCAGGAAGACCAGCTTCACTCCGCGTACAGCAGCGGCGGCGCGGAACGGGCCCGCCTCCTCGGGAGGGAGGTCAGGCAGGATGAGCGCGTCGACGCCCGAGGCGGCGCAGGCGTCGAGGAAGCGCTCCTCCCCGTAGGCGAGCACCGGGTTCACGTAGCCCATGAGCGCGATGGCGGCCGGGGTCCGGCGCCGCACCTCGGCGGCGAGCTTCAGGCAGGAGGCGATGGTGGTGCCCGCGCGCAAGGCCCGCTCGCCCGCTCCCTGGATGGTCTTGCCATCGGCGATGGGGTCGGAGAAGGGCATCCCGATCTCGAGGATGTCGGCTCCTCCGGCGGCGCAGGCGAGCGCCATCTCCCGGGAGGTGGCGAGGTCGGGGTCGCCGGCCATGACGTAGGTGATCAACGCACTGCCGCCGCGCTCCGCGGCGGCTGAAAATGCCGCCTGGATCCGGTCGGGAGCGGGGGTCATGGGGACCTCCGCTTGCGGGGCGCAGGGCGTTTGCGGGGTCTTGTCGCGGGCCGCTTTCCCGCCGGTCGCCGTCGTGTCCTGGTGGCGGCCCGCTCCTGTCTTGCGGCCAGCGACTGTCGTACGTGGTCCACGTCCTTGTCGCCCCGTCCGGAGATGTTCACCAGCAGCAAACCCTTCGGGCCGAGCTCCCGGGCCAGCTCCTTCGCCGCGGCCACGGCGTGGGCGGTCTCGAGCGCCGGGATGATCCCCTCGGTGCGCGCCAGGTAGCCGAGCGCGTCGAGCGCCTCGTCGTCGGTGGCCTGCCGGAGCTCGATCCGCCCCTCGTCCTTGAGCCAGGAGAGCTCCGGGCCTACCCCGGGGTAGTCGAGGCCGGCGCTGATGGAGTGGGCCTCCACGATCTGCCCGTCGTCGTCCTGGAGCAGGTAGCTCCGGGAGCCGTGGAGGACCCCGGGGCGCCCCTTCGCCAGCGCCGCTCCGTGCTTGCCGGTGGCGAGGCCGTGCCCGGCCGCCTCGACGCCCACGAGCCGCACCGCGCGGTCGGGGAGGAACGCCGAGAAGACCCCCATGGCGTTGGAACCGCCGCCGACGCAGGCCACCACCACGTCCGGAAGCCGCCCGGCGATCTGGAGGATCTGGGCGCGGGCCTCGTCGCCGATCACCGACTGGAAGTCGCGCACCATGGCCGGGTAGGGGTGCGGTCCGGCCACCGAGCCGATGATGTAGTGGGTGTCCCGCACGTTCGTGACCCAGTCCCGGATGGCCTCGTTCATGGCGTCCTTCAGCGTGCGCGAGCCGGACTGCACCGGAACCACGCGCGCCCCGAGCAACTGCATGCGAAAGACGTTCAGCGCCTGGCGCTCCACGTCGAGGGCGCCCATGAAGACGTCGCAGGGCATCCCGAAGAGGGCCGCAGCGGTGGCGGTGGCCACCCCGTGCTGGCCGGCACCGGTCTCGGCGATGATGCGCCGCTTCCCCATGCGGCGCGCCAGCAGCACCTGGCCCAGCGTGTTGTTGATCTTGTGGGCGCCGGTGTGGCAGAGGTCCTCGCGTTTCAGCACGATGCGGCAGCCGCCCGCCTCGGCGCCCATGCGCAGCGCGTCGCCGAGCGGGGTGGGGCGGCCGGCGAAGCGGGTGAGCAGCCGGGTCAGCTCCTCGGCGAAGGCCGGGTCGTGCCGGGCCTGCTGCCAGGCCGCCGTGAGCTCGTCGAGCGCCGGGACCAGGGTCTCGGGGACGTAGCGTCCCCCGTAGGGGCCGAAGTGGCCGGCGGCGTCGGGAACGGTCATGGGAGGATCACCTCGCGAACGGCGGCGACGAAGCGGGACATCTTGTCCACGTCCTTCAGGCCCGGGGAAGACTCGACGCCGCTGGCCACGTCGACGGCCCAGGGACGCACGGCCCGGACGGCCCCGGCCACGTTCTCCGGCGTGAGCCCTCCTGCCAGGATCACCGGCGCCACCTCGGAGACCCCCTCGGCGAGCGACCAGTCGAAGGGCTGCCCCGTGCCGCCGTATCCGCGCGAGGGGGTGTCGAGGAGGAAGGCCTGGACCTCGTAGGAGAGGAGCCTCGAGAGGGTGCGAACCTGGTCCACCGGGATGGCCTTCACGACCGGCAAGGGCAGGCGGGAACAGAGCTCGGGGGGCTCGTCGCCGTGGAGCTGGAAGACCTGGATGCCGGTCTCGGCGGCGATGGCCCGCATCTCCGCCTCGGACTGGTTCACGAAGACCCCCACCGGGGTCACGAAGGGCGGGAGGCGGGAGATGATCCGCTCGGCGGCGGCGGGGGTCAGGTAGCGCTTCGACCTGGGCCAGAAGTTGAACCCCAGCGCGTCGGCGCCCAGCCGCGCCGCGTCGAGGGCGTCCTGGAGGCGGGTCACGCCGCAGATCTTGATGCGAACCGCGTTCACCGCGCCGCCGCCATCTCCGAGAGCAGCGCGCCCGGATCGGGCGCCCGGACCAGCGCCTCGCCCACGAGGAAGTTGGCGGCGCCGCACCGCCGGAGCCGGGCCACGTCCGCAGGGGCGCGGATGCCGCTCTCCGAGACGCCCCGGACGCCCGCCGGGAGCGCGGGGAGCACCGCCTCGCTGGCCGCGAGGTCCACCCGGAAGGTGCGCAGGTCCCGGTTGTTCACTCCCACGATGCGCGCCCCGGCCGCCACGGCGACCTCGGCCTCGTCCAGGTCGTGCACCTCCACCAGAGCGGACAGGCCGAGCGCGGCGCACTCGTCGAGGCGGCGGCGCAGGAGGTCGCCCGGGAGGGCGGAGACGATGAGCAGGGCGGCGTCGGCGCCCCAGGCGCGCGCCTCCAGCAGCTGGTAGCGCTCGAGCACGAAGTCCTTGCGGAGGAGCGGGACGTCCACCCGCTCCCGGGCCGCCAGGAGGTCGTCCAGGGAGCCGCCGAAGCCGGGGCCGTCGGTGAGGACCGAGACGGCGGCCGCTCCCGCCGCGGCGTAGCGCGCCGCCTGCGCCGGAGCATCGAGCCCCGCGTCGATGGCGCCGGCCGACGGGCTCGCCCGCTTCACCTCGGCGACGATGCGCACCGGCCCCCCGGGTGGCGAGAGGGCGTCCTCCAGCCGGCGGGGGCGGGGCGTGGCGAGCGCCCGTGCCTCGACCTCCCGCTCGGGGAGCGCCACCCGGCGCGCCTCCACCTCGCGCGCCTTGCGCGCCAGGATCTCGTCCAGGATGGTCATCCGCGGCTCACCGCGGCGAGCCGCTCGAGCTTCTCGCGGGCGGCGCCCCGGTCGATGGATTCCGCGGCGACCCGGACTCCCTGGCGCAGGTCGGTCGCCGCCCCCGCGGCGACCAGCGCCGCCGCCGCGTTGGCGAGCACGGCGTCCCGCGGCCCCCCCTTCGCCCCGGAGAGGACGTCGCGGGTGATGCGGGCGTTCTCCTCGGCGTCGCCGCCAGCCAGCGCCGCGGCCGGCCAGCGTCCCACGCCCAGCTCCTCGGGGGTGACCTCGAAGGTCCGCACCGTGCCGTCCTTCACCTCGGCCACCCGGGTCGTCCCGGTGACGGCGATCTCGTCCAGTCCCTCGCCGTGAACCACGAAGGCGTGGACCGATCCCAGCGCCGCGAGCACCCCGCCGAGGATCGGCACCCAGCGCGGCTCGTAGACGCCCATGACCTGGTACCGGGCGCCGGCCGGGTTGGCGAGCGGCCCGAGCAGGTTGAAGATGGTGCGGATGGCCAGCTCGCGCCGGATGCCGGCCACCGCCTTGAAGGCGGGGTGGAGCTTCGGCGCGAAGAGGAAGCCGATCCCCACCTCGGCGATGCAGCGCTCCACCCGGTCCCGCGGCGCGTCGACGTCGACACCCAGCGCGGCGAGCACGTCCGCCGACCCGCACCGCGAGGAGACCGAGCGGTTGCCGTGCTTGGCCACCGCCACCCCGGCGCCGGCCACCGCGAAGGCGGCGGTGGTGGAGATGTTGAAGGTGTTCTGTCCGTCCCCGCCCGTCCCACAGGTGTCGACGAAGATCTCCCGGTCCACCTGGACCCGCTCGGCCCGCTGCCGCATCACCTGCGCCGCGCCGGCGATCTCGTCGATCGTCTCGCCCTTGAGGCGCAGCGCCGCCAGGAAGGCCCCGACCTGCGCGGGCGTGGCCCCGCCGTCGGCCACCTCGCCCATCAGCTCCACCATCTCGGCGCGGGAGAGGTCCTTCCCGGCCACGAGCCGCCCGATGGCCTGCACGATCACGTCCGCCTCCTGGCCCGCACGCGGGCCAGCCAGTTCGCGAGCAGCGCCTTGCCGTGGCCGGTGAGCACCGACTCCGGGTGGAACTGCACGCCCTCGACGTCGAGCTTGCGGTGGGAGAGCCCCATCACCTCCCCCTCGCGCGTCCAGGAGGTGATCGAGAGTTCGCGGGGCAGCGAGGACCGCTCCACCACCAGCGAGTGGTACCGCCCGGCCTCGAACGGGGAGGGCAGGCCAGCGTAGATCCCGTCGCCCCGGTGGAGCACCGGGCTCGACTTGCCGTGGACGATGCGCACGTTGCGGATCACCTTGCCGCCGAAGGCCTGGCCGATGGCCTGGTGCCCCAGGCAGACCCCCAGGATGGGCACCGCCCCAGCGAGCTCGCGGATGGCCGTGAGGCTCACCCCCGCCTCGTCGGGCGTGCAGGGGCCCGGCGAGATCACCAGGCCGCGCGGGCGCAGCCTGCGGATCCCGGCCACGTCGATGGCGTCGTTGCGGAACACGTGCACGTCGGCGCCCAGCTCGCCCAGGTACTGCACCAGGTTCCAGGTGAAGGAGTCGTAGTTGTCGACGAGGACGAGGCGGGGCTTCATGCGCCGGACCTCCTGCGCCGAGGCTCCCGCCGCACCGGCCCCGCGCCCTTCACCGGGGAGGCCTTCCCGTCGAGGTCGCGGGACTCGGCCTGGGCCACCGCCGTGAAGAGGGCGCGGGCCTTGTTCACCGTCTCCTGGTACTCGGCGGCCGGCTTCGAGTCGTAGACCAGCCCGGCGCCGGCCTGCACCGAGATGCGCCGCCCCGACTGCATGAGGGTTCGGATGGCGATGCACATCTCCATGTCGCCCCCGCGGTCGAAGTAGCCCACCGCGCCCGCGTATGGCCCGCGCCGCGCCGGCTCCAGCTCGTCGATGATCTCCATGGCCCGGACCTTGGGCGAGCCCGACACGGTGCCCGCCGGGAATCCGGCACGCAGGACGTCGACCGAGTCGAGGCCGGCGGCGAGCCGCCCCTTCACCTCGGAGACGAGGTGCATGACGTGCGAGTAGCGCTCCACGGTCTTGAGCTGCGTGACCCGCACCGAGCCGATGGCGCTCACCCGTCCCACGTCGTTCCGCCCCAGATCGACGAGCATCACGTGCTCGGCGTTCTCCTTCGGGTCGGCGCGCAGCTCCTCCTCGAGGCGTCGATCCTCCTCCGGATCCCTCCCGCGGCGCCGGGTCCCGGCGATGGGGCGCAGCGTGACCTCGCCGTCCTCCAGCTTGATGAGGGTCTCGGGGGAGCTGCCCACCAGCGCCTGGGTGCCGTTCTGGAGGTAGAAGAGGTACGGCGACGGGTTCACCCGTCGCAGCGCCCGGTAGACCTCGAAGGGTGGCACCGAGACCTCGGCGTCGAAGCGCTGCGAGAGCACGATCTGCTGGCAGTCGCCGGCCTTCACGTACTCCTGGGCCCGGCGCACGGCCCGCTCGAACTCCCGCCGCTCGACGCGGGGGCGAAGCTCGGCGGCGCGGCGGCTGGCCGGGGCGCGCCGGTCCCGGAGCGGGCGGGCCAGGGTCGCCATGGTCCCGCCGATGCGGGCCAGCGCGGCGTGGTACAGGGCGCGCGGATCGTCCCCCTCCTCGCAGCGGACCTCGGCGATGACGTGCAGCGAGTGGCGCAGGTTGTCGAAGGCGACCACCTGGTCGAAGTCCATGAAGAGCGCGTCGGGGAAGCCGAGCTCGTCCTCCTTGGCGACCGGGACGCGGGGCTCGAAGAGCTTGACCGCGTCGTAGGAGAGGAAGCCCACCAGGCCACCCGAGAAGCGCGGGGTTCCGGGGATGCGCACCGCCTGGTGGCCGGACAGCTCCTGCCGGATCCAGGAGATCGGGTCGGCGGGCTGGCCGAGCCGCCAGGACATGGAGCTTCGGGGTCCGGCGCCGAGGAAGCTGAAGCGGCCGGACCGCTCGCCCCCCTCCACCGACTCGAGCAGGAAGGCCTGGCGCTTCCCTCGGGAGAGCTTCAGGAAGGCCGAGACGGGGGTCTCGGTGTCGGCCTCGATCTCGACGCGCACCGGTATGGCGCGGCCTGGCTTGCACAGGCTCTCGAACGTCGCGAGGTCGGGGGAGGCGCGCAGGGAGTCAGCGCCAAAGAAACACCGTCATGCGACCACCCGCCTGGCCGGACCGGCGATCTCGGCCACGTCCTGGGCGACCACCTTGTTCTTCGCGTCGACCAGCACCACCTGCGGGACGTGGGTGCGGGCCTCCGCCTCCTCCATCTCGGCGAAGGTGGCCAGGATGACCATGTCCCCGGGGCGGTTCAGGTGGGCCGCCGCCCCGTTGATGCAGATGATGCCGCTGCCCCTCTCGCCCTTGATGGCGTAGGTCTGGAGCCGCGTGCCCCGGGTGATGTTCCACACGTGGACGGCCTCGTACTCGAGGAACCCTGCGGCGTCCATCAGGTCCTCGTCGATGGAGACCGATCCCTCGTAGTCGAGGTCCGCATGGGTCACCGTGGCACGGTGGATCTTGGACTTGAAGAAAGTCCGGCGCATGATCCGGGTTTCTACCCGTTGGGAGGCTTCCGATCAAGACATCCGGCGACAGGGAGGCGGGGCAGGCCCCGATCGCGGCCCGGCGGCTGCGCATCCTTTCCGAGGCCCAGGCGCAGGGAGAGCCCTTCCTGCGGCTCGATCCGGCGCGTCTGCGGTTCCAGCTGGGCACCTCCCACGCGGATCTCCGGGTCCCCGTCGAGCTCTCCGCCGAGGCGTCCGCGCTGGTCCGGGGAGCCGTGGACCAGCTCGGGCTCCTGCTCAGCATCCAGCACGGCCGGTTCCTGCCCGGCGACGTGCTCGACCGGCTCTATCTCCGGGAGGACTACGCCTCCCTGCCCGCGGTCGCCGATCGGCTGGCACCCACCGCCGGGGGGCCCGGCCTCCGGGGCGCCGCCAGGCTGGCCCTCTCCGCGCACCCGGCCCTGCACGGGGGACTCGTCACCGCCTGGATGGGGCCGGGCGGAAAGGGGCGTTCGCTCACCGCCCTCTGGATCGCCTCGCTGCGGAGCGCAGCCGCGGAGATGGCGGCCTCGCCGAAGCGGGAGGAGACCCCGTATCTCGTGACGCTGGCGCTCTTCGCGGCCGTCCAGGCAGCGGCCGCCGGGCTCCGCGACGTCCTGCCGGGCCCGCCCCACGACCGGCACCTGCGCGCCGCGGCGCTCACCGCGCTCTGGGTCTCGGCGCGGACCGGTCTCTCCCGCTTCGCCCGCGACGCCGGGCTGCGGGACGAGGATCCGATGCTGCTGCGCATGGAGGCCGCGGTGAACCCCGCCGCCCTGGCCGGAGGACGGGCCGGGCTCTCCGGGGGCGGGTCCACCCTCTACGGCCCGGAGCTCGTCATCGGGATCCCCCGGGCCGAGGAGATCGGGGCCCGCCTCGCAGCCGGAGGCGAGCCGGACATCGCCATCGGGGAGGTGGCCGCAGCGCTGGCGGAGGACGAGGAGGCCTCCCGCCGTGCGGAGGGGGCGGTGGCGCTCTGGCGCCTCCGCGAGATGCTCGCCGCGGCCGGGATGGCCGCCGAGGAGGCGGGAGGAGGAGGAGCGGCGGCCGATCTCCGGGCCGTGCTGCTCGGGCCCGGAGCGCTCGCCCAGGCCGTCGCCGACGAGTCCGGGCGGACGGATCTCGCCGCCCGCACCCAGCGGGCACTGGGGAGCGCGGCGGCCGGGGACGGCGCCAGCGCGCTCGACCAGGCCCTCCGCGCGCTGCGCGCCTGGAAGCCCCGCGAGCCCGCGGCCGCGGTGGGAATGCGGCGGGAAGAGGCGCGGGAGGTCTACGGGCTCTCGGCAGCCGGTGCCCTCGCCGACGTGGCGCTGGAGCGGCTCGTGGCCCCGACCCGCCGGGTCCTCGTCCCTGCGTCGGGGGCCGGCACCCCCGACGCCGAGTGGGAGGCGGGGCGCCTCTACCGGATCTCGACGCGGTCCGTCCCCATCCTGGCCGAGGCCAAGGAGCACCCCATCGCCCACCTCTTCGCCGACGTGAAGGACTTCACGCGGCGTACGAGCCTGCTGGGGCCGGCCTCCATGGCCGAGTTCCTGCGGCGGGAGTTCTACCTTCCCATCCTGGCCGCGGCCAAGGCGCGCTTCACCGGGATGGAGCACCTGGCCGACCGGGGCGGCGTCTCGGTGAACAACCTGCTCGGGGACGCCATCTCGCTCTCCGGGGACATCGAGGCGCTGGTGTCGCTGGCCGCCGAGATCCGGCGGCTCCTCACCGCCTACGAGGACCGGCTGGAGAGGGAGGTCTCCTCCACCACGGTGGCCGGGCGGGTCTCCGCGCTCGAGGAGCGGTACCGGGGCGAGATCGCCCGGGCCCACGCGTCCCGGGACGAGGCCCGTTCGGCCGCCGAGCGGGCCGCCCCCGGAGGGGTGGAGCGGAGCGAGTCGCTTCGCCGCGCCGCCCTGCACGCCGCCGCCGCAGCGCGGCTCGCCGCGGAGATGGAGCGGGACGTGTCACGAACCCGTGGGGAGGGGCTGGAGGCCGGGGTCTTCGTCTCCTTCGGCCCGGCGCCCCTCGTGGTGTCGATCGACGACGAGGCCTTCGGCCGCAACCGGGTGGCCATCGCCGAGAAGATCAACGAGTCGGCCCGCGGAACGGCCCGGGCCCCGGCGGCCCGCGCCCGCGCCGACCAGCTCCTCGCCGCGGCCCGCACGTCGCTCGGGAATCCCGGGCTGCGCCACGCCTGGAGCGTCTTCATCGGCCAGCCCCTCACGCTCGCCATCCCTCCCGCCGCGGCCGCCGAGGTCCTCAAGGCGGCGCGGGCCGGGGACATGACCGCCGCCATGCGGGCGGTCGCGAAGCCGGTGCGGCGCGCGCTGGAGGCGGCCGCCCGCGCCGAGGACGAGGGCGCGGGCGACGTCTACAACGCCGGCGCCGCCCTCTCCGAGGAGGCGCTCACGGCCTGGCTCGCGGCGGTGGGAGCGAAGCGCACCGTCCGGCGCGTCGAGCTCGACCCGGCCGAGCTTCCCGGCGACCTCACCCGGCAGTGGTGGTTCGGCGCCGGGCCCGCGAGCCTGGTGGTGACCTTCCACACCGACGGCCGCCCTGCCGAGATGTTCCGGCACGTGGGGCGAGCCTGGTTCAAGGGGCTCGGCGACGTTCCGATCTGGGAGATCGCCGCGGACACCGGTGGTCCTTCGGCGCTCTTCCAGGCCATGCGGACGGCATGGCTCGACGGGCGCCCCGGCGTCCCGGCTACCCCTTCTGCGGATTCTTGACGTTGTCCTCGCAGATGCGCTCGTAGAACGAAGCGTCCACCTTCACGCCGGACTTGCGCAGGTCGGCGGCCCGCGCCAGCTGCTCGTCGACGATCTTCTTGAAGACCTCGTAGGGCTGGGCGCCCACCACCTGCCGGCAGTTCACGTAGAGCGTGGGCGTCCCCTGCGGCGCCACCCGGGCGCCGAGCCTGGCGTCCTCCTCGACCCGGGCGCGCGTGGTCCCGCTGGCGGCCGCCTTCTTGAACTTCGCCACGTCGAGGCCGATCTGCTTCGCCCAGGTCTCGTACTTGTCCGGGGAGAGCTGCGCCTGGTTCTGGAACAGGACCTCGTGCATCTCCCAGAACTTGCCCTGCTGGTGCGCCGCCTCGGCCGCCAGCGCCGCGGGCATGGCCTGTGGGTGCATGGCGAGCGGCAGGTTCTTCCAGACCACCCGGACGTCGTCCGGGTAGGCCTTCTGGAGCTGCGCGAGCGTCGGCTCGACGCGGCCGCAGAACGGGCACTGGAAGTCGGAGAAGACCACCACCGTCACCGGGGCGCTCCCCGGACCCTTCTGCGGGTCGTCGGGACGAAGCTCGATCTTCTGGACCTGGGCCGGCGGAGGCGCGGGCGGGGCCGCCTGGGCCGCCTGCCCGGCGGGCGCCGCGATCATCACCGGGGCGGTGGCCGCGCCCTCCATGATCTTCGCGTAGACGTCCTTCGGGGCGACGCCCGACTTGACCAGGGCCTCGGCCTTCGCGAGCTCCTCGTCGATCACCGCCCGGAAGGTCTCGAAGGGCACCGCTCCCGCGATCTTGCGTCCGTTCACGAAGAAGGTCGGCGTGCCGTTCGCTCCCAGGCCGTTCACCAGCGCCTGGTCCCGGCGGATGCGGGACTCGTGGCGCTTCTCGTCGAGGGCCTTCCGGAAGGCGTTCATGTCGAGCCCGGCCGCCTGGGCGGTGGCCTCGAGGGCTGGCCGGTCGAGCGCCGGCGCCGATTCGAAGAGCCGGTCGTGCATCTCCCAGAACTTCGCGGGGCCACCCTGCGCCCGCCCCTCCTCGGAGGCGATGGCGGCGGGCAGCGCCTTCTGGTGGAAGGGGAGCGGGTTGTGCTTGAAGACGAAGCGAACCTTGCCGCGGAAGGCCTCCTCGACCTGCTTCATGGTCGGCCCGACCCGCTTGCAGAAGGGGCACTCGAAGTCGGAGGACTCGACGATGGTCACGAGCGCGTCGGCGGGACCGCGCACCGGGGAGTCGTCGACCGGGACCCGGTAGATCGCCCTCGGGTCCTCCTGGGGACGCGGAGGCGGACGCTGCTGGGGCGGGAGCTCCGAGGGGCGCACCGTGCCCTGGGCGACCCGGGGGCCGCCTCCCGCCATGCGGTCGCCGACCACGCCCAGGACCACCCCGACGACGAGTGCCAGGATCCAGCTCGTGTGCTTCATCTGTCTCGCTCCTGCGTGTGCGGGGCCGCGGGTCGCGGCCCGGGTCTAGAAACGGGCGAAGGCGCCGGCGCGGACGATGAGCGGGACACCGGCACCGCTCGAGAGCGGGAAGCCGCTGTTGCCCTCGACCATGAAGCCCAGGACGTCGGTGATGCGG
This sequence comes from uncultured delta proteobacterium, assembly GCA_963831265.1. Classification (GTDB taxonomy): domain Bacteria; phylum Myxococcota; class Myxococcia; order Myxococcales; family Anaeromyxobacteraceae; genus CAIOAK01. The sequence continues at coordinate 288,964 of CAWHPQ010000025.1, read as the reverse complement.
ATGGCGGCACCGCCTCCCAGGAGCATCCAGCGCCAGGCCAGATAGCCGACCTGCGTGGAGGCGTCCACGGCGGCGCGGAGGTAGAACGGGGTCTCGGGGATGAACCACTCGATCCCGGGGCGGATGGCGAAGGAGGCTCCCGGAGCCATCCCCAGCGCCATGGAGATCTGGGGTGCGATCCCGAAGAAGACCTCGTAGGCCACCCCGACCTCGAGCTCGAAGATGCCGGGCGGATCGTAGGCCGAACCGGTCCCGAGCTGGCCGCCTCCGCCCAGGTCCGCCGAGACGACGAGACCCACCGGCCGGGATTCCGGGGGTGGGTCGGCCGGCCGGGCCGCGCCGGGCAGGAGGAGGAGCATCGCGGCGAGCGCGCCGAGGACGGGTCGAGTCAGGGATTTCACCATCGGGGGCCGGAAGTTACCGCCCCCCCTTCCTTTGGGCAAGGAACGCGTGGAGTCCTTGCCCGCTTCCCGGCGCGGCGATAAACGGAGCGGCGATGCCGTTCCCGTCACTGCCCACGCCCGATCTCTCCCTCGACACCTCGGGGCGGCTCTGCCCGTATCCGATCGTGGAGATCGCGCGGGCCATGAAGGGGCTCGCCCCCGGGGCGGTGGTCTGCGTGCTCTCCACGGACCCCGGCATCGCAACCGACATGCCCATGTGGTGCAAGGCGACCCGGAACGAGCACCTGGGAACCTTCCGGGAGGGGAAGTCGTTCCGCAGCTGGGTGCGGAAGCGGGTGCTGGCCGGTGGAGCCGCATGACCGCGCGCAAGGCCATCGCCATGATCTCGGGCGGGCTCGACTCGACCCTCGCGCTCGCGCTGGTGAAGCGGCAGGGCATCGAGGTGAAGGCCATCAACTTCTACACCGGCCTCTGCATCACCGAGACCCAGCGGCGAAAGGGCGGCCGCCCGGACGGCACCATGCCGCAGAACGAGGCCCTGCGGGCCGCCGCCGACCTCGAGGTGGACATCGAATACGTCGACGTCTCCGAGCAGGGCTATCTCGATCTCATCGTGAACCCGCGCCACGGGTACGGGGCCAACGCCAACCCCTGCGTCGACTGCCGCATCTTCATGATGACGAGGGCCCGCGAGATCATGGAGCGGGAGGGAGCCTCCTTCGTCTTCACCGGCGAGGTGCTGGGCCAGCGCCCCAAGAGCCAGCGGCGCGACACCCTGCGGGCGGTGGAGAAGGAGAGTGGCCTCACCGGGCGGCTGGTGCGCCCGCTCTCGGCCCGGCTCCTCGAGCCCTCCATCCCCGAGCGCGAGGGCATCCTCGACCGGTCCCTGCTCCTCGACATCAACGGCCGCTCCCGGCAGCGGCAGATCCAGCTGGCCCGGGAGCTGGGCATCGCGGAGTGGCCGCAGCCGGCGGGGGGCTGCTGCTACCTCACGGACGAGTCCTTCTCCCGGAAGTTCTTCGACGTGCTCGACGCCAGGGAGGCGGCCGGGGAGGTGCGGCGCATCCGCAGGGAGGACCTGGTGCTCCTCTCCACCGGGCGCCACCTCCGCCTCTCGCCGACGGTGAAGATGATGGTGGGGCGGTCCGAGCTGGAGAACTCCGTCCTCGATTCCTACGGCGAGGGGCGGTCCCGGGTCGCGGCCCGGGACCTGAACGGGCCGGTCGCGCTCGTCGAGGGCTCCCCCACCTGGGAGGAGCGGCAGCTGGCCGCCCGGATCGTGGCCCGCTACGGCAAGGGGAGGGATCACCTCGAGGTGGCGGTGGACTGGCTCGAGGACGGGGTCGTGGAGACCCTGACGGTGGCGCCGGAGCGGGACGAGGCACGCATCGAGTCGATGCGGATCTAGATTGACCAATTTTTCAATGCCAACCCCCCGTGGACAGGGGGAATTGACAGCCGGACACCACTGAGGGTGTACCCGCCGAGGGAGCGGAGGCGTACCATCCGTTCCTCAGGTTCACCCTGGTTACCGGACGAGCGCGGCCGCAGGGTCGACGCGGCGAGGGATCCCGATGGCGAAGAAGACCGGCGCGAAGCGGACGTACTCCTTTGGCAGCGGTCGCGCCGAGGGCAACCGGAACATGAAGGAACTGCTCGGCGGAAAGGGCGCGGGCCTGGCCGAGATGAGCAACATCGGCATCCCCGTCCCGCCGGGCTTCACCATCACCACCGAGGTCTGCACCGCCTTCTATCGGGGGGAAAGAAGCTGCCGCGGGACCTCCGCGCGGCAATCGCCTCGGCGCTGGCCCGGGTCGAGAAGGAGACCGGGAAGCGCTTCGGCGACGCCGCCGACCCCCTGCTCGTCTCGGTCCGATCGGGCGCCCGGGTCTCCATGCCCGGCATGATGGACACGGTCCTCAACCTGGGCCTCAACGACGCCACCGCGAAGGGGCTCGCCGAGCGGTCGGGCAACGAGCGATTCGCCTGGGACAGCTACCGGCGCTTCGTGGCCATGTTCGGCGACGTGGTCCTGGGCATGAAGCCCGAGCGGAAGGAGGACCGCGATCCCTTCGAGGTGGTGCTGGAGCGGAAGAAGCACGAGCTCGGGGTGAAGGTCGACTCCGCGCTCCCGGTGGAGGCGCTGAAGGAGCTGGTGGCGGAGTTCAAGGCCGAGATCCAGGCGCGCCGGGGCGTCGCCTTCCCCGACGACCCGATGGAGCAGCTCCTCATGGCGGTCGACGCCGTGTTCCGCTCCTGGGAGAACGACCGCGCCATCGCCTACCGCCGCATGTACGGGTACCCGTCCGACTGGGGCACCGCGGTCACCGTGCAGTCGATGGTCTTCGGCAACATGGGCGACGACTCGGGTACGGGCGTGGCCTTCACCCGCGACCCGGCCAGCGGCGCCAACCTCTTCTACGGCGAGTTCCTGGTGAACGCCCAGGGCGAGGACGTCGTGGCGGGCATCCGGACGCCCCAGAAGATCGAAGAGATGGCCGGCCGCTGGCCGGACATCGCCCGGCAGCTCGAGGCCGTGCGCCACCGGCTCGAGTCCCACTACCGGGACATGCAGGACATCGAGTTCACCATCGAGGGGAGACGCCTCTTCGTGCTGCAGACCCGCACGGGCAAGCGCACCGGCCTCGCCGAGGTGCGGATCGCCGTGGAGATGGCCGCGGAGAAGCTCATCACCTCCGGGGAGGCCGTCCTCCGGGTGGCCCCGGCGTCGCTCGACCAGCTGATGAAGCCCGTCTTCGACCACACCCAGTGGAAGCGGGCCGTGGCCGAGGGGCAGTACCTGGCGCGCGGGCTGCCGGCCGGCCCCGGCGCGGCCACCGGCCGCATCGTCTTCTTCGCCTCCGACGCCGAGGAGTGGAAGCGGAGGGGAGAGACGGTGGTGCTGGTCCGGCACGAGACGAGCCCGGAGGACATCCGGGGCATGGACGCCGCGGTGGGCTTCCTCACCGCCTTCGGCGGCATGACCTCCCACGCCGCGCTGGTGGCCCGGCAGATGGGCAAGATCGCGGTCGTGGGCTGCGACGCGCTCTCCTTCGACTACAAGGACCGCGTCATGACCGTGGCCACCGCCACCGGGCCCCGCAGGCTGCGCGAGGGCGACTGGATCTCGGTCGACGGGTTCACGGGCGAGGTCGTGGAGGGCAAGGTCGAGACCCAGCCCTCCGAGGTGGACGCCGTGATCAAGGGGGAGCGGAGCGAGGAGGACGCCCCTCTCTACCGGCAGTACGCCCGCCTGCTCGGCTGGGCCGACAAGGCGCGGCGCCTCAAGGTGCGCGCCAACGCCGACCAGCCCGACCAGGCGGAGATCGCGGTCAAGCTGGGCGCGCAGGGCATCGGCCTGTGCCGCACCGAGCACATGTTCTTCGGCGAGGGAAAGATCGGCCCGATGCGGGAGATGATCGTCGCCGAGACCGAGAAGGAGCGGCGCACGGCGCTGGCGAAGCTGCTCCCGTTCCAGCGGGCCGACTTCGCAGGCCTCTTCCGGGCCATGGGTTCACGACCGGTGACCATCCGGACCATCGACCCGCCGCTGCACGAGTTCCTCCCGCAGGACCAGGCGGGCGTGGTCGACCTGGCCCGCGCCGCCGGCAAGTCGGTGGCCAGGGTCCACGCCCGCATCGACGAGCTCCACGAGTCGAACCCGATGCTCGGCCACCGGGGCTGCCGGCTGGGAATCACCTACCCGGAGATCACCGAGATGCAGGCCCGGGCCATCCTGGAGGCCGCCGTCGAGGTGGCGGCCGAGGGCGTGAAGGTGAAGCCCGAGATCATGATCCCGCTCGTCGGGACGAGGAAGGAGCTCGACGACCAGGCCCACGTGGTCCGCGACACCGCCGAGAAGGTCTTCGCCGAGCGAGGGACGAGGATCCCCTTCCTGGTGGGAACCATGATCGAGGTGCCCCGCGGGGCGCTCACGGCCGGCGAGATCGCGAAGACCGCGGAGTTCTTCTCGTTCGGAACGAACGACCTCACCCAGACGACCTTCGGCCTCTCCCGCGACGACCTGGGACCGGTGCTCGCGAGCTACATGCAGAAGGACATCTTCGCGGTGGACCCGTTCGTCTCCATCGACCGGGAGGGAGTGGGCCGGCTCATGAGGATCGCCATCGAGGACGGCCGCCGCACCAAGCCCGACCTCAAGCTGGGGATCTGCGGCGAGCACGGAGGCGACCCGTCGTCGGTCGAGTTCTGCGACGCGATCGGGCTCGATTACGTCTCCTGCTCCCCGTACCGGCTGCCCGTCGCGCGCCTCGCGGCCGCCCAGGCCGCGTTGAAGCGGCGCATGGCGGAGCCGGCCCCGCGCCGGAAGGCCGCGAAGAGGAAGGCCGCGAAGGGGAAGGTCGCGAGGCGGAAGGCGGAGCGGGGGAAGCCTGGCGTTCGCAGGTAGGTTCGACGGGGGACGCGCCCACATCGGGCGTGCGAGGCGGAGCGTTCCCCACGTGGGCGCTCCGCCTCCTTCTTTGACCGCGTGCCATCCTTCGACGACAATGCCGATATCTCGATGACCCGTCCCCGCCTCTCCTCCTGGCTCCTCGCCGCGTTCGGGGGCTTCCTCCTCTTCCTGGCGCTTCCCTGGCCGGCTCCGGCCTCGGGAATCGACGCCCCGCGCGGGGCGCTCGTCCTCTCCGGCGGGCACGAGGCCGATCCCGCACCCCTGCCCGGACCGCCGCCCCGGGTCGCGCCGGTGATGAAGGCCGTTGCCACCTCCGAGCTCCGCCTCGCCGAGGCCACGCTCGACCGGGTGGCCGATCGCTACGTCGCGCCGCTCGGCGCCGGTCGCGCGGTCCTCACCACCGTCCCGCGCCTGCAGGAGCGCATCGAGAAGATGCTCTCCGATCACCGGGTCCCCTGGGCCGCCGCGGTGCTCCTCGAGCCGTCCACCGGCCGGGTGCTGGCCATGGCCGAGCACTCCCAGAGGGAGCCGGGCCGGCGCGGCCTCTCGCTCGAGGCCCGGGCCCCGGCTGCCAGCGTCTTCAAGATCGTCACCAGCTCGGCCCTGCTCCGGCGCGGTCTCGAGCCCGGCTCGGAGGTCTGCTTCCACGGCGGGCAGCACCGGGTGCGGCCGGCGCTCCTCGCCGACGATCCGCGGCGCGACCGGCGCTGCCTCTCGCTCTCCTCGGCGCTCGGCAAGAGCGCCAACGTGGTCTTCGCCAAGCTCGCCGACCGGGCGCTCAACGCCACGCTGCTGCGGGCCGAGGCCGACCGCTTCCTCTTCAACCGGTCCATCCCCTTCGCGCAGCGCGTCGAGACCTCGCGCGCCGAGATCCCCGAGGAGTCGTTCGCGCTCGCCACCACCGCCGCCGGCTTCGGCCCGGTCCGCCTGTCGGCGCTCCACGGCGCCGTGGTGGCCGCCATCGTCGCCAACGGAGGGGTCTTCGTTCCGCCGGACGTGGTGGCCTCGTCGTCCGGGGCCGTCCCGCGCCCCACCGTGGAGCCCTGGCGCGTCCTCGACGAGCAGGTCGCCGCCGAGCTCGCTGCCATGATGCGCACCACCGTGACCGAGGGAACCGCGCGGCGCGCCTTCCGCGCCCCCCGCTCCCGCCAGTCGTCGATGCGCGGCCTCACCGTGGCCGGAAAGACCGGCTCGCTCTCCGAGGCCGATCCGTATCGCGACTACTCCTGGTTCGTTGGATTCGCGCCGGCCGACAATCCCCGCGTGGCCTTCGCGGTGGTGGTGGTGAACGAGCGCAACTGGCGGGTGAAGGCGCCCGCGGTGGCGCGCTCCGCCGTCGAGGCCTGGGCCGACTGGGAAGGGGGCCGCCTCGAGGCATCCGTTCCGGCCTCGCGTGTCCGGGCGCGCCGCCCGTAGGACGCCACCCTCCCCGGGTCAGGAGGCGCGCAGCTCGACCACGCCCTGCTCGACGAAGCCCCGGAAGAACTTCAGCACCTCCAGCTCGTCGAGCGGTGCCACCTGGGCGATGTGTCCCAGGGCACGCCTCCCGTCGCAGCGGGAGAGCAGGTACTTCTGCGAGGCGTCCATGCCGAGCCCGGCGATCTCGCTCGCGGAGAGCCGGACCACCGGGATGGCACGCCGGTCGAGCGAGGCCCGCAGGGACGCCCCCAGCGCCTCGCGGGCCGCGGCGAGAGCCTGGCGGGCTTCGTCGGACGAGGGCGCGGCGCCGAGCGCCCGGGCGGCGGCCAGCTCGGCCTCGGCGGGGCGGCCCTCGGCGAGCAGCCGGGCCGATTCCTCGAGCACCGCGCTCACCTGCTCGGCGTCCTCCGGGACCGGCTCGTCGATGATCTCGATGTCGGCGGCGGTGACGGCGCCCTGCCGCGCCAGCGCGTAGAGCCGCTGGTAGAGGTGGAACTCGGTGGCGTGGAGGGCGAGGCCGATCTCGTCGATGGTCCGGCCGTTGGCGGCCAGCATGAGGACCTTGCCGTCGATGGTGCCCTCGGCGGCGCTCTGGGGGATCCGGGACTCGTCGACGAGCAGCGTGGCGCTGCTGCTCGGGAACTGGGCGAGGAAGGCGTCCCAGGCGGTGGCCCGGAACTCGGCCTCCTTCAGGATGTCGGAGAGGGGCACCGAGACGGCCAGCTCGTCCTCGGAGGCGGCGGGCGGATCCTCGTCCACCCGGAAGACGCCCGACTCCCACCGGAAGACGTCGAGCAGGGTCTCGCGGATCTTGATGGAGAGGGCCTCGCGGAGGACGCGGGGCTGCACCAGCCCCACCATGGCGAGCACCTTGCCGAGCCGGATCCGGGTCTCCTGCTGGGTGCGGAAGGCCTTGGCGAGCTGCTCCTCGTCGATGTGACCGAAGTTGATGAGGAGCTGCCCCAGGAACTCCCGCGGGTCGGTGGAGGCGGCGCCGACCGCGCTTCCCTCGCGAAGGTAGAGGGTCTTGCGGACCGCGCCGCGCTCGCAGGTGAGGGAGCCGGTGACCGAGCGTCGCGCGAGGAACTCCACGAGCTCCGGGAGCGGCATGAACGAGAGGCTTCCGGCGAGGCCGCGCACGACCGGAGTCTCCCCGGAAAGACCCGTGGCGGCAAGGAACGGGTCGGTGTTATGACCGGCAGCGCATGGACGCCGCCGGGCAGCAGACCCCCGAGCAGGGAGGGAAGGGCAAGGCCGTCGCCATCGCCGCGGTCGCCCTCTTCGTGGTCGCGGCGGCGGGTTGGACGAGCTGGCAGCTCTGGGTCGAGGGGCCGCGACAGGCCGAGGCCGCCCGCGAGAAGGCCTTCGACGTCACGCAGGTGGCTCGCCCAGCGCCAGCCCCACCCGTCCTCGGATTCACCGTCGAGGGCAAGCCCTTCACGCTGGCGGAGGCGCGCGGCCAGGTGGTCTTCGTGAACTTCTGGGCGACCTGGTGCCCGCCCTGCCGCGAGGAGATGCCGTCCATGCTGCAGCTCGGGCGCGACCTCGCGGCCCGCCACCCGGGCAAGTTCCGGATGGTCGCGGTCTCGGTCGACGATGGGTGGCCCGAGGTGATGCAGTTCTTCGCAGGGCGCCTTCCGGGCGGGATCGACGTGGTCCGCGACCCCGACCAGGCAGTGACCCGGGAGTACTACTGCCTCGCGAGAGGTTCGTGTCCGGATTCCTTCAAGTTCCCGGAGACGTACGTGGTCGACCCGTCCGGGAAGCTGGTCTCCTACGTGGTCGGTCCCCGCGACTGGAACGACCCCGCCGCCCGTGCGTTCCTCGAGCGGCTGATTCGCTAGGGACCTTGCCAAGGACGAGCGCTCGGAGGTGGACCCCAGAAGGGTCTATCGGGGCCGGAGCCTCGTCGTAACCCACTGAACAAAAAGACAAAAAAAATGCGAGGCCTGCAGGCAGGCCTCGCTGTGGGGTGATCCTGTTGAAGGTATTTGGAGGGGTGCCATATAACTATCTGGAATTCCGTGAAATCTCGGCACTCCGCCAGCGTGGAGCGCGGGGGGAACGTGACGAAAGAGGCGACGGGCATCCCGGTCGTGGTGGCGGGCCTTGGCGAGGTCGGGCGAGCCGTTGCGCGCGCCGCCCTCTCCTCGGCGGACCTGCGCCTCGTCGGCGCGATCGACCCGGCCTTCGCGAAGCAGACGCTCGATTCCCTCGTCGGGACGCCCACCGGGCTCGAGGTCGAGGCCGACCCGGCACGTTCGCTCCGCGCCGCGCGCGGCGGCGTGCTCCTCCTCGCCACCTCTTCCCGCTTCCTCGAGGTGCTCCCCACCATCGAGCGGGCCGTTCGCGCGGGGCTCTCCGTCGTCTCCACCTGCGAGGAGCTCGCCTACCCGTGGCTCGCGCACGAGGAGGAGTCGGACGCCCTCGACGCCCTCTGCGAGAAGAGCGACGTGGCCGTGGTCGCCGCGGGAGTGAACCCTGGCCTGGCGCTCGACCGGCTCCCTTCGCTCCTGTCCCAGGGCACCGGCGAGGTGCGACGCCTCGAGGCGACGCGCGTCGTCGACCTCGCCTCCCGGCGCGAGTCGCTCTGGAAGAAGGCCGGAGCCGGGCTCGCGATGCCGGAGTTCCAGCGTGCGGTGGAGGCGGAGGCCATCGGGCACGTCGGCCTCGCCGAGTCGGCGACGCTGGCGGCGCTGGGTTGCGGGCTCGACCTCGACGAGCTCGAGGAGGAGGCCGAGCCCGTGCTGGCGAGCCGCGACCTGGCCGGCCGGGTGCTGGTGCAGAAGGGCGGCGTGGCCGGAATCCGGCAGGTTGCCCGCGGCTGGCAGGACGGGCGGGAGGTGATCCGGCTCGAGTGCGTTCTCGCCGCCGGTGCCGAGGACCCGCGGGACGAGGTATTCCTGGAGGCCGACCCGCCGCTGCGGCTTGTCGTCCCTGGCGGGTTTCCCGGCGAGGCCTCGACCGCCTGGGCGGTGGTCCACGCCGCCGCCGCCATTCCCCTGCTGCAAGGCCTGGTCACCGTGCTCGACCTCCCTCCGGGGCGGTCCTGAGCGAGGCGCGCATGCTCGACAAGACCCTCATCGGACGCGAGAGCGAGGCCACCGTCGTGGAGGTGGAGAAGGGCGCCATCCGGCGGCTCGCCGACGCGACCGGCGACGTCAACCTCATCCACACCGACGAGTCCGCGGCCCTCGCGGCCGGATTCCACTCGCTGGCGGCGCCGCTCACCTTTCCGGCCGTGCTCTCCCAGAACGAGCGCTTCCGCCACTCCCTCGACCTCGGCACCCGGTCGCTCCTGCTGGGCGAGGAGTCGATCGAGTACGGCCGCCCCATCGTCGCCGGGGATCGACTTACAGTGAAGAGCAAGGTGGCCGACGTCCAGGAGCGCGCCGGGACCAGCGGGGCCACCGACGTCCTCGTCCTCGAGACCGAGGGGCGCGGAGCCGAAGGCGAGTTCGTCTTCCGCACGCGCGAGACCTACATCCTCCGGCGTGGCTAGGAAGGGAGACAAGGTGCTCCTGGCTCGGCAGCTCTACTTCGAGGCGGTGAAGGTCGGCGACGAGCTCCCCCCGCTCGTGAAACCCCCGGTCGACCGCTCCCAGATCGCCCGCTTCGCCGGCGCCACCGGCGACTACGGACCGCTCCACGTCGACGAGCCCTTCGCGCGAAACGCCGGCTTCCCCAGCGTGCTCGTCCCCGGGATGCTGGCCATGGCCTTCCTGGGCGAGCTGGTGACCGACTGGCTGCGGGGCGCCCGGGTCCGGCGCTTCGGTGCACGATTCGTGAAGATCGTCTGGCCCGGGGACGTGGTGACCGTGCGGGGCAGGGTGGCCGACCGGCGCTTCGAGTCGGGCGGCCGCTACGCCGTGGACATCGAGGTCTGGGGCGAGAACCAGCGCGGCGAGCTCGTGGTCCGGGGCGCGGTGACCGCGCAGCTCTACTACAGCGCGGACGACGAGAACCGTCAGCGCAACGGGCAGCCTCCGCTCGTCGTGACGCCTGCGGAGGAGGAGGAGCGGCTCGCCAAGCTCTCCCGCAGCACCGCTCCGGCACGCCCGGCGGTGGGTACCCGGCCGGTGGGCGCGCCGGCCAGGCCGCCGACCGCGCCGCAGGCCAAGGCTCCACCCGCACCGCCGAACGCTCCTGCGGGAAAGGCCCCGGCGGCGAGGGTTCCCACGAAGAAGGCCGCTCCTCCGAAGAAGGCCGCTCCTGCGAAGAAGCCGCTTCCCGTGAAGAAGCCGCTTCCTGCGAAGAAGGCCGCTCCTGCGAAGAAGGCCTCCCGGCCCGCGCCGAAGAAGAAGGCCGGCAAGCGCCGCTGATGCTGCTCCTCGCGCTCGCCCTGCTCGGCGCGACGGCAGCGCCCGCACCTCCTCCGCCGCACGGCGCCTCCACCCGGGCGGCCCGGATCGCCCGGGGCGACCAGGCATTCGCCGCGCGCGGCGACCCGGCGCGCCTCGCCGAGGCGATCGAGGCCTGGACCGCCGCGGCGGCCCACCCACCGGAGGACGCCGCGGTCGAGCTCCGGATCGCACGGGCGGAGGCCTTCCGCGCGCTCGCAGACCCTTCCGCGGCGCCTGCCGCCTGGCTCGCCTCCTCGCGCGCGGCGGAGAGGGCGCTGCGCCAGCTCTCTCCCGCGTGGGCCGCCGCCGTGAAGGCGGGGGACCTCGCCGGAGCGCCGACCAGGGTCGGCCCGGAGGGAGCCGAGGCGCTCTACTGGCTCGGGCTCGCCACCTGGTCGTCGGCGCGCGAGAAGGGGCTCGCCGCCCTGCTCGCGGTGAAGGACCCCGCGCTCGCCGCCATGGAGCGGGCCGCCTCCCTCGACGGCGCCGTGGATTGCGCCGGCCCGCACCGCGCCCTGGGCGCCTGGTCGGCGGCGCTCCCGGTGGCCGTGGGTGGGGGAGTGGCCCGATCTCGGCAGCACTTCGAGCAGGCCCGCGCCCTCGGGCCCGGATGCCTCCTCACCCCGGTCGCCGAGGCCGGATCGCTCCTGGTCCTCCTCCAGGACCGCGCCGCGTTCGAGCGGTCGCTCGCGGAGGTGGAGGGTGCAGGGGACGCAGATCCGCGCTGGGCGCCAGAGAACGAGGTGGCCCGAAGGCAGGCCAGGGAGCTCCGGGCGCGCGCCGCCCGGCTGTTCTGATCACGGAGAGGAAAAGGAGAGCACATGGCAGACGGCACGGAGAAGAAGGGGCGGCTCGGCGCCGCCATGGTGTGGATGTTCGTCCTCTCGCTCCTCCTCTTCTGGATCCCGGTCCTGGGAATGTTCATCGCCGGCCTGGTCGGGGGGCGGAAGGCCGGGAACGTCGGGACCGCCATCGCCGCGGCGCTCCTGCCCGCGCTGGTCGTCGCCGTGTCCATGTTCTTCCTGGCCACCGCGCTCACCGGGATGCCGGTGCTGGGCGCCATCGCAGGGCTCGGCGCCGGGGCGCTGGTGGTGGCGAACGTCGTGCCGCTCGTCGCCGGGGCGGTGGTGGGCGGCATCCTCGCTTAGTGCCCCGACCCAGGCAAGATGACTACTGCGAGCGCCAATCCTCTCGCTGCGGCGAGCGGCCTCGTCGGTGCGCTGCTCGACGTAGCGCTGCTGCGCCTCTGCTGCTCCCTCCTCGGGCGCCCGCCTCGCGTCGGTCTCGGCGCTCTCGTCACGTCACCTCGCCTGGGTCGGGGCACTGGCCCGTCCGGCGGTTAGACTGTCCCGATGAGCGATCCGAAGATGGGGACGCTGGCGGTCCACGCCGGCGAGGGCGAGACGCTGTCCGTTCCCTCCACCACCACCCCCGTCTACCAGGCCACCACCTACCGTTTCGAGAGCGCAGCCGATGCCGCCGCCTACCTCGACGCGCCGGAGGGGCGCTGGCTCTACGCCCGGCTCGAGAACCCGACCGTCGTCGCCGCCGAGAGGAAGATCGCGGCGCTCGAGGCAGCGGAGGCGGCCGCCTGCTTCGCCTCCGGGATGGCGGCGCTCACCGCGGCCTTCCTGGCCTCGCTGCGGGCCGGGGATGCGCTGCTCCTCTGCGACACCCTCTACGGGCAGACCACGCGGCTGGCGCGGGACGTGCTCGAGCGCTTCGGCGTGGAGATCCGGGTGGTCCCCTTCGACGGCCTGGCCGGCGCCGTGGCGGCGGCGCCCCCGAACGCGCGGGCGCTGGTCTTCGAGAGCCCCACCAACCCCACCCTGCGCATCGCCGACGTCCCGGCCGTGGCCGCCGCCTGCCGGGCGCGGAGCATTCGCAGCATCCTCGACGCCACCTTCGCCTCGCCGGTGAACCTCCGCGCCCTTCCGCTCGGAGTGGATCTGGTGGTCCACAGCACCACCAAGTTCCTGAACGGACACTCCGACCACCTGGGCGGGGCGGTGGCCGGCTCCCGGGAGCTCGTGGACGGCGTGCTGGCGGTGCGCCGCTCCACCGGCGGGAACCTGGACGCGGCCGCCGCCTACGACCTCCTGCGCGGGATGAAGACGCTGGAGGTCCGGGTGCTGCGCCAGAACGAAACCGCCCTGCGCGTGGCCCGGGCGCTGGAGGGGCACCCCCGGGTCGAGCGGGTGAGCTACCCGTTCCTCCCCAGCCACCCCGATCATGCGCTGGCCCGGCGGCTCCTGCGCGGAGGCGGTGGCGTGCTCTCCTTCACCGTCCGTGGAGGTTACCCCGCCGTGGCCCGGGTGCACGACGCCCTCCGGCTGGTGGCGCGCGCCAGCTCGCTGGGGGGCGTGGAGAGCCTGGCCTCCATCCCGGTCATCTCCTCGCACCGCAACGCCTCCGACGCCGAGCTGGCGGCGCAGGGGATCGGCCGGGGAACGCTGCGGGTCTCGGTGGGGCTGGAGGACGCCGACGACGTCACGGCCGATCTCCTGCAGGCCCTGGAGCAGGCGTGATCGCGAGGGGCGGCATCCGCTCCGCCGCCGGGGCGCTGGCGCTGGCGCTGGCGTCCGGCTGCGTCCGGGCCCCGCCCCCCGACCTGTCCCGCAACCCCGCCCCTCTGCTCGCGCAGGTCCGGGCCGCCCAGGAAGGCATCTCCTCCTGCCGCGGCTCGGCGCGCCTGGGGCTCTCCTCCTCCGCGCTCTCCGGATCCCTCGATGCCTGGGTCGCCGCCGAGAAGTCCGGGCGGCTCCGCTTCGAGGTCTTCGACTTCTTCGGGAACCCGGCAGCCGTGCTGGTCGCCGGTGGCGGCCGCTTCGCGCTCCTCGACGCGCGCGCCGGGATCCTCTACCGGGGCGACGACACCCCGGAGAACCTGGCGCGGCTGCTCCCGGTGCCGCTCGGCGCCCGCGACCTCGCCAGCCTGGTCTGCGGTGGCGTACCGATCCTCGACGGGCAGGCGGTGACGGCCGAGCCTGGGGACGGGGTCGTGCTGCTCGAGGTCGCCGGGGAGGCGGGCCGGCAGGTTCTCGCAGTGGGCGAGGGTGCCTCGGTCGTCTCGGCGAGCTTCCTGCCCGGTGCGCGGGGCGGGACCGCCTGGAAGGCCGCCTTCTCCGTCTTCCGGCACCCCGGTGGGCGCCGCTTCCCCACCGAGGTGGAGCTGCGGGGCGGCGCAGCCGAGCTCTCGCTGCGCTGGAAGGACGACCTGGAGGTGAACGGGCGGCCCGAGGATGCCCTCTTCGCGCTCGATCCCCCGCGAGGAGTCCGGACGATCGACCTCGCTCCCGGAGCCGCCCCGCCTCCGCTCGACCTCCCGATCCGTCCCGCAACCCCGGTCCGCCCGTGACCCGGAACCGGAGCGATCCCTTCGCCCGGGCGGTTCGGCTTGAATCCCCCCGGAAATCGGCTAGCTTTGCCCCTCCCCGGATCCCGGAAAGGCGCGAAGACGTGAACCTGGAACTCCTCACGGTCCTGAAGACCGGTGGCGTCGCGATGTGGATCATCGCGATCTTCTCGGTCCTGGCCGTGGCCGTGGCGGTCGAGCGGGTGCTCGCGCTCTGGCGCTTCACGGAGAAGGCCCGCAGCCTCGCCGATGCGGTGACCCGGTCGCTGCTCCGCGGTGACGTCGAGGACGCCCGTGCCCAGGCGGAACGCTCCACCTCGCCCGCCGCCGAGATCTTCCTGGCGGCGCTCGTCCCCACGCCCCCCGGAAAGCGGTCTCCCACGGACGCCCGCATCGAGGCGGCCGTGGAGCGGGAGCGGCAGGAGGCCAACCAGAAGGTCCGGGCCCGCCTGTGGATCCTCGGCACCATCGGCGCCACCGCCCCGTTCATCGGCCTCTTCGGCACGGTGGTCGGCATCATGCGCGCCTTCCACCAGATGGGCGTCACCGGCCAGGGCGGCTTCAGCGTGGTCGCGGCCGGCATCTCGGAGGCCCTGATCACCACGGCCGGCGGCATCGCGGTGGCCATCGAGGCGGTCATCCTCTACAACATGCTGAACGTGCTGGCCGGACGGCTCCAGCTCCAGCTCAAGCTCCTCACCGAGGAGTTCCTGGAGATCGTGAAGGAAGTCCGCGCCGGTCCGGCCGGAGCGCAGGAGTCCTGACATGTCGATGAGCAATCCAGAGGAGGAGGGTGGAACCGGAACCGGCGCGGGGATCTTCGCCGACATCAACATCACCCCGCTCACCGACATCTTCCTCGTCCTCCTCATCATCTTCATGGTGACCACCACCGCCATCGCGGAGGCGGGAGGACAGAACGGCGGGATCAAGGTCAGTCTCCCCAAGGGGGGACAGGCCAGCGCCGTGAAGGAGGTCCACGACCTCGCCATTGCCGTCCTCTCCGACGGCCGCGTCGTGGTGCAGGGAAAGGTGGTCGACCAGGAGGCCCTGAAGCGGGTCCTCGCGCAGGCCCGCGCCGAGAACCCGGAGACGCTGGTGCTGGTGCAGGCCGACGAGGGAGTGACCCACGGCAAGGTCGTCGCGGTCATGGACATGGCCCGCCGCGAGGGGCTGCCGCGGATCGCCATCGCCACCCGCGCCGACGCTCCCTGAGGGTACCCCTGCTCGACCCGGGCGGCGCGTACGGGTAGAGTCCGGACGTGGGCAACCCGCAGCGAAAGCGGCTCGGCGAGATCCTGCTCGATGCCGGTGTCATCGACGGGACGCAGCTCCAGGCCGCCCTGGGGCACCAGCGCCGATGGGGTGGGCGGCTCGGCCAGGCGCTCATCGACCTCAAGATGGCGAGCGAGGAGCAGATCGTCTCGACGCTCGCCTCCAAGCTGGGATTCGAGCGGGTGCCGGTCGAGTCGGTGGAGTTCGGCCCGGGCCTCGAGCTGGCGCTGCGCCTCGTGCCCCACGAGTTCGCCGAGCGCAACCAGCTCCTCCCCTACGCCGCGGACCCGGCCAGCCTCTGGGTCGCCATGGCCGACCCCACCAACATGGGCGTGATCGACGAGCTGGCCTTCCGCACCGGCCGGAACGTGAAGCTGTCCATCGCCGGCGACCGCGAGATCGCCCGCGCCATCCGCCGCCTCTACCTGGGCGACAGGCGCGGGATCGAGGCCATCGCCATCGACGAGCTGGACGACGGGCCGGTGGAGATGGTCGGGTCCCTGGACCAGGGGTACCCCCAGGGTCTCGACAGCTATTTCCCCGGCGAGCAGCCACCGGTCGCGGCCCCCGCCCCCACGGCGCAGGGTCCCGCTGGTGCCCCGCCGCCCTTGCCGGCCCGTCCCACGCCTCCCCCGTCCGGTCCAGAGGCCCGCCTCGCCGCAGCCGCCCGAGGGCTGCGCAAGGAGGAGGAGGTGCTGCCCGTCCTCGCCCGGCTCCCCGCGGCTCCCCCGGAGCTCGTCGTCGAGGTCCTGCCCGACGACGACGGTGATTTCAACTACGGTCCCCGCGTCGAGGCCATCCTCGACGGCCTGGAGCGCATCGGCGGGCACGAGGGCGGCTCCCCGGACCTTTCCCGCCTCGCGCGCTTCGCGTCGGGCATGGTCCGCCTGCTCGTCAAGAAGGGGTTCATCTCGGAGGACGAGCTGGCCGCGGCCTACGTCCAGGCCGAGCGCGGCCCCCCCAAGCGGTAGGCGCCATCAGTTCAGCGCGGCCGGGACGGCCAGCGCGAACGGGGCGATCTCGGCCTGGAACGTCCGTCCCTCGTCGCGGGCCATCGTGTAGGTGCCGCGCATCTGCCCCAGCGGCGTGCGGAGCACGCAGAAGCTCGTGTAGTCGAAGGACTGGCCGGGCTCGAGGCGGGGCTGCTGGCCGATCACGCCGTCGCCCTTCACCTCCTCCACCTCCCCGCGGGCGTCGGTGATGATCCAGTGGCGGGAGACGAGCCGGGCGGCCGAGGCGCCGCCGTTCCGGATGCTGACCGTGTACGTGTAGAGGAAGCGTTCCTGGGCCGGCTCCGACCGGTCCCGGCGGAACGCGCTCTGCACGGAGACCTCGATGCCTTCGGTGACGGCCGTGGACACCGGGTTGGGTTAACGGCGGGCGCGACCCCGTGCCACAATGGCCGGATGGCACTCGATCCCCGGCTCCGCGAGATCCTGGACGAGGTGCGGGGGAAGGGTGGGCGCGTGGTGGCGCTCACCGGGGCCGGCATCTCCGCCGAGAGCGGCATCCCCACCTTCCGCGGCGAGGAGGGCTTCTGGGTGGTGGGGTCCCGGAACTACATGCCGCAGGAGATGGCCACGCACGCCATGTTCCTGATGGAGCCTGCCGAGGTCTGGCGCTGGTACCTCCACCGGTTCGGCGTGGTCCGCCATGCCGCGCCCAGCGCCGGACACGAGGCGCTGGTCCGGCTCGAGCGTGCGCTGGGCGACCGCTTCACGCTCGTCACGCAGAACATCGACGGCCTGCACCGGCGCGCCGGGTCCTCGCCGGAGCGGACCTTCTGCATCCACGGCGACGCCGCCTGGGTCCGCTGCGCCCATGACTGCGGCGTGGGTCTCCTCCCGCTCCCCGACCTGGGGCCCCGCGACGGGGCCACGCCCCTCTCCTCCGCGGATCGCGCCCTCCTCCGCTGCCCGCGCTGCGGCGGCTGGCTCCGGCCCCACGTCCTCTGGTTCGACGAGTGCTACGACGAGGAGAACTACCGCTTCGAGTCCACGCTGCGCGCCGCCGCCGAGGCCGACCTGCTGCTCGTGGTGGGAACGAGCGGCGCCACCAACCTGCCCATGCGGGTGGGGCAGCTCTGCTTCACGGGCGGTGCAGCCCTGGTGGACGTGAACCCGGAGGAGAACCCCTTCTCCGAGCTGGCGGAGCGCAGCCGCCGTGGCTTCTTCGCGCGAGGCTCGGCAGGCGAGCGGCTCCCGGAGATCGTGGAGGCGCTGGGCGCTGCCTAGCGAAGGAGCGCCTCGAGACGGGCGATCCATGCCGGCGAGAGACCCGAGGCGCGGGCGCCCCGCAGCATCACGTCGAGGTAGGGCGGCGAGGGCGGCCCGTCGGCGGGGAGGCGGCGGGCCCGGGCGACCCGGAAGGCCAGGGCCGGCGCCGGGCCGGCGTCGGTCTCGAGCGTCACCTCCATCGCCTCGTAGAGTCCGGAGACCGCCCCCTCCTTGTGATCGACGAGGCCGCGGGCCTCCCCGGGCATGGGGACGGCCAGGCCCTCGACCACGTCTCCCGGAGCCTCGGACAGGCTCGCCACCGGACCGCCCCACATCCGGCTCGGGGCGTCGAAGGAGAGGCGCCAGCCGCGGAGCCGGGCCGGGCGTGCCGCCGAGAAGTCGGGGACCCGGTAGCCGTGCTCGCCGGCCCATCCGGCGAAGGCCTCTGCGTCGAGGGAGGAGCCGTACACGAACCAGATGAAGTCGGCGCCGCCGCCGGCCTGGTGGGCCCGGCCGACGACGTTGAGTGGATGGGCCATGTGGGCTCCCTCGTCGCGGCGCGGCGATCAGGTGAGGACGACGTGGGCGATCTCGGGCGGGCTGCCGAGCCGCATGGGCGGCCCCCAGTACCCGGTGCCGCGCGAGACGAAGATCTGGGATCCGTCGCCGTCCCTCACCCCATACAGACCGTGAAGGTAGGGGTAGACGAGCGCGGTGGCCAGCGTGAAGGGGAAGATCTGGCCGCCGTGGGTGTGGCCGGAGATCTGCAGCTCGACGCCGGCCCGGGCGGCCGCCTCGACTCCGCGGGGCTGGTGGGCGAGCAGCACCAGCGAGCGGTCCGGGTCGCGTCCGGAGAGCGCCGACGCCAGGTCGGGGCCGTGGCCCGGAGCCATCCCGGCCGAGCGCCAGTCGTCGATGCCGGCCAGGTCGATGGAGGCACCGGGGTCGCCGATCTCCACGCGCTCGTTGCGCAGCACCCGGATCCCCAGGCGCCGGAAGTGCTCCACCCAGGCCGCCGCGCCCGAGTAGTACTCGTGGTTCCCGGTGACGAAGAAGACGCCGTAGCGGGCCGATAGCGCGGCCAGCGGCGCCGCGGCCTGTTCCAGCATCCGCACGCTGCCGTCCACGAAGTCGCCGGTGAGGGCGATCACGTCGGGGCGGAGCGCGTTCGTGGCGGCCACCACGCGGCGCACCTCGTCCTCACCGATGGTCCGGCCGATGTGCAGGTCGGTGATCTGTGCGATGGACAGGCCGGAGAGTTGCCGGGGCAGGCGCGCCAGCTTGACCGGCACCTCGTGGATCTGGGGAGCCCCGAGCGCGCTCGACACGGCGAAGGCGGTGGCTCCGCCGGCCGCCAGCACGGCCCCTCCGGCCACGGCGCGGGCCACGAGCCTGCGCCGCTCGGGGTCCGCCGGCGTCTCGGGGGCGTGACGGAGCCAGTCGGCGAGGGAGCCCAGGCCGGAGGCGGCGAGACGGGCCAGGTCGACCACCACGAGCGACGAGAGCAGGAAGAAGGCGACGCCCATCCAGATCATGGCCCCGAAGACGAAGCCGTCGGCGAGGGCGCCGGCACGGGCCCGCATCACCAGGAAGGCCACCGGCACGGCCACCGCGGCCGCCACCATCCCGACGGTGAGCAGGCGCCGCCAGGGCTCGCCGACGGCCGTGTCGCGGACCAGCCGCGTCCAGATGTAGTAGTGCATGCCGCCCACGATGGAGAGGGCGACGACGAAGAAGATCACGAACGAGAGCAGGGGGCGCGACACGGAGAGGAGCTAACCGGGAAGCACCCCCGCCGCCAGCGGTGCGCCCGGCGGCGGGGGGCGGGGCGTCAGCGGTCGCGGTGGCCGCGTCCCCGGTCGTCCCGGCGGTCGGGGGCCCAGGCCAGGCGGCGGCCCGCCGTCCAGCGTGCGTCCAGCCCGGTCCGGTAACCGCCGTACCAGGCCTCGTAGCGGGCCACGCGCCAGGGGTTCCATCCCCAGCGGGCCAGGTAGGCGGCGCGGTTGGCTTCGAGCCAGCGGTAGTACACGGATGGTGACGGGAGCGCACGGTGGCCGGGCGAGGGCGGAGGCGGGAGCACGACGGCCACCCAGGGGGGCGGAGCCGGCGGGAGGGTCACCGCGAAGGACGGCAAGGGGCGCCGCCCGTCGTCGTGGGCGGCGGCGGACCGGGGAGCGAGCAGGGTGGCTGCGAGGATGGCGGCGAGGCTGGCTGCGACGGCGGCGTTGCGTCGGTTCATGGCTTCCTCCGTTGCCTTCGATGGAGGAAGGACGCGGGGCCCCGCCCCGGGATTCACCGGGGATGCGCGCTATCCGGGCGAAGCCCCGGGCAGCCGGTCGATCTTGGCGGCCAGGATGAAGTCGTTCTCGGTGAGCCCGCCGGCTGCGTGGGTCCAGATCTCGACGTCCACCGTGGAGTAGTGGACGGAGAAGTCCGGGTGGTGCCCCTCCGACTCGGCGAGGTCGGCCATGGCCGAGACGAAGGCCATGGCGGCGCGAAAGTCGGCGAAGCGGAGGTGCCTGCGGATGCGGTCGCCGGCGAGCTGCCAGTCCGGCACCGAGGCGAGGAACTCGTCGAGCGCGGCTCCCTCGACACGCGGGACGCCCCCCTCGCAGGGGACGCACTTCTTCCGGGTCAGGTCCATGGCATCCCGATAATCGAACCGGCTGCGGCGTGCCGCCCCGGCCGCTATGCTCCGCGGACCATGGAGAGAACTTTTTTCGCGCTGGGCGCGATCTCGGCCTGCATCGCGGTGGGGACGGGGGCATTCGGCGCCCACGGCCTGCGGTCCCGGGTCACCCCCGAGATGGCGGCCGTCTTCGACACCGGCGCTCGCTACCAGATGTACCACGCGCTCGCGCTCGTCGCGGCCGCATGGGCTGCCGTGCGCTGGCCCGGCGCGGCGGTCGCCTGGGCCGGCTGGCTCTTCGTGGCCGGAACGGTGCTCTTCTCCGGAAGCCTCTACGCGCTCGTGCTCACCGGTGTGAAGGGGCTCGGGGCGGTGACGCCGGTGGGCGGCCTGCTCTTCCTGGCCGGCTGGCTGGCGCTGGCCTGGGCGGCGCTGCGCGGTTGACTACCCCGTCTCGATGGGCAGGCCGGCATCGGCCCAGCCCACCACCCCGCCGTCGAGGCTGTAGGCCCGCTCGCACCCGCGCTGCGAGGCGGCTGCGGCCGCGGTGAGGCTGCGGATCCCGTGGGCGCAGACGAAGATGGCCCGCTCCCGTCCCAGGCGCAGACCGCCCTGCGGATCGCGCAGCAGGGAGCCGAGCGGCAGGTGGCGCGCACCCGGGATGTGCCCCTCGGCCCACTCGTGCGGCTCGCGGACGTCGACCAGATCGACGTCGTCCTGTGCGAGGAGGTGGACGGCCTCCTCGGGGGTGATGCGGTGGACCGGCATTTGGGAACTGCATAACCGGTGTCCGGCGCGCTCTCCCGTGAAACTGCGGGAAGGATGCATCCGGGCTAGACTGTGCCCTCTCCATGAGCCCTCCTCCCCGGGACCGCTTCCCCTCGCAGATCAAGTACCTGGCCTGGAACGAGGGGTGCGAGCGCTTCTCGTTCTACGGGATGACCTCGATCCTCACCATCTACATGGTGACCTTCCTGGGCGTCCGGGAGCCAGACGCGGAGGCGAACTACCACCTCTTCGTCTCGGCCGTGTACTTCACGCCGCTGGTGGGCGCCTGGATCGCCGACCGGTACCTGGGGCGCTACCGGGTCATCCTCTGGCTGTCGCTGGGCTACGTCTTCGGCCACGCCGCCATCGCCATCTGGGACTCGCCCGCCGGGCTGGTGGTCGGCCTCGCGCTCATCGCCATCGGCGCCGGGGGGATCAAGCCCACCGCCGCGGCCTACGTGGGCGATCAGTTCGATGCGAAGAGCCAGCACCTGCTCGAGAAGGTCTACGACCTCTACTACTGGATGATCAACCTGGGGTCGTTCACCTCCATGCTCATCATCCCCGAGCTGCTGGCCCGCTTCGGCCCCTGGGTGGCCTTCTCGGTGCCGGGGGTGCTCATGGCCTTCGCGCTCCTCATCTTCTGGCGCGGGCGCAGGCTCTACGTGAACGTGCCCCCCACCGGCCCGAACCCGAACGGCTTCTTCCGGGTGGTGAAGCTGGCGGTGCAGAAGCTCGGGACCACCCGCCCCGGCGAGCACTGGCTCGACCCGGCCCGGGCCCGCTACCCGCTCGAGGCGGTCGAGGGAGCGAAGGCGGTCTTCCGCATCGTAGGGGTCTTCGCCCCCATCGCCGCCTTCTGGGCACTCTTCTTCCAGTACGGTTCCTCCTGGGTGCTGCAGGCCGAGCGCATGAACCGCGACCTCCTCGGCTACACGGTGAAGGCGTCGCAGATGGGCTCGCTCAACGCCATCTTCGTGCTCACCACCATCCCCATCTTCGCCGGGCTGGTCTACCCGGCGCTGCAGCGGCGGGGCGTGAAGACGCTGGCGCTCCAGAAGATGCAGATCGGCATGTTCGTCACCGTGCTCTCGTTCCTCTGGGTGATGGGGGTCCAGGTCGCGCTCGACGCCGGCTTGCGCCCCCACGTGGCCTGGCAGGTCCCGGCCTACCTCTTCCTCTCCATCGGCGAGGTGCTGGTCTCGGTGACCGCCCTCGAGTTCGCCTACACCCAGGCGCCCCCGGCCATGAAGAGCGTCATCATGAGCCTCTGGTACGTGACCATCGCGGCGGGGAGCCTCCTCACCGCCGGCGTGGCGAAGCTCAACCGCTTCCACGGCGTCTGGTACTTCGCCTTCTTCGCGGTGCTCATGCTGCTCGGCGCCATGACCTTCGCCTGGGTGGCCCGTCGTTACCGGCCCACCTCGTTCGCGGTCGCCCCGGCGTCCGGGCCGGAGGGAAGCCCGTGAGCGCTGCCGCTCCGGCCGCCGTGGCCGGTCGCGATCGCTTCCCGCCGCAGATCCGCTGGATCATGGCCTCGGAGGGGGCCGAGCGCTTCTCGTTCTACGGGATGCGCAACATCCTCGTCATCTACATGGTGCAGTACCTGGCGCTGTCCGCCGCGGACTCGAAGGCCAGCTACCACTACTTCGTGATGGCGAACTACCTCATGCCGCTCGTGGGCGGGTGGCTCGCCGACCGCTGGCTGGGTCGCTACCGGGTGATCCTCTGGCTCTCCTTCGGCTACGTGGTCGGCCACGCGGTGGTGGCGGCCTACGAGACGCGCCTGGGGCTCCTCGCCGGGTGCGCCCTCATCGCCATCGGGGCGGGCGGCATCAAGCCCTGCGTCTCGGCCTACGTGGGCGACCAGTTCGCGCCCGACCAGAAGCACCTGCTCCAGAAGGTCTACGGCCTCTTCTACTGGATGGTGAACCTGGGGAGCGCCACGGCGTCGCTGCTCATCCCCTGGCTGCTCAAGGCCTACGGGCCGGCCGTGGCCTTCGGCGTGCCCGGCGTGCTCATGGCGCTCGCGCTCCTCTTCTTCGTGGCGGGTCGGCGCCAGTACGTGAACGTGCCCCCCACCGGTCCCAACCCGCACTCGTTCGTGAAGGTGGTGGCCACCGCGTTCGCCCGGCGCCGGGAGCGCACCCCCGGTTCCGACCGGCTCGAGCCGGCGCGCGCCGTCCACCCGGCCGCGGCGGTCGACGGGGCCCGGGCCGTGCTGCGGGTGTCGGCGGTCTTCGCCATGGTGGCCGGGTTCTGGGCGCTCTTCGACCAGAAGGGTGCCGCCTTCATCCTCCAGGCGAAGCAGATGAACCTGGACGTGGGGACCTTCGAGTTCCTGGGGATGAACCTCGGTGGGTTCCGGCTCGCCGAGTCCCAGATGAACGCGGTGAACCCGTTCCTGGTGCTCCTCATCATCCCGCTCCTCCAGGGGGTGGTCTACCCGGGACTGGTCCGCACGGGGGTGAAGGTGACCCCGCTCGGCCGGATGAGCGTCGGCATGTTCCTCACCATGTTCTCCTTCGTCATCATGGCCGGCATCCAGGCGGTCATCGACGGCGGGGCCCGGCCGCACGTCTTCTGGCAGGTCATCCCCATCCTGGTCCTCACCGTGGGTGAGGTGATGGTCTCGGTGACCGGGCTCGAGTTCGCCTTCACCCAGGCGCCGAAGACCATGAAGAGCACGATGATGAGCTTCTGGCTGCTCACCTCCGCGGTGGGGAACTTCATCGCCGCGGTGGTCTCGCAGTGGAACCGCTTCCACGGCGCGGCCTACTTCCTCTTCTTCGCGGCGCTGATGCTGGTCGCCTCGGTGGCGTTCGTGGTGCTGGCGCGGCGCTACCGGCCGGTGGCGTCGGTCGTGGGGTAGGCCGCCGCCGGCACGCCGTCCACGAAGGCGATCCGGGTGGAGAGCGTCGCGGCCACCCTGGCCCCCGGCAGGATCCCTCCCACCAGGTTGAGCGGGTCGGCACCGGAGAGCTCGACGCGCTCTCCGTTCCCGGGCGCGCGGCGCACCGCGCGCAGCGACTCGACGGCGGCCGGGAGCGCGTACTGCTCGCCGGAGAGGCCGGCCACGAAGCGGCCGCCGCGGATCTCGCCGCGGGCCTCGAGCGCCCGGTACACGGGCAGGAGCTCGCGCCAGGGTGGGGCGAGGGGCTCGCGCCCGAGCAGGTCGCGGAAGATCACGCCCCAGCGGACCAGGAGCTGCCGCGCCAGGGGTTCGATCGAAGACGGTACCGGAGGCGCATCGGCAGGGCGCGGAGGCCGGAGCAGCGCCCAGCGCCCCCCGCCCTGTCCCGGCCGGCGCGGGCGGTGGCGCGGCGGCGGGTCGAGCAGCGCGCGCAGCCCGGCGAAGCCGTCGCAGGTGACGAGCCCCGCCGAGACGAGCTCCCAGAGCGCCCCCTCCACCTCGCCGGGGAGTCGGCCGGTCATGGCCGCGAGGTCCGGCAGGAAGCAGGCGCCGCAGCGGCCGAGCAGGTCCACGAGCGCCCGGGCCGAGGCGCCCAGCGGCGGCGTCTCCCCGTGCCCCGCCGAGAGGAGCCAGGGGAGGTCGGTCCGGAGCGCCAGCGTCACCGGCGCGTGGCGCGTGGGAGCCGCCCTGCGGCGCGGCACGTCGCCCGGCTCCGGAGCGACGGCAAGCCTTCCCCAGGCCACCTCCCCGGAGCTGCAGAGGAGGTCGAGCATGCCGGGCTCGTATCCGGCCACGCGCGCCGGCAGGATCTCCCGCTCCCAGGCCCCGGCTGCCGCGTGGAACCCCTGCAGCTGGCCGACGGCCTCGGCGACGCCGCGCGCCCCGTGGAGCCGCGCACCCGGGCCGGCGTGCTGCCAGCGGAGGAGGAAGCGGACCAGGTCGGCGCCCGAGACCGGCTCGATCTCGCGCCGCAGCCGCCCCAGCGTGAGCCGGTGGATGCGGGCGAGCAGCCCCCGGTCGCACCAGTCGGCGCCCGGCTCGCCATCGGGAAGGAAGGAACCGCGGAGCACGAGCCCCTCCGATTCGAGGCGGTGCAGGCCAGCCACGGTGAGCGGCACCGGGAGCCCGAGCCGCTCCGAGATCGAGGAAGCGTCGATCGGACCGAGCCGCGCCATCCAGCCCCGCAGCGCCCGGGCCGCCGCCTCGTCCGGCGACGAGGGCAGGTCCTCGCCGGGGAGCCCCGCGAGCGGCGGCTCGAGCGGCGATGGGTCGATCCCGGGCTCCGTCGCGAGGACCCGGAAGGCGCCGACCCGCTCCGCCGCCACCCAGGCCTCGCGCCCCGCGACCGTCGTCCGGGCCGCGCGTCCGGAGGCCCGCAGCGTGTCGAGGAGCGCCCGGAAGGGCTCTCCCTCCGAGGCCGGGAGGAAGCCCACGTCGAGGAGCAGGTCGTGCAGTTCCTCGGCGTCGCGCGGGTCCGGGCGCGCCTGCTCCACAACCTCGGCGATCGCCTCCGGGGAGAGCGCGCCGATCCCGGTCGCGTCGGCCGCCGGGAGCGACCGCCGGAGCACGACCGCCCGGGCCCTGCGCTCCTCGAGCGGTGCGTCGTCGAGGAAGGCCCAGGGCTTGGCCCCCAGGATCTCGTGGGCGAAGGGCGAGGGCTCGGCGAGATCGCGGGCCACGAGCCGCACCTCCCCCGCCTCGATGCGCTGGAGGAGCCGCCCGAGGCCGGCCGCGTCCATGGCCTCGGAGAGGCAGTCTCGCAGCGCCTCGGCGACGAGGGGGTGATCGGGCGGCTCGACCGGCCCCGCGTGCTGGTCGGCGTTGTCCTGGCAGGCCACCGCCATGGGGAAGACGGCGGCGAGCAGGTCGTCGGCCCGCATGCGGGCGATGGGGGGCGGCACCTTGCGGCCGCCCAGCATCCGCGGGAGCGCCAGCGCACGGGTGGCGTCCCAGCGCCAGCGGATGGGGAACATGGGCGACTGGAGGGCCGCCTGGGTCAGCACCTCCTCGATGCGGCTCGAGGAGAGCATCTCGAAGATCGAGGCGAGGGGGAACGAGTGCTGCGGCCCGAGCGAGAGCAGCACCCCGTCGTCGGTGGCGGCGGCCTGCAGCTCGAAGTCGAAGGCGCGGCAGAAGCGCTTGCGGAGCGCGAGCCCCAGGGCCCGGTTCTGGCGGGCACCGAACGGGGCGTGCAGGACGAGCTGCATGCCCCCCGCCTCGTCGAAGAACCGCTCGGCGACGAGCGTCTCCTGGGTGGGCAGGACGGAGAGCGCGGCGCGCCCCGCCACGAGGTAGTCGACCGCCTGGCGGGCCCCCGCCTCCGGCATCGCCCCCTCGGCGGCGAGCCAGGCGATGGCTGCATCGCGATCCCCGAGCCGCGGCTCGAGGTCGGCGCGCAGCCGCGAGACCTCGGCCGACAGGGCCGCGCTCCGCCCGGGCGCCTCGCCGAGCCAGAACGGGATGCCCGGGGCGGCGCCGCCCGCGTCCTCCACCCGGACCACGCCCGACTCGATGCGCCGGATGCGCCAGGAGGTGTTGCCGAGCAGGAAGACGTCCCCCGCCATGCTCTCGACGGCGAAGTCCTCGTCGACCTGCCCGACCGCCATCCCCTCCGGCTCGGCCACCACCTGGTACTGGGCGTTGTCGGGGATGGCGCCGCCCCCGGTCAGGGCCGCGATGCGCGCGCCGCGCCTTCCGCGGACCACGTGGTGCACGCCGTCCCGGTGGAGCAGCGCGCCGGAGCGGCCGCGACGGGTCGCGGTCCCCTCGGAGAGCATGGTGACGATGGCGTCGAACTCCCGGCGCGGCAGCGCGCGGTAGGGCCAGGCCCGCCGGACCATCGCGAAGAGCTCGTCCTCCCCGAGCGGCCGGGACGCCGCCTCGGCCACCACCTGCTGGGAGAGCACGTCGAGCGGCCACGGGGGAGGGGTGATGGTCTCGAGCGCGCCGGCCCGCAGCCCCCGCACCAGCGCCCCGCACTCCAGCAGCTCGTCCCGGCTCATGGGGAAGAAGCGGGCCTTCGGGGTCGCGCCCCGCCAGTGGCCGGAGCGGCCGGCGCGCTGCAGGGCGACGTGGAGCGCCCCCGGGCTGCCGAGCTGCACGACGAGGTCCACCGTGCCGATGTCGATGCCGAGCTCGAGCGAGGCGGTGGCCACGATGGCCTTGAGCGAGCCGGCCTTGAGCCGGTCCTCGGCGTCGAGCCGCCGCGCCCGCGAGAGGCTCCCGTGGTGGGCGGCCACGAGCCCCGGGCCGAGCCGCTCCGAGAGCGCGTGGGCGGCCCGCTCGGCGAGCTTCCGGGTGTTCACGAAGACGAGCGTGGTCCGGTTCTCGCGTGCGAGCACCGCCAGCCGGTCGTAGGTTTCCGCCCACTGCTCCTTGGAGGCAACCGAGGAGAGCTCGTCCCGCGGGATCTCCACGCCCAGGTCGAGGACGCGTCCGCGTCCCACCTCGACGATCGCGCAGTCCGCGGCGCCGTGGCGAACCCGGCCGGCTCCCACCAGGAATCTGGCCACCTCCTCGACCGGGCTCACCGTGGCCGAGAGCCCGATGCGCTGGGGCCGGCGCGTGCAGAGCGCCTCGAGCCGCTCGAGCGAGAGGGAGAGGTGGCTGCCCCGCTTGTCGCGGGCCACCGCGTGGATCTCGTCCACGATCACCTTGCGCACGGTCGCGAGCGACCGGCGCCCCTTCTCGCTCGTGAGCAACAGATAGAGCGACTCGGGGGTGGTGACGAGCACGTGGGGCGGCCGCTTCAGCATGGCCTGGCGGCGCGACGAGGGGGTGTCGCCGGTACGCACCGCGGCGCGGATGGCGGGGAGGCGCAGCCCTCCTGCCTGGGCGGCCGCCCGCAGCCCGGCGAGCGGCTCGCGCAGGTTCTTCTCGATGTCGTTCGAGAGCGCCTTCAGCGGCGAGACGTAGAGGATGCGGGTCTCGTCGGGGAGCTCCCCCTCGAGCCCCTCGCGGAAGAGGGAGTCGAGGCCGGAGAGGAAGGCCGCGAAGGTCTTTCCGGAGCCGGTAGGGGCCGAGACGAGGACGTCCCGCCCCGCCTGGATCTCCGGCCAGCCCGCTGCCTGCGGCTCGGTGGGGGAGCCGAAGCGGGCCTCGAACCAGCCCGAGACCAGCGGGTGGAAGCCGGGGAGCACGCTTCCGATCTATCGCGGGGGGGTGACGGGTGCAGGGCGCGGGGTGCGGAGACCCGTGGGCTCGGGGTGGCGAGCCGTATTTACCCCAGGTGAACGGGCCGCCGGCGACCGTCCGCGGGGCGGACCGTTGGCC
Organism: uncultured delta proteobacterium; assembly: GCA_963831265.1. Taxonomy (GTDB): domain Bacteria; phylum Myxococcota; class Myxococcia; order Myxococcales; family Anaeromyxobacteraceae; genus CAIOAK01. The sequence continues at coordinate 260,955 of CAWHPQ010000025.1, read as the reverse complement.
AGATGGGGCGTAAGGAAACGCTGTCTTGACAGGTATTTCGTGCAGATTCGGCTCCGGCGAGCGAGCTCGCGCCGGAAGGGGCTCCACGGGCCGCGTCTCGCCGTGCGAGGGTGCTCCGGCGTTCCTGGCGGGGTTCGAGATCTTCGCGCAGGGAAATGCGAGGGCGGCCGTCCTCGCGCGTTCCAGGAGGTCGCGGAACCGCGTGAGAGAGTGGTGGCATGAACGCACGCGAATGGACAGCCCGCCATGTGAAACTCCTCCGCGCCGAACGAGGCGCCCTCGCCGACCTGCTCCTCTCCCTCGCCGAATTCGACCGGCTCGGTGCGTACCGGGAGCTGGGGTTCGCCTCGCTCTTCGACTATCTGCATCGGGAACTCCACCTCTCCCGCGGCTCGGCCCACTACCGCCAGGTCGCCACCCGGCTCGTCGCCCGGTTTCCCGAGGTGGTCGAGCCCATTCGCGATGGAAGGCTTTGCCTCTCCACCGTGATCGTCGTCGCCCGGGTGATGACCGAGGCCAACCGGTACGAGGTGCTTCCGCGCTTCTACGGCCTGTCCCGGCAGGAAGCGGAGCAGGTCGCGGCGGAGATCCGGCCCGTGGATGTGGTGCCCCGCAGGACGGTCGTGACCGAGGTTCCGGTCTCGAAGCCGTCGGTGCTCCCGGTCGTGGCGCCGGAGTCGTCTCCGGAGAACGTGAAGGATCATTCGCGTTCAACCGTTGAACTGGCACCGGCCCGGACTCTGGTCGAGCCGCTCACAGCGACCGAGACCCGGATGCACGTCACCGTGTCGCCGGAATTCCTGGCCCTCCTCAAGAAGGCCAAGGCGGGACAGTCGCACGTTCAGCCCGGTGCGACCGACGAGCAGGTGCTCACCGCGGCGCTCGAGGCCCTGATCGAGAAGCAGTCGAAGCGGCGGGCCAGCGTGTCCCCGAACGTGAAGCGGGAGGTCATGAAGCGGGATGGGGGCAAGTGCACGTGGCTCCTGGCGGACGGTGGCACTTGCGGCGCGACGGTGCGGCTGGAGATCGACCACGTGGTGCCGCGCGGAAGGGGCGGACCATCCACGGTGGCCAACTGTCGGGTCCTTTGCGACGTCCATAACCGCGAGGCGGCGCGCCAGGTTTACGGGGACGACCTCATGGATCTATTCACCCGGCGTGGAGAGAGCGGCCGCGGCTCGAAGGCCGGAGAGAAGGTGGCGGAGTACGGGCCGTCGCAGGCCGGATGCGGGCGCAGCAATCCGATCGCATGGCCGCGGGAAGGCGGGGTAGGGTGCGGCCCATGCTCTGGAAGGAAACCGCCGCGGTCCGCGCGCTCGGGGTTCGCATCCCGCTCCTCCTCTTCATCGCCCCGAACGTCCTCGAGCTCGACGACGAGGGGGCGGCGGTGGGCGTCCCGCTCGGCTGGCGAACCCGGAACCACGTCGGGTCGATGTACGTGGGGGTGATGGCCGCCGCGGCGGATCTGGCGAGCGGGATGAACGCCTTCTCCCTCATCCGCTCCCGCTACCCCCGCGTCGTGCCGGTCTTCAAGTACGCCAACATGGAGTTCCTGAAGCGCGCCGACGGGGACACGGTGTTCCGCACCCGCGAGGGGCGGCGGATCGCCGATGCGATGGCCGAGACCGAGCGGACCGGCGAGCGGGTGACGCTGCCGGTGCAGGTGGTGGCCACCGTCCCGGAGAAGTACGGGGACGAGGTGGTGGCCCGGTTCACCATGGGGCTGTCGCTGAAGAAGAGGAAGGAGTAGCAGGGCGGTCATGCCCGCCTTGATCGTCGAGCGGGAGTTCGCGTTCCGGAGCGGGGACGTCCACCTCGCCGGGACGATCGCCCGCACCCCCGGCGAGGGTTCCGTTCCCGCCGTCGTCCTGCTCTCCGGATCCGGGGCGCACGATCGCGACGAGACGGTGTGCGGGCACCGGCCGTTCCGGGTCCTGTCCGATGGCCTGGCCCGGGCCGGGTTCGCGGTGCTCCGTTTCGACGATCGGGGGGTCGGCGGGTCGTCGGGGAACGCGGAGCGCGCCGATTTCCGGGACGCCGTCGACGACGCGCGGGCGGCGTTCCGGGCCCTCCGGTCCGCGGCGGGGATCGACGGCGCGCGCGTCTCCCTCCTCGGCCACAGCGAGGGAGGGCTCGTGGCGGCCGCGGCCTCGGCCGGGCTTCCGGTCCGCTCGGTCGTCCTGCTGGCGGCCCCGGCGGTCCCGATCGAGTCCCTTCTCCACCAGCAGGCACGGGCCCTCTCGATCGAGGCCGGCGCGACCGAGGGGCAGATGGCCCACGAGCGGAGGATGAATCGGGCGGCGTTCGAGGTTGCGCGGGGACCGGCGCCGGAGGCGGAGGCGCTCCGGGAGGCCCGTGCGGTCTACGGCCGGTTCCTCGAGACCTGGCCCGGGGTGGCGCCGTTCGACTCCGGGACCATCTCCCGGAGCGCGGAGACGATGGCGGCGATCGTCTGCGCGCCATCATACCGGTCGCTGCTGCGACAGGATCCGGAGCGGATCCTCGCCGCGGTCGAGGCGCCGGTGCTCGCCGTGTACGGCGGAAGGGACACGCAGGTGCAGGGTCCCGAGAACCGGGAGGCCTTCCTGCGGGCGGTCCGCGGGAAGCCGCGGGCGGACGTGCTCCTGTTCGACGAGGCGAACCACCTCTTCCAGGCCGCCGGCACCGGGTCGATCTCCGAATACGAGGGGCTTCCGCCGGGTCCGACGGAGGAGGTCGTGCGGGCGATCGCGGGGTGGATCGGGGGGGCGTGACCGGGTGGGGCGAGGGCGTGCGAGGGACTTGCGCCGGCTGAAGCCGGCGCCGTTGCCTGAAGCCGGCGCCGTCAACGAAACGCCTGGATCCCCGTGACCGCCTCGCCGATGACCAGCGTGTGCATCTCGTGGGTCCCCTCGTAGGTGTAGACGCTCTCGAGGTTCGCCATGTGGCGCATGATCGGGTACTCGCCGAGGATGCCGCTCGCCCCCAGGATGGTCCGGGCCCGCGCGCAGATCTCCCGGGCCACCGAGACGTTGTTCATCTTGGCCATGGAGATCTGGGCCGGCGTGACGGTGCCCGCGTCCTTTCGCCGGGCCACGTGCAGCGCGAGCAGCTGCCCCTTCGAGAGCTCGGTCACCATCCAGGCCAGCTTCTCCTGGGTGAGCTGGAAGCCGGCGATGGGACGGTCGAACTGGGTGCGGGTCCCGGCGTGGTCGAGCGCGCACTGGTAGCAGGCCTCGGCCGCGCCCAGCACGCCCCAGGCGATGCCGAAGCGGGCCTGGTTGAGGCAGCCGAGGGGCCCCTTCAACCCCTTCACCCCTGGCAACAGGCTCCGCTCCTCGTCCACGAGGACGTCCTCGAGGACCAGCTCGGAGGTGACCGAGGCCCGGAGCGACCACTTCCCCTTCATCTCCGGCGCGGTGAAACCCGGCGTTCCCTTCTCCACCAGGAAGCCGCGGATGCCGTCGTCGGTGCGCGCCCAGACCACCGCCACGTCCGCGACGGACCCGTTCGTGATCCACATCTTCGAGCCGTTGAGCCGCCAGCGGCTTCCCTCCTTCACGGCGCGGGTGCGCATGCCGGCCGGGTTGGAGCCGAAGTCGGGCTCGGTGAGGCCGAAGCATCCGATGGCCTCTCCCGTGGCGAGCCGCGGGAGCCAGTGGTCCTTCTGGGCCTCCGACCCGTAGGCGAAGATCGGGTACATGACGAGCGAGCCCTGCACCGAGGCGAAGCTGCGCAGCGCCGAGTCGCCCCGCTCCAGCTCGTACATGAGGAGCCCGTAGGCTGCGGAGGAGAGGCCGGCGCAGCCGTAGCGGGCCGGGAGCGTGGGTCCGAGGAAGCCCAGCTCTCCCATGGGACGGACCAGCGCCGCCGGGAAGGACTGCTCCTGCGCGTGGCGCTCGATCACCGGGAGCACCCGCTCGTTCACGAACTGACGAGCCTGGGCCTGCACCATCCGCTCCTCGTCGGTGAGGAGCTCGCGCATCCCGAGGAAATCGGTCATCCGGGTCGATCCGCTCATCCGCCCTCCGCCTCGCGGTGCGGGGAGAGCCCCGACCGCACGTTGCCGAGGAGCGCCAGCAGCCGCGGCCCCACGTCGCGCCTCAGCTTCTCCGGCTCGAGCTGGAAGGCCGCCCCGGAGACCCCCACCACGATGGGGCCGGTGCCGTCGGGGAGCAGGAGCGGCGCCGCGACGGCGTTGATCTCCCGCCGCCAGTCCCCCAGGCCGAAGCAGAAGCCCAGCGCGTCGAAGTCGCGGAAGGCCTGCTCCATGCGCTTCCGGTTGACCGGCCACTCGACGGGGCGGGCCACCCGCATGGCCTCGAGGATGCGCTTGCGCTCCGGGGGCGGCAGCGCCGAGACGTAGGCCCGACCCAGCGAGGTGGTGGCCACCGGGACGCGCGAGCCGATGTCGATGACGAAGGAGGCGCTGTTCCAGTAGGTGTCGACCACCTGCATGGAGAGCCGGTCGTTCACGGCCAGGTGGACCGACGCCCGGGTGTACTCGGAGAGATCCTGCAGGAAGGGGCGGGCCACGCGCCGCACGTCCATCTGCCCGAGCGCCGCGAAGCCCAGGCTGATGGCGGCGCTGCCCAGCGCGTACTTGCTCGTGGCCTCGGAGGAGCGGAGGTATCCGAGGCGGGTGAGCGTGTAGGCGAGGCGCGAGACGGTGGGCTTGGCGAGCCCGGTGCGGCGGGCGATCTCCTGGTTCGCCAGCCAGCGGTCCCGCGCCCCGAAGCAGCGCAGCACCTCGAGCCCGCGCGAGAGGGCGGTCACGAACTTCCGGTCCACCGGGGGCTTGCGCTTGGCCGCGGCCACGGCCGGAGCCTAGCAGATCGGGCGGGAACGTTGTGGGATGCGCACCCTCCGTGCTACGGTGCGGCACCTCGTTTCGTCCAGCGAAACCCGTCCTTGCGCGCGCTCCTCTGCACCGGATTCGGCCCCCTGTCGAGCCTTCGGGTATCCGAGGTCCCGGACCCCGTTCCCGGCGATGGCGAGGTGCTGGTCCGGGTGGAGGCGGCGGGCCTCAACTACCCGGACGGCCTCATGGTCCAGGGGAAGTACCAGGTCCGACCCCCGCTCCCCTTCGTGCCCGGGATGGAGCTCGCCGGAGTGGTCGAGTCGGCCGGCAAGGGGGTGGACGCCTTCTCCCCGGGCGACCCGGTGATGGCCGTCCCCGGGCTGGGTGCCTTCGCCGAGCGCTGCGTCCTGCCCGCCGACCAGGTGCTGCCCCGCCCGGCGTCCCTCCCCCCCAATCTCGCCGCCGCCTCCCTCCTCACCTTCGGCACCACCCTGCACGCGCTCGAGGATCGCGCCCGCCTCCGTTCCGGGGAGACCCTGCTCGTCCTCGGCGCGGCCGGTGGGGTGGGCACCGCCGCGGTGGGAATCGGCAAGCTCCTCGGCGCGAAGGTCATCGCCGCCGCCTCCTCGCCGGGGCGTCTCGAGGTCTGCCGCAGCCTCGGCGCCGACTTCACCGTCGACTACTCCGCCGAGGACCTGCGCGAGCGGGTGAAGATCCTCACCCAGGGGCGCGGGGTCGACGTGGTCTTCGACCCGGTGGGCGGGGCCCTCTCCGAGGCGGCGCTGCGCTCCGCCGGATGGGGTGGCCGCTTCCTGGTGGTCGGCTTCGCGTCCGGCGAGATCCCCCGCATCCCGCTCAACCTGGCCCTGCTCAACGCCCGGTCCATCCTGGGCGTCTACTGGGGAGACTGGTCCCGCCGGGAGCCCAGGAAGGCCGCCGACGAGCTGTCCCGCATCGCCGCCTGGATCTGCGAGAAGCGCCTCTCCCCCGTGGTGACGGCCCGCCTCTCCCTGGCCGACGTCCCCGGAGCCCTCGAGGACCTGCTCTCCCGCCGCGCCCACGGGAAGCTGGTGGTGCTCCCCGGAGGGTCGTGACCCTCTCCGAGCTCATCGGCCGGCCCGTCCCGTTCGCGGAGTTCCTGGGCATCCGCATCGTCGGGAACGAGCCAGGGGAGGCACGGCTCGAGATGGCGCTGCGCCCCGAGCTCCTGAACAGCTTCCACGACGCCCACGGCGGGGTGGTCATGGCGCTCGCCGACGTGGCGCTGGCGGTGGCGGCCATCACCCGGGATGGCGCGGTCCGGGGAGCCATCACCGTGGACCTGTCGGTGAGCTTCCTCGGCCCCGGCAAGGGGACCCTCTCGGCGGAGGCCCGCTGCCTGCGCGCCGGGAAGTCCCTCGCCTTCTCGGAGGGGGAGATCCGCGACGCCTCGGGAACCCTGGTGGCGAAGGCGATCGGCACCTTCAAGCTGCGGCGCTGATCAGGCGGCGACGATGCGCCCTCCGCGCAGCTCCGGCACCACCGCCAGGTGGTCCTCGCGCGCCGCCCATTCCACCTCCCGCTCGAGCCCGCGCTCCCGCATCATCCTCCCCACCCGGCTCCGCGACAGGCAGTCGAGCGCGTCGCTGCCGTCGTGGAGGATCTGCGCCGCCAGCGCCGTGTCGGAGAGCTCCCAGCCCGGTTGGCTGCGGGTGAAATGGGAGACCAGGTGGCCGGCGCCGTAGAAGTCCTCCAGGTTGAAGGCGTCGACCGATCCGGAGCAGACCACCAGCACGGTCTCCCCCTCGGCCCGCGCGATCACGTGCTCCACCACCGCCGCGCCGTTCGCGAGCGCCGCCGCGTAGACCCGGGAGGCACCGGCGGCCCTGCGGATGGCCACGGTGCCGTTGGTGGTCGAGTAGACGAGCGCCCGCCCGCGGAGCGGCTCCCCGAGCAGCGAGAGCGGGGTGGGAGGGGCGAAGCCCGGGAGCGTCTCGGCGCCGTACTCCCCGGCCAGCACGAAGGAGCCGGGCGGCCGGGCCGCCGCCACCGCCCGGGCCGCGTCGCCGTCGAGCGCCGGGATCACCTCGGTGGCGCCGTGGGCCAGCGCCGCCGCGATGCTCGAGGTGGCGAAGAGCACGTCGAGGACGATCACCACCTTGCCCGGGAGGCGCTGCCCGTCGAGCTCCTCCTTCTTCGCGAGGACGTGGAGCTTCATCCCAGGTCGTGGATGCGCTGCCGGTCGAGGGCGCGGGTGGCCTGGGTGCCGAGGACGCGCACCATGTGGATGAGCGGGGCGAAGCGCGGGTCGGTGGTGTGGCCGTCCCTGTAGCGGCGGTAGATCTGCTGGACGATCACCGCCAGCTTGAAGAGGGCGAAGACGTAGTGGAAGAGCACGTTCTCCACGGCCCGCCCCGACCGCTCCGCGTAGCGCTCCACCACCTCGCGGCGGGAGAGGCCGCCGGGCAGGTGGGTGGGGCCGAAGGCGTGGGCGCGGAGCTCGACGGGATCGTCCGGGTCGGTCCAGTACCCGAGCGCGGTGCCCAGGTCCATGAGCGGGTCGCCGATGGTGGCCATCTCCCAGTCGAGCACCGCAACCACCCGCGACGGGGTGGCCGGGTCGAGCACCACGTTGTCGTACTTGTAGTCGTTGTGGACCAGCGCCACGCCGCTCTCCGGAGGCATGTGGGCCGCGGCCCAGGCGGCGGCCGCCTCGATCTCCGGAACCAGGTCGGTCCGAGCGGCGAAGTAGCGATCGGTCCAGCCCTTCACCTGCCGTCCCACGTAGCCGGCCGGCTTGCCCAGGGAGGCCAGCGCCGTGCCCTCCACCGGGACGGCGTGGAGGTCGACCAGGTTGTCCACGAGCGCCGTGGAGGTGGCGCGGAGCAGTTCCGGCGTGAGCGCGAGGCCGGAGCCCGAGCCGTCTCCGCGCAGGATCATCCCCTGCACCCGCTCCATGAGGTAGAAGCGGGCCCCCAGCACCGTCTCGTCCTCGCAGAAGGAGAGCGGCCTCGGGGCGCGCGGGTAGACCCCCTGCAGCGCCGAGAGCAGGTTCCACTCCCGCCCCATGTCGTGCGCGCTCTTCACCCTGGCGCCGAAGGGGGCGCGGCGCAGCACCGCCTCGTGGTCGCCGATGGCCACCAGGTAGGTGAGGTTGGAGTGCCCCTTGCGGAACTGGCGCGCCAGGATGGGCCCCTCCGCGCCCGGGAAGGCCTGGACCAGGTAGGGACGGATCCGCTCCGGGTCGAAGCGTTCCTCCTCGCGGACCTCGTCGGCCTCGTCGATGCGCGGAGCGGACGGATCGCTCACGCCTCGCCCCTGCCCTTCGCGTACCCGTGCAGGATGCGCTTCGCCACGCTCGAGATGTGCACCTCGTCGGCGCCGTCGTAGATGCGCCCGGCCCGCTCGTGGGCGTACCAGAAGGCCAGCGGGGTGTCGTCGGTCATGCCCAGCGCGCCCAGCGCCTGGATGGCCCGGTCGAGGACCCGCTGCAGGGTGCGGGCCACGGTGAACTTGATGATGGAGATCTCCTGGCGGGCCGCCGGTGCCCCCTCCTGCTCGATCTTCCACGCCGCGTGAAGGACGAGCAGGCGGGCCGAGTCGATCTCGGCGCGGCTCTCGGCGATCCACTGCTGCACCATCTGCCGGTTGCCGAGCACGTCCCCGGGGGCGAGCTGCCGGGTGGCGGCGTGCTGGCAGAGGATGTCGAAGGCCCGCTCGCAGATGCCGATCCAGCGCATGCAGTGGTGGATGCGCCCGGGCCCGAGCCGGTGCTGGGCGAGCACGAAGCCGCCCCCCTCCGGGCCGAGCAGGTTCGCCAGCGGCACGCGGGCCCCGTGGTACATGACCTCGCCGTGGCTCTGCCAGTCGGTGCCGCGGTGCCCCATCACCGAGATGTTGCCGACCAGCTCGAAGCCCGGGGTCCCGGTGGGGACCAGGATCATGCTGGCGCGCCGGTAGGGGTCCTTCTCGCCGGGGCTGGTCACCGCCATGCACACCGCGAAGGCGGCTCCGTCGGCCGAGGAGGCGAACCACTTGTGGCCGCGGATCACCCACTCGTTCCCCTCCTTCAGCGCGGTGGTCCCCATCCACACCGGGTTGGAGCCGGCGAACTCCGGCTCGGTCATGGTGAAGCAGCTGCGGATCTCCCCGCGGGAGAGGGGAACCAGCCACCGCTCCTTCTGCTCGGCGGTGCCGTGCTCGAGGATGAGCTCCATGTTCCCGATGTCGGGTGCCTGCACGTTGAAGCAGTAGTGGCCGAGCGGGCTCTTCCCGAGCTCCTCGGAGAGGTGGGCGAACTCGGTGAGCGGCAGGTGGGCGCCGCCGTACCCGGGCGGCATGTGGGCGGCGAAGAGCCCCGTCTCCCGTGCCTTCTCCCTCACCCGCCGCAGCTCGGGGAGGATGGATCCGAAGCCGCCGTGCCGGAAGCGCGGCTCGAGGGGGTAGACCTCCTTCCGCATGAAGTCGCGCACCAGGCCCTGGAAGCTCCGAACGCGATCCGACGTCGAGAAGTCCATGGAGTCTCCCGATCAGTAGAGGCAGGCGCCGCCGTCCACCACCAGGCACTGGCCGGTGACGTGGCGGGAGGCGTCGGAGGCCAGGTAGGCCACCGCGCCCTTGAGGTCCTCCTCGCCGCCGATCCGGCCGAGCGGCGTGCTCGCCACGACCATGTCGCCGATGACGTCGAGGAGGCCGTGGGTCATCTTCGACGGGAAGAAGCCGGGGCAGATGGCGTTCACGTTGATGTCGTACCGGCCCCACTCCACGGCGAGCGCGCGGGTCAGGTTCACCGCCGCGCCCTTGCTGGCGTTGTAGGCGATGGTCTGCATGCCGGGAGGGTTGCCGGAGAGTCCGGAGACGGAGGCCACGTTCACGATCTTCCCGGAGCGACGGGGGATCATGAAGCGCCGGGCAACCTCCTGGGAGAGGAAGAACACGGCGTCGATGTTGAGGCGCATCACCTTGTCCCAGGCCTCGGCGGGGTAGTCCTCGGCCGGGGCGCCCCAGGTGGTGCCGGCGTTGTTCACGAGCACGTCCACCGTCCCGAAGCGGGCCGCCACCGCGTCGACCAGCGCCGGGATGCCCTCCCGGCGCCCCAGGTCGACCGGCACCGTCATCGCCTCGACGCCCAGCCCGGCGAGGTGCTTCGCGGCCACCTCCAGCTCGGCGGCCTTGCGCGCGGTGATGGCCACCCGGGCGCCCATCTCGCCGAGCGCCTCCGCCATCTGCAGCCCCAGGCCGCGGGAGCCGCCGGTGACGAGCGCCACCTTTCCGGAGAGGTCGAGCAGTTTCTTGAGGCTCATCGGGGGGGTCTCCTCCGGACGGCACGGGGGTTCGAGAACGGCTATTCTCTCCGGTGCGGAACCCGGGATCCTGGCACCGCCGCCTTGCCACCGTCAACAGGGGCGTGTTACGGGGTGGACCGTAGGTACGCTTGCCGGACCATTGTTTCGCAGAGCGAAACATCGACCGGGGCCGCGAGGCGCCCGGAGGAGGGCTCATGGACCTCACGTTCACCCCGGACGAACGGCGCTTCCGCGACGAGGTCCGGGACTTCCTCGCGTCGAGCCTGCCCGCCGCCATGCGCCACACCGTGCTGGAGGGGCTGCACATCCCGCCCGGGGACACCGTGGAGTGGCAGCGCATCCTCTTCCGCAAGGGCTGGGGCGGCCCGAACTGGCCGGTCGAGTTCGGAGGCACCGGCTGGGACCCGGTCCGCCAGTTCATCTTCGAGGAGGAGTGCGCCGCCGCCGGGACGCCGCGCCTGCTCCCCTTCGGCCTCAAGATGGTCGGGCCGGTGATCCAGCGCTTCGGCAACGCCGCCCAGCACGCCCGCTTCCTGCCCCGCATCCTCTCCGGCGAGGACTGGTGGTGCCAGGGCTACTCCGAGCCCGAGGCCGGCTCCGACCTGGCCTCCCTCCGGACCCTGGCCGTCCGGGAGGGCGACCATTACGTGGTGAACGGCCAGAAGACCTGGATCACGCTGGCCCAGCACGCCGACTGGATCTTCTGCCTGGTCCGCACCGACAAGACCGGCAAGGCCCAGGCCGGCATCTCCTTCCTGCTCATCGACATGAAGTCACCGGGAGTGGAGGTTCGCCCCATCACCATGCTCGACGGCGGCCACGAGGTGAACGAGGTCTGGTTCGAGGACGTGAAGGTCCCGGTCGAGAACCTCGTCGGCGAGGAGAACAAGGGCTGGACCTACGCCAAGTTCCTCCTCGGCCACGAGCGGGCCAACATCGCCGGGATCGGCACCTCGAAGCGGGAGCTGGCCCGGCTGAAGCACATCGCCGCGGCGGAGAGGAAGAACGGCCGCCCCCTCACGGAGGATCCGCTCTTCGCGGCCCGGCTGGCCCAGGTGGAGATCGACCTGCTCGCCCTCGAGATCACGAACCTCCGGGTCCTCTCGGCGGAGGCCGAGAAGCGAGCCCCGGGGCCGGAGGCCTCGCTGCTCAAGATCAAGGGGACGGAGATCCAGCAGGCCCTCACCGAGCTCATGGTGCAGGCGGTGGGCCCCTACGCGCTGCCCTTCCGGATCGAGGCGCTCTCGGGAGGCTTCGCCGGCCCGCCGGTGGGGCCGGCGTACGCGGCGCCGCTCGCCGCCACCTACTGCAACATGCGCAAGACCTCGATCTACGGCGGCTCGAACGAGATCCAGAAGAACATCATCTCCCAGATGATCCTGGGCCTGTAGGAGCGCGCCATGCACTTCCACCTCACCGACGAGCAGCAGGCGCTCTCCGACATGGTGCAGCGCTTCGTCGCGCAGGAGTACGGGTTCGACGCGCGGCGCAGGATCCTCCGCTCCCCCGAGGGCTGGAGCCGCGAGATCTGGGGCAAGCTGGGGGAGATGGGGCTCCTCGCCCTGCAAGTCCCGGAGGAGCAGGGCGGGATGGCGCCGGCCACCGTCGAGACCCTCGTCACCCTGGGTGCCATGGGGCGCGCGCTGGTCGTCGAGCCCTACCTCTCCTCGGCCGTCGTGGGGACGGCGCTGGTCCGTGGGCTCGGCACGCCGGCGCAGCGGGAGGCCCTGCTCCCCGGCATGGCGACGGGCGAGCGGATCGCCGTCGTGGCCCACGGGGAGGAGGGCGCCCGCCACGATCCCTCCCGCGTCTCCACCGCGGCCCGCCGGGCAGGCTCGGGGTGGATCCTCGAGGGCAAGAAGGCGGTGGTGCTGCACGCCCCCGCGGCCGACCTGCTCCTCGTCACCGCCCGCACCTCCGGCGCGCCCGACGCCGAGGACGGGCTCTCCGTGTTCGTGGTCCCGGCCTCGTCACCCGGGGTGAAGCTCACCGCGTACCCGACCATCGACGGGCAGCGGGGGGCCGACGTGGCGCTCTCCGGGGTCGAGGTGCCGGGCGACGCGCTGCTCGGGGCGGAGGGGAAGGCCTTCCCGGCCCTCTCGGCAGCCCTCGACCTGGGCGTGGCCGCGCTCTGCGCGGAGGCGGTGGGAGTGCTCCAGGCCACCCTCGACGCCACCACCGAATACACCCGGACCCGCAAGCAGTTCGGCGTTCCCATCGCCCGGTTCCAGGCGCTGCAGCACCGCATGGCCGACATGCTGATGCACGTGGAGCAGGCCCGTTCGATGAGCTACCTCGCCGCCATGCACGCCGCCTCGGAGGACGTCCGGGAGCGGCGCCGCCTCGTCTCCGCCGCCAAGGTGACGGTGGGGCAGGCCTGCCGGTTCGTGGGGCAGCAGGCGGTCCAGCTCCACGGCGGCATGGGAGTGACCGACGAGCTCATGGTGAGCCACCTGTTCAAGCGGCTCATGGCCATCGAGCTGTCGCTCGGGGACACCGAGCACCACCTGGAGCGCTTCATCACGGAGAGCAAATGAGCCAGGCCCATTACACGACGCGCGGCGCGGTCGCAGTCATCACCCTCGACAACCCCCCGGTGAACGGGCTGGGCCACGACCTCCGGACCGGGCTGGTGGCCGGGCTGGACCGGGCCGCGGCCGACCCGGCCGTGAAGGCCATCGTGATCACCGGCGCCGGGAAGGCCTTCTCGGGCGGCGCCGACATCAAGGAGTTCGACTCGCCGAAGGCGCTCGCCGAGCCCAACCTCCATACCTGCATCCGGGCCGTGGAGCAGAGCCCCAAGCCGGTGATCGCCGCCATCCACACCGTGTGCATGGGAGGCGGCCTCGAGCTCTCGCTGGGCTGCCACTACCGGGTGGCCTCGCCCGGCGCCCAGATCGCGCTCCCCGAGGTGAAGCTCGGGCTCCTGCCCGGGGCCGGCGGCACGCAGCGGTTGCCGCGCGTGGTGGGGATCGAGGCCGCGGTCAACATGATCGCCTCGGGGACCCCGGTGCCCTCCGAGAAGCTCGCCGGGACGAAGCTCTTCGACGCCCTCATCGAGGGGGACCTGCTCGACGGCGCCGTGGCCTTCGCCGGGAAGGTGGCCGACGCCCGTCCCCTGCCGCTGGTGCGGAACATCCCCTTGAAGGATCCTCGCGCCCCCGGCTTCCTGGCCTTCGCGCGCAACACCGTGTCGGCCATGGCGAAGGACTATCCCGCGCCGCGGAAGTGCGTCGACGCGGTCGAGGTGGCGGCCACCAGGCCCTTCGAGGAGGGGCTCGCCTGGGAGCGGGAGGCCTTCATCGCGCTGGTGCAGACGCCCGAGTCGCGCGCGCTCCGGCACGCCTTCTTCGCCGAGCGGGCCGCCTCCAAGATCCCCGACGTCCCCGAGGGAACTCCCACCCGTCCCATCAAGTCCGCTGCCGTCATCGGCGCCGGCACCATGGGCGGCGGCATCGCCATGAACTTCGCCAACGCCGGCATCCCGGTGACGGTGCTCGAGGTGAAGGAGGAGGCCGCTCCAGAAGGGGCTCGCCCTCATCCGCAAGAACTACGAGGGCACCGCGAAGAAGGGGAAGATCACCGCGGCCCAGGTGGAGGAGCGGATGGCGCTCATCCGTCCCACCATGGACTACGCGGCGCTCGGGCAGGCCGACATCGTGGTCGAGGCGGTGTTCGAGGACATGGCGGTGAAGGAGGCGGTGTTCCGGAAGCTCGACGAGGTGATGAAGCCGGGCGCGATCCTCGCCACCAACACCTCGACGCTCGACGTGGACCGGATCGCCTCCTTCACGAGGCGGCCCGAGGACGTCATCGGCACCCACTTCTTCAGCCCGGCCAACGTGATGAAGCTGCTGGAGATCGTCCGCGGCAAGCAGACCGCCAAGGACGTGCTGGCCACCGTGATGGGGCTCTCGAAGAAGCTCAAGAAGACCGGCGTGGTCTCGGGCGTGTGCGACGGCTTCATCGGCAACCGCATGCTGCACGGCTACCTGAACCAGTGCCTGTCGCTGCTCGCCGAGGGGGCGCTGCCGCAGCAGGTCGACAAGGCGCTCGAGAGGTTCGGATTCGTGATGGGTCCCTTCCGCGTCTCCGACCTGGCCGGCAACGACATCGGCTGGTACATCCGCAAGCGCCACTACGCCGAGCACCCCGGCGCGCCCCGCCAGATCATCGCCGACAAGGTCTGCGAGCTGGGGCGCTTCGGCCAGAAGACCGGCTCGGGCTGGTACCGCTACGAGGCCGGGAAGCGCGATCCCATCCCCGATCCCGTCGTGGAGGAGATCGTCGTGGCCGGCTCGAAGGAGATGGGCATCGCCCGGCGCAAGATCTCGAACGAGGAGATCGTGGAGCGATGCGTCTTCGCGCTGGCCAACGAGGGGGCGCGGATCCTCGAGGAGGGGATCGCGCTCCGGGCCTCCGACGTCGACATGGTCTACCTCACCGGCTACGGCTTCCCGGTGTTCCGCGGCGGCCCCATGCGCTACGCCGACGAGGTGGGTCTCTACAACGTGGTCCGCTCCATGGCCCGCTACGCCGCACTCCCCCACGCCGACCCGGAATTCTGGAAGCCGGCCGCGCTCCTCGCGAAGCTCGCGGCCACGGGCAAGTCCTTCACCTAGGAAACGGAGATCGCCATGTCCGACGCCGTCATCGTCTCCACCGCCCGCACCGGCCTCGCCAAGTCCTGGCGCGGCGCGCTCAACATGACCCACGGCGCGACCCTGGGCGGCCACGTGGTGAAGGCCGCCGTCGAGCGCGCCCGCATCGACCCCGCCGAGGTGGAGGACGTGATCTTCGGCTGCGGCCTTCCCGAGGGCACCACCGGAGGCAACGTGGCCCGGCAGATCGCGCTGCGGGCCGGGCTCCCGGTCACCACGGCGGGTCACACGGTGAACCGCTTCTGCTCGTCCGGGATGCAGGCCATCGCCATGGCCGCGCACCGGGTCATCGTCGACAAGGTGCCGGTGCTGGTGGCCGGCGGCATCGAGCAGATCTCCTGCGTGCAGCAGGAGCTGAACCAGCACATGTTCGCGGACCCCTGGCTCGTCGAGAACAAGCCGGCCGTCTACATGTCCATGCTGGACACCGCCGAGGTGGTGGCGAAACGGTACGAGATCCCCCGCGAGAAGCAGGACGAGTACGGGGTGCGGAGTCAGCAGCTCGCCGCCGCCGCCCAGGCCGCGGGCAAGTTCCAGGACGAGATCGTCCCCTTCCGGACGGTGATGGGGGTGGGCGACAAGGCCACCGGCCGCCTCTCCATGAAGGAGGTCACGCTCGACGCCGACGAGGGCATCCGCGCCGACACCACCTACGAGGGCGTGGCGAAGATCAAGCCGGTGGTCCCGGGCGGCACCATCGCCGCAGGGAACGCCAGCCAGTTCTCCGACGGCGCCTCGGCCTGCGTGGTCATGGACGGGAAGCTGGCCGAGAAGAGGGGTCTCGCGCCGCTCGGAATCTTCCGCGGGTTCGCCGTGGCCGGGTGCGAGCCGGACGAGATGGGCATCGGCCCGGTCTTCGCGGTGCCGCGGCTCCTCGAGCGCACCGGCGTGAAGATGCAGGACGTCGGGCTCTGGGAGCTGAACGAGGCCTTCGCCGTCCAGGTCCTCTACTGCCGCGACCGCCTGGGAATCCCCGACGACCGGCTCAACGTGAACGGCGGCGCCATCGCCGTGGGGCACCCCTACGGCATGTCCGGGGCACGCCTCGTGGGGCACGCCCTCATCGAGGGGAAGCGGCGCGGGGTGAAGCTGGTCGTCGTCACCATGTGCATCGGGGGCGGCATGGGCGCGGCGGGGCTCTTCGAGGTCGCCTAGCAGGGTTTCCGGGGTGCTCGAGGCCTACCTCTACGACGGGCTGCGAACCCCCTTCGGCCGCCACGCCGGGGTGCTCGCACCGGTCCGCCCCGACGACCTGGCCGCCGGCGTGATGCGGGCGCTGCTCGCGCGATCGCCCTGGCGGGCGGAGGAGATCGAGGACGTCTACCTGGGCTGCACGAACCAGGCGGGCGAGGACTCCCGCAACGTGGCCCGACACGCGGCGCTCCTGGCGGGCCTTCCGCCCACCACCCCGGCGATGACCGTCAACCGGCTCTGCGCCAGCGGGCTCGCCGCGGTGGTCGATGCGGCGCGGGCCATCACCGCGGGGGAGGGGGACCTCTACCTGGCCGGCGGGGTGGAGAGCATGAGCCGCGCCCCCTTCGCCATGGCCAAGGCCGAGGCTCCGTACG
The DNA here is from genome assembly GCA_963831265.1 of uncultured delta proteobacterium. Lineage (GTDB taxonomy): Bacteria > Myxococcota > Myxococcia > Myxococcales > Anaeromyxobacteraceae > CAIOAK01. The sequence continues at coordinate 244,661 of CAWHPQ010000025.1, read as the reverse complement.
CGCGGGAGGCGAGGGTGTTCGACACCACGCTGGGGGCCCGGTTCCCCAATCCACTGTTGGTGAAGATGTACGGGTCGGACAGCATGCCCGAGACCGGCGACAACGTGGCCCGGGAGCAGGGCGTCTCCCGCGAGGAGGCCGACGCCTTCGCGGCCCGTTCGCAGGAGCGCTGCGAGCGGGCCCGGGCGTCGGGGTTCCTGGCCGGGGAGATCACCCCGGTGGAGGTCCCCGGGCCCAGGAAGGGAACCACCGTCGTGCGCGAGGACGAGCACCCGCGCCCCGGGACGACGCTCGAGGCGCTCTCGCGGCTGCGGCCGCTCTTCGATGGCGGAGTGGTCACCGCCGGGAACGCCTCGGGGGTGAACGACGGTGCCGCGGCGCTGCTGGTGGGCTCGCGCGCCGCCGGGGAGCGGGCCGGGGTCCGGCCGCTCGCACGGATCCTCGCGTCGGCAGCGGTGGGGGTGGAGCCGCGGGTGATGGGGATCGGCCCGGCCTTCGCCATCCCGAAGGCGCTGGCGCGCGCCGGGCTCGCGCTGTCCGATCTCGACGTGATCGAGGTGAACGAGGCCTTCGCGAGCCAGGTGCTGGCCTGCCTGAGGCTCCTCGGCATCCCGTTCGACGACCCGCGGGTGAACCCCAACGGCGGCGCCATCGCGCTGGGTCACCCGCTCGGCGCGTCCGGGGCGCGGCTCGCCCTCACCGCGGCGCGGGAGCTCCGGCGGCGGGGGAGCGGGCGGGCCGTGGTGAGCCTGTGCATCGGCGTGGGGCAGGGACTGGCCATGGTCATGGAGGCAGCCTGATGTCGAACAACGTGCGGACGTCCACGGCGGACCGGATCGTGGAGATCGAGATCCACCGGCCCGAGAAGAAGAACGCGCTCACCGGCGAGATGTACGACGCGATGTCGCTGGCCTTCGATCGGGCCGACGCGGACCCGCAGGTCCACGTGATCTTCCTGCACGGCCAGGCCGGCTGCTTCACCGCCGGGAACGACCTCGCCGACTTCCTCTCGGCCGGGCGCGGGGAGGGGGTGGCCTCGCCCGCGGCAAATTTCCTCGCGGCCATCCGCACGGCCCGCAAGCCCGTCGTCGCCGCGGTGGGCGGCGTGGCGGTGGGCATCGGGACCACCATGCTGCTCCACTGCGAGCTCGTCTTCGCCGCCCCGAACGCCCGCTTCCAGATGCCCTTCGTGCCGCTCGGGCTCGCGCCGGAGGGCGGGTCGAGCCTGCTCCTTCCCATGCTGGCCGGCTACCAGCGGGCCGCCGAGATGCTGCTCCTGGGGCGCCCGTTCGGCGCCGAGAGGGCCATGGCGGCGGGGCTCGTGAACGAGGTGGTCCCGGAGGACCGCCTGCTCGCCCATGCGCGCGAGGCCGCCCTGGCGGTGGCGGCGCTGCCCGTGGAATCGGTGCGGATCACGAAGGAGCTGCTCAAGCGGCCGCACGCCCGGGCGCTCGAGGAGCGGATGGCCGAGGAGTTGCGCATCTTCGGGGAGCGGCTCCACTCGCCGGAGGCGAAGGCGGCGATGGGGGCGTTCTTCGAGCGGAGGAAGGGGTAGCCCCTACACCCGCTCCTGGAACTCCTTGCCGAGCAGCCCCTCGGGCCGCACCAGCAGCACCGCCACGATGAGCACGAAGGCGATCGAGCTCTTGAACTCGAGCGAAAGGTACGCGCCGCCCAGGCTCTCCGCCACGCCCAGCACGAGCCCTCCCAGCACGGCCCCGGGCAGGCTGTAGAGCCCCCCCAGCACCGCGGCGGCGAGCCCCTTGAACAGGGGGTCGAGCATGAAGAAGGGATCGAGCAGCAGGACCGGTGCGAGGAAGACCCCCGCCACCACGGCCAGGGCCGCCGCCATTCCCCAGGAGAAGGCCAGAACCTTGCGGGTGGGGATGCCCAGCGTCTGGGCCGCCTGGAGGTTCTCCGACGTGGCCCGCATGGCGAGCCCGAGCCGGGTCTTCTGCGTGACGAGGTAGAGGAGCAGGCTCGCCGCCGCCGCAGCGGCCAGCGTGCCCAGGGAGAGCTCGGAGACGAAGATCGACCCCACCTGCCAGACCTTGGTGTCGGAGAGCGGGAAGGGGAAGCGGTCGGGCTCGGCGCCCCAGCGGTACAGGGTCAGCCCCTGGAGGATGAGCGCCAGCCCGATGGTGAGGATCACCTGTCCGAGCGGGTTCGCGCCCTTGCGCTGCGCCGGCACCAGCGCCCCGAAGTAGAAGACGATCGCCACGGCCGCGCCCGCCGCGATGGCCACCGAGAAGGCCGCCCAGAACGGGACGCCGCTGGTGATGAGCGAGAAGGCGATGAACGTGCCCACCGTCGCCATGTCGCCGTGGGCGAAGTTGAGCACCCGGGTGGACCGGTAGATGAGCACGAGACCCAGCGCCACCATCGCGTAGAGGCTCCCCGCCGAGAGACCGGACAGCAGGTACTGGAGGAAGCGGGCCATGTGCACCTACCGGAACGGCCAGAGACGGAAGTAGAGCCGGGTCTTGAGCCACATCCCGGCGAGCCCGAGCGGCTCGAAGACCAGGACCGAGAGGATGGCCGTCCCGAAGAGCACCGGCACGGCCCAGCGGAACTGGCCGAAGAAGGCGGGCACGAGCACCACGAAGGCGGCGCCGAAGACCGAGCCCTCGATGGAGGCGAGCCCGCCCACGATGACCGCCACGAAGAAGTTCATCGACTCGGCGACGGTGAAGGACTGCGGCTCGAGGTGGCCGAGGAACTGGGCCATGAGCGCACCGCTCACCCCCGTGTAGAAGGAGGAGATGGCGAAGGCGAGCAGCTTGTACCGGGACAGGTTCACGCCCATGGCCTCGGCCGCGATGTCGCTGTCCCGCAGCGCCACGAGGGCGCGCCCCATGTACGACGAGACCAGGTTGTAGGCGGTCCCGGTGAAGAGGAGGAAGATGCCGAAGTAGACGAGGTAGGTCCAGACGTCCCGGGTCAGCCCGAAGGGGGGCTGGAGCGCGGGGATCGGAAGCCCGGTCCGCCCGCCGGAGAGCCACTCGATGTTGGCGAAGATCTGGTAGACCGCGGTGCCGAAGCCGAGCGTGGCGATGGCCAGGTACGGTCCCTTGAGGCGCAGGGAGGGGAAGCCGACCAGCCAGCCGGTCACGCCGGCCGCCGCGCCCGCAGCGGCCAGGGCCAGGGGGAACGGGACCCCGGCGATGCGCAGGTGGCCGAAGGTGTAGGCACCGACGGCCAGGAACCCGGCCTGACCGAAGGAGATGAGGCCCGAGTAGCCGATGAGCAGGTTCTGCCCGACCACGCCGATGGCGAAGAGCCACACCAGGCTGGCGCGGGTGAGCCAGGCACCCGGAGCCCACCAGGGGAAGAGGATCAGTGCGACGAGCAGCACGACGAGGAGCCCGCGCGCCAGGGGCTTGCGGACGAAGCGGAGCTCCTCCCCGTAGGTCTCGACGAGGTCCATCGGTCAGCCCCGGTACAGCGATTCGACGAGGTCGGAGTAGCGCGATTCCACGTTGCGGCGCTTCACCTTCTTGGTGGGGGTGACGTCGCCCTCCTCCTCGTAGAAGCGTCGCGGCAGGAGCGCGAACTTCTTGATCGACTCGACCTGGGAGAGGGTCCGGTTCACCTGATCCACCTCCTGGGCGATGAGCTTCGTGACCTCCGGCGCCTGGGTCAGCTCGGCGAAGGTGGCGAACGGGAGCCGGTTGTCCTGGGCGAACTTGGTGACGTTCTCCTCGTCGATGAGGATGAGCGCCACCACGAACTTTCGCCGGTCCCCGACCACGACCGCGTCCTGGATGTACGGGCTGAACTTGAGCTTGTTCTCGAGGTAGGCCGGGGCGATGTTCTTTCCACCCGCGGTGATGATGAGGTCCTTCTTGCGGTCGACGATGGCGAGCCGCCCGTCCACCCACGCACCCACGTCGCCGGTGTGGAGCCAGCCCTCCGGGTCGATGGTCCGCGCGGTCTGCTCCGGATCCTTGTAGTAGCCCTTGAAGACGTGGGGCCCGCGGGTGAGGATCTCACCGTCCTCGTCGAGCTTGACCTCGATGCCGGGGAGCGGCTCTCCCACCGTCCCCACCAGCGCCCGCTCCGGCCGGTTCACCGCGATGACCCCGGTGGACTCGGTCATGCCGTAGCCCTCCACCAGCGGGATCCCCATGGCCTGGAAGTACCCGAACAGCTCGGGGGAGGCCGGGGCCGCGCCGCTGAAGGCGAGCCGGGCCCGGTCGAAGCCGATGCGCCGCTTGAGCGGCTCGAAGACCATCCAGTAGGTGACGAGGCGGGCCAGCCGCAGCCCGGCCGGGACCTCGCCCTTGCGCCGGGCCTCGTCCCAGCGGCGCCCCACGTCCACCGCCAGCCGGTAGAGCTTGCGCTTCAGCCAGGTGGAGTCGGCCATGCGCAGCTCGATGGTGGAGGCGAGCTTCTCCCAGATGCGCGGGACGCTTGCGAAGTAGGTCGGGGAGACCTCGCGCAGGTTCTGGAAGAGCGTGTCCAGGCTCTCCACGAAGTTCACCACGTAGCCCACCCGGAGGTGCTGCAGCACCGAGCCGAGGTTCTCGTAGACGTGCGCCAGCGGCAGGTAGGAGATGAGCTCGTCCTCCTCCCGGGCGCCGTTGCCCTCGATGAGCGCCTCCGACATGAAGAGCGCGCTGCCGTGGGAGAGCATGGCGCCCTTGGGATTGCCGGTGGTCCCGGAGGTGTAGATGATCATCGCCGTGTCCTCCGGCGAGACCTGGGCGAGCCGTTCCTCCAGCCGCGCCGGCTCGGAGGCCCGGAGCGCCGCGCCCTCCTTCTCGAAGTCCTCCAGGAAGACCACCCGGGGATCCCGGAATCCCCAGAGCCCCTTGGGATCCCAGACCACCACCCGTTCCACCCGGGTCTGCGCCAGGATGGGGAGCACCTTCTCCAGCTGCTCCTCGTTCTCCACGAAGAGGAATCGGGCCTCGGAGTGGTCGAGCAGGTAGAGGATCTGTTCCGGCGCCGAGGTCGGGTAGATGCCGCAGGTGGCACCGCCGGCGGCCATGATCCCCAGCGAGGAATAGAGCCACTCCGGCCGGTTCTCGCCCAGGACCCCCACGTTCTCGCGGTGGCGAAGACCGAAGGCGATCAGGCTCGAGGCCACCTTGCGGACGTTCTCGGCGTACCCGCTCCACGATACGCGGCGCCAGATCCCCAGCGACTTGTGGCGGATCGCCACCGCCTGTCCCCGGCGGGCGGCCTGGTCGAAGAGCATCCCGGGAAGGCTGCGGAGGACGGTCACCAGCGCCTCTTCTTCCGGTAGAGGCGGAAGCTCTTCCCCTCGGTGGCGTCGGCGCCGCCCACGCCCAGGTAGACGTCGCGGACGTCGGGGTGCTCGGCCAGCTCCGCCGGCGTCCCGGTGATCACCACGCGCCCGGTCTCCAGGATGGCGGCCCGGTGGGCCACCTTGAGCGCCAGCCGGGCGTTCTGCTCGACGAGCAGGATGGTGGTCCCCGACTGGCTGATCTGGACGAGCGCGTCGAAGACGATCTTCGACATCTCCGGCGTGAGTCCCAGCGACGGCTCGTCGAGGAGGAGCAGCCGGGGGCGACGGAGGAGCGAGCGCCCGATGGCGAGCATCTGCTGCTCGCCGCCGGAGAGGGTGTCGGCCTGCTGGGCCTTGCGCTCCCGGAGACGCGGGAACATGCCGAAGACCCTCTCCAGGTCGGCCCGGGCCTCCCGGCGGGGCCGTCCCCACATCCCCAGCTCCAGGTTCTCGGCCACGGTCAGCTCACGGAACAGGCCGCGATCCTCGGCCACGTAGACCACGCCCGCCGCCGCCACCGCCTCGGGCTGGTGCCGCTCGATGTGCCGCCCCTCGAGCTGGATGGTTCCCTTCTTGGGCTGGTCGCGCAGCAGGCCGGCGATGGTCTTGAGGAGCGTGGTCTTCCCCGCGCCGTTCGGGCCCAGGACGGCGAAGATCTCCCGCGCCTGGAGCTCGAGCGACACGCCGGTGAGCGCGTAGATGCGGTCGAGGTAGAGCGTCTCGATGGAGGAGACCGCCAGGATGGGCGGCGCGGGGGTCCCGGTCACGCGTCCCCCAGGTAGGCGCGGATCACGCCGGGGTGGCGCTGCACCTCCTCCGGCGTCCCCTCGGTGAGCTTGGTCCCGCGATCGAGGACCACCATGCGGCTGGCCAGCCGGGAGGCCACGCGCAGGTCGTGCTCGACGAGGAGCACGGTGACGCCGAAGCGCCCCCTCACCTCGTGGATCCAGTAGGAGACCTCCTCCTTCTCCTCGGCGGTCAGCCCGGAGACCGGCTCGTCGAGGAGGAGGAGCCGGGGCTCCGTGGCGAGCGCCCGGCCCAGCTCCACCCGCTTCTGGACCCCGTAGGAGCAGCCCGCCACCCGCGAGTCGCGCCAGGCCTCCAGGTCGAGGAACTCGATGATCTCCTCGCACTTCTCCCGGTGGCGGACCTCCTCGCCGCGCAGGCGCATGGCCGCGGCGGCCAGGTTCTTCCGGAAGTGGAGGTGGCGGCCCAGCATCAGGTTGTCGAGGACCGTCATGTGCAGGAAGAGGCGCAGGTTCTGGAAGGTCCGGGCCACGCCGCGCGCGGTGACGCGGTCGGGGGAGAGCCCGAGCAGGCTCTCCCCCCGGAGCGAGATGCTTCCCGAGGTGGGGCGGTAGAGGCCGGTGACGCAGTTGAAGAGCGAGGTCTTCCCGACCCGTTCGGGCCGATGACCGCGAGGGTCTCCCCCTCCTCGATGAAGAGGTCGACCCCGCCCAGCGCCGTGATGCCCCCGAACCGGAGGACGAGGTCCTGGACCTCGAGCAGCCGTTCCGCCACCCGCGGGGTTCCTAGAAGAGCGGGGCGAAGGTCTGCCAGGGTGTGATCTGCTTCACCGTGGGGTCGGTGGCCTTGCCGGCGCGCATGAGCCGGACGGCGTTCAGGCCGTGGTGACGATCCGGTCCGAAGGTGACCCCGGGCACGAGCCCTTCCTCGGTGTAGTTCGAGATGGTCTGCATGGCCGCCACGAACTTCTCGCGGGTGAGATCGCGCCCGGCCCGCTTCAGCCCCTCCACCAGGATGAGCACGTCGGCGCCGCCCTGGACGCAGAATCCCTCGCGCCCCTTCAGCTTGGGATCGGTCCTCACGATGATGTCGATGATCCGGTCGGCCGCCGGCTCGCCGCGCAGCGCGATGGCGGAGTCGAAGTAGGCGCCCTCCCAGAGATCGCCGAGCAGCCGGAACATGGTGTCCCGGTCGTAGAGGGTGAAGGAGGCGAAGATCTTGGGGCGGTAGCCCACCTTGGCCATCTCCTTGATGAGCCCGGCGCCGTGGGTCGCGGTGGAGTAGAGCAGGATGGCCTCGGCTCCCGACTCCTTCATCTTCAGCGCCTGGGTTCCCAGTTCACGGTCGGTGACCTCGTAGAAGACCTCGGCCACCAGCGAGATGCCCGGCGTCTTGGCGAGGCCGCGCTTCGCCCCCTCAAGCCCCTGCTTGCCGTAGTCGTCGTTCTGCCCGAAGAAGCCCAGCTTCTTCACCTGCTCCTGCTTCTGGGCCTGGCCCACAAGGAACTCGGCCTCGTCGGCGTAGTCGGGGTAGACCTGGAACACGGTGCGGACCTTCTCCCGCGGCTGCTTCGCGAAGACCTGCACGTTGCCGAGCGGGTAGATGAGCGGGAGACCGGCCTCGGCGACCAGGTCCTTGTTGGCGTTCAGCACCGCCGTGCCGACGGTGCCGACCACCGCGAAGACCGAGTCCTTCATCTCGGTGAAGTTGGCGACGGCGCGGCCGGGGTTGTAGCCGTCGTCCTTGAGGACGATCTTGAGCTTGCGCCCGTGGATGCCGCCCTGATCGTTGATGTGCTTCGCGTAGGCCTCCGAGGCCAGCGCGATGGTGCCCCATGCGGCGGCCGGACCGGAGAGCGGGCCGGTGATGCCGATGGTGATCTCGGTGTCGGTGACGCCGGGCACCGAGGCCGCGCGGGCCTCGCCGCCGAGGAAGAGGAGGGACAGCAGTGCTGCCGAGAGGATCCGGAGCGTCATGGGCACCTCCACTGCGTGGGTGAGGGTTCGTCGCCGCCCGTGGGGAGGTACGGCGAGCCGAGACGTTATAACTACCGAGCCTTCCCGGGCATTGCGCAGTGCGTCCAGAACGGGGGGTCGGATCCCTTCCGGGTTCAGCCCTTTCGCTGATCCGGGGTCACCGGGAACGGCCCACCTTCTCCCGCATGTGGTCGATCACCGCCGTGTGCTCCCTCTGGGGGCTGAACATGACGATCTCGGCGTCTGCGGTCACCTTCACGTTGTGCCCGGGAGGCCAGTAGAACAGGTCGTCCTGTCGGACCGTCTCCTGCCGGCCTGCCCCGTCGGTGGTGGTGAGTTCCCCGCGCAGGACGAATCCCCAGTGGGGACACTGGCAGAGGTTTCCCTCGAGCCCGAGGAACAGCGGCGTCGTGTCCACCCCGGCGGCGAGGGAGAACCACTCGCCGCTGATCTTGCCCAGCCCTGTCGCGTCCCCCAGGTCCGTCCTCTGCCGGACGACGGCTCCGGGGATCTCGAGCTTCACGTCGATCTCTTGCTTCGCCACGCGCATGTCCTGCCTCCGATGGGGATCTGGTCGTCCGCCCGGCGGACGCCAGGACGGTTCCGGGGGCATGACCGGGGAGCGCCGGCGTCGCCATGCCGATCCCGCAGCGATGTGCAACTCCCGCAGGGAATGGTTAGGAACCTCCCGGCTCTCCCGGGGACCCCCCGGGCTGAAGACCAGAGGGTGTCGAGATGACCAGCCGGCTCACCGGTTCGGAGGCGGTCCCCGGGATGCCAGCGGGGCTCCCGCGGGACGTCGTGCGTGCCATCGCCTGGACCCGGGCTCACCGGGAGGCGCCGATCCGGCTTTCGACGCTGGCCCGGCACGCCGGGGTGCCCCCGCGGACGCTCGAGGAGCACTTCCGGCGGTTTCTCGGCGCGACGCCGCTCGCCTGGGCGCGGCAGGAACGGATGGCGCTCGCTCGCCAGGAGCTGCTCGCGGGCGAAGGACGCGCGACGGTCTCCGAGGTCGCCACGAGGTTCGGATTCACGCAGCTCGGCAGGTTCGCCGCGCGATACCGAGGGAGGTTCGGGGAGCTGCCCTCCGAGACGCTTCGCCGGTCCCGCTGCGAGCGGCCCGACGCCTTCGAGGACGTGAACGACGAGGCCACCCGGCTCTTCTGGCGCTCGATGCCCTCGGCCTTCGCGGTCGCGCCGGAGCCGTGCCGGCGGGTGCTCGAGGAGATGGAGAAGGCGCAGGAGCTCGCCCCCGCCTACGGGCGGCCCCGCGCGCTCGCGGCCTGGTGCCTTGGCCAGCGCGCCGCCCAGCACTTCGGGTCGACCCCGCGGGAGGACTCCGCACGTGCCGTCCGGCTGGCGACCGAGGCGTGCCGCCTCGCGCCCTCCGACCCGCTCGTGCTCACGCTCGCGAGCGGGGCCCTCACCCTGGCGCACCGGCTCGCGGAGGCGGGCCGGTTGCTCGACCGGGCGCTCGCCCTCGATCCCACCTCTCCCTGGGCCTGGGTCCGCCGAGCCTGGGCGTCGGCCTACGCCGGCGACCACCGGGCGGCGGCACGCCAGTTCTCGACGACCCTGTACCTCATGCCGTTCGAGCCGGTCCGGCACCTGGCCTTCATCGGGATGGGTTGCACCCATTTCGTGGCCGGCCACTGGGGGGCCGCGGCGCGATGGGCGCAGGCCGGGCTGGAGTCTGGCCCGGACTCGTTCTGGGGGGCGCGGATCGTCGCCGCGGCCGCGGTCCACGCCGGCGAGCGCGCCGAAGGGCGACGCGTCGTGCGCGGGCTGCTCCGGCGGGATCCTGGCCTGACGGTGGCGGAGGCCCACCGGGCATGGCCATTTCCTCCCGCCGTCATGGAACGGCTCGCGGACGGCCTCGCCGTGGCGGGCCTGCCGCGAAGCTAGATTCAGATGCTCGCTGCGAGGCGCGTGCCCTGGTCGATGGCCCGCCTGGCGTCGAGCTCGGCGGCCACGTCGGCCCCGCCGATCAGGTGGACCCGAACCCCGGCGGCCCGCAGGGGCTCCTGGAGCTCCCGGAGCGGCTCCTGCCCGGTGCAGAGAACCACGCTGTCGACCTCGAGGACCCGCGCATTCCTTCGTTCCTTGCCGAAGCTGATGGTGAGCCCCCGGTCGTCGATGCGCTCGTAGTTCACCCCGCCAAGCATCTCCACCTTGCGGGCCTTGAGCGCGGCACGGTGGATCCACCCGGTCGTCTTGCCGAGGCCGGCCCCCGGCTTGGACGCCTTCCGCTGCAGCAGGAACACCTCCCGCGCCGGAGGGGGAGGGCGAGGCGCCGTGAGTCCTCCCCGCGCCGTCTCCGGATCGGTCACCCCCCACTCCGCCATCCAGGCCGCCAGGTCGGGACCATGGCCGCCGTGAACCAGGAACTCGGCCACGTCGAAGCCGATGCCGCCCGCCCCCACCACCGCGACCCTCTTCCCCACCGGCTTCCCGGAGAGGAGGACGTCCACGTAGGTCGAGACCATGGGGTGATCCTGCCCGGGGATCTCCGGGTCGCGGGGGACGACCCCGGTCGCCAGCACGACGTGGTCGTAGGCGGCGGCCGCGAGTTCTTCCGCTCCGACCCGGCGGCCCAGGTGGAGGTGGACTCCGGTCACCTCGATGCGGCGTCGGAAGTAGCGAAGCGTCTCGGCGAACTCCTCCTTGCCGGGGATGCGCCGGGCCATGTTGAACTGGCCGCCCACCTCGGCCGCGCCGTCGAACAGGTCGACCGCGTGCCCCCGCTCGGCGAGCAGCGTGGCACAGGCGAGCCCCGCCGGCCCCGCTCCCACCACCGCCACCCTCTTGCGGGCGGTGGCCGGGCCCCAGGTCAGCTCGGTCTCGTGGCAGGCGCGCGGGTTCACCAGGCAGGAGCAGGTCTTCCGCTGGAAGACGTGGTCCAGGCAGGCCTGGTTGCAGGCGATGCAGGTGTTGATCTCGTCGGCGCGCCCCGCCGCCGCCTTCTTCACCAGCTCCGGGTCGGCCAGGAAGGGCCGGGCCATCGAGACCATGTCGGCGTGGCCGTCGGCGAGCACCTGCTCGGCCACCTCCGGGGTGTTGATGCGGTTCGTGGTGCAGACCGGGATCCCCAGGTGCCCCTTCAGCTTCCGGGTCACCCAGGTGAAGGCGCCGCGGGGGACCGAGGTGGCGATGGTGGGGACCCGGGCCTCGTGCCAGCCGATGCCGGTGTTGAGGATGTCGACCCCGGCCGCCTCCAGCGCCCGGGCCAGCAGGACCACCTCGTCCCAGCTGCTGCCCTCGGGAACCAGGTCGAGCATGGAGAGCCGGAAGATCACGATGAAGTCGCGCCCCACCGCCTCGCGGAGCCGGGAGACGATCTCCACCGGCAGCCGCATGCGGTTCTCGTAGCTCCCGCCCCAGCGGTCGGTCCGCTTGTTGGTGCGGGCGGCCAGGAACTCGTTCACGAAGTAGCCCTCGGAGCCCATCACCTCGACGCCGTCGTACCCCGCCTCGCGGGCCAGCGCGCCGCAGCGCGCGAAGGCGCGGATCTGCCGCTCCACCCCGGCGTCGGAGAGTTCACGTGGCGTGAACGGGCTGATGGGGGATCGGATGCGGGAGGGAGCCACGGCGAGGGGGTGGTAGCCGTAGCGCCCGCCGTGGAGGATCTGGAGCGCGATCTTTCCGCCCTCGGCGTGGACCGCGTCGGTCACGATCCGGTGGGCGGCGGCCGCGCTCCGGCTGGCCAGCCGGGAGCCGAAGGGGGTGAGCCAGCCCTCGAAGTTGGGAGCGAAGCCACCCGTGACCATGAGCCCGACGCCGCCGCGGGCCCGCTCGGCGAAGTAGGCGGCCAGGCGGGGAAAGTCCGCGGCCCGGTCCTCGAGGCCGGTGTGCATCGAACCCATGAGCACCCGGTTCGAGAGGCGCGTGAAGCCGAGGTCGAGGGGCGCGAGGAGATGCGGGTAGGGGCTTGCACCGGGCATGGGGCGCCATCCTCGGCTAGACTCCCCCTGCCATGCAATTCCCCCGCTCCCTCCTCCTGGCCGCCCTGATGGCCGTCCCTGCGCTCGCGGGCGCGGGCACCCCGGGGTGGATCTCCGACGACTGGCCGAAGGCGCTCGCCGAGGCCAGGGCCCGAAAGGTCCCGCTCTTCGTCGACACCTGGGCCCCCTGGTGAAAGACGTGCAACTTCATGCGCGCCACGGTCCTGCGTGACCCGGCGCTCGTGAAGATGGCCGGGCGGTTCGTCTGGCTCGAGATCGACACCGAGAAGGAAGGGAACGCCGGGTTCCTCGAGAAGTTCCCCATCGAGGTCTGGCCCACGTTCCTCGTCATCGACCCGGTCACCGAGAAGCCGGTGCTGAAGTGGCTGGGCACCGCCACCGCCGGCGACCTGGCCCGGCTCCTCGCCGACGGCGAACGGGCCGTGAAGGGCGGATCCGGGGAGAGCGCCGATGCGTTGCTCGCCCGGGGAGACCGGGAGAACGCCGCCGGGCGTACCGCCGAGGCGGTCGCGCTCTGGGACAGGGCGCTCGCCGCGGGGGGGCCGAAGTGGTCCCGCCGGGTGCGCACCCTCGAGTCGCTGGTCCTCGGGCTCCTTTCGTCGGGGCAGCCGCGGCGCTGCGCGGAGGTGACGCTCGCCGAGGCCCCCGGCATGGCCCGGGGCCAGTCCTTCGCCAACGTGGTCTCGGTCGGCCTCTCCTGCGCGACCGGCTCCGACGAGCCCTGGGCGAAGCCGCTGGCGGCGCAGCTGGAGCCGCTCGCCGCCGAGGCGGTGAGGCTCCCCGGCGTCCTCGCCGACGACCGGGCCGGGCTCTACGACGCGCTGGCCACCGCCCGCGCGAAGGCGGGCGACGAGAACGGCGCCCGCGCCCGTTCCGAGGAGGCCTGGACCTTCCTGATCGCCGAGCGGAGCAAGGGCAAGACCCCCGAGTCGCGCAGCATGCTCGATTCCTGGATCGTCGGGGTCGCCATGGATCTCGGCGACCCGGCGAGGGCCGTTCCCCTCCTGAAGGAGTCGGAGAAGGCGGCGCCCGCCGACTACAATCCGCCCTACCGGCTCGCCGTCCTCTACCTCGAGCTCAAGCAGAACGACGAGGCGCTCGCCGCCAGCGACCGGGCACTCGCGCTCGCCTACGGGCCGCGGAAGATCCGGGTGCTCGCCCAGCGCGCCACCGTCCTGGAGGCGAAGGGCGACGCTGCGGGCGCGCGCAAGGCGCTCGGGGAGGCCATCGCCTATGCGGGCACGCTGCCGAAGGCGCAGCAGAACCCGCGCCTCGTCCAGCGGCTCGAGGCGCGGCTGAAGAAGATGAGGGGGGACTAGGCGCTACTTCACCAGGATCTGGGCCTTGATGAGATCCGCCACCAGCTGCGACGACAGGGACTGGGCGGCGCTCTGGGCGTCCTGCACGTTGAAGGTGTTGGACTGGCCGCTCCACACCAGGGACTCGGGCCTGCTGCGGGTCGAGTAGACGTTGGTCTCTGCGAGCACGTTGGTCTGCTCGGTCACGTAGCCCGGCTGGTAGACGGCTCCGTAGCCGTAGCCGTAGTAGCCGTAGTAGCCGCCGTAGGCGGGGCCGGCCGGCACGTAGGCCACGCTGGGCGGCACGTAATCCTCGGTGGTCTTCTTGGTGAGACGCTGCACGATGACCAGATCGACATTGTTGTCGATCACGTACTGCTGGACCTTCTCCTTGTCGAGCTGTCCGGGAGGGAAGGCGCTGGCGGAGGTGGCCGCCTGGAAGCCCTTCGAGAGCAGCGCCTGGGCGAGCCCGTTCTCGAACTGGACCCGGTACATGTCGTTGGGCATCACGCCGATGATGAAGATGCGGGTCACCGGCTGGGCCCGGTAGTTGGGGTCGCGCCAGGTCTGGACCAGGGTGGTCGTGGTGCAGGACGACAGCACCAGGACGGCGAGGGCGGGAACGACGGCGCGGAGGAGCGTCTTCATGAGGAACCCTTTCTCGGGCATGCCGGAGCGAGCCGGCCGGTGGAAGGCTTGCGGGGAATCTAATGTAACCTAGGGCACGCGGCAGCGGACCAGGTTCACCTCGAGCGGCCCGTTCCAGAGCCGGTGGGTCCACTCGGGGCGCAGCCCCAGGTTCCGCTCCAGCAGGGGATTTCCGGAGAGGACGAGCACGCTCCAGCCGTGGAAGCGGCGGAAGGTCTCGCCGAGGCCGCGGTAGAAACCGGCCAGCTGGAGGGGCTGGCCGCCGATCCGCTCCCCGTAAGGAGGGTTCGCGCAGAGCGTGCCGGCCTCGCCGAACGGCTCCACCGTGCGGGCCTCGGCGAGCGCGATCTCGACGTCCGCCTCGACCCCCGCCGCCCGCGCGTTGCGCCGGGCCGCGTCGATTGCCTCCTCGTCCCGGTCGCTCGCCCGGATGGGTGCAGGTGCGCGGGGGAGGGCCGCGCTCCGCGCCTCCTCCTTCATCCGGTCCCAGGCCGACTGCCACTCCCCTCGGTAGCGGGGCCAGCGCTGGAAGCCGAAGGCGCGCCGGAGGCCCGGGGCGATCCGGCGTGCGGCGAGAGCGTGCTCGATGGCCAGGGTCCCCGAGCCGCAGAGCGGGTCGAGGAAGGGGCGGTCGAGCGCCGCCTCGCCCAGCGCGAGCAGGGACGCGGCCAGGGTCTCCTTGAGGGGGGCGTCCTTCACCGAGGTCCGGTAGCCGCGGCGGTAGAGGGGGGCACCCGAGAGGTCGAGGGAAAGCTCCGCCTGTCCCCGGGCCAGGTGGACCACGATGCGGACGTCGGGATCGCGGGTGTCCACGTCGGGGCGGCCCCCCAGGGCGTCGCGCAGCGAGTCCACCACGCCGTCCTTCACCTTGAGTGCAACGAAGCCGCTGTGGTGGAGCCCCGGGGCGGTGCCGGTGGCGTCCACCGCCAGCGTGGTCTTCACCGAGAGCCACTCGGTCCAGTCGACGGCGCGGACCCCGTCGTAGAGCGCCGCGGCGTCGGGGCAGGGGAAGGCCGCGAGGGGCGCCAGCACCCGCATGGCGGTGCGGGACCAGAGGCAGGCCCGCATCGCGTGCTCCATGCTCCCCACGAAGGTGACCGCGCCGTGCGACCCGCGCAGGTGGTGCATCCCCAGCGCCGCGAGCTCGGAGCGCAATGCGCCCTCGGTCCCCCGGGCGCAGGTGGCGACGAGTCGCAGTCCGCTCCTCGTCGGGCCGGGCGCCCCCGTCAAGCCTCGGTCTCCGCCGCGCCCCAGGTCCCGGCCCGCCAGCCGTCCTTGCCGGACCGCTTGGCCTGGTACATGAGCTCGTCGGCCCGAAGGATCATCTCGTCCACCGACGCCGGCGGCTTGATGAAGGTCACCACCCCGATGCTGAAGGTCACCGCGCCGCCCCGGCCCGCCAGGGTCTCGCGGAGCTGGAGACGCAGGCGGTCGGCCAGCGCCTCGGCGCCGGCCCGGTCCACCTCGGGAAGGAGCACGCCGAACTCGTCCCCACCCAGGCGGGCGACCGTGTCGAGGCCGCGCACCGCCTGCCGCAGCGTCGCGCCCACGGCGGAGAGGACCGCGTCGCCGGCCACGTGCCCGAGCCGGTCGTTCACCAGCTTGAAGTCGTCGCAGTCGATGTAGAGCAGCGAGAGCGGCCGGCCGTGACGGCGGCCGCGCTCCAGCTCCAGCCAGGCGGCCTCGACGAAGGCGCGACGGTTGGAGAGGGAGGTGAGCGGGTCGGTGCGTGCGGCCTGCTGCTCGAGCAGGAGCCGCTTCTTGAAGGCGTCGAGCACGACCGCGAGCAGGAGGAAGACCCCGAGCTGCTGGGCGGCGTTCCAGGTCGCCACCGGCGGCGCCAGGTTCTCCCCCGAGAGGCGGGAGCTCTCCACGCCGCAGACCGCGGCGAGCAGGGCGAGCCCGATCCCGGGGCCGAGCCCGGCGAAGAAGGTGCCGAAGGCGATGGGGCCGATGTAGAGGAGCGTCACGTCGACGCCCTGGCCGGTGTAGACGTCGGCGGCGGCGACCGAGACCACGAGCGCGGCGGCGATGACGGTGGTTCCCACCGGGCTGAAACCGTGGAACCAGTGCCTCACGTCGCGACCGATCTCCAGGGCCGGGGTCGCCTGTCCACGCCGCGCCGCCTCCCCCAGGTCATTCGCGTCCGGTCCCGTGGCATCCCCCATCGTCCAGCCATGGTAGCCCCAAACCCTTCGGGGGCGGAGGCAACAGCCCGGAATTCGGAGCACCTTTCCCGACACCCCCGACGGGTGTCAAGAAATCGGCCTGCCCCTGGATCGGCCGATGTCACCCGAAGTTCCCGTTCCCGACGCGGGACCGTCACGCGACCGCGAGTTAAGACTGGATCGTGCCCAACGTCCTCGTGGTCGACGACGAGCGAGACCTCGTCAGCCTTCTCGACTTCAACCTCCGCCAGTCCGGGTTCGAGACCACGCTCGCCTACGCCGGGGAGGAGGCGCTCACCGCGGCCCGCCGCCGTCCTCCAGACCTGGTCCTCCTCGACCTGATGCTGCCGGACATGTCCGGCACCGAGGTCTGCCGGCAACTCAAGAGCGACCCTCGAACCCGCGCCGTGCCGGTCATCGTGCTGACCGCCCGGGGGGAGGAGCTCGACCGGGTGGTCGGCTTCGAGCTGGGCGCGGACGACTACGTGGTGAAGCCCTTCAGCGTCCGGGAGCTTCTCCTGCGGGTGCGGGCCGTGCTGCGCCGCGCGAGCCAGCAGCGGAGCGAGAAGCCGGTGACCGAGGTGGGGCCGGTCCGCGTCGACGTGGACGCCCACCGGGCCTGGGTACGCGGGGAGCCGCTCGACCTCACCCCGCTCGAGTTCCGGCTGCTCTCCACGCTGGTGACCCGCGCCGGCCGCGTCCAGTCGCGGGAGCGATTGCTCGCAGACGTGTGGGAGATGTCGAGCGAGCTCGAGACCCGCACCGTCGACACCCACGTGAAGCGGTTGCGCGAGAAGCTCGGTCCCGCCCGCGACCTGCTCGAGACCGTTCGCGGCGTGGGGTACCGGCTCCTCGACCCGGCAGACGGGGCCTGACCGGTGGCGGTCTTCCGGGACCCGATCCAGGCGGCCATCCGCGCCCTCGAGGGGGAGCTCGGGGGAGGGGCGCGGGCCGACCTCGCACCAGGAGTGGACCGGCTCGCCTCCCTGCTCCTGCAGCGGGAGGACCGCCTGAGGGCGATCGAGAAGGAACAGCCCGAGCGGGAGCTGCTCGCCGCCATGCCCGATGCGGCGGGGCTCCTCGCGGCGGACGGGAAGGTCCGGGCCTCCAACGCCGGGCTCGACGGGATGGCTCCGGGAGGACGGGCCATCGGCTTCACGCTCCTCGAGATCACCCGGCAGGTCGAGCTGGCCGAGGCGGCGCGGCGGGCGCTGGAGGGATCCCCGAAGCGGCTCGAGATCCAGCTGGGCAGCCGGACCTGGATCGCGAACGTGACGCCGCTCCTCCGCGGCGAGGTCCTCGTCCTGCTCCGCGACGTCACCGGGGCCCGCATGGCCGAGGCCACCCGGCGCGACTTCGTCGCCAACGCGAGCCACGAGCTGCGAACGCCGGTCTCCGCCATCGCCGGCGCCGCCGAGACCTTGCTCTCCGGCGCAATGGACGATCCGCCCCAGGCCCGCGGGTTCGTCGAGATGATCGCCCGGAACGCCGAGCGGCTGGCACGCCTCACCAACGACCTGCTCGACCTCTCCCGCATCGAGTCGCGGCAGTGGCCGGTGAAGCTCGAGCCGGTGTCGGTGGAGGGGACGGCTCGCCGCGCGGTGGAGGTCTGCTCCGAGCCGGCGCGGCGCAAGCAGATCGAGCTCCTGGTCGACGTTCCGGAGGGCACCGCGGTGCTGGCCGACGCGCGCGCCCTCGAGCAGGTCCTCGTGAACCTGCTCGACAACGCGGTGAAGTACACGCCGGAGGGCGGGAGCGCCACGGTCACGGCGGCGCCCGTCGAGGGCGATCGGATCGAGGTGGTGGTGGCCGACACCGGGCCGGGCATCGAGCGGCACCACCTGCCGCGACTCTTCGAGCGCTTCTACCGTGTCGATCCGGGCAGGTCCCGCGGGGCGGGCGGTACCGGGCTCGGGCTCGCCATCGTGAAGCACCTGGTGCAGATGCAGGCGGGGGACATCGGGGTGGACACCGGCTCGGGGGGCACGTCCTTCCGCGTGCGCCTGCCCCGCGCCGGCGCGCCCGCATCGTCCTGAATCGACTCCCTTCCGTCACGGACTGTTCACGGTGGTCCCCGGCCAGAAGTCGTAGATCCGGTGCCGCCTCCTGCCGAGGCGCCCGGGCGATCCCCGCCCGCCATGAGGGAGTCACATCGATGAGAAGGATCTCCGCACTCGGAGCCGCGGCGCTGCTCGCCGTCGCTCCCGCCGCCGCCAAGGCCCAGAGCACGAACCAGGAAGTGACCGTCAAGGAGAGCACCACGGTGGTGGTGAAGGAGGCGCCGAAGCCGTCGCCGATCACCTTCACGCCGTACGGGTTCCTGCTCCTCAACGCCTTCTTCAACGACTCCCCCGGGTTGCGCAACTTCGCCCTGCCGACCCGCTGCACCGGCGGCGCCTCCTGCGAGGGCAACGTCTTCTTCAACGTGACGCAGACGCGCCTCGGCATGAACCTGGCCTTCGACGACAAGGCCGGGTGGACGCAGGCCGTCCTGGCGGCCAAGGTCGAGATCGACTTCAAGGGCGGCAACTTCAACTCCACGTCGAACGGCGCCTACAACGCCATCCCCCGGCTCCGGAAGGCCTACGTCGACGCCAGCTGGGGTTCCGAGTCGAAGTTCGCGCTGCTCATCGGCCAGGACGACCGCCTCATCTCGCCGCTGCGCGGCGTGAGCCTCGCCTACATCGCCGACCCGGTCTTCCAGTACGCCGGCGGTCTCAACGGCAGGGCCCCGATGATCGCGCTGCGCTACACCCTCGCCCCCAAGGACGGCCTCGGCGTCTCGGTCGGCGCCGCCGCGCTCAACCCCCAGGACAACTCCTCCAACATCAACGGCACCGAGCCCAGCGTTGCGGTCGACTTCGGCGCCGGCAACCGCAGCCGCATCCCCAACTTCGAGGGGCGCGTCGGCGTGTCCTGGTCGCAGGGTGGCAAGAAGATCGTCGACCTCGGCGGCTGGGCCGGCTGGCAGAAGAACCGCTTCGTCAACCCCGCCACCGACACCAACGTCGACGTGAACTCCTACATCTACGGCGGCGACATGACCCTCAACCTCTGGATCTTCAAGGTCCTCGGGCAGATCATGAAGGGCTACGGCTACGACGTCCCGGGCACCCTCGGCGCCGCCCAGGGGATCGCCCTGGGCTTCGATTCCGCGACGCCCCCCCTCAACATCACCGTCGCCAACGCCGTCCCCGCCTTCGCCGGCTGGTTCCAGGTCAGCGCCCGTCCCATCCCGATCCTCGAGGTCTACGCCGGCTGGGGCGGCACCCAGAGCGACACCAGCGCCCTCACGGGCACCGTCCTCGCCGTGGCCGGCACCCGCGTCCAGAACTTCATGTGGGCCGCAGGCGCCACCGCCTACGCCGGCAAGCACTGGCGCTTCTCCGCCGAGTACGGCAGCGCCACCAGCTTCTTCTACTCCGGCCAGTCCTTCACCCAGGGCCAGTTCTCGCTCAACTCCCAGCTCGTGTTCTAGCGGCGGCAGCACGGGGACCCGCAGCCGGCGGCCGCCGCCTTGACGGCTGCTGGCTGCGGGACTCCACCTGCACGCTGGGCCGGTCACCGCGTCCCGGGTGGGGCGGATCCCCGCACCACCGAGCCCGGGAACCTCTGAACATCGCTGATGAATGTCGCCCTGCGTTTCGGGCCGGAACTCTTCACGCCTCCGTCACCGGACCGTCACGTTCCTTCGTTAGACCTCCCGCAACGACAAAGACCAAGACCCGAAGCTGGAAAGGAGCAGTTCCGATGAACAAGCTCGTCCTCGCCGCCCTGATCGCCCTGGCCGGCACCACCGCGCTCGCCGCCGACTCGGTCCTCATCACCGGGGCAGGCGCCACGTTCCCCTATCCGCTCTACTCGAAGTGGTTCTCCGACTACAACAAGCTGCACCCCGACGTCCGGCTCAACTACCAGTCGATCGGCTCGGGCGGCGGCATCCAGCAGTTCACCAATGGAACCGTCGACTTCGGCGCCACCGACGCCCCGATGAACGAGGCCGAGCAGGCCAAGGCCGCGGACGCGGTGCACATCCCCACCGTGCTCGGGGCCGTCGTCGTGACCTACAACGCTCCGGTGCAGGGGCTCCGCCTCACCCCGGCCGTCCTCGCCGACATCTTCCTGGGCAAGATCACGAAGTGGAACGACCCGAAGGTCGCCGCCGTGAATCCGGGCGTGAGCCTGCCGGACGCCCCCTTCGCGGTGGTCCGCCGCTCCGACGGCTCGGGCACGACCTACGTCTTCACCGACTACCTCTCCAAGGTTTCCCCCGAGTGGAAGGAGAAGGTCGGCACCGGCAAGAGCGTCTCCTGGCCCGTGGGGCTCGGCGGCAAGGGCAACGAGGGCGTGACTGGCCTCGTCAAGCAGACCCCGGGCTCCATCGGTTACGTCGAGCTCGCCTACGCCAGCCAGAACAAGCTCCCCACCGCATTCCTGATGAACAAGGACGGGAACTTCGTGGCCCCCTCGATCGCGGCCACCTCGGCGGCCGCCGCCGGTGTCGCCATCCCCGCCGACTACAAGGTCTCGGTGACCAACGCCGCGGGCAAGGATGCCTGGCCCATCGCCTCCTTCACCTACCTGCTCGTCCACGCCGACGCGAAGGACAAGGTCAAGGGTGAGGAGCTGGTGAAGTTCCTCTGGTGGGCGATCCACGAGGGCCAGGCGACCGCTGCGCCGCTCGAGTACGCGCCCCTTCCGGCGCCCGTCGTGAAGATGCTCGAGAAGACCATCCAGGACCTCAAGGTCCAGGGCAAGCCGGTCCCCGTTGCCGGCAAGTAGCCACGGCCGCGCCCCCGCGGCGCTCTCCGCCCCGGCGCGGGCCGCCAATCCCGGCGACCGCGCCTGGGGGTGGGGCATCACCATCTTCGGGGGAAGCCTGCTCGTCGTGGCGGGGCTCATCCTCCTCGAGCTGGGGCGTGTCGCGGCGCCGGCCTGGGAGCACATCGGACTCGCGCGGTTCCTCCTCTCGAGCGACTGGGATCCCGTCCAGGAGAAGTTCGGCGCCCTTCCCTTCATCTACGGGACCCTGGTGACGAGCGGCGTCGCGCTCGGGATCGCCCTCCCGATCTCGGTCGGGCTCGCCCTCTTCCTCTCCGAGATGGGACCGCGTTCGCTCCGGATCCCGGTCGCCTACTCCATCGAGGTCCTGGCGGCCATCCCGAGCGTCATCTACGGGCTCTGGGGTCTCTTCGTCCTGGTCCCGTGGCTGCGCAGCAGCGTCGAGCCCTTCCTCCAGAAGACGCTCGGTTTCCTTCCGATCTTCAAGGGACCACCCATCGGCCTCGGCTACCTGGCCGCCGGCGTCATCCTGGCCCTCATGATCCTTCCCACCATCGCGTCCGTGACCATCGAGGTGCTGAAGACGGTGCCCCCCTCATTGAAGGAGGGCGCGCTGGCGCTGGGCGCCACCCGCTGGGAGTCGATCCGCATCTCGGTCCTTCCCTATGCCCGCCCCGGGATCATCGGCGCCTCCCTGCTCGGCCTGGGACGCGCCCTGGGAGAGACCATGGCGGTCACCATGGTGATCGGCAACTCGCCGGAGATCAGCGCGTCGCTCTTCGCCCCCGGCTACTCCCTGCCGGCGGTCATCGCCAACGAGTTCGCGGAGGCCACCGGCGACGTCCACGTCGGGGCCCTGGCAGCGCTCGGGCTCGTGCTCTTCGGGATCACGCTCGTCTTGAACGCGATTGCCCGGCTCCTCGTCGAGGCCGTGGGGCGCGGGCCCAGGGGAGCGCGGGCGTGAACAGGCTGCGCTTCCGAAAGGGCGTCGACGCCTTCTGGACGGTGATGAGCGGCGCCGCCGTGCTGGCCGCGGTGATCCCTCTCGCCTCGCTCCTGTGGCTCGTCGTCTCGCACGGCGCCCGCGGTCTCAGCCTGGGGTTCTTCACGAGCCTTCCCACCCCGGTCGGCGAGCCCGGCGGCGGCGTCGGGAACGCCATCCTGGGAACCTTCTTCATGGTGGGCATCGCCAGCCTCTTCGCCATCCCCGTGGGCGTCGGCGCCGGGATCTTCCTGGCCGAGAAGGGGGACGGGAAGCTCGGTGGAATCGTCCGCTTCACCGCCGAGGTTCTCTCCGGCGTCCCGTCGATCGTCGTCGGCATCGTGGCCTACGGCCTCGTGGTCGCGCCCATGAAGCGCTTCTCCGCGCTGGCCGGTGGGGTGGCGCTGGCGCTCCTCATGCTTCCCTCCCTGGCCCGGTCCACCGAGGAGTTCATCCGGCTCGTCCCCGCGGCGCTCCGCGAGGCGTCGCTGGCGCTGGGGGTCCCCGCCTGGAAGACCAGCATCCGGGTGGTCCTGCGGACGGCGGTCGGCGGCATCGTCACCGCCGTGCTGCTCGCCGTGGCGCGCGCCGCAGGGGAGACCGCACCGCTCCTCTTCACGGCGCTCAACAACCAGTACTGGAACACCGACCCCTTCCAGCCCACCGCCTCGCTCACGGTGCAGATCTTCAACTACGCCATCAGCCCCTACGACGACTGGCACCAGAAGGCCTGGACGGCGGCCCTGGTGCTGCTCCTCCTCGTGGGGCTCCTGAACCTCTTCGCGCGGTTCCTCTCCCGGAACCGGCTGCAGGGTGCACCTCGATGAACGCCGCCCAGGAGATCGCACCGGTGAACTCGCCCCTCCGTCGCTTCCCCGATGCCGCCGGGACGCCGGCCTCCACGCCGCTGGACGGCACCCTTCCGGTGGAGCCCCAGGAGGTGCCCAAGCTCGAGGTGGAGAGGCTCAACGCCTGGTACGGCACGAATCACGCCCTGCACGACGTGAGCCTCACCGTCAAGCCGCGCTCGGTGATGGCGGCCATCGGACCTTCGGGGTGCGGGAAGTCCACCTTCCTGCGCTGCCTGAACCGCATGCACGAGCTCGTCCCCGGCGCGCGGGCCGAGGGAACCCTCCTCCTCGACGGCAAGGACCTCCTCGGGCGGGACGTCGACCCGGTGAACCTGCGCCGCCGTGTCGGCATGGTGTTCCAGCGGCCGAACCCGTTCCCGACCATGTCGATCCGAGACAACGTGGCCGCGGGACTGAGGCTGAACGGCATCCCCGGGAATCACGGCGAGATCGTGGAGCGCACCCTCCGCCAGTCGGCGCTCTGGGACGAGGTGAAGGACCGGCTCGATGCCAGCGCGCTGTCGCTCTCCGGCGGGCAGCAGCAGCGGCTCTGCATCGCCCGGGCGCTCGCCGTGCACCCGGAGGTGCTGCTCATGGACGAGCCGGCCAGCGCCCTCGACCCGATCGCCACGGCGAAGATCGAGGACCTGATCCACGGGCTCAAGGAACGCTATACGATCGTCATCGTGACCCACAACATGCAGCAGGCAGCCCGCGTGTCCGATCAGACCGCCTTCTTCTACATGGGCGATCTCGTCGAGGTCGGCCCGACGGAGCGGATCTTCACCAACCCCTCGGAGAAGCGAACCGAGGACTACGTCACCGGGAAGTTCGGGTAGGCCATGGCCCCAGAGCTCCACACCGACAAGGTCTACGAGTCCGAGCTGGCCCAGCTGCGCGATCGCCTGCTCGACATGGGCGGCAAGGTGGAGGCGGCCATCGCCGGCAGCGTCCGCGCGCTCACCGAGCGCGACCCGGCGCTGGCCGAGAAGGTCATCGTCGGCGACCGGGACGTGAACCGCGCCGAGGTGGAGATCGACGACATGTGCCGGAGGCTCCTGGCGCTGCGCCAGCCCGCCGCCAGCGACCTGCGCTTCATCACCACCGCCCTCAAGGTCGTCACCGACCTCGAGCGCATGGGGGACCTGGCGGTGAACGTGGCCGAGCGGGCCATCGACCTCTCCCAGTCCCCGCCGTCCAGGCCCTTCCACGACCTCACCGAGCTGGCCGATCTCTCCGGTTCCCAGCTCGACAAGGCCCTCGACGCCTTCGTGGAGAAGGACGTGAAGAAGGCCGAGGAGGTCATCGCCAGCGACGATCTCCTCGACGCCCTCTACCACCGGCTCTTCAACGACCTGCTGGCGTACATGATGGAGGACACGCGCGTCATCCGCCGGGCGACGAGCATCCTCTTCGCGGCCAAGCAGCTGGAGCGCTTCGGCGACCACGCCACCAACGTCGCCGAGATGGTGGTCTACATGGTCCGCGGCACCGACGTGCGCCACCCGGGGAGCCGAGGGGTCGGGGGAGCGACGACCCCCAAGGCCTAGGGGTCGCCCCTCGTATTCCCGAAAGTTCACGGCGCCGCCGCCGGATCGCAACGCGCCAGGTCTACGCTGGAGCGGTGGGCATTGGGATGGCGGCGATGGCGGCGATGGTCTCGGTGGCCCTCGGCACGGGAGTGAAGCCGTGCGAACCGGAGCTCTTCCGGGTGGTCCGGAACACCAACGCGAACGTCGTCGTCTACGAGGCGCGGCTCTCTGCAGGCGGGGCGCTCGACGCAAGCGACCCGGTTCACCCAGTGTGGATCATGCTCGCCGAGGACGGGCGGCGCGAGGAGCTCAATGGCTTCGAGTCCGCCATGGCCTTCGGGGTCGAGTTGCACGGACCGAAAGGCGGCGACGTCCTCGCCATCACCATCCGGGCCAGGCCCGATCTCGCCATCCGGGTCCTCCTGGAGGCCGGGTGTCCGGTCGCGCGGACCCGCATTGCCGGGCGCGAGGCCACGCTGCGCCTCGTGTCGGTCGTGGCGTCGGGAGGGATCGTCCCCGAGGTCGTCGAGGTGGAGCTTGTCGGCGTCGAGACGTCCGGCGGCGTCGAAGTCCGCGAGCGGCTCGACCCTTCCGGGTAGGGATTCGCGAAAGGTTCACCATGACGACACCGCGCCGCCGTCCGGAACGAATGCCAATCGGGTAGGACCGTCCCAATGGGACCGACGCCGACGGACGGGCAACTCCTGCTGCTCACCTTCCTGGTCTGGGCCTCGGCAGCGGGCGTCATCGCCGTGATCGTGGGATTCATGATCTTCGGATCCCCCCGTCACCGGAAGTGACGGGAGGCCGTTCGTACATCGTCACCGGAACGCCCCGGAACCTCCACCATCGTCGGGCCTGATGACGACCCTGAAGTCGCTCCCGGGGCGGTGGGTGGGTCGGGCGGTGAGGAGCTTCCCTCGAGGAGGCCAGTGAAATGACGAGCCACGACCTGTACGCGATCTACGCCGGTGCCTACGTCGAGTCGTCCCACTTCGAGAGCGGGCGCCTGCCCGAGGTCCCGGCAGGGCTGGCCCGGCGGCTGCGCAGCTTCCTCTCGGCGGAACGGACCATCGCGGAACTGGCGCGGCACGATGCGACCGACGGCAAGCCCATGCGGACGCGGGCCGAGTTCGAGAACGCCCTTCGCCTGGGGGAACGGGTGCTGCCGGGGATCGGCGCCACCCTGGGAGCCGAGACCTGAACGAGGGAAAGGGAGGTTCACGTGGAGTGGATCCTGTTCGCGGTGGCGGCGCTGGGGGTGGTGCTCTCGCTGGTGCAGCTCCTGGTCCTGCGGCGCCACCTGGGCGCGACGAGGAGTGAACCGGCGTCCCTGCCCCCCATCTCCGTCTTGAAGCCGCTCTGCGGGATCGACGACGACCTCGAGGGGAACCTCGCCTCCTTCGCCGCGCTCGACTACCCCGCCTACGAGGTGCTCCTCGGTGTCCGGGACCGCGGCGATCCGGCCTGGCGGGTGGCGACCGAGGCCTCACGGCGCTGGCCGGGGCGGTTCCGCCTGGTGCTCC
Organism: uncultured delta proteobacterium; assembly: GCA_963831265.1. Lineage (GTDB taxonomy): Bacteria > Myxococcota > Myxococcia > Myxococcales > Anaeromyxobacteraceae > CAIOAK01. The sequence goes on along the minus strand of CAWHPQ010000025.1, from coordinate 218,935 downwards.
AGCGAGGCGAGCCGGGCCTGAATCCCAAGGTGAACCAGCTCATCTGCCTCGCCGCGGCGGCCCGCCACGACCTGCTCCTGGTGAGCGACTCGAACGTGCGCGCGCCCGGGGGCTACTTGCGGGACGTGGCAAGCCACCTGGCCGACCCCGCCGTCGGGCTCGTCACCCATCCGGTGGCCGGCGTGGGGGAGGCGTCGCTCGGGTCGGCTCTCGAGAACCTGCAGGCGGCCGCGGCCGTCGGGCCGGCCACCGTCGCGGTCAAGCACCTGGCCGGACGCGACGTGGTGGTCGGGAAGTCGATGGCGATTCGCCGGGAGGACCTCGTCGCGCTCGGCGGATTCGAGTGCGTGCGCAACGTCCTGGCCGAGGACTACGTGCTCGGAGTGAAGGTCACGCGGAAGCTCGGGAAGCGGGTGGCCATCGGGTCGCTGGCGGTCCCCGCGGTGAGCGAGCGGCGGAGCGTCTCCGGGTTTCTCTCGCGGTACGGGCGCTGGTGCGTGATGCAGCGGAAGATCGCGGGAACCCCCGTCTACGCCGCGCAGGCCCTTCTCTACCCGCTCCCCTTCGCGCTGGCGGGACTCGCCTTCGCCCCGGGGCCCGGGGCGCTGGTGGCGGCGATCGCCGTCTGGCTCTGCAAGTCGATGCTCGACGGAGTCACCGCGCGAATTCTGCGCGGGACGGGGTTCGGAGCCCGCGTCCTCTGGCTCTCTCCGCTGAAGGATCTCCTGTTCCTCGTCGCCTTCGCGAGGGCGTTCGGGGAAAATACCGTGCAATGGCGGGGGAATCGCCTGATCGTGCGGTCCGGGTCCAGGCTCGAGCGGCCACGCGACCCAGCGGAAGGTGTCCTCGCTCTCGGGCGCTGACCATCTCGGGGGCACCCCACCGGGCAGCGTGCAGGCCCAGGCTTCGGGGTAGATCCCCGATCGGTCATCGGAGGAACGGATGCGAGGCAAGCGGGAACAGCTCTTCGAATGCAGCTACGGTCTCCCCGGCGACGAGTCGAAGATCGTCTTCCGTGCCTGGACCCCGGTCGAGGCCGCGGCGGGAACGGAGGAGGCACTCCACCGGGCCGGAATCCCGGTGGTGGGCGAGATCACCGTCCGTGATGTGAGGGGCCGGGTGCTGCTGCGCCTGGCGCCGCGCCCCCGGCCCGATGCCGGGATCTCCGGCGCGGCCTGACCGCCAGTCGTCCCCCGAACGTTGCAGGGCCGCCACGCGGGCCAGGTTAGCCTTCGTGGCGATGCAGACCCTGGTGCACATCTCCGACCTCCACGTCGGTCGAGACGAGGCGACCGACGAGGCCGCCCGGCGGCTCTCCCGGATGCTCGTCGAGGCGCACGTCGACCAGGTGCTCCTCACCGGCGACATCACCCACCGTGGACTCGCCTCGGAACTGACCCGCTACGAGAGGATCTTCGCACCGCTCCTCGAGGGGGGACGCCTGGCCGCGGTTCCCGGCAACCACGACCGGATGGGCGACGACGCCGCGAGGGGCATCATGCGGGGTGGCCGCGTCGCCATCACTTCCTTCCCGGGCCTCCACGTCGTCCGCCTCGACTCGACCGCGCCGCACAACCGCTCCCTCATCGACGGCCACGGCGCCCTCTCGACGCAGGACGTGGCGGACGTCCGGCTCGCGCTGGACGAGGTGCCTCCCGGAGCGCTCCCGGTGGTGATGCTCCACCACCACGTCCTCCCCCTCCCGGTCGAGGACCTCGCCGAGAGGCTGGCAACGCTGGTCGGGCTTCCCTGCGCGGATGAGCTCCCGCTGGGGGAGGATCTCCTCGGGCGGATCCTGGGCCGGTGCCGGCTCGTGCTCCACGGCCACCGGCACGTCCCGGCCGAGTTTCGCGTGGCGCTCCCGGGCACGATGCCGATGCGCATCCTCAATGCCGGGAGCTCCACGATCCTCGGTCGTGCGCGGATCATGGCCCACGCAGGGGGAGAACTCGCCTGGGAGGGCTGGCTGGCGGCGGAATCGCCCACCGCCCGCTCCTGGAAGCCCGCGGCGCGGCAGCGGCCTGCCGGTGCGGTCGTGGCGGCGGCCTAGACCATCCTCCCGGGTCGCGGAGAAGGGGGCCCGCACCGCGCCCGGCCCGGTGTTCATCGCGCGCCGGGACGCGACGGCCGGAGGGGGGTGCGACCGAGCAGCAACACCGCCCCGGCAGCGAGGACCAGGCCCGCGGAGAGCCACGCGATCCGGCCCCAGGCCTGGGACGGCGATGCGCCGTCCCCGAGGCGGGAGCCGACCCAGAGGAGCAGCGGGACCTGCACGCAGGCGGCGGCCGCGTCGAGCGCGAAGAACCGTCCGATCCCCATGCCCGAGAGCCCTGCCGCGAGGTAGACCGGCCCGCGAACGAACGGCGTGAAGCGGGTCACGACCACGAGGAGGGGCCCGTGGCGCCGGAGGGCCGCCGAGGCGGCCTCGACCCGGGGCGACGAGAGGAGCCCGCCGAGCCATCCGGCCTTCCCGATGCGCCGTCGGGCGAGGCTCCCCAGGAACACCGCGGCGGAGTTGGCCGGAAGGAGACCGGCCAGGACGGCGGCGAGGGCGAGCGGGGCGTCGATGCGCCCCTGGGCGACGAGCATGCCCATCGTGACGATCACGATCTCCTCGGGCAGCGACGGGACGGCGCAGGCCTGGAGGAGGATCCAGGTCGCCGCCAGCGCGATCTGCCACTGGGGGAGGTCGCCGATCCGTGTGAGAAGCGCTTCCACGCCGGCGGTCAGGGAAAGACCGTCGAGGGAGCGCCACCGGGTGGCGCAGCGGCGATCGACGGTGCCCCGCCCGTCCGGTACACGCTGGCAACGCCGGCCGCCCAGGCGTCCGCGGAGGATAGGTGCCATCCGCGAAGGAGGACCCCGTCCACCGCCACCACCCACCGGCCGTCGACCCTGAACAGATGGAGGAGGTGGGGACCGATCGAGAAGGTGGACATCACCTGGGCCGATTTCAAGGGGTTCCTCGCCGTTCGTGGAATCGGGAGCATCCTCGGAGACCGGCGTGGCGTTCCCGGGGCGGCCCGGCGACGATTGGCGAGCTCAACCGGGTGAAGGCCCCCCGGCCTACCGGCACTGGGCCGGAAGGCCGGGGGTTCCCCCGCGAGCAATCGCCTCGCTACCGGATGGCCGGAAGGGCGCCGCGCGCCGTACCGATGTAGCCGATGGCGGCCTTCTTGCGCCCGCCCCACTTGCCGCCGATGGCGCCCAGGACGTCGGCCTCGGTCAGGATCACCGCGCCGGTCGCATCCTTCACGCCCAGGAACTCACCCTTCTGGCTCTCCTCGCCCGGGTGCTGGAAGTTGCTCATGACGTAGGAGAACCCGTTGGCGTCGTCCACCACCTGGAGCCCGGTGGCCTCCGCGTACATGGGTACCGAGAGGATTCGCGAGAGCTTCCGGGTGTCGACGTCGAAGGCCCACACGTAGTTGTTGTTCCGCCGGCTCGTGTCCTCGCCGATGAAGAGCGTCCGCATGCCCTCGGAGAACTTGAGGTTGTCCGGGCCGCAGATCCTGTCCTGCAGGCACCGGTTGCCCTCGGCGTCCTTCGTGCCGCCCAGCCAGCCGCCCAGAAGCTCGGGGATGCTGCTCATCGTCGTGGCCACGAGCCTGCTCGGGATCCGGTGGCCGCTCGTGTCCCGCTGGCCTGCCCCCAGGGCGAGCTCGTAGATCGCACCGCCGTCGTTGCGGGGGAGGCGGACGTCGTCCTGCGGATCGGTCGCGCTCGGGAGCATCCCGCCCTCGATCCGGGAGATCACCACGTAGGCCTTCCGGTCGGCGCCGTTGTGCGAGATGCCCTCCATCTTGGCGAACTCGGTCGTGGCGCCGAGCAGCGCGGCGTACCGGCGGGTCTCGAGGAATGCCGCGGCCTTCTCCATCCCCGGCTTGAGTCGGAGCCACTCGGTGCCGGTGTAGGTCCGCACCTTCTTGTAGGTGGGATCGACCGGGTCGACGTTGGAGACGTCGAACATGTCCGCGAAGCCGATGCCGCCGTCGACGAGCGCCTGGAGCTCCTCGTCGTCGGCGTGGCCGAGCCGGATCCAGGACAGGGTGGCGGCGCCGCCGTCCAGGTCGCTCGTCTGGGTCCACTTCCCCGCGTAGAGCGTGCCCTCGGAGAGATCGCCGTTCTCGTCGGCGACGAACAGGAAGAGACCGGTGTAGGCGCCGTCATCGCCCATGTACACGGTGCGGCCGTCGGGCTGGACGTCGGCCAGCTCGCGCGCGAAGCGGCCGAGGGCCCGGTGCTTCACGACCGATGTCCTGCCGTCCTTGCGGACCTTCACCTCGGGCAGGAGGCCGTAGTCGTAGGCGTTGGCGGTGGCGGCGTTGCCGAACCAGGCCGCGCTGAAGCCATTGATGTCGGTGGTGTCGTCGGAGCCAGCTGCCTTCGGCGCCACGCCCTGCCGGACCTTCGCGTCGGGCTCGTACTCCTCCGAGGAGAGGTGCGTGTTCCACGGTGTGAGCGAGGAGGCACAGTGGATCCACCCTCCCTTCACGCCCGAGAAGTCGATGCCCTCGTAGGCCGTGAGCTCGAGCGCGCCCGAGCGCCTGTCCTGGTCGAGGCGGGAGAGGCCCATGGCGGCGGGGAGCCTGGACCAGTAGCTGTCGTAGGTGGTGACCGCCGGATAGTTGGGCGGCAGTTCCCGGTACTCGAACTGGGTCACGAGCGCGAGGCCGTTGGCGTGGCGCGGATCCTTGGCGTGGAGCCCCGGGATCACGATCAGGGAGTTGCCGTCCGGGGCGTCCGAGGCCATCGGCCCGAAGCTGTCGGTGATGGCGATCCCGCGCGAGTCGACGATGCCCCCGACGACGTTGCCGCCCACGACGTCGGTCGTGTCGGCGAGCTTGTGATACTTCAGGTCGAAGGTCTCCGACTTGCCGTTGCGGTAGGTGACCTTCACCTTGGCCGCGGTGTAGACGTCGGCCCGTTCGTCGATGGTCGACGGGGGTGCCATCCCGACGAACTCGACCGAGCGGACCTTCGAATCATTCGCACGGGCAGCCGTGGCCGGCAGGAGGGCAAGGCCGGCGACCAGTCCGGCCAGGGTTCGCATCACGTCCGTTCTCATTTCCATGACCTCCGGTGAGGGGAAGGCCAGGGGATACAGGACCTGCCATGGCGGTTCCGCGACGCTTCGCCGACATTCCGGACGATATCGCGGGTGGTCCATCACCCAGGGTACACGGGCACCGGGGCGCAAGCCCCGGAGGATGCAAAGTTTCCGTCTGGCACCATTCGTGCGACGAAGGGGATGGCGGTGGACTCGAACCCCGCCGCCAGGACGCCAGCATGAGATCTCGCGAGAGCTTCTACGAGTGCATCTTCAGCCCGGATGGGAACGAGTACCGCTTCCACGTCCGTGCCGGGAACGCCCGGAGTGCCGAGGAGCACATCCGCAACGCCCTCCGCGACAACGGAGTGCGGGAGGCCGGCTCGCTGCTCATCCGGGACCGGAAGGGCGCGGAGCTCCTGCGATCCGGGTACGCGTTCGAAGGCCAGGGGAAGACGTAGGCCGAGGGGTGCAGGTCACGCCCGCCGTTGCTTCCGGTGGTCGTCGGGCCGCTGGGCATCCTGTTTCCCGCCCCAGCGCGCCACTTCCCCTCCGTCGTCCAGCAGGTCGAAGGAGTTGACGTCGTCGGCGACCTGGGAGCGCAGCTCGGAGAGCACCATCTTCCGCGCCTCCGGATCCTTCACCGGGAAGAAGATCTCGTAGCGCCGGTCGAAGTTGCGCGGCATGGCGTCGAGGCTCCCGGCGAAGACCAGCCACCGGCCGCCGTTCCGGAACGCCGCGACCCGGGCGTGCTCCAGGAACCGCCCCACCAGGCTCCTGGCGTGGACCGCAGGATCGACCTCGGTGAGCGTGGTCCGCGCCACGAGATCCACGCGGGCTCCGGCACGGGCCGCGCTCCGGAGCGCCGCCAGGATCTGCGGGTCGGTGACGTGGTTGAACTTGAAGATCACCTGGCCGGCCGGGTGGGCCTCGCCGTGGATCCGGTCCAGGAGCAACCGGCGGATGGCTGTGCCGGTCCGGAGCTCGGCCATGCGCGGCGGCCGGCCCTGCTCGAGCGCGTCGAAGAAGCGCTTCACGTCGTGCGTGAGGCCCGCGTCGGCGGTGAAGAGCGAGAGGTCGGTGTAGAGCCGTGCGTTCCGGGTGTTGTAGTTGCCGGTCCCGAGGTGGACGAACTCCCGCCTCCCGCGCCGGACCCAGATGGCCTTGGCGTGCACCTTGCGCGAGGGGAGCGGCAGCACCCGGACGCCCGAATTCTGGAAGCGAAGGCCCCATTCGAGGTTCTGGAGCTCGTCGAAGCGGGCGCGGGCCTCGAGCAGCACCGCCACGTCCTTGCCGGCCCGGGAGGCCTCGATGAGCGACTCGGCGAGCACGTTGTCCTCGCCCACCCGGTAGAGGGTGGCGCGCATGGCCGTGACCGCTGGGTCGCGCGCGGCCGCCCGGGCGAAGTCCTCCACCGCGTCGTACCCCTGGTACGGGTGAAAGATCATCTGGTCGCGCCGTGCGATGCGGGCGAAGGGATCCTGCCGGAACCCGGGGATCGTCCACGCCCGGAGCGGCGGGAACTTGAGCGGTGCCGGTGCGTGGTCCACGAGCGTCAGGACCATGCGGAGGTCGAGCGGGGGCTCGATCCGGAACACCTCCGCGGCCTCGAGCCCGAGCGCGATCCGGATCGACTCGGCCCAGTGCGGCGGGAAGTTCCTCTCCACCTCGAGGTGGCTGGGACGGCCGTCGAGACGGGTCTCCAGAGCGGCGGGGAGATCCTCCCAGTCGAGGCCGAGCTGGTCGATGGCGGCGAGACGGATGACCCGGAGCTCGTGGAGCTCGAGGTCGCGCCCTTCCAGGAAGAGATCGCTGCGCAGCCGCAGGAGCTCGCCGAGCCGGACGTAGGTCCCGTCGCGCCCCGGGATCTCCAGCAGCCGCGGCAGGCTGTCGGGGAGGCGGATCAGGTGCTCCAGCACGCCCAGTCCGGTGGCGAAGTAGAGGGCCTCGGTGCGCACCTCGCGGACCGCGTCGGCGCGGAGCACGTCGGTGCGGGGCGCCACCTCCTCGGCCAGGAAGGCGCCGAAGTAGTCGAGCTCCTCGCGGGAGAGGGAGGAGACGGGGACGACCCGGATGGCGTGGGACTCGAGCTCGTCGAGCAGCCCCCGGTAGGTCTCGCTGGCGGCATCGGCCTGGGCGTGGGCCTCCAGGAGCAGGCGCTGGTAGGCGGGAGTCCCGCGCTCCTCCAGGAAGGGGCGGGAGATGCGCGCGGCGAAGAACTCGTCGAGATTGGAGGCCCAGATGGCGAGGAAGCGAACCCGCTCCATCAGGGGGAAGTCGGGCCGCCGGGTCTGCTCGAGGACCCGGCGGTTGAATCGGAGCCACGAGAGTTCCTGATCGATGAGCACGCGCATCTCCCCGGAGAGGGGCCACTTCACCACACCCTGCGTGACGGGAGTGTGACGAAGGGGGTCCTGGCCCCTTCCGGTGCTGACTTTCCAGGCAGGTGCGTGCCCGCTTCCACGGCAGCCGCCGCCCGAAAAGCGAGCCGATCAGGACCCTTGGCGCCCGAAAGGAGGCAGGCGTCTTGCAAAGGCAATAAGGTCGAGCCATGCGACTTCTCCTCCAGCACGACACGGTCTATCGATTCCCGCGCCCTGCCGCGCTCGGCCCTCACCAGATCCGGCTGCGCCCGACCAACCACGCCCGCGCCCGCATCGAGACCTACTCGCTGCGCGTCAGCGAGCCGGCCTCGATCCGCTGGCAGCGCGATCCCTCGGGGAACCACGTCGCCCACGTCGCCTTCCCGAAAGGCGCGCTGCTCCCCGAGCTTGCGGTCCGGGTCGAGATGGCCGTCGACATCCGGCCGGTGAACCCGTTCGACTTCTTCCTCGACGATCGCTGCCAGAAGATGCCCTTCGCCTACCCGGAGGAACTGCGCCCCGAGCTCGGGCCCTACCTCGACACCGGCGACCCGTCGCTCGCCGGCGGTCCGCTCCTCGAGGCCTTCCTCGCGAAGCTCCCGGCATCCGGCAAGACCGTCGACCTGGTGGTCGAGCTGAACCGGCTGGTGAACGTGCAGACCCGCTACGTGATCCGGGAGGAGGCCGGGGTCTGGACGCCGGAGGAGACGCTCGGGAAGGGGAGGGGAAGCTGCCGGGACTCGGCGGTGCTCCTCGTGGCAGCCCTGCGATCCCGCGGGCTCGCCGCCCGCTTCGTCTCGGGGTACCTCGTCCAGCTCACCGACGAGGGCATGATCCCGGACGAGCCGCGCGGGGTGGGGCGCGACGTCGTGGACCTGCACGCCTGGGCCGAGGTCTACCTGCCCGGCGCCGGCTGGCTCGGTCTCGACGCCACGAGCGGCCTCTTCTGCGGCGAAGGGCACATCCCGCTGGCCTGCGTGGCCCGCCCGGCGCTGGGGGCGCCCATCACCGGGACCTCCGACGTCGCCGCCGACTCCTTGTCCTTCGAGCTGCGGGTGGGGCGCCTGGGGCACGAGGCCCGCCCGACCACCCCGTACCCGGAGGAGACCTGGCAGGCCCTCCTCGACGCCTCCGACCGGGCCGACGCGGCGCTCGTCGAGGCCGGGCTCACCCTCACCGTGGGCGGGGAGCCCACCTTCAACTCGAGGCTCTACCCCGAGGCGCCGGAATGGCGCACCGATGCGCTCGGCCCCACCAAGTGGGAGCAGGGCCTCGCGCTGGCCGGCGAGTTGCGGGACCGGATGGCGCCGGGAGGGGTCATCCTTCGGCGCCAGGGCAAGTGGTACCCCGGCGAGAGCCTGCCCCGCTGGGCGCTCGACGTGGTCGGGCTCGGCGACGGGACGCGCCTCTGGTCCGGAGGCGGAGAGCGCCGCGCGGCCAGCCCCGAGGCGGCGGAGAAGCTCACCCGGGCCATCGCCGGAAGGCTCGGCGTCCGGCCGGACACGGCCCTCCCGGCCTTCGAGGACCCCTGGCAATACGTCCGCGACGAGGCCGACCTGCCTCCCGGCGTCGATCCGCTGGAGGCCGACCTGGCCGACGGGGAGGAGCGGCGCAGGCTGGCCCGCGTCCTCGACCACGGGCTCGCCACGCCGGTGGCCTGGGCGCTTCCCCTCTCGCGCGTCGAGGGCGCCTGGCGCACCGACACCTGGGAGTTCCGGCGCGAGAACCTCTTCCTCATCCCGGGTGACTCTCCGGTCGGCCTCCGGCTTCCCCTCAAGTCGCTGGGAGGGGCGCTCCCTCCCGTGGCTGCGCCCGAGCCTGCCTTCGTCCCCGACCCGCGCACCGAGGAGGTGGTGGAGGCGCGCCGGCGCGAGGAGAAGGCCCGGGCCGAGGTGGCGGGGAGGCAGCTCGCCACCGATCGCCGCGAGCCCCCCCGCCCGCGCCTCCCCACGGTGCGCACCGCGCTCTGCGTCGAGCCGCGCGACGGCGACCTCTTCGTCTTCCTGCCGCCCGTCCCCACCAGCGCCGACTTCGTCGACCTGGTCCGCGCGGTGGACTCCGCCGCCCGCGACACCGGGCTCGAGGTCCACCTGGAGGGCTACCCGCCGCCCTGGAGCCCCGGGGTGGTGCGTTTCTCGGTCACGCCCGACCCGGGCGTCCTCGAGGTGAACGTCCAGCCCACCACCAGCGGCCGGGAGTGCGCCGCGCAGATCGACCAGGTCTTCGACGCCGCCCTCCACGTCGGACTCCACTCCGAGAAATACATGCTGGACGGTCGCCAGGAGGGCTCGGGCGGCGGCAACCACGTCACCCTGGGTGGACCGAGCCCGCTCCAGAGCCCCTTCGTCGTCCGCCCCGACCTGCTGGCGAGCCTGGTGACGTTCGTGCAGCACCACCCGGCCATGTCCTACCTCTTCACCGGGCTCTTCGTCGGGCCCACCTCCCAGGCGCCGCGGGTGGACGAGGCCCGGAACGACTCCCTCTACGAGCTGGAGATCGCGCTCGGGCGCCTCGCCGACCGGAGCCAGCCGGCCCCTCCGTGGCAGGGCGACTGGCTCCTGCGCAACCTGCTCGTCGACGTGGCCGGAAACGGCCACCGCGCCGAGATCTCCATCGACAAGCTCTTCGACTGGCGGAGCCCCCACGGCCGCCAGGGGCTGGTGGAACTGCGGGCCTTCGAGATGCCGCCCCACCCGCGCATGGCGGCGGCGCAGGCCATCCTGGCCCGCGCGCTCGTCGGCGCCTTCGCCCGGGAGCCCTACTCCCACGGCCTGGTGCGCTGGGGCACCGAGCTCCACGACCGGTTCCTCCTCCCCTTCTGGCTGTGGCGGGACATGGAGGACGTCCTCGCCTTCCTGGAGGGGCGCGGCATCGGGCTGCCCCGGGACGCCTACCGGCCCTTCGTCGAGTTCCGCTGCCCGGTGGTGGGCCGGCTCCAGGTCGGCGGGGTCACCGTCGAGGTCCGCAACGCGCTGGAGCCCTGGCCGGTGCTGGGCGAGGAGCCGGGTGCCGGCGGCACGTCCCGCTTCGTCGACTCCTCGATGGAGCGGGTCGAGGTGCGCGCCGAGGGGCTCGAGACCGAGCGCTTCGACGTTCTCGTGAACGGCCTCGTGGTCCCGCTGCGTTCGACCGGCACCGCCGGCGAGCACGTCGGCGGGGTCCGATTCCGGGCCTGGGCGCCGTCGTCGTCGCTCCAGCCGCACCTGGGCATCCACCACCCGCTGCGCTTCGACCTGTGGGACCGCTGGGCCGGCCGATCGGTGGGAGCCTGCGCCTACCACGTCTGGCACCCGGAGGGGCGGGGCTACGAGTCCGCGCCGCTGACGCGCTTCGAGGCGACGGCGCGCCGGGCCGCCCGCTTCACCGAGGAGGGGCCGCTCCCCTGGCCCACCCGGCCCGGCGCGACCCGCCCGGAACCCGAGTACCCCCACACCCTCGACCTCCGGCGGTACGGCGGCGACCGCCCCATGCCCGAGCCGGAGGAGGACGAGGCGGAGCACTGATGCAGGAGCTGCTCGCCGAATGCCGCGCGCAGGACGAGGTGCTCCGGGGCGCCGGGCTGGAGATCTGGCTGGGTGCCGAGCCCACCTTCACCGACCGTTCGTCGCAGGACCCGCACTGGCTGTGGAAGGCGGAGGGGGGCGACAAGGAGGAACGCGCCGCCGCGCTGCTCGGGGCGCTGCTCGCGAGCCTCGCCTCCTCCTTCCGGCTCGAGCGCCCCGAGGGGCGTCTCTACCCGGGCGAGGACGCACCGCGCTTCTGCCTGGGCGCCGCCTACGTCCCGCGCGGCGGTGCGGGCGAGCGCTGGGTCACCGTCGCACCCGACCCCGGCGTCGTCGAGGTCAACCTGGCGCCGGCCCCCGACCTCCTCACCTTCGCGGAGCACGTCGGCTCGGTCTACGCAGCCGCCGCTGCGGCCGGGCTCTCGCCCGAGCGCTTCCGCTGGAACGGCCACGCCGGCGACTCCGGAGGCGGCGGGCAGATCACGCTCGGGGGGCCCTCTCCGGAGCAGAGCCCGTTCTTCCTCCGCCCGCGGCTGCTCCCGTCCCTGGTCCGCTACCTGAACCACCACCCGTCGCTCTCCTACGCCTTCGCCCCGGAGTGCGTGGGCAGCGCGGGCCAGGGGCCGCGCCCCGACGAGGGGGTCCGGGAGCGTTTCGACGAGCTGGGGGTGGCTCTCGACCGGCTGGCCCAGCGCGACGCCCCGGGGGCGGAGGAGCTCTGGACGTCGCTCGCGCCCCTGCTCGTCGACGCATCCGGCAACTCCCACCGGGCCGAGTTGAACGTGGAGAAGCTCTGGAACCCGCACCTGCCCCGGCGCGGGAAGATGGGCGTGGTGGAGTTCCGCGCCCTGCGCATGCCGCCTTCCCCGGAGCGGCTGCTGGCCCTCGGAGCCCTCTTCCGCGCCGTGGCCGCCCGCCTGGCGCGCGCCCCCTTCGAGGAACCGCTCCTCGACTGGGGCCCCGAGCTGCACGATCGCGCCTCGCTGCCGCACTGGCTCGGGCAGGACCTCTCCGGCGTGATGGCCGACCTGGCCGAGCACGGGCTCGCGCCGGGGAAGAAGCTCCAGTCCTGGCTCGCGCCGGAGGGGGCCGAGGCGGCCCGGGTCGAGCTGGCCGGTGCGACGCTCGTCATCCGCCGGGCGCCCGACTTCTGGCCGCTCATGGGGGACGTCGCCTCGCAGGAGGGATCGACCGCCCGGCTGGTCGATGCCAGCTCGGAGCGGCTCGAGCTCCTGGTCACGTCCCCGGGGACTCCGCCCGGTCGGATCGCAGCCCAGGGAGTCGAGTTGACGCTGGAGGCCGCCGGGGGTCCGCTCCACGTGGGCGCCGTCCGCTACCGGGCCTTCGCGCCCCAGCCCGGACTGCACCCCGGTCTCGGCCCACATGACCCGCTGGTGATCGAGTGGGAGCGGCGCGGAGAGGCGGTGCGCGTCGAGCTGCACGGATGGAAGCCGGGCGGGGGCGGGTACGACGACCTCCCGGCCGACGCCGCCGAGGCCGTGCGTCGCCGCCTGGAGCGCGTGGTGGTCCGCCCGGGACGCTTCCGCAACCCCTTGCGCGCCCCTTCGGCGCGCCTCACGCTGGACCTCCGCCGCCTCCCCGCGGCGCTTCCCACCTGAGAGACGCCGGAGCCCCCATGGACCCCGCCACGCCGCTCCTCGCCGACTACTCCGGGCTCCCCGGGACCTGGGACGAGCTATTCACCGAGAGCGGAGCGCCCCGGCCCGCCTTCCGGAAGGCCTACGATGCGCTCGGCGCCCATACCCGGGCCGGATTCGCGATGTGCCAGGGGCTGGCCGAGCGTGCGCTGCTCAACCAGGGGGTCACCTTCTCGGTCTACTCCGACCAGAGGGGAACCGAGAAGATCTTCCCCTTCTGCCTCGTTCCCCGCATGGTCTCGGCGCCCGACTGGGCGGCGCTGGAGCGAGGGCTCGTGCAGCGGGTGCGGGCGCTCGAGCTCTTCCTCGCCGACCTGTACGGCGACCAGCGCATCCTCGCCGACGGCGTCGTCCCGGCCGACCTGGTCCTTGCGTCGAAGAGCTGGTTCCCGCAGCTCCGCGGCGTGCGCCCGGTGGGAGGCGTGCGCATCCACATCGCCGGGATCGACCTGGTGCGCGACCCCGGGGGCACCTGGCGCGTGCTGGAGGACAACCTGCGCACGCCGTCGGGGGTCTCCTACGTGCTGGAGAACCGCATCATCTCCAAGCGGGTCATCCCCGAGGTGCTGGACGCGGCGCGCATCGAGCCGGTGGACGCCTACCCGGCGCGGCTCGCCCAGTCGCTCCGGTCGGTGTCGCCGGTGGGGCCGGACGAGACCTCGGCGGTGGTGCTCACCCCCGGCCCGTTCAACTCGGCCTACTTCGAGCACAGCTTCCTGGCCCGCACCATGGGGCTCGAGCTGGTGCAGCCGGCCGACCTCTTCACCGAGCGGGATCGCGTCTTCTGCCGGACCACCCGCGGCCCCCGTCCGGTCCACGTCATCTACCGGCGCATCGACGAGACCTACCTCGACCCGGAGGTCTTCCGCCCCGACAGCCTGCTCGGCGTCCCCGGCATCCTGCGGGCCTGGTCCAGGGGAAACGTGACCCTGGCCAACGCACCGGGGAACGGCGTGGCCGACGACAAGGCGGTCTACCCCTTCGTGCCCGACATCGTCCGTTACTACCTGTCGGAGGAGCCGCTTCTGGCCCAGCTCGACACCTGGGTCTGCGCCCGCGAGGAGGACCGGCGCTTCGTGCTCGCCCACCTCGGTGAACTGGTGGTGAAGGCGGTCGACGAGGCCGGCGGCTACGGCATGCTCATGGGGCCGCAGGCCACGCGGGCCCAGATCGAGGAGTTCCGCAAGCGGGTGGAGGCCGAGCCGCGCAAGTACATCGCCCAGCGGCGGCTCGAGCTCTCCACCTGCCCCACCTGGGTGGAGGCGAAGGGGCGCGTGGAGCCGCGCCGGGTGGACCTGCGCCCCTACGTCCTGAACGGGCGCGACGGGCCCTGGGTGCTTCCCGGCGGCCTCACCCGCGTGGCGCTCACCGAGGGCTCCTACGTCGTGAACTCGAGCCAGGGCGGCGGCTCCAAGGACACCTGGGTCCAGAAGCCGGAGGAAACATGATCTCCCGCGTCGCCGACCACTGCTTCTGGCTGGGGCGGTACCTCGAGCGCGCCGAATCCACCGCGCGCGTGCTGGGCGTCACCCGCAACCTGGCGCTCGACGTGGGCCTGAACCCCCGCCACGTCTGGCTGCCGGTGATCATCGTCTCGGGCGAGCAGGAGCGCTACGCCGAGGCCGGGCAGGGGCGTACCGACGACGGCGAGCGGGTGCAGGACTACATGACCTGGGACGACCAGAACCCGAGCTCCATCGTCTGCTCCCTCTCCGCCGCCCGGGACAACGCCCGTTCCATCCGCGAGGTGGTGAGCCTGGAGACCTGGGAGGCCCTGAACGCCCTCTACCTCTGGATGGGAAGCCCGCGGGCGCGGGCGGAGTGGCGCGAGGACCGGCACGCCTTCTACCGGCGCATCCGCACGTCGATGCAGTCGCTCCAGGGCATCGTGCGCGGCACCATGCTCTTCGACGACGCCATGCACTTCATGCTGCTCGGGAACATGCTGGAGCGGGCCGGCCAGACCGCCCGGATCCTCGACGTGCACCACCACGCCTTCCAGGCGCTGGGCTCCCACGAGGTCATCGAGACCGCCCTCTGGCTGGCGCTGCTCCGCGCCTGCTCCGGCTTCGAGCCCTTCATGAAGGTGCACCGGGGGCGTGTCAGTCCAGCCGCGGTGGCCCGATTCCTGGTGGTCGACCCGCTCTTCCCCCGCTCGGTCCGCTTCTCGCTGCGGGCCGCCGTCTCCCGCTTCGAGCGCATCCGCCCGCCCGATCAGGTGGACCTCCCCGGAGCGCGCAGCGCCGCCCGGCTCGTGGCCCTGGCCGGATGGGTGGGGGCGCTGGAGAAGGACTTCGACGTCGCCGGCCTGCACGAGCTGCTCACCCACGTGGTCGACGAGACGGCCGCGATCGCGGGCGTCATCGGAAACGAGCTCCTGGGGTATGCTCCGGGTCCCGCGGCCGAGATGTCGGCCCAGTGAACCGGACCCCCAAGGGAAATGCCCAACCTCCTCGCGATGTCCTTCGAAGGCGAGCTCGCGCCTTCCTTCGATCTCCGCTGCCTGTCCCAGGGTGAGGTCCCGCCCGACGGCTGGGGCATCGGCTATTACCCGGGCGGCGAGCCCGCGGCGGCGCTGCTCAAGGAACCTGCTCCGCCCAGCGGCTCGATCCGATCGGAGCTGATCAAGGCCTGGGAGCACCTCGAGGCCTCGATCTTCCTGCTCCACGTCCGGCGCGCCACCTGGGGTGCCATCTCCGACGCCAACACCCAGCCCTTCCTCCGGACCTGGGGGCGGCGCGACTGGCTCTTCGGACACGCCGGCTCGCTCCGGCACCGGCTCGAGCTGCGGCCCGGGGCCCCCTTCGAGCCGGTGGGGGCCACCGACACCGAGCTCATCTTCTGCGAGCTCATGAACCGCTTCGCCGAGCGGGGCTGGAAGAGCCTGGGAGAGGCCGAGCCGCGCGTCCTGCTCGAGTGGATGGGGCGGATCAACGAGAACGGGAACCTCACCTGCGTGCTCACCGACGGGCACGACGTGGCCGTGTACTCCGACCGGGAGTCGGCCGGGATCTGGCTGTGGGAGGTCCTCCCGCCCTACGACCGGCTCACCTTCGGTGACACGGAGCTCCTCGTCGACCTGGGCAAGCGGGGCGTGAAGAGCCGGAAGGGCGTGGTGGTGAGCTCTCATCCACTGAAAGTGAACGAGGAAGAGAGGGAGTGGCAGGCCGTCCCGCCCGGGCACCTGGTGCTGCTCCGCCAGGGGGCGGTCCGGGAGGTACTCGCACCCTGGGTCATCCCCCAGGG
Organism: uncultured delta proteobacterium; assembly: GCA_963831265.1. Lineage (GTDB taxonomy): Bacteria > Myxococcota > Myxococcia > Myxococcales > Anaeromyxobacteraceae > CAIOAK01. The sequence goes on along the minus strand of CAWHPQ010000025.1, from coordinate 203,115 downwards.
CCATCCGACGCTGCCCGGCATCGGGCGCCGCCAGATGCCGCGCCCGGCCCGGGCCGAGCCGCGCCGCTACCGCGTGGTCCACCGCACCTCCTACCGCTACGACAAGCCGGTCGAGCGCTCGAGCCACGTCTTCAAGCTCTTTCCCGCCTCCGACCGGCTGCAGCGGCTCATCTCGCACGAGCTGGCGGTCTCGGTGGATGGGCAGTACCGCGACTACGAGGACGTCTTCGGCAACCGGGCCCGCCGCATGGACGTGGAGACCCCGTACGCCGAGATGACCATCACCGCCACCTCGCAGGTGGAGGTGCTCGACACCGACCCGCTCTCCTACCGGCCGCTGCACCAGCGGGCGCAGATCCCGGTGGTGTGGATGCCCTGGCACCAGCAAGTCTTGCAGCCCTTCCTGCTCCCGCCCGAGCTGGCCGAGACCGAGCTGAAGGAGCTCAGCGAGTACGCCATGAGCTTCGCGGTCCGCAACGACTTCGACCTGCTCGACACGCTGCTCGACGTGAACCAGTCGATCTTCCAGGAGTACAAGTACACTCCGGGCGCAACGACGGTCTTCACCACGCCCTTCGAGGTCTACACGAACCGGCGCGGCGTCTGCCAGGACTTCACCACCCTCTTCATCTGCCTGGCCCGGTTGCTCGGGCTGCCGGCGCGCTACGTCTGCGGGTACCTCTGGACGGGCCCCAGGAACGAGAACCAGCGGCAGGCCGAGGCCTCCCATGCCTGGGCCCAGGTCTTCCTTCCCGAGGCCGGCTGGAAGGGCTTCGACCCCACCAACGGGGTCCTCACCCAGACCGACCACATCCGGGTCGCGGTGGGGCGCAGCTACCGCGACGCCACGCCGACGTCCGGCACCATCTTCGTCGGCGGCGGTGGGGAGAAGCTCGAGGTCGAGGTGCGTGTTTCCACGGGCGAGGCTTCAGCCGAGCCAGATCCCGGATCCGCCCCGAGCCAGCTCCAGTCCCAGGTCCAGTCGCAGGGCTAGAGACCGGCCGATTCCAGCGCCAGGCGCGAGACCACTCCCGCCGTGGTTCCCAGCACCACTCCCGCAGCCACGTCGAGCGGGTAGTGGGCGCCCAGGTAGACGCGCGACGTCCCGATGCCGACCGCCAGCACCAGCGCGGCCGGTCCGATCCCGGCCGGAGCCCCGGCGAGCGCCACCGCGGCGGCGAAGGCGGCGGTGGTGTGGCCCGACGGGAAGGAGAAGCGGTCCGGGTTCTCGGCCAGCGCCTCGAAGCCCACGATGGCCGAGGTGGGACGAGGACGGTGGAGGGAGCGCTTCAGCACCTGCGAGAAGACCGTTCCGAGGAGTGTCGCGGCAGCCAGCCGCACGCCCAGCGCGGCGAAGGGTCGCCCGGCGGAGAGCAGCCCCAGGACGGCGACCGACCAGGAGGAGGGGTCGCCAGCCCGCGTGAGGGCCCTCGCCACCCGCGTGCGGGCCGGACCGTGGAGCCGGCGCGCCGAGACGAGGAGCCGCTCGTCGATTGCGAGGAGCCGGGCCAGGCGCCCCACCCGCAGGGAGAGCTCCGGCGCTGCCGGGGCCAGGGGGGCGGTCTCGCTCGATTCGCTCACGGAGGGAAGTATGCCGCTCCGGGCCGGGCGTCGCATGAATCTCCGGAAACGATCCGGTGACGATCCGCAGTGGCGAGATCCGGCTGCAATCCCGGGACCTTCACGTCCGGTAGACGAGGAACCGGCAGCGGATGCCGCCGTTCTGGACGTCCTGGGTCCGGACCGGCTTGCCCGGGAGCAGCCGGGCCAGCGCCGGATCGCCGGCCAGCACGCCGACCGTCCAGCCGGGGAGCCTGCCGAGGAGGGAGCCGAGCGCCCGCCAGGATTCCTCGACCTCGCGGTCGAGCCGGATTCCGTAAGGAGGGTTCACGAGGCAGACTCCCGGGCCCGGCGGCGGCTCGACGTCGCCGGCGTCCGTCCGCTCGATCCGGACGATCCCCGCCATCCCCGCCGCCTCGGCGTTCTTGCCGGCGAGCCGGACCGCTCCTCCGTTGCGATCGGATGCGAGCACCGGCGCAGGAGGGTCACGTGCCAGGGAGGCGAGCCGCTCCCGGACCTCCCCGGTGCGAGCGGCGTCGTGCCCGGGCCAGCCCTCGAAGGCGAAGCTGCGCCCGAGTCCCGGCGCCCGGCGGCCGGCGAGCAGCGCAGCCTCGACGGGGATGGTGCCCGACCCGCACATGGGATCGAGGAACGGAACCGAGCCGTCGAACCCGAGCTCGAGGAGCAGCCCGGCGGCCAGGCTCTCCCGAAGCGGCGCGGCTCCCACCCGGGCCCGCCATCCGCGCTTGAAGAGCGGAGCCCCGGCGGCGTCGGCGGAGAGGGTGGCGCGGTCCCCCTCCCGCCGGGCTTCGAGCGCAACGCCGGGGAAGCGGCCGGCGAGATCGCGCCGGGACCCGGCGAGACCCGAGGCGGGCCCTTCCCAGAGACGGGCCTTCACCGCGTCGGATGCGCGGGAGCCCAGGCAGGCCAGGGCCCACGCGTCGGGCCCCTCCGCCTCGGCCCCGCCGGCGACCGCGCGGGCCGACAGGCCGAGCGCCTCGAGCTCCCGGGCCAGCACGGGTTCGATCCCGGGCGAGCAGGCCGCGAAGATCCGCTGGGGGGCGGTCCGGTTCACGGGGCGGGCGGCGCCTCGTTCCGGGGAACGGGCAGGCGGGCGAGCAGGCGGAGGAACACCGCGTAGAGGAGCCAGGTGGCCACCGGCGCGAGGAGGCCCCAGGCCACCATGGCCCGTGCGTTGGCGCCTGCGTAGCGGACCACCGTCGGCCAGATCCCCAGCGCCAGCTCGGCCTGGACCTGCTGGAACGAGAAGGGGATCGGGGGCCCGCCCGTCAGCCAGGCACCGGCCTGGAAGAACGGGATGAAGAGCAGGACCTGCGCCGGGTAGGCCAGGTAGTTCGCGGCCACCATGGCGACGTGGTTGAGCCGGAAGACGACCGACACCGCCAGTGCGACGACGGTGGTGATTCCCATGACGGGCATGACCGAGATCACGGCGCCGAGCGCGAGCGAGAGCGCGAGCCGGGCCGGCGTCACGCCCTGCCAGAGCTGCTGCTTCACCGGCGCGACCACGCGGCGGTGCAGGACGTCCTTCGCCTTCCCCATGGGGGGAGCATAAGGCGATCCCCTCGCGAAAAGCCCGGACTTGCGGTACATCGGCGCCCGCCATGATCTCGGTCCAGGAAGTCACGAAGGCATTCGGCCCCAAGAAGCTCTTCGAGGACGTGAACGTCACCTTCTCCCCCGGCCGGCGATACGGCCTCACCGGTCCGAACGGGTCCGGCAAGTCCACCTTCATGAAGATCCTGGCCGGGGACGAGGAGTCGGACACCGGCAACGTCCACCGCCCCAGGCGGCTCGGCATCCTCCGCCAGGACCACTTCAAGTACGAGGGGGACCGGGTCATCGACGTGGTCCTCGCGGGCAACACCGTGCTCTGGAGGGCCATGAAGGAGAAGGACGACATCCTGGCCCAGGGCGACATCTCCGAGGAGGACGGGCACAAGCTGGCCGAGCTCGAGGGGGTCATCGCCGAGGAGGACGGCTACGAGGCCGAGGCACAGGCCGCCGAGCTGCTCCAGGGGCTCGGCATCGACAACGGCTGGCACGACCAGCCCATGAAGAGCCTGGCCGGCGGACTGAAGCTGCGCGTCCTGCTCGCCCAGGCCCTCTTCGGGAACCCGCAAGGGTTGCTGCTCGACGAGCCCACCAACAACCTCGACCTCGACTCGATCCGCTGGCTGGAGCGGTTCCTCCACGACTTCGAGGGCGTGCTCGTCACCATCAGTCACGACCGCCACTTCCTGAACGCCATCTGCACCCACATCGCCGACATCGACTACGAGACCATCATCACCTACACCGGTGGTTACGACGACATGGTCCGGCAGAAGGGGCAGGTGCGGAACCGGATCGAGTCGGAGAACGCCGAGAAGAAGAAGAAGATCGAGCAGCTCCAGGAGTTCGTGGCGCGCTTCTCGGCGGGCACCCGGGCCTCGCAGGTGCAGAGCCGCAAGACCCAGATCCAGAAGCTGAAGCTCGACGACCTGAAGCGCTCCAACATCCAGGCCCCCTTCATCAAGTTCGAGGTGAAGTCCCCGAGCGGCAAGCAGACCCTGGAGATCCGAGATCTGGAAAGGCGCTTCCACGGCAACGAGGTGATCCAGCCGCTGACGGCGCTCGTCACCCGGGGTGAGAAGATCGCCGTCATCGGCCGGAACGCCGCCGGCAAGTCCACGCTGGTGAAGCTGCTGGTCGGCGAGATCGAGCCCACCGCCGGGAGCGCGAAGTGGGGGCACCAGGCGGTGCCCGGCTACCTCCCGCAGGATCACGCCGGCCTCATCAAGCCCGGAACCACCGCCTTCGGCTGGCTGCGCGAGCAGGAGGACAAGCTCTCCAACGAGGAGATCTCCGGCCTGCTCGGGCGGATGCTCTTCTCCGGCGAGGAGCGCATGAAGCCCACCGCCACCCTCTCCGGGGGCGAGACGGTGCGGCTGCTCATGGCCAAGCTCATGATGGACAGGCCCAACGTGCTGGTCCTCGACGAGCCCACCAACCACCTCGACCTCGAGGCCATCGCGGCGCTCTCCGAGGGGCTGAAGCGCTACGAGGGTACGGCCATCTTCGTGACCCACGACCAGCAGCTGGTCGACGAGGTGGCGACCCGGGTCTGGCACGTCCGGGCCGGTGAGCCGGTCAACGACTTCCCGGGAACCTTCGCCGAGTACCTCGAGAAGCACCCCGACCTGGCTGCCGACCACCGGTAGCCGGCTCCGCGGAGTGGCCCGGCTCAGCGGGCGAAGAAGGACGCCGCCTCGGCGAGGGACCGGATCTCCACCTCGGGGGCGCCGGGCAGGCGATCGGGCGGGAGACCGAGCCGGTTGCACCAGGCCACCCGGAAGCCGAAGGCGCTGGCGCCATGGGCGTCCCAACCGTTGGCGGAGACGAACCCGATCTCGCCGGGGAGCAGGTCGAGCTGCCGCGCCGCCATGGCGTACACCTCGGGTGCGGGCTTGTAGACCGCCACCTCCTCCACCGAGAGCACGTTGTCGAGCAGCTCGTCCAGCCTGGCGTTGCGGATGCCGGCATCGAGCATGCCGGTGGACCCGTTGGAGAGGACGGCCAGCTGCATCCCCCGTTCCCGCAGCGCCACCAGGGTCGCGCGCGCGTCGGGGTAGGCGTCGAGGTGCAGGTAGAGGTCCATGAGCCGCTTTCGCAGCGCCGGGTCGTGGACGTCGAGGGCCTGGAGCGCGTAGTCGAGGGCCTCGCCGGTGACCTGCCAGAAGTCGACGTGCCGCCGCATCAGGCTGCGCAGCCAGGTGTACTCGAGCTGCTTGCGGCGCCACAGGTCGGAGAGCGCGCGCCAGCGATCGCCCAGGGCGTCGCCGGCCCGCTCGGCGGCGCTGTTGAAGTCGAGCAGCGTTCCGTAGGCGTCGAAGAGGACGGCGCGGACCGTGGCCATCCCGGAAGCCTAGCGCTATCCTCGGCTTCCCGTCATGCGCCGTCGCGTCATCCTCGCCGGTCTGGTCCTGGCCGCGGCCGCGGCGCTGCTGCTGCTCGCCCCCTGGCGAGCGGTGCTGGACGGCCTGTCCGGGTGGGCCCGCGCCGCCGGGCCGGGTGGGGTGGCCCTCTTCGTGCTCGCCTACGTGGCGGGCTCGCTGGTGGCGCTGCCGGTCTGGCCGCTCACCGTGGCCGCGGGGGTGGCCTACGGGGCGTGGAAAGGGTTCGCGCTGGCACTTGCGGCCGGCGTGGCCGGCGCCTCGGCGGCCTTCCTGGCCGGGCGGACCGTCTTCCGCGGAGCCGTGGCCCGCAGGGTGGCCCGCGACCCGCGCCTCGCCGCGCTGGACCAGGCGGTCGGGCGGCAGGGGCCCTTCCTCGTGCTGCTGCTCCGGCTCTCGCCGCTCTTCCCGTACAACGTCGTGAACTACGCCCTGTCCGCGACCCGGCTCGGCCTCCCGGCCTTCGCGGGCGGATCGCTCCTGGGGATGGCGCCCATCACCTTCGCGTGGGCCTGGGCGGGAGCCACCTTCGGCAGCCTGGAAGGGGTGGCGGGTCGGCCGCCGGCCGGGCCGGCCGAGCGGGCCCTGCAGGGGGCGGGCCTCCTGGCGACGGTGGGGGTGGTGATCCTCCTGGGACGGATGGCGAGGAGGGCGCTTGCAGCGCCGCCGACGAAGTAGACGGCGCAGGGCTCCCCTGCGACCGGATTCCTCGGAGCGAACAGGTCCATGTGTTCGTCGCCGTAGGCTCGCCGCGCGGCCTCCAGGTTATGGGCCTGGCAGAGGATCCTGCAGTTCTCGACCGTGGACGGACCGCCCTTTCCCCGCGGCACCACGTGATCGACTTCCAGGCGCACCGTGGAGCCGCAGGTGCCTCCGTTCGCCAGCGGCCAGGTGCAACTGCCCCCGTCCCGCTTCATCACCTCCCGCTTCACCCGGGGCGGGACCGAGGCGCGCCGCTTCTCCTGCTGCGCGAGGAGCAGTTCGAGCGCCGCGGTCAGCACCTGCTCGTCGGTGGCCCCTGGCTGGACGTGGGACTGACCCGCCCTCGCCTTCGCGAGGAGGCTCACGAACTCCGGGGTCACCGTGATGTGGATCCGGGTTTCCCTGGGCGTGAGCGGCTCGACCAGGGTCCGGGTCGGAGCCAGTTCAACGATTGAACGCGAGCGTTCCTTCACGTTCGTCGTCGGTGGGGACGTCACGACTGGCGAGGCCACCGGCGACGAGACCGGCGCCTCGGTCACGACCGTCCTGCGGGGCACCACCTCGACGGGCCGGATCTCCACCGCGACCTGCTCCGCCTCCTGCCGGGAGAGGTGGAAGAAGCGCGGGAGCACCTCGTGCCGGTTCGCCTCGGTCATCACCCGGGCGAGCACGATCACGGTCGTGAGACACAACCTGCCGTCTCGAATGGGCTCCACGACCTCCGGGAACCGCACGACGAGCCGGGTGGCGACCTGCCGGTAGTGGGCCGACCCCCGGGAGAGACCCAACTCTCGGTGGAGATAATCGAAGAGGCCAGCGAAGCCGAGGTCTCTGTAAAGCGCCAGCCGATCGAATTCGGCGAGGGAGAGGAGCAGGTCGGCCAGGGCGCCTCGCTCCCTGCGGAGGAACTCTGCATGAAGAAGGGACCATTCGCGTGCGTTCATGCATCCACTCTCTCATGCGATTCCCGCGCCCCCGGAAACGCACGAGACTGGCCGCAGGCGAACGATCCCGCGCGGGGATCTCGAACCTCGCCTCGAATTCCGATCGCGCTCCTGGAGGGCGGCGCGGCGTAGAGAAGGCCGTTCTCGCGCCCCCCCGATCGCCGGAGCCGAAACGCAGCAAAACACGTCAAGGACGCCGTTTCCTCACGCCCCAACTGGCCGCGAGGTCCGCGGCGCGGACGTCGCCCCGTCCGGCGCTTCGGCCTCGCGTTCTCTGACGGTGAACAGATCCCCGCGTCGCGCCGGGCCGTGCGGCGCCAAACCCTCCCTCGCGCCGGTCGAGGCGCTGTGGGGTTCGCGGAAGCCGCTGTAGTATCCGCCCATGCGCCGCAAGGTGAACCGCGACGAGGTGGTCCACGAGCTCCTCCCCGGGAGCTCGAAGGGGCTCCTCCAGGAGTTGCACCTCCTCACCCGCGACGGCGACCTGAATGCCGACGCCCTGCGCAAGCTGAAGCAGGTGAACCACCTGGTCCGCCTGCTCGCCCCGGCCCTCGACGACGTGCTCTCCCGCTTCGGCGATCCGGTGGTGGTCGATTGCGGTTCGGGCAAGGGCTACCTGGGCTTCATCCTCTACGAGCTCTACGTGGGGCCGGCCGGGAAGGGGACCCTCATCGGAGTCGAGTCCCGGCCGGAGCTGGCGAAGGCGGCCGTGGATCGCGCCGCCCGGCTCGGCTACCAGCGCATGCAGTTCCTCTCCACCGAGGTGGCCGGGGCGCCCGTTCCACCCCGGGTGAATCTGGTCACGGCGCTGCACGCCTGCGACACGGCCACCGACGACGCCATCGTCCTCGCGGCCCGGCACGGCGCCGATCACGTCGCGGTGGTCCCCTGCTGCCAGGCCGAGGTGGCCCGCCAGCTCGCCGGGCGGGAGGGCACCGACCCGGCGCTCCTCGAGATGCACCACCACCCCTGGCACCGGCGCGAGCTGGGCTCGCACCTCACCAACGTGATCCGGGCGCTGTCGCTCGAGGCGCTCGGCTACCAGGTCACCGTGACCGAGCTGGCCGGCTGGGAGCACTCGCTCAAGAACGAGCTCATCCTGGGCCGGAAGATCCGGGGCGAATCGCGCCCGGCGAGGGACCGGCTGGAGGCGCTGCTCGCCGCGGCCGGTGTGCGGCCGAAGCTGGTGCGCGAGCTGTGGGGCGAGCGTCCTTGTCTTTGACCGGACGGGCGGCTATTCCTGCGCGGATGCCCATTCCGACCCGGGCCGCGCACCGACTGGTGTTCGCCACGCTCCTCGTCCTCGCGACACTTCCGGCGACGGCGCATCCCCAGGCACCGGGATCTCCCGGCACCGGCTCCGGCGAACTCCCACCCGCGCTCGCACCGGCCCCCGACGTGATCCTCTCCGCCCGGCTGGCCGCCCCGGAGCAGGTCACCTTCGAGGACGCGGTGAAGCGGGCCATCGACTTCAACACCAGCGCCCTCGTCGCCGCACAGGAGATCGTCCGCGCCGAGGGACTGATGGGGCAGGCCCGCGCCGCGGCGCTCCCGCTGGTCGTCCTGGGCGGGTCCTGGACCATCCTCGACCACGACCGCGTCCTGAACGGCCGGCTGGTGCAGCCTGGCCAGTCGGTGCAGGGGACCGCGACGGCGAGCGTGCCGCTCCTCGCCGCGTCGCGCTGGTACGGCTGGGCCCATGCCGCCGAGGGGATCGACGTGGCCACGCTGTCGCAGGCCGACGTGCGGCGCGCCGTGGCCATCACCGCGGCCCGGGCCTACCTGACCGTGGTCGCCGCCCACCGGGCCATCGACGTGAGCCAGAGCGCGGTGAAGGTCGGCCGCGCCCACCAGGAGTACGCCCTGGCCCGGCGAAAGGGCGGCGTGGGGAACGAGCTCGACGTGAAGCGGGCCGAGCAGGAGCGCTGGGCGGCCGAGGTCCAGCTGCAGGCGGCCAACGCCCTGCTGGCGCGCGGGCGGGAGGCGCTCGGGGTCATCTGCGGGGGGAGCGGTCCACTCGACTCCACGAGCGTACCCGAGGTGAAATTCTATCCCGACCTGGCGGAGGCCGACCAGGCCGTGCAGGGGCGCCAGGACGTGAAGGCGGCCGCGGGGCGCGCGGATCTCGCCGGGGCCGTCTGGAAGGACAGCTGGGCCGACTGGCTGCCGGTGATCACCGGGGGAATCCAGGGCTACGTCCAGACGAACGCCGTGGACCCCACCCCGCCTTCCGGGTGGGTGGTGCAGTTCCTCCTCACCTTCCCGATCTTCGAGGGCGGCCTGCGCCCGGCGCAGTCGAAGGAGCGGGGCGCCCTGGCCCGGGAGGCGGAGGAGGCGCTCCAGGGCGTCGTCCGCCAGGCGCGCTCGGAGGTGCGCCTCTCCTTCGAGGCCATGCGCTACGCCTACGCCGGGTACGACGCCGCCCGGCGCGGCGCCGAGAGCGCCGTGGCTGCGCTCGAGCTCGCGAACCAGGCCTACCGTGCCGGGGCCACGAGCAACCTCGAGCTCATCGACGCCGAGCGGAGGGCGCGTGACGCGGCCACCACGGCGGTGATCGCCGAGGATGCGGTGCGGCAGGCGAACCTCGACCTGCTCTCGGCGGCCGGCCGCTTCCCGCCGTCGACGCCGTGAGCGCCGGGCCGCCCGCCGACGCCCCCCGCGCCGGGACCGGGCCCCGCGCCATCCTCGCCATCTGGCCGTCCGTGGCCGGCGCGCTCCTCTTCCGCTACGCCGCCTACGCCGCCATGACGGCGCTTGCGCTCTGGGCCGAGCTTCGCCCCGCGCCCACGCTCCCCGACGCGCTGCTCGACCGGCTCCCCTACGTGGCCTGGATCGACCGGGCCAACTACTGGGTGTGGCTCTGCGTCTACGTCCCGCTCGCCGCGGCATTCCTGTGGACCGAGCCGCGCCGCTGGGTGCGCTACATGGTGACCGGCGGGCTCGTCTCGCTGGCCCGCGGCGTGACCATCGCGCTCACCGGCATGGGGGTTCCCGACCCGGCCCACGCCGGACCGGGCATCGGCAGCCGCGATTTCTGGACGGCCTTCGTGGAGCTGCTCTCGCCGCTCGGGGTCTTCCAGCGAGGCGCCCTGGCCGCCTACCTGACCAAGGACCTCTTCTTCTCCGGCCACGTGGCCACCACGTTCCTGCTCTGGCTCTACCTCCGGGGGCGTCCGCGGCTCGCGCCGGTCGCGCTGGCGGCCTGCCTGGCGGTGACCGCCTCGGTGCTGCTCGCCCACCTGCACTACTCGATCGACGTGGTGGGCGCCTGGGCCGTCACCTTCGCCCTCTTCGCGCTGCGCGAGGGGTGGCCGCGCGCGCGCCCGGGGAACTAGCCCTTCACCAGGCGGACCACGCCGGTGGTGATGGGCTCGAGGTAGGTCACGAGCAGCACGCCCACCGACATGATCACCAGGAACGGGAAGGCCTGCTTGTAGACGAAGGGCAGGGGCTTGCCGAAGCGCTGGGCGGAGAGGAAGAGGTTCAGGCCCATGGGCGGGAGCAGGAAGCCCAGCTCGAGGTTGGCGAGGAAGACCACGCCCAGGTGGACCGGGTCGATCCCGTAGGCCACGCCCAGCGGCGCCACCAGCGGCGCCACCACCACGATGGCCGAGTAGATCTCGAGCACGCTCCCCAGCACGAGGAGCACCACGTTCAGCATCAGGAGGAAGAGCGCCGGACTCTTCACGTGGGTGGTCATCCACTCCACGAGCCGGGTGGGGATCTCGGCGTCGACGAACCAGCTGGTGAGCCCCAGCGCCACCCCGAGGAGGATGAGGACGCTGCCCACCAGCGTGCCGGCGTCGAGCAGGACGCGGGGAAGCGATCCGAAGGGCTTCAGGTCGCGGAAGATCGCCAGCTCGACGAAGAGCGCGTAGGCGGCGGCGATGGCCGATGCCTCCACGATGGTGGCGAAGCCGGAGAGCACGACCACGACCACCAGGGTGGGGAGCCCCAGGTCCCACTTGGCCACCCAGAGGGAGCGCAGCGCCTCGGCGGGCTGGAACTTCTGGCGGGGGGCCTTGCAGCGCACGCCCATCCAGACGCCGTAGGCGGCCACCAGCACGATCATGAGGATGCCGGGGACGAGCCCGCCGATGAAGAGGTCCTCGATGGCCGTGCCCGCCACCACCCCGTAGAGGATGACGGGGAGTGAAGGGGGGAAGAGGAGGCCGAGGGATCCGGCGGCGGTGACCAGCCCGACCGAGAAGCCCTCCGGGTAGCCGTCGTCGAGGAGCGCGGGCAGGAGCAGGCCGCCCAGCGCCAGGATGGTGACGCCCGATGCGCCGGTGAAGGTGGTGAAGAGCGCCGCCACCGCCACCGACATGATGGCGAGCCCGCCCGGCATCCAGCCGAAGAGGCCGCGGTAGGCCCGCACCAGCCGCTGCGCGGCACCTCCCTCGGCGAGCACGTACCCGGCCACGGTGAGGAGCGGGATGGCGGCCAGCGTGGGCGAGGAGACCAGCGTGAAGGTCTGGGTGGGAACGGCCGCCACCGGCGTCAGGTCCTTCACGAAGAGGACCATGGCGAGGCCGGCCATGCCCACGAAGACCGGCGCGCCGAGCAGGAAGGCGATCACCACCGCCGAGCCGAAGGTCCAGACGATGGCACCGGTGCTGGCGAGCGGTCCGAGCACCTTGCCGAGCCCGGCCGCCAGCGCGGCGAACCCGCGGCCCGGCGCCCCCAGCGCGTCGAGCGGCCAGCTGCCCGGATCGGGGAGCGAGGCCTCGCTCCAGAGGAAGGTGAGGAAGACCAACGAGAGGCCGGCCAGGCGCAGGAGGCCGCGCCGCTCCACCGGGGGTGCCCGCCACGCGAAGACCAGCGACATGCCGGCGAGCGTGACCGGCATCACCAGCATGCTCCACCAGAAGGGGATGCCCCCCACCACCATCCGTGACTCGCTCTCCACGTGGACCAGGCGCGCAGCGGCGTAGGCCAGCACGGCGGTCACCGCCGCCGCCACCCAGCCGGTGAGGACCTCCACCGCCTGGCGGGCCCGTCCCTCCGGGACGAGGTCGAGGGTGGTGAGGTGGAGGTGCTTGCCGTACCGTGCCGCGAGCAGGGCCCCCAGGAAGCCGACCCAGAGGGTGAGGTGCTGCACCAGGACCGTCGCGCTGGGGATCGACTCCCCGGTGAAGCGTCGCCAGAGCGCCGACACCACCGGCAAGGCGACCATGGCGAGGAGCGCCACCACCACGAAGACGTCGCCGAGAACCTTGCCTCCCCGCCTCAGGAACGAGCCAGCCTGCCGCAAGGGCCCGGACGGCCCGGGTGGGGCGCCCCCGGGAGGGGTCGTCGGGGCGGGCGGTTGAACAGATCCGGTCATGGATTCGTCATGGGAGGAGGGCATTGACCCCGCGCGAAGCGGCGCTTAGAAGTAACACGCGAATACCCGTGAATCCCTGGAAAAATAGGCTGCTCGTGGCGGCGACCGCCCCGCTCCTCCTCCTCGGCTGCGCGACCACCGGGGCCAAGATCGCCGCGGGCGCGTTCACCGCGTCGGGCGACACCTTCGCACGCGACGACGATCCGAAGCTGGTTCGCGACGCCGCTCCCTTCGCCCTGAAGACGATGGAGGCGCTGCACGCGACCATCCCCGAGGACATCGGGCTCCTGCGCTCGCTCACCTCGGACTTCACCCAGTACGCCTACGCCTTCGTCCAGCAGGACGCCGACATCGCCGAGATGGAGGGGAGGACGGCCGAGGCCCGTGCCGACCGGGAGCGGGCCCGGAAGCTCTTCCTGCGCGCCCGCGGCTACGGACTCCGGGGGCTCGACGAGCTCTACCCGGGAATCTCCTTCCGCCTCCTCGCCGCGCGCGACCTCGACACGGCACTCGACCGGGTGAAGAAGAAGGACGCCGACCTGCTCTACTGGACCGCCGCGGCCTGGGCGATGGCCATCTCCGACGGGAAGTCGGACATGCAACTCGTCTCCGAGCTCCCGGCGCCGGTGGCGATGATGCGGCGCGGCCTGGCCCTCGACGAGTCGTTCGGCCAGGGCGCCTTCCACGAGTTCTTCATCACCTACGAGGGAGGCCGCAGCGTCGCCGACGGGGGTGGTCCCGAGGTGGCCCGAAGGCACCTGGAGCGGGCCATGGAGCTCTCGGACGGCACGAAGGTGGGGCCACGGGTCTCCTTCGCAGAGACCGTCCTCGTCAGCCAGCAGGACCGGGCCGCCTTCGAGGCCGAGCTGCGCGAGGTGCTCGCCTTCGACGTCGAATCGGCGCCGCGGCACCGGCTCGCGAACCTCATCGCCCAGCAGCGCGCCCGGGTGCTCCTGTCCCGCGTCGACGACCTCTTCGCCTGAATCCCGCCTCCCCCGGAGACATCCGCCTTGAAGAAGACCCTCCTCGCCGCCGTGCTGCTCGCCGCCGCCTCCCCCGCGCTCGCCCAGCAGCAGGTGCAGATCAAGCTGGGCACGCTGGCACCCAACGGCTCCACCTGGCACGAGCTCCTGAAGGAGATGGCCGAGCGCTGGGGCCAGGCCTCGAACGGTAGCGTGAAGCTGCGCATCTACGCGGGGGGAACGCAGGGGAACGAGGGGGAGATGGTGCGCAAGATGGCGGTGGGACAGCTCCAGGGCGCCGCCGTCACCACCGTCGGACTGCACGACATCGCCGCCGAGCCCCAGGCCCTCGCCGTGCCCCTCATGTTCGACTCCTCCGCCGAGCTCCAGAAGGCGCTGCCGGTCCTGGAGCCGAAGCTCGACGCGATCCTCGAGAAGAAGGGATACGTGCCGCTCACCTGGGGCGCCATCGGTGCCATCAAGCTCTTCTGCACCAGGGCCTACAAGACGCCGGCCGAGGCCGCCGGGGCCAGGATCTTCGCCTGGGAGGGCGACCCGGGCAGCGTGAAGGCCTGGAAGGCGGCCGGCTTCAACCCGGTGGTGCTCTCCTCCACCGACGTCATCACCTCGCTGCAGACCGGGATGATCGACTGCATTCCCAACGTGCCGCTCTACGTCCTGACGGCGCGCCTCTTCGAGAAGGCGCCGTACATGATCGACGTGAACTGGGGCTGGCTCGTCGGAGCCACCGTGGTGCGCAAGGACGCCTGGGAGAAGATCCCCGCCGACCTGCGTCCCAAGCTCCTCGCCATCGCCAAGGAGCTCGGCGGAAAGGTCGACGTCGAGGTGGCCCGGCTGAACGGCGAGGCGATCGCCGCCATGGAGAAGCAGGGGCTGAAGGTCGTCAAGGTCGACGCCTCCGCCTGGAAGGCCACGGCGGAGAAGTCCTGGCCGGTGGTGCGGGGCGAGGTGGTCCCGGCCGCCTTCTTCGACGAGGTGAAGGCACTCAGGGACGCGCAGCGGGCCGGGAAGAAGTAGCCGGTCCGGCGCAGGCCACGGCCGAGAGGCCCGCCACCTCCCGGCGAAGGGCCGGGCAGGCGAAGAGCAGGGTCAGGTGGCCTCGGGGCTGCTCGCGGAGTGGCACGTTCCAGGCCCGGGCAAGCGTGGCGGCACCGCCCACCGCGATGGCGTCATGCCGTCCACCGGCCACGAGGAGACTGCCCGCGGTGGGAGTCCGCCCGAGCGGCACCAGCCAGTCGAGCCTCCTCGTGAGCTCCTCCCCGCCGGGCACGGGGGCGCCCGCCCGCACGGCCATCGCCGCGTAGCGCCGCCCGATGGCGGTCTCGCGGAAGACCGCGCCCAGATCGGCGGGAGGGGCCACCAGCGCTGCCGCGTCGACCCGCTCCGGGCCGGTGGCAGCCCAGGCGGCCGTGAGCGCCCCCAGGGAAAGCCCGACGAGCACCACCGGGCCCCCCGCCTCCTCCGCACTGGCCAGGCAGCCGCGCACCTCGCGGATCGCCGACACGAGGAGCTCCCGGGTGCGCCCCAGGTCGGGCGTCAGCACGCCCTCGCCGCTGCGCTGCCCGGGCGGGGTTCGCTCCAGGTGGAGGGGGGGCACCGGGATCCAGACCTCGAGCCCGGACCCGGCGAGAGCCCGCACCCACGGCTCCAGGAACGCGGTGGAGCGGATCTTCCAGGGAGGCACCAGCACGGCGGTGCCGCGCCGCACCCCCCGGGCCGGCGTCCTCCGCATCGGGGGGAGGGGGAGCGGTGGCCCGAAGGGATCGAGGGGACCGTCGGGCCCCGGCCGCCAGGGCACGGAAGTCCGGGACGCCCGGTCCTCGTAGGCCATGGCCAGCCGGTCCACCAGGCGGTGGAAGGCTCCACCGCGCTCCCTCGTTCCGGTCCCCTCGGGCACGGCCGCGATGCTACGCCGACCCTATGGAAGTGCACGAGGCCCGTCCGGGGGCGATCCCAGGATGTCTTTGCCTGGGCGCCCTGGGCCGGGTACAGGAGAGCCTCATGGTCCGACCCTCCGAAACCGAGCAGGCCGTCGCCCCGGGGCGCTGCCCCGTACCTCGGGTGAAGATGCCGGACCGCGGAACCTTCGTCGGCGTGGCCTGGAGCGCCGCCCAGGGGGCAGGCAACCACATCGTGGCCGCCCGGATCCAGTGCGAGCCGGAGCGGGTTCGCCTGGCCAGCCTCTTCCTGCCGTTCCAGCTGTCTCCCACGAGGCGGAACGTGATCGAGCGGACGCCCGCCTGGCTCGCCGAGGAGGCCGCGCAGGCGCCGCGCGGACTCACCGTCGGATTCGACTTCCCGCTCAGCCTGGCCGAGACCCACCTGCGTCAGCTGGGCGTGCTCCGCCAGGCCATCTCGGGGCCGGCCGCGCTGGGGCGCGCCCTCCGCGAGCGCTACCTCCCCGCCGGCGCCGACGTGGGTGCGGCGGCCGATGCGGTGCGCGCCGAGCTCGGGCGCGATGAGCCCCGCTCCACCGACTGCCGCCGGGCCGTGTCCCCGCTCCCCGGGCGCGCCACGGCGCTGCGCCGGGCGCTCCTCGGGATCGTGGCGATCTCCACCGCAGACGCGGCCTTCCTGCCCTGGGACGAGCCGGAGAAGGGGAAGCCCACCGTGGTCGAGGTCTACCCGCCGCACCTCCCCCGGGCGCTGGCGGGGATCTGCGGATACCGCGACGGCGACGGCCGGGGGCGTCCGGCGCTGCGAGCCGCCATCCTGCGTACGCTGCGGAGCGCGGCACGGCTCCGGTTCGAGATGGAGGAGGCGGCCGAGATCGTGGGCGACGGCACGGGCGCCACCCTCGACGCGGTGCTGGGCGCGGTGGCCGCCGCCTCGGCGAGCCAGGGGGCCTTCCACCAGGTCCCTCACGACGTCCCGCGAAGCGAGGGGTGGATCTACTCGATCCCCGACGAGCCATGGCGCCGCTGAGCCGGGCCGCGCGGGTCGCGGCGCTCGAGGAGGTGCTGGCCGACGTCCGGGCGCTCCGGATGCCTGGCTTCGCGGGTCCTCCCGTCCATGGTCCCCCGGTGCTCTCCCGCGTCTTCCTGCTCGGCCAGGCCCCCGGGCCGCACGAGGCGAGGTTTGGCCGCCCGTTCGCATGGACCGCCGGCAAGACCCTCTTCGCCTGGATGGCCCGCTCCTTCGGCGCCACCGAGGACCGGTTCCGGGCGCGCGTCTACATGGCCGCCGTGGTGCGGGCCTTCCCCGGGAAGACCGGCGGCGGCGGGGACCGGGTCCCGTCGCCCGCGGAGATCGAGGCCAGCCGCGGATTCCTCGAGCGGGAGGTGGCCATCCTGCGCCCCCGCCTGGTGCTGCCGGTGGGGAGGCTCGCCATCGAGCAGGTGCTGGGGCGCGGGGCGCGGCTCGACGAGGTGGTCGGCCAGGTCATTCACCGGGAGTACCACGGCGCGAAGGTGGACGTGATCGCGCTGCCCCACCCCAGCGGCGCCTCGACCTGGTTCAAGGTGGAGCCGGGGCGATCGCTGCTCGAACGGGCGCTTCGCCGGCTGGGGAGCCACCCGGAGATCCGCCGCGCCTTCCCGGAGGCCCCATGACGAAGCCGCCCCGCCCCTGGACGGTCCTGCCTCACGGCCCACTCGAGCAGCTCGACCAGAACCTGCACGCCGTCGAGCCTGTGAGCTACCCGCGCGCCTTCTCCGCCGCCTCGCGGATCCCGGCGATGGCGGCGCGGTAGTCGGGCGCGCCGAACACCGCGGTGCCGGCCACGAAGACATTTGCGCCGGCCTCTGCCGCGCCGCCCACCGTGGACGGCTTGATCCCGCCGTCCACCTCGATGTCCAGCTCGAGTCCGCGCTCGTCGGCCATCCGGCGCAGCCGGCGGATCTTCTCGGTGACGGCCGGGACGTAGCTCTGTCCCCCGAAGCCCGGGTTCACCGACATGAGGAGGACGAGCGAGACGTCGGAGAGGACGTACTCGAGGCAGTCGAGCGGCGTGGAAGGATTGAGCACCACGCCGGCCCGCGCGCCGGTGGCGCGGATGGCCTGGATGGTGCGGTGCAGGTGGGGAGACACCTCGGCGTGGACGGTCACGATGTCGGAACCCGCCTTCGCGAAGGCCTCCACGTACCTCTCCGGCTCGACGATCATGAGGTGGGTGTCGACGGGGAGCCGCGTGCACCTCCGCACCGCCTCGACCACCAGCGGACCGATGGTGATGTTGGGGACGAACCGGCCGTCCATCACGTCGACGTGGATCCAGTCGGCGCCGGCCGCCTCGACCGCACGGACCTCCTCGGCGAGACGCCCGAAGTCGGCGGAGAGGATCGAGGGGGCGATGCGGATGGGCATGCGCATGGGGGAATCCTAGACCACGAGGCGAGCGGCGTAGAAGCCGTCCCCGCCGTGGAGGTCGGGGAGGGTGAGCAGGTCGCCCTCGGGGGTGAGGGCATCGGCGGGAATTCCCGGGGGTGGCGGGGACCGGTGGGCGACGCCGGCCACCCGGGCCACCACCTCGGGCCCCTCCGCCCGCGAGAGCGAGCAGACCGAGTACGTGACCGGCGCTCCGGGCTTCGCGTAGGCGAGCGCGTTTCGAAGGATGCCCTCCTGGATGTCGGCGAGGCGGGCCAGGTCGGCGGCGGTGCGGCGCAGCTTGAGCTCGGGGTGGCGGCGCAGCGTTCCCAGCCCGGCGCAGGGAGCGTCGACCAGCACCGCGTCGAAGCTCGCCGGCTCGAGTCCGGGGATGGGCTTGGAGCCGTCGGCGCAGACGACCTGGACCCCGGCGAGGCCGCGTTGACCGGCCTCGCGCCGGAGCGCGTCGGCCTTGCGCGGGTGGATCTCCACCGCCACCACCTCCAATCCGCCGGGCAGGATCTCGGCGAGGTGGAAGGCCTTGCCGCCGGGCGCCGCGCAGAGGTCGAGGACGCGCACGGGCCGGTCGCCGAGGCCGCCGGCGGCGAAGAGGGTGACGAGCTGGGCCGACTCGTCCTGCACCTGGAAGGGGATGCCCCTCGCCGCACGCGTCACCTGCTCCACCGCGCCGCCGCCCACCGAGACGCCGTGCGGCGACCGCTCGGTGGCGCGCGCCTCGATGCCGGCGTCGAGCAGTCGTGCCACCAGCTCGTCGCGCCGCGGCGAGCGGAGCACGAGCGGCGCCGCCCGGTTCATCGCTGCGGCGAGCGAGTGGGCTCGGGCCTCGCCCAGCCAGGCGATCCACTCCGCGGCGAGCCAGCCGGGAAGCGACTCGGAGACGGCCAGGTTGGCCACCGGGTCGAGCTCCGCCGGCGGAGGAGAGGGAGGAGAAGGTGCCCGGGAGAGGGAGCGCAGGACCGCGTTCACGTAGCCCGCGGCCCGCCCGTGGTCGACCCCCTTGGCGAGCCCGACCGTCTCGCCCACCGCGGCGTGCGAAGGGATTCGCAGGAAGAGCAGCTGGTAGGCGCCCAGCCGGAGCGCCACCCGCGCCGCCGGGTCTACCCGGCCGAGGGCGCGCTTCGAATGCGGGGCGAGGGCGGCATCGAGCTGAAGGGCGCGGCGCAGGGTCCCGTAGACGAGCTCGGTGGCGAGCGCCGACTCGCGGGGGTCGATGGCCCCGGCCTGGTCGAGCGCGGCGTCGAGCGCACGGGAGGCGTACGCGCCCCCCTCCTCGACCCGGCGCAGGACCTCGAAGGCGATCTCGCGGGCGTTCACGAGCCGAGAACCGTTCCTTCCGGCAAGGGGTGGCCCTTCAGGAAGTCGGCGGCCGGCACGCGACGCTTCCCCTCGGCCTGGACCTCGAGGAGGAGCAGGGAGGAGCCCTCTCCGCAGCCGACCAGGAGGCCGCCGCCGGTCGCCCGGGCGGCGCCGGGGGCGAGCCCCGCTCCCTCCGCCACCACCGCCGCGTGGACCTTCAGGGTTCGCCCACCGACCGACGTGTACGCGCCGGGCCAGGGGCGGAAGCCTCGGATCCGGGCCGCCAGGCGCGAGGCTGGCAGCCGGAAGTCGAGCCGGCCATGCTCCTTCTCGAGCACCGGAGCGAGGGTGGCCCGGGCGGCGTCCTGGCGCACCGGGACGATGGCTTCCGCGGCGAGCAGGCCGAGCGTCTCGACGAGCGCGGCCCCGCCCAGCGCGGCGAGCCGGGGAGCGAGCGTCCCGGCGTCGTCGTCGCCGATGGAGAGCGCGCGCTGCACGAGGATGTCGCCGGTGTCGAGCCCGGCGTCCATCTGCATGATGGTGACCCCGGTCTCCCGCTCCCCCTCGGCGATCGCCCACTGGATGGGGGCCGCGCCCCGGTAGCGCGGGAGGAGCGAGGCGTGGACGTTCATGGCGCCCTGCGGTGCGAGCCGGAGCAGGTCCTCGCCGAGGATCCGGCCGTAGGCGACGACGACGAGCAGATTGGGGGAGAGCGAGCCGAGCTGCCCGGCCAGCACCCCGTCGCGAATTCGAAGCGGCTGGAGAACCTGGATGCCGTGCGCACGGGCCCAGGCCTTGGTGGCGGGCTCGCGCAGTTCCTGGCCCCGGCCAGCCGGCCGGTCGGGCTGGGCCACGACGGCCACCACCTCGTGCCCCGCGGCGGCGAGCGCATCGAGGGCCGGGACGGCGAAGGCCGGCGTGCCGAGAAAGGCGATGCGCATGGGCCGAGGTATACCGCGGAAGGGTCCGGGCCAGGCGGCCGGCGCACTCAGCCCCGGTCGCGGCTCCGGCGCTCGCGGGACGCGGCATCCCGCTCCTTCCGGGCCGCCTCGCGCTTCCTGGGGTCGAAGGAGGAGGGGAGGACGCCGGAGGGCAGGAGCTTCGTCAGCAGGGGAAGGAGCACCATCCCGCCCGGAGCGGCGAAGACGGCGAGCGCCGGCACCGCCTTGGCGAGGTCGATGAGCTGCTCCCGCACCTTCTTGCGCTCGGTGGCGTCGAGGGGCTGGCCGGCGGCCGCCTTGGCGAGCAGGGTGCCCAGCTCCCCCGTCTCCCGGAGCTCCAGCGAGATCGCGTCGATGTTCTCGGTGACCGCCGCCGCGACCTTGTCCATCATTCGCTCCCCGAACTCGTTCCACTCGGCGGCGAGCAGTGCACCCTCGGCCTCGACCGGCAGGCCGAAGGCCCGGAACCAGGCCTGGTGGTCGGCGTGGAAGGCGGTGGCGTCCACCTGCATGGCCGCGAGACGTTCGGCCGGGATGTCGGCGGCCTGGGCGAACCGTGCCAGGTACGCGGCGCGGGGCGTGGACCCGGCGGGCATCCCCAGCGACGCGAGCAGGAGCTGTTCGATGAGGAAGTGGCGGAAGCGTGGAGGGGTCTCCTGGACGATCTCCTCCGGATCCCGCGGGGAAGCCGCGGCGGCCCGGGCTGCCTGCACGCGCTCCCGGTCCAGCCCGATGCGCTCCACCTGGCGGGTGACCACCCGCCGGAGGGGGCGGGGCGCCACCGGGTCGGAGGCGGCGAGCCCCCCCATGGCCTCCACGAGCAGGAGCGCCTCCTCGCGGGCCTGGTCCAGGTCGGCGACCAGGTCGTCGGGGTCGAGGCGCCCCGTCCGGAGGTAGTCGAGCGCCAGCCGGGCCAGCAGGCGGCGCTGGATGGCGATGGTGCCGGCGTAGAGCGGGAGGCCCTTCTCGGGGTCTCCGGCAGGGAAGTGCACGCGGAGGAGGTGCTGCCCCGCCCGGGCCAGTGTGCGGCGAACCAGCGCGATGGCGGGAACGCTCCCGTTCCGGGGGGCGACCTTGAGGGCGCCCGCGACGTCGCCCGTGCCGGCGGCCAGGATGGCGGCGAGCTCGGCACGCCGGATGGCGGGCTCGAAGGGAACCTCGAGGAGGGCGGCCAGGTCGAGGATCATCCCGACGTGACCGTCGACCGTTCCGAGCGCGGCCTCGTGGTCCTGGGCCTGCCGGTCGATCAGGCGGTGGCGGAGGGAGCGGGCCACGAGCATGCGCGCGCGGGCCTCGAGGTTGGGTCCCTCGGGGTCGGCATCGCGCAGCTCGCGGGGAAGGCGCGCTCGCACGGAAGCGGGGTCATGACCCTCGAGCCGCGCCTCGACGAGGTCCGCCAGCCAGTCCTTGGAGTCGAGAGAGCTACCCATGAGACGACGAGTGTACCGTGAGCCGCGGCGCCACGGGGTTCTCCTGGAAGCCAGGCCCCTACTTGACCGCCTTCACCTTGGCCCGCTTGCCCTCGTCGGCCGGCTCCTCGGCCGGGACCGCCACCGGGGCGCGGTGGATCCCGAACTTCTCGAGCACCAGCCCCTCGATCTTCTGGAGGACGGCGGGGTGCTCCCGCAGGAAGGCCTTGGCCTGCTCGCGCCCCTGCCCGATGCGCTCGCCGTCGAAGCTGAACCAGGCGCCGCTCTTCTCGACGATGTTCTCGTTCGAGGCGAGGTCGAGGAGGTCGCCCTCCTTGGAGATGCCGACGCCGTACATGATGTCGAACTCGACCTCCTTGAAGGGAGGAGCGACCTTGTTCTTCACGACCTTCACACGGGTGCGGTTGCCGATGACCTGCTCGCCGTCCTTGATGGCGCCGATGCGCCGGATGTCGAGCCGCTGGGTGGCGTAGAACTTGAGCGCGTTGCCACCGGTGGTGGTCTCCGGGTTTCCGAACATCACGCCGATCTTCATGCGGATCTGGTTGATGAAGATGACGATGGTGGACGACTTGGAGATGGTGCCGGTGAGCTTGCGCAGCGCCTGGCTCATGAGGCGCGCCTGCACGCCCATGTGGGCGTCGCCCATCTCTCCCTCGAGCTCGGCGCGGGGCACGAGCGCGGCCACCGAGTCGATGACGAGCACGTCGATTGCGCCGGAGCGAACCAGGGTCTCGGTGATCTCGAGCGCCTGCTCGCCGGTGTCGGGCTGGGAGATGAGCAGGTCGTCGGTGCGGACGCCCAGCTTGCGGGCGTAGCCCACGTCGAGTGCGTGCTCGGCGTCGACGAAGGCGGCGATGCCCCCCTTCTTCTGGGCCTCGGCCACCGCGTGGAGGGCCAGCGTGGTCTTGCCCGACGACTCCGGGCCGTAGATCTCGATGATGCGCCCGCGCGGGAGGCCGCCGACGCCGAGCGCGATGTCGAGGGAGGTGGACCCCGTCGAGATCGCCTCCACGTCCTTCACCATCGCCTCCTCGTTTCCGAGGCGCATGATGGAACCCTTGCCGAAGGCCTTCTCGATGGAGGAGACCGCCAGCTCGATCGCCTTTTCCTTCTCCGGTGCCACGGGCATCTTCACCGCTCCTTGTCGGGGCGCGCCGCGCCCCCTCGTTCGTCCGTTCGTTTCGACGACCCGCCTCATAGCAGGGGGGTCCGACAGCGCACCTGAACGGAAGGATACTGAACATCCGTACAAAGGCAAGGAAATGGTGCGGCACTGCGGTGGGGAGGTGTGGGCCCCCGGATCACACGGTCCGTGAAAATTTCCGCGAAGGGCCTGGCCCGTCCAGCGGGTTCGCGCGAGACTGGATGGAACGCGTTTCCGGGGGAAGGGGTCGTGGGGATCGAGACGAGAAGCCTGGCCGTGGTCGTCGTCGCCGCGTCCATGGCCCTGGCGGGATGCCCGGCCAGCAAGGGCGACGCGTCCCACCAGCCTGCCCCGGGTGAAGCCCCGGCGTCCGCCGGGGGAGCCTCCGCCGGCTCGTTGCTCCTCTCCGTCCAGCTGCTCGGGGACGCCAGCGGGACCGTGACCGCGTCGGGCGTGGCGCTCGATTGCTCGGCGGTCCAGGGCGTCGCCGGCGCCCGCATGTGCTGGGCGCTCGTGTCACCGACCACGCCGGCGCGGGTGGTCCGGCTGACCGCCACCCCGGGCGGCCCGGATGCCCGCTTCTCCGGCTGGGGAGGGAGCTGCGCCGGGGCCGGTGCCTGCGAGGTCACCATGGCGGGCGCGGCCAGCGTCTCGGCGGTCTTCACGGCCCTGTCCGGCGCCGCCGCTCCCCCGACGGGGGTCGTCGACCCCACGGCCTTCGGAGCCCGCTGCGACGGGGCCGCAGACGACGCACCTGCGCTGCTCGCCGCAACCGAGGCGGCCGCGAAGGCCGGCGACACGGTCATCGTGCCCTGCAAGCTCCGGCTCTCGTCGGGCTCCATCGTCATCGGTACCGCGGTCCAGTTCGTCGGCGCGGGGAGCTTCGACCTCCAGCCCGGCTCCGCCCTCGTGCTGCGCGGACCGCTTCTCGGCTCCTGGTCGCGCATCTTCTTCCCGAACGGCGGCTCGCTCCAGGTACAGGTCCCGAACGCCCGCCTCTATCCACAGTGGTGGGGAGCCAGGGGAGACGGGGTCGCCGACGACGCGCCCGCGCTCCAGGCCGCCATCGACGCTGCGTCCCGGCCCGCCATCGACCCATTCGAGTGGAACCAGGGCGTGGGTGGGACGGTGTCCATTCCTCGCGGCGTCTACCGGATCGCCTCGCCGCTCACCATCCGGGGCGACGCGGTCCGCATCGAGGGGCACGGCGCGCACACCACCTCGCTGCGCGCCGACATGGACCCCTCCTCCGACGTCCTCACCGTCGGGGACGGGAGCGGCGCCGGCAGGAACTCGTTCCTCACCGGCTTCACCATCTACGGCCTCGGTACGGGCAAGTTCCGCGACGGCGTCGTCGTGGACGGAGCGACCTGGCCGACCCTGGAGGACCTGTCGGTCTCCCACGCCGGCCGCTACGCCTTCCGGATCCGCGGGACGATGCACGCGCGACTCTCCCACCTTCGCGCGCGGAACGCCGGGACCGGCCTCTGGATCGGCGCCACCGCGGACGGGGTCGAGGCCACCACCGTCCACGTCACGCAGTTCACCACCACCTCCTCCAGCGGGCCGGGCGTGATCGTGGAGAAGGCCTTCGGCGTGCTCCTCGACCAGCTCACCTCCGAGTCGTGCGGAAGCATCGCCAGCCCCTCCACGTCGCAGGGCATCGTCATCGGCACACCCACCACCGGCGCCACCACCGAGGTGACGCTCGTGCACCCGTACTTCGAGGGCAACCACGGCTGGGACGTGGAGGTCGGCCTCGACCCCCGCCACGCGGCGTCGGCCACCATCCTGGGCGGGAGCTACCGGGCCACCTGGACGAAGCAGCCCGGGTACGGCGCCATCCGGGTCGACCGGGTCCGCAGCGGCGCGGTGGTCGGCGGTTACCTGACCGGCTACGACCCGCCGCTCGAGACCATCCGGCTCACGCAGAACGGGTGGAACTTCTCGGTCCAGGGGCTCGACATGCCCGGGACCAACCCTCCGCAGGTGGAGGGCTCCACCCTCGACCAGTATCGAGGCCGGATCTCCACCTTCGACGCGAACGGAGACGTCTGGGTGCGCGGGCGGGTCGTGGCCCGGACCGGCGGCCCCGGTGCCGGCGCCGGGATCGCCATCGCGGGCGGGGGCGACGCACCCGCCGACTGCAACCCGCCCTGGACGGTGGGATCGATCGTCTGGAACTCGAGCCCGGGGAAGGGTCTGCCCATCGGCTGGGTCTGCTCGTCGGCTGGCTCGCCGGGAACCTGGATGCCCCTTCCCAGGCTGGAGTGAAGAGGTCCCCTACTCGGTCCCCAGCCGCCGGACCGCGACCGCGACGCGCGCGCAGAGCATCTCGGCAGCCATCTCGGTGGGGCGGTCCAGCCGGGCCTGCGAGGAGCTCCACCGGAACTCGAGCGAACCACCTCCCGGGCGCTCTCCGCGCAGGCTGTGCCGGGTGCGCGTTCCCGCCCGGTGGACGCCGGGAACCCCGGCGGGAAGGAGGCGGGCGCGGCTCGCGCCGATCGACGGGGCGGCGACGTCGAGCACGGTCTGGACCTCGTCGATGCTCCGAGCGTCCTCGAGCAGGCCCGCGGCCTCGCGGACCGCGGAGCGGAGGGCCGAGTAGCGCCGGCGCTCCGCGGCCAGGCGTTCGAGGAGGCCCGGGCGGAGGTAGCCGAGTGCACGGAGCCCCGCCAGGTCGAGGAGCGCGATGCCGGCCAGGAGGAAGGCCGCGCGTGCGCCGCTTGCCCCGGCGATGGCCACGGCGAAGCCCGCGTGGACGGATCCCGCGGCGACGAGCACCGCCATGGCCCGGCGAGGGGAGAGGCCGATCGCGACCAGCCGGTGGTGCACGTGCTCCCGGTCGCCCCAGAAGATCGGGGATCCACGGGCGGCGCGGCGCAGGAACGCCATGGCGGTGTCGACGACCGGGACGCCGAGCGCCACCACCGGGGCGAGCAGGTCGGTTCCGCGGACGGTCTCCCCGGCCTCCGGGATCGAGCTCGCCGCCAGCACGAGACCCAGGAAGAGGCTCCCGCCGTCCCCCATGAAGATGCTCGCCGGGCGCAGGTTGTGGCGGAGGAACCCCAGGCACGACCCGGCCACCGCCGCGCCCACGACCGCCAGGACCGGATCCCCGCGCCGCAGCGCGACCGCGACCGCTGCCGCCGCCGCCGCGGCCGCGATGCCGCCCGCCAGGCCGTCGAGCCCGTCGATCAGGTTCATGGCGTTCATGGCGCCCACCAGGAAGAGCACGGTGAAGGGCAGGGCCAGGTCGCCGAGCGGGAGCGGCGCGCCGAACGGGTTCGCGACCGCCTCGATGCGCAGCCCACCAGCCCATACCAGCACGGCCGCGGCGACCTGCGCGACGAGTTTCACCACGGGTGACAAGCCACGGACGTCGTCCACCGCCCCGACGGCCACGACGAAGAGGCCGGCTGCACCGATGGCGAGGATGCGCTGTCCCTGGATCGCGGCACCCCCCGCGGCGGCAGCCAGCGCGACCCCGCCCAGGAACGCCGCCGCGATGGCCAGCCCACCGATGCGCGGGACCGCCGTCCGGTGGCACTTGCGGGCGGTGAGCGGGTGGTCGAGGGCACCGACGCGCCGAGCCAGCCGGCCTGCCAGAGGGGTGAGCGCGAGCGCCAGGGCGAAGGAGGCGGCGAGCGCGACGATCGGGGCGAACATGCCTCCATGACACGCGACGGGTCCGCGTGGGACAGCCCGATTGGGGCGTCCTGTCGCACGGCGCGGCGACGAGGTGTGACCAGCAGCGGGAACCCATGCCCTCCTCTCCCGACTGCCTTCTCCTGGAAGGATGCGACTTCGATCGGTTCCCCGCCGGCGGGCAGCTCGCCGTGGCGCGGCAGCTCCTCGCCGCCTGCGGACCGAGGCTCGCGCTGGTGGGGATCTCCACCGACGACACGCCGGTGGGTCGCTGGGTGGAGCGGGAGATCGACGGCCGGCCCTTCCCGTTCTTCGCCACCGGCCGCCGCGAGGCCAGCGCCGGTCGCCCCCCGATCCCCGCCCGGCTCTCCCGCTACCTCGGCCTCGTCCGCCACAGGCAAGCCATCCTCTCGCTGGGCGTGCGCGCCGCCTTCACGCAGGCACCCGAGGACCTCCTCGCGGTGGCCGGGTGGGGGCTCGAGCGGCTCTGCTACTGCTTCCCCGGCGTGGAGAACCCGCTCGCGGCGGCGCGCTACGCATGGGCGCGGCCCCTCGCGGCGCTCCACGACCGGCTGCTCTTCCAGGCGCTCCGGCACGCCGACACCGTGCTCGCGAGCGCAGACGACACCGCGATCGACGGGCTCGTGGCCCGCAGCGGCGGGCGGCTCTCCCGCTCCCGGGTCCGCTGCCTGCCCACCCACTACGACGAGCGGGTCTTCTTCCCGGTGCCGCGCAAACTGGCCCGCGAGCGGGTCGGCGGCGACCTCGGCAGCCCGCTCGTCGTCTCGGTGGGCCGGCTCAGCCGGGTGAAGGGGTGGGACCTCGTGCTCGCCGCCTTCGCGCGCCTGCTCGCCGAGCGCCCCGGGGCGCGCCTCCGCTTCGTCGGGGACGGCGAGGACAGGGTCCACGTGGAGGCAGCTGCGCGGGAGCTCGGCGTGGCCCCCAGGGTCTCGATCACCGGCTTCCTGCCCCCGGCGGCCGTCTCCCTGCACGTGAACGCGGCCGACGTGGTGGTGGTCGGCTCGCTCCGGGAGGGCTGGTCGGTGGCCATGCTCGAGGCGCTCGGCTGCGGGAAGCCCGTCGTCACCACCGAGGTGAGCGGTGCCCGGGCCCTCGTTCACCCGGGGCGAAACGGCTACGTGGTTCCGGGCCGGGACCCCGGCGATCTGGCCCGGGCCATCGGCCGGGCGCTCTCCATCGATCCCGAGGCGGCGGCGAGGGAGAGCCTCGCGGTGGCCCGCCGCTACGCGCTCTCCGAGCTCCCCGGGTGCATCGGCGCCGCCTGGCCGGTGCTGGCGTGATGGCGGCCCTGCGCATCGCCATGGCCCACAACCACTACGGCTCGGAGGCTCCGAGCGGCGAGAACGTGGTGTTCGAGGCCGAGCGGCGCCTCCTCCAGGATCGCGGCCACGACGTCGTCTCGTTCGAGAGGCGAAGCGACGAGATCCGCCGGCAGGGCCCGAGGGGTCTCGCGACCGGAGCGCTCTCGGCTCCGTGGAACCCCTTCGCGGCCCGCCGGCTCCGCTCCCTGCTGGAGCGGGAGCGCCCCGACGTCCTCCACGTCCACAACCCCTTCCCGCTCCTCTCGCCGTCCATCTTCCACGCGGCGCGAGGCCTCCCCGTGGCCACGGTCTGGACGCTCCACAACTACCGGCCGTTCTGCGCAGCGGCGACGCTGATGCGGGACGGTGTCCCCTGCACCGAGTGCATCGATCGGAGGAGCCCCCTTCCCGGTTTCGTCCACGGTTGCTACCGGGGGAGCAGCCTCGCCACGCTGCCGATCGCGGCGATGATCGACCTCCTGGAGCGGGCCGGGACCCTCGCCCGGGAGGTCGACGCCTTCGTCGTGCTCACCAGCTTCCAGCGCGAGATGGTGATCCGGGCCGGGCTTCCCCCCGACCGCGTCCACGTGAAGCCCAACTTCCACCCCGCCCCGCCGCCCGTGGTGCCCTGGCGGGAGCGCGAACCGCGGGTCCTCTTCGCGGGCCGCCTGGGACCGGAGAAGGGGGTGCGGGTCCTCCTCGACGCCTGGTCGCTCTGGCCCGGCGCGCCGCTGCTCGAGATCGCCGGCGACGGCCCGGAGCGCATGGCGCTCGAGGCCCGCGCCCGCGCTCTCGGGCTCGGGGAACGCGTCCGCTTCCTCGGCCAGGTCCCGTCCGCGGAGGTGGGGCGCCGCATGGCCCGTGCCCGGCTCCTGGCCGTGCCCTCCCTCTGCTTCGAGGGCTTCCCGCTGGTGGTCCGGGACGCCTTCGCGGCCGCCGTGCCGGTGGTGGCGTCGCGCATCGGGGCCCTCGAGCGGATCGTCGAGGACGGCAGAACGGGGCTGCTCTTCTCGCCGGGAGACGCGGCCGACCTTCACCGGCGCATGGCCGATGCCTGGGCCGACCCCGGGAAGCTGGAGGCCATGGGGCTCGCCGCCCGGGACTCCTTCGACGGCCGGTACACCGCCGACCGCAGCTACGAGGCGCTGATGGCCGTCTACGGCGCCGCCCGCGCCGAACGGGCCGCCGCGTAGCGCGGGGACGGCGGCCGCGGCGGGCGGGACCCCGTCGCGAGCGCCGGACGCTCGGCGAGCACCTTCCAGAGGAATACCGCGCTGTCGACGTTGCGGCGCCACATGCGGCGCGGCTCCTGGGCGAGCCGGTAGAGCCATTCCAGGCCGTGCCGGCCGGCCCACTCCGGGGCCCGCGCCCGGGTGCCGGCCAGGAAGTCGAAGGCCGCGCCCACGCCCATCGCGAAGGGGACCTGGAGGTAGCCGTGGTTCCGGGAGAGCCAGAGTTCCTGCTTCGGCGCCGTCATCCCCACGAAGAGCGCGTGGGGCCGGGCGGCGTTCACCGCGTCCACGATGGCCCGGTCGGTCGCCTCGCTCCACTCGCCGAACGGGGGCGCGACCGTTCCGGCCACGACGAGGCGCGGCCAGCGGGCCGCGCACCGCTCTCGGATGCGCCGGAGCGTCGCCTCCGAGGCGCCCAGGAAGAAGACGGAGAGGCCCTCTCGCTCGGCGCGGGAGAGGAAGGCCTCCACGAAGTCCGGGCCGGCCACGCGCTCGGCCACCGGGCCGCGGCGGTGCCGGGCGCCCCAGACCGCCAGCGTGCCGTCGGGAAGGACGGCGTGCGCCTCGCGGAAGTGGGCGCGGAAGGCCGCCACGTGCTGGGCGACCACGATGGAGTGGGCGTTGGCGGTGGTGAAGAGGGTCTTCTGCCGGGCCGCGATGCGAGCCACGGCGAGGTCCACGAAGGCCTCGCGGGAGAGGCCCCAGACCGGGACTCCGAGGACGAATGCGGCTGGGCTCATGGTGCGCTCCGGGGCAGGGCGGAGGGCTCGGCGCTGCGGCGGGTCCGCCGCAGGCCCTCGTAGATGCGGAGGAGCCGGGCGGCGTTCTCCGACGACTCGAAGTGGCTCCTCGCGATGGCGGGGTTCTCGCGGCGTGCGGCTTCGGCGACGCCGGGGTCGGTGCCGGCAGCGGCGATGGCGGCGGCCAGGCGGGCCGGATCGGGCCGGGAGAGCCGGCACCCGCGGCTGGGCGCGAGAAGCGGCCCGTAGTCCCCCACGTCCGTGGCCGCGATGGGGCGCCCCGAGGCCAGGTAGAGCCCGAGCTTGCTCTGCACGTTCCGGTTGTCCGGGCAGTCGGGCCGTGCGTGGACGAGCACCGAGGCGGCGGCGAGCAGGGAAGGCAGGAGTCCCGGGTCGTGGGGGTGGAGGACCACCGTGCACTCCGGGTCGAAGCCGAAGCGGGCGATCGCGTCCTCCGGCTCCCCGGCGTCGCGCGAGAGGACGAGCACGAAGGAGAAGGCGTGCCCCAGGCGGCGCTGCGCCGCGGCCAGGAGGTCGAGCCCCTGGTAGGCGTGGGTGGAGCCCACGTACATGGCCACCGGCCGGCCGGGGTCGAGCCCCGGGATCGCGGCCGGGACCGTGGCGGGGTCGGAGAACTCGGCGGTGCGCAGTCCCGGGTAGAGGACCGTGACGCGGTCCGCGGCGACGCCTCCCTGCACGATGCGGTCGCGCATGGAGCGGGCCTGGGCGATCACGTGATCGGCCCCGCGCAGGACCGGGAACTCGGCGGCGGCGCCGAGGCGGGAGAGAAGCGGGCGGGCGCCCGGCTGCCCCGCCCGCGACGGCACGTACACTCCGTGAAGCTCGACGACGGCCGGGATCCCCAGCAGGCGGGCCGCCGGCAGCACCGCCAGCGCGGCCAGGTGTCCGTGGACGTGGACCACCTCGGCCCGCGCCGCGCGCAGCGCGAGGAGCGCGCGGGACGTGGCGAGGAGCCAGCCGAGCGGCTGCGGAGCGGATCCGGGATCGACCTCGAGCATCGTCGGCTCGGCGCCGAGCGCCCGCACGGCGGCTGCCGTCTTGCGCACGTGGGCCGGCGTTCCGGTGGCGTTCGTGCCTGGCGGTGGAAGCCGGGTGGAGGCCATCAGCACGCGGAGGGACGGGGAGGGTGCCAAGGGATGCCTCAGGCGAGCCGTCGCAGCGGCTGGAGGGAGCGGACCGCCTCGGCCGGGGATCCGGCGGCGATCACGCCGGCGGGAACCGAGCGGGAGACCACGCTGCCGGCGGCGACCACCGTCCCGGCGCCGATGGTGACCCCCTTCAGGACGGTCACGTTCATGGAGAGCCACACGCCCGGCTCGATCACCACCGGCGCGGACCGTGCCGGGACGTCGGCGGCGCGATCTCCCGCGTCGACGGCGTGCCAGTCGGTGTCGGTGATGGTGCAGTTGGCGCCGCAGAGGACTCCGGCCCCGATGGTGATGCTGCGGGCCGCGCCGACCACGGTCCCCGACATCCCGACCCCGCGCCCGAGGCGGATCTCCGCACCCGGTGCCAGCGTCGACAGCATGCACGGCCGGTCCAGGCCGACCTGGTTCGACCAGCGCGCCGAGCGAAGCTCGGTCCCGGCGCCGACGTGGATCCGGGAGCCGGGCAGCCGGCGCAGGAGCGGCAGGCCGAGGAAGCGGACGTCCTCCTCGAGCTCGATCCCCCACCAGCGGGCGAGCAGCCGCGCCGCCGCGGTGTCCCGGCGCTGCCGGAACTGGTCGAAGGCCACGGCGACGAGGTGCGGCAGGCTGTCCCGGGTGACGGGTCTCATGCGGGCATCCCCATGCCTTCCATGACACCGTCGTCCTCCACGGTGTGCCCGAGAATCGACCGGTAGGCGGAGAGCAGCTCCCCGACCACGCGGCGCCGGGCATGGCGGAGCAGCGCCTCGCCCCGGCCGGCCGATCCCAGGCGGGTGGCGAGGAGGTCGTCCCCGAGGACGCGCGTGACCTGGGCCGCGAGCGCCTCCGCGTCGCCGGCCGGGTAGAGGAGCCCGGTGCGCCCGTCGTCCACGAGGCTGGGGGTCCCGCCGGCGGCGGCAGCCACGCAGGGGATGCCGACCGTCTGGGCCTCGCACAGGCTGTTCGAGCTGTTCTCGGCGAAGGAGGGCATCACGTAGGCGTGGGCCCCGGCGAGCAGCCGGGCGAGCGACGGGGCGTCCTGGAACCCGAGGAGGCGCACCCGCCCGGCGAAGGCCAGCCGGTCGATGCGCCGGCGCAGGAGCCGGCCGTAACCCGACCGGTCGGACACCCCACCGGCGACCTCGATCTCGAGCCCGGGATGGCGCCGGGCGATGGCCGCGGCCGCGTCGAGAAGGGTCTCGAGCCCGCGGCGGGGCTGGCCGGCGTTCGTGACCACCACCCGCCCGCGGCGGCAGCGCGCGAGGCTCCAGCGGGCCGCGGCGAACTCCGGCCGGAGCACCTCGCCCACCCGGAGCCACGGCGTGCCCGGTGCGATCGCCGCCGCCTGCTCCCGATCCCACTCGGTTCTCCCGAGCACCGCGTCCACCCCGTCGAGCACCTCGGCCTCGCGCCGCGCTCCCCGGAGGAACGCACGGCGCTCCCAGCAGAGCCCCCGGCCGGTCAGGACCTCGGCGACCCGGTGGGCGGCGATCCGGTCGGATGCCGGGAGCGCGCCGTAGAAGTCCCGGGCGTTGGCGGCGAGCAATCCCTGCAGGGAGACCACGGTCGGGCAGCCGATGAGCCCGCGGGCCCGGAGCAGGCCGAAGAGCCGCTCGCTGCCGTGCACGTGGACGAGGTCGGGGCCGAACCGCTCGACCACGTCCCGGCAGGCGAGCAGGTCGGAGCGGCTGCACCCGAAGTGGGAGGCGAGGCGGCCCTGCCCCACCACGAAGTACTCGACGCCGTCCTCGTCGAACTGCATGTCGGGCAGGGACGGGTAGGCGGTGGCGACCCCCAGCTCGAGCCCCGGGACGGAGCGAAGCGCCAGGAGCAGCTGGGACATCCAGTGACCCGATCCGGCGGTGGTGCGGCCGGTCCGGCGGTCCACCGCGGGCATGGGGATGTTCGTGAACCAGAGGACGCGCATCATCGGCTCGCGGAGGCGCCAGGGAGTACGTGCGGCGGGGCGGCGCAGGCCCCGACGCAGAGGAGGACGACCGCGTACTCGAGCGCGAGGCTCGGGAACGAGGAGGAGAGCATCCGCACGCCCCAGAGCAGGGCCACCACGGCGAAGGCGAGGCGGGCTCCGTCGTCGCCGGAGCGGAGCACCCGCAGCGGCGGGCCGAGGTGCACCGCGCACCAGGTGACGAGGAGCGGGAGGCCGCCGAAGAAGAGCAGGGACAGGTAGCCGACGTCGGTGCCGCCGGACCAGCGCGGGCTCATCCCCGGCCAGTTCCAGGTCGCACGCGCGCCCCGACCCAGCAGGAGGTCGGCCACCGGCACGTCCGTGAGGAACGCGGCGAGCTGGCCGGTACGGGAGTCCTCGCCGATGCGCTCCGCGAGGCCGAGGAAGGAGAGCTCGAGGAGCCGGGCCAGCCGCGTCCCGTCGGCGACCCAGGAGGCCAGGCCGAAGGCGGTGGCGGCCACGGCCGCGACCTCGAGGACGCGGGCCACCGGGCGCCCGGACCGCCGCGCCGAGATCCAGGCGTCGGCGAGGAGGAGGAGCCCCAGCATGACCAGGTTGAGCCGGGTCTGCACGAGGACCGACCCCGCGGCGTAGGCGAGCGCCGGGACCCAGCGCAGGTGGCGCGAGGCGGTCCCCGGCGGGTGGGGCCGGAGGACCAGCCAGGCCGCGGGGAAGTAGAGCGCGTTCAGGTATGCGCCCATCGCCGCCACCGTGTCCTGCCGAAGGAAGGAGCGGAGGTGGACGGCCTCCCAGGCCACGAGCCCGGTGAGGATCCAGGCCAGCAGATCGAAGGTCCGGCCGACCAGGGGGAGCACCTCCGCCCGTGCCGAGGCGAAGAGGAGGAGCGAGGCGATGGCCAGCCACGGGCCGGTGGTCCCGAAGATCCGGGAGGAGAGGAAGTCGGCCGGGTCCATCCCGCGAAGCGCGCAGAGAAGCCCGGCGGCGAGGAAGGCGAGGAACCAGGCGGAGAGCGAGGAGGAGAGCCGGCGGCCGCGAACCGCGAAGGCGAGCAGGCCGGCGAGGGTCAGCGCCGCGATCCGGATCGCGTGGGCCGCGTAGTAGAGGGAGGAGCGCGGGACCTCGACGGCGTCCTCCCAGACCCCGGTGCCGGCCTGGGCCACGTTCGAACCCTGCAGCGCGAAGGTGGCGAGGAGCGACGCCGCCAGGCCGACCACGACGAGCCCCGAGACCAGGGGCCGGACCAGGGCGCGGCGGGCCGGGGCGAGGACGGGCGCCGTGGGAGCGCCGGCGGCGAGCGAGCCGATCACGGGGCGCTCCACTCGGCGCGCTTCCGCGCCAGGATCCAGGCGACGAAGGGAACCTGCACGAGCGTCAGGACGGCCGCGGTTCCCACCCAGGCGAGCGCCACCCCGTCGGCGCCCCGCGGCGCCAGGGCGGCCGAGAGGAGCACGAGCAGCCCTCCACGGAGGAGCGCCAGGAGCACGCCGGCGCGGTGGGCGCCGAGCGCCCAGATGGCCTGGCCGACGGCCATGTTGGCGGCGAGGAGCACGGCGGCGGCGCAGCACAGGACGAGCACCGCGCCGCGGTCCGCGAAGGCAGGGCCGCTGGCGGAGAGGAGCCGTGGGGCGAGGAGGGCGACCGGCACCGCTGCGAGGAGCGCGAGTGCGGTCGAGGCCGCGAAGCTGGCTCCGAGCGCGCGCCGGAGGGCCCGGACGTCGCGGGAGGGCAGCGCACTCGCCACCAGCGGGAGCCCCAGCCCCGAGACCGCGCTCGCCAGGAACAGGACCACTCCCTGCCACTGGCGGGCCACGCCGAGCACGCCCGCCTCGGCCAGGCTCGCCCGGGCGAGCAGCGCCGTCGAGGCCCAGGTCGCGAAGGTGAGGGCGAGGCTCGCCGCCACGGCCGGGACGCCGATGCTGGCGAGGCCCCGGAGATCCGCGGCACGGGGCACGAACCGCAGCGGGATGGAGCGGCGCGCGGCCTCCTCGCGCAGCGCCCGGTGCTGGGCGACGGCGCAGGCGATCGAGGCGACGGCAAACCCCGCCAGCGCGCCCGGCGCACCGGCGAGGAGGGCACCCGGGAGGACGGCGGCGAGCGTGGCCAAGCCGCGGACGCCGCCCGCCACTGCGAGGCCCCGGAAGGCTTCCAGGCCGGAGAGCGCCCCGGCCTGGGCGGCGCAGACCGCGGCGGCGAGGGTGAGCGGCGCGGCGATGCGCAGGAGCGCCGCGAGGTGGGGTGCGGAGAGCAGGCTTCCCGCGACCCAGGGGGCGAGCGAGATCTGGAGCCCGGAGAGGAGGAGCCCGGCCGCGGCGGCGAGCCCCACGGACCCGCCGGCCAGCCGCCCGGCCCGATCCGGCGCGGCATCCCGCAGCTCGGCGACGTGGCGCGTGGCGGCCACGGCCAGGCCGGCCCCGGCGACCTCGGCGAGCAGCGTGCAGGTGCCCACCACGACCACCAGCGACCCGTAGTCTCCTGCGCCGAGGGCGCGCGCCGCGAGCGATGCGGCGACGAGCGCCATTCCCTGCGAGAGACCGGATCCGAGCACCGACCAGCTCGCGCCCTCGGCCACCCGGCGGCGCAGCGACCCGGCCGGGAGCAGGGCCCCGAGGCGTGCCGCGAGCGCCAGCCCCGCTGCCGGAGAGGCCGCTCCTGCGCCGGGGGCGGGGAGGACGTTCACGGCGGGCCTCACCGGTACGAGTACTGGTAGTGATATCCGTGGCCACCGGCGCTGGCCGGCCGGGCTCCGTTCAGGACCACCGCGTGGAGCCGCACGCCCCCCTGGGCGTAGGCCTTGGTGGCCGCGGCGATCTCCCGGACCGGGTGGCGCCCGGAGCGCAGGACGAGCAGGTTGACGCCGCAGAGCCGGCTCACCAGCGCGCCGTCGGTGACGGCCAGGATCGGCGCGGTGTCGACCACCACGACGTCGTAGCTCCGCGAGGCCCAGTCCAGAACCTTGCGGAAGCGGTCGCTGCCGAGCAGCTCCGACGGATTTGGCGCGCCCCGCCCGCGCGGGAGGAAGTCGAGGCCGGCCTGGGCGGTGGAGCGCACCGCTCCCGGCAGCTCCTCGCCAGCGGCGATCATCTCGGCGAGACCCGGATCGCCCCCCCCGCCCAGGAGCTCGTGGAGCCTCCCCTTGCGCAGGTCGGCGTCCACGAGGAGGACGCGGCTCCCCGACTCGGCCAGCACCTGTGCCAGGTTCGCGGCCACGAACGACTTGCCCACGCCGGGGCTGGGCCCGCCCAGCGCGACCACGTTGTTGTCCGCCTCGGCGAGCGCGAAGGCCACGCTGGTCCGCAGGCTGCGGACCGCCTCGACGGCCAGGTCGGACGGATCGTGAAGGGCGAGCAGCGAGCTCCCGCCGGGAGCGTCCCGGCGCCGGGACCGGCCCAGCCCGGCCTGCACGTCGCTGTGCGGGATGGAGGCGTAGACCGAGAGGCCGGTGACCCGCTCCACCGCATCCGGGTCCTCGAGGCCGCGGGCCAGCACCCTCCGCAGGAAGGCGAGCCCGATTCCCAGGCAGAGGCCGGCGGCAAGCGCGGCGGCCAGCGCCGGGAGCGCGTCGGGGCGGATCGGGCGCCGGGCCCGGATCGCGGTGTCGAGGACCCGGACGTTCCCGATGGTCCCCGACTTCACCACCTTGAGCTCCTGCACCTTGTTGACGACGAGCAGGTAGAGCTCGTTCGCCACCTTCACGTCCCGGAGCAGGGAGGCGGAGCGCATCTCCGCCTCGGGGAGGTCCCGCAGCCGCGCCGCGCTGGCGTCGCGCTCGGCTCGAAGCTTTTCGATCTTGTCCTCCAGCGTCAGCGCCGCCGGGTGACTTTCGGTGAATCGCTGGCGGAGCTCGGTGCGCTGCAGGAGGAGCTCGGAGAGCCTGCGCTCGGCGTCGGCGGAGCGCTCCAGGACGCCCTTGGTCTCGAGCCCAACGTCGACGCGCCCGTTGGTCCGGCGATACCTCTCGAGCGCGGCCGCGGCCTCGTCCAGGTTCTGGCGCAGGGTGGGGAGCTGGCCGGCCAGGAAGGTGAGCGTCTTCTCGGCCTCGGCGCTGCGCCGCTCCACGTTCTGGCGCTGGTAGTCGAGGGCGACGGCGTCCACCGTGCGGGCGACGAGGTCCCGGTCGGCCCCCTCGAGGGCGATCTGCAGGATGCCGGTCTTGCGTCCGCGCTCGGAGACGGAGAGCCGGTCCTGCAAGCGTTCCACCGCTTCCTCGAGGGGCAGGCGGGCCAGGCGGAAGCGCGTCCCGTCCCGCGCCTCGAGCCGGGTGACGAAGATCTCCACCCCGCCGGCCGCCGCGGCGGCGCCCACGGCTCCCTCGAGGAGGGGGTTGCCGTCCGGGTCGGAGAGGAGGAAGCGGCCGGCCGGCCGGGCCGTGAGCGCGAGGTCCCGGCCCAGGAGACGCTCGGGGAGCTCGAGGCGTCCGACCTCGATGCGCTCCCCGCCCCAGGCGAAGGCCTGCAGCAGGGGCGGAGCTGCCACGGGGGCCGCCGCGTCGCGCCTCCGGGCCACCGCCGCTCCGAGAACCGGAAAGTGGCGAGGCGCCGCGATCACGTCGAGCCCGAGCCGCTCGACGACGCCGCCCAGCAGGGCCCGGGAACGGATCAGCTCGATCTCGGTCTCGGCCGGGGTGGTGCTGGAGAAGGCCGCGGTCAGCTCCTCGAGCCCGGCGATCCCCCTGGAACGTTCCTCCACCTGTACGACCGCGTCGGAGCGGAAGACGGGCGTGGCGACGAGGACGTACGCACCCGCCGCCGCGAGGCAGGCGGCCATCACCCCCAGGACGAGCCAGCGGGAGCCCGAGATGAGCGCCGCCCAGTCCCGCAGGGCCGAATCGTCCGGGTCCTCGGCCGCCATCGAGCCGAGCCGATCGATCCGAGGGGACGCGACGGGCTGCGGGGTGCTCTTCCTCTCGATCCTGCGCTGGGCGGTCGCCATGCCGGCTTGACACCCATCCAGCGCCGGAGGGTCAACAATCCGTGTCACCTGATCGTGGGCGTCCACCCCAGGCGGTCCGCGAAAAGGCACTTACACTGGAATCGAGTTGGCCCTCGCCGGGTGACGCCGGTGTGATCCAGGTCGAACCGACTCGGCAGGCCGCCGCTCCACGAGGGCGGGTTGCCCGGGAGCGGAGCCGGCGGGCGAACTCCCCCCCCGCAGCGCCTGTCCGGCTCCCGCTCCCGTGTTTCCCGGGGCGGCGCCGTCAGCCGGGCGCGTCACCCGGTGGGCCGAGCCCGGCGCGGAGGAGCGGCTCGTAGCGGGATCCGCCCGGGGCGGAGTGGGACCGGAAGAGGACCAGCTCGTCGGCCCGCCAGGCCACGGGCTCGGCGCCCGCCGAGGCGGCGATGGCGCCTCCCAGGCCGGGAGCCCCCCGCCCTCCGCGGGATCGACCGAAGGTGAAGTGGGGCGCGAAGTCCCGCCCTCCGGCGGGGAAGCCGAGCGGCCCGAGCGCGAGGCCGAGCGCGAGGACCAGCGCCCGGAGCCCGTCGAGGTCGCCGCCCACGCCACCCCAGACGGCACGGGGACGCCGCGCCGACGGGAAGCCGCCCGCGCCGCGAACCGTGAGGCGCAGAGGCCGCGAGCCGGCCGCGACCCCCGCCACGGCGGCCCGCACCGCCTCGAGCCGCTCCTCCGGGACCGCGCCCAGGAACTGGAGGGTCAGGTGCAGCCGGTCCGGCGCCACCCAGCGCACCTCCTCGGCATGGCGCCCGGCGGCGCGGCGCAGCTCGCCCTGCGCCGCCGCCAGGCGCCGCCGCACCGGGTCGGGCGGCTCGAGGGCCACGAAGAGGCGGAGGTTCACTCGACGGTGACGCTCTTCGCCAGGTTCCTGGGCTGGTCCACGTCGGTCCCCTTGAGATCCGCCACGTGGTAGGCCAGGAACTGGAGCGGCAGGATGGTGAGGAGCGGGGCGAGGAGCGGCGGACACTCCGGCACCACCAGCGCCATCGTGGCCAGGCTGGCCGCGTGGGTGTCCCCCTCGGCGACCACGGCGATGACCTGGCCTCCGCGGGCACGGACCTCCTCCACGTTGCCCAGCGTCTTCTCGTAGCTCGGCTCCCTCACCGCCAGCACCACCACCGGGAGGTTCTCGTCGATGAGGGCGATGGGGCCGTGCTTCATCTCGCCGGCCGCGTAGCCCTCGGCGTGGATGTAGGAGATCTCCTTCAGCTTGAGCGCCCCCTCGAGCGCCACCGGGAACTGCGACCCGCGACCCAGGAAGAGCACGTCGCGCGCAGCGGCGCAGCGCTTCGCCACCGGGAGGACGGTGGGCTCCTGGCGCAGCACGTGCTCCATCTGCGCCGGGATCCTCACCAGCGCCTCGAGGTGCTGCCGGGCCTCCACGGCGGAGAGCGTGCCGCGCATCCGGCCCAGGCGGACCG
Source organism: uncultured delta proteobacterium (assembly GCA_963831265.1). Lineage (GTDB taxonomy): Bacteria > Myxococcota > Myxococcia > Myxococcales > Anaeromyxobacteraceae > CAIOAK01. Next base: position 164,116 of record CAWHPQ010000025.1, on the reverse strand, counting down.
CAAGCAGGAAGAGGGCCGCCAGCTGGGTGGTGAAGGCCTTGGTGGAGGCGACGCCGATCTCCGGCCCGGCATGGGTGTAGAGGGTCCCCTGGCACTCGCGGGGGATGGCCGAGCCCAGCACGTTGCAGATGGCGAAGGCCCGGGCGCCCCGCTTCTTCGCCTCCTTCACCGCGGCCAGGGTGTCGGCGGTCTCGCCCGACTGGGAGATGGCCAGCACGAACGTGCGCGACCCCACCACCGGGTCGCGGTGGCGGAACTCGCTCGCCAGCTCGACGTCGACGGGGAGCCGGGCCAGCTGCTCGATCATGAGCCGCCCGGAGAGGCCGGCGTGCCAGCTCGTTCCGCAGGCCACCACCACCACCCGGTCGATCCCCTCCACCCAGGCCGGGTCGAGGTCCATCCCGTCGAGGACCACGTCCCCGTCCTCGAGGGAGATCCGGCCGCGGATGGTGTCGGTCACCGCCCGGGGCTGCTCGAAGATCTCCTTGTGCATGAAGTGCTTGTGCCCGTCCTTCTCGGCGGCCACCGCGCTCCACTCGATGCGGCGAGGCGGGCGCGTCACCGGGCGCCCGGCGCCGTCCTCGATGGCGATGCCCTCCGGGGTGAGGACGGCCAGCTCGCCCTCCTCCAGGTAGTTCACCATCCGTGTGTGCTCGAGGATGGCCGGGACGTCGCTGGCGAGGAAGCTCTCCCCCTCCCCGTAGCCGACCACCAGCGGGCTGGCGTTCTTGGCGGCCACGATGGTGCGCGGTGCCTTCTCCGAGATCACCGCGATGGCGTAGGTCCCGCGCACCTGCCGGAGCGCCTCGCGCACCGCGGCGCGCAGGTCTCCCCGGGCAGGCCCCTCGAGTGCCCCGGCGATGAGGTGGGCGAAGATCTCGGTGTCGGTCTCGGAGGAGAACACCTCTCCGCGGGCTTGCAGGGCGGACTTGAGCTGCAGGTGGTTCTCGATGATGCCGTTGTGCACCACCGCCACCCCGCCGAAGCGGTGCGGATGGGCGTTCTCGTCCGAGGGGCGCCCGTGGGTGGCCCATCGGGTGTGGCCGATCCCGGTGCTGCCGGAGACCGGCTCCGCCTTGAGCCGCTCCACCAGGTTCTGCAGCTTTCCCTTGCTGCGCCGGATGTCGAGGCCGGACGGCCCCACGGCCGCCACGCCGGCCGAGTCGTATCCCCGGTACTCGAGCCGGCGCAGCCCACCCACGATCAGGTCCACGCAGGGGCGAGGACCGACGTACCCCACGATTCCGCACACGGGCTACTTCCCCTTCCCGGGACTCTTCCGGGCCGCGTGATTGCGGGCCCAGCCGCTCTTGTTCACCTGTCGTGCACGTCCGAGCGCCAGCGCCCCCGCCGGCACGCTCTCGGTGAGGGTGGAGCCGGCCGCCACGTAGGCCCCCTTGCCGATGGAGATGGGCGCCACCAGGATGGCGTCGGAGCCCACGAAGACGCCGTCTCCGATGCGGGTGGGGTGCTTCCGCTCCCCGTCGTAGTTGCAGGTGATGGTCCCGCAGCCCACGTTCACGTCGGCGCCGATGGTGGCGTCGCCGAGGTAGGTGAGGTGGTTGGCCTTGGAGCGCCTGCCCATGGAGGTCTTCTTCAGCTCGACGAAGTTGCCCACGTGGACCCCGTCGGCGAGCGAGGCCTCGGGGCGCAGGCGCGCGAAGGGCCCGACCCGGCAGCCGTCGCCGATGCGGGCCCGGTCGAAGTGGCAGTAGGGGAGGATCTGCGTGCCGTCGCCCACCGAGGTGTCGGCGAGGATGCTCCCCTGGCCGACGACGCAGCCGGTGCCGACGCGGGTGGTCCCGCGCAGCCGGACGCTGGGCTCGATGACGGTGTCGGGACCGACCTCCACCCCCTCGTCGGCGTCGAACCGCTCCGGGTCCTCCAGGGTCACCCCCGACTTCATGAGCGCGGAGGCGATGCGCCGGGTCATGGCGCGGACGGCGAGGGAGAGGTCCTCCAGGTCATTCACTCCCTGTGCTTCCACCGGCGGGACCCGCACCGCGACCGCGCCCGGGCCGTCGGCGGCCAGCGCCACCAGGTCGGTCAGGTAGAACTCGCGCTGCGCGTTCCTGGCGTCGACCCGGGCCAGCGTGGACCAGAGGAATCCGGCGTCGGCGACGTAGAGACCGGCGTTCACCTCGCGGATCTGCCGCTCCTCGGGGGTGGCGTCCTTCTCCTCGACGATGAGCGCGGGCCCCTTGCCCGGGGCGTGGACCACCCGGCCGTACCCCTCCGGATTCTCCAGGTGCATGGTGGCGAAGGCGAGCGACTGGGGCCCGGTGCGCGCGTCCACCACGGCGGCCAGCGTGTCGGTGGTGAGGAGCGGCGTGTCGCCGGAGAGGATCAGCACCGGCCCGCCGTATCCCCGCAGCGAGGACCTGGCGGCCAGCACGGCGTGGGCGGTTCCGAGCTGGCTCTCCTGCCGGGCGAAGCGGAGCGGTGCCCCGGGCAGCGCCGCGCGAAGCGAGGCTTCCACCTCGTCTCCCTGGTGGCCGACCACCACCACCACCGGGTCGGCCCCGGCCTCGAGGGCGCGCTTCACCGGGAAGTAGACCATCGGCCGCCCGCACAAGGGGTGGAGGACCTTGGCGCGACGGGATCTCATCCGCGTGCCCTTGCCGGCGGCGAGGACGATGGCGGCGAGCGGGGCGCTTCCCTTCCCCTTCTTCTTCTTCGAAGGCGTTGACATGAGGCCGAGGCTAGGTCCGCGGGGCGCGGGAATCAAGAACCACAGAAGGAATCGTCCCGCCCGGCCGTGCTAACCATGGGAGATGACCGCCGCGCCGCTCCTCCTCCCGCTCCTCCTCGCGCACGTCGCGGTCTCCCCCCGGGGGCCGTGGCGACCGCCCATCCGGCCGCCAGCGAGGCGGGCGCGGCCGTCCTGCGGGCCGGAGGAAACGCCGCCGACGCCGCGGTGGCTGCGGCCTTCGCGCTCGCCGTGGCCGAGCCGCAGAGTTCCGGGATCGGCGGGGGCGGCCTGGCGCTCGTCTACATGGCCCGGGAGGGGCGGGTCCACGCCATCGACTTCCGGGAGGTGGCGCCCGCCGCCGCTGCCCCGGACATGTTCCTGGTCGACGGGAAGCCCGATCCGCTTCGCTCCCGGTGCGGCGGGCTCTCGATCGCCGTGCCCGGGGCGGTGAAGGGGTATGCCGAGATCGCGCGGCGGTTCGGGAAGAGGCCGCTCCGGGAGCTGGTGGCGCCCGCGGCGAAGCTGGCCCGGGAGGGTGTGCAGGTGGGCCGGACCTGGCGGAGGGGGGCGGCCGCGGCCCGGGACTGCCTGCGCCAGGACCGGGCCGGAGCCGCGCTGTTCCTCGCCGCCGGCGAGCCGCACGAGCCGGGCAGCCGGATCGTCCAGAAGGATCTCGCCGCGACGCTCGCGCTCCTCGGCCGCGATCCGGAGGCCTTCTACCGGGGCCCCCTCGCGGCCCGCATCGCGGCGGCCGTGAAGGCGCGAGGTGGCGTGCTCACCGCCGCCGACCTCGCCTCCTACCGGACCCGCACCCGCGACGTCCTGTGGGGCGAGTTTCGCGGGCACCAGGTGGCCACGTTCCCGCCGCCGTCGGCGGGTGGCGCGATCGTGCTCGGGCTCCTCCGCGCCCTCGAGGCCGAGGACCCGGCGGACGTGGCCCGTGCCTCGGAGCGCCACCTCCACGCCTTCGTCGAGGCGGAGAAGCGGCTCTTCGAGCGCCGGGGGGGAGCGCTCGCCGACCCGGACTTCGCACCCGGTGCCGACGCCGTGGCCAGGGAGATGGCGTCCGCCGCCTTCGCCGCCCAGGTCAGGGCATCCATCGGGGAGCGGGCCGGGCCCACCGCGCCGCCGGGGCCCGCCGCCCCGGCGGGCCACACCTCCCACGTCTCGGTCGTCGACGCGGAGGGCAACGCCGTGGCGCTCACCACCACCGTGAACCTCCAGTTCGGGTCGGGCGTGGTGGTCCCGGGCAGCGGGATCCTGCTCAACGACGAGATGGACGACTTCGACGCCGCCCCCGGGGTCCCCAACGCCTTCGGTCTCGAGGGGGGGAAGCTCAACCTGCCCGCACCGGGGAAGCGTCCGCTCTCCTCGATGGCGCCGACCCTGGTCTTCGGCCCGGACGGGAAGCTGCTCCTCGCCGTCGGCTCGCCGGGCGGCAGCACCATCCCGTCCACGGTGGCCTGGGCGATCCTCCGGCTCCTCGACGGGGGGATGGCGCTCGACCAGGCGATCTCCACGCCGCGCATCCACCACCAGTGGAAGCCGGACGTGGTGGTCGCCGAGCCCGGGGCGCTCCAGGAGGCCACCCGGCGCGCGCTCGAGGCCCGCGGGCACCGGGTCGAGGAGATCGCCGCACCGTTCGGGAACCCGCAGGCGGTCCGGGTCGATCCCGCCACCGGATGGCGGGAGGGGGCGAGCGAGACCCGCTGGGACGGGCGCGCCGCCGTGCCGTGACCTCGCCGGGTCTCCCGGTGCTACCCTCGGCCGCGTGTTCTTCGACGCACACCTGCGCAGCGCCGCGCTGGCCGTCCGGGACGTGGCGGACGTCCGCTACTTCGGCGTCGGGGGGGCGCTCTGCCCCCTCGCGGACCGGAGCGCCGCATCCACCGCGGCCGGTCTGCGCCGCGACTGGGACGAGCTCGGACTTGCGGTGAAGCGGCTGCGGGGCGCCGGCCTGGGCGCCTTCGCGGCGCTCTCGGTCCCTCCCGGGCGGATCCCGGCCCGCGGGGCGGAGGCGCTGCTCGCCGAGCTCCCGGAGTGGCTCTCCCGGCGGGGCTTCGCGGCCATCGGGCCCACCGGCCCGGGGACCGGGACGCCTCGCGAGGAGGAGCTCTTCTCCCGGCAGCTGGCGATGGCGCACGAGCTGCGGCTCCCGGTGGTCGTGGCCACGCCGCCCGGGGACCCGGTGCGCTCCACCCGGCGGGCCGTCGCCGCGCTCCGGGAGAGCGGGGTCCCGCCGGAGCGCGTCCTCGTGGACGGGGCGGACGCCCGGACCGTCCGCATCCTTCGCGCGGTGGGCTACTGCGCGGTGCTCTCGCTCTCCACCGGCCGGGGCGCACTGGACGTGGCGGCGCGCCTGGTGCGGTCGCTCGGCCCGGAAGGGATCGCGCTCGCCTCGCACGCCGGGGACGGGGTGGGGGACCTGCTCGCCCTGCCGCGCGCCGCCGACCGCATGGCACGACTGGGCCTCTCGGAGGCGGTCATCCGCCGCGTGTGCGGCCGGAACGCGCTCGCGGCGCTCGGGCTCTCGCCGGCCGCGGTGCGGAGCGCGGCCGCACCCACCGCCCGGTCCGCCCGCCCGACTTCTCCAGGAGCTCGATGACCTCGATGCGCATCCCTCGCTCGTAGCGCTTCAGCATGTCGTAGACGGTGAGGCAGGCGGCGGCCACCGCGGCCAGCGCCTCCATCTCCACGCCGGTCCGGTCGGTGGTGCGGACCGTGGCCGTCACGGCCACCCCACCCGGCCCAGGCGCCACCTCCATCTCGGTGCCGGAGAGGGCGACGGGATGGCAGAGCGGGACGATGTCCGGGGTGTGCTTGGCGGCCAGGATGCCGGCCAGCCGCGCCGCGGCGATCACGTCGCCCTTCTCGACGTCGCCCCGCCGCAGGATGCCGAGCGTGGCCCGGGACATGGACACGAAGCCGCGGGCGATCGCCTCGCGGTCGGTGCGCGGCTTCTCCCCCACGTCGATCATGCGCACTAGTGGATTCCCTGCTCGCCCAGCCATCGCTCGGCGTCGATGGCCGCGGCACAGCCCGACCCTGCGGCGGTCACCGCCTGCCGGTAGTTCGGGTCGGCCACGTCGCCGGCGGCGAAGACCCCCTCGCGGCTGGTGCGCGTGGAGGGCGCCTGAACGCTCAGGTAGCCGACGTCGTTCATGTCGAGCTGGCCCTTGAAGATCCCGGTGTTCGGCTCGTGGCCGATGGCGAGGAAGAAGCCCTGGACCTTGAGCTCGGAGGTGCTCCCGTCCTTCGTGCTCTTGAGCCGGAGCCCGGTCATGGCCTTCCCGTCGCCGAGGACCTCGTCCACCCCGGAGTTCCAGACGAACTCGATCTTGGGGTTCTTGCGGGCCCGCTCCTGCATCACCTTGGAGGCGCGCAGCTCGTCGCGGCGGTGGACCAGGTAGACCTTGTTCGCGTACTTGGTGAGGAAGGTGGCCTCCTCGACCGCGGTGTCCCCCCCGCCGACCACGGCGACGTCCACTCCCCGGAAGAAGAAGCCGTCGCAGGTGGCGCAGGCCGACACGCCCTTGCCCTGGTAGGCCTTCTCGGAGGGGATGCCCAGCCACTTGGCCGAGGCCCCGGTGGCCACGATCACGGCGTCGGCGGTGTAGGCCTCCCCCTCGCTCCAGAGCCGGAACGGGCGGGAGGAGAGGTCGACGCGGGTCACCTCCCCGGGGACGAAGCGGGTCCCGAAGCGCTCGGCCTGGGCCTTGAACTTCTCCATGAGCTCCGGGCCCATGACCCCTTCCGCGAAGCCGGGATAGTTCTCGACCTCGGTGGTGATGGTGAGCTGGCCGCCGGGCTGCATTCCCTCGAAGAGGAGAGGGGTCAGGTTGGCGCGCGCTGCGTAGAGCGCCGCGGTGTAGCCGGCAGGGCCGGAGCCGACGATCACCAGCTTCTCGTGCTGGGGCATGTTTCCTCCGCGTGTGGGGGCTCGATCGATCTAGCCCCTTCGAGCCTGGAAGTCACGGGGAGGTTCGGGGCGCTCCGCGTGCTAGCATCGGCCCGTGCTCCCGAGCGTGCTCCGCCGCTGCGCCCTCTTCGAGACCCTGTCCGCCGACCAGCTGGAACGGGTCGCCGAGATCGCGAGCCCCCGGGAGTTCCCGGCCGGGGAGAGCGTCTTCCGGGAAGGCTCGTCGGGGGACGAGATGTACGTGGTCGTGGAAGGGACCGTGCGCATCTCGAAGGAGATCCCCGGCGCTGGCGAGGAGGCGCTCTCGCTCCTCGGGCCGGGCAGCTACTTCGGCGAGATGGCGGCCATCGACGACGCCCCGCGATCGGCCGACGCCGTGGCCCACACGGCCTGCGCGCTCCTCGCCATCCGGCGGGAGGACCTCGACCGGGTCATGTTCCTCGACAAGGACCTGGCCTACGCACTGCTCTGGGCGTTCGTGCGGACGCTCTCCGCGCGGCTCCGGGAGACGAGCGAGAAGCTTCGCTCGTTCTTCGCCTTCGCGGGGCACTAGAAAGCAATGCCCGAGGTACCCCGGGTCAGGGAGTGCGACCCCCACCTACCCCGGTCGTCGCGCCGAGAAGAGGATGCGCTGGTACGTGTAGAGGTACGGGCGCTCGTCCGGGATGGTCTCCACGATCCGGTGCCGGTAGGCCTCGAGATAACGGTGCCAGAGGTCGGCCGGGAGGCGCTTCTCGTAGTCGGTGAGCAGCGTCCCCCGGCACCATTCCACCACGTCGGCGGGCTCGGAGAGCTCGTGGACGTAGACCTGCAGCCGGGACTCCTCCTCCACGAGGCCGAGCCTCTTCAGCGCGAGTGCGTACTCGATCGCCGTGAGCACCGAGCGGTGGCGGACGTAGCCCTTGAGCGCGGTCGCGTAGGGCTCCTCGCGCGCCAGCTCGTTGGCGAGCCGGTGGGAGGCGTGGGTCTGGTTGGCCGGGACCTGCACGGCGAGCTGGCCGCCCGGAGCGAGCAGCCCGGCGAGCCTCGGGAGCAGCGCGGGGTGATCCGGTACCCAGTGGAGCGCGGCATTGGAGAGGACGAGGTCGTAGCCGGCCCCCCCGGGATCCTCGAACCGGGCGATATCGCCGAGCGTGAAGGAGAGCCCGTCGCCCGCGAGCGGCGCAGCCTTCTCGAGCATGGCGGGGGAGGAGTCGACGCCCAGCGTGGAACGCGCCAGGAGGCGCTTGTGGGCCTCCGCGGTGAGCTCGCCGGTGCCGCAGCCCAGATCGACCACGCGCATGCCGGGCCGGACCCGGACCATGGCGAGCAGGTCGTAGAACGGTCGCGAGCGCTCGGCACGGAATCGCGCATAGAGTTCGGGCTTCCAGACGTCTTGGGACATGGCGCCTCCGCGCCCCGGGAGGATACCACCCGGGGAAGGGCACGGGTCGCCCGGGAATGGCGTTGACCGGCGGGGGGTTGTCGAGAACAATCCCCGCCTTCGTTCAACCAATTCCATCTCCAGGGAGTCCCATGAAGTTCTCGACCCGCCCCTACCTCGCGGTCGCTGCCGCCCTCGGCGCGCTGGCCTGCACCTCTCCGTCCACCACCCAGGCCAAGGCCGCCCCCGCGGCCGACCCCAACGCGCCCGTCGCCAAGATCGGGACCGAGGCCATCTCGGGCAAGGAGCTGGAGGAGTTCGCCAAGGGAGAGCTGAAGAAGCTCGACGCCCAGTTCCAGGAACAGACCTACCAGCTGAAGCGCCAGGCCCTCGACACCATGATCATGAAGCGGCTCGTCGACGCCAAGGCCAAGGCTGCCGGAAAGTCTCCGGACGACTACGTCCAGGGCGAGATCATGGCGCGGGTCGGGCCGATCAGCGACGCAGAGGTCCAGCAGGTCTACGACGCGGCCAAGGCCCAGGGGCGCGACCTTCCGCCCATGGCCCAGGTCAAGGAGACCATCGTCCGCTACATCCAGCAGCAGAAGGGTCAGGCCGCGGCCCAGGCCTACTACGAGAAGCTGAAGGCCGACGCCAAGGTCGAGATCCTGCTGCCTCCCTACCGGGCGCCGCGCCAGCAGGTGGAGGCCAAGGGCCCGTCGCGCGGGCCGGCCAACGCCCCCATCACCATCGTCGAGTTCTCCGACTTCGAGTGCCCCTACTGCAGCCGCGCCGAGGAGACCGTCTCCGAGGTCCTGCGCGTCTACGGCGACAAGGTCCGCCTGGTCTTCCGCGACCTCCCGCTGCCCAACCACCAGAACGCCCCCAAGGCCGCCGAGGCGGCGCACTGCGCCGACGAGCAGGGCAAGTACTGGGAGATGCACGCCAAGCTCTTCGCCAACCAGCGCGCCCTCGAGGTGCCCGCCCTGAAGGGCTACGCGAAGGATCTGAAGCTCGACCAGGCGAAGTTCGACAAGTGCCTCGACTCGGGCGCCAAGGCTGCGCTCGTCGAGGAGGGTCGCAAGGCGGGCAGCGAGGCGGGCGTCAACGGGACCCCGGCGTTCTTCGTGAACGGGGTCCTCATCTCCGGCGCGCAGCCCTTCGACGCCTTCAAGGAAGTCATCGACGCCGAGCTGGCCCAGAAGTAACCGGCCACTCCGGTTGGCGAGCCCGGCCCCACCCCGCTAAGAAGGGTGGGCCGGGCTTTCCTCATGGGCGCATACGATCACGGCAACATCTCCGCCATCGCGGAGCGACGGAAGACCCGGCGGATCCTCGTCGGCCCGGTCCCCGTGGGCGGCGGAGCGCCGGTGGCGGTGCAGTCCATGACCACCACCCAGACCGCCGACGTCGAGGGCACGCTCTCGCAGATCCGTGCGCTCGCCGCGGAGGGCGCCGACATCGTCCGCGTGGCCGTGCCCGACGCCGAGGCGGCGGCGGCGCTCCCGGCCATCGTCCAGGGCTCGCCGGTCCCGCTCGTCTCCGACATCCACTTCGACTACCGGCTGGCGCTCGCGGCGCTCTCGGCCGGCATCCACTGCGTCCGCCTGAACCCGGGCAACATCGGGAGCCAGGACCGGGTGCGCGAGGTGGTGAAGGCGGCGCGCGAGCGAAACGTCCCCATCCGCATCGGGGTGAACGCCGGCTCGCTCGAGGAGGACATCGTCGCGAAGCACGGCTGGCCCACCGCCGAGGGCATGGTGGAGAGCGCCGAGCGGCACATCCGCGTCCTCGAGGACGAGGGCTACCGGGAGATCAAGGTCTCGCTCAAGGCCCACGACATCGGCATGACGGTGGCGGCGAACCGGCTCTTCTCGCAGCGCTTCGACTACCCGCTCCACCTCGGCATCACCGAGGCGGGAACCCTCATGACCGGCACCATCAAGAGCGCCGCGGGGCTGGGAATCCTGCTCGCCGCCGGGATCGGCGACACCCTGCGGGTCTCGCTCGCGGCCGACCCGGTCGAGGAGGTCAAGGTCGCCCGCAGCCTGCTCAAGTCGCTGGGGCTCAAGTTCGGCGGGGCCACGCTGACGGCCTGCCCCACCTGCGGCCGCTGCTCGGTGGCCATGATCCCCATCGCCGAGCGGGTGGAGCAGCGACTCTCCCGGCTCAAGGGAACGGTGAACGTCGCCGTGATGGGTTGCGAGGTGAACGGGCCCGGCGAGGCGGCGGCCGCCGACGTCGGGGTCGCCTACGGCCACGGTGGGGTGGGGCTCCTCTTCAAGAGCGGAAAGATCGTGAAGCGCATGAAGGCCGAGGATCTCGAGGAGGCCCTCGTCGCCGAGGCCGAGAAGATCTCCGCCGACCGCGAGGCCAAGTAGGACCGCCGTTCAACCCGTGACGTCGCCGCCCAGGTAGGCGGCCTTCACCCGCGGATCGGCCGCCAGCTCGGAGGACGGCCCCTCGAGCACGATGCGCCCCCGCTCCAGCACGTAGGCGTGGTCCGATACCTGGAGCGCGAGCCGGGCGTTCTGCTCGACGAGCAGGACGGTCGCCCCCTCCCGGTGGATCTCCTCGACCAGGTCGAAGACGCGCCGGACGAGCAGCGGCGCGAGCCCCATCGACGGCTCGTCGAGGAGCAGGATGCGCGGCGACATGAGCAGCGCCCGGGCGAAGGCCAGCATCTGCTGCTCGCCCCCGGAGAGCGACCCGGCCGGCAGCCTGCGCCGCTCCCCCAGGACCGGGAAGCGCTGGACCTGCGCCTCGACGCGGCGGCGCTGCTCGGCGGCGGAGGGACGGGGAGTGCGGGCCTCGGCGGCCAGGATCAGGTTCTCCTCGATGCTCATGCGGGCCAGGATGCTGCGCCCCTCGGGCACGAGCACGATGCCCTGCTCCACCGCCCGGTGCGCCGGGAGGCCGGTGACGTCGCGCCCCGCGAGCAGCACCTGGCCGCCCTGGGGACGGAGCAGGCCCGCGACCGCCGCGAGCGTGCTGGTCTTGCCGGCCCCGTTCGGACCGATGAGGGTCACCACCTGCCCGGCGCTCACCCGGAGCGAGATCCCGTGCACGGCCTGGACGTGGCCGTAGGCGACCCGGAGGTCGCGGATCTCGAGCAGCGGGGAGCCCGGCGCGCTCACGCCGCGTCCTCCGCACCCAGGTAGGCGGCGATGACCGCAGGATCGCGCCCCACCTCGGCCGGGGTCCCGTCGGCGATGACCTTGCCGAAGTCGAGGACGGTGATGCGGTCGCAGACGTCCATCACCAGCTTCACGTTGTGCTCGACGAGGAGCACCGAGTGGCCGGCCCGGGCCACTCCGCGGATGAGGTCGGCGATGGCCTTCACCTCGCCGGGGTTCATGCCGGCGGTGGGCTCGTCGAGCAGCATCACCCGGGGCCTCGAGGCCAGCGCCCGGGCGATCTCCACGCGGCGCTGGTCGCCGTAGGAGAGGTTGCTGGCCCGCTCGCCGGCCCGCTCCGACATGCCCACCCGGTCGAGCAGCGCCAGCGTGGCCTCGCGCGCGGCGCGCTCCTCCAAGGCCGCGGAGGGCAGGAAGAGCATGCGGCGCCAGAGCGGGGCCACGCGCCGCAGGTGCGCGCCCACCATCACGTTGTCGGCGGCGGAGAGCGCCGCGAAGAGCCGGATGTTCTGGTAGGTCCGGGTCACGCCCCGGGCGGCGACGACGTGGGAGGGCAGCCCGTCGATGCGCTCCCCGTCGAGCACGATGGCTCCCGAGGTGGGCGGGATGAGCCCGGAGATCAGGTTGAGGAGCGTGGTCTTGCCGGCGCCGTTCGGGCCGATGAGGCCGTGCACCTCGCCCACGCCCACCTCGAGGGAGGCTCCGTCCACCGCCGCCAGCCCGCCGAAGGTGCGGCGGACGTCCTGCAGGCTAAGCAGCATGGGCCTCCCGGCGCGACCGCATCCAGGCGCGCACCCTCCGGGGCAAGGACGAGATGCCCTCGGGCAGGAAGAGGATGACGAGGAGCAGCACCGCGCCGTTCACGAAGAGGCGCAGGGGGCCCGGGGCGAGGCCGATGCGGGCCGAGATCTCGCGCAGCACCTCGGGCAGCGCGGTGAGGAAGGTGGCGCCCACCACCGGCCCGTAGAAGACCGAGGTGCCGCCCACCACCGCGTAGACCAGCATGTCGACCACGCGGGTGAAGGAGTAGGTGCCCGGGGCCACCATGAAGGTGTAGTGGGCCTCGAGCGCACCGGCCAGGCCGGCGAAGGAGGCGCCCAGGGCCAGCATGGCGAGCTTGTAGCGGGCGGCGTGGATGCCCATGGTGCGGGCGGCCGGCTCGTCCTCGCGGATGGCCTCCAGCGCGTAGCCGGCACGCGACCCGCGGATGCGCCAGAGCACGAAGAGGGCCGCTCCGAGCGCCGCGTAGATCATCCAGATGGAGGTGCGCTGCGGGACGGCGGTCAGGCCCAGCGCACCGTTCGTGAACTCCAGGTTCACGAAGAAGATGCGCACCACCTCGCCGAAGCCGATGGTGGCGATGGCCAGGAAGACCCCCTTGAGCCGGAGCACGGGGAGCCCGAGCGGGATCGCCACCAGGGCCGGAAGGAGCGTGGCCACCGCCAGGTTCACCGCGAAGGGGGCCTGGGTGTGGAAGGTGAGGATGGTCGAGGAGAAGGCTCCGATGGCCATGAAGGCGGCCTGGGCCAGCGAGAGCTGGCCGCAGGAGAGGGTCGTGTACACCGAGAGCGCGAGCAGCCCGTTCAGCCCGATGAAGGCCACGGTGGACTGGTAGGTGAGCCAGAGGTCCTGGAGGGATTCGAGGGACACGCGCGCTCCGGTTCAGGCCTCGCGGAGCGCCGCGGATCCCATCAGGCCGCGCGGGCGCAGCACCAGCACCAGGAAGAGCACGCCGAAGGCCACCGCGTCCCGGTAGGACGAGCCGATCCAGGCCACCGTGAAGACCTCGAGCATTCCCAGCGCCACCCCGGCCAGCGCCGCACCGGGCATGCTGCCCATGCCGCCCAGCACGATCACCGCGAGCCCCTTCAGCTCCACCGAACGCCCCATGTCCGGGGCCACGTTGTTGAAGGCCAGCCCGAAGAGCACGCCGGCGGCGGCACCCAGCGCCGAGGAGAGGAAGAAGGAGGCCGAGATGACGCGGTCGACGTCGACGCCCAGCACCCGGGCCGCCTTGGGGCTCTCGGCCACGGCGCGGATGCGTCTTCCCATCCGGGTGCGCCGCAAGAGCCAGGTGAGCCCGAGCAGCATGGCGAGGGAGATGGCGATGATCACGATCTGCAGCTCGGAGACGACCGCGCCGCCGATGTTCAGGCTGCGGGTGGGGACCGCTCCGAAGGGGAAGCGCTCGACGTCCGGTCCGAAGACCTGGACCACGGCCGCCTCCAGGATGGTGGCGAGCGCGATGGAGCTGATGAGCCCCGCGATGTTGGAGTCGCTGCGGCCCCGGAGCGGCTTGAAGGCGACCCGGTCCACCACCATCCCCAGGAGCCCCCCGGCGAGCACCGCCACCGGGAGGGCCGCGACCATGGGCATGTGCAGGTGGACGACGAGGACCAGCGCCACGTAGGCGCAGATCATGAAGACGGCCTGGTGTGCCAGGTTGAGGATGTCGAGCACGCCGAAGACGAGCGTGTAACCCAGCGCGAAGAGCGCGTAGATGCTCCCCAGGAACAGGCCGTTGACGATCTGCTGACCCACGCGGCGCGGTCCGGGGAGCTACTGCAGGATCTGGAACTTCCCGTCCTTGACGATCTGCACGGCCGCGGCGTGGTTGCCGTCGCGGCTGGGGAGGAAGGAGAACTTGCCGAGCGGCGTGGGCAGGTCCTTCACCTTGAGGAAACCGGCCTTGATGTCGTCGCGGCCGCCCTTCATGCCGGCCTGGGCGATGGCGTCGGCGATGACCAGCACGCCGGTGTAGGCCTGGGCGCAGAACTGGTCGGGGTCGTTGCCGCGGGCCTTCTGGCCGGCGATGAAGGCCTGGTTCACCGGGTCGCTGGAGGCCTTGTTCCAGGCGGTGCCCACCATCACGCCCTCGGCGGCCGGACCGGCGTTGGCCATCAGCTTGGGGGAGTTGAAGCCGTTGCCACCCATGATGGGGACGTTCCAGCCCAGCTGCCGGGCCTGCGAGACGATGGCGGCGGCCTGCTCGACCAGCGCCGAGACCATGAGGAAGTCGGGGTTCTTGGCCTTGAGCGCGGTGAGCTGGGCGTTGAAGTCGCGGTCCTTGGTGGCGAAGGTCTGGATGTCGACGATGGGGATGCCGGCCGCCTCGAGCGAGGCCTTCATGACGTCGAACCCACCCTTGGTGAACACGTCGTCGTTGCCGTAGAGGATGGCGGCGTTCTTGAAGCCGATCTTGGCCTGGGCCACCTTGAGGGCCGAGGGGATCACCTGGGCCTCGGTGAGCGAGACGCGCCAGATGTAGTCGCCGATGTCGGTGATGCCCTTGGCGGCGGTGTTGGAGACGGCGACGACCGGGGTCCTGCCCTGCTGGGCGATGGGGTCGGCGGCGGTGGCGGTGGTGGAGAGGGTCGGCCCGATGATGGCGCTCACCTTGTCGCGGTTGATGAAGCGCTGGAACACCGCGATGCCCTGCTCCTTGGAGGTCCCGTCGTCCTCGAGGACCAGCTCGAGCGTGACGCCCTTCAGCTTCCCGCTCTTGTTCACGTCGTCGATGGCGGCCTGGACGCCGTGCTTCTGCTGCGCGCCGTAGGCGCCGGCGTTGCCGGTGAGGGAGAAGGCGGCGCCGATCTTGACGGTCTCGGCGACGGAGAGGGTGGGGAGGGCCAGCAGGGCGACCGCGACGCCGGCCAGGAAGCGAATGGAAGGGAACATGAAACCTCCGTGGGGCTGAGGTGGGACCGAGGGTCGTACCACCCGGCGCGAGGACCGGACAAGGGGAACGAGCCCCACCCTCGGCGAGGCCCTTTTCAAGTTTTTGCGCCAGATATTGCTCCAGATCAAGGCACCACCACCCTTCCGGGGCCATGACGCGCCGCAACTTGCGGTGTCATTCCCCGCGTGCGAGAAGTTTGCACACACTCGCCGAGTGGCCGCCGCCCTCGCGATATAAGCCGTTCCCGCACGGTTCAACCGGAGGACACACGTGAGAATCAAGGCACTCTTCAGTCTGGCAGCTCTCGGATACGCAGGCCTGGCACTCGCCCAGGCGACACCCGGGCAGAATGTGGTCGTGGAGGAGAGGAAGTCCGAGACGGTGACCGTGGTCGTGAAGGAGACGCCGAAGCCCCCGGCGTTCGAGTTCGCGCTGCACGGCTTCATCTCGACGACGGGCTACTTCCAGGACGCCAACTTCGCCATCAATCCTGGCCAGAACGCGCTCTTCATGGCGAACACCTACACGGCCGACAAGCCCATCTTCGGCTTCGACATCCGCCAGACCCGGCTCAACTTCTCCGTGACTGGCCCCAAGGTCATGGGCGCCGTTCCCAAGGCCGTGGCCGAGTTCGACCTCTTCGGGTCGGCCGAGATCCCCACCGGCGGCGGCACCTTCGGCGACGTTTCCCTGCTCCCCCGCATCCGCGTGGCCTACGTGGAGCTCAACTGGGAGTCGGGCCGCCACATCATCCAGATCGGCCAGCAGAACATGCTGACCATCGGCGCCATCCCCCAGTCGCTCAGCCACATCGCCTTCCCGGCGACCTACACGGCCGGCACCGTCGGCTGGCGGCAGCCCGGGTTCTGGGGCTGGCACACCTTCGGCGACGACCTCAAGTTCGAGTTCGCCTGGTCGGTCCAGAAGTCCGGGTGGATCAACACCGCAGCGGTCGGCAACGTCGGCCTGGGCATCGCCTCCGGCCTTCCGGCCTTCGAGGCCCGTGGCACCCTGAAGTTCGGCAAGATGTTCGACGTGTGGCTCTCCGGCCACTGGCAGACGGTGGACCGCAACGGCGCGGGCGTCATCGCCGTTCCGGCCCAGTGGACCGATCTCCAGACCATCCTCGGGACGGTCGGTGTGAAGGGCAGCCTCGGCCCGGTCGCCTACTCCGGGAGCGCCTGGTACGGCAAGAACACCGGGCCGCTCCTCGGCAACGTCCTCCAGTTCGCTCCGGCGAGCTTCGCGGGGAACATCTTCGGGTACGGCGTCTGGGGCCAGGTCGGCATGAACCTGACCAAGAACCTGTCCGGCTGGTTCACCTACGGCCTCGACCACCCGCTCTACCAGAACATCATCGACGCCGGCCTCACCCGCCTGCGCAACCAGAACCTGGTGGTGATGGCCCGCTACCAGGAAGGCGGCTTCCAGTTCGGCGCCGAGTGGCTCTACAACCGTACGACGGTGACGACGCAGGACGCTCCGCTCACCGGCAACCAGATCTCGGTCACCGCCAACTACTTCTTCTAGGCGGCTCAGAGCATCCGTTTCAGGCCGCCTCCGCGCCAACGTGGCGCGGGGGCGGTTTTCTATTTAGAACGAATGCTTACCCGGGGGACCCACCGCATGGCCGAACAGCTCGACTTCCGACGCGTGAACTACCCGGAACCTCACCGGGAGCGGACGCGCCGCCTGCTCGCGGCCCACCCCGAGGCGAAGCTGCTGCAGGGACCGGAGCCCAGGTCGGGCCCCATCCTGATCGCGGTGGTGGCCTTCCAGATCGCGCTGGCCTGGGTGCTGCGCGACCAGAGCTTCTGGGTGGTGCTGCTCGTGGCCTGGCTCGTGGGGGCGGTGGCCGACCACGCGCTCTGGGTGCTCATCCACGAGGCGGCGCACAACCTCATCGTGAAGACCCCCTGGGTGAACTCGGTGGCCACCCTGGTGGCCAACCTCCCCATCGTCTTCCCCGGAGGCATTCCCTTCCGCCGCTACCACCTGCTGCACCACGCCTGGCAGGGCGACCCGGAGATCGACGCCGACCTGGCGGCGCCCGCAGAGGCCCGCCTGGTGGGGAACTCCAGCGTGAAGAAGGCGCTGTGGTTGCTCTTCTACTTCCTGGCCCAGGGGATGCGCGCCACCCAGCTGCGGCGCATCAAGCTCTGGGACGGCTGGTACATCGCCAACGTGCTCACCCAGGTGGCGTTCGCCTTCGCCATCGTCCACTTCATGGGCTGGACCGCGTTCGGCTACCTGTTCCTCTCGAGCGCCTTCGCCATCGGGCTCCACCCGGTGGGCGCCCGCTGGATCCAGGAGCACTACCTGACCTTCCCGGGCGACCAGGAGACCTTCTCGTACTACGGGCCCATGAACGTCCTCGCCTTGAACGTGGGCTACCACAACGAGCACCACGACCTGATGCGGGTCCCCTGGACCAGGCTGCCCGCCCTGAAGGCGATGGCGCCCGAGCTCTACGAGCCGCTCCACTTCCATCGCTCCTGGTCGGCGCTGCTCTGGCGCTTCCTCAGCGATCCCGGGATCACGCTCTACAGCCGGGTGATCCGGCAGGGGACGGTGGCCGGGACGGGCCGCCTCGAGCCGACCGCGTAGGTTGGTCGTACAATGCCACCATGTGGCGCGCCGGGCTCCTCCTGGTCCTCGCGGCCGGGCTCGCCGGCTGTGCCACCTCGCGCCCCAGCTTCCGCTGCGAGGCGAACGGCGGGCGCGGCTGGATCGTCGTCTACTCCGACCAGTTCGTGGTGGTCACCGACCTCGACGAGGATGACGCCCGCTCGCTCGCCGCCGAGCTCGATCGGATCCGCAACGCGGTGGCGTCGTCCCTCTTCCAGCGCCGGCACGACCCGCCGGTGCGGGCCACCGTGATCGCCTTCCGCTCCACCGCGGACTATGAGTCCTTCGCACCGGCCGGATCGGCGGCCTATTACGCCCGCGGCGCCGCCGATCCCAAGATCGTCATGCCCGGCAAGATGGGGCTCGAGCAGCGCCGGGTGCTGGCCCACGAGATGGCCCACCACGTGTCGTCCTACGTGCTCCTGCGGACGCCCCGCTGGTTCTCGGAGGGGCTCGCCACCTGGGCCGAGACGGTGGGCACGACTTCCACGGGGGTCCACATGGTCACCGGCCCCGTCCCGCCCGGGCGGCGCATGATGGCGAGACCTCAGCGGATCTCCGCCCGGCAGCTCCTCGCCTGGGACGGGAGCGTTCCGCCCGGCGGCCTCGCGCCCTACTACGACGCGGCCTGGCTGCTCGTGCACTACCTCGTGAACGAGCACCCGGAGGCCCTGAGCGCATTCGAGGCCCGGCTGGCGGGTGCCGAGGACCCCGACGAGGCCTTCGCGGCGGCCTTCCCGCAGTGGAATCCCGCGGTGCCCGGCGCGCTCGACCTGCTCGACGGCGAGCTCGACGGCTGGGCGCGCAACGGGCGCCTCGACGCGAAGCCCGTGCAGGTCGAGTCGAATCCGAGCATCGTCGTGCAGCCGCTGGATCCAGCCGAGATCCATGCCATCCGGCTCCTGCTCTGGGCCGGGGGCACCTCGCGGGAGGGGGACGAGGCGCTGCAGCGGGCCGAGCTCGACGAGGGGCTCGCCGAGGATCCCGCCCATCCCGTGCTGCTGCGACAGCTCGCGAGGCAGGACGGCCTGGATCCGCTGCCGCTGGCACGCCTGTCGGTGAAGGGTCGCCCCGGAGATCCGCGGTCCTGGACCTTCCTGGCCGAGAACCTTCCCCCGGAGGCGGTCGCCGAGCGGGAGGCGGCGCTGCGCCGGGCCGCCGAGCTGGCTCCCCGGAATCCGCTCGCGCTCGCGGCCCTGGCCGAGATGCTGCTCGAGGCGGGCCGTTCGGGGGAAGCGCTCCCGCCGGCGCGGCAGGCCGTGCAGCTCAGCCCCTTCAGCTCGGACGTCCTCGACACCTACGCCGCGGTGGTCGCCGACCTGGGCAACTGTCCCCAGGCCGTGCTCGCCTCCCGGCGGGCGCTCGACGTGTTCCCCGACGACGGCCTGCCCGAGGACCGGGCGCGGATCGCGGCGCGGCTGGCCGCGATCCGGGAGAGGTGTGGGCAGGCGGAGCGGTGAGGGCGCCTCCGCAACGGGGACCTCGGACACCGGCCCCCGGTGCGGTATAACCCCGCCACCATGCAATTCGCCCGCTACAGCCAGATGTTCATCCCGACCCTCAAGGAGGCACCCGCCGACGCGCAGGTGGCCTCGCACCGCCTGCTCGTCCGGGCCGGCTTCATCCGCCAGCTCGGGGCCGGGATCTACGACCACCTGCCGCTGGCGCGGCGTTCCCTCGCCAAGGTCGAGCGCATCGTCCGGGAGGAGATGGACGCCATCGGCGGCCAGGAGTTCCACCTGCCGGCCCTCCACCCGGCCGAGGTCTGGAAGGAGAGCGGCCGCTGGGAGGTGATGGGCGAGAACATGTTCCGCCTCAAGGACCGCAAGGGGGCGGACTACTGCCTGGGCATGACCCACGAGGAGATCTTCACCGCCATCGCCCGGGACGAGCTGCGCAGCTACCGGCAGCTGCCCCAGGTCTGGTACCAGATCCAGACCAAGTTCCGCGACGAGCCCCGCCCCAAGTCCGGCGTGCTGCGCGTCCGCCAGTTCACCATGAAGGACGCCTACTCCTTCGACGTGGACGCGGCCGGGCTCGACCGGAGCTACGACGACCAGCGCAAGGCCTACGAGAAGATCTTCACCCGCTGCGGCCTCGACTTCGTCGCCGTGCAGGCCCACTCCGGCGCCATGGGCGGCTCCGGATCGCAGGAGTTCATGGTCCGCACCGACGCCGGCGAGGACGACGTGGCCGCCTGCCCGAAGTGCCGCTACGCCGCCAACACCGAGACCGCGCACAGCCGGGGGCCGGTCCGTCCGGTGGACGCCGGAGAGCGGCTCGACGCGCCCCGGAAGTTCCCCACGCCGGGCGTCCGCACCATCGAGGGTCTGGAGCGGCCTCCGTACGGCCGCTCCGGCGCCCGCCAGCTGAAGACGCTGGTCTATGCGGCCGACGAGAAGCTCGTGCTGGCCGTGGTCCGCGGCGACGACGAGCTCGACGAGGCCAAGCTCCAGACCGCCACCGGCGCATCCCAGGTCCGCCCGGCCCACCCCGAGGAGATCCGCCCGCTGCTCGGCGCCGACGCCGGATCGCTGGGCGCGGTCGGGGTGAAGAACGCACCGGTCCTCGTGGACGAGACCCTGGCCGGGGTCTCCGGCATGGTCACCGGCGCCAACGAGAACGACGTCCACCTGGAGGGAGTGGACGTGAAGCGGGACATCCCGGGCGCGAAGCTGGCCGACCTGCGCAAGGTGAAGGCCGGCGAGGGCTGCACCCGCTGCGACGGCGCGCTCGAGCTCTTCAAGGCGCTCGAGATCGGCCACATCTTCAAGCTCGGCACCAAGTACTCGGTGTCGATGAAGGCCAACGTGCTCCTCGCCGACGGCAAGGAGACCCCCATCGTGATGGGGAGCTACGGCATCGGCGTGGAGCGGGTCATGGCGGCCGCCGTCGAGCTGCACCACGACGCCGACGGGATCATCTGGCCCTTCTCCATCGCGCCGTTCCACGCCACCGTCCTCACCATGGGCAAGGAGCCGGAGCTGACGAAGGCCGCAGAGGAGGTCATCGCCGCGCTGGGGCGCGCCGGGATGGAGGTCCTCTTCGACGACCGCGACGAGCGGGCCGGCGTGAAGTTCAAGGACGCCGACCTGATCGGGATCCCGCTGCGCATCGCGGTGGGCAAGCGAGGGCTCGCCGAGGGGAAGGTGGAGTGGAAGCTGCGCCGCGGGAAGCAGGTCGACATGGTCGCGCTGGGCGACGTCGAGGCCCAGGCCCGCGCGCTCCTCGCCGCCGAAGTGCGGTGAGAGGGGAACCATTGCGCTCCCGACTCGCCATCGGTCCGGAAGGGCGGGTCGGGCTGCCGCGCCACGTCGCCGACCTGCTCGGGCTGCTCGACGGCGACCCGGTCGAGCTGAAGGCGATTCCCGGGGCCTTCGCCGTGCTCCAGGGTGCGGGGAAGGACGGGCCCGCTCCCTACCTGGCCGGATCGCTCCGGTCCCTCTCGGCGCCCGAGGTGTTCCACTTCCTCGCCACCACGCTCAAGACGGGGACGCTGCTCCTCTCCTTCGGTGGCGGGCACGACGCGCCGCTGCCCGACGCGCCGGAGGGGCTGCGCCGCAAGACGGTGAGCTTCAAGGAGGGGCAGGTGACCTTCGCCTCCTCCAGCGAGCGGGCCGACCGGCTCTCCCCGGTGCTCTGGCGGAACGGGCTCGTCCCGGCCGAGGAGCTCGCCCGGTGCGGGAGGCTCGTGCAGGCAGGACGGCCGCTCGGCCAGGTGCTGGTCGAGGAGGGGCTGCTCGATCCTGGCCAGCTCTACGGCGCCATGGGGCTGCAGATCCGCGAGATCGTGCTGGGTGCCTTCCTCGAGGACGAGGGGGAGTTCGTCTTCGTGGAGGGCCGGCCGGACGAGCGGAATGCCGTCCGGCTCTCCGAGCGCACCCACGAGATCCTGCTCGAGGGCATGCGGCGCCGCGCCGAGGTCGACCGGCTCGCGGCCGGCCTCCCGGATCGCGACGCGGTGGCCCGCCGCCGGCCCGGCGCCGAGGGGGAGCCCGGCCCGCGGGGGAGGCGGCTCCTCGAGGCCATCGACGGTGAGCGGACGGTGCGCCGGGCCCTCGACGCGTCCTGGCTGGGAATCCACGAGGGCACCCTGGCGCTCGACGAGCTGGTCCGGGGCGGCTTCGTCGAGGCCGTGGCTCCCCCGGCCGAACCACCGGCGGCGCCCCCCACGCCGCCCGTCCCCGCCGGCGGGCCGTTCGAGGCCTACGCCCGGATCATCCGGCACGTCTACGAGGAGCTGTCCCGCGTGCAGGGAGACGCCGGACGGCGCCTGGAGAGCTTCTTCGACCGGCTGCCCCCGGAGCGGCGCGCCGTCTTCGAGGGGGTGCGCATCGACGCCGACGGTCACATCGACGTGGACCAGCTCATCCTGAACGTGGGCGAGGGTTCGCCGCGGCCCGGTCCGGCGGCGCGCGCCCGGGCGCTCGACGCACTCGAGTCCTTCCTGACCTTCGCGCTCTTCGAGGTGGGCAACTGCCTCCCTCCCGCCGAGGCGGCGCGCGTCCTCGGCGAGGTGGGGCGCATGCAAGCGGGGGCACCATGAGCCGTCCGGGACGCGAGCGCATCTGCGCCGCCATCGACTTCCCCACCTGGCGAGAGGCGGAGCCGTTCGCGCGCGCCGTGGCGCCCGAGGTGGGAATGCTCAAGGTGGGGCTCGAGCTCTTCACCGCCGAGGGGCCACCCGCGGTGCGCGCCGCCGCGGCGCTGGGGCGCCCGGTGTTCCTGGATCTCAAGCTGCACGACATCCCCAACACCGTGGAGGGGGGCGCGAGGAGCGCCGCCGCGAGCGGGGCATCGCTCCTCACCGTTCACGCCGCCGGCGGCGACGAGATGGTGCGGGCAGCGGTCCGGGGGGCGGCAGGGAGGCTCCACGTGCTCGCCGTCACCGTGCTCACCAGCCTCGACGACGCGGCGCTCGCGCGGATCGGCCTCGCCGGTCCCGCCGCCGACGCGGTGGTCCGGCTGGCGCGGCTGGCCGTGGGGGCGGGCGCCGACGGGATCGTCTGCTCCCCGCACGAGGTGGCTGCCGTGCGGGCCGCGGTCGGTCCGGGGCCGTTGCTCGTGGTCCCGGGCGTGCGTCCCCCGGGAGCCTCCCGTGGCGACCAGGCCCGGGTGGCGACCCCGGCCGAGGCCGTGGCGGCGGGCGCGGACGTGGTGGTCGTCGGGAGGCCGCTCCGCGAGGGCGGCGACCCGGCGGCGGCGGCTCGCGCGATCGCGGCGACGCTTCAGGCAGGAGGGAGGGCGGGATGATCCAGGGAATCTTCGGCGGCTACCCGATCTGGGTGGTGTTCGTTGGGACGGTGGTCGTCCTGGGCGCCGCCGCCAAGGTCGGTCACCTGATCGGCGCCCGGATTCGGGCGCGTCTCGGCGAGGCGACTCCCCCCGACCTGGGGGCCACGCTGGGCGGCCTGCTGGGGCTCCTCGCCCTGCTTCTCGCCTTCACCTTCGCCATGGCGGGTCAGCGCTTCGACTGGCGCAAGGCGCTCGTCGTGGACGAGGCGAACGCCATCGGGACCGCCTGGCTGCGGGCCGACCTCATCCCCGAGCCGCAGGCCGCGCAGGCTCGCCAGGTGCTGCGGGCGTATGCCCAGGCCCGGGTCGACGTCATCGAGGCCTCGAGGCGTGCCGAGGCGATCGCCCGCTCCGAGAGGCTCCAGTCCGAGCTGTGGGGCATCACCCGGGCCGCCGCCGCTGCGGCCCCGACCCCGACGGTGGCGCTCTTCGTCGTCGCCGTGAACGAGGTGATCGACGTTCACGGGCTGCGCGTCCAGGCCGCGCTGCGCAACCGCATCCCTCCCACGATCTTCGCCACCCTCCTCGCGGTGGCGCTCCTCGTCATGGCCGCGACCGGCTACGCCGGCGGGCTCACCCGGGAGAGGAGCGCTCTCTCGAGCATCCTCCTGGCCCTGGTGCTCGCGGTGGTCATCACGCTCATCCTGGACCTCGACCGGCCCTACGAGGGGCTCCTCATGGTGAGCCAGCAGGCGATCGTGGACGTGCTCCAGTCGATGGGGCCGGCCGCGCGCTGATCGCCTCCAGCCCCAGCTTCGGATTGCCGCCGGGCGCCGGGCGGCCCCTCTCCGCGGCGCTGGTCCTCCCGGAGATGGCGTACGGCGGGTGAATGGCGCCGGATCACACCCCGGCCCGAGCGCAACCGGTCCCGGCGCCCGGTGCGGAGGCGCCGCTCGGAGGGGCGCCCGCGCCGGCTGGCGATGGCGGATGGGCCGGAGGCGACTCGAGCGTGCGGGCCTTCGTGGGGGACCAGGGCGCTGCCCGCGTCGCCTTCGGCCCCAGCCGACCCAGCCGGCGGGGGTCGTGCCGCCGCGACCCGCACGGATCTCCCCGCGTCGCAGGCACGCTCGCGTCGCCTTCGGCCCGGGCCGTCCCAGCCGGCGCGGGCCCCACTCGGAGCGGCGCCTCCGGAGAGGGCGCCGGGAACAGGCGATGCTCGGGCCCAGTGTGAGCCGGCGCAGCACGGCCGAGCCCCCCGCGCCTCGAGGACCAGCGCCGCGGAGAGGGGCGACCCGGCGCCCGGCGGCAGACGTCCTGACGGAAC
Source organism: uncultured delta proteobacterium (assembly GCA_963831265.1). Taxonomy (GTDB): domain Bacteria; phylum Myxococcota; class Myxococcia; order Myxococcales; family Anaeromyxobacteraceae; genus CAIOAK01. The sequence goes on along the minus strand of CAWHPQ010000025.1, from coordinate 140,139 downwards.
GAAGGCGACTCGAGCGTGCGGGCCTTCGTGGGGGACCAGAGCGCTGCCCGCGTCGCCTTCGGCCCCTGCCGACCCAGCCGGCGGGGGTCGTGCCGCGACGAGCTGCCCGCAGCGGGCGTCGAGACCCGGGCCGTCAGGCCCGGGGGCCCTCGACGCCATGCACCCGGAGTCCACCCGCGCCGCGAGGACCTGCTGCTCGGAGCGGCACGAACCACCCGCCGGCGGCACCAGGCCGGCAGGGCCGGAGGCGACTCGCGCTCAGCGCCCGATGCGCCGCAGCAGCACGTAGACCGCCCCCGCCCCGCCGTCGGCCGGGCGTGCCGTCGCGAAGGCGAGGACGTGCCTCCCGAACCGCGCCGTGGCGAGCCAGCTCTGCAGCGCCTCCTTCAGCACCGGCACCTGGTCCCTGGAGTGGAGCCCGCGTCCGTGCACGAGCAGCACGCAGCGCTTCCCCTGCTCGCGGGAGCGGCGCAGGAAGGCGTCGACCTCTCCCTTCGCCTCCGCCCGTGACTTTCCGTGAAGGTCGAGATGGGCCTGCACCGAGAACTCCCCGCGCCGCAGCTTGCGGACCAGCGACGGGTCGAGGCCGGCGACCCGCCCCTCGATGAACTCGTCGCTGTCGGAGATGTCGAAGGGCGCCTCTCCGGAGACGAGCGCCTCGAGCTCCTTCAGTGCGTCGAGGTCCGGGTGCCAGAACCTGGGCACGGCGGCGCGGGGCGCGCCAGGCTCGACCACCTTGTTGCGCTCCTCCACTGGCCGTGCACCCGCGATCGCCGCGGCCCAGAGGTCCGCGTCGGTGGGCTCGGGGCGGGGAGGGGCAGCGGCGGGCACGGCCGGCGGTGGAGGAACCACCGGCGCCTCCGCCTGCTTCCGGAGCTCCTTCAACTTCCCGAAAGGGTTATGGAACGGCTTCTTGTCCGCGGCCACGCCCCCGGGACTATAACTGTCCGGCATGCCAGAACCCATCGTCGAGGCCGTGGACGTCGCCAAGGTCTACCAGCTCGGCAAGACCGAGGTGCACGCGCTCCGCCACGTGGACCTCGTGGTCGAGCGCGGCGAGTTCCTCTCCATCGCCGGCCCCTCGGGGAGCGGCAAGACCACGCTGCTCAACCTCATCGGCGGGGTCGACGTGCCCAGCTCCGGGACGGTCCGCGTCGACGGGGAGGACACCTCGAAGCTCTCCGAGCGGGCGCTCACCCGGCTCCGCCTCGATCACATCGGCTTCATCTTCCAGACCTTCAACCTGGTGGCGGTCCTCACGGTCTTCCAGAACGTCGAGTTCCCGCTCCTGCTCCAGGGGCGAATGAATTCCGGGGAGCGGCGCCACCGGGTGAACGCGCTCCTCGAGGCGGTGGGGCTGGCCGCCCACTCCCGCCACCGGCCCAGCGAGCTCTCCGGAGGCCAGCGGCAGCGCGTCGCCGTGGCCCGGGCGCTCGTCGCCAACCCGCCGCTGGTCCTCGCCGACGAGCCCACCGCCAACCTCGATTCGAAGACCGGCGGGAACATCATCGACCTCATGCGCGAGATGAACCGCCGCGACGGCACCACGTTCATCTTCTCCACCCACGACCCCAAGGTGATGTCCCACGCCAGCGCCATCGTCAGGCTCGAGGACGGGCGGGTGGTGGGCCGCGAGGCGGCGCAGGGGGCCGAGGCCCGGTGAGCACCACCTCCTCCCGCGTCCGGCAGGGCCGGATCCTGCTCGAGATGGCCATGCGCAACCTGGTCGCGAGCCGGGTGCGCACGCTGGTCGTGGGCGGGATCGTGGCCCTGGGCGTGGTGGTGGTGGTGCTGGGCAGCTCGCTCCTCGACTCGATCGACGTGGGCATGACCCGCAGCATCCAGGACAGCCTGGGCGGCCACGTGCAGCTCTACAACGCCGACTCGCGCGATCCGCTGGCCCTCTACGGCGGGACCATGGGCGAGTCGGTGCTCGAGCCCATCGTGGACTTCGCCGGCCTGAAGGCCGCCGCCCTCTCGGTGCCGGGCGTGAAGCAGGTCGTGCCCATGGGGATCGACCAGGCCATGGTATCGATGGGAAACGTCTTCGACGTGGCGCTGGAGAAGCTCCGCGCCGACGTGCGGCGGCGCACGGAGCAGGGCATCCCGGCCGAGGACCCCGGGTACGAGGCCCACAAGGCCCACCTGCGCCGCATGGCCACCCTGCTCCAGCAGGAGCTCCGCCAGGCCCGCGAGATCGCCGACGAGACCTCGGGGGTCTACAAGGACCGCAAGGCCGACTTCGACGCGCTCGAGCAGGCCGTGCAGGGCGGATTCTGGGACGACTTCGATCGGGACCCGCTCGCCTCCCTCGAGTTCCTGGAGAACCGGGTGGCCCCGCTCTCCCTCGACGGCGGGTTCACCTTCATCCGCTACGTCGGCACCGATCCGGAGGCCTTCCAGAAGGCCTTCCCGGGCGCCCGGGTGGTGGAGGGCTCCGCGATCCCTCCCGGGCAGCGGGGCGTGCTGCTCGGGAAGCTCTACGCCGAGGAGTGGCTGAAGCTCCGCGCGGCGCGGCGCCTCGACAAGATCAAGGAGGCGCGCGATCTCAACGGCCGCCGGATCGCCAAGGACGAGGAGCTGCAACGCTGGGTGAAGGAGAACACCGGCCAGACCCGCGACATCCTCCTCCAGCTCGACCCGGTCCGGACCCGCGAGGCGGTGCGGCGGCTCCAGGCCGCGCTGGGGAGCCAGGAGTCCGACCCGGCGAAGCTGGTGTCGGCGCTCCTCGACACCGACGACGCCAGCTTCGACGCGCGCTACAGGATCTTCTACGCGGAGCTCGCCCCCCTCCTGCAGCTCTACTCGGTGAAGGTCGGCGACTTCATCACCATCAAGGCCCCGTCGCGCAGCGGATACGTGAACTCGGTGAACGTGCCGGTGTACGGCTTCGTCGAGTTCCGCGGGCTCGAGCGCTCGGCGCTGGCCGGGATGATGAGCGTCCTCGACATCCACACCTGGCGAGACCTCTACGGCTACCTGACGCCCGAGCGTTCCGCCGAGATCCGGAAGCTGAAGGAGCGGGCCGGCGCGACCCTGGTGGCCCGGGAGGATGCCGAGGCGACGCTCTTCGGGGGAGGGGATCCCGCCCCGGTCCAGGTGGCCATGCCCGCGGCCATCGACGAGACGGCGCTCCTCGCCGGCAGCAACGGCAAGCTGGCCCGGGAGGACCTCTTCCGGCGCCGCTACTCCCCGGCCGAGACCGACGCAGGCGTGGCGCTCAACGCCGCGGTGATCCTCGACGACCCGCGGCGCATCGCCGAGACCATGCCGAAGCTGGTGGAGGCGGCGGCGAAGGCCGGGATGAAGGTCAAGGCGGTCACCTGGCTCGACGCATCGGGCATCGTCGGCCAGTCGATGGGGCTGCTCCGCATGGTGCTCTACCTGGCCGTGCTCATCATCTTCGCGGTGGCGCTCGTCATCATCAACAACGCCATGGTCATGGCCACGCTCCAGCGCGTGAAGGAGATCGGCACCATGCGCGCCATCGGGGCGCAGCGCCGCTTCGTGCTGGTGCTGGTGGTGGTCGAGGTGGTGACCACCGGCCTCGTCTTCGGCGGACTGGGTGCCGCGCTCGGAATCCTCGTGGTCCACGCCATCGGGTGGACCGGGGGCATCGCCGCGACCAACGACACCATGTACTTCCTCTTCTCCGGCCCGGCCCTCATCCCCAGGCTCGGGACGTCCAGCCTGGTCACCTCGGTGGCCATCGTCTTCCTGGTGTCGATCCTCTCGGCCCTCTACCCGGCCGTGCTCGCCATGCGGGTCACGCCGCTCGAGGCCATGCAATCGGACGACTGATGATCGCCACCGACCTCCACATCGCCGCCCGGAACCTGGCCCGCCACACGCGGCGGAACGTGCTGCTCGCGTCCGCCATCGGCGGGGTGACGGCCATGCTGGTCCTGCTCGGCGGCCTCACCACCGGCATGCGCGAGGCCATGCTCACGTCGGCCACCACCCTCATGACCGGCCACGTGAACCTGGCCGGCTTCTTCAAGATCACGAGCGGCACCGCCGCTCCCATCGTGGCCGGCTGGGAGAAGCCCTGGGACGCGGTGAAGGCGCAGGTTCCCGAGCTGGTCTACGCGGCGCCGCGCGGCCGGGGATGGGCCAAGGCGGTCGCCGACGGTGGATTGATGGACCTCATCCTGGCCGGGGTCGAGCTGGACCGGGAGCCGGGGTTCGAGAAGATCATCCAGGTGGTCGACGGTTCCCTCGCCGAGCTGGGGAAGCCCGGCACCATCCTCATCTTCCAGGACCAGGCCAAGAGGCTCGGGGTGAAGCCCGGCGACACGCTCACGCTCAGCGCTCCCACCACGCGCGGCGCCAGCAACACCGCCGACGTGCGGGTGGCCGCCGTGGCCCGCAACATCGGCCTCCTCTCCGCCTTCAACGCCTTCATCCCGGCCGAGACGTTGCGCCAGCTCTACCAGCTCAAGGCCGGGACCACCGGGGCGGTGCAGATCTACCTGAAGGACGCCGACGACTCGGCCAGGGTGGCGGCCCGCCTGCGCGCTGCCCTGCGCGACGCCGGCTACCGGGTCATGGACCCCGACCCGCAGCCCTACTGGCAGAAGCTCATGTTCAAGGTGAACGCCGAGGACTGGACCGGGCAGAAGCTCGACGTGACCACCTGGGAGGACGAGATGAGCTTCCTCTCCTGGATCGTCACCGCGGTCACCTGGCTCGGAAACGTGCTCGTCACCGTGCTCATGGTCATCGTCGCGGTGGGAATCGTGAACACGCTGGCCATCGCCATCCGGGAGCGCACCCGCGAGATCGGGACCCTCCGGGCCATCGGCATGCAGCGCACCCAGGTGATGCGCCTCACCCTCCTCGAGGCCTTCCTGCTCGGGCTCTCCGGGGCGCTGCTCGGCGCGCTGCTGGGGGCCGCCGTGGGCGCCGGCCTGAACGCCGCGTCCATCGAGCTGCCCGAGACCATGCAGTACTTCCTGCTGCAGCGGAACCTGCACCTGGCCATCCACCCAGGCCAGGTGGCCATCTACGTGGCCTTCGTGACCGCGCTCACCACCGTCGCCGCCATCTGGCCGTCGGCCTACGCCGCCCGGATGCGGCCGGTCACCGCCATGCACCACGCCGGGTGAACCCCATGCGAAACCTCCTCCCGCTCGCGCTCCTGCTCCTCCTCGTCCCGGCCCCGGCTCGCCCGCTCGACCAGGAGGCCACCGACAAGGTCGTCCGCACCATCGACGAGCGGGAGCGCAGCTCCGGCGACTGGAAGGCGCTCGTCTACATGGAGGCCAAGGAGAAGGACAAGACCGACGTGGTCTACGAGCTGGTGGTCTACCGGCGCGACCAGGAGCAGAAGCTCATCTTCCTCTTCCTCGAACCCAGGACCGAGGCCGGCAAGGGCTACCTGCGCATCGAGAAGAACCTCTGGTTCTACGACCCGCGGGTGGGACGCTGGGAGCGGCGCACCGAGCGGGAGCGCATCGGCGGCACCGACACCCGCCGCGGCGACCTCGACGAGTCGCGCCTCTCCGAGGAGTTCACGGCGAAATGGGAGGCCGACGAGAAGCTGGGCAAGTACGAGGTCCACAAGATCCTGCTGACCGCCCGGCCCGGGGTGGACGTGGCCTTCCCCTCCCTCCGGCTCTGGGTGGACCGGGCCACCGGGAACGTGCTCAAGCGGCAGGAGATGGCGCTGTCGGGGCGGCTCATGCGCACGGCCTACTACCCGCGCTGGAAGAAGGTCTACAGCGAGTCGAAGAAGGCCGACGTGTGGTACGCGGAGGAGATGCGCTTCTACGACGAGGTCGAGAAGGCCAACCAGACGCTGGTCCTCATCAAGTCGATCGACCTGCGCCCCCTCGACCCGAACCTCTTCACCAAGGCCTGGCTCGAATCGAAGAGTCGATGATCCCCCGAGCCGCTCTCGCCCTGCTCGTCGCGCTCGCCGCCGTGCCGGCGCCGGCCCAGGAGCGCCCCAGCGAGGACGACATCTTCGGGACGCCCGCCTACCCCCAGCCCGCGACGCCCGCTCCGGCGCCCCCTGCCGACGCGAAGCTCGAGACCGCCACCCCCCAGCCCGAGGGATTCGCCGCGCCCCCCGCACCCCCCGATCCGCTCAAGATCGGCGGGATGCTCTACCTCCGCCTCGACTCCCAGTGGAGCCAGGGGCTCCCACCCTCGGAGTGGGCCCTCACCTCGCCCAACCTCATCGACCTCTACGTGGACGTCCGCCCCAACGACCGGGTGCGGGCCTTCGTGCTCGGACGCGCCCAGGTGAACCCGCTCGTGCCGGAGGCGTCCCAGCAGACGGTGTACGGCCAGGCGCTCGCGACGCAGGTGGTGCTCGACCAGGCCTGGATCCGCTTCGACGTCGAGCGAGCCATCTTCGTCACCGCCGGCAAGCAGCAGGTGACCTGGGGCGTGGCCCGCTTCTGGAACCCCACCGACTTCCTGCACTTCCGCCCCCGCGCCCCGCTCTCGGTCTTCGACCAGCGGCAGGGGGAGTGGATGCTGAAGCTCCACATCCCCTGGGAGAAGGCGGGCTGGAACTTCTACGCCATCGGACTCCTCAGCGGGAACCAGGTCGTGGACCAGGTGGGCAAGGTGGGCGGGGCGCTGCGGGCCGAGGTGGTCCTGGGACCGCTGGAGGTGGCCGGCGAGATCGTGGCCCGCTCGGGCACGCTGCCGCGGCTCGGGCTGGAGGCCTCCTGGGCGCTCTGGGAGCTGGATTTCTACGGCAACGCATCCCTGGGGAAGGGCACGCCCGACGGCCTGCCGCGGTGGAACATGCTCGTCCCGCCCGACTGGCAGGCCATCCCTCCCAGCCCCGGAACGTACGAGTCCTACCAGCCCGGCTTCGCGCCGCAGGTCACCGTGGGTGCGTCCTGGACCTGGAAGTACGACGACCTCCACACCCTCACGCTGGGCGCCGAGTACTTCTACAACTCGCTCGGCTACGCCGACCCGGCCATCTACCCCTGGCTCATCGTGAACCAGCAGTACGACCCGTTCTACGTGGGGCGAAACCAGGCCGGGATCTACCTGCTGCTCCCCAGGCCGTTCAAGTGGTACGACACGACCTTCGTCCTCTCCACGCTCGCGAACCTCACCGACACGACCTTCATCAGCCGCGTCGACTACTCGGTGCTGCTGCTCACCTACCTGCGTGTCGAGGCCTACGCGTCGGTGCACTACGGCAGGCGGGGCGGGGCCTTCCGCTTCGCCATCGACGTGCCGGCCACGCCGCCCTACCTTCCCGAAGCCGTGAGCATTCCCCCGCCCGTCGCCGACTTCGGCGTCGCGCTGCGGGTCAGCCTGTAGTCCCCCAGAGGAGGTTTCACATGTCCGAGTTCCGCATCCAGAAGAAGACGCAGCTCACCTTCGATCAGGCGCTTGCCCGGGTCCCGGAGGCGCTCAAGGCGGAGGGCTTCGGCGTCCTCACCCAGATCGACGTCCAGGCGACGCTCAAGGAGAAGATCGGCGCCGACTTCCGCCGCTACCGCATCCTCGGGGCCTGCAACCCCAAGCTCGCCTTCCGCGCGCTCTCGGCCGAGCTGGAGGTGGGCGTGATGCTGCCCTGCAACGTCATCGTCTACGAGGGGGACGACGGCAAGGCGGTGGTCTCCGCCATCGACCCCATGGCCACCATCGCCTCGACACACACCGGCCTCAACGTCATCGCCGGCGAGGTGAAGTTCGGGCTGCAGCGGGCGCTGGCGGCGCTGGAGTGAGCCGCGACCTCCTCCTCTCCGGCGCGCTCCTCGTCGGCTGGTACGTGATGGTGCGCTGGGTGCTCCCCAGGCTCGGGGTTCCCACCTGACACGCGCCCTACCGCCCCCGGGATGGGGCGGAGAAGGACGGCCAGGGCGGGAAGGGGTGCTGAGGGAACGAAGAGGCCGGCCCCGCCGTGGGACCGGCCTCACGCCCGGCGAGATTCGCATCTCGCCCCGGTGCTAGAAGATGAAGGCGTCGCCCTGCGCCCGCAGTGCCGTCATGGCCACCAGGTTGACGATCGACTGCACGCTGGTCCCCATCTGCAGCACGTTCACCGGCTTGTCCATGCCGAGCAGCACCGGGCCGATGACCTCGGCTCCGCCCATGGCCTCGAGCAGCTGGTAGGAGATGTTGGCCGCGTCGAGGTTGGGGAAGATGAAGACGTTGGCGTCCTCCTTCAGCGTCGAGAAGGGGAACTCGGGGACGCGCACCTCGGCGTCGGTGGCGATGTCCACCTGGATCTCGCCGTCCACCTCCAGGTCGGGCCGCATCTGCCGGACCAGCTCCGTGGCCTTGCGCACCTTGGCCGGGCTCTCCCCCTTGGCGGCGCCGAAGGAGGAGTACGACAGCATGGCCACCCGCGGGATCACGTCGAAGTAGCGGGCCAGGTCGGCGGTGGCCACGGCGATCTCGGCGAGCGCCTGCGGGTTCGGGTCGATGTTCACCGTGGTGTCGGCGAAGAACTTGAAGTCGTCCTTCGTGACCACGATGTACACGCCGGCGGCGCGGCGTCCCTTTCGCGTTCCGATGACCTCGAGCGGGGCGCGGATGCCGTCGGGGTAGCCCACGGTGAGGCCGGTGACCATGCCGTCGGCGTCGCCCCGGTCCACCATCACCGAGCCGAAGTAGTTGCGGGCGCGCATCTGGCGCCGCGCCTCGGCGAAGGTCATGCCCTTGCGGGCGCGCAGCTCCCAGAAGCGGGACACGTACCGGTCGAAGTCGGGGCTCTCCTCGGGGCTGATGACGGTGACCCCCTCCAGGCCGTCGAGCCGCCGCTCCTCGATGGAGGCGCGGATCTTCTGCACCGGGCCGAGCAGGATGGGCTCGCAGAGCCCCTCCTCGCGGAGGATCTGGGCGGCGTGCTGGATCTTCTCGGCGTCGCCCTCGGGGAAGACGATCCGGGTCAGCTTGGCGCGGGCCTTCCCGCGCACCAGGCTCATCACGCCGTGCACCCGGCTCTGCCGCTTCTTCAGCCGCTCGCGGTACTCGGTGAGGTCGAGATCGATGCGGGCGACGCCGCTCGCGATGGCTGCCTCGGCCACCGCCGGCGCGACCCAGAGGAGCACGCGCGGGTCGAGCGGCTTGGGAATGATGTAGTCGCGGCCGAAGGTGAAGCGCTCGCCGCCGTAGCCGCGGGAGACCGACTCGGGCACGTCCTCCTTGGCCAGCTGGGCGAGTGCCCGTGCGGCCGCCATCTTCATCTCCTCGGTGATGGCCTTGGCGCGCACGTCGAGGGCGCCGCGGAAGATGTACGGGAACCCGAGGACGTTGTTCACCTGGTTCGGGTAGTCGGAGCGCCCGGTGGCCATGATGACGTCGGCGCGGGCCGCCTTGGCGTCGGGGTAGCTGATCTCCGGATCCGGGTTGGCGAGCGCGAAGACGATGGGGTCCGTCGCCATCGACCGGACCATGTCCTGGGTCATGAGCCCCTTGGCGGAGCAGCCCAGGAAGACGTCGGCGCCTCTCAGCGCGTCCTCCAGCGTTCGCGCCTTGGTGTCGGAGATGAACTCCGCCTTGTACTCGTTCATGCCCTCGGTGCGTCCCTTGAAGACGACGCCCTTGGTGTCGACGAGGATCACGTTCTCCTTCTTCACGCCCAGTTTCAGGTAGAACTTGGTGCAGGCGATGGCCGAGGCGCCGGCGCCCGACACCACCACCTTGAGCTTCTCGAGCTTCTTGCCGGCCAGCTCGGCGGCGTTGATCAGGGCCGCGCCGGAGATGATGGCCGTGCCGTGCTGGTCGTCGTGGAAGACCGGGATGTTCATCTCCCGCTTGAGCCGCTCCTCGATGACGAAGCACTCGGGAGCCTTGATGTCCTCGAGGTTGATCCCGCCGAAGGTGGGCTCGAGCGCCTTCACCACCGTGCAGAACTTCTCGATCTCCTTGGCCTCGACCTCGATGTCGAAGACGTCGATGTCCGCGAACTTCTTGAAGAGGACGCCCTTGCCCTCCATGACCGGCTTGCCGGCGAGCGCCCCGATGTCGCCGAGGCCGAGCACCGCGGTGCCGTTCGAGATCACGGCGATCAGGTTCCCGCGGGCGGTGTACGAGTAGGCGAGATCCGGGTCCTTCTCGATCTCCAGGCACGGCTCGGCGACGCCCGGGCTGTACGCGAGCGACAGGTCGCGGGCGGTGGCGCAGGGCTTCGTCGGGATGACCTCGATCTTTCCGGGCCGGCCCGAGGAGTGGTAGGCGAGCGCCTCCTCCTTGCGAATCTTCTTTCCGGTGGTCACGGAGTTCTTCGAGGACGAGTCGGCGGACATCAAGTGCTCCCTTCGTTCGGTGGAGCGAGCAAACAACCCGTTCCGCCCGGGGTTGTCAATGAAAGAAAATGACGCGACGCATGGGTGTAAAGCCTGTAAAGCCCGGCTTTGACCGGCCTGCCGGATGACGGAAGCCGCCCGGCCCGGCCTTCACTCCCTCCCGAAATTCAGGGGCGTGGCGGAGGTCCAGGAGTAGATTGCGGCGCCGTGAGCCCGCTCCGCATTGCCATGGTCATCGACGCCTGGGACGACGCCAACAACGGCGGGGTCGTCTCCACGCGCCGCTTCACCGAGCTGCTCCGGGAGAAGGGGCACACGGTCGAGATCCTCGCCACCGGCAACCCGGCGCCCGGGAAGTTCCCGCTCAAGTCCTGGGTCATCCCCACGCCCGGGAACATCATGGAGAAGATGCGGTTGCCCTTCGCCTGGCCCGACCCGAAGATCCTGGGCGAGGTGATCCCGCGGCAGGACGTGATCCACAGCCACTTCCCGTTCTGGCTCGGCATCAAGGCCATCGGGGTGGCCCGGAAGGCCGGCGTGCCGGTGGTCTCCACCTTCCACGTCCAGGCCGAGCACCTTCTCCACAACGTCGGCATCCGGAGCCCCTGGGCGGTGAAGCAGGTCTACCGCTTCTTCATGAAGACGGCCTACGACCGCTCCGACGCGGTGCTGTGCCCGAGCGCCTTCTCCGAGCGGGAGATCCGGCGCTACGGCCTCACGGCGCCCACCGAGGTGATCTCGAATGGCGTCCCGCCGGAGTACCGGCCGCTGCCGCGCGCCGAGTGCGAGACGTTCCCGGGGAAGTTCACGATCCTCACCGTGGGACGGCTCGCCCGGGAGAAGCGGCACGACCTCATGATCGAGGCCATCCGCGCCTCGCGCCACGAGAAGGAGATCCAGCTCGTCGCGCTGGGGGACGGGCCGCTCAAGGCCAGGCTCGAGGAGCACGGCAAGGTCCTCACCAACCCGCCCGTCTTCCGCTGGCTGAAGCCCCACGAGCTCATCCGGTACTACGGAGGCGCCGACCTCGGCCTGCACGCCGCGGACGTCGAGGTGGAGTGCATGTCGGTGCTGGAGGCCATGGCCTGCGGGCTCCCCTGCGTCATCGCCGACTCGCCCCTCTCGGCCACGCCGCAGTTCGCCACCACGCCCGACCTCCTGTTCCCGGCCGGGGACCGGGAGGCGCTCACCGCCCGCATCGACCGCTGGATCGAGGACCCGGAGGGGCTGGAACGCGCGCGTGCGGTCGTCCGGGAGGCCGCCGACGGCTACCGGATCGAGGCCTCGGTCGAGAAGCTCGAGGCGCTCTACCGCCGGGTCATCGCCGCCCGCGCGGCCACGAAGCGCTAGCCGCCGGCGAACCCCGCCAGGCGCTCCCGGATGATGGCGTTCGCCTCGGTCATGATCCGGTCGACGAGCTCCTTCACGGTGGGGACGTCGTCGATGAGGCCGGCCACCATGCCGCAGGACCAGACGCCGGCGTCCATGGCCCCCTCCCGCATGATGCGCGGGTAGACGCCGGCCACCTCCTCGCGGATGTCCTCGAACTTCAACGCCGCGCCGAGCGCCTTCTCCTTCTCGAGCAGCCGATCGGCGGCGGCGTTGCGGAGCACCCGCTCGGTGTTGCGAAGCGGGCGCATGACGAGGCGGGTGTCGAGCTCGGTCGCCTTCACGATGGCCTGTTTCACGTTCTCGTGGACCGGCGCCTCCTTCGTGGCGATGAAGCGCGTGCCCATGTTGATGCCGTCGGCACCGAGCGCGAGCGCCGCCACCAGCGAGCGCCCGTCGGCCATGCCGCCCGAGGCCACGAAGGGGATGTCGAGCTCGTCGGCGGCGCGCGGCAGCAGGATGAAGTTGGGGACGTCGTCCTCGCCCGGGTGGCCGCCGCACTCGAAGCCGTCCACGCTGGCCGCGTCGCAGCCGATGGACTGGGCCTTCAGCGCGTGGCGCACCGAGGTGCACTTGTGGATGACCTTCACGCCGGCGGCGTGCAGGTGCGGCAATACTTGCTGGGGGTTGTTGCCGGCGGTCTCCACGATCTTCACGCCTCCCTCGATGATGGCCCGCACGTAGCCCGGGTAGTCGGGGGTGGCGACGGTGGGGAGGAAGGTGAGGTTCACGCCGAAGGGGCGGTCGGTCATCTCGCGGCAGCGCCGGATCTCGGCGGCCAGGTGGGCCGGCGAGGGCTGCGTGAGCGCCGTCAGGATGCCCAGCCCCCCGGCGTTGGATACCGCCGCGGCCAGCTCGGCGAAGCCGACGAAGTGCATGCCGCCCTGGATGATGGGGTGCTCGATGCCGAACAGCTCCGTGATCCGGGTCTTCATTCCCTCAGCCTACTCCCGTCTGCGCTCCTCGAGCGCCTCCATCTCCTCCACGGTCCGCGGCCAGTCGTCCTTGAGCAGCCGGGCGAGGGACCGGTCGGAGAGGATCCGCCCCCCGTCTGGCAGCGCGGGCAGTAGTCGGTCTCGTTCTCGGCGTGGACGATGCGCTGCACGGCGGTCCCACACGCCGGGCAGGGCTGGCGGTGGCGGCCGTGGACGGCCATCCCCTCGCGGAAGGCGGTGACCTTCTCGGGAAACCCGCCCCCGGCCTCGCGCCGCAGCCGCTCCGTCCACTCCGAGAGGACCTCGCGGGTGGCCTGGCGCAGGCGGTCCACCTCGCCGTCGTAGAGGCGCGAGGTGAGCTGCATGGGGGAGAGGCGGGCCCGGTGGAGGATCTCGTCGGCGTACGCGCCCCCGATCCCGGCCAGGAGGCGCGGGTCGGTGAGGGCGCGCTTCAGCGTGTGGTTCTCGCGCCGGAGCGCCTCCCGGAAGGCCTCCGGCGAGGCCTCGAGCGGCTCGATCCCGCCCCGGTCGAGCAGGAGGAGCCCGTCCCCGCCGGAGAAGGCGTGGAGGGCCGCTCGCCGCTTCGTGCCCGCCTCGGTCAAGGTGAGGGTGCCGCCCGGGAAGTCGAGGGCGGCGAGCCCCAGCTTGCCCGGCAGCTTCGCCCCCGCCGGCTTCCAGTGGAGGCGGCCGGCGATCATGAGGTGGAGGCAGAGGAAGAGGTCTCCGTCGAACGCCAGGACGATCCGCTTCCCCATCCGCGACACCGACGCGACGCGCTTCCCGGCGAACGCGGAGAGGGGAGGCTCGACGGTCCGGAGCAGGAAGGGGCTGCCGAGGCGGACCCGCTCGAGCGGTTGCCCGGCGACCCGGTCGCGCAGGGCCTCGACGTACACCTCCACGTCCGGGAGCTCGGGCACGGTGCGGGATTGTAGCGGGAAATGGTAGAGATCCGGTCGTGCGCCCGCCCCACCTGCCCCCCGTGGTCGTGAACGTGCTCGCGGCCCTGTCCTACGTGATCTCGGTCCTGATCATCGTGCTCATGTTTCCGGTGATGGCCCTGCTCGTCCTCCTCACCGTGCCCTTCGACAGGACGCGCCGCATCCCGGGCCGGTTCCTGCGGCTCGTCGGCTCGACACCGACCTATGTGTTCCCGTTCTGGCACGTGCGCATCCGGGGAGAGCAGCCGAGCTCCGGTGCCTATGTCTGCACCTCGAACCACCAGTCCTTCCTCGACATCTTCGCCATGTCGCGCCAGCGCCGGGAGATGAAGTGGATCGCCAAGGAGGAGGTCTTCAAGATTCCCTTCTTCGGCCTCTTCTTCCGGCTCTCCGGCGACATCCCGGTGAATCGCGGCGACCGCGAGAGCGGTGGCGCGGCGCTCCAGAAGGCACGCTGGTACCTGGACCACGGCATGCCGGTCATGATCTTCCCGGAGGGCACCCGCAGCCGGGACGGCAAGATGGGCCCCTTCAAGCCGGGAGCGTTCCGGCTCGCCATCGAGGCCCAGGTGCCGATCCTTCCGGTCGCGGTGACCGGCTCGGCCTACGGCATGCCCAAGGGAAGCCCCTGGATCCGCCCCACCCTGGTTCTCGTGCGGGTGCTCGAGCCCATCGAGACGAAGGGCATGACCGGATCCGACGTCGTGAGGCTGATGGGGACGACGCGGGAGCGCATCGCGGAGGCGGAGGCGGAACTGAGCGCCGAGCGGGCCGCCCTGGGGTGGGAGACGCGGGCGGCGGGGTAGTTGGCCGGGGGCTGCCGCTCAGGGTGCGACCCTGGCAACCGAGACGATCTTCACCGGGGGCTCGAGGGACTGGCCCCGTGCGGGCGCGGCGTGGATCCGCCGGATCACCTCCATCCCCGAGACCACCCGGCCGAAGGCGGCGAAGCCTTGTCCGTCCGGATTCCGCATCCCCCCGAAGTCGAGGGAGGGCTGCGCGCCGACGCAGACGAAGAAGTCGGAGGTTGCGGTGTCCGGACCGTCGCGGGCCAGGGAGATCGCGCCGTCGACATGGGCGAGCCCGGTGTCGCGGGTGCGCTCGAGCATCACCGGCGGGAAGTCCTCTCCCGGCGCGGCGCCGGCCTGGACCACGTCGATCTTCACGGCCTTCCCGGGCTGGTTGTCGGGAGAGGTGGTGACGGTCCGGTGGAAGGCGCCGCCGCCGTAGCGCCCCGCGTCCACGTACCGGAGGAAGTTCCTCGCCGTGGCGGGAGCGCGGGCCACGTCCACCTCGACGACGAAGTCGCCGAGCGTGGTCTGGAAGGACACGCGCGGGAGCAGCGCGGCGGGCGCGGGAGGCGCAGCCAGGGCGAGCGCGAGGATCGAGGCGATCACGCCCGGATGCTATTAGACTCGCCATCCATGCGCATACCCTTCGCCGCCCTTTGCCTGCTCGTCGCCGCTTCCGCCTCGGCAGCCCCGGCCGGAGCGAAGCTCCCCGACGCCGAGGCGCTCCGCCGGCTCGAGGCCCAGTACGCCCCGGTCGATCTCGCCGTGGACCTCTCGAAGCTTCCGGAGGGGGAGCGAAAGGCGCTCGCCCTGCTCGTCGAGGCGAGCCGGGTGGTGGACGCCCTCTTCCTCCGCCAGCAGTGGGCGGGCGCGGAGGGCATGCTGCTCGGCCTGCTCGACGACCCGTCGCCGCTGGGCCGGGCTCGGCTCGCCTACTTCCTGCGCAACAAGGGTCCCTGGGACCGGCTCGATCACGACCGGGTCTTCCTCCCCGGTGCGCCGCCCAAGCCCGAGGCGGGTACCTATTACCCTCCCGGAGCCACCCGGGAGGAGATCGCTGCCTGGATGGCCACACTGCCGGAGAAGGAGCGGGCCGCGGCGGGCGGGTTCTACACCGTGGTCCGGCGCACCCCGGCCGGCCTCGCCGTCGTGCCCTACTCGGTCGAGTACCAGTCCGAACTGGCGCTCGCAGCCTCGCTCCTGCGCCGAGCGGCCACCGCCACCGCCGATCCCTCCCTGAAGCGCTTCCTCGAGACGCGCGCCGCGGCGCTCCTCTCCGACGACTACTACGAGAGCGACGTGGCCTGGATGGAGCTCGACGCGGCCGTCGAGCCCACCTTCGGCCCGTACGAGACCTACGAGGATGGCTGGTTCAGCGCCAAGGCCGCCTTCGAGTCCTTCGTCACCGTCCGGGACGACGCCGAGACCCGGAAGGTCGCCCGCCTCTCCGGCGAGCTGCAGGACATCGAGGACCACCTGCCGATGGACCCGGCCCTGCGCAACCCCAAGCTCGGCGCGCTCGCCCCCATCCGCGTGGTGAACGAGATCTTCGCCGCCGGCGACGGGCGGCGCGGCGTCACCACCGCCGCCTTCAACCTCCCCAACGACGAGCGCATCCTCCGCGAGAAGGGGGCCAAGCGGGTGATGCTGAAGAACCTCCAGGAAGCCAAGTTCCAGAAGGTGCTGCTGCCCATCTCGAAGGTGGCGGTCTCCCCGACCGACGGCCGGCGCGTCTCCTTCGACGCCTTCTTCACCCACATCCTCATGCACGAGATGGTGCATGGCCTCGGCCCCCACGGGATCGAGCGCCCCACCGGGCACACCACGGTCCGCGAGCAGCTCGGGCCCGCCTATCCGGCCATCGAGGAGGCCAAGGCCGACGTGGTCGGCCTCCTCGCGCTGCATCGCCTGGTGGACCGCGGCGTCCTCCCGAAGGAGCTCGAGAGGACCATGTACGCCACCTTCCTGGCGTCGGCCTTCCGCTCCATCCGGTTCGGCGTGAACGAGGCCCACGGGCGGGGCGTGGCGCTGCAGCTCAACTGGTTCCTCGACCAGGGCGGCGTGGTGGTGGGGAAGGACGGCCGGTTCTCGGTGGTGGACGGGAAGATCCGCGCCGCGGTCGAGTCGCTCTCCCGCGAGATCCTGTCCCTCCAGGCCCGGGGGGACGCGGCGGGGGCGAATGCGCTCCTCGACCGGATGGCGGTCATCCGGCCGCCGGTGGCGGAGGTGCTCGAGCGGCTGCGCGGGATCCCGGTGGACGTCGCGCCGCGCTTCGTCACCGCGGAGGAACTCACCCGCCAGCCAGGCCGCTGAGGCCGCGCCAGAGCTGCAGCGCCCCCATGCCGGCCATCCCGGCCGCCGAGGCCAGGCCCAGCCCGCGCGCCGTGCGAGGGCCGATGCGCCCGGCCAGCCCGAAGGCCACGACCAGCGCCGCCTTCCCGCCCACGAGCAGCGCGTAGAAGCCCAGCAGGAAGGCCAGCGCCCCCGCTGCGGAGCCCCGCCAGGCCTCGGCCAGGATGGGGCCGCAGACCGTGCTCCAGAAGATCCACGGTCCGGGGCCGGCGGCGTTCACCACCACGGCGCGGAGGAACGACCCGCCCGCGCCCTCCGGAACCGGCGCCGCCGCGCTTCCCGTTTCACCCGCGGCGTGCCAGCTCCCCCAGGCCAGCCAGACCAGGAAGGCCCCCCCCGCGACCTCCAGGACCCGCAGGAATCCCTCCGGGACCCGGGTGAGGGCGAGGAGGATCACCGCGACGATGGGCACGTCGCTCACGAGCGGTGCGAGGGCGAGGGGCAGCGTCCGCCGGATGCCGTGGCGGGAGGCCTGGGCGAGGAGGAAGGCCTGGAAGGGCCCCGGCGAGGCAGCCGCCGAGAAGCCCAGTGTTACACCTTGAGTGAATAACGAAAAAATCGCGCCCACGGGTCCACTATGTCGCAATCCCTGCGCGCTTGCTCTTGATCCAGGTCAGGTGTGGGCGTCAATGGGCCCCAGAACGCCATCCCAGGAATGGAACGCTTCTTGTAGTCTCACGCCGCGCCGTCCACGGCGGAGGGAACGATGAACGAGGAATACCGGTACGACTACAAGACGGTGGAGGGCTTCGTCCTCTCCGCCATCGTCTGGGCGGTGGTGGGACTCGTGGTGGGGTTGCTCATCTCGGTGCAGCTCTTCGCGCCGGCGCTCAACTTCGCCCCCTGGGCCAGCTTCGGCCGGATGAGGACGGTCCACACCAACATCCTGGGCTTCGGCCTGGGGGTGGGCGCCATCTTCGGCCTCTCCTACTACATCCTCATGCGGCTCACGCGCCGCACGCTCCTCTTCCCGAAGCTGGCGCGGGTCCAGCTCTGGCTCTTCAACGTGGGCATCTTCCTGGCCCTCGTCACGCTGTCGATGGGCTACACCCAGTCGCTCGAGTACGCCGAGATGGAGTGGCCCCTCGACATCGCCATCGTCGTACTCTGGGTGATGTTCGCGGTGAACGTGGTGGGCACCATCCTGGTCCGCCGCGAGGAGCAGATGTACATCTCGCTCTGGTACATCATCGCCACCGTGGTGGGCGTGGCGGTGCTCTACATCGTGAACAACCTGGCGATCCCGGCGGGGCTCTTCAAGAGCTACCACCTCTTCGCCGGCGTGAACTCGGCCAACGTCGAGTGGTGGTACGGCCACAACGTGGTGGGCTTCGTCTTCACGATGCCCATCCTGGCCATGTTCTACTACTTCTTCCCCAAGTCCACGGGGCTCCCCATCTACAGCCACCGGCTCTCCATCGTGGCCTTCTGGTCGCTGGTCTTCGGCTACCTGTGGACCGGCGCCCACCACCTCGTCTACTCGCCGCTGCCCGACTGGATCCAGACGCTGGGCATCGTCTTCACCCTCTTCCTCATCGCCCCGTCCTGGGGCTCGGTGGTGAACGGCTACGGCACCATCGGCGAGGACTGGGGCCGGATGAAGACCGACTACCTGGCCAAGTTCTTCATCCTGGGCATCACCTTCTACGGCCTGCAGACGGTGCAGGGGCCCACCCAGGGGCTCCGCGTGGTCTCGCAGCTCATCCACTTCACCGACTGGGTCCCCGGCCACGTGCACATGGGCACCATGGGCTGGGTCGCACTGACGGTGACGGCGTCGATCTACTACGTCATCCCCAGGATGTACGGCACCGAGATCTACAGCGTGAAGCTCGCCAACCTGCACTTCTGGCTGGTGCTGGTCGGACAGCTCATCTTCTCCGCGACCGGATGGATCACCGGAATCCAGCAGGGCGCCATGTGGAAGGCGCTCACCCCGGAAGGGACCCTCAAGTACACGTTCATGGAGACCCTGGTGAAGAACTACCCGTACTGGCACGTGCGATCGCTCGGCGGGGCCATCTTCATCGTGGGCATGGTGGTCTTCGTGCTGAACGTGCTGCTGACCATCCAGAAGGGGCGCGCGCTCGAGGCCGGCAAGTCCGCGGCCCCGGTGGCGGCGTAGGGGAGGGCGAGAGCCATGGCGGGAAAGATCTACAGCAAGCCCATCGTCTTCACCCTGATGGTCACGGCGGCGGTGCTGGCCGGCTCCATCGTGATGATGGCGTACCCCATGATGCGTCCGGAGATGCACCCGAAGCTGGAGAGCCTGCGCCCCTTCACGGCGCTGCAGCTGGCCGGGCGCGACATCTACCAGCGCGAGGGCTGCGTCAATTGCCATACCCAGACGGTGCGGCCGCTGCGCACCGAGGTGATGCGCTACGGCGACTACTCCAAGGCCGGCGAGTTCGCCTACGACCGCCCCTTCCTCTGGGGCTCGAAGCGCACCGGCCCCGACCTCGCGCGGGAAGGGGGCAAGCGTCCCGACTCCTGGCACCTGGCCCATTACGAGAACCCCCAGGTCATCGTGCCGCGCTCGAACATGCCGCCCTACGGATGGCTCAAGGCGAACCGGCTCGATCCGGCCTCGGTGAAGGCCCACATGGACGCCCTCTCCCTGCCCTACACGGTGCAGCAGATCGCCGAGCTCTCGAGCAAGACCGAGATGGAAGCGCTCATCGCCTACACCCAGCAGCTCGGACATGCCGTCGAGAAGCCGAAGGCGGCGGGTGGCTTCGACCTGGCGGCGGTGAATCCCTTCGGCAGCTCCCCCCAGGCCATCGCCGCGGGCGCTGCGCTCTACGCCGCGAACTGCTCGGTCTGCCACGGGGACGAGGGGCACGGAGGAATCGGCCCGTCCTTCACCGAGGACAAGTTCCTCGGCACGCCCGGCTACGGGACGGACGGCGAGTACTTCGCCATCATCGCCGGCGGCAGCGACGTGAAGAAGGCCATCGGACGCCCGGGCCTTCCCGACGGCGGCATGGAGGCCTTCGGCTCCCAGATCCCGCCCGATGGCATCTGGAGGATCGTGAGCTACATCCGCGCGCAGCAGCACCACGAGGGCGGGGAGCCGCCCGCGACGGAGAAGCGCGAGCACGAGACCGGCGGAAAGCACTGAGAGGATCGACGGCCATGAACGAACTTCCCGACACCGCGGACGGACTCGAGGCCAAGGAGACGGCCAGCAAGATCCCGCTGGGGTGGTGGGCCCTCTTCTGGGGCCTCATCGTCTGGGGCGTGTACTACGCGTGGACCTACACCCCGTCCCTGGGAGGCTGGTCCCAGTCCAGGGCCTACGAGGAATCGGTTCAGGGTGCGGTCGCCACCTCCGGAGATGCCGGGGCCAACATCTTCATGACCATCCTCTTCACGGCCCTTCCGACCATGGCCGCCATCGGCCTCTATCTGGCGGCCCGGAACCGCCGGGCCGGGAAGCGCTAGCCAGCCGTGCGCCCCGAGACCATCCCCGGCGACGACTGGGTCTACCTGGCCTTCGGGCTCCTCCTCAGCGCCGCGCTGGTCTGGGTGATGGTTCACTACTTCTCGAGGAAGAGGAAGGCGAGCGTCGAGGCGGCCAAGTACAAGATGCTCGATGACGACGAGTAGCGGCACCGGGCCGACCATCCGGCGCATCGGTCCCTGGCGCAGGTGGGCCGGGGTGGCGCAGGCCGCGACCTTCCTGGGCTTGCCCTTCGTCACCCTCCGCGGCGAGAGCGCGCTGCGCTTCGACGTGGGCAGCCTGCGCCTCCACTTCTTCGGCGCCACCCTCTGGATGGACGAGTTCTTCGTCGTCCTGCTCGCGACCCTGGCCCTCGCCTTCGTCTTCCTGCTCGTGACCTTCGTCTGGGGAAGGGTCTGGTGCGGGTGGAGCTGTCCCCAGACCATCCTCGGAGACCTCACCCAGGCCCTCCAGTCCGAGCGCGCCCGGAAGAGGCGGCGCCCGGCACGCCTGGCGCTCGCATGGGGAACGGTGGCGGCGGTGGCCGTGGTCTTCTCGGCAGCCACCCTCTGGTACTTCGTCACCCCCTGGGAGTTCTTCCGGCGCCTCGTCTCCCTCGACCTCGGCCCGGTCCTGGGCGGTGCCTGGACCGTGCTCGGCGCCACGCTCTTCCTCGACCTGGGCTTCGTCCGCGGCCGGTTCTGCGCCACGACCTGCCCGTACGCCAAGCTGCAGGGGGTCCTCTTCGATCGGGCCACCCTGGTGGTGGCCTACGACGAGCGGCGGGACGCCGAGTGCATCGACTGCCTGGCCTGCGTCCGGGTCTGCCCCACCGGCATCGACATCCGGGACGGCCTGCAGGCCGAGTGCATCGCCTGTGCGCAGTGCGTGGACGCCTGCGCCCCCATCCTGGCGAAGTTCGGGAGGCCCACCCTGGTCGACTACTTCTACGGGTCACCCGGGCAACGGCCGCGGCTGTTGCGGCCGGTGGTGCTGGCGCTCGCCGCGGCCTCGGCCCTCGCCGCGGTGGGAACGGTGGCCGCCGCCGTCCAGGCCGGGGACCAGAGCCTCGACCTGGCGGCCGCCGTGTCGTCGAGGTTCTCCCCCGCCTGGGTCCCGACGGCCGGGTGGTGAACGCCTACGACGTCGCGCTGGAGAACCGTGGCCGCAGGACGGTGACGCTGGTGCTCGCCCTCGCGCCGGCCCGCGGCCAGGCAACGGTCAGTCCGGACCGCGTCGAGCTCGCGCCCGGCGAGCACCGGCGGGTCTTCCTGGTCGCCTCGGCGTCCGGCCTCGGAGACGGCCCGGTGGTCCAGGCACAGCTCTCCGCGACCGAGCCGGGCGGTGATACCGTACGGGCCCAGGTCCCCATGCTGCTCCCGAGAACCCCTTGAAGGTCGTCATCGCCATCGTCGTCGCCGTGGCCCTGGGCGCCGTCGTGGGAGCGGTCTGGGTGGGAACCCGGAGCTTCGAGCGAACGGTCGTCGCCGATCCCTACGAATCCGGCATCCACCACGACGCCGACCGGAAGAAGGCACAGGCGCTGGGCTGGAACGTGGTGGTCGACGAGGACGCCCTGCGAGCCGGACCGGAGGCAGCCCTGACGATCTCGCTGACCGGAAAGGACGGAGCTCCTCTCGACGACGCGGAGGTGCTCTTCCGCGTCTCCCGTGCCGGGACCAGCCGCTTCGACCGGTCCGCGCCCGCGACCCGAGGCGGGAGCGGACGGTACGGCGCGCGACTCCCCATGACCGAGCCGGGTTTCTGGGACCTGGACGTCGTCGTCCGCCGCGGCGGCGAGACGCTCACCCTGGGCAAGTGGATCCACGTGGCCGGGGAGGTCGGGGAGGGGGTCCACTGCGACGTGGGCCAGCGCATCTGCGCCCGCAACGCGGGAGACGTCCGGGTGGTCCTCGAGCTCTCCCCGCACCCGCCCCAGCCCCTGAAGGAGATCGACGCTGCGGTCAAGCTGTCCCGCGGCGGCGAGCCCCTGGCCGGCGCCGAGGTCGCGGTCGAGCTCTCCATGCCCGGGATGTTCATGGGGGAGAACCGCATCCCGCTCTCCGCGACCGGTGACGGCCGCTACGCCGGGAAGGGTGCGCTCCTGCGCTGCTCGAGCGGCCGGCGCGACTGGCTGGCCGAGGTGGTGGTGCGGCTGCCCGGCCGCGCGGAGACCCGTTCGCGGTTTCCGTTCCAGGCGGCGGAGTAGTCCTCCGCCCATGGACGCCACGATCCCCATCGCGCTCGCAACCGGCTTCCTGGGAGGATTCGGGCACTGCGTGGCCATGTGCGGCCCGCTGGTGGGGGCCCTCGGCATCTCGGCGCCCCCGGGCGTCCCGGCCCGCCGCGCGCTCCTGCCCCAGCTCGCCTACCACCTCGGGCGCATCACCACCTACGGCACCATCGGTGCGGTCATGGGTCTCGCCGGCTCCTTCGTCAACGTGGCCGGACGGCTGGCCGGCTGGCAGGACGTGGTGGCGGTCCTGGCCGGAATGCTGATGGTGACGATGGGGCTGGGCGCTGCGGCTCAATCACTGTGGGTGAAAAGCGCGGAGGGGCGGCTGGCCGGGCGGGTCTTCGGCGCGGTGCGCCGGCTGGCCGGGCACGAGGCGCCCCTGCGGGCCTACCCGCTCGGGCTCCTGCTCGGGTTCCTCCCCTGCGGCCTCTCCTACTCGGCCTTCGCAGCGGCCGCTGCCACCGGCCACCCGGCCCGCGGCCTGGCGATCGCGCTCGCCTTCGGGGCCGGGACGTTGCCGGCGCTGCTCCTCGCCGGGGCGGTGGTGAGCGCGCTCTCCGCCCGGGCCCGCGGACTCCTCCACCGTGCCGGGGGGCTGCTGGTGGCGCTGCTCGGCGTCCTCTTCGTCCTGCGGGGGCTGCGCGTCCATGTCCCTTCGCTGTGACCACTGCCTGCTCCCGTTCCCGGAGCGGGAGGCGGTCCGGGAGAAGGACGGGGAGCACGAGCGGGTCTTCTGCTGCACGGGCTGCCAGGGGATCCACCGGCTCATCCGCGAGGAGGGGCTCGGCGCCTTCTACGAGGGACGCCGCTGGGAGGAGGCGGGGCTCGCGGCGCGCCCCGAGGACCCGCAGGAGGTCGAGGCCTTCCGGGCGGCGGTGCGGGAGGCGACGGGCGGCCTTTCCGAGGTCGACCTCTACGTCGAGGGGATCCGCTGCGCCTCCTGCGTCTGGCTGAACGAGCGGCTCCTCGGGAAGCTGCCGGGCGTGACCTTCGCGCGCGTGAACTACGCGACCCACCGGGCCCGCGTCCGCTTCGATCCCGCCGTGACCGCGCTCCCGGCGGTGCTCGGGCGCATCCGCTCGGCCGGCTACCTGCCCAAGCCCTGGGGGGAGACCGAGGGGCAGGCGGCCCAGCGGCGCGAGACCCGCGACCTGCTCGTGCGTCTCGGCACGGCGGGCTTCCTCTCCTCGCAGCTCATGGTCATCACCATCGCCCTCTACGCCGGGTACTTCCAGGGCATCGACCCCGGGACCCGGCGGATGCTCGAGTGGGTGGGGCTCGGCTTGACACTCCCCGTGTACTTCTACTCGGGGGCTCCCTTTCTCCGCAACACCGTGGTTGGCCTGCGCCACGGGCGGTTCAACATGGACGCGCTCATCGCGCTGGGCGCCGGTGCGGCGCTCGCCTACAGCGTCTGGCAGATGCTCGCCGGCGGCGAGGTCTACCTCGACACGGCCGCCATGATCGTCACGCTGGTGCTGGTGGGGCGCTACGTGGAGGCGGCCGCGAAGGGGCGGGCCTCCGAGGCGGTGGCCCGGCTGGCTGCGTTGCAACCCCGCGAGGCGCGACGGATCGAGACGCGCGCGGACGGGAGCACCCAGGTGCAGCTCGTGCCGGTGGCCGGGCTGTGCGCGGGCGACCGGGTGGAGGTGGTGCCGGGCGAGCGGGTCCCCGCCGACGGCGTCCTGGTGGAAGGACGGAGCGAGGTCGACGAGTCGCTCGTCACCGGCGAGTCGCGGCCGGTGGGGAAGGAGCCAGGTTCGCCCGCCATCGGCGGCACCGTCAACCTGCACGGTTCGTTCGTCCTCCAGGTCAACCGGACCGGCGCGGCCACCGTCCTCGCCGGGATCATCCGCGCGGTGGAGGAGGCGCAGGCGTCGCGGCCGCGCATCCAGGTGGTGGCCGACCGGCTGGTGGGGGTCTTCGTGCCAGCCATCCTGGTGCTCGCCGTGGCGGCTGCGGCCGGGCACCTGCTCGGTGGTGCCCCGGCGCCCCAGGCCCTCATGATCGGGGTGTCGGTGCTGGTCATCGCCTGCCCATGCGCGCTCGGCCTCGCCACTCCGCTCGCGGTGCTGCTGGCCACCGGCGTGGCCACCGGGCGCGGACTTCTGGTGAAAGGGGGCGACGTCTTCGAGCGGGCCGCCGGCGCCGACGAGGCCCTCCTCGACAAGACCGGCACGGTCACCCGCGGTCGGCCCGAGCTCCGGGAGGTGCTGCCCCTCGAGGGAGGCAGCGCGGACGGCGCGCTGCGTCTCGCCGCCGCGGTGGAGCGGCGTTCCGAGCACAGCCTGGGGCGGGCCATCGTCGACGCGGCGCGGGCCTTGCCCGGGGACCCGGGGCCGGATGCGACGGACTTCAGGGCCGTGCCCGGCCGCGGGGTGGAGGGCTCGATCGCCGGGGAGCCGGTACGGGTGGGCAGCCGGCTCTTCGTGGCCGAGACGGGAGCGGAGATCCCGGCCGGAGCGGAGCGGGAAGCCCGGGTCCGGGAGGAGCGGGGAGACACGGTGGCCTTTCTCTCGCGCGGCGGCCGGCTCGTGGCCCTGCTCGTGGTCGCCGACGCGGTGCGCCCCGAGTCCCGGGATGCCGTGGCGGAGCTCGAGGCACTCGGACTGCGCGTGAGCCTCCTCTCCGGGGACAACCGGAGAACCACCGAGGCGGTGGCGGCGGCGCTGGGGATCGGCAGGGCGGTCTCCGAGGTGACGCCCGCGGAGAAGCGGGAGCGCGTGGCGGCGCTGCAGGCCGGCGGGCGCCGGGTCCTCGTGGCAGGGGATGGCGTGAACGACGCCCCGGCGCTCACCCAGGCCGACGTGGGCGTGGCCATGTCGCGCGGTACCGATGTGACGATGGAGAGCGCAGCGGCGGTGCTGGTCCGGGACGACCTGAGGCTGCTCCCCGAGCTGGTCCGGCTCTCGCGGAAGACCTACCGCATCATCCGGGAAAATCTCTTCTGGGCGCTCGTCTACAACCTCGTGGCCGTGCCTCTCGCCATGGTCGGGCTCCTGCACCCGATCGTCGCCGCCGCTGCCATGGCGGCCAGTTCCACGTTCGTGGTCCTCAACTCGCTGCGGATCCGCGGCGGGAGGACCCCGCACCATTCGAGGTGAACCGTGTCCCTGGGCTTCCTCATCGCCATCTCCCTCGGACTGGGCATCGCAGCATGGCTGGGCTTCCTCTGGTCGGTGCGGAGCGGCCAGTACGACGATCCGGAAGGGCCGAAGTACCGGATGCTCGACGAGGACGACGAGACGACCCCGAAGGGGCGTGACCGAAAACGGATGGACGATGAACGCGAGGACGAGTAAACCCCGGTGTCCGTTTCCAGGCAGTCCCAGCGAACGTGGAGCGCAGAGTCCCCAAGTGAACGTCGCGCACCCGAAGAGCCTCGTCCTCGCGGCCGCCGCCGCCCTTCTCGCCCAGCTCCCCGCCGGCACGGCACGCGCCGCAGACCCCGCGCCCCAGCCGGGCCAGTTGGTCGTGGTCGGCGAGGCCACCTCCGGCGAGACCAAGGTCATCCTGGTCGAGCAGATCCCCAAGAAGCCCTGGGAGACGCCGGCCTGGGCCTACCCCGACCGCGGCCTCACCTTCTTCCCGGACGGCCCGGGAAAGGGCAAGGACCGCTGGGCCATCGGCGGCATCTGGCAGCTCGCCCCGATGTTCACCGCGAACTACACGCGGGGCCTGGGCGCGGGCTTCACGCTCGATGCTCGCCTCCAGACCATCGTCGTCTACAACCAGCTCGGCGTCGGCGCGCAGTGGGCCTTCAAGACCGGCCCGTTCAGCATCGGCGTGATGGCCCACGTGAACGGGTACTTCGGCGTGCTGGGCAAGCTCTTCGTGGCCACGACCTCGTTCAACACCACGGGCTGGGGCATCCTGGTCGACCCGGGAGCCCGCATCGGACTCCAGGTCTCGAAGGACTCCTGGCTGACGCTCCAGTACGAGGCCTACGTGAACCTCTACCAGGCGGTGAACCTGGGAGGGCTCGTCCTCTCGCCCAACTCGGTCACCTACGACGGGTTCGGGCTGTCGGCCATCGTCGAGTACGCCCCCAACAAGTCGGCGGGCGTCATCTACTACGGAGTGAGCCTCTACAACACCGCAACGAACTACCCGATCTTCTTCAACGTGGAGGCCACGCCGACCAGCGAGTCCTTCAACAACGCCAAGATCTGGTACCTGGGAGTACTTGCCGGCTATGAGTTCTGAACGCCGAATCGTCGTCCTGGGCGTGGCCGCGCTCCTCTCGTCGGCCTGTGCGTCGCGGACCAGCCCGCAGCCGCCCGAGTTCCAGTCGGGCGGGCTGATCGCCCGCTCCTCTCCGCCCCCGAATCCCTACTCGCTCCAGAACGTGCTCGACGGGGTCTACGACACCTCGAGCCGCTTCGGCTCGAGCGTGGTCGTCCACGGAAGCCAGTGGGGCGGCCTCGCCGACGGCATGAAGTCCTCCGTCTCCATCCTGGGC
This sequence comes from uncultured delta proteobacterium, assembly GCA_963831265.1. Classification (GTDB taxonomy): domain Bacteria; phylum Myxococcota; class Myxococcia; order Myxococcales; family Anaeromyxobacteraceae; genus CAIOAK01. The sequence goes on along the minus strand of CAWHPQ010000025.1, from coordinate 113,362 downwards.
TACGACCACTTTGGCTTCGCCATCATGCAGCCCGGCTGCTTCACCGACACCACGGTGTCGCCCCCGGTGACGCGGCTGGTCCTCGAGGGCTACTGGCGCTACCTCGATGAGTCCGATCCGACCCCGAGCAGCACCGGTCTCATCCGGCTCTTCGTCGGGCCCACCTCCGTCATCCAGTACGTCTGCGGCGCGCCGGCCTGGAGTCCCACGAACGGTCCCGGCGACCCGCGCGCGGTGCCCACGGAGCGCCCGTTCCTGACCGGCGCCACCGGCGGCGGGACCGACGCCCCGGGCCTGCCCCTCGACGTCACCTGGAACCGGCCGCGCAAGAGCCGGCTCAACGCCGAGGGCGTCAAGACCTTCGTCGTGGGCGTCCACCACGGTGCCTGCCAGACGTCGATGAACTGCGGCATCTCCGAGAACACGCCGGAGACCGCCATCATGGCCACCCAGCTCCAGGGCGAGTACATGGAGATCGACGCCCGGTTGACGAAGGACCAGGTCCCGGTGTTCTTCCACCTCGGGCTCTACCCAGGGGTCGTGCAGGGCACCTACTGCACCGGCATGGTCGAGGACTACACCTACGCCGAGCTGGTCGCGAACTGCCGGCTCCGCAACGGCGAGGTCATCCCGCGCGTCGTCGACATGCTCACGTACATCTTCACGCGCACCAACCTGCCCACCTACCTGGACAGCAAGACCACCGACGTCATCGTCCCGGTGAGCCAGATCGTGAAGACGCTCTCCGAGACCATCGTCGCCTGCCCCACCGGTGTGCCGCCTTCCGGCTCGCCCCCCGGGACGAAGTGCCTCTTCCCCGGCAGCCGTCCGATCTCGCAGCGCGCCTTCATCGGACTTCCCGACCAGGACAGCGTGAACACCTACACCGCCGCGCTGGCTTCCGGCGAGCTCTGGTCGGAGCAGAGGTGCCTCATCGAGGAGGACGTGAACGAGGCCATCAGCCTCCCCTGCGCGGCCTGGATGCCCCGATACACCCGCGGGCCGATGGCGTCAGACGTCCTGAACGCCCAGCAGCAGGGGCTCTTCGTCGGGTTCTGGACCATCAACGACCCCGCGACCATGGATGCCTTCATGACCCAGGCCGTGCCGAACGGCTTCCTGACGAACTACCTCGGGCTGGCCAACCAGCGCTTCGAGGAGATCGGCATCGTCCCGCCGTACACCCCGTCCCGGGTGGGCTCGCCGTGAGAACTCTCCTCGTCGCACTCGCGCTCGCCGTGAGCAGCACCGCCCTCGCACAGGGCACCCCCGCCCCGCAGGCCGCTCCCCCGGCCGAGCCGAAGGCTCCCACCGCGTGGGAGCTCGACGCGTACGTCGGCTACGGGCAGCTCGCCTGGCCCATGCCCGACACGAGAACGCTCGCCTGGGGGAACGGCGGCCCGGCCTTCGCCCTCACCGTGGCCTATCGGGGCGAGCACTTCACCCACCCGTTCTTCGACATCTCGTACGTGCCCATCTACTCGAGCGGCCAGTACGTGAACACCGTCGGCAACGGGTCGATCGGCACCGTCTTCGCCAGCAACTCCGCCGCCGCGCTCGGGTTCGTCGTCGGCGCGGGCTGGGACATCGACTGGTTCCGCCTGCGCGTGGGCCTGGGGCTCTACGATCAGATCGTGACGACGAACGTGACCGGGACGTCGAACACCGTGAGCCAGATGGGGATCGGGTTCATGGCAGCGGCGAGCGCTCTCGTGTGGCGCCCCGAGCCATTCGCCCTCGGCGTCGAGGCCCGCCTGGTCGGGCTCGACTTCCCGCTGACCGGCTTCTACCAGACCATGTGGTCGGCCGGGCTCACCGGCCGCTGGGACTTCGTCCGGAGCAAGTAGTCCCGTTCCCGGCCGGAGGCATCCGGACCTCGAAGACGTCGAGAGGCGAGGCGGGGTTCCTCCAGTCCTCGCCCGGCACCTGCACCGGGAGTGCACGTCCGGACAGCCCGTCCGGGCCAAGCTCGAGCAGGAGGAAGTTCCGGACGTCCTCCACGAAGAGCTGCGAGCCCTCCTCGCGCCTCGCGGAGACACCGAAGAACCTTCCGCCGGCTCCGCCGCTCACCACGAAGTTCACCGGACAGCCCTCGAATCCCGGGCGCAGGATGCGCTCGTAGGCGTGGATGTGCCCCGAGAGGACCAGCGCCACCGGGTGGCGATCGAGGATTCCCTCCACGACGCGCCTCCTGACCCAGGGCACGCCGCGCTCCTCCCTGCCGGAGGAGAAGGGCGGGAGGTGCAGGAGCACGATGGAGCGGAGCCCAAGCCGGTCGGCCTCCGAGAGCCGCTCCTCCAGCCAGGCGAGCTGGGGGCCGCCCTCGGGCATGGGGTCGCGGTCGCCGAACAGGTCGGTCCCGGTGTCGAGGACGAGGAATCGCCAGCCGCCCTGGTCGACGGCGTACCAGAAGCGATCCCGGGGGAGCTCCGGGGCCCCCGGAGGCGAGAAGATGCTCGCGAACTGGGCCTCGTCGACCACGTGGTACGCGTCGTGGTTGCCCCGTGCGGCCAGCACCGGGATCCTGGCCTTCCGGAGGGGGGCCGTGTCCTCGAGCCAGCCGTTCAGGTCGGGGGGCTTCCGCGGAGGAGCCACGGCGCCGAGCAGGGTCTCGTGGATGGCGGCGGGGAAGGGGATGACGGTGAGGAGGGAGACCCAGGCGTAGCCGCGAACGTACTGCGGCCAGATGGGGACGAGGTATTGCCAGCCGCCCCAGTCCGGCATGTGGCCGGCCGGGAGGTGGTCGATGGCGTCTCCGGCGAACAGGACCAGGTCGGGCTTCTCGGCCAGGATGGCCGCGACCACCGCCTGGTGGGCCGCCGTGTTCCCCTGGGAGTCGCCGTAGACGGCCACGCGCATGCGCTCCGGGGGCGGTGCGCGCAGCGGCGGGCTGGCGCGCCCGGTCGCCGGGTCGAGCAGGTCGGGCCGGACGGCGGCGTGGGAGAGCGGCCCGCAGGCGACCGTCGCCAGCAGGGCGGCGATCGCGATCCAGGCGGGGCGGGTGGCCATCGGTTCCTTCTACCCTCCCAGGCGCCGCTCGGAGAAGGGGGGGAGCCCGTCCATCTCGAGAAGGTCCGCGATCTCCCCCGCCGGCAATGACGGTGGGTGAAGCCTGCCGCTGGCGTGGAGGTCGAGGAAGCGCTCCACCTGCGGGAAGGCCTCGGCCGGCGATCCGCGGACCGTCGCCTGCATCTCGGTGTCGACCACCCCGGGCTCGTAGCTCACGACCGAGAGGTCGACCGGGAGGGCGGTGCCGGGCGCGAAGGAGCGGGCCTCCTCCCCCACCACCTCGCCGGCCATGCGCAGGGCGGCCTTGGTGGCGCAGTAGGCGGACCAGCCGGCGTAGGGGCGCCGGGCCGCGCCCGACGAGACGTCGACCACCCGGACCTTCGCACCGCGCGCGCGGCGCAGGAAGAAGCCGAGGAGCCAGACGGGAGCGACCGCGTTCAGCGCGAAGGCCCGCGCCAGGTCGGCGGCGGATGCGGCGCTGATCGGCCCCACCGGTTCGACCGTGGCGGCGCCGTTCACGAGCCCGACGCGGGCCCGGCCGTCGAGGGCCAGCCCCTCTCCGAATGCGTCCTCGAACTCCGCCTCCATCGCCGCCGTGTCGGCCAGGTCGAGCCGGAGGTGGCGGTAGCGGACGTGATGGATGGGAGCCACCCGCCGCGCCACACCTGCGACGTCCCAGCCGCGCCGCAGGAGCTCCTCGGCCACGGCCAGCCCGATCCCGGAGCTCGTGCCGGTGACGAGGCAGACCCGATCCGGGGCGACGTTCATCCTGCCTCTCCTCCCGTCAGTGGACCAGGACCGCCTTCGGATAGGCGACCCGGAATCCACACTTCTCCAGCGTGCGCTGCGAGGCCGTGCCCGGCTCGGTGGCCGAGGCCGCGAGGTCGCAGCCCTGCGCCGCGGCCCAGGCGAGGCGCGCCCGCACCAGGGCGCCCTGAAGGCCCCGGCCCCTCGATGCCGGAAGAATGCCGGCGCCGGAGAGCCAGGCCACGCCCCCTTCGGCGGAGGAGAGGGCCACGCCCACGGGAGTGCCGTTCTCGAGTGCGAGCCAGGGAACGCTTCCCTCCGCCTGCGCCATGCAGCGGAGCGCCTCCCGCTGCGCATCCGACTGGGTGGGTGCTCCCAGGAAGGCGCGGGAGAAGAGCTCCACCCAGGCGAGCTCCTCGGCGCGAGCAGCGATCCGGACGTCTGCACCCGCCGGGTCGTCCGCCGGCGCCCGCACCCAGACCTGGAAGAACCGCTCCAGCTGGTAGCCGCGGCGCCCCAGCTCCTCCGTGAGGGAGGGGTCGGTGGCGGGGCCCACCTCGATGCGCACCGGACCGCCGCCGAGGCCCAGGTGCGACTCGATCCGCTCCACGTCGCCCTCGGAGACCGCCACGCCGATTCCGACGCCCACCGCCGCAGAGAACGGGGAGCGGGCGCCGTGGGACACGGAAAGTCCTCCCGCCACCTCGACCGCGGGCGCCCCGGTCCCGCGCGCCGCCCGCGTTCGCTCCAGCTGGAGCGCGTGGGCCCGCTCGACCCGGCGGGCCACCATCGCGGTGTCGTTCGGGGAAGGGGCCACGTGCGGGGTGGTCCGGCTACGGCCGGACGCCCAGCTCCTGGACCACGCGGGTCGCGCCGGAGACCTGGCTCGCCACCCAGAGAACGTAGCGGATGTCGACCTGGATGGAGCGGGTGTCGACCGGATCGAAGAGCAGGTCGGAGGCGATGGTCTCGTAGGTGCCGTCGAAGAGGAGCCCCACCAGCTTCCCCTTGCCGTTCAGCACGGCCGAGCCGGAATTTCCGCCCGTGGTGTCGACGTCGGAGAGGAAGTTGACCGGGACGTCGCCCAGCTTCTTGTCGAGGAACGGCGACTTCCCGGTGGCGAGCACCTTGGCGGCCGCGGCGAGGAGAGCCGGGGGAGCGTCGAACTCCTTGTCGCCCGCCCTGGCCTTGGCGACCACGCCCTGCAGCGTGGTCTGGGGCAGGTAGAGGACGCCGTCCTGGGGAGAGACTCCCTTCACGGTGCCGAAGGTCACGCGGAGCGTGGAGTTGGCATCCGGAGCGACGAGTCCGCCGGCGTGGTCGAGCATGGCCTGCATGTAGACCGGGCCCAGCCGGGACACCGCGCCGGCCCGCGCCTTGCTGGCGTCGCGGACCTGCTTGTCGAGGGGGGCGAGGGCGGCGGCCAGGTCGAGAAAGGGGTCCTTCGCGGCGAGGACCTCCTCGGGCTTGCCGTCCACGAGCGCCATCCGGGCCTTCTGGTCGACGAGCTGGGACGGCGCGGCGTAGAGGCTGGCGAGCCAGGCGTCCACCTTCGCCTTGGCGTCGGCCTCGGCGAGCCCGGCCGAGAGGCCGACGAGCGCGTCGAGCGCCTCGATGCGCTGCTCCTTCGGGAGCGCCGCCGCCTCGAGGAGGGCGTACCGGAGCAAGGCCCGGTCCGCCCCGAGGTCGATGGTCCGCTGGAGACGCTCCTGCGACTCCCGCAGCCGCTCCCAGTTGCGCTGCTGGTACTCCGCCTCACGATCGGCGTCGGGCTTCTGACGCTCCTCGGCGAGCCGGCGGATGGTGCGGGCCGACCCGAGCAGGGTGGAGTTGAAGTAGAGGGCCTGGAGGGTGGCATCCCGCTCCCGGACCTGCTCGCGCTTCGCCTGGAGATCGTCGAGGGCGGCGATGGCTCCGCCGAACGCCTTCTTCCGGGAGGGGTCGGCGTCGATCCAGGACTGGAGCTCGGCCTCGGCCGCCGCCTTCTTCTCGAGGAGCTTGCCCTTCCTCGCGCCCTCGATCACGCCCTGCCGGTTCTTCATCGAGTTGGCGAGGCCGCGGACGCGCAGGGCAACCTTGATCTCGGTCTCCTTCGAACCCTTCGAGAGCTCGGCCAGGATGGCCAGCATGTCCCCGTAGCGCCGGACCACGCGCGGATAGCTCCAGTCGATGGTCTCCCTCATCTCGCGGGCTGTGACGTGGCGGGCGGTCCGCCCCGGATAGCCGGCCACGACCACGACGTCGCCGGGACTCGCGCCGGCCGGGTCCACGGTGAGGTGGTGCCTGGGCTTGAAGGGGACGTTCCCCTTGTCGAAGGGCGCTGGCTTCCCGTCCTTGCCCACGTAGGCCCGGTAGAAGGCGAAGTCGCCGGAGTGGCGGGGCCAGCGCCAGTTGTCGGTCTCGCCGCCGAAGTTGCCGATCGAGGAGGGGGGCGCGTAGACGAGCCGGACGTCCTTCAGCTCGACCTGCGCGATCTCGAACCACTTGAGCCCATCGAAGAACGAGGCGACGCGGCAGCGGAGCCCCTCCTTCTCGCAGGTCGCGGTGAGCTCCTTCTCCCGCTTCTCGATGGCGAGCTCACGATCGAGGTCGGACTGCCCGGCTGCGAGCTTGCCGACCACGTCCTTCGTCACCTCGCGGACCGCCACGGTGACGAGGACGCGGGAGCCCGGTCCGGCCCAGACCTCGTCGGCCAGCGTGGCGGCCAGGAAGCCCTCCTTCACGGTGTTCCGCTCCGGAGTGGCGTTGTACTGGAGCGCGCCGGTGACGCAGTGGTGGTTGGTGATGATGAGGCCGGTGTCGGAAACGAAGGAGGCGCTGCAGCCGCCGAGCGAGACGATCGCCCCCATGGGCATGCCGGTGAGGTCGGCGAAGGCCTTGGGGTTGCCCTGGAAGCCCAGCTTCTTCAGCCGGGGGGCCAGGTCGATCATCTGCTGGGGCATCCACATGCCGCCGTCGGCGCTGGCGGCCAGGGGGGCGAGGGCGAGGGAGAGGAGCGCGATCGTTGCGGCAATTCTCTTCAAGGGGGCCTCCGGACGGCGAGCGAGGCCCCGTACAAACCACGAATCCGGGTGAAAGGGGAGGGGTCAGCCTCCCGTCGCCGGTGCGGCTGCCGCGAGGTCGGCCGCCAGCGCGCCGAGGGCCCGGCCGAGGGCCGCAACCGAGCCCGGGACGTCCCCCGGGGCCCCGGCCTCGTGGATCCGGCTCTCCCCGGTCACCGGTGGGCGCCCGGCAGACGAGACGGTCCACCTGGCATGCACCGTGGCCCCTCCGGCCGCGTCCCCCTCCAGGCGGAGGAACTCCACCGATGCGGTCACCGCCGGAGGCGCTCCGAGCGGCCAGGGCCAGCGCAGGACCTCGCGGGCGGGCAGGCGGGCCCGGAGCTCCTCCTCCAGCGCCCGGACGGCCAGCTCGTCGAGCGGCGCAGCCCAGCGGTCGTTCGCGGAATAGGCGATCTGCTCCGGACCGAGCCGCGTGGCCACCTCCGGCCGCAAGAGGTAGGGCGGCAGGCTCACCGGCCCGATCCCGACCGAGGCGACCGGTGCCCCGGCGGCGGTCGCTCCAGCGGCAGCCAGGGTGAAGTAGCGGGACGTGTCGACCCGCGGGCCCAGGCAGGCCGGCAGGATGAGCATTGCGGCGAGGGCAGCGATGGTGGGTCTCATGGCTTCGTCTCCGGTCGGCCGCGGACGATCTGGCTGGGGTCCCGCTCCAGGCTGTCGGTGAGCACGCGGAGCGATCGCGCCGCCTGCCCCACCTCCCGGAGCGTCTGCTCGAGCTGCACCGGCACCGGCGCTCCGGGCGCGAAGGACAGCTTCACCTCCCGCAGCGTCGCGTCCAGCTGGTCGAGGGCCGTGGCGAGCCGCAGCATCGAGGCGCGGGCGTCCCCGGCCAGGCCGGGAACCTCCTTCTCGAGCGCCCGGGCTGTGTCACGGATGGCGGTGAGCGCACGGTCCATGCCCTCGAGCGTGCGCGGCAGACCCTGCCCCACCTCGTCGATGCGCACCGATGCCCGGCCCACCCCTTTCGCCGCGGCGCGGAGGTCGGCGACGAGCCCGTCCAGGTCGAGCGACTGGAGCTTGCCGAGGACCTTGGCGGCGTCCGCCTGCAGCGACAGCAGGCCGGGCTCGATCTGGACCGGGATTTCCGGGTAGGGGAGGGCGAAGGGCGGTGGTTCCGGCGGAAGGGCATCGGAGACGATGTCGAGGTCCACGTAGCGCCGCCCGGACAGGAAGCTCTCGAGCGCGATCCGCGCCCGCAACCCGTGCTGGACCAGCGTCTTCACCACCTCCGGGTTGCCGAGGTCGGTGGTCTCCCCCATCTCCCGGATGCGCGACTGGTTGAGCTCGATGACCACCGGCATGAACATCTCCTGGAGCGGCGCCTCCGGTGAGCCGATCGAGAGATGGATGCTCGCCACCCTCCCCACCGGCACCCCGCGGAACTTCACCGGCGAGTCCACCTCGAGCCCGGCGATGTCCTGGGAGAAGACCACCACGAAGCGGACCTTCCGCTGGAAGACCCGGTTCGAGCCCAGCCAGATGGAGGCGACCACCCCGAGGGCGACGGCCGCCAGGACGAAGGCGCCGACCAGCCGTGGATTGAACCTTCGTGCCATGACTTCTCCCTAGGAGGCCTTGCCCCCGGCAAAGAAGGCCCGGACCGGCTCGGGGCCGTGATCGCGAAGCTCGGCGGGTGGCCCCTCGGCGATGGATCGCCGGGTCTCCGCGTCGAGGAAGAGGGCGCGGGTGGCGATGCCGAGGATGCTCGCCACGTCGTGCGTGACCACCACCACCGTCGTGCCGAGCGCGTCCCGCAGCTCCCGGATGAGCCGGTCGAGCCGCCTCCCCGTGGGCGGGTCCAGGCTGGCGGACGGCTCGTCGATGAAGAGGATCTCCGGGTCGAGCGCGATGGCGCGGGCCAGGCCGGCCCGCTTCTGCATGCCGCCGGAGAGCTCCCAGGGGTGGAAGGACTCGAAGCCGTGGAGCCCCACCAGCGCGAGCTTCAGCTCCACCACCTCCTGGATGCGGGAGGGCGAGAGCTTCGTGAACTGCTGGAGCGGCAGCGCCACGTTCTCGGCGAGGGTCATCGAGGTCCAGAGCGCGCTCCCCTGGTAGAGCACGCCCACCCGGCGCAGGAGCCGCTCCCGGTCGGCCGGCCCGGCCCGGGTGAAGCTCTCCTCGCCGTAGAACACCTGGCCCGAGGCGGGCTCCTGCAGCCCCAGCATGTGGCGCAGCAGCGTGCTCTTTCCGCAGCCGCTCCCGCCCATGACCACGTAGATCTCGCCGCGCCGGATCTCGAAGTCGAGCCCCTCCATGAGCACCCGCTCGCCGAAGGCCATGGTCAGGTCGCGCACGCCCAGGATCGCGTCGGCCACGTTCACCACCCGAACAGGAAGAAGACGTACTGGAAGACGCCGCAGGCGGCGATGATGGCCACCACCCCGGTGACCACCGCCTTGGTGGCGGCCTCGCCGACCCGCTCCGAGCTCCGCTCGGCCTCGAGCCCGCGCGCGGTCCCGGTCAGGGCGATGAGCGCGCCGTAGACCGCCGACTTCGCGAGCCCGCCGGCGATGTCACCCGTGGTGACGGAGTGGGAGGTCTGGCGCAGGTAGGCGGCCAGCGCCTGGTTCATCATGGTGGTGCCCACTGCCGCGCCGCCCAGGATGCCCATCAGGTCGGCGAAGAGGGTGAGGAAGGGCATCATCAGGGTGAGGGCGACGAGCCGGGGCACCACCAGGAACTCCACCGGGGAGATGCCGAGGGTGCGCAGCGCGTCCACCTCCTGGGTCACCTTCATGGTGGCGAGCTGGGCGGCGTAGGCGGCGCCGCTGCGGCCGGCCAGCACCACCGCCGTGATGAGGGCCGCCATGTCGCGGGTCACGGCGATGCCCACGATGTCGGCCACGTAGTACTCGGCCCCGAAGCGGCGCAGCTGGGTGATGCCCACGAACGCCAGGATGATCCCGACGAGGAAGTTCACCAGGGCGACGATGGGGAGGGCGCCCGGACCGGCCCCCTCGAAGAGCAGCCCCAGGTCCTGCCCGCGGAAGCGGGCGCGCCCGACCACGAAGCGCCCGAGCGCCAGCGTGGTCTCGCCCACGAAGAGGGCGGTCGCCCGGGCCTTCTCCCGCCAGGAGAGCGCGCGCCGCCCCAGCCGCTCCAGCCATCCCCGGGGAGTGGCCGGTGGCGACGGCGGGAGGGACGACTCCTGCACGAGCGCCAGCATGCGCTCGAGCGTCCCTGGCAGGCCGGAGTGGGTCACCGGGACGCCCTGGGCGCGGCAGGCCTCGACGACCCCGTAGAGGAAGACCACGAGGCCGCTGTCCCACCCCGCGATGCCGGAGGCGTCGACGCGCAGGGACGTGGTGGGAGCGCGGGCGAGTTCCCGGTCGACCTCGGCGGCGGCGGGCAGGTCCCCGGCCAGGTGCCAGGCTCCCCGCAGCCGGACGACGAGCGTCGACTCCCCCTCCCGCGACGTCTCCATCGCGGCCGGCGCCTCGGGGATCCCGCCCGGCTGGGCCATGGCCCCGAGCGTAGCACCGGGCGCTGGACTCCCGGCAGGGGACGAGGCACGGCCCCACCAGGGTCAACCCGGCGGGGCCGCGAATCCTGCGAGGAATCGGCTACTTGATGCCGGCCTTCTCGGCGGCCTTGTCCACGCCCTTGTCGACGCCCGTGGCTGCGGCGTCGTGGGCGTGCGGGGCGACGACGGCACCCGCGGTTCCGGCCTTGGCGGCGCCGGCGTCCACGCCCTTCTTGGAGGCCTTCTTGCCCTCGGTCTTGGCGGTGGCCTTGACCTGCTGGCCGGTGGTGGCGGCCTGGGCCTTGGTCGCATCGGTGGCGGCCTTGGTCGAAGCCGCTGCGTCGGCGGTCGACGGCACCTGCGGGGCGGCCGGTGCCTGGGGGACGGACGGCATCTGGGCCAGTGCCAGGACGGGGACGGCGAGGACGGCGACGAGCAGGGTGCGGACGGCGTTCTTCATCTGGGGTTCTCCGGGGAAGGGGTCGACTGCGGGAGTGGCGGCGGAAACGGGTTCTTAAGCGGCCAGGCGGCCGCACACCATCAGGAGACCCGATCGGGGTTGACCTGGCCGTGCGGCGACGCTTGGATGGGGAATCCATGCCGAGCACCCAGCTGACCTTCACGAGCCGCGCCGAGCACCGGGCCTGGCTCGAGTCCCAGTCCCGCCTCCCCCTCGGCTTCCGCGTCGGCACCGCGCGTCTCGAGTTCACGCCGGCGGAGGTTCCGAAGCCGGCGAGGATGAACCTGGCGATCCTGGCCGTCGAGGAGCCCACCCCGTCCTTCGCCGCCAAGTTCACCCGCAACGCCTTCCCGGGCGCGCCGGTGATCGTGGGGAGGGCCCGCCTGTCCGGGTCGCGGCTCGCCGCCTGGGTGGTGAACAACAAGGTCTCGAACGTGTGCGCTCCCGGAGGAGTGGAGGCGGCCGAGGAGGTGGCCGCGGCTGCGGCTCGCCTGCTCGGGGTGGATCCGGCCCAGGTGTTCCCCAGCTCCACCGGGGTCATCGGCTGGAGACTTCCGGTGAAGGACATGGTCGCGGCCCTGCCCGGTGCGGTGGCCTCGCTCCAGGCGGACAGCGTCCTGCCCGCGGCCGAGGCCATCCTCACCACCGACCTCTACCCCAAGGTGCGCCGCGTGGCGGTGGGGCAGGGCAGCATCGTGGGCATCGCCAAGGGGGCCGGGATGATCGAGCCCGACCTGGCCACCATGCTCGTCTACCTCCTCACCGACCTGTCCGTCCCGCGCGAGGAGTTGCGGGCCGCCCTCGACGAGGCGGTCGAGGGGAGCTTCCAGTGCATCACCGTCGACTCGGACACCAGCACCTCCGACACGGTGGCGCTGGTCTCCTCCATGCGGCGCCCCGCGCCCGACCCGCGGGCCTTCCGGGAGGCGCTCTCGCGCCTGGCCCGCGACCTGGCAGAGGACGTGGTCCGCAACGGCGAAGGCGTGCACCACGTCCTGCACGTGGTGGTCGGCGGCGCGCCCGACGTGCGGGCGGCGCGGGAGATCGGGAAGGCGGTGGTCAATTCACCCCTGGTGCAGTGCGCCGTGAACGGCAACGATCCCAACGTGGGGCGGCTCCTGGCCGCCATCGGCAAGCAGGCGGGGCGCGCCGGGCTCGGGCTCGACCCATCGGCGGTGCGGCTGCGGCTCGGCGGCGAGACCATCTTCGAGAGGGGAGCCATGCGCCTCGACCCGGAGATGGAACGGCGCCTGCACCTGCACATGAAGGGTGCCGAGCTGTACGCCTCGGTGCCGCCTCCCGACGGCCTGACCTTCCGGCCGCCCATCGACTACCCGCCCCACGAGCGCTCGGTGGAGATCGAGGTCGACCTGGGGCTGGGCTCGGCGGCGGCCGAGGTGCTCGGCGCGGACCGGAGCCACGAGTACGTGACCGAGAACGCCGACTACCGGAGCTGACCGGGCGCCGGGGCGTCCGGGGCGGTCCTGGAGTATCCTCTCCGTCGTTCCCCATTCGTGACCCCCGCCGACCTCCATCTCGCCGTCGAGGAGCGCCTCTTCCGCGCCGTGAACGTGGACGCCGGCCCCTGGGTCGATGCGATCGGCGGGCGCTTTCCAGCCCGGTCTTCGGCGCGTCGGTGGCGATCCTCGTGGCCGCGGCACTGCTCCTGCGGCGCGGGCTGCGCCCGGCGGAACGCCTCGGCTGGGTGCTCGCGCTCGCGGCGGCGCTGGCGCTGACCGACGGGCTCGGATCGCAGGTGCTCCGCCCGCTCGTGCCCCGGGCCCGGCCGGTCTACGCCCTGCCGGAAGGAACGGTGCGGTTCCTCTCGCCGGCGGCCAACGTGGGGTCCATCCCCAGCCTCCACGTGGCGAACTTCTTCGCCATGGCGGCGGTGGGATCGGCAGGCCTGCCGGCCCTGGCGCCGTTCCTCTACGCACTGGCCGCGGGGATGGCCTGGAGCCGCATGTACGTCGGCGTCCACTGGCCCGGCGACGTCGTCGTCGGGGCCGCCTGGGGAACCCTGTGGGGCTGGGCGTGCATCGGGATGCTCCGGCGGGTGTGGACGCGGCGCCTCCGGGCACGCCGCGGTCAATGAACCCGGCGCTCGACGGTGCCGTTGGCGCGCACGGCCACCGCGAACGGGACCACGGCGACGCCGTACTTCCGCGCCAGGTCGGGCCGCTTCGACACGTCCACCAGCACCGGTTCGCGGCCCGAGGCGGACAGGCGGCCGGAGAGCGCGTGGCAGTCCGAGCAGAGCGGGTGGGTGAACTGGACCACCGTCTCCCGGCCTGGAGTGCCGCCCACCTCGGCCAGGTCGAGATGCCCCGGGGTCCCTCCCCGGACTCCCCGCAGGAACGCCCAGGCCCGGTAGATCGTGCAGCCCGCGCAGAAGCCGGTGCTGGCTGCGAGCAGCGCCAGCGCGGCGACCACCCCAGCCAGCCCGTTGCCCGCGGCGTGGAGGCCGGCCAGGTGGAGGAGCGTGGAGGACCACAGGAAGGCGGCCCCGATCTGGTTGGCGAACTTCACGGGACGGGCGTCCTCGATCGGTCCCTCGCCCAGGACCGGCTGGACGAGCCCGAAGTAGAGCCGGCAGGAGAGGCACCAGCGCCTGCCGAGGAGGAGGCCGGTGGAGATCTGCACGGCGGCCAGCGCGACGAGCGGCCAGGCACCGGTGAGGAGCGCCGCCAGCGCCAGCAGCCCGGTGACGAGCTGGTTCAGCCGGGGGGCGCGCTCGTCGATCACGGCGAGATCACGGTAGGGGTCTGCGGTCCGGGGCGGATGGGTCTGCATGAAATCCGTTATAGCGGACGACGGTCCGCCGCGCCACCCGTACGGTCCGCCTCCGCGCGCCGCCGCCCGCTAGACGTCCGGCGCCGCGGCCACCGCGCCCTCCGGCGTGCCCTTCGCGGACGGGAGCACCAGGTTGAGGAGCACGCCCACGTAGGTGGCGAGCGACATCTCGCCGATCTCCACCGGTCCGAGGTGGATCTTGGCCCCGCCGATGCCGATGACCAGGATCACCGAGGCGATGATGAGGTTGCGCGTCTGGGAGAAGTCGACCTTGGCGTCCACCAGCATGCGCACTCCGGCCGAGGCGATGATCCCGAAGAGCAGGATGCAGATGCCTCCCATGACCTGGGTGGGGATGCTGCGGATGAGCGCCCCGATGGGCGGGAAGAACGACATGGCGATGGCGATGACCGCGGCGCCGCCGATGACCCAGACGCTGAAGACGCGGGTGATGGCCATGACGCCGATGTTCTCGCCGTAGGTGGTGTTGGGCGGCCCGCCCAGCAGGCCGGACACCATGGTGGCGACTCCGTCCCCGGCGAGCGACCGGTGGAGCCCGGGGTCCTTCACCAGCTTCTTGCCCACCACGTTCTCGGTGACGATGAGGTGCCCGATGTGCTCGGTGATGACCACCAGCGAGATGGGGGCGAGGGTGAGGATGGCGCCCCACTGGAACTTCGGCAGCGTGAAATGGGGGATGGCCACGGCCTTGGCGGCGGCCACGCCGGAGAGGTTCACCTGGCCGACGGCGAGGGCGACCAGGTAGCCGCCGACGATGCCGATGAGGATGGGGATGACCCCCAGGAAACCCTTGAGGAAGACCGCGGCCAGGATGGCGATGGCGAGCGCCACCAGCGCCACCTGGAAGTACTCGGGGTGGTAGGTGCCGGTACCTCCCTGCATGGCCATGACGTTGACCGCCACCCCGGCCAGGCCGAGGCCGATGACCATGACCACCGGGCCGATGACCACCGGCGGGAGCAACTTGTCCACCCAGCCGGTGCCGAACTTGCCGATGGCGGCAGCCACCACCACGTAGATGACGCCCACGGTGACGCAGCCGCCCATGGCGATGGCCACCCGCTCGTCGGGAGCGATCTGCCCCGGCTTCACCGCCAGGATGCCCGACAGCGCGGCGATGAACGCGAAGGAGGAGCCCAGGTAGGCCGGGATGCGCCCCTTGGTGATGGCGATGTAGAGGAGCGTGCCGACCCCGCTCGTGAAGAGCGTGACCGAGGTGTCGAGGCCGACCAGGAAGGGGACGAGGACGGTGGCCCCGAACATGGCGAAGAGGTGCTGGAGCGAGAGGGGCAGCGCCTGGAGAAGCGGGAGCCGCTCGGTGATGCCCACGGTGCGAGGTGCCAAGTGTCCTCCGGTCGATCAACGGTGAGTGGAACCGCGAGGGCGAGCCGGAGCCGCCCGGCGCACCCCCGCGTCAGGCCACGATCAGTGGATGTTCCACTGCACCATCACCTGCGGCGCCGACACGGTGTGACGGTCGAAGCCGTCGAACACGTACGAGTGCAGGTACCACTCCATCCCGGCGAAGAAGGTGTTGCTCTTGCCGCCGAACGGCGCCAGGACGTCCACGAGGAGCTGGGGCTGGAACATCACGTCCATGCCGCCCGTCGAGTACTGGTACATGTCGAGGAAGCCGGTGAAGACGAACGGGACCGGGCCGAGCTGGAAGGGCACCGTCCAGTACGGGCTGAACTGCCAGGTGTGGGTGAAGACGGTGCCGCCCGGGCCAGGGAAGAGCCACAGCTGGCTGTACCGGTAGTAGAAGGCCATGCCCACGTAGATGTTGAAGGGGAGGAACAGGTCGACGCTCGGGCCGACCAGGTAGGCCGAGAAGTTGTTGCCGACGTTGATCTCGCCGGCCACGCCCCAGTTGCCGATCACGCCGAACGCGGGAGGCGCCTTCGGGTCGATGAACTTGTTGATGAGGATGCGGGGGTGCCACTCGGCGTAGATCTTGGCATTGCCGGCCGACACCTGGCCCGGGAGGAACGGATCGATGAAGTCGCCCTGGTACATGTCGACGAAGGAGAAGCTGTCGCCGTACTTGAACTGCGTGTAGTTGTTGATGGTCAGCGTGAACATGCTCTGGGTCCTGGTGTAGTACCCGAGCTGTGCGTCGGAGAAGCCGCCGCCCCAGAGGAGCTGGACGTTCGTGGTGGTGAAGAAGTTGTCCTCGGTCGGCTTGGGAGGCGACTCCTCGGCACCGGCCGGTGCGGCGATGGCGAGCGAGAGAAGGGCGGCGAGAAGCGGCAGCTTCCTGCGGAGGAACGGCGAGTTCATGTGGTGTGATCCCTCGGGTGGGTGAAAAGAAGCGACGCAACCTAGATCGACCGTCTGACGTTGTCACCCAGGAAGGAGAGGCCCGATCGTGGTAATCCTCCGCCGGAGGCCCCCTTGAACGTCGTCTTCCTCTCCCCCCACTTCCCCCTCAACTTCTGGAACTTCGTGGCCGCCCTCCGCGACGCCGGTGCGAACCCGCTCGCGGTGGCCGACGAGCCCTGGGAGCGGCTGCGCCCCGAGCTCCAGGCCGCCCTGGCCGAGTACTACCGGGTCCCGGACATGCACCGGTACGACGACCTGGTGCGAGGGCTGGGATTCCTCACCTTTCGCCACGGGAAGATCGACCGGATCGACTCCATGAGCGAGTACTGGCTCTCGACCGAGGCCCGGCTGCGGGAGGACTTCAACGTCCCCGGGCTCCGGCCCGCCGATCTGGCCGTGATCCAGCGCAAGACCGGGATGAAGGGGCTCTTCGCCAGGGCGGGGATCCCCGCCGCGCCCGCCCACCTGGTCCGCGAGCCCGAGGCGGCCCGCGCCTTCGTGGCCCGGGTCGGGTACCCGCTCGTGGCCAAGCCGGACGTGGGGGTGGGTGCCTCCCGCACCTGGAAGCTCGAGAACGCTTCCAACCTGGAATCCTTCCTGGGATCGCGCCCGGCGGTCGATTACGTCCTGGAGGGGTTCGTCGACGGGGACATCGTCACCTACGACGGCCTCGCCGACCGGGACGGCCGCGTCGTCTTCGACGCCTCGCTCCGCTACAGCCGCGGGATCATGGACGTCGTCAACGAGGACACCGACGTCTGGTACCACGCCGCCCGCGACATCGAGCCCGACCTGGCCGACGCCGGCCGGCGGCTGGTCCGCGCCTTCGACATCCGGGAGCGCTTCTTCCACATCGAGTTCTTCCGCCGGAGGGACGGGTCGCTCGCTGCACTCGAGGTGAACATGCGGCCGCCCGGCGGGATGACCGTCGACATGTGGAACTACCAGAACGACGGCGACCTCTACCGGGCCTGGGCCGACCTGCTCGTGCACGGCCACGTGGCCCAGCGGTTCGAGCGCCCCTGGTTCGTGGCCTACGTGGGGCGGAAGGACCGCTACCGCTACGCGCTTCCGATCCAGGAGGTGCTCGCCCGCCACGGGGGACTGCTCGTGCACCACGAGCCGGTGAACGACGTCTTCAGCGCCGCCATCGGGAACTACGGCTTCATCCTCCGGTCGCCGCACCTCGAGGAGCTCGAGCAGGCGGCCGCCGACATCCAGGCCAAGGTCTAGGGAGAGGCAGGACATGCAAGGGGAGCGACACCGCTGGCACAGCCCGGCGCTGGGCCAGGAGATGGAGATCGAGACGTTCGGGTACGGAGGCCGCCCCGTGCTGGCGTTCCCGTCCCAGGACGGGCGCATGGGCGACTTCGCCGGCTTCGGCATGGTCGACGCCTGCGGCGAGATCCTCGAGGCGGGACGGATGCGCCTCGTGACCGTCGACGGGATCGACTGGCAGAGCTGGACCAACGCCGCGGTGGCCCCCGCCGAGCGGGCCCGGCGCCACCTCGACTACGACCGCTACGTGATGGACGAGCTCGTGCCCTTCGTCCGCAAGGCCACCGGACGCGGGACCATGTGGGTCACCGGCTGCAGCATGGGGGCCTTCCACGCCTCCAACTTCTTCTTCCGGCGTCCGGACGTCTTCGACGGCGTGATCGGGCTCTCCGGGCTCTACTCGGCCGTGAGCTTCGTCGCCGACCAGTGGGACGACGCCACCTACTTCAACAGCCCGCTCCAGTACCTTCCCGGACTGGCCGACCCGTCCTTCCTGGACCGCTACCGGCGCTCCGCCATCGCCTTCGGGGTCGGGCAGGGGAGATGGGAGGAGGACTGCCTGGCCGACACGCGGGCGCTGGAGGCGATCCTGCGCGAGAAGGGGATCCCCGCCTGGTTCGACTACTGGGGATCCGACGTGGACCACGAGTGGACGTGGTGGCGGAAGATGCTGCCCTACTTCCTCGACCGGCTGGGCGTGTAGGAACCCAGGGGAAAAGCCCGCTCCAGAAGGCGCACCGGTG
This sequence comes from uncultured delta proteobacterium, assembly GCA_963831265.1. Taxonomy (GTDB): domain Bacteria; phylum Myxococcota; class Myxococcia; order Myxococcales; family Anaeromyxobacteraceae; genus CAIOAK01. Next base: position 95,467 of record CAWHPQ010000025.1, on the reverse strand, counting down.
GGCGGCGTGGGCGTCGTGGAAGCGCAGCTACGGTGCCGCCGGCCTCGCGCGCGGCTCGTAGACCGCCGCCAGCCGCGGCCCCAGGAAGGCGATGACCGCGTCGCGTTTCACCTTCAGTGTTGGAGTGACGATGGTCGGGTGGTCGGCCGGGGAGCCGGAGATGACGAGCAGCTTGTGGGGCTTCTCGTAGTCGCTGAAGGCGTGGAGCGTCGAGCGAACCAGGGGCAGGAGCGCCTCGGCGGCGTCGCGTCCCTCGGCGGCGAGCCGGGCCAGGAACTCCGGGGCCACGAAGACCACCGCCGAGACGAAGGGACGCCCCTCGCCGAGGAGGACCGCGCCCTCGAACGGCGGGGTTCCGGAGATGGCCTGCTCGAGCGGCTCGGGAGCGAGCTTCTTCCCGGTGGAGAGGACGAGCAGGTGCTTCTTCCGCCCCTCCACCCGCAGGAAGCCCTCCACGTCGATGCGGGCCCGGTCCCCGGTGCGGTAGAAGCCGTCCGAGGTGAAGGCGCCCTCCGCGTCCTCGGGCTCGAGGTAGCCGGAGAGGAGCAGCGGCCCCCGCACCAGCAGCTCCCCGTCCTCGTCGAAGCGGACCTCGTGGTCGGGCGTGAGGATGCCGGCCAATCCGGGGCGCCGGACCCCGTCGTGGAGGTTGGCCGAGACCATGCCGGCGGTCTCGGTCATCCCGTACAGCTCCACGCAGGGGATCCCGAGCCCCTCCAGGAAGCGGAAGAGCGCGGGGGACGTGGGGGCGCCGCCGGAGAAGAGCGCATGGATCCGCCCCCCCAGCTTCTTCCGGAGCGGGGCACCCACCAGCCGGTCGGCCACCCGGGTGAGGATCCGGTCGCCCAGTCGGCGGCTCCCCTCCACGCGAACCCGCACCCCTGCCGCCAGGGCGGCCCGGGCCAGGCGGCGCAGCGGGGAGGGGAGGGAGTCGACCTTGGTCTCCACGGCCGAGCGGAACCGGTCGTAGATGAGCGGCACCGAGAAGGCGTACGTCGGGCCGAACGAGAAGGACCGCTCGATGTCCTCGCGCCGCAGCACGAGGAGGAGCGCGTGCCCCTGGGCCAGCGCCAGGAAGAACTGGTCGTGGCCGGCCACGTGGGCGAAGGGCAGGAAGTGGACGCCCAGGTCGTCGGGGCCGATGCCGCAGGAGGAGTTGCCGGCGTCGATGGCGTGGACGATGGAGCGCTGCGGGAGGCGCACTCCCTTGGGTCGGCCGGTGGTTCCGCTCGTGAAGATCATGAGGAACGGGTCCTCCGGCCCCACCGCGTCGACCAGCGCGTTCCAGGCCGCGTCGTCGAGCGTCGCGGCCTCCTCGCCCGACACCTGGGCGGCGGTGAGGAGCAGGACGCCGGGCGGCACCGCGCCCGGCGCCAGCGGCACCTCGCTCACCACCGCCACGAGCCCGTCGGCGCGGAGCTCCCCGGCAGATGGGGCGAGCTTCTCCCACTGGGCGGGCCCGGAGACGAAGGCCACCCTGGGCTTCACCCGAAGTGCAATGGCGCGGGCCGGCTCCCCGTCCAGGCTGGCGAAGAGTGCGGCCGGCTCGGCGCGCAGCGCCTGGGCGCCGATCGCCACCTCCTGCCAGGCCGGCGAGTTCTCGGCCAGCATGAGCACCCGGTCCCCGGCGCGGAGCCCCGCGCGGGAGAGCGAGGCCGCCGCCCTGCGCACGCCCTGCTCGAAGGCGGCGAAGCTGACGTCGCGAGGGGGACCGGTCCGGTTCGACGGGTCGAGGACGCGCAGGAAGGGGGCGCCGGGGCGGCGGCGCGCGGTTCCGCGAAGCAGGGCGGGGATGGTGCGTTCGGGAAACCGCTTCAGGGCGAGTTGGGTCGTGGTGGGGGGCACGACCGGACGATACCCGGACGCCGTCACCGGCGCGTCATCACCCCCCTTCCGGGCGGGAGAGGCGGTGGAACCGCGACCCGGCCGGGGCTAGACTGCGCCCCGGTGGACGCCGCGGAGATCACCTACGGGCCCAGGGAGTGCGGGAGCTGCCGCTGGTGGCGCCCCATCCTGGAGGACGCGCGGGGCCCCATCGGTCCCTGCCGCTACGGGGCCCGGACTGGCGACTTCCCGGGGACCGCGCCGGCCTGCGAGCACTACCTGGGCCGGGACCGCTCCATCCCGGCGCCCGCAACGCCGCGCGAGGCCCGGCGCTCACCGGCCGCGCGCCCTCCCGCCATCCACCGTGCCCCCCTTCCCCCGCTTCCCGAGGAGATCCTCGCCATGACGCGTGAAGAGTTCGCCCAGGCCATCCGCGACGCCCTTCGAGAGGACGCCCCCGAGGTGCCCCTCGCGCCGAAGTGGGAGGGAGGGAGCATCCTGGTGAAGCCCGGCGACCCGTCGCTCCAGGCGAAGGAGCTTCCGCTCGACGCCCTCTTCCACAAGGTGGTGATGGTGCGGGACCGGCTGCGGGTGCTCGAGCAGAAGGTGAACGCGCACCCCAAGCTCTCCGATGCCGAGAAGGTCGAGATGCAGGGCTACGTCACGAGATGCTATGGGAGCCTCACCAGCTTCAACCTGCTCTTCCGCGACGAGAGGGACAAGTTCGTCGGCGACAAGGCCGGGTAGTCCCGAGCCCCAGGAGATCCACATGCGTCCCCTCCAGCCCTTCGTCGCCGTCTCCCTCGCCCTCGCCGCTCTGTCCGTCCCCGCCCTGGCCGCCGAGCCCGAGGCGCCCTTCGTCTCCACGGGCGAGATCGTCTACCGCACCTCCGCCGCCTACGACGCGACGCGGGTCCGCGGTCCCAACGTCAACATGTCGGTGACGAAGGACGGGCACTGGGGCGGCAACCTCCTCGCCAAGGACGTCATGCTGAAGGTCGCCCCCGACCGGATCACCGGGGCCGGGGTGAACCTGGTCGTCAAGCAGGACGCGAACGCCCTCTCGGTGGAGGGGATGATCTCCGGCATCCGCGTGCGCTTCAAGGCGACCGCGAAGGACTTCGTCGGGCGGGTCGGCAACCGGCAGGTCGAGTGCAACCGGGAACCGGACGGCTACTGCTACATGAGCGGCGGCCGCACCGCGTCGATGCGCTTCAAGGGCACGGCGAGCCAGTGGCCCGACGTCCCCATGCCGCAGTGGGTCTTCGCGGTCATCGGGGCGATCTGACGGATGCCTACGGGCGTGAGCCTCTCGGGCCTGGCCGAGGCTTTCCGGCGAAACCCGGAGCTGGCGTTCTTCCTGGCGCTGGCCCTCGGGTTCCTCCTGGGACGCATCCGCCTGGGAAAGTTCACGCTCGGCCCCGTCCTGGGCACCCTCATGGCGGGAGTGGTCATCGGTCAGGTTGGCGTCGCGGTTCCCGGCGTCGTGAAGACGATCTTCTTCGACTTCTTCCTCTTCGCGACCGGGTACAAGGTCGGCCCCCAGTTCTTCCGGGGACTGAAGAAGGACGCGCTGCCGCAACTGGCTCTCACCGTCGTGATCTGTGTCACGTCGCTGCTCACGGCTCTCGGACTGGCCCGGTTGCTGGGCTACGACGTGGGCACGGCGGCGGGTCTCCTGGCAGGAGCGTTCTCGGAGTCGACCGTGATCGGGACCGCGAGCGAGGCGATCCAGCGCCTGGCGCTCCCGGCTTCCGAGAAGGCCCGGCTGGTGAACAACATCCCGGTTGCCTACGCCGTCACCTACCTCGTCGGCACGACCTCGGTCCTGTGGTTCCTGTCCTCCCTCGCCCCTCGACTGATGCGGATCGACCTGCGGGAGGCGAGCAGCCGTCTCGAGAAATCGCTGTCCGGATTGGCGGAGGACGGCGGCGCGTCCGGCGCGAAGGTGGCGTGGGACCTCCGCGCCTTCCGTGTCGAGAACCCCGCATGGACCGGGCGCACGGTCGCGCAGATCGAGAAGGCGATGCCGGGGGCCCGGATCTTCGTGGAGCGCCTCCGGCAGGCAGGGAAGTCCGTCGAGCCGGCTCTCCGGACCGCCGTGGAGGTCGGGGACACGATCGTCCTCCTGGGGCGGCGCGGTGCGCTCCTCCAGGGCATGGGGGACATCGGCCCGGAAGTCGATGATCCTGAATTGCTCGACGTCCCGATGACGGTCCTGGACGCCGTGGTGACCCGCAAAGATGTAGCCGGGATGACCCTGGAGCAACTCGCCGCCCTTCACGGGCGAGGCGTGGTCCTGCGCCGATTGGTTCGCAGCGGGCAGGAGTTGCCCTTCGTTCCAGGAACGGTCGTGAACCGAGGGGACCAGCTCCAGATCGCCGGCCACGAGGGGGACGTGGAACGAACCGGTCGCGCGCTGGGATACCTGGAGCGTCCCAGCCCGGCCACGGACGTGCTGTTCCTCGGACTGGGCATCGTCCTGGGCGGGCTCGTGGGCCTCCTGTCGGTGACGGTCGGGGGGATCGCCATCACGCTCACGACGAGCGGGGGCGCACTGGTCATGGGACTCGTGTTCGGCTGGCTGCGATCGACGCGCCCCACCTTCGGTCGAATTCCCGAGGCCGCCCTCTGGGTCTTCGACAACGTCGGGCTCGCCGGTTTCATCGGAGCCGTGGGGCTTGCCGCCGGGCCCAGCTTCGTGGAGGGCGTTCGCCAGACCGGGTTTGGCCTGCTCGGAGCTGGGCTGGTGGCGGCCATCGTTCCCCAGGCCGTCGGCCTCGTGGTGGGACGGCTCGTTCTGAAGATGGACCCGGTCATCCTGCTGGGCGCCTGCACCGGTGCCGGGACCTCGACCGCGGCGCTCAAGGCCGTGCAGGACGCCGCCGGGAGCAAGGCGCCCGTGCTCGGATACACCGTCCCCTACGCGGTGGGGAACATCCTCCTCACCGCGTGGGGACCGGTGCTCGTCGCCCTGATGCGCTGACCTTCGCCTATCCTGGCTTCCAGAAGTCGAGGCTCGTGAAGCTGTACTTCACCGAGATCTGCAGGCGCGTGTCGAAGCCGGTGGCGCCCCCCTTGTCGGTGCGGTGGCCCCAGAGGAACTCCGGCCCGGCCATGAAGTTCCGGAAGGGCGTCACCAGCAGGTTCACCGAGGCGTACTGGCCGGTCTTGAATGCGTCGGGCCCCTGCAGGCCGGTGTTGAACATCATGGCGGTGCTGTAGCCGATGGCGCTGCAGAAGAGCTTGCTCCAGTAGACGTCGAGGTACGCGGTGATGCCGAGGAGCGGCACCGCCTCGGCCTTCGGGTCGGCGATGGACCCGCCGAACGCCAGGTCCGGCGTGGCGTCGTTCATGTAGTAGGAGAAGCCCGTGCCTCCCACCACCGCCACGAGGAGCTTCAGCCTGTCCGGGATGAGCTTGACCTGGGAACTGGCGTGGAGCCCCCAGCCGACGGAGCTGCCCGTGGTCTGGACGGCCGCGCCCGGCGTGTCGTAGCCCAGCCAGCGCAGGATGCCGGAGAGCTGGAGGTAGCCCCAGTCGCCGGTGAGCCGGTACTGCGCGGTCAGGTCCGGGAGCAGGGAGCGCGGCGCGAGGTTCGCCGCAGGGCCGCCCGTGGGATCCAGGTCGGTGGCGGGGCGCTCGAGGGCGACCGCGAAGGAGTGCTCGCCGGTGAGGGGCGTGTAGCGGATCTGGACGTTCCGGTAGAAGACCATCCCCGCCGGGCCCCAGTAGTCGATGATGGTCGGCCAGAAGTCGTCGTCCATGAAGAGGCTGGCGGTGAGGCCGCCGAGGACCGGGCCCCACGAGCCGTAGGCCTGGCGCAGGCGGAGGGTGTTCTGCCCGCCGGCGTCCGGCCTGCCCTCGCCGAGTCCGAAGAAGTCGAACTCGATGCGGGCGAAGAGGTCGTACTCCCCGGCGGGGATCGAGCCCCGCACGCCGAGCCGGGTCTGACGGGCGCTGACGATCGACTCGCCGTTCGCGCCGTAGAGTCCCTCGACCGTGGGGATGCGGGTGGGGCGCAGGGTGGCGTTCCAGTCGGGACGTACCCGCTGGAAGTCCTGGATGAAGTCGACCTGGGCGAAGCCGTAGACCTCGAACGTCGGCTTTCGCGTGGTCACCGCGGGCGCCGGGGAAGTCGCCGGCGCCGCGTCGTCGGCAGGGGCCGGCGCCGGGAGGGCCAGCCCGGCGATCAGGAGGGACAGGAGGGTCGTTCTCGTCATGTGAAACCCCTAGTACTCGTCGAAGTACTTCTGGATCTGGGCGACGTCCTTCGTCTTCGTGAGCGCCTGCTGTAGAAGAACGCGCGCCTTGGGCGGGTTCAGCTCCATGGCCGCCACGAACCCGAGCTTGTCGTCGTCGAGCTCGACGTTGCGGGCCACCGTACCGGAACCGACGCGGGAGCTGCGCACCACCACCACGCCCTTCTTCGCCGCCGCGGCAAGGGCCTGGATGAGCGGGTCGGTGCCGTTTCCGTCGCCCACGCCGGCGAGCACGATCCCCTTCGCTCCCGCGGCCAGGGCGGCGTCCACGAACTCGGGGCCGACGTTGGCGTGCGCGTAGACGATGAAGACCTTGGGGAGCACGTCGGGAACGATCCCGGCGAAGGCGCTGCTGCTCGTGTGCCTGGGCACGGGCGGGGAGTAGAAGGAGGCCTTGCCGAAGAGCACGATGCCGGCGCGCCCCCGATTCGGCGAGACGAAGGTCTGGAGCGAGGTCGTGTTGGTCTTCGTGGCCTCGCGCGCGTAGTGGATGTCGTCGTTCATCACGATCAGCACGCTGCGTCCGCGCGCCGTCGGGTCGGCGGCGACGGCGGTGCCGTTGTAGAGGTTCATCGGGCCGTCGGCGGAGATGGCGGTGGCCGGCCGCATCGAGCCGACCAGCACCACCGGCTTCTCGCCCTTCACCACGAGGTCGAGGAAGTAGCCGGTCTCCTCCTGCGTGTCGGTGCCGTGGGTGATGACGATCCCGTCCACGGAGGGATCCTTCTGCAGCTCGTTCACCCGGCGCGCCAGCTTGATCCAGACCGCGTCGTTCATGTCCTGGCTGCCGATGCTGGCGATCTGCTCGCCCTTCACGACGGCGACCTTCTCCATCCCGGGGACCGCCTGGATGAGCGACTCCACCGAGAAGCTTCCGGCCTTGTAGCCGGCCTCGCCCGGCCTGGGCTGGGCCCCGGCGATGGTGCCACCGGTGGCGAGGATGGTGACGGTGGGCTTCGCCGGCGCGAGCTTCTGGGCGGCCTGCGCCAGTCCGACGGTGGGAAGCCAGGCCGCCAGGGCGGCCACGGCGATGGTGCCGATGAAGCTTCGCAGGTTGGTCATGATCCCTTTCCTTCCTTCTCGGTGCCGTGCTCCTTGAACCACACGTCGTCGCGCTGCTTCTCCTTGGACCCGGCGATGCCGGGGCTGGTCATCTCGAACGGGTCGAGGATGGCGTCGAGCTGCTCCTGCGTGAGCACCCCGTCCCGCAGGATGAGCTCCCGGACAGGCTTCCCGGTCAGGTTGGCCTCCCGGGCGATGCGGGCCGCCGTCTCGTATCCCACGTGCGGGTTGATGGCGGTGATCACCCCCACGCTGCCGTCCACGTACGCCTTCATGCGCTCCGTGTTGGCGGTGAGCCCCTCCAGGAGGAACTTCCGGAAGACCACGAAGACGTTGGTCATGATCCCGATGGACTGGAGGAGGTTGAAGACCAGCACCGGCTCCATGACGTTGAGCTCGAACTGGCCGGCCTCGGAGGCCAGGCAGATGGTGTGGTCGTTGCCGATGACCTGGAAGGCCACCTGGTTCACCACCTCGGCCATGACCGGGTTCACCTTCCCCGGCATGATCGAGGAACCGGGCTGGCGAGCGGGGAGGTTGAGCTCGAAGAGGCCGCAGCGGGGGCCCGACGCCATGAGGCGAAGGTCGTTGGCGATCTTGGAGAGGTTCATCATGCAGACCTTGAGCGCCGCCGAGACCTCGGTGTAGCAGTCGGTGTTCTGGGTGGCGTCGACCAGGTCCTCGGCGGTCCTCATGGGGAAGCCGCTGAACTCGGCCAGGTACCTGGCGACCGCCACGATGTAGTCGGGGTCGGCGTTCAGGCCCGTGCCGACCGCGGTTGCGCCCATGTTCACCTCCAGCAACTGCTTCCCGACCGCCTTGATCCGCTCGAGGTCGCGCCCGATGACACGCCGGTAGGCCCCGAACTCCTGCCCGAGACGGATGGGCACGGCGTCCTGCAGGTGCGTGCGCCCCATCTTGATGACGCCCTGGAACTCCTTCTCCTTGGCCGCGAAGGCCTCGTGGAGCCTCGTCAGCTCGGCGACGAGCGATCGGCCGAGGTCGAGCGCCGCGATGTGGACGCCGGTCGGGAAGGCGTCGTTGGTGGACTGGGCCATGTTGACGTGGGAGTTGGGGCTGATGACCTCGTAGCTCCCCTTCGGCTTCCCGAGGATCTCCAGCGCCCGGTTGGCGATGACCTCGTTCGCGTTCATGTTGATGGAGGTGCCGGCGCCCCCCTGGATGGGGTCGACGATGAACTGCCCGTTCAGCTTTCCGGCGATGACGTCATCCGCGGCCTTCGCGATGGCGTTGGCGATGGTCGCGTCCAGGTGGCCCGTGTCCCGGTTGGCGAGCGCGGCCGCCTTCTTCACGATGGCCATGGCCCGGATGAGCGCCGGGTGAAGGGGCAGCCCGGTGATCGGGAAGTTCTCGGCCCCGCGCAGGGTCTGGACGCCGTAGTAGGCGTCGGCGGGGACCTCCCGGTCCCCGAGGAAGTCGTGCTCGATGCGGGATGGGGTCAGGGCCATGGAAGCCTCCTTCAGGCGAGGAACAGCTTGGAGAGCAGGAGCCCGACCGTCACCGAGACGACGGAGGCGGTGAGCCCGGGAAGCATGAAGCTGTGGTTCAGGAGCCACTTCCCGATGCGGGTGGTGCCGGTGCGGTCGAAGTTGATGGCCGCCACCAGGGTGGGGTAGTTGGGCAGGAAGAAGTATCCGTTCACGGCCGGGAACATCCCGGCCAGCGCCCATCCCGGCATCCCGACGGTGACGCCGAGCGGCATGAGCGTGCGGACCGTGGCGGCCTGGCTGTACAGCAGGATCGACATCACGAAGAGCGCGACGGCGAAGGTCCAGGGAGCGCCCTGGACCATGGCGGTGAGCGGCCCCTGGACCGCGGCCTGGTTGGCCTTGAAGAAGGTGTCGCCCATCCAGGCCACGCCGAAGATGGCGATCACCGCCTGCATGCCCGCCAGGAAGACCGAGCCGGTGGCCACCTTCTCCGGCTTCGCGCCGCAGACGAGGACCATGAACGCCGCGACGGAGAGCATCACCATCTCGATGGCGTCCGCCATCTCCATCTGGACCTCGCGCCCCCCCGCATCGAAGGTCGGGCGAAGGGCGGGGATGGAGCCGAAGAAGACGATGGCGAGGGCTCCGCCGACGAAGAGGGCCACCGAGAGCTTGGCCTGCCAGGTCGCGGGGGGGCGGGCTTCCGTGGCGGGGGCCTCGACCTCCCCGGCGGCCAGCCGGCGCTGGTACTCGGGGTCCTTGTCGAGGTCCTTGCCGAGCCGGCTCGCCACCAGTGCGCCGGCGAGGACCCCGGCGAGAGTGGCCGGGATGCACACTGCCATCAGGCCGCCAAGCGTGATGCCCGCCCCGGAGACCAGGAGGAGCAGGGCCACCGTGGCGGCCGAGATGGGGCTCGCGGTGATGGCCTGCTGGGAGGCGATGACCGAGATGGAGAGCGGCCTCTCCGGGCGCACGCCCGCCTGTCGCGACACCTCGGCGATGACCGGGAGGATGGCGTACGCCACGTGCCCGGTGCCGGCGAAGAGGGTGAAGACGTAGGCCACGAGCGGGGCCACGTAGGTGATCGCCGGCGGATGCTTGCGGAGCGCCTTCTCGGCCAGGTCGACGAGGTAGTCCATTCCGCCGGCGGCCTGCAGGGTGCCCGCCGCGGTCACCACGGCCGCGATCATCAGCATGACCTCGACGGGTGGATCGGAGGGAAGATCGCCGAGCAGGAAGGAGAGGATGGCGACGCCCAGCCCGCCCATCATTCCCAGGCCGAGGCCCCCGTAGCGGGCCCCGATCACGATCATCGCCAGGACGACGGCCAGCTCGACCCAGAACATCGGAGCCCCCCCGACGGGAAGCCTAGGGCTGCGCCGGAGGGAGGTACAGGAGCAAATCCGGCCGACCCGAGTGGGGCCCGGAATTGTCCCAGGCCCCCGGACCGGTCGGGCTCGTCACGCCCCGTGACAGGGGACTCCGAGGAGCCGCACGTGCGGTGGAGTCCTAGCCCTTCGGAGGTGCCGCCGGCGCCGCGGGTGGCGTGGGGGGAATCGTCGGGCCGGGGGTACCGGCCGGCACCGTCCGCGCCGCTGGATCGTCCGGTACCTTCTCCTGCCAGCCGCCACCCAGCGCCTTGTAGAGCTGCACCAGGGCCACGAGCTGGTCCCGGTTGGTCTGGGCGAGCGTCAGCTCGGAGTTGAAGAGCGAGCGCTGCGCGTCGAGCACCTCGAGGTAGTTCGAGACCCCGCCGTCGTAGCGCAGGCGGGCGAGTCGTTCGGCGTTCGTGGCGGCGGTGACCTGGATCTGCTCCTGGATCGCCACCTCGCCGAGCTTCCGGACGCTGACCGCGGCGTCGGCCACCTCGCGCCAGGCCGTGATGACCTGCTGCCGGTACAGGGCCACCCGTTCCTCGAGGACGGCCCAGGCCGCCTCCTCCTGGGAGGCGAGCCGCCCGCCCTGGAAGATCGGGGCGACCAGGCCTGCGCCGACGCTCCAGAGGAGCCCCTCTGGGCTGAAGGTGGTCGCGAGCGAGGGCCCGGCGAGGCCGATCACGCCCTCCAGCGAGAGCTTGGGCAGGCGGTTCGCGACGGCCACTCCCACGTCGCTCGTCGCAGCCATGGCCCGGTTCTCGGCGCGGCGGATGTCGGGGCGCCGCTCCAGCAGTGCCGCAGGGACGCCCATGGGGAGCACGGGCGCGACCTGCTGGTCCGGCGCGCTGGCCCGGAGGATCGGCCCCGGCGGCCGCCCCAGGAGGACCGCCATCTGGCTCTCCTTCAGCGCGATGAGCCGCTCGGTGGCAGGGATGGCGGCGGCGGTCACGGCCAGGTCGGCCCGGGCCTGGTTCACCTCGAGGTCGTTCCCCACGCCGCCACGTGACCGCGTGGTGAAGAGGTCGAGCGTTCCCTGGCGGGTGACGGTGTTCCGCTTCGCCACCTCCAGCTCGACGTCGAGCTCCATGAGCTCGGCGTAGGTCTGGGCCACGTCGGCGACCAGCGTGAGCACCACGCCGCGCCGGAACTCCTCGGTGGCCATGAGCTCGGCCCGGGCGGCGTCGGTGGCGTTGCGGACACGCCCCCAGATGTCGAGCTCCCAGGACAGGCCCAGGTTCACCGCGAAGGCCCCCGAGGACCCCTGGCCCGGGACGTAGTTCTTGGCCGACTGCTGGCCGTATCCGCCGGCTGCGCCGAGCCCGATCTGAGGGTAGAAGTCGGCGGCGGCGACCCCCACCTGTGCCCGGAACGCGTCGACGCGCGCGGCGGCCACGCGCAGGTCCTGGTTGCTGCGGAGCGCCTCCTCGATGAGCCCCTGGAGGAGGGGGTCCCGGTACATCTCCCACCAGCCCAGGTCGGCGATGGAGGCCGCCTCGGCCGGACCGAGCGTGTAGCGGAAGGCGGTGGGCACCTCGGTCTCGGGACGCTGATACTTCGGTCCCACGGCGCAGGCCGAGAGGGCGAGGAGGGAGACGGCGGCGAGGGTTCTCGTCACGGTGTCGCTCCTAGTGAGACGCGGGAGCCGGCGGGGAGACGTCCCCGGGCTCGGGTTGGGGCGCGTGCTTCTTCCCGCCCATCTTCTCGATCATCACGAAGAGCGCGGGAACGAGGAAGACCGCCAGGAACGTGGCGACGAGCATGCCCGCGAAGACCGCCATGCCCATCACCTTGCGGCTCTCCGCCCCGGCTCCGGCGGCCCGCACCAGCGGGAGCACGCCCAGGATGAAGGCGAAGGCGGTCATGAGGATGGGGCGGAGCCGGAGCTTGGCGGCGTCGAGCGCCGCCTCGAGCGGGGCCATCCCCTTCTCGACGTTCATCTTGGCGAACTCGACGATGAGGATGGCGTTCTTGGCGGCGAGCCCCACCAGCATGATGAGGCCGATCTGCGCGAAGATGTTGTTCACGTAGCTGTCGCTCGCGAAGCGCGCCAGCCAGAGGCCGAGGAACGCGCCGAAGGCCGCGAAGGGGGTTCCCAGGAGCACGCTCATCGGCAGGGACCAGCTCTCGTACTGGGCCGCCAGGATGAGGAACACCATGATCATGGCGAAGACGAAGACGATGGCGGCCGTGCCCTCGGCCCGCTTCTCCTGGTAGGAGACGTTGGACCACTGGTAGCCCATGTCCTTGGGCAGCACCTCGGCCGAGACCGCCTCGAGCGCCGCCATGGCCTGGGCGGAGCTGTAGCCGGCGGCCGGGACCCCGGTCACCTCGGCGGAGCGGTAGAGGTTGAAGCGGTTCGTGAACTCGGGGCCGGAGGTGGGGCTCGTGGACAGGAGCGTGTCGAGCGGGATCATGTCGCCCTTGGGCCCGCGCACGTAGAAGAGCCCCAGGTCCTCCACCTTCGTCCGGTACTCGGGCTCGGCCTGCAGGAACACCTTGTAGACGCGCCCGAAGCGGTTGAAGTCGTTGATGTAGTTTCCGCCCAGGTAGGAGCCCATGGTGGAGAGCACGTCGGTGAGCGGGACGCCGACCTTCAGCACCTTGTCCCGGTCGACGTTGGCGAAGATCTGGGGCACCGCGGCGCGGAAGACGCTGTTCGCCATCCCGATCTCGGGGCGCTTCCTCGCCGCCGCCAGGAACTTGCCGAGGTTCTCGGCGAGGTACTCGGGATCGCCGCCGCTCCGGTCCTGGAGCATGAAGGAGAAGCCCGAGCCCGTGCCCAGGCCGGGGATGGGGGGAGGGCCGAAGGCGAAGGCGGTGGCCTCCGGGATCTCCCTCGCGAACTGGGCGTTGAGCGACCGCATGACCTCGAAGACCCGCTCCTCCTTCGACTTCCGCTCCTCCCAGGGCTTCAGCGAGACGAAGAAGAACCCGGTGTTGGAGGCGTAGGCGCCCGAGAGCATGCTGTAGCCGGAGACGGTGGTCGTGAAGGCGACCGCCGGGTTCTTCATGAGGATGGCCTCGACCCTCTTCGCGGCCGCGTCGGTCCGCTCGAGGGAGGAGGCGTCGGGCAGCTGCAGGGCGGCCAGGAAGTATCCGTTGTCCTCGTCCGGGATGAAGCCGCCCGGGATGCGGCCGGCGATGACCACCGCCAGTGCGGCCACGATGCCCACCAGCACCGCGCTGCGCAGGAGCTTCCGGGCCAGGATGCCGGTGATCGTCATGTAGCCACCGGTGAACCGGTCGAAGATCCGGTTGAACCAGTCGTAGAAGGGCTGCAGGAAGGAGCGCTTCCCCCCCTTGGGCTTGAGGAGCAGCGACGCCAGCGCCGGGGAGAGCGTGAGGGCGTTCACCGCCGAGAACATCACCGAGACCGCGATGGTGATGGCGAACTGCTGGTAGAGCTGGCCGGAGATGCCGCTGATGAAGGCCACCGGCACGAACACCGCGGTGAGGACGAGCGCGATGGCGATGACCGGCCCGGAGACCTCCTTCATGGCCTGGGCCGTGGCCTCCTTGGGCGACATGCCGCGCTCGATGTGGTGCATGACCGCCTCGACCACCACGATGGCGTCGTCGACCACGATGCCGATGGCGAGGACCAGCCCGAGCAGGGAGAGCGTGTTCACCGAGAAGCCGAGCAGCGGGAAGATCATGAAGGTCCCGATGAGGGACACCGGCACGGTGAGCAGCGGGATGAGGGTGGCCCGCCAGTTCTGCAGGAAGATGAACACCACCAGGATGACGAGCAGCACCGCCTCGAAGAGCGTCTGGATGATCTCCTCGATTCCCGCCGAGATGGCGAGCGTGGTGTCGAGGGTGATCTCGTGCTTCACGCCCGCCGGGAAGCGGGTGGCCAGATCCGCCGCCGTCTTCTTGACCGCGTCGGAGACGGCGAGGGCGTTGGAGCCGGGTGCCTGGTACACGGCGATGACGGCGGCGGGCTTCCCGTCGAGGCGGCCGACCGAGTTGTAGAGCACCGATCCGAGGTCGATGCGGGCCACGTCCTTGAGCCGCACCTGCGAGCCGTCGGGGTTCGAGCGCACCACGATCTGTCCGAACTCGTCGGCGTCGAGGAGGCGTCCCTTGGTCCGGACCGCGTAGGTGAACTCCGTTCCCCTGGGGGCCGGTGGACCGCCGATCTGGCCGGCCGGGAGCAGCACGTTCTGCTGCTTCACCGCGTTCGAGAGGTCGGCCACGGTGAGCCCGAGCGTCTTGAGCCGGTCGGGGCGGACCCAGATGCGCATGGCGTAGTCGGAGCCGCCGAAGAGGACGATGTCGCCGACGCCGCCGATGCGCTTCAGCTGGTCGTTGATGTTGATGGCGGCGTAGTTCGAGAGGAAGTTGTTGTCGAAGGCCCCCGACGGGGAGGTGAGCGTCACCAGCATGAGCGGGAAGTTCAGCGACTTCTTGACGGTGACGCCGTAGTTCTTCACGTCCTGCGGCAGCGTCGCCGTGGCCTGCGAGACCCGGTTCTGGACGAGCACGTTCGACATGTCGAGGTTGGACCCGACCTCGAACGAGACCTGCAGGTTGTAGGTGCCGTCGTTGGCGTTCGTCGACTTCATGTAGATCATGTTGTCGACGCCGTTCACCTGCTGCTCGATGGGCGCCGCGACCGACGACTCCACGTCGAGCGCGCTGGCGCCCGTGTAGGTCGTGGTGACCTGGATGAGCGGAGGCGTGATCTCCGGGTACTGCGCCACCGGCAGGCGGGTGATGGCCACCGCGCCCATGATGACCATGACGATGGAGATCACCATCGCCACGATCGGGCGACGGATGAAGAAGCTGCCCATGGCCTACTTCCCTCCGGCCGGGGCGGGGCTCGCGGCGGGCGCGGCGGCCGGCTTCGGGACGACGGTCATCCCGTCGCGCAGGCGCTGGAACCCCTCGACCACCACCCGGTCACCGCTCTTCAGCCCCTCCTGGATGATCCACTGGCTGCCGACCTTCTGGCCGGGCACGACCTTGCGGGTCTCGACCTTGTCTCCCTCGCCGACCACGATGACCGTGTAGGTGCCCTGCAGCTCCTGCACGGCGCGCTGGGGAACGAGGAGCGCGCCCTTCACCACCTCCGATTCCGCCTTCACCTTGCCGTAGAGGCCGGGGCGGAGGGTTCTCTTCGGATTGGGGAAGGAGAGGTCCACGCGCAAGGTGCCGGTCTGCGTGTCGACGGCGCGGTCCACGAAGATGAGCTTGCCCGGATACGGGTGCTGGGTGCCGTCGGAGAGGATGAGGACGGGCGGGTTCTTCGCGACCTCTGCCTTGGTGTCCCCCACCGATCTGGCGAAGCGGAGATAGTCGGCCTCCGGGATGGCGACGCTGACGCGGATGGGGTCGATGGAGGAGACCGTGGTGAGCAGCGTCGGCTCCCCCTTTCCCACCAGGTCACCCACCTTGTGCTCGGCCCTGCCCACCAGGCCGGTGATGGGGGACGAGATGCGCGTGTAGGAGAGGTTCAGGCGCGCCTTCTCGACGTTCGCCTTGCCGGCCTCCACCTGGGCCGCACCGGATTTCCGGGCAGAGATGGCGTTGTCGAGCTCGGCCTGGCTCACGGCACGCTCGGCCACCAGCGGCGTGAAGCGCTTCACGTCCAGGTCGCCCTTGTCGAACTGGTTCTGTGCGCTCGCCAGGGAAGCCTGGGCCTGGGCCAGCGCGGCGATGTACTGCTGGTCGTCGATGGTGAAGAGGAGCTTCCCCTTCTGGACCGTCGAGCCTTCCGCGTAGTCGATGGTCTCGAGATACCCCTCGACGCGCGCCCGGATCTCCACGTCCTCGAGGCCCCGCAGCTGCGCCACCAGGTCGAACTCGAGCGGCGTGTCCTTCGCGACCACCGTGACCACCGGGATCTCGGGCGGCGGCTGGACCGGCGCGCTCTTCTCCTTGGCGCAGGCCGCGAGGGCGAGGGCGGCGAGGATGGGGGCGAAGCGGGGCGGGAAAAGGGCGCGGCGCATGGTCTTCCTCTCGACAGGCGTGGCGATGCGGTCCCTTATACCCCGGGCCGGCGGCGGGCGTAGAAGCGCGCGTTCGACCCCAGGAGGAGCCGGCGGCGGTAGAGCCGGTTGAAGGGCTTCGAGGAGGTCTCGTCCGAGCGGCTGTACGTGTAGTGCGACACCACCTCGAACCCCTGGGCGTCGAGGAACCGCAGCATCGACGGGATGGTGGGCTCGAAGAGGTGGTCGGGGGTCTTGGCCGGGTCCTTCCATTCCCCCCGCCTCAGCCCGGCCCGCTTCAGGGCGAGCTGCCAGCGCCGGTCGAGCGAGAACATGTTGGGAACCGCGATGACGAGGAGGCCGCCCGGGAGGAGGAGCTCCCGCGCCCGGACCAGCCAGGCCGAAGGGTCGGGGACGTGCTCGATCACGTGGCTCATGTGGATGCAGGAGAACCGCTCCTCGGTCCGGAGGGACGCGAAGGGCACGCCGTGGACCGGGATGCCGATCTCCCGCTCCACGAAGGCCCGCATCTTGTCCGAGACCTCCACGCCCTCGACCCGCTTCCAGAGGGGGCGCGCTGCGAGCAGGAAGTTCCCCATGCACGAGCCCACGTCGAGGACCGCGCTGCGCCGGTCGTCGAAGGTCACCATCTCCGCGACCAGCTCCTCCCAGTTGGCCTGGGTTGCGTGGTTCACCGGATCCCCGGGGCGGAAGTCGTCCGAGAACGCGAAGTAGTCCCCGTAGGCGGCGCGGACGAAGTCCTCGTCGTAGCGGGGCCGGGGCGACTGGTAGACGAGCCCACAGTCGAGGCAGAGCTGGTAGGTGAAGCGCAGCTTCCAGCCGAACCGCTCGTAGACGCGCGCCTCCCTCGAGGCGCAGAACGGGCACGGGACCTCCTCCCAGTTCCTGGGCTCGTAGGCGGGCTTCGGAGGCCGAGGCACGGCGCGATTGTAGCCCTCCGCGGCTACGCCGCCAGGTCGAAGACCAGGACGTCGGCGTCCGCGCTCCCGCCGCCCAGGATCTCGAGCGCGGCCTCGTCCACCGCGGCGAGGCCGTCGCCGGCCCGCAGCGGCTGACCGTTCACCGAGATCTCCCCCCGCGCCACCTGGACCCAGGCCACCCGCCCGGCGGGGATCCCGTGACGGACCCGGTCGCCCGGTGCCAGGATCGCGCCCCACATCGCCGCGTCCTGGTGAATCGTGACCGAGTCCTGGCGTCCGTCCGGGGAGGCGAGAAGGCGCAGCTGCCCGCGGCGTTCCGCCTCCGGGAAGGCGCGCTGTTCGTATCCCGGGCGGATCCCTTGCCGGGCGGGAAGGATCCAGATCTGGAGGAAGTGGACCGGGTTCACGGGCGACGGGTTCATCTCGCTGTGGGTCACGCCGGTCCCGGCGCTCATGCGCTGCACCTCGCCGGGCCGGATGGTGGAGCCGTTGCCCATCGAGTCGCGGTGGCCGAGTTCCCCCTCGAGCACGTAGGAGAGGATCTCCATGTCCCGGTGGCCGTGGGTGCCGAAGCCCTGGCCGGCCTTCACCCGGTCCTCGTTGATGACCCGGAGATCGGAGAAGCCCATGAAGCGCTCGTCGCGGTAGTCGGCGAAGGAGAAGGTGTGGCGGGTGTCGAGCCAGCCGTGGTCGAAGTGGCCCCGGTCCTCTGCGCGTCGGATGGTCAGCATGTGCCCGACCTAAGTCGCGAGGGCTGGCAGCGAAAGGCCACATCGGGGTATTGGGGGGGCATGCAGACGGCCGCCCAGGCGATCGCGATCCTGCTTTTCGTCTCCACTCCCGGGGGAGAAACGATTTCTCCATCCCCGGGTGCGGTCGACGTCGAGGTCGCCGGCGCCGACGCCGGCTCCGTCCGGGTGCCGAGCGCCCCGGGAGCCTGGGGCGGTCCGCGCACCGGCAAGGAGCCGACCCTCTCCGACCGCGTCGCCGACTACGACATCCGGGCGGTGCTCGATCCGGCGAAGCACACCCTCAACGGCACCGAGAAGCTCACCTGGCGCAACCGGAGCGACGTTTCCATCCGGAGCGTGTACCTGCACCTCTACCCCAACGCGTTCGAGTCGGAGGGCTCCACCTTCATGCGGGAGCAGGGCCGACACGGCGGGTTCCGCAGCGACGTCCACACCCGGGACGGCGACTGGGGGTACATCGAGCTGCGTCGCGTCGAGCAGGGCGGCCGCCCGGCGTCCTGGGCCTTCGTCCACCCCGACGGCGGGCCGGAGACCGACCACACGGTCGTGCGGGTGGACCTGCCCGAGGCCGTGCCACCAGGAGGCTCCACCACGCTCCAGATCGATTTCTTCCACCAGATGCCGCGTGTGGTGGCGCGGGCGGGGTGGTTCGACACGTTCCACCTGGCCGGCCAGTGGTACCCGAAGATTGGCGTCCTCGAGCTGCCCGGGGAGCGCGGCGCCACCCGCCCCCGGTGGAACGTCCACGAGTACCACCTGAACAGCGAGTTCTACGCCGACTTCGGGGCCTACGACCTCGAGGTGGTGGTGCCCGAAGGCTACCGGGTGGCGGCCAGTGGCGTCCCGGTGGGAAGTCCGGGGAAGGGGCCGGACGGCGTCTCCTGGCGGTTCCGCGCGGAGGACGTCCACGACGTCGCCTTCACCGCCTGGGACGGCTTCGCCGAACCGCTCCGGACCACATGGACGGGCCCGGGGAGCCCGAAGGTGCAGGTGGAGGTCTGGTACCCGCCCGAGTTCGAGCCCTCGGCCCGCGAGGCCCTGAAGGCGACCACCGACGCGCTCACGTACTTCTCCCGCACGCTCGGCCCGTATCCGTACCGGCACCTCGTCGTTCTCATCCCGCCGTTCAACGCCCTCGAGGCGGGGGGCATGGAGTACGAGACCTTCTTCACCACCATCGGATCGAACGAGTTCCCGGTGAACGCCGACGGGGTGACCCGCTTCACCACCGTCCACGAGTTCGGCCACGGCTACTTCATGGGAATCCTTGCCTCGAACGAGTTCGAGGAGCCCTTCCTCGACGAGGGGATGAACCAGCTCTGGAACGCGCGCATGCTGGCCGACGAGGGCTACCGCCTGCGGTTGCCGGCGATGGCCCGCTGGCTGGGGTTCCGCCTCCCGCAGCTCGACACCTGGGACATGGAGCGGGGCGCGGGCACCTCCCGCCACCAGGCCGATCCCATCGCCGGGAACTCCTGGAAGCGCTGGTCGACCGGGAGCTACGGCCTCGTCTACTCCCGCACCGCGCTCGTCTTCCACGACCTGGAGCAGGTGCTCGGGGCGGAGCTCTTCGAGAAGGCGATGAAGCTCTACTACGAGCGCTGGCGCTTCCGCCATCCGGGAACGGCCGACCTGCGCGAGGCCTTCGTCGACGCCGGGGCCGACCGGGAGTTCATGGAGCGGTGGTTCGAGGAGCAGGTCTTCGCCAACGGTCCGGTGGACGACCGGATCGTCGCGGTCAAGGCGGAGGAGGTGCTTCCCCCGCTCGGCAAGCTGGAGGTGGACGGCAAGCGGCCCGAGACCACCGGGAAGTCGAGGGAGAAGACCGTCTCCGACGCCCGCGATGCATGGAAGAAGGACCACGGCGAGCCGGCCGCCGGCAACCCGGGCCCCTTCCCCTGGCGCAACGTGGTCTCGGCGCGCCGCTATGCGACCGGGGTCCCGCAGGTCGTGGTCGTCACCTTCGAGGACGGCAGCGTCGAGCGGCTCGACTGGCCCGCCTCCGAGCGGTGGGGCCACTGGGAGTTCGTGCGGCCAGTGAAGGTGCGGTCGGCCCAGATCGACGGGGATCGGAGGATCTTCCTCGACCTGAACAAGCTGGACGACGGGCGCACCCGGGAGGCGAGCCGCGGCCCGTCGACGCGGATGGCGCTCTCGGTGGGAGGCTGGATCCAGTTCCTCCTCGCCGTGCTGGAGTCCCTGTGAGGATCGGCGAATCGATCCGGACGGGCTTCCGGCGGGCCACCCGGTGGAGGCTCGTCCTCCTCTGCGTGCTCCTCTCCCTGGTGCCGGCCGCGATCGCCACCGTGCCGATCTGGAGATTCCTCTCCGGGCTGCTCGACCACGCGCCGCGCGCCGCGTTGCTCACCCGCGGTCTCGAGGGGTCGTGGCTCCCGGACCTGGCGCGGGCGCTCTCGGAGAGCCCCCCGGGGCAGGCCATCCCGGGGTGGATCCTGAGCTCGCTCGTGGTCGCCCTCTTCTTCGCCCCGGCCCTCACCGGCGCGGTGCTCGCCGAGGCGGGCTCGGACCACCCGCTCCGCTTCCGCCCGCTCCTCACCGGCGCCGGCCGGTTCTACGGCCGGATGTTCCGCATGGTGCTCGTCGGGGCGATTCCCCTGGGCATCGCCGCCGCGGGGATCGTGGCGCTCCGGAAGGGAACCGACCGGGCCGTCGAGCGGATGGTCACCGAGGCAGCGGCCGCCTCCCGGGAACGCTGGACGCTCGTCGCCGCCGTCGTGCTCCTGTTCGTCGCCCATCTCACGCTGGACGCTGGCCGCGCCCGCATGGCATCCCGCCCGGATCGGCGCAGCGTGTTCAAGGCCTGGCTCTCCGGGACCTGGCTCGTCCTGCGCCGGCCGCTCCACGCGCTCTCCATCGGCCTGGCGGGCGCGCTGGCCGGGCCGGTGCTGGGGCTCGTCCTGATGGCCATCCGGGAGCGGCTGCCGTCCGGCCCGCGCTGGGCCGTCGTGGCCGGCGTCCTCCTGGCCCAGCTCGCCGCCGCGGCGGTGGGGTGGGGGAGGGCGGTCCGCCTGGCCGGCCTCACCCGGCTCTCCCGTGCCGACACCGAGGCGCGGATCAGGCCGCGCTAGGGCAGCGAGGAGAGGAGGGCCAGCACGAACTGCGGGAGGAGCACCCTCGGTGCCAGCACGGCCTCGCCCAGCAGGCGGACGGTCCCGGTTGCCGACGTGGCGCCCTTCCCCGCGCCTCCCGGGCATCCCATGGGGCCGGAGAAAACTCCGGTCTCCGCGGGCGCGAGCTCGATGGTGCAGCCGCCCGGGTCCATCCTCCCCGTGAGGCCACCCGGCCCCACGGTGACGGTGACCGACCGGCCCGCCCAGCTGCCCCGAACCGAGAGCGATCCGTCGCCCTGCTCGACGATCAGGTCCGTTCCTGGCCCCTGCAGGCGCCCCTGGGAGGCCACGAAGCGGGCCGCCGCGCCGTTCCAGGTGCCGCTCCAGACGCCGTCCCCGGCATACGCGAGGTCGATTCCCCCGCCCCGCACGCGCCACGGGCCGTAGGAGATCGAGACGCCCTCGCCGCCCGCGGAGAAGGAGACCCCGCCGGTGGTCTCGTCGGCCTGGCCGGCCGGCGGATTCACGGAGGGTGGAGGCGTCATGAGCGCAGCCGTGGGCGTGCAGGCGGCGAGGGATGCGGCGAGCAGCGCCATGCACGAGCGTCGCCCCGTCACGGTGCGTCCCTCTTCGCCGCCTTCGGGAAGGTCATGTATCCCTTGCCGTACCACCAGGTCATGGCCTCGACCCGCAGCTGGCCCGCCTTCACCGCCGGATCCTGCTCGGCGAGCGCGCGGGCCTCGGCGACCGAGCCCACCCGGTAGATGCAGACGCCCCGGTAGGCCGGGTCGGCCTGATCGGAGAACGGGCCGGCCACGACCATCTTTCCCGCCTCGCCCATGGCCGTGAGGTGACCGATGTGCTGCTTCTGGAGGGCCGCGGCCTCCAGGTCGGATTGCTTCTTCCAGGTGGGGGCGCGCAGGAGGAGGACCAGCTGCACCGATTCCATCTCGAAGCCGGCAGGGGGCGGGGGGATCGCCGGCTTCGCCTCGTCGGCGCCCGGGGCGGGGGCCGGGACGGCGAGGGCGACGGCGAGGGCGAGCAGGGTGGCGAGGCGGGCGAGGCGCATCGGACCTCCGGGTCGGGATCCTCATCCCTTAGTCGGAGCGCCTGCTACTGGCACTCCGGCGTGCCGGCGAAGGTGCGAAGATTCGACCAGGCGACGTCCTCCGGGTTCATGTAGCCGTATCCCGACCCCAGCCGGGCGTGCTTGCCGGACAGGTCGAGCTTGCCCTGCACGACGGCCAGGGGCTGGCCGTCCAGGAGTGCGCGGAGCCATCCGCCGGACCGGGACCCCTCGATCCGGAGGACGTGCCACGAGCCCGCGACCGACGCCGGAAGGGTGCCCTGGTTCACGCGGACGTACGCACCGTCCACGAGCCGGAGCAAGTGGAACGACGGAGCCCGGCCTGGCTCCTCCAGGACACCGAACACGACTCCGTGCCTGGACTCGGCCGGGCGCATCCCGCCGGCAGGAGGGTCGCTGAAGATTCCCAGGTTGGCGCCGCGTTGCCAGCTGGTCACGGCGGGGAAGTGGAACTCCGCCTCGACGGCGAAGACGTCGGCGTCCCGGGCCCTTCCCAGCGGGACGAACAGGCCGCTCCAGTCCGACCACTGCAGCCACGCCGAGCGGCCGGCGACCTCGCGGATGCCCTGCCCGCCGACCTCGCCGTTCCGCGCCACGGCGCCTTCCGGCGCGCGGGTGAGCTCGACCCAGGTCGCCTCCCCCCAGTTGCACGGGGTGGTGGAGGAGCGCGCCGAGACGGCCAACGGCTCCGAGGACGGATTGGCACCCAGCCCGGCCTTCCTGGCAGCGAGGGCGCCCGCCAGGACGGCCGCCCCGAGCGCCAGGACGGCGGCCGAGGCCTGCGCCCAGCGTGGCCAGCGCCGCCGCACCCGCACCCCTCCCGATCGGGTCCCGGTGCTGGAGCGGGGCAGCGACGTCCCCAGTTCCTCCAGCTCGGCCAGGACGGCACCCGCGTCGCGGGGGCGGTCCATCGGGTCCGGGGCGAGCATCCGGCCCACCAGGTCGCCGAGCGCCGGGAGCTCGGGGGCGACGAGCTGCGGCGGGGCGCGCCGGTCGGCAGGGGTGTCCAGCGGGAACGGCGACTCCCCCGCAACCATCCGGTACAGGAGGACGCCGAGTGCATAGACGTCGACCCGCTCGTCCTCCGGTGCTCCCCGGGCCTGCTCTGGAGCCATGTAGTCCGGCGTTCCGCCCTCCACCTTGCGCCGCCCGAATGCCTGCGCCATGCCGAGGTCGAGCAGCTTCACCGGGCCGTCGTCGCAGAGGAACACGTTGCGCGCGGTGAGGTCGCGGTGGACCACGCCGTGGGCGTGGGCATGGCCGAGCGCCCGGGCGAGATCGGTGGCCACGCGGAGCGCCTCGCGCAGGGGCAGCGCCCCCTCCTCGAGCCGCGCGGCCAGCGTGCGCCCGGAGAGGAACTCCAGCACCAGCCAGGCACCCTTCTCGCCGCGCCCGACGTCGAGGATGGTGACGATCCCGGGGTGGGAGAGCCGGGCCGCCACCTCGGCCTCGGCGAGGAGCCGCTTCTCCGGTACGCCGTCGCGGCGTACCCGGATGACCTTCACGGCCACGCGCCGGCCCAGCTCCCGGTCGCGCGCCTCCCACACCACCCCGAACCCCCCTCGCCCGACCTCGCGGATCAGGTCGTACCGGCCGATCGCGGTTCCCGGGGAGAGCCCCTCGGCCCAGGCGGTCCGTCCGTCGTCGGAGGTGCCCCCGGACGCGCCGCGGAAGACCTCGTCGACGAGGGAGGTGAGCGTCCCGGGCTCACCGTCGGGCGGGCTGGACGGGCGCGCGCTCACCGTTCGAGCAGCCCGCGCTTCCTCGCCAGCGCTCCCAGCCGCTCCTTGATCCGCTCGAATCGCTTGGTCAGCGTGTTCGCCTTCACCGTCCGTCCGTTGCGGGAGAGCACCTCGGCGCACTCGGCCCACGAGAGACCCTGGTCGATGCGCAGCACCGCCAGCGCCCGGTCGTCGAGGGAGAGCGACTCGCGCAGCGCCTGGAGCCCCAGCCGGCGCGACTCCAGCCGCTCGTCGGTCGAGGTGGCCACCGTCTCGGCGATGCGGGTGGCCTCGCCGGTCTCGAGGCGCCGCCCACGGTTGCGCCAGGGCTGCTTGCGGAGATCGCAGGCGACGTTCCAGGCGATCCGGTAGGCCCAGATCCGGAATGGCGCCCTGCCCCCGAAGTCGGGCAGGCCGCGCCAGAGGTTCTCGGCGAACTGGGAGAAGGCCTCCCGGGCGTCCTCCTCGTCTCCCAGCACCGAGCGGAGGTAGCGACGGATCTGCGGCCCGTAGCCCTTGATGGCCGCGGTGGCGCCCTCCTCGATCCTGCCCCCGGCGAGGTGGCCGCGGATGGTCTCCTCGAGGATGTCCTGCTCTTCCAAGCCGCTCCTTCCGCGCCCCTGCTCCGGGCGGGGATGATACCCGTTGAAGGGGTTGGCGCATCATACGGAGGCGACGGATCTGACACCCCAGAAGGGTGCGTCAGATTCCGTTCCCTGCGGCGTCCCGTCCAAACGAACGAGGCCACGGCCGGGACGGATCCCGGACCGCGGCCTCGGTGGTGCGCGGGAGCGGAAGGGCTACGGGGGGCAGACCACCATGCCGAAGAGGGCCGACCGCGTGGCGGGGTCCGGATACAGCTGACAGACCGGGATCTTCGGCGTCTCGGAGTGGCAATCGCCGCAGCCGCCACCGGATACGGAGCCCAGTGCGAACGCCTTGGGTGCCACCTCGTGGTTCATGTCCATGTAGAGCTTGGTGTAGCGCCAGTCGTACCCCGGGTTGACACCGTCGTACTTTGCGAACGGCGCGGTTCCGGCAGGCACTTGCCCGGCGGCGATGGCACCCACGGACAGGACCTTCCCCCACAGCTTGTCGACCGAGGGCTGGCCGGGCGCGGTGGCCGCGTCGTACTTGTACGTCGAGAAGTCGTAGCCGACCGCCTGGACCACTCCCCAGAAGCTGCCCGGACCGAACACGTTGGGATTGGCGACGAAGCTGTTCGCCCCGTCGATGTACATCGCCTGCCGACCGCGCATGACCTTGAAGGGCATGATCTTGCCGTCGGACGGGCCGCCCACGGGCTCGCCGAGCGTGAGGCGGTTGGCGTCGTCGGGCGTCGTTCCGGTCAGGCCGATGTCCCCCTTGTCGGAGGTGCGGACGTGGCTCGACTTGCCGTTCGACCAGCGGTACTCGGGGGTCACGTTCCGCTTCCAGACGAAGTTGCCCTTGATGAAGTCGTAGCTCGTCACCGACGTCGCGGAGGCCGGGTCGGGAACGCCGTCATCGGTCACCTTGGTGGAGACGACGCCGCTGGTGCAGGTCCCGGGGGTTCCGGCGCAGGTCTTGTTGTCACCCGAGGTGGACCAGTCCCAGTCCATCTTGGCGAACTGGCTCTTCGAGAACTTCGGGATGTGGCAGGTCTGGCAGGCCACCTTGGCGACGTGCCCGTCGAGCCAGTATCCGATCGTCGCCACCGTGCCCTCGTGAGGCGCCGCCCCGTGGCAGTCGCTGCAGGAGACGCGGGCGGTGTGGGTGGGCACGTGCACCCCGGACCCGGCGAAGGCGTGCCCGGTGCTTGCGTGGCAGTCGGAGCAGGTCATCCCGCGACCCATGTGCACGTCGACCGACTCGGTGGGGTTCTTCAGGCTCGAGCCCATGAGCTTCACGTTGTCGCCTCCGCCCGCGTAGAAGTGGCAGGCGCCGCAGTTGGCCCGGGTGGGGAGGATGATGTCCCGCACCGCGGCGGAAAGATCCACCGTCGGGTTGGGCCGTCCGAAGTCCTTGGGGTTCTTCGAGTACCTGGTCGAATCGGCGTGGCACACCAGGCAGTCGACGCGGTTCTCGAGGGGGATGGAGCTGTCGGCGAGGGTGTAGGCCCGTGCGCTCTTCTGGGGCTTCGCGGAGTCGGGGTCGCCTCCGTAACCGGCGTGGCACTGATCGCAGCGCTTCTCGTTCGAAGGGACGCCCACGCAGAAGTTGTTGATGAGGTTCACCTTGCCGATGTCGCCCGGGTTCAGCGGGGTGACGAGGTCGAAGATCGACACCAGGTCGGGAGTCGGGCCGGCCCACGTCCAGTGGGCGGACGCCATGATCTGCTCGGCCGCGCCGGGATGGCACTGCACGCAGGCGGCGGTCACCGCGTATCCGGAGGCGAACGGGCCGGCCAGCGGAAGGCCGGGCTGGGCGAGCGTGGCGTGGAGCGTGCCCGTCACCTGGACGCAACGATCGGCTGTCGCGTCGCAGGTCGTGCCTGTCCCGCAGAGCCCCTTCCACGCAGGGGTCGCGCCGGAGGTATCGCACGACGAGCAACCCGGGTAGGGGGCCGTGCAGGTCAGCGCTGCGACGGTGACGCACTGTCCCATCTGGCAGGCGGTGCCCGGGCCGCAGGCCGGCTCGCAGGCAAGGGGGACGCAGGTGTCGCTGCCGGCCTGGCAGGCCGTGCCGGCGCCGCACAGTCCCACCCACGCCGGGTTGGCCGAGGAGGTGTCGCAGGAGGAGCACCCGGGGTAGGTCGCGGTGCAGGTCAGGGCGGCGACGGTGACGCACTGGCCGTTCTGGCATGCGGTGCCCGGGCCGCACGATGGCGTGCAGGCGAGCGGCACGCAGGAGCCGTCGACGCAGACGTTCCCCGTGCCGCAGAAGTCGGCGCAGGTGCTGGAGGGAGTGGAGGTGGAGCAGGCGGCGAGCACCGAGAGGAGCAGCGCCGCGAGCAGGTGGATCTTGCCGTTCAAGTGTGGGTCCTTTCCCGACGGGATGACGGTTCCGCGGCACCGCGCCGCGCAGGTCGGTAGGTCTTCCCTGAGCACGCCCCGTACCAAGGACATGGGGGATATCCCCCAGCCCGTTCCGGCCCAGAATCGCCGGATCGGGGCAGGTCACCCACTCCACGGAGGGGCCAGGTGTTCACCCGGGTTCACGCGGCGACACGGTTTACGTTCAGCGGTGAACCCTGAACGCCCCGGTTGGCTCCAACCCCGAGGATGCCCTCGGTCGCCCCTCCCACGGAAGTGCCCTACCTTGGGCTTGGCAGCGAGGCGTCCCTGCGCGCACTCGCCGACGGGCTCCCCGACGCCCTCTTCACCATCGACGTGGACGGACGGGTGACCTTCTGGAACAGGGCCGCCCAGCGCATCACCGGATGGTCGCCGGAAGAGGCCCTGGGCCGGGACTGCTCCATCCTGGCCGGCGACGCCGCCAGGGGATGCGCGTGTGGCGTGGGTCCGCTCCGGTGCGGGCTGGCCGAGCAGGGGCGCACCTCGAAGACCTGCACGCTCCGCAGGAAGGACGGGCGCCTGCTGCTCATCGTGAAGAACGCGGTACCCCTGTACGACGCCCAGGGGAAACTCGCCGGGGCGCTGGAGAGCTTCACCGAGGTCGGCGAGGAGGGCTTCGAGCCGCGCTGCGGCTGGAGCCCGGACATCCGCGGGGAGGCCGACTTCTGCGGCATCGTGGGGCGCCACCCGAAGATGGCGGAGCTGTTCCAGACCATCGGGCTCGTCGCCCACTCCAACGCCACCGTGATGATCCTGGGCGAGAGCGGTTCGGGCAAGGAGTGCGTCGCCGAGGCGATCCACCGCGGGTCGAGGCGGTCCACCGGGCCGTTCGTCCGGGTCTCCTGCTCGGCGCTGAACGAAAATCTGCTGGAGAGCGAGCTCTTCGGGCACGTGAAGGGTGCCTTCACCGGCGCCGTCCGGGATCGCCGCGGCCGGTTCCAGGAGGCCCATGGAGGTACGCTGCTGCTCGACGAGATCGGCGACGTCTCCCCGGCCGTGCAGGTGAAGCTCCTGCGGGTCATCGAGCAGCGGGAGATCGAGCGGGTCGGCGACTCGACCCCCATCAAGGTGGACGTGCGGCTCCTCTGCGCCACCCACCGCGATCTCAAGGGCATGGTGGACGCCGGCCGGTTCCGCGCCGATCTCTACTTCCGGCTGGCCGTGTTTCCGGTGCGCGTGCCGTCGCTGCGGGAGCACGTGGAGGACATCCCGCTCCTGGCCGACGCGTGGATGGCGAGGCTCGTCGCCGCCGGTGGGACCCGGCCAGCGGGGATCTCCCTCGCCGCGATGACCGCGCTCGAGGCCCACGGATGGCCGGGCAACGTGCGCGAACTGCAGAACGTCCTCGAGTTCGCGGCGCTGCGGTCCGGGGGCGGGATGATCGACCGGCAGCACCTTCCGGAGGAACTCCTCCTGTCGGATCGGGCGCGCAACCTCCCGGCTCGACCGACCCTGGACGAACCGGTTCCGGGCCGCCGCCCGGCGGAGATCGAGACCTCCGAGATCCTGGCCACGCTGGAAGCCTGCGGCGGCAATCGAGCCGAGGCCGCGCGCCGTCTCGGCATGTCCCGGGTCACGCTCTGGAAGCGCCTCAAGGCTTGAAGCGATAGCGGAAGGCGCGGGCCTGTGCCCAGCGGTGCCGCAGGCCCCGCGGCAGGTCGGGGAGGGGGCCCGTGTGGTCCTGGCCCCACCGCAGCATGTCCCAGAGGAAGTAGCTGATCGGCAGCCCGTACTTGAGGGCGAACCGCTCGCCGCCGTCGTTCAGCGCGATCTCGCGACCCACCGTCTTGTGCCGGAAGTGGTAGACGCGGCTCGCGCCGACTCCCCGGTACTCGCGTACGCCGGCGAGCCAGAGCTTCATCGCGAGGTCGGGGTCGGATCCCATTCCCGGCGAGAACTCCACGCTGTAGCCCCCCACCAGTTCCCACATCCGGCGGTGCACGAGCGTGGGGGGAGAGGTCGCCCCCGACCAGTCGGCGCGGCGAAGCCCGTCGAGGTCCGCGAGGAGATCGCGCTCGCGAAAGGTCGCCGGGTCGGAGCCGTAGTCGCGGGGTGCGATGCTTCCCGGGGTCTTTCCCCCGGGCTCGATCATCGTTCCCGAGAGCATGAACCGCTCGTGCCCGATCCGGTCGACGGCGTCGAGGAGCGCCACGTCCCAGCCCGGGCAGGCGTACATGTCGTCGTTCATGTAGGCGACGAGGTCGGTCGTGGCGAGAGCCGCCGCCGCGTTCACCGCGAAGCACACCCCGGCGTTCTCGCCGCTGCGGGTGTGGTCGAGCCCCTCCGCGCGCACCCAGTCGAGCGTGCCGTCGGAGCCGTCGTTCACGTGCACCACCACCTGGTGGGGAACGGCCGAGTTGCGCCGGATGGATTCCACGCAGAGCCGCAGGTAGGGCAGGTTGTTCCAGGAGGGGATGACGATGGTGATGCGCGCCCCGGGCGTCGGGCGGGCCGCCGGGCAGGACTCGATGCGGGGAGCGAGCGTGTCGAGAGGCCTGTGCCGGCGCGCCATCCGGCCCGGAGCCTAGCACGCCCGGAGCCGGGCCGATTGGGCTTGCCCCGTCCCGGAAAGCCGTCTGTAGTGGCCCGGTGAGCCAGGAACAGCGCCCGCTCGTGTCGGTGGTCGTCTCGGTGTACCGGCGGGCGGATTTCCTGGGACTCGTCCTCGACGCGCTCTCCCGTCAGACCGACCCCGGATTCGAGGTCGTCGTCGCCGAGGACAACCAGGGGGAGGAGATCGCGCAGGTGGTGGCCCGGCACCGGCCGGCCTTCGGGGAGAGGCTGCTGCACGTCTCCCAGCCGCACCAGGGCTTCGGGAAGACCCGGATCCTGAACGCGGCGCTCCGCGCCAGCCGGAACCCCTTCGTGCTCTTCCTCGACGGAGACTGCGTCGCCCACCCCGGCTTGCTCGCCACCTACCGGAAGGCCGCGAGTCCGGGACGGGCCCTCTTCGGCCGCCGGGTCATGCTGGGTCCCGAGATGACCGCCAGGCTCCTCTCCGGCGCGGCGCCGAGCCCCCCCTCGCTCGTCTCCCTCCTGCGCTCCGACAGCACCCGGGTCGAGGACGCCGTGCGCATCCCCTTCTTTCGCAAGGCGAACCAGCCGACGGGGATCTGGGGGTGCAACTGGGGCGTCCACCGCGCCCACCTGGAGGCCGTGAACGGCTTCGACGAGGACTACGTTCACGCCGGGGTGGGGGAGGACGTGGACGTCGAGTGGCGGCTCATGGCCACGGGGGTCGCGCTCGAGAGCGTGAAGCACCGCGCCGTCGTCTACCACCTGCACCACCAGGCGGCCTACTCGGGGGACGACGTGGCCATCGGCCGGGAGCTGCTCCGGCGAAAGCAGGTGGAGAACCTGGTCCGTTGCCGGCGGGGATTGACGGGAGCCGGTGGGACGGGCAGTTAGCTTCCCTGGCCTCGCCCTTGCCCACCACTCCACCCGACCGCCAGCGCCCCGCCCTCCGGGGCGTGTTCCACGTCATCGCGGCGGTCGGGGCCTTTCCGGCGGCGGCCTGGCTCGTCTCCCGGGCCGGCTCGCCGCTGGCCGAGTTCGGGGCCGGGGTCTACGGAGGCTCCCTCGTCGTCCTGTTCACCGTCAGTTCCATCTACCACCGGGTCTTCTGGACCGACCAGAAGATCCGGTCGGCGGTGGGGCGCATCGACCACTCGGCCATCTTCGTCCTCATCGCCGGGACCTACACACCCTTCTGCCTGCTCATCGGCTCGTCCGGCGGCCTGGCGCTCCTGGCCACGGTCTGGGCCAGCGCGCTCGTCGGCATGGTCATCGTGGTCTTCTTCCCCCGGACTCCCAAGCCGGTGCGCTCGGCCATCTACGTGCTGCTGGGGTGGATGATCGTGCCCTTCCTCCCGGCTCTCCACGCGGCGCTGGGCACGCGCCCCTTCCTCTTCATCGTGGCCGGGGGGGCCTGCTACACGGTGGGTGCGATCATCTACGCGACGCGCCGGCCCGATCCGTACCCCACCTTCTTCGGCTTCCACGAGATCTTCCACCTGCTCGTGGTGGTGGCGGCGGCCTGCCAGTTCGTGGCCGTGGACAGCGCGATCCGGGCCATGGGCGCGTCGGGGTGACGGCCCGCGTCCCGCAACGCGCGGCCGGCAGTTGCAGGCCCCCCCTCCGTCGTGGAAGTCTCCCGCCGCCATGGTCTTCCCGCGAACCGCCCCGTCGCTCCTCGCCGCCCTCGCGCTCGTCTCGTGTTCGTCCGCCGCGCCGCCCCCGGCCGACTCCTGCGCCATCCTCTTCGGGCGGCCCGTGGCCGCGACCGGCCTCTCCTCCGACCAGTGCCGCCCCCAGTGCACCTGCGGGGGGACGACGTTCGCGCCGCCCACGTACGACGACGCCTTCGCGGCCAGGCTGGTGTCGGACTGGTCGCTCGAGAATCCGTCCGACCCGCTGACGTCCGATCCCTACGCGCCGCCCCTGCCGGCGCTGCCGGAGGACGGGCCCGACACGGTGTGCGCCGTCCTCCCCACCGGCCCGGCCGGCGCCATCCCTCGCGGCTACCGGCTCGGCACCTACGCCTCCGAGACGGCGGCGCGGGCGGCCGGCGCGCGCCCCACCCACTTCGGCCACTGCGGCGTCTGCTCCTCGCTCGAGAACCTGGCCGTCTACGCGCGCGTGAACGACCTCACCGCGCCGGTCCGAGACTGCGGCATCGCCAATTTCGCCTTCGACGCCAACGTGACCTGCCTGCGCGGGCTCGGCTTCGACCTGCCCTGCGCGCAGGTCTGGGCCTACAACACCGCCAACACCCGGACCCAGTGCGGCTCGACCTGCTTCGCGCTGCTCAGCGCTTCCTACCACCTGCCCGACGGGAGCCTCAACGAGTGCCTCCGCTGCGACGAGCAGAAGAGCGGGGCGGTCTTCAAGTCGGTCGCCGGGCGGACGCGGCGCAACTCGGGGATTCCCAGCGCGCTCTGCCGCCCGTGCAGCGAGACGCGCCCGCTGGAGCACGCTTACTGAGCAGCCGGCCTGGGGTAGTGGATGATGGCCACCACGCCCGGGATGTACTTGAGGTCGGCGCGGTCGGGCCCCCGGTTCCATCGGGTCTGGCGCATGTCGATGAAGGCGTCGTCCTTCGTCTCCTCGAGCGGGGCCCCCCACAGCTTCACCAGGGCGTCGCGCAGCCGCGCGTAGGCGTCCGCGTCGACGGGCTTGCTGGCGGGCGAGCGCAGGCTGACGAGCGCGAGCTTCCCGGCGGTGAAGAGGAAGCGCACGTCCACGGTGAGCCCCTCGAAGGAGAAGCCGTCGATCCCGGCGGCGATGACGTTCCCGTCCGCCAGCTTCACCTCCGGGGACACCCGGAAGGCCTCCTTCGGGAAGGCGGCGAGGACCTCGTCCGGGGTCATGCCCCAGCGGGCCGCACGCCAGCCCCCGGAACCTGGGTCGGGGGCCTTCGTGGCGTCCGCCGCCTGGGCTCCGGACGCGGCGAAGGCCAGGGCGAGGAGCACGGCGCCCAGCGGATGACGAGACATGGACCCTCCAGAGAAATGGCCGCGCCCCCGGACGCGGCCTGCGATTCTCCCGCGCCGCGGGACGATTGTCGACCGGGCCGGGGAGCCCGGCTATCCTCGTGGCCATGTCAGCCCTCGCGATCGCCATGGCGGCCCTCCTCGTGGCCGCCGAACCCGCCGCCGCCGGCTCCACCGCCTGCCAGGGAAAGCTCTCCGGCGCGGTCCAGGGAACCTTCGCCTGCTCGGTGACGATGCGACCAGGCGAGGAAGGCCAGGCCGTCCTCGCCATCGAGGCGAAGGGGCCGATCCCGGGCGTTCCCGCCTACTCCCCCGGCGCGTTCGAGGTCCCGCTCCCTCCCAGGGCGGGGAAGTACACCCTCGACTCCCTCGGCAGGGGAATCGCCTCGGTGGCTGCCGAGGGGGGGACCCTCTACACGGCGGCGAGGACATTTTCCCAGCGCGGGGAGGTCGAACTCGTCCTCGAAAGCGTCAAGAAGGGTTCCACCGGGAAGGATGGCTGGGTGGTCCACGGTTCCTACCGGGCGAGGCTCCTGCCCGTGGGGTCGGGCAAGACCGGCGAGGTCGTGGTCGAGGTGAAGTTCTAGCTCCAGCGAAGGGGATCGACGAATGCGAGACTGGAAGGCACTGGCGGTTCTCTGTCTGACCTCGGCGGCGCTCGGGGCAGGCCCGGCCCGGGCGCAGGAGGCCCGTCCGCAGGCTCCGGCCCGGAAGAGACAGGCCGGCGACGACTTCTCCCGGCCTCCGCCCGGTTCCCCGGCCGACCAGGCGCTCTGGAAGGAGGCGAGCGACGTCGACAATGCCATCCCCATGCAGCGAGGGGAGTCGGCGAAGCTTCAGTGGCGCGTCAAGCAGGGGCAGTACAACGAGCGGATCGACCGGCTGGAGAAGCAGGGGCCTCCGGAGAAGGCGGCGCAGGCGAAGAAGGCGGGGGGAAGGTCATCGAGGCCCGCGATCGCAACTACGAGATCATCAGCGGAAGTGGCCGATCGACCCTACACGTGTCTGCTCCTACCCGCTGCTCGACTTCACGTCGGCGCTCAACGCCAGCCATCCCCAGGGCACGCCGACGGACAAGGCCCTGCTGGGCGACGCCCGAACGCGCCTCCGGGAGTGCGTGGACAGGGCCCAGCTCATCCTCCGGAGCATCGAGGGGTCCAACAAGGAGCTGGCCGAGGCGCTCGCTTCCCTGGAAGCCCTGCTGCCGCCCGCCGTCCCGGTCACCGGGCCGGGCGGCGTTCCCGGGCCGATCCCCCCGGTGCCCCCTCCGGGAGCCCGTGCGGCTCCGGCGGCGACGCCCCCCGCCGGGACGAAGTAGGCCATGCCGAGACTAGCGATCTGGGCGCTGGCGGGGATCGCCGTCCTCCTCGTCGGTGCATTGCTCTTCATCGCGCTGCTCGGCGACGGAGGCCCCTCCTCGGTCACGGGGGAGAGCGCGCCGGCCGTGGCACCGCAGCCGCCTATGGCCCTTCAGCCCCTGCCTCCCCTGCCGCCCGGCAACGGGCTCCCCAGCGTGGGGCCCGGCGCGGCCGTCGGCGCCCCGCTCGAGTACGGGCCGCCTCCGGAGAAGCCGCCGGCGGATTCGTGGGAGGCGGTCACGCCCGTGGCACGGGCCGGGTCCATCGGCCGGCTGGGCGGCGCCATCACGCAGGCGCTGAACGAGCTGAAACCTGCCCTGGACGACTGCTTCTCGGCGGCCTCCCAGGCGCGCAACGCCGGCCAGGCGGTCACCGAGGTGAGGGACGAGGTGGTGGCCGAGGGAGACGTCGCGACGACGCTCATGCTCCAGGTGGAGGGGCTGGCCGGCCAGGTCCGCATCGTCGATGCACCGGTGGAGATGCGGGGGAAGGCCAGCGACGGGCTCATCGCCTGTGCCCAGGGGGTCCTGAGGGGCCAGGTGATCCCGGCGGCCGCGGCCAAGCCCGGGACGCGGTACCGGATTCCCTTCCCGCTCGTGCAGTGAAAAGAAGAAGGGCGGCGCCGGTGTGGCGCCGCCCCCTCCCTCAGCACTGTTCGTTCCGTCGCGTCTACGGCACCACCAGGCTGGTGCGCATCATCTCCGAGTCTTCGTGGGAGTTGATGTGGCAGTGCCACACGTACGGACCGGACGTCACCGGCTCGTAGACGAACGACGCGGCGGTGGCGCCGGCACAGGCATACGCGCCCGGGGTCGTGGCCGTGCCGGGGACGAACGGGCAGCCAGCGGTTCCGGGTGCGGTCGCGATCGCAGTCCCGGTGGTTGCGGTCCACCTCGGACTCCAGTCCGCCACGATCGTGGTGACGAAGCCGGGGGGCGCCTGCACGGCGTCCTTGAACCCGCCCTCCTCGGAGGCCGTGGTGACGTAGACGGGGAGGTTGGCGCCGTAGAACGACACGCCCGCCAGGTTCGTGCCGTTCACGTTCGGGACGACCTGCATCTCGTTGCCCGGAGCGGGCCCCGGCTGGCAGGTCGTGCTGCCGCACAGCATGGCCTTGAAAGCGCCGACGTTGAACTTCTGCCGGGCCACGACGAGGTGCCGGACCAGGTGCGGGTGCATGGGGTGCGCGTCGACCGTGAGGTTGATGAACTGCCAGACCTCCTTGGTGTTGATCTTCGGGGTCTCCGTCACCTTGTACTCGAAGGGCACGCCGTTCAGCTGCATGCCGAGCGGCGTGGCGGTGACGCCGTCGACCTTCTCGTTCAGGTAGACCTGCCGGACGATCGTCCCGGGCGAGAAAGTGAGGGCCGTCGCGCTGGCCTGCAGCGGGGTACGGAGGGCGAGGTCGGCGGCGGCGAAGCTCGGGTCCACCTGGGTGGACGGAATGGCCGGCATGCAGACGTTGGCGTAGAGACCCTTCGGTGCGACGTAGCCGGCGGGGACGGTGAAACCGGTGGCGAGATTCGCGGCCATTGCGGCCGGATCCGGATTCCACGTCAGGCTGGCCGGAGCGATCGGGGAGGTGACCTTCCCGATCTTGACCGTCTCTCCGCAACTCTTGATGCCCGGGCCGGCGTTCGGATCCACGAAGAACGCCATGATGACGTTCAGGTCGGGGGCGAAGCCGCCCTGCGGGGCGATGCCCGCCGGGAACGGCGCCTTGGCGCTGTTCACCATCCAGACCTTCCCCGCCGCGGCGGCCTTGATGGCGGAGCCGAAGTTGACGAGCAGTTCGTACCGCTCACCGGGGCACATGTCGAACTTGTTCTTCGGGGCCAGGACGGGGGCCTGCAGGTAGCCCTGGTCGTTCGCGATCACGTAGAACGGCGTGTTGTAGGACACCGCCGCGCCGGGAGCCGGATACACCGCCGACTGCTGGAAGCCGATGGTGTAGCAGCGCGAGTCGGAGCCGTTCACCAGGCGGATCCGGTACCAGCCCGGCTCGACGGTCTTCTTCGGCCACGCCACCCCGTTCACGAGCGCCACGTCGCCGAAGTACTCGGGCACCCAGGTCGGGTGGACCTGCGGGTTCACGCCGTTCGTGACCGAGGTGAGTCCCGGGCCGGGGAGGGCGACGGGTTGGCCGAGGCCGTTCGAGAAGTTGATGCTGCCGTCGTCGTTGAAGGCCCGATCCTGGATGGCGTAGAACTGGTCGTACACCGGGATGCCGAGCGCGCCGCGCGGCTCGGTCACGGGGTCGAGCCAGCTGTACTCGGTCGTGCAACCGGTGACGCCCGGGGGGCACACGCCGCTCGCTAGGCCAGCCGTGATGCCGCCGTGCTTGGCCGGCTCCTTCACGGGGAAGAACCCGGCAGGGCCGGCGATCACGTTGTGGTGGGTCTTGCCGAGCGTGTGGTCGTGGAACCAGATGGTCGCCTCCTCCTGCACCATCGGATACGTGTAGGTGTCGGAGTTTCCGGCCGGGCGATGCAGCTCGATGCCCGAGGGGTTCTCGAACGAGGGGCTGATGAGGCGGTCCTTCGCGCCGTCGTTGTACATGCCCGCGGTCACGGCGTTCCCGAACCACTTCATGGCGAAGCCGTCGGTGGAGGGAGGGATCTCGCCGCCGTGGAGGTGGGTCACCCAGGAGTTGTCGGGCTGCTGCGGGCTGCCGAACTGGGTCACGCCCTCGGGAAGCACGCCGGTGAGCTGGCTCCGGGCGACGGCCGGGTCGATGGTGGCCTTCACGCCCATGAAGGTGCGGTCGATCGCGCAGGGCCAGTCGGCCGCCTCGGGGTGCGGGCAGAGGACGTGGCTGTTGGGGAACTCGTTCACCCACTTCACGACGACCGGGCGGCCCTTCGTGCCGCGGATGCTGATCGAGGGCCAGGAGGCGATGTACTGGTTCTGGGACCAATCGCTCGCCGTCGCGGGCAGCGTGATCCCGAGCGTGCCGCCCTTGTTGATCTGGCCGACGCCCCAGATGGGCGTGAAGATCGGGTTGCCGTACGGGATCCTGGTGCCGCCGGCGGCGGAGCAATACGCGGCCCTGAAGGCGCCGCCTGCGTCAGCCGGGCAGGAGCAGCCGTTCCCGTTGTTGCAGGTGAGGCCGGTCCACTGCATGCCGTTCGGGACCGGGGGGGAGGTCTGGAAGACGGGGGTGCAGGCATTGGGGCCGCAGGCCGGGTTCGCGAACTGGGCGTCGCAGTAGAGCGGGAAGCCCGTGGTCGCATCGGCGCACGTGCCGACGAGGGGATTCGGGAAGGCATCCGCCTCGGCGAGCGCCTGGAAACCCCAGGCCTCGTGGACGCCCAGCTCGTAGTAGTCGGCGCCGGGGAACGTGGTCGTGTCGGGGGTGTAGTCCGGAGGGTTCAGGACCTCCCACTGGAACTTCGGCGTGGAGACCGCGCCGATGACGGTCGTCGTGTTCGGGATGTAGGGCGCGAGTTCCCGGAACGGCGCCACCGCGCCGGACGTCCATCCGCCCGCCGTCCGGGACTGGGCAGCGAAGCTGCCACCGGGCAGGTCTTGCCGGTGAGTGCGGGGAAGAGTGCGGAGTTCGCGGATCGGCCAGGCACTGTCCCGGGTAGGGATAGTTCACCTGGTAGTTGGTCCCCGACGGGCCGTTGGGGTTCTGGAGCGCGAAGGCCGCATTCTGGCCGCCGTCGGATTCAGCGTTCAATGCTTGGTTGAACGGAAGTTGCGCACTGGCCGCCGACGCCCAAGCCAACCCCCCAGCCGCGATCACTGCCACCATTGCCCTCTGGAACTTCTTCACGACGTCCCCCTGTATTTTTCCGGTCCGGCGAAGCCTTCACCTGCGGTGAACTGCCTCACCCATCCGGGCGATGCCGCGCGACCGTCGTGAGCCCACCTGCTCAACGCGACCTCCCGGCGTGGAGGAATATGAAGATGTGCGAATCCTCATACACGTCCCCACCGCAGGGTACAGGCCCGGCATGAGACGCTTGATCGTTGTCAAAATCGGTGCGAAAGGGAAAAGGCTCCCAACCGCTCGACTTTCCAGAGTCCCATCGGGGGATCTGCGGCAATTCGCCACGGGTCCCGGTTACTTCGAACTGGGACACTGCGAGGGATCCTCAGCGAACCTTCATTTGAGAAGGGAGCCCGACAGGGATCTGTCTACACCCTCCCGGGATGGCAAAGGCATGACTTCGAGATCAGGGTGAGAGATCCTTTACGCCCCAATATAGAGCAATGAAGTGGATTTTTAATTTGCGGAGAGTCGCGCCCCTCCCTGCGGCCATCCTTTCGGGGCAGTCCGAGGACCCCGTCGGCGCCCTCACCCGCCCCGCCAGTATTTGCTCAGGGTGAACCGCGGTGGTTCACTCCCCGGCCGGCTGTGCACGGCGCCGGTTCGAGGTATCTTCCGCTCCCCATGGCGCACATCAGTCTCGATCCCGGCTCCTCCGGCTCGCGCAGATCCGGGCGCCTGGGCGGCCTCCTGCTCTTCGTCGTCCTCGCCGGTTCTGCCGCCGGAGTCGGCTACTGGTTCGGCCGGCGCGATCCGGCTCCGGTCCCGGTGCAGCCCCGGGCCGAGCCTGTGCCGCCGCAGGCCCCGGCGCCCGCCCCCGCGCCCATTCCCGGTGCCGCGCCCCAGGGAGCAGCGCCGGCGACCCCGGTCCCGTCCGCGCCTGCCGCGCCCGTCGCCTCCGGCCCCCGCCGGATCTCCGCGCTGGTCGCCGGCCCCCTCGAGGAGTCGATCGCCGGCGCCCTGGGCCCGGGCGAGCAGGCGCTCGCCGCCGAGCTCACACAGGTGGTGAACCGGCTGCTGGTCTGGAGTCTTCAAGTTTCGAAGGACGCGCGGCGGGGCGATCGGATCGAGGTCCTCTTCTCCCCGGCGCCCCCGGGCGGATCGGGACCCACCCATTCCCAGGAACCGGTGGTCGAGGCGCTCCGCTACACCTCGCAGAAGTTCGGGCGCACCTTCACCGCCTACCGGTGGCAGGCGCCGGGGGGAAAGTACCCGCACTACTGGACCGCCGACGGCACCGGGGTGGAGGAGCGGCTCGTCGACGGCCCCATCCGCGACTACGAGCAGGTCACCTCGCTCGTCCGGGACGGCCGGCGGCACAAGGGGGTGGACTTCCGCACGCCGGTGGGAACGCCGGTGTACGCCCCCTTCGACGGCGTCGTGGAGCGGCGGAACTGGAAGTTCTCCGCCAACGGCAACTGCCTCGACCTCGTCGACCCGGCCACGGGGCGACACGCCATCTTCCTCCACCTCGACGTGGTCCCGAAGGCGATGCAGAAGGGGCGCAGCGTGAAGAAGGGCGAGGAGATCGCCGCGTCGGGGAACAGCGGCCACTCCACCGCGCCCCACCTGCACTACCAGGTCGAGGACGCCTCCGGGAAGGTGCTCGACCCGTTCAAGGTGCACCGCACCACGCGGGACGCCATCCCCGCCGCCGAGCGCCCGGCCTTCGACGCCGAGCGGGCGAAGCTCGACGCGAGGCTCTCCTCACCAGGGTAGCCGTACCGGCCGGCGAGATCGTTCAGCGCGACAGCAGGACCGGCGTCGTCATGCTGCGCAGGATGTCCTGGGTGGTGCCGCTGCGCGGGAGGTAGGGGAAGGACCGCTGGACGTGGGCGCCCAGCACCGTGAGGTCCGCGCCGCTGTCGGCGGCCCGGTTGAGCACGTGGTCCACCACCCGCATCTCGTCGAGCACCAGCCGCTCGTAGCGGGCCTTCACGCCGTGGGCCGCGAGGTGGGCCACGATGTCCAGATGGGGAAGCGACCCGCTCTCTCCCGAGCCGGAACGCTGGATGGAGAGCACCTCCACCTCCTGCGCGCCGACCAGGAAGGGCATGGCGTCGCCGACGGCCCGGGCCGACTCGCGGCTCCCGGTCCAGGCCACCAGCACCCGGCGGCCGACGTCCGGGTACTTCCCGACCGAGGGGACGACGAGGAGCGGCCGCCCGGCGTCGTCCAGCGCCTGCTCGATGGCGTCGGCGGGCAGGCGGGCGCCCTCCTCGGGGTGCTGGCCGAAGATGGCGAGATTGGCGTAGCGGCAGCAGACCACCGTCCAGCCCACCACGTGGGCCCAGTCGCCTCCGCCGACCGACCACCAGTCGGTGGGGAGCCCCGCGGTATGCCCATCGAAGGTGCTGCGGGCGGCGGCCTCGTCGTCGGCGAGCCGGGCCCGGTCGCGCAGGTCGGCGATGCCCGGGCCGAAGGCGCCGCTCTCGGCGAAGAGACCGGTGATCCGGGCCCCGGAGCGGCGGGCGATCGCGGCGGCGAGGGCGATGCGTTCCGCCGCGCGCGGGCTCGCGTCGACGTGGACGAGCAGGTGCTTGAGGCCCATCGGAACCTCCGTCAGACCGGGTGGACGAGGTCCTCATCGTAGCGGGTTCGCGCCCGGTCGGACCCCCGGAAAAGAGGGGACAGGTCGACGAAGACGGGGACGCCGCTCCCCCCCACGTCGGTGAAGGCCCTTCCCAGCGCATCCTTGGCGTGGGTCAACGCGGTTCCGACGAGTCCCAGCGCCCAGGTCCGGTCCGCGGCCGGCATGGCCGAGAGGGTCCGGTGCCAGATGGCCTCCTCGACGGCCGAGAAGGCGCTCACCACCTCGGCCCGGTCGTACCCGGCGTCGTGGCGTTCCCGGGCGATGCGCTCGGCGTGGCCGACGAGCCCGGCCAGGTCCTGCGTGCGGATGGCGCCGGCCACCAGCCGGCACAGGGCACGCAGCCGGTCCCGCGCCACGTCCTCGCCGTCGCGCTCGTAGTGCTCGAGCCAGGTCACGGCGGTCAGCGCCTCCGCCACGATGGCGTCCTCGTCGTTGGTCAGCAGCTCCAGGATGTCCATGTCGTCCTTCTCCTCGTCCGGGGCGAGTCGCGTCCCGGTCAGGGAAGTGCTCTAGTCCTGGACCTACCATTACGGAAATCGATTATCGCTATACTCTGCATTCCAAGATGGAATGGAGGAACCCATGGACGTCCACGCACTGCGGGTCTTCGCCGAGGTGGTCCGCCAGCAGGGCTTCACCAGCGCCAGCCGTTCCCTGCGCCTCACCCAGCCCGCCATCAGCAAGGTGGTGATGGGCCTGGAGGAGGAGCTGGGGACCCGGCTGCTGGTCCGGGAGCGGCGCCGGCTGCGCCTCACCGACGCCGGACAGATCGTGCTCGGGCGCGCCCAGGGGATCCTCGACGCCATGCAGGTCATGGAGGAGGAGGTCCAGGAGCTCACCGCGCTCCGGCGCGGGCGGCTGCGCATCGGCACCCCGCCCATCGTCGGGGTGGCCTTCCTGCCCCCCCTGCTCGCCGCCTTCCACGCCGCCTATCCCGGCATCGCGCTCGAGCTGCGCGAGGAGGGCTCCCACGAGATCGAGGAGCTCGTCCGGGCCCACGAGCTCGACGTGGGCGCGGTGGTGCTCCCCACCGACGAGGAGGCCTTCGAGACCTTGCCCTTCGTCCGCGACCAGCTTCGCGCCGTCGTCCACCCGGCCCACCCGCTGGCCCACCGCCGCTCGGTGAAGCTGCGGGAGCTGGCCGGGACGCCCTTCGTGCTCTACCGCCCCGAGTTCGCGCTCCACGGCCACATCATCGACGCCTGCCGCCGCAGCGGTTTCCAGCCCACCGTGGTGAGCGAGAGCTCCCACTGGGACTTCATCGTCGCCATGGTCGCTGCCAACATCGGGCTCGCGCTCCTGCCCGTCACGGTGTGCCGGTTGCTGGATCGGCGGCAGGTGCGCTCGGTGCGCCTCACCGACCCGGTCATCCCCTGGGACGTGGCGCTGGTCTGGAGGCGCGACGGCCAGAGGTCGCCGGCGACGCGGGCGTGGCTGGAACTGGCGAGGAGGCGGCTCAAGCGCCCCCCGAGCGGCGCGATCAGGCCCAGAGAATCCCGGCGATCACCGAGCGGAGCCAGCGGTGGAAGGAACGAAGCGTGAACGACGACGGCGACCCGGATCGCATGGCGGGGCACTCCGATCGCCCCAACGCTGGACCTTGTCCATCCGCCTGACAAGGGGGGTCGAGGGCTCCATCGGGGCCCCACCAAGGGAGTCCACCCCCCACCCGGGCTGACGCCCCGCGTCACTGCGCCGTGAGGACGCAGAGCGAATCGAGGGCCGGTGCCCGACAGGTTCCGGCCTCGCAGCTCTGGCAGGTTCCGCAGTCGAGGTCGGAGGCACAGGACCCGCCACTGCACTCCCCTGCGGTGCAGGACTCCCCGCTGCCGCAGTCGGCGGTCGCCTGGCACCACCTGGACGGCGGCTGATGCGGGATGTCGGAGGCGCCGGAGGTGGCGGGAACGGCCTTGGCCCAGTCGTAGACCGCCCGGAGGTCGCTCTCGAGAAGCCTGGCAAGGTTCGGGGCAACGAGGTTCATGGGAAAGGCGAGCGGGCGGGGCGGGCTCTCGTCCACGAGCGTCCCGGTCCGGATGACGTCGCGGAAGCGGGTATAGGAATCGTCCGGCTCGCGGAAGAAGCCGTGGCTCTCGCCCATGAGGTTGGCCGAGGTGGCGCGGACGGTCCCGAGGAGCGGCTGGAGCGGCGGCGGCGTCGCGAAGACGGTCCCTCCGGTGAGGAAAGCGCCGGTGTTGACCTTCGACCCGTCGGCGGTGCGATCTGGGTGGGTGTGGCAGTCGTTGCAGTGGGCGAGCGCGTTTGCGATGTAGGAGCCCACGCCCACGCTCCGCCCGCGCCCCTCGTCGTCGTGGACGTGCTTCCGGGACGTGTCGAGCGCGACCGGCGAGATGGCGTAGCCGCGGTGGGAGGAGAAGCTCTGGTTCGTGCCCTTCAGCTTCCGGTCGACGACGCCGTCCGTGTAGGTGGCGGCGTCGAACGGGATCGCAGGCGGGAGGGGCAGGGCGTCCTTCGCATCGGGCGGCACCTGGTTCACGACCGGCGGGATGGCGCGAAGGTAGGCGTAGATGGCGTACAGGTCGAGGTCGCTCGACCAGCGGAGCGTGGTCCAGGGCATGACCACGAGCATCCTCGTCTGCCCCGCATGGAAGTCGCGGCCGGTGCGGACCGCCTCGAGGAACTGTTCCCGGCTGAGCGCGAGCCCGGTATCCGGATCGGGCGTGAGGTTCCGCGCCCACACCACCTGGCCGCCGCCCAGGAAGAACGGGTTCCCGCCGGACAGGAACCCCGCCGGCCCGCTGTGGCAGCCGGCGCAGTCGCTCGCGGCGTTCACGATGTAGCTGCCCAGCCCGACGAGCATCCGTTCACGGCCGGTCCTGGCGTCGAGCGACACCGGCACCGGGGAGATTTCGAGTCCTCGCGCCGCCCGGGCCTGTCGTGCGGCACCGTCCCCATCGCCCCCCTCGTCGTCGCGGCTCATCGCCGCCGGATCGTTCGAGGCGGCTGCACCGGTCGAGGTGGCCGAACTGGTCGTCCCGGAGGGTCCTGGCGACGACATGCCGCAGGCGCCCAGGGCCAAGGCGGCCGCTGCGAAGAGCCAGAGGCGTGTTACACTAAAAGTGAAATCCATCGACGGCGAGAAGCGCATGACGAGAGTCCCCTTGTCTCCCTCCCGGGATCGGGACCCGTGTAGCCGCAGGACCTGGCCGCCGCCCGGCTCGATCGGGCCGACCCCGAGGTAGCCCGTAAGTGAAAAGTCGATGACCGCCGCCCCGTCGGGGCCCGGGCGCGCGACCCAGGAGCAACGTCGGCTTACGCCCCGGAGAGGCGCGGCGGCGGGGGGGCCACCACCGCGCCTCTCGGCCAGCCACTGCTACCTGTGGTCGGGGCAGGGCCCCAGGGCGTCGCCGTGCAGGAGGTGCTCGTCCGAGCCCTTCGGGAAGTCGACGCTCACGGTGTGTCCACCGCCGCGCTCGTGCTTCTCGAGGTGGCAGACGAAGACCTTGGGCATCTGGACGACCCAGCCGGCGTACCACTGGAAGCCGATGCCCCAGCCGGTGAGGACGGTGCCGTCGTCGGACATCGCCATCGGGCTCCAGAGCGAGACGTACTGGTCCATGGACGCGCCCTGGCGCTTCAGGAAGGCGTCGAGGTCGATCGTCCCCATGGCCTTCGTCCAGAGGAAGGGCCCCCGGACCATGGAGAACCAGGGGTTGCCCGCGAAGCCGGCCATGACGCTGCCGTCCCGGTTCATGGTGTACGCGTCCACGGGGGTCGCGTCCGGGGAGTAGGACGCGTAGTACTCGATGCCGGGCCGGTCGATGCGCTTCCGCCAGCCGAGCCCCTCGTTGGGCAGTCCCCAGTAGGTCCGGCCGGAGACGATCTTGCCGTCGCCGCTCACCGCCTGGCCCTCGTCGAGCATGCTTCCGTCCGCCTGGGTGATGCGGGACGGCTTCCCGTTCACCCAGACCGTGGCCACGCGCCCGCCACCGCCCTCCTCCTCCCAGCCGGCGAGCGTGCTGCCATCGGCGGAGATCTGCGTGGGCCGGCCGTTCGCCGGGGAGCCGTCCGGCGCCGTGCCGGCCGAGGGAAGGATCCTCGTTCCCTTGCCCGGATTCCAGCGGAAGCCCTTGTAGTCGACGCAGGAGTTGAATGTGAGGCCGTAGACGGTGCCGTCGTTGGCCACCCCGAAGTTGGCCGTCGAGTACGTACCGCAGCTGCCCGTCGGGTCGACGAGCAGCCAGCCGTTCTTCGCGTCCCAGCGCCAGGTGCCGAGATCGGTGTCGGTCGCGGCGTCGACGGCGTTCGTCGAGATGTACTTCCCGTTCTTCGAGATGCTGGTGGTCTCGCCGGAGGTGTCCACGCCCAGCGAGACGATGCCGGTCTTCTCGGTCCACCGGAAGGCCGGCCCGCCGCGGCCGAAGTTCCCGACCACGGTCTTGCCGTCCCCCGTCATGCTCGTGGGGCCAGCGGCGTAGTCGAGGGAGATCACCACCGGCGCGTCCTTGCGCCGCTCGAACACGATGTCGGCCCGCACGGGGGCGCCCGCCCTCGGGACGATCACCTGGTACGCGCAGGGATCGAACGGCCGCTTGTCCTCCCGCTTGCGGCCCCCGCCGTCCCAGAAGCGCTCGCTCCCCGGGAGGAACCACATGGGCTGCGTCGGGAAGCCGCCGGCGACGACCGCGTCGACGTAGACCACGTAGCGGGCGCCCGGCTTGAGGCCGTTCAGGGTGTAGGAGCCGTCTGGTCCGAACTGCCCCTGCGTCCACTGCCCGGAGAGGGCCGAGTTGGCGTCGGTGAACGGGTCGTCGAGGTTGCGGGCGATGACGTTCACGCCGGTGAGCTCGGAGCGCCCGTCGAGCCCGAGGACCTTGCCGGTGATGGAGCCGGTGGCGGCGGGCCAGCCCGGACCCGGGTAGAGGTCGGAGAGGGCGGCCTGGTCGTCGGAGGTGTGGATGTGGGCCATCC
This sequence comes from uncultured delta proteobacterium, assembly GCA_963831265.1. Lineage (GTDB taxonomy): Bacteria > Myxococcota > Myxococcia > Myxococcales > Anaeromyxobacteraceae > CAIOAK01. The sequence continues at coordinate 50,841 of CAWHPQ010000025.1, read as the reverse complement.
CGAGCCCGACGTCGGTCCACGGCGACGGATCGGTGAACGGGTACATCGTCTCGACGTCGAGCGGGCCCACGTCGGTCCGGTAGGGGAGCGACGTGCAGCTCTGCGGACCGGCCTGCTCGCCGACGTACATCCCATAGAAGAAGGCGGCCCCGTTGGTCTGGGTATGGGCGAGGCCCAGCGCGTGGCCGAACTCGTGGGTGGCGACGCCCTGGTAGTGGGCCGCGTCGGGATCGTCGGTGTACATCGCCTGGCCGTTGAGCAGCGTCCAGCTCTCGGTGACGTAGTTGGTGGCCTCGTCGCCGTACTCAGGGGTCGAGATCCCGAGGACGTACGGGCTGACCCCGAAGAACTCGGAGAAGATCGTCCCGTCGGCGTCGAAGATGACGTGGATGCCGCCGCCGTTCCAGGCGCCGATGACGAGGTCGGCGTTCTGGCCGGTGATGTCGGGGAGGCCGATGCTGGCGAAGTCGCCGACGACGGCGGCGCGGAAGGACGAGGTGGGCACGGCCGACCAGTCGGCGAAGCCCTTCTTCACCTGGGCCACGCCGACCTCGTTCGAGAAGACGTAGTCCACCGGGGGATTGACCCACCAGTCGGTCTGGAAGGAGTAGTCGCCCAGGTCGGTGTAGACGGGCACGACGGTCCCCGGTGCGTAGCGCCAGGGCTTGCCGGTGACGCTGTCGACGATGAGGGGGGCACCGGCGAGAGCCGGCGTGGCGACCAGGGTCGCGAGCAGCACGAGGAGGAGCTTCCGGCTAGCGATCCGCATGGCGCATCCTCCCGTTCTCGACCCACTTGCCCTCGACGGCCTGCTTGATGAGCGAGCTGAAGGTCCTGGCGTTCACGGCCCCGTGGGTGGTTCCCATCACCCGCGCCTCGGCGTCGCCCAGGAGGCCCGGGTCGACGGCCACGCGCTCGAAGAGCCCGGCGTTGTCGATGGCGTTTGCGGCGCCGGCGGCCGACACGCGGAACTGGCCCTGCGAGAGGCCGGCCGTGGTGCGGAGTCCGGTCCAGGAGGCCGGGCGGCGCAGGAAGAAGATCGACTCCTCCCCCTTCGCGTACGTGGACCAGGCGGCCGGGGTGACCATGAGGTTCACGCGGCCGTCGCCCATGCGCTTCGGGGCGAGGAGGCCGAACTGGCGGAAGGTGAACTCCTGGCCCGGCTTGCCCTTCAGCGCCTCGGTGACCTGGATCGTCACCTCGGTGTAGGGGATGCCGCGGGAATCGATGCCGTCCTGGACCGACTTCACCCGGCCGCGAACGATGAGCTCCGATTCCTGGAGCAGGTCGACGATGTTGAGCTGCTTCTTCACGGTGGTCGCGCTGGCGGCGGCGGGCGCGAGCAACAGCGCGCACGCCAGCCACGCGAGCACGCGCGCCGGGCGACGGTGGATCTTCATTCGGCTCTCTCCATGGGATGCGGCTTTCGGGTCGTTGGCTGCGGGACGGCTACGGTGCGTCGAGGACGGGGACGCTTCTCGCGTCGGTGGTGACGAAGCGGAACTCGGCAGACGCGCCGAGGAGGCGCGAGGCGCCGGACAGGATGCGGAAGTGGTCGGAGTCCATGTGGGCCATCAGGGCGGCCTGATCGCACCACTCGCTGACGAGGACGAAGTGGTCGCCCCCCTCCACGTCCCCGCAGACGACGCAGAGGCGGCACCCGGGCTCGCGCTCGATCTCGACACGGAGCGACCGGAGGGTCTGGAGGAACTCCTCCCGCTTCTCCGGGGCAGGAGTCAGCAGGGATGTGACGACCTTCACGATGCTTGCCTTCGACGGGATCATCGGGCAGGGCTCCTTCGCGGTTCGCCCCCCAGGAGCAAGGAGGGGGCCACGAGCAGCCGTGGCGCCAGCTGGACGACAAGCCTCCGTGCTCACAGAGGTATTGCCGAAGCCCCTCCGCTTCAGAAACCCCTGCCGCCGGCCCCAGGACCCACGAAATGTCGTGGGTCGTGGGGTGTCGTGGGATCCAGGGATGCGTGAGGCGGTTCGCGCCCTACTCGGGGCGCCGGATGTCGAGCTTTTGCATCCGGGACCGGAGGGTACTCGGCTTCAGGCCCAGGACGGCCGCCGCCCCCGCCTTTCCCTCCAGCGTCCAGTCGGTGGAGGCCAGGACCTCCAGGATGTGCTTCCGCTCCACGTCCTCGAGCGACTTGGGCGAAGCCCGGCCAGGGCCCCCCCGGGCCGGCTCCAGCGTCACGTGCTCGCTCAGCCGGAGGAGCGGGCCGTCCGAGACCAGCACCGCCTGCTCGATCACGTTCTTCAGCTCCCGGACGTTTCCCTGCCAGTCACGGGCCTGGAGCATCTGGACGACCGACTGGGGCAGCTCGAGGACGGGGCGGCCGAGGCGCTGGCAAGTGCGCTGCACGAAGGCGTGGGCCAGGGCGGGGATGTCGTCTCTCCGCTGTCGGAGCGGCGGGACGCTGATGGGGAAGACGTTGAGCCGGTACCAGAGGTCCTCGCGGAAGCGGCCGGCGGCGACGTCCCTGGAGAGATTGCGGTTGGTGGCCGCGATGACGCGTACGTCGGCCTTCAGGGTTCGCTCCCCGCCCACCCGCTGGAAGGTCCCGTCCTGGAGGACCCGGAGGAGCTTCGCCTGCAGCTCCTGCGAGAGCTCGCCCACCTCGTCGAGGAAGAGGGTCGCCCCGTCGGCCATCTCGAAGCGCCCCTTGCGCTGGGCCTGGGCTCCCGTGAAGGCCCCCTTCTCGTGGCCGAAGAGCTCGCTCTCGGCCAGGCTCGGGGGGAGCGCAGCGCAGTTCACCTTCACGAGCGGCCGGTCCTTCCGGGGTCCGAGCCCGTGGATGGCCTCGGCCACCAGTTCCTTCCCGGTGCCGGTCTCCCCCTGGATGAGGACCGTGGTGTCCGACGACGCCACCTGCCGGAGCCGGAAGTGCAGGTACTTCATGGGGTCGCTCTGGCCGAGCAGCTCGCCCGATTCCTCCACCGCCTGGATCTTCTCCCGGTAGACGGTGTTCTCCGCCTCGAGCCGATCCTTCAGCGCCCCGATCTCCAGATAGGCTTGCTGGAGCGCCAGCTCGCCGAGCTTTCGCGCCGTGACGTCCCCGATGCTCCCGCGGGTCCCCCCCGGCGATCCGTCGTCGAGCCTCACCGGGTTGCTCGCCTGCCGGACCCAGCGGACCTCGCCCTCGCGGGTGACGATGCGGTACTCGAGAGGCTCCTGCTCGTCCCCGGCCAGGGCCGTGGCCTGGTGGGCGCGCCAGGCGGGGCGGTCGTCCTCGTGCACCAGCCGCTCGAGCAGGCCGGGGTCGAGGAAGTCGGCGGGCGGGTGGCCGCAGAGCCGCTCGCAGGCCGGCGATACGTATTCGAACGTCCCGTCGGGGTGCTGCCAGAACTCCCAGTCGTAGGTGAAGTCGGCCACCGTGCGGTAGCGGGTCTCGGCATGTGCGAGCTCCCGCTCGGCGCGGCGCCGCCGCCGCAGCTGGAGCACGAGCCCCGCGACGAGCAGCGTCTCGAGCGCGATGACGCCGAGCCCGATCCCGATGGTCCGCCCGTGCTCCTGCCAGATGGTCGGCGTCCGGAAGAGCACGATGCTGCCGGGCGGCAGGCCGCGCTCGGTGATGCCCCAGCGCTGCATCTGGCGCCAGTCGAACATGGGGGCGAGCCCGGCGTCGGGGACGAGCGGGATGGAGGCCGGGGCCTCGCCCCGCAGGACGCGCAGGCCGAGGTCGGCGGCCACCTTCCCGGAGGCCTCCATGGAGACGAGCTCGCCGCCCAGGATGCCCGACCCCATGTCCTCGTGGATGAGGCCGAAGACCGGGCGCCGGCTCGCGGCCGAGACGCGCTCGACCGGCAGGTTGGAGGGGAAGTCGCGCCCGGAGGCGTCCTGCAGGAGGCTCGCATAGAGCACGAGCGCGTCGTCGGAGAGCGCGGCCACCCGGCTCTCGATCTGCTCCAGCGAGAGGTCGGTCAGGAAGACCAGCTCCACCCGCTCCGCGAAGCTGGAGAAGATGCGCCGCCCCACCTCGGCCTGCCTGCGCTCGTATTCGCTCGCTCCGAGCACCACGTCGATCCGCCGCGTGGCCGGGTACATGGCGAGCATGAGCTCGAAGGTGCGGGGGGCGTTCTGCGCCGGAAGCGCGCCGGTGAGCTCCGGGCGGACCAGCCGGGCATCCTCGACGACCCTCCGCGACACGTAGCTCGTGACGACCGGGACGCCAGGCAGGAAGTTCCGCTTCGTCACGAAGTCGAGCGCGTTGGGGCCGACCACGACGAGCAGGTCCACCTTCCGTTTGCGGTACTTCTCGCGGTAGAGCGCGAGGAGCGCGTCCTCGTACGCGGTCCCGGAGAAGCGGTCGAGCCCCGTGTACTCCGAGTAGATGTCGAGGGGTTCCGGGGAGCCCCGCTGCAGGCCGTCCGTGAGCGCGACCGAGAGCTCGTGCAGGCCGGCCACCTCCTGCGAGATGGAGTGGAGCACCACCACCGTCCGGCGCGTCTCCGCCGCCGCGGGACGCTCGGCACGGGGAACGGCTGGCGCGATCGCGACGAGCAGGGCGGCGAGGAGCGCGGTCGAAGGGGAGGGCATTCGGGAGCGCGCCGGGATCCGGGTCAGCCGTCCTTGAAGCGGGCCATGGCGGCCTTCACGAAGCGGGAGCGGACCTGCTCGGTGGCCAGCAGCTGCTTCGCCGGTGGGAGCGAGGTGATGGCCCGCGTGGCCTGGCGCAGGAAGCGGTTCCCCAGCCCCTCTCCACCGTCGAAGAGCAGCTCGGCGAGCCGGTTCCGCTCGAGCGCCTGGCGCACCGCCTTCTCCACCGGGTTGCGGGGAACCGGTCGCTGGTGGCCGCCCCGCACCATGTGCAAGGCGCCCTTGTGGCAGGCGGTGGCGCAGACACCGCAACCGATGCAGGCCTCCTCGTCGAACCGGGGAGCGAGCGTGTTCTTCCGGTCGGCCTCCCGCCGCGACGGCACCATCTCCACCGCGGCCACCGGACAGGCCCGGGCGCAGCGGGCGCAGCCGCTGCAAAGCTCGACCTCGGAGCGGGGCGCGAAGCCGCTTCCGTTCACCGCCCTGAGCCCCCAGCGATTGGCGGCCTGGAGCTGCTCGCAGCAGCAGCCGCAGCAGTTGCAGACGAAGGTGGGTCGGTCCTGGACGTTGTCGGCGATCTGGACGAGCCCCTTCTCCCGGGACGCCGTGAGGATGTCGAGCGCCTCCGAGCGCGCCACCGCCCGTCCGAATCCCCGGCGGGTGACGAAGTCGGCGCCGCCGTTCAAGGTCAGGCACACGTCCATGGGGGCGTCGCAGGCCTGTCCGAGGTGCTCCTGCTTGTGGCGGCAGTAGCAGAGCGAAACCGCCCAGGCCCGGGCCTCGCCCACCACGTGAGTGGCCCGCTCCCAGTCCAGGACGTCGGGCAACGGGTCGTCGGAGAGGGCCGTCTCGTGGACCAGCGCGCGACCGATCACCGTGTCGCGCCCCAGCGCCTCCCGGGCGAAGGCCTCGTCACCGTGGGTGTAGGCTCGCAGCGCCTCGGCCATGCGCTTCTTGGGGATGGAATCCTTCGCCCGCATGAGCGAGTACTCGAAGAAGCCCACCACCGGGGGCGAGAGGAGGTAGGAGGCCTTGCCGGTGCGGGGATGGACGAGGTCCATCACCACGCCCTTGTCGCACATGGCGTCGAGCCGCGGCTCGAGCTCGGCCTCGGGAACGTCGAGGAGACGCGAGAGCTTCTCCAGCGAAGTCGGGCGCCAGGGCAGCCGGGCCGCCAGCGCCGCCTCCTCGGGCGTGTAGAGGATCTCCAGGATCTCCTTCCACCCCCGCCAGGCGGCCGGGTCGGCCGGCTCCGGGAGCGCCACCGTGCCCACGTCGAGGCGTCCGACGAGCTCGCGGTACTGCTCCTTCAGCTTCCCGAGGTGACCCATGGGGAATCCGTATCACAAGGGTCCGTTCGCCCGCAGCACGTGGAGCGAGGTGACCTCGCCGGCGCGTGCCTCGTGGAGGGGGTCCTCGGGGTCCTTCGCGCGCGGATGGGTGGCCGGGGCGGAGCGTACCTCCACCCGGCGGAGCCCGGCATCCGCGAAGGCCGCCTCCAGCGCGCCCGGCTCCCGCAGTCCCAGCCGCTCGGCCAGGTCGGAGAGGACGAGCAGGGCCTCGCCCCCCGGCGCGAGGTGACCGCTCAGCCCGGCCAGGAAGGCGGACAGGAACCGGCCGCCCGGATCGTAGACCGCACGCTCGAGCGGCGTGTGCGCGTCGGCCGGGACCCACGGGGGATTGCAGAGGACGAGGTCGGCGAGCCCCTCCGGGAAGAGGTCGGCCTCCCGCACCTCGACACGGTCCGCGAGACCGAGACGCGCCGCGTTCTCGCGGGCGCAGGCCGCCGCGCGCGGTTCACTGTCGGTCGCGATCACGGTGGCGCCCCGCCGCGCCGCCAGGAAGGCGAGCACCCCGGTCCCGGTGCCCACGTCGAAGACGACCTTCCCGGACAGGTCGCGGCCGGCCAGGGCCTTCCCGACCAGGTCGGCGTACTCCCCACGCACCGGCGCGAAGACCCCGTGGTGGGGATGCACCCGCGCGCCGAGCGAAGGCACGGGGACGCCGCCCTTCCTCCACTCGTGGGCCCCCACCGCCCCCAGGATCTCCCGCAGCGGGAGCAGGCCGTCGCCCTCCGGAGCCTGACCCAGCGCCCCGGCCAGGGCGTCGGCCACGTCCGGCGCACGGGCGAGCGGAATCCGCCACCCGGCGGCCACCGGGACGAGCAGGCGATTGAGGAGCAGGTGGGCCTCCCGGCGCCGGTGGCGCTCCCGGCGGAAGGCCTCGGCCGGCGGGGCGTCCCTCGATCGGCGGGGCGTGAGCCTTCGCCCCAGCGCGGCGAGGAGTTGACGGGCGTTCCGGAAGTCTCCCGCGTAGAGCAGGGCCTCGCCGGATCGTACCCGCCGGAGCGCCTCGTCGGCGGTCGTCCGGTCGTCGGCGAGCCCCACCTTCCGCGGCGGGGTGGCGGAGGCGGAGAGCCACGTGGCCGAGGGCGCGAAGGCGCCGGGCGGGAGGATTACCAGGGGTGACGTCAGGCGAGCTCCAGGTCCGGGTTGGGCTTCGCCGCGATTATGCGCCCGTTTCCTGCGACGCGCCGCGCCACGTTTCCGCGGGGCAGGGGAGTTGGGGTACCGTTCCCGTCCGATGCGGGCGAACCTGAAGTACTTCACGACTTCGTTCGTGGTGACCGCTCTCGGACTCGTGGCCGGCGCCGCCGTTGGCTGGTACTACCGGCACACCGGGCAGGGAGTGGCGAGCACGGTCTTCATCGTGGCCGTGCTCTCGGTCCTCGAGGTCTCCCTCTCCTTCGACAACGCCGTGGTCAACGCCTCGGTGCTCCGGGACATGACGCCCCTGTGGCGCCATCGCTTCCTCACCTGGGGCATCGCCATCGCCGTGTTCGGGATGAGGCTCGTCTTCCCGCTCGTGGTGGTGAGCGTGGTGGCCTGGATGAACCCCTGGGAGGCGCTTCGGCTCGCCGCGCTCGAGCCCGCGGAGTACGCCCGCATCCTCACCAGCGCCCACGTCCCGCTGGGTGCGTTCGGCGGCGCCTTCCTGGGCATGGTCTGCCTCAAGTACTTCTTCGACTCGGACAAGGAGGTCCACTGGATTGTTCCCGTGGAGCGCCAGCTGTCGCGCCTCGGCAAGTTCGAGGCCGGGGCACTGGGCGTCATGATGGTCGCGCTCTACACCTTCTCCCGCTACGTCCATGCCGAGGAGGCCCATCCCTTCCTCGTGGCCGGCATCTTCGGCCTCGTGACCTTCATCGTGGTCGACGGCATCGGCGCCGCGATGGAGGTGGACGAGGACGCCATGAAGAACGTCCACCGGGCCAGCGCCGCGAGCTTCCTCTACCTGGAGGTCCTCGACGCAAGCTTCAGCTTCGACGGGGTGATCGGCGCGTTCGCGCTCACCAACAACCTCTTCATCATCGCCATCGGCCTGGGGGTCGGCGCCATGTTCGTGCGGAGCCTGACGGTCATGCTGGTGGAGCGTGGCACGCTCGACGCCTACCGCTTCCTGGAGCACGGGGCGTTCTGGGCCATCGGGGCGCTCGCCCTGCTCATGCTGGTCGGCACGGTGATGGACGTGCCCGAGGCCGTCACCGGGCTCATCGGGGCTGCCTTCATCGGCCTCTCGGTCTGGTCGTCGATCGCCTACAGGCGCAAGGCCGCGAAGGCGGCGTAGCGGCCCGGTCCCGCGATCGCGATGATCCAGCGCATCCTCCAGATCATCCTGCCGGTCTTCGGCGTGGTCGCGGCCGGGTGGCTCTACGGCCGCGTGGTCAAGCCGGAGATCGGCTGGGTGAACCGGATGAACATGGACGTCTTCGTCCCCGCGCTCATCGTCTCGTCCCTCTCCCGGAAGGACTTCTCCCTGCGGGAGAACCAGGCACTCATCCTGGGCACCCTGGTGGTGGTGCTCGCCTCGGGCCTGCTGGCCTGGCCGGTGGCCCGCCTGCTCCGGGTGAGCCCGCGGACCTTCGTCCCCCCCATGATGTTCAACAACTCGGGGAACATGGGGCTGCCGCTGGCGCTGCTGGCCTTCGGCGAGAAGATGCTGCCGGCGGCGGTGGCCATGTTCGTCACCTCGAACCTCCTCCAGTTCACCGTGGGTACCTACCTGGTCCGGCGCGACGCCCACCACCTCCACCTGCTCCGGAGTCCCATGGTGCTCGCCACCGTGGCCGGCGTGGCCCTCTCCACGCTGGGCTGGCAGCTCCCGGGGGCGGTCGGCATCGCCGTCGAGATGCTGGGCCAGGTATGCCTCCCCCTCATGCTCTTCTCGCTCGGAGCCCGGATGGTCGGCGTCTCGCTGCGCGACTGGCAACTGGGCGCGGCCGGCGCCGTGGTGCGGCCGCTCCTGGGGCTCGCCGTGGCGCTCCCCCTGGGCCGCCTGCTCGGCCTCGGCCCGGTTCCCTACGCGATGCTCATCCTCTTCTCGAGCCTGCCCCCGGCGGTGCTCAACTTCCTCATCGCCGACCGGTACGACCAGGAGCCCCAGAAGGTGGCGTCGATCGTGCTCATCGGTAACCTGGCGAGCCTGATCTTCGTGCCCATCGGGCTCGCGCTGGCGCTGCGGGGGTTGTGATTAGTCGGCCCCGAGCGCCTCCAGCTCGCGGCGGAACCGCACGGCCTCCGACGACGCGTCGACGGCCACGTCCTCCCAGCGGACCACCGCCCCCTCCTTCACCTCCCGTCGCAGCCGGACCCCGTGCGCGAGCCCGATGGGCAAGGCCCCCGCGGCGAGCGACGCCGCCGCCGGCAGGAGCCGTCCGTAGACGAGGTGGCCCCCCTCGCCGTCCAGCACCTCGCCGGCCCGGAGGTCCCGCTTGGCCGTGGCCACCGCATCGCCCCGCCATGCGTCGGGCCGGCCGGTGGGCTCCCCTCGCAGGCCGACCGAGGCCACGCTGATGCCGAGCTCGAGCCCGATGAGGTGGAACGGCTTGTACGTGGCCGCGTACCGTCCGCTCGCGTCGGTGACCAGCCCGTACTGGGCGAAGCAGCGCTCCACGTAGTCGGAGCCGGCCTCGAAGGTGACGTAGACGCCCCAGCGGAGGTCGCGGAACACGGGGCCCCCGTCCCGTTCCAGGCTGGAGATCACCTCCACCTGCCCGGCGTGGTGGAGCTCGCCACCCTGCTCGCGCGGCCTGAGCACCCGGGGAAGGTCGTCCACGCCGCAGGGAGGGAAGGCGAGGCCGTCGGGAGCGGGGGTGAGTCCGGTCGCGTTCGCCACCGCCGCCATCTCGATGGCCGACTTGGTGCCGTCGAGGAACGAGTTGAACATCCGGGCGTTGAGATCGCCCCCCGCGACCTGCTCCGGCGTGAACCCGTAGTGACCCCAGACGGTCTCGGGAGTGGAACGGTGGTAGGCGGGCAGGTACTTCGTCCCCTTGCCGGCGGCCACGACGGTGAAGCCCGCCGCCCGCGCCCAGTCGACCATCTCGCAGATGAGGGCGGGCTGGTCCCCGTAGGCGAGCGAGTAGACGATGCCAGCCGCGGCGGCGCGCCGTGCCAGGAGCGGCCCGGCCAGCGCGTCGGCCTCGACGTTCACCATGATCACGTGCTTGCCGTGGGCACAGCAGGCCAGTGCGTGGCGGATGCCGGCCGACGGGCTGCCCGTGGCGTCGATCACCACGTCCACCGGTCCGGCCGAGATGGCCGCCGCGACGTCGTCGGTGACCCAGGTGGCGCCGCTGCGCACGGCGTCGTCCACGTTGGCCGCGGCGAACCGCTCGGCGGGCCAGCCCACCCGGGCGAGCGACTCCCGGGCCCGGTCGGGGCGGAGGTCGGCGACGGCGACGACGTGGACGCCCGGGGTGCGCGGCACCTGCGATAGCCACATCGAGCCGAACTTGCCGGCCCCGACGAGCGCGACGCGCAGCGGTCTTCCGGCCGCCGCGCGCGCGCCGAGCATCGCGTGGAGGTTCATCCCCCGTAGAGCACCCGGGGCAGCCAGAGGCCGATGTCCGGGAACATGTAGAGGAGGAAGAGGGCCAGCACCTGGATGGCCATGAAGGGCATCATCCCGCCGAAGATCTGGTTCAGCGTGACGTGGGGCGGGGCCACTCCCTTCAGGTAGAAGGCCGCCATCGCCACCGGGGGCGAGAGGAAGGCCGTCTGGAGGTTCATGGCCACGAGGAGTCCGAAGAAGAGCGGGTCGACGTTGAAGTGGCCGAGGAGCGGCAGGAAGATCGGCATGAAGATGACGATGATCTCGGTCCACTCGAGCGGCCAGCCCAGGATGAAGATGATGAACTGGGCGAGCAGCATGAACTGGACCGGCGACATGTTGAGCGAGAGCACCCAGGTCTCGACGATCTGCTGCCCGCCCAGGAGCGCGAAGGCGGCGGAGAAGATGCTCGAGCCCACGAAGAGCCAGCAGACCATGGCGGTCGTCTTGGCGGTGAGGAAGACCGACTCCTTCACCACCGTGAACGTGAGCTTTCCGTAGGCTGCGGCGAGCACCATGCCGCCGGTGGCGCCCATGGCGGCCGCCTCGGTGGGGGTGGCCCAGCCGAAGATGATGCTGCCCAGCACGGAGAGGATGAGCGCCGAGAGCGGGAAGAAGGATCCGAGCAGCATCTTGAAGATCTGGAACCGCTCCACCGTGAAGAGGACGTAGTTCAGGATGAGGAAGGCGAGCCCAAGAGCCGCGGTGCCCCAGAAATAGCCGGAGGCGGGTACGCGGGTGGATGAATCCGGAGCCTGCGCCACGGGGGCGGCGGCCTCCGGAGCATCGGCCGCAGGAGCGGGTTCCGGCGTGGCGACGGCCTCCTCCTCGCTGCCCGGAGGAGCCTGGAGTCCGTCCTGCGGTGGCTCGGCGAGCCCGGACTCCTCGGCGTCCGCGTGCTCCACCTCCGAGCCGACCTCCTCCAGGCCACCGGTGTCGATCACGGTCACGGTCGTGGAGACGTCGTAGATGACCAGCAGGGGGACGAGGACCATCAGCGCGGGGACGAGGCCGATGCCGATCTGGCCGAGGAGCTTTCCGGTCGTGATGCCCGGGTGGCCTCCGCGGAGCGCGGCGACCATGGCCGGGATGGCGAGCCGCTTCCTCCCGCCCGGCAGCTTCTCGGCCCACGGCGGAAGGGCGACGATCCGTTCCTCGGGCGGAGGCATGGGCGCGAGCTTGGGGTTGATCCAGGCACGGAGGACCACGTACCCGATGTAGAGGGTGGCCAGCATGAGGCCGGGGAAGAAGGCGCCGGCGTAGAGCTGGACGACCGAGACGCTGGCGGTCGCGCCGTAGAGGATGAGGAGCACCGACGGGGGGATGAGGATGCCCAGGCATCCACCTGCGGTGATCACGCCCGCGGAGATCTTCACGTCGTAGCGGGCGCGCAACATGGCGGGCAAGGCCAGGAGGCCCATGAGCGTGACCACCGCGCCGATGATGCCGGTGGCGGTGGCGAAGACCGCGCAGGTCACCAGCGTGGCCACCGCCAGAGAACCCGGCAGGCGCCCGATGGCGAGGTGGAGGCTCTTGAAGAGCTTCTCGATGAGGGCCGCCCGCTCGACCAGGTATCCCATGAAGACGAAGAGCGGAACCGAGATGAGGACGTCGTTCGTCATCACCGCGTAGGTCCGCTGCACCATCAGCATGAGCGTCTGGCGCCAGGCTTCCGGGGCGGGCGCCTGGAAGCGGTAGGCCAGGTAGGCGAACAGCACCCCCATTCCCATGAGCGTGAAGGCGGTGGGGAACCCCAGCATGATGGCGACGACCACCAGGCAGAGCATGAGGAGACCGAGGTGCCCCCCCGTCATGTTCCAGGGCGCGGGAAGGAAGATGAACGTGGGGATGAGGATGGCCGCCATCAGGATGAAGCCGAACCAGAGCTCCTTGCGGATCTTCACGGCTTCGGCTCCTTGCCCTGCTGCACCACGTACTGGTCGAGCGCCTGGATGTCCTCGTCCTTCACGTTCACCATCTTCTTCAGCTCGGCGACGTCGACCTCCTGGACGTCCTGGACGCGGGACGGCCACTCGCCGGTCTTCAGGCAGATCACGCAGCGGGCGATCTCCGCCATTCCCTGCACGAGGATGAGCGCCCCGGCGACGGGGATGAACGACTTGAAGGTGTAGACCGGGGGACCGTCCACCATCACCGAGGACATCTCCTTGATCTTCCAGGCGTCGGCCGCGTAGATGGTCCCGGCGTAGGTCATGGCAACGACGCCGGGGACGAAGAAGAAGATGTAGAGCGTGAGGTCGATGCCCGCCTGGACCCGCGGGGAGAAGAAGCCGTAGAGCACGTCGCCGCGGACGTGGCCGCTCTTCGCGAGCGTGTAGGCCCCCGCCATCATGAAGAGGATGCCGTAGAGCTGCAGCTGCGCGTCGAACACCCATGCGTGCGGGGCGTCGAAGAAGCGCCGGGAGAAGATCTCCCAGGTCATGAGGAAGGTGAGCACCACGATGAGCCAGGAGAAGGCCTGGCCCACCGCGGTGCTCAGCCGGTCGATGCGGAGGAGGAGCTTCTGCATCCGGACCTCTCCCGGCGCGGGTGACTAGGTCTTCTTGGTGGCGCCCTTGGGGGCGAAGAAGTGGGCGTGGGCGGCCTTGAAGTCGCAGTAGGTGTCGAACTGCCACTTGCCGGCGCGCTCGGCGAAGACCTTCTGGGAGTCGTAGACCTTCTTGAAGAGCGGGTTCTCGGCGCTCTTCTTCGCGGCCACCACGTCCCACATCTCGAGCTGCCTCTTCAGGATGGAGTCGGGCGTCTTGTAGAACTTCACGCCCTGCTTCTCGCGCATCTCCTTGTAGTCCATCGAGTAGCGGTCGATGGCCTTCCAGGACATCTCGGCGGACGAGGCCTGCACCGCGTACCAGAGGATCTTGCGGAGGTCGTCGGGCAGCGCGTCGTACTTCTTCTTGTTGAAGAGGATCTCGAACTGCTCGCTGGCCTGGTGGTAGCTCTGCAGCATGCAGACCTTCGAGACGTCGGGGAACCCCAGCGCCCGGTCGGAGGAGGCGTTGTTGAACTCGGCGGCGTCGAGCAGGCCGCGGTCCATGGCCGGGACGATCTCGCCGCCGGGGAGCGCGTTCACGGCGGCGCCCATGGCGGTGAAGATGTCGATGGAGAGGCCGACCGTGCGGTACTTGAGCCCCTTCATGTCGTCCATCTTGGCCACCGGCTTCTTGAACCAGCCGAGCGGCTGCGTGGGCATGGGCCCGTACAGGATCGAGACCACGTCCATGTTGATGGACTTGTAGATCTCCTCGAGCAGCTCCTTGCCCCCGCCGTACATGTGCCAGGCCAGCACCATGTTGGCGTCCATGCCGAAGGCCGGGCCGGAGCCCCAGAGCGCCAGCGCGGTGTTCTTGCCGTAGTGGTAGACGACCACGCCGTGGCCGCCGTCGAGGGTGCCCTTGTTCACCCCGTCGAGCAGGTCGAAGGCCTTCACCACCGCGCCGGCGGGAAGCACCTCGATCTTGAGCCGGCCGCCCGACATCTCGTTCACCTTCTTGGCGTAGTCGAGGGCGTACTCGTGGAAGATGTCCTTGGTGGGCCAGGTGGACTGCCAGCGCCAGGTGATGGGCGCCTGCGCCACGTGGATGGTGGGGAGCGCGGCGGCGGCTCCCGCGGCGGCTGCACCGACGGTGGCCTTCTTGAGGAAGTCGCGGCGGGACGAGGTGGGCTTCGCTGCTGCTGCTTCGGCCTTCTTGGTCTTCACGGTTGGCTCCTCCTGTGGGGTTCACGACCCGGCGGGGCGAGATCCTAGGTCCTCGGGTGGGTCGAACGATAGCCCCCACCCGACCGAGATGCACGGGCAGCGGCCCCCTCCCGGGATGACGCGGCGTGTAATGTCCGCGGGACCCCTGGTCAGCGCGCCCCCTTCGCCACGTACACCGCGGCGGCCAGGTCGCCTGTCACGTTCACCGTCGTCCTCGCCATGTCGAGGAAGCGATCGACCCCCAGGATGAGCCCGAGCCCCTCCAGGGGGATGCCGTACATCTGCAGGATCATCGCCACCACCGGGATGGATCCGGCCGGAACGCCGGCGGTGCCGATCCCCGCCAGGATGCAGATCCCCATCACTCCCAGTTGATCCCACACCCCCAGCGGAACCCCGAAGAGCTGGGCCAGGAAGAGCACCGTCACCCCCTCGAAGAGTGCGGTGCCGTTCTGGTTCATGGCCGAGCCGGCGGTGAGCACGAAGCGGGAGACGGCCGGGGGGAGGCGAAGGTCCTCCTCCGCCACCCGCAGCGCGGTGGGCAGCGTCGCCGACGAGGAGGCCGTCGAGAAGGCGGTCACGATGGCGACCCGGGAGCCCCGGAAGAAGGCGAGCGGGCTCATGCCGCCCAGGAACCAGACCGACGCCGAGTAGACGACCCCCATCTGCAGGGCGAGCCCCAGGAGCACCACCCCCACGTAGGCGGCGAGCTGCGCGAGCACGCCGGCGCCGAGCCGCGCCGTCATGGAGAAGAGGAGGGCGGCCACGCCGATGGGCGCCACCCGGAGCACGAGGCCGATGAGCTTCATCGACACCTCGTAGAGCCCCTCGATCATCTCGCGCAGCCGCGCCGTGGCCTCGGTGCGCACCAGCGCGAGGCCGATGCCGAAGAAGAGCGAGAAGAAGATGAGGCCGATCATGTCCCCGTCGGCGGCGGCCTTGATCGGGTTCATGGGGACGATGCCCACCAGGCTGAACGAGCCCGTGCCGGGCTTGATCGCCGTTCCCTGGCGGGCCAGCTCCAGGAGCGCCGGGGACGCGCCGCGACCCGGACCGATCACCTCCACGAGCACGAGCCCGATGACGACCGCGATGGTGGAGACCACCACCGTGTAGCCGAGCATGCGCAATCCCATGCGCCCCAGCTCCGAGAGCTCCAGGCTGGCCACTCCGACGACCAGCGCAGAGAAGAGCACCGGGACCACCAGCATGAAGAGCAGCCGGAGGAAGATCTGGCCGACCGGCTGCGCAAGGTGGACGAGGACCCACTCCAGCCAGGGAGCCCCGCCCCCGAAGGCGTTGGCGGCGAGCCCGGCCGCCGTTCCCACCACGATGGCCACGAGCATCCTGCGGGGTGCCGGCATGGCCCGAGCTTACATGCGTCCCGTACCCTGGTGGGGACCCCCTTGCGCAGTGGCGAAAGGAGGCACATGATCCTCCTGTAGCAACCCGAAGCACTCACCATGAGGAGGTCGAGATAGCGGAACCGTCGATAAATACGACCGATTCGCAGTCTCCACCGGCGTGAGCCGGACAGGCGCCCGCCCAAGGGAGCCAAGCAGAAACAAAGGAACAGAAGAGGCCCCGAGGGGCCTCTTCCCATGTCCCGGCTTACAATCCCCCGATGAACCGGAATCTCGCCACCGTCGCGCTCGCGGCGGCACTTCTCGGGTGCGCAACAGCCGCGAAGCCGCCCCCGCCCCCCGTCCCGATGACTCCTCCGCCCGACGGCGGCCCCGGGGAGTTCAGCCCGAAGGGCGAGGTGTCCTGGAAGGACCTCACCGGAGCCAACCCTCCGCGCCGCGCCACGTTCGACGACTGGCGGGTGAAGGGGCCGACGGTGGCGCTCTCCCGCTCGTCGGACGGCCGCTGGGTCGGGAGGGCGCGTGGGCGGGAGGTTGCGCTCACCGCAGCGCCCGGAAAGCTCTCCGGCGGCGACATCGACCTCTCCCTCACCTTCGACGAAAAGGGGTCCATCGTCGTCGAGGGGCTCTGGGGGGGGAAGCGGGTGCGGCTCGTGCTCGAGAAGAACCGAATCAGCGGGGTCATCCCGGGAGGACCGGTGGACATGACCGACATGGGCACCGGGATGTTCAACAGCTACCAGGGGCTCCTCCAGATCTCCGGCCCCTCGGACATGCCGCAGATCGCCATCGCCCTGCTCGACGCCATGGTCCTGTAGCCCGATGCCCTTGCCACGCACCGTTCCGCGCGCAGCCGCCGAGGGTCGACCGATCACCGACCCAGGATGTTCCGGGTGCGCCCACCTCACCACGCTGCGCGCCCTGCGCCGCGCCGGTGTCGAGGTGCAGGGAGGGCTCGGTTGCGAGGAAGGGGAGGGCAGGGCGTTCGTCCCCGCCCCAGGGCGATGGGGCGCGGTGACCGGCGTGGCCCGCCTCCTCCGGGAGGGGGCGCCGGCACTTCTCGACGAGGCGGCCCGGGCTGGAGCGCGGATCGTCGTCGTTGCCGACCGGATCGCTCCGGTGCGATCGCTGCGCTTGGAGGAGGAGCTGGCCCGGGCCGGCGCGCCGCACGCGTGGCTCGAGCTCGACGACGCCCCTGCGGCCGAGGCGCGCGTCCGCCAGGCCCTGGACGAGCCGGGCACCGTCCTCCTCGCCCTGGCGCGCTGCGTGCGTGGAACACCGCACGTCGAGCCGCTCGCCGTGGACGCCTCCCTCTGCAACCGCTGCGGCTCCTGCCTCACGCTGGCCTGCCCGGCCCTCTCCGACGGCGGGGAGGCCACGGTGGTCGACCCGGCCGTCTGCACCGGCTGCGGACGCTGCGCCCCGCTCTGCCGCTCCCGCGCCCTCGGCCTCCCCGGCAGGGTGTAGTCTCCCCGGCCGATGCCCGCGACGCCCCCGCTTCGCCGCCTTCACCGACGGCTCCTCGCTCGTCAATCCCGGCGGTCCGGGCGGCACGGGGTTCGTGGTCCTCGACCGGACCGGCATGGCGATCCGCTTCGGTGGTTCACGGTGGGTGGACGACGGGCCCGCCGGCGTGACCAACAACCGCATGGAGCTGCGCTCGGTCCTCGACGCGCTCGCCGGCATCCCCGAGGGCGAGGCGGTCGAGGTCACCTCCGACTCCCGCTACGTGATCGACGCGCTGACCCGGTGGATCGCCGGATGGCGACGGAAGGGCTGGCGCACCGCGACCGGCGGCCCGGTGATGAACCGGGATCTCATCGAGGCGATCGCGGCGTGCGAGGAGGGACTGCGCGTCCGCTACGCCTGGGTCCGCGGCCACGTCGGACACCCGGTGAACGAGATCTGCGACGCGCTGGCCTCGTCGGCGGCGCGGGGGAAGCCCGGGCCGGCCGCGTCCGACGTCGTGGCGTCGCTCCGGGCCCAGGGGCTCCTCGTCGCGTCGGACGAGCCGCGGGTGGTGGCCGGAGGCTGGGAGGCTCCGAGGCCCGCCGCTCCGGGCCGGGGTCAGCTGACGCTGGACCTCTGAGGCGCTACTTGGGGGGGGGCCGCGATTCCTCGATGGCGAGGAGGATCAGCCGTGTTTCCCCGTCCTTGCCGACGACGCGGCGGGCGTTGAGGAGGAGGTCTCGCTGTCCGATTCGCGGGAAGGCGTGGCAGACCCGGTACCCGTCGAAGGACCGGCTGTGCGCCAGGACGGTCTCGAGGAGCTCGCGCAGGGCCGGGATGTCCCACTGCCGGTTCCCCAGGTGGAAGATCGGCCGCCCCACGGTCTCCTCCGGAGATACCTGGAAGTACCGGTAGAAGGAGCGGCTGGCCGAGGTGACGACCATCTTGCCGTCGAGCACCAGCAGGGGTTCACGTACCGTGTCCACGATGCTCTCGGCGAGGTCGCGCGCCTCCTCGACCGCGACCTCGGCGCTCGCGTGGGCCGTGATGTCGGTGAAGGTGATCACCGCGCCGTCGATGACGTTCTCCAGCGTCCGGTAGGGCTGGATGCGGACCAGGTACGAACGGCCTCCATCGGTGCCGACCTCCCGCTCCCAGGGCAGCAGGGTGTCGAGCACTCCTTGCGCGGCGCCCACGATGTCGGCAGCGACGAGGTCGGTCTTGATGTCCTGGAGCGGACGCCCCAGGTCGGTTGGCACCAGGCGGAAGACCTTCGTCGCCTCGCGGGTGAACCTCCGGACGGTCAGCTGCGTGTCGAGGAAGATGGTCCCCACGTTGACGCTGTCGAGCAGGTTGCGCATGTCGTTCTGCATGCCGGCCAGCTGCTCGATCTTGGCCTGGAGCTCGGCGTTGACGGTCACGAGCTCCTCGTTGACCGACTGCAGCTCCTCCTTCGACGTCTCCAGCTCCTCGTTGGTGGACTGCAGCTCCTCGTTGGTGGACTGCAGCTCCTCGTTCATCGACTTCTGCTCCTCCGAGGAGGCCTGCTGCTCCTCCATGGTGGTCCGCAGGAGCTCCCTGGAGTCGGCGAGGACGCGTTCCAGCTCGGCGTTCCGGTGCGGAACCCTCGACCGGCCGGTGACCTTTCCGCGGGAGGCCCGCTCCGCCGGAGGCGACGGGCGATCCAGGAAGCTGAACAGGAGGAGGCCCTTGCCACCCTCGATGCCCCCGAGCGGACGCACGGAGAGCAGCACCGTCACGGGCTTGCCGTCGATCTTCGTCGAGACCTGTCGGGCCGGACCGGGCGCCTTCCAGGTGCCCGCACCCCGCAAGGCGACGCGAAGCTCCGCCTGGATCCCCGGCCGGGCCAGGTCGACCACGTTCAGGGTGGCAGGCCCCGGTGAGGGCCGCAGGTACCTCCCGGTGTCGCCGTGCACGAAGAGGATGTCGCCCGCCAGGTCGGTCACGACCGAAGGAGGGGCGAAGGACGACACCAGGGCCCGGGCGGCCAGCTCGGCGAGGTTGGCCTTCCTGCCCTGCTTCGGTTCCTCGGGTTCACCGGAGGGCTCGCCGGCACGGGGCCGTGCCGGCAGGCCGGTCGGCGGGGCGCCCGGCCTCCCCGACGGCGAGACCACGCGGAAGAGCTTCCACTTGCGATCGACGGGCCGGAAGAGGCGCGCGTCGTGACCGATGCTCTCCGAGGGCGACAGGAAGAGGATGCCCCCGGGGCGCAGCGCGTAGCGAAAGGTCGCGATGAGGCGCTCCTGGAGCTCCGGCTCCAGGTAGATCATGAGGTTCCGGCAGGAGAGCAGGTCGAGCCGGGTGAAGGGAGGGTCCTTGATGACGTCCTGGATGGCGAAGACCACCATCTCCCGGATCTCCTTCTTCACCCGGTAGACGTCCTGCTCCTTCACGAAGAACCGGCGCAGCCGCTCCGGCGCCACGTCCTGGACGATGCTCTGCGGGAAGCTCCCCGCGCGCGCGAGGGCGATGGCGTCGTCGTCGAGGTCGGTGGCGTAGATCTGGACCTTGAAGTCGACGTGGCTCTCGTCCATCAACTCGCGGAGGAGGATCGCGATGGAGTAGGCCTCCTCCCCGGTGGCGCATCCGGCGATCCAGGCCCGGAAGACCCACCCCTCCGGCTTTCCGGCGACGAGGGGAGCCAGGATCTCCCTCTTCAGGGCCTCGAACGCCTCCTGGTCCCGGAAGAAGCTGGTGACGTTGATGAGCAGCTCCTTGAAGAGCAGCTGCACCTCGGCCGGATGCTCCTTCAGGTAGCGCGCGTAGATCGCCATGTCCTGGATGTCGTGCTGTGACATCCGCCGCTCGATCCGGCGCAGGACGGTGCTCTTCTTGTACTGGGAGAAGTCGTG
Source organism: uncultured delta proteobacterium (assembly GCA_963831265.1). Taxonomy (GTDB): domain Bacteria; phylum Myxococcota; class Myxococcia; order Myxococcales; family Anaeromyxobacteraceae; genus CAIOAK01. The sequence goes on along the minus strand of CAWHPQ010000025.1, from coordinate 31,002 downwards.
CCCGGACCGGGACCGCAGGGTGAGCAGGATCTGGGTCAGACCGCTCACCGCCGAGGGTGCGGAGGATGGACCCGGCGCATTCTAGGGGTCCGGGCGGCGGCCCGCATCGCCTCGGGCATCTTCTCGACCGGAAGGACGTGGGTCGCGAACCCCGAGCGGATCGCGCTCGACGGCATCCCGTCGTACTTCGCCGTGCCGGGATCCTGCACGAAGGTGACGCCTCCCGCACCGAGGATGGCGCGCAACCCCAGCGTTCCGTCGGAGCCGGTTCCGGAGAGGACGATCCCCATGGCCCGGTCGCCCTGGTCCTCGGCGAGCGACCGGAAGAAGGCGTCGATGGGCATGCGCTGCCCGCGCGGCAGCTCCGGGACGCTGAGCTGAAGGGCGCCGTGGAAGATGGCCATGTCCCGGTTGGGGGGGATGACGTAGATGTGCCCCGACTTCACCGTGAGCTGATCCCGGACCTCCACCACGGGCATGGTGGTCGTGCGCTGCAGGATCTCGGTGAGGATGCTCTCGTGGCTGGGGTCGAGGTGGGAGACCAGCACGAAGGCCATGCCGAGGTCGGCCGGTACGCTGCGGAAGAACTGCTCGAAGGCCTCGAGACCGCCCGCAGACGCTCCCAGCCCGACGACGGGGAAGCCGGAGGTGGACCTCTCCTGTCCCCCGGCCTCGGGGAGCCGGGGCCTCGCGGCCCGAGGGACGCTGCGCTGCTTCCTGGTTGAGCTGGCCGGCTTCCGGACCATGCGCTTGGCACCCATCCGTCGATGGTTGCACGTTCGCACCCGGGGCGACACCGCGCCCCCCGGTTCGGGGGTGCGTCCGTTACCCCCCGCCTCCACCCCAGCCGCTCGCCACCTCGACGGCGATCACCTCCGCGCGCGCGACCTCGCGCCCGTCCGACCGCACCGTGCACTCCACCATCCGCTTCCGCCCGCTCGCCTCCCGCACCCGCGCGCGCAGCTCCACCGGGCGGTCGATGGGAGTGGGAGCCAGATAGTCGATCCGGAGCGAGGCGGTCACGCACCAGCGGTGCGGCGCGGCCCCGATGGCCTGCCCGGCTGCCCGGTACACGTCGGCGATGGCGGTGCAGACGGTGTGGCAGTCGATGACCGCGGCGATGATCCCGCCGTAGACGACGGTGGTGGGACCGGCCATGTGCTCCGGCGAGGGATGGAAGGTGCAGACCGCCTCGTCCCCCTCGACGAAGCTCTTGATGTGGAGGCCGCGGGGGTTGAGCGTCCCGCAGCCCCAGCAGTGGTTGTGCGGGATCAGGTCCTGGATGGCGACGGGAGCGGACATCTCAGGCCTCTGGCTGGGCCACCGGCAGTTCCACGCGGAAGGTGGAGCCCCTGCCGACGGCGCTCGTGACGGAGATCGTCCCCCCGTGGGCGGTCACGATGGCGTGGCAGATGGCCAGTCCGAGGCCGGTGCCCCGCCCGGTGCCGGTCGGCCGGGTGGTGAAGAAGGGCTCGAAGATCCGGTCCAGGAGAATGGGATCGATGCCCCTGCCGTCGTCCACCACCTCGAGCCGCGACATTCCCGGCTCGCCCGGCCCGATCCGGACGACGACGTGGCCGCGCCTCCCCTCCGGGATGGCCCTGGCGGAGTTGGTGATCAGGTTGACCACCACCTGCTCGAGCTGGCCCGTGGACGCGATCACCTCGGGTGCGCCCCCGTCCTCGACCACGACCTGCGCCGTCCGGGTCACCGTGGCCGGAACCCAGCGCAACCCGTCGCGCACCACGTCGCCGAGCCGGACCCGCGTTCGCCGCGAGTCGGGCCGGCCGTAGGTGGTCAGGTTCTTCACGATTCGTGAAATGCGCTGGCCGCTCTCCTGGGCCTCCTCGAGGGCCTCGATGGCATCGTCGAGCAGGCGAACCTCGGCGGGCCGGTCGATCGGGTCGTTCCCCCGCAGTCGATCCCGGACCTCCCGGACCACCTCGAGCGCGATCCCCTGGTCGGCCATCTCGGCGGCGAGCGGGTTGTTGACCTCGTGGGCGACGCCGGCGACCAGGGTCCCCATGGCGGCCAGTCTCGACGAGAGCGCCAGCTGGGCCTGGAGCGCGCGCTGGTCGGTGACGTCCCGCACCACCGACACCGAGCCGATGGTCCGGCCTTCCCGGTCCTTCACCGGGGCGGCGCTGACCTCCCGGGTGCGGAGTTCTCCGGTCGAGGGGATCCGGACCAGCTCCTCCTCCTTGACGACGACCTCGCCGCGAAGGGCACGAAGCGGCGGCGCCTCCTCGACGGGCCGGGGGGTGCCGTCGCCGCGCAACACCTCCAGCGTCCGGGCCAGCGTCTCGACCGCGATGCCCCCGGCCACGTCTATGCCGAAATGGGCCTGGGCCGGCGGGTTGGCGAGGACGAAGCGCCCCTGGGCGTCCGCGAACCAGACCTCGTCGCCGATGCTCGAGAGCAGCGCGGAGAGGAGATCCCTCTCCCGCTGGACCTGGTCGAGCAGGAGCCGGGTCTCCCGCTCCGACCGCTTGCGCTCGGTGATGTCCCGGACGATGGCCCACATCGCGGAGGGGCGCCCGGCCTCGCGCAGGAGGAAGGTCCGCAGCTCGACCGGGAAGCACGATCCGTCCTTCCGCTGGTACTCCTTCTCGTAGACCTCCGAGTAGCCGCGGGAGAGGATCTGCTCCTCGACGACCTTCGCCTCGGTTGCGTGCCAGCGCTGCGGTGTCAGGTCCTCGTAGGTCTTCGTCCGGAGCTCGTCGGCCGGGTACCCGAGCATGTTCCGGTAGGTCTCGTTGAACTCCTGGATGGCGCCGTCCATGCCGGTGACGACGAGGCCGTCCATCATCGTGTCGAAGAGGCCCCGGTACCTGGCCTCGGAGAGCGCCAGCGCCTCCTCGACCCGCTTGCGGGCGGCGATGTCCCAGGCCAGGTCGGCCAGCGCCGAGATGTCCTCGACGTCTGCGTCGTCGTATCCGGTGGGCTTGTTGCCGATGCCGAGAACGGCGCAGACCCGGTCGGCCCGCACCACGGGCACGGTGAGCTCGCGGACGATCGGCGCATGCCCCTGGGGAAGCCCCTTCTTGCCGGGGGTCGATGCGTAGTCGTCGTGGACGACCGGCTTGCCCGTCCGGGCGCAGTCGGCCCAGACACCGGCCTGGTCGACCGGGTAGTGGGACCCGGCCCCCTCCGCCGTGCACATCCCGGCCGTCGTGTTGGTGGACCAGGCCTGCAGCCAGAGCGTGGACTGATCGTCCTCCACGAAGTGGAAGAAGCCGATCTGGCTGCCGGTGAGCTCCTCGGCCAGGTCGAGCGTGGCGGTGAGCACTTCCTTCAACGTGGCGGCGTCGGCAAGCTCGAGCAGGCGCAGGCGAGCGCCGTCCACGCGCCTCCGGCGCGCACTCGAATCGATGTCGCTCCGGGTAGGGCCCACACGACCTCGCCGCGGCTTCCACTGCCAGTCGCCGATCGGTGATCGTACCCCGGGGCAACCGGGGGCCCTAATCCTGGAGCCGGCCGGGCCATCATTTCCCAACGGCCCCCCCAAAAAAAGAAGCCCGGCCCTTTCGGACCGGGCTCCGGAGCCGATTGGGAAGCGGCTCAGACGGGGCGGACGTTCGCCGCCTGCAGGCCCTTGGGGCCCTTGGTCACTTCGAACTCCACCTTCTGGCCCTCGGCCAGGGTGCGGAACCCGTTGGCCTGGATGGCGGTGTGGTGGCAGAAGACATCCTCGCCCCCGCCGTCCTGGGTGATGAATCCGAAGCCCTTCGCGTCGTTGAACCACTTCACGGTACCGGTAGCCATTTCGTTTTGCTCTTTTCGATTTGCTGGCGGCAGGACGCCGCCTGGCCCCTCCATGTCGAGGAGGGAGCGAGGGATCTACTCTGGATGGGGCTCCGTGTCGAGCCCACCTCCGTCCGAACGTCCGATCGGGCAGGCCGCACGCCCCTCGAGGGTGTAACGGGCCCGGAGCGCTACGGTGTCTGGGCCAGGATCGCGAGCATCGCGTCCACGTCGACGATCTTGTCCCTCGGGGCACCGCGCCGCGCTCCGCGGGCCACCTCGATGTCGTCGAGCTGCTTCCAGTCCTGGAAGGAGACGAGCTTCACGCCTCGCTCGCGGAGCAGCGCGTCGATGGCCTCGCGCGGGGGCAGCGCGCGCGCGTCGACACCCGCTCCGTCCGCGGTCATGTGCGCCACCACCTGCGCCGACGCGCGCTTGTGCTCGCCGATGAGCCCCTGGGGCCCGCTGCGCGCCCAGCCCACCACGTACTCGTTGGGCACCACCGCCCCGGTGGCGGGGTCCACGACCCGGCCGTCCACGTTGGCGATGATCCGGGCCTTCTCGTCGAAGGGGACGCCCGGGATGCGCTCGGCGGCGAACCCGACCGCCGGGAGCACCATCCCCACGTCGAGCTGCTCGACGAGCCCCGTCCCGAGTGCGACGACGCTGCCGTCCGGCCGTGCCTCGAGCCGGTTCCGCTCCAGGGCCAGACCCGCCACCCCGCCGTCGGCGCCCGCCACGACCTCGGTCGGGGAGGCCAGGAAGCGCAGGTGCAGCTTCCTCGCGCCGGCCCGGGGTGGCCGGGCGGCGTAGACGCGCAGGAGATCGAGATTGCCCTTGTGCGTCTCCTCCCCCACCACCGCCCCCTCGGCGAGGTCGGCTGGACCGACGATCGGGTCGGCCGCCTCCAGCTCCCCCAGCTCCTCCAGTTCACCAGGAGTGAATGCGGCCTGCGCCGGGCCGCGGCGCCCCAGCACGAAGACCTCCCGCACCTTGCTCGCGCGGAGCGCCTCGAAGGCATGGGCGGCCACGTCGGTCTTCTCCAGTTCCGCGGGGGTGCGCAGCAGGATCCGGGCGGAGTCGAGGGCCACGTTGCCGTTGCCCACCACCGCGACGCGTGGGACCGAGAGATCGATCTTCGCGTTTCGGTAGTCGGGATGGCCGTTGTACCAGCCGACGAATACGGTGGCCGGCGTGCAGCGCGAGATGCCCTCGCCCGGGATCCCCAGGCGCCGGTCCGACTCGTTGCCGGTGGCGTAGACGATCTGGTGGTAGTGGCGCCGGAGCTCGTCCACCGTCACGTCGCGCCCGAGCTGCACGTTGCCCAGGAAGCGAAACGTGGGGCGCGCCGCCGTGGCCGCGAAGACCCGGGCAACCGACTTGATCTTCTGGTGGTCGGGCGCCACGCCACCGCGCACCAGCCCGTACGGGGTGGGAAGGCGGTCGAACACGTCCACGTCCACCACCGTGTCGGTTCGCTTGAGGAGCGCCTCCGCGGCGTAGAAGCCGGCGGGGCCGGAGCCGATGATCGCGATGCGCATTAGGAAACTCCAAGGGTTCCGGCGGGTTCGGTCACCCATCCTAACGGGCGCCCCGCTTTCGCGCCGCCGGGCGCGCGACGCATGGCTTTCCGGGAGCCGGGCCGGGAAGTGCTGGCGTCAGATCGACTGGACCGTCCGGATCTGGCCGTCGTCCATGTCGTAGACCCACCCGTGCGTCTGGAGCTTGTCTTCGCGGGTGGCGCGGCGGACGAACGGATACCTGTGAAGGTGCTCGAGCTGGAGGCGGACGTTCTCCTCCACGATGAGCTTGTGACGCCGCTCGGCGGAAACGTCCCCCCCCTGGGCACGCAGCCGGTCGTCCACGCGCTTCTTCGCCTTGGACGCGTTGTTCAGCCAGATCGGGATGTACCGGTCCTCGGTGTCCTCCATCTCCAGGGCCGCGATCCCTCCGCACCCGTAGTGGCCGCAGATCACGATGTCGGGGATGCGGAGGTGGTTGATGGAGAACTCGAGGACCGCGGACAGGTTCCAGTCGTTCTCCGCCACGACGTTGCCCACGTTCCGGTGGACGAAGACCTCGCCGGGGCGGGTGCCCGTGATGACGTTGACGGAAAGTCGCGAATCCGAGCAGCCGATCCAGAGAACCGTGGGCCGCTGCTCCCGCGCCAGCTCGGTGAAGTACTCCTTCTCCTTGGCGAAGAGGGTCGAGACGAAACGCTTGTTGCCCTCGAGCAGGCGAGAGATCACGACTCCTCCGTCACGTTCCGTGCAGTCCGCCCACCGATGCTAGCCGCCCCCGGATCCCGATGTCGCGACGCATCGTGGCATGGGGCCGGCTGATTGCCGAATCGACCCTCGGTATGACCCAGGACCAATGGCCCTCTTGATCCGGGACACGACGATCTGGTTACCTCGGGGCGGGTCCGAGGGCTCATCCCGAGTCCGAGGAGGATTGGCAGATAGCCGGGCCGCTATCTGATGGTTTCCTCCGGTCGCGGTCCGCTTCCCTTCCTCCAGGGCGTCGGCCGGGAGAAAGGACTTTCAACATGGGTCTGCTCGGAAAGCTGTTTGGCGGGGAGCCGGAACGCCCGCCGCTCGATCCCGCGAGCCCCGTCGTCAGCCGCCTGGAGAAGGACAGGGCTGCGCTCGAGGGCCTCGCCAGGAAGACGCAGGACAAGCTGGAGGTCGTGCCCGGGGACAAGGGGCTGTGGGTGTTCGTCGGCAAGCCCCCCAGCACCTTCGGCCTGGTCTGGTTCCAGGACGGCAAGGAGGGAAACCTCAAGCTGCTCATGAAGGAGAAGGGGCTCTCGGCGGCGAAGGTCCAGATCGTCTCCGACCACCTTCGCGACGCCTACGTCCGGCACAAGGATGCGCCCCGCTACGCCTGGAAGATCGGAGACCGGCCGGTCGTGGTCACGCCTTCCCCGCAGCTCGAGGCCGACGTCGTCGGGATCATCCACGAGGCCTGACCCGGTCGAGGTCTCGACGGGACGCGTCGTCCCCCTGCCGCACGCTCCCGGGCGACCGTGGGCCCGGGCGCGTGCGGTGAAGGGTGGAATCAGCCGGCCGTGGGCGTCGCCAGGTGGACGGTGCGGGTCGGGAACGCGAACGAGGTCCCGGCGCCCTCCACCACTCCCATGAACTGCAGCAGCACCTCCTGGCGGATGAGCTGGAACTCGCTCCACTCGGCAGTCTGGAACCAGGCCATGATCTCGATGTCGAGGGACGAGGCCCCGAACTGCTTGAAGCGGACGACGACGGCGTCGGGCCAGATCTTCGGGTGAGTCCGCAGCACACCCTCCAGCCCGGCCAGGACCTCCCGCATCTGCCTCTCCGTGGTCCGGTACTCGAGGCCGATGTCGCAGGCGAGCCGCATCCGGTCTCGCGCGGTGAACGACTCGAGGCGCATGTCGGCGAGCCTTCCGTTGGGCAAGCTGACCAGCGTTCGATCGAGGGTACGGATTCGCGTCGAGCGAAGGCCGATGGCCTCGACCGTTCCCACGAAGTCGTCCACCTTGACGAAGTCACCCTCGCGGATGGGCTGGTCCAGACCGATGGCGACGGCACCGAACAGGTTCTCCACGGTCTTCTGGGCTGCCAGCGCGAACGCGATCCCGCCGATGCCGAGCCCGGCGAGGAGGGAGGCCACGGGGAAGCCCAGCTCCGACAGGCCCGTGACGACCGCGAGGATGGTCACGCCGATCTTCCCCATCCGGCTGGCGATGGGGAGGAAGGAGCGCATGGCGGGCCTGCTCCGGCTCCAGGCGGACGCGCCGAGCGCCCCCGTCGCGACGTCCACCGCGCGCATCAGCGCCCAGAAGATCGCGAAGAGCAGGCCGATCCGGATGGACTGGAACAGGAACGCCTCCACCGGGGGCGCCAGCCCCAGCCAGCCGAGCGATGCCCGGAACGCCAGCAGCGTCCACGCCAGCCCCAGCGGCGCCCGGGTCCGCCGCACCAGCGCATCGTCCCATTCGGCCGCGGTCTTCCGCGTGACCCGGTGGGCGATCGCGAACGTCGCGCGCGCCAGGATGGTCCCGATCGTCCACGCCGCGAGAAGGGCCAGCGGGAGCGCCAGCCACTGCCACCAGGGGACGCCCATCGGTCCCGGTCGCTGGAGCGCCGGGGGGAGATTCTCGAGGGCCCAGCGGTTGCCCAGCGTCCCGTACCAGCCAGGAACGAGGGCCAGGGTGCTCCCCGCCACCAGCCAGCGGGCGTCGGTTCCGGTCCCTCGCCGCACCAGCGTGACGTCCCCGGACGGCTGGCCGGCCACCTGGATGGTGCCGATCTTCTCCCGGTCCGGAGCGAGGCCGTCAGCGGTATCGCCCTCCGGGGCAGAGGACAGATCCTCGGGGGTGATCCAGAGGTGGCGGTCGATGACCGCCAGGAACTGGCGAGCGAGCTGGGCGCCCTCGGGCCTGCGGGACTGGGGAAGATCCAGCGCCTGGGCCGCTGCGGAGAAATCTCCCTTCCGGGCATCCCGGAGGAAGCGTGTCACCGAATCGCGAGGGGACTCGCCGGCACCATCCCGCTCGCGGGCACCCCCACCCGGAGGCTGGGCCACCGCGGCCGGTGGCTCAGCCTCAGCGGCGGCCACCGGCCGTGGAGCCGGGACGAGTCCCAGGGAGAGCCAGACTGCGAAAGGAAGGAGCTTCGTCGATCGGGTCACCAACGGGCACTAACCCGCAGGTGGTCGCGGCTCAAGGTGACCTGAGCCGCGGCCCCCTCCCTGCCAGGTGCGGCTACTTCTCGCGACCAGGCCCGATCAGTTGGTCTTCTTGTAGACCCAGACGAGGGCGAGAACGACGCCGACGACGGCGAGGATCGAACCCCACGCTGCGACGCCCATCCCGGCATAGGTGGTCTCGGCGGCCTGGGCGGCAGTGGCAAGCGTGGTTCCCGCTGCGGCGACGGCGACGCGGATCGACGAATTCTTCATTTGGTGCTCCTCGAGAATGAACGGGGCGCTGCGCGATTGCTCGATCTGGGACATCGGTACTGGGACAAACAGCCTATATCACCCCAGTAGCATGACGGGACATGGCCTGCAAGTCCCGGCGCGACAAGTGCGCGCAACCAGTGCGCATCAAGATCAACCTGTCGCTCTTACACAGGATAATAGGGACAAGTCGCGGTCGGTCGCGGGACTATTGGGACAAATGTCCCCTGTCCGCGCTCAGCCTGCTGGCCGCGCGCGTTCCACGGTCAGGGGCGCTTTGCAGTCGAGAGCCCGTGCCGGACCGCCAGGAGAACGAGTTCCAGGCGTCCGGAGACGCCCAGCTTCTGGAATGCGGCGGTGAGGTGGTTGCGGACCGTCTTCTCGGAGATCCCGAGCCGGCGTCCGACCTCCTCGTTCCGCATTCCCTCCGCGACGAGGGCGACGACCTCCCGTTCGCGTGCGGTGAGATCCTGGATTCCGGCCGGCTCGGAGGCGGGGGGAGGCTCGCCTCCCCTGGCCGCGAGGGCACGTGGATCGAACCAGAGCGCACCGGCTGCGACGGAGCGGATCGCGCTCAGGAGCACGTCGGGTGGGGCATCCTTCAGCAGGAGTCCGCGGGCCCCGGCACGCAGCGCATCCTCGTCCCGGGCGCGGTCCCGCAGGGCGGTGAGGATCAGGACCGCGGACCGCGGCGCGGCCTCGACCAGCCGGGGAAGCCAGGCCAGGCCGTCCTCCTCGCCGAGGTCGAGGTCGAGCAGCACCACGTCGGGTGAGAGCCGGCCGAGCGGCTCGATCGCGCCGCTGGCGCTGGCGCTGGCGCCGACGACCCGGACGTCTCCGGCCGACTCGGCGAGCATCTTGATGCCCTCCCGGAGGACCGGGTGATCGTCGATGACGAACAGGCTGGTGGGGTTCACTTCGTCCTCGATCCTAGAGCGGAATCTCGATCTCGATTGCGGTGGTCCCGGCCGCCGGGTGGTCTACCCGGAGTGTACCCCCCAGCGCGGCGGTGCGCTCGGCCAGCGAACGCGGGAGGAAGGACGCGCCGCCCGCCGGGGCGGCGTCGTTCGACACGGAGAGCACGACCCGGTCGTCGGCGGTCCGGATGGCGACGTCCACCTGCGCTGCCGCGGTGTGGCGCCGGACGTTGGAGAGCGCCTCCGCCACCATCTGGAACACCTCGGCCGCGAGGCGGTCATTGTGCAGGGGGCGTCCCTCCACCCGGACGTCCACGTGGATTCCGGTCGTGTCCGAGAAGCGGCTGCACATGCGCCTCAGGCCGGTGTCGAGGAGGCCGCCTCCGCCTTCCCCCTCGAACCCCCGGAGCGCGCGGACGTAGCCGCGCAACGTCTCGATCTCGCCGTCGGTCAGCTCGGCCAGGCGCCCGAGCTGGGCCTCCCCCTCCTCGCGCCGCCCGGCGGCCAGGGCCGCGCGCGCCGCCGAGAGGCCGATCCGGAGACCCAGGTAGGGCTGGATCACGGAATCGTGCAGGTCGCGTGCGATGCGGCGGCGCTCCTCGTCGGCCGCGTCGGAGGCCAGCCTGTCCACCAGCCGGAGGTTGTCCAGGACCGGTACCACCTGCTCCAGCACGTGGCGCACGAACTCGGCCTCGGTCCGCTCGAACGGACGCGGCTTCTCGCGCACCACGTGGAGGCGTCCGACCGCGCTGGCGTGGTAGCGGAACGGAACCGAGAGGACGGCACGGGCGTCGAGCGCCTCGAGCAGGGCCTCCGCGGAGCGCGGGTCCCCGGGGCCGAGGGGATGCCCGTCCGCGTCGATGCGTTCGACCACCACCTCGCGCGCACGCCAGGGTCGCTGGCGGACGTGGACGAGGATGGCCGCATCCGGCGGCTCGGGGAGCAGCTGCGCGGCCAGCTCGCCCGGGAGCATCACCTGCTCCGATGGAGCCGTCGGGTCCTGGCGGGTGGCACGGATCCACCGGCGCCCGGTACGGGTCTCCTCCACCACCAGGCGGCAGGAGTCGGCCGCGTAGAAGCTCCGGATCGACTCCAGGAAGCGCCCCACCATCCGGTCGACCCCGAACCGGGGATTGGAGAGCCGGGTCACGTCCCGGAGAAGCGCCAGCCGTTCCCGGGAACGCACCTCGATGGCGCCCCAGACGGCCGCGAGGTAACCGAGGACGAGCAGGTAGAGGGGGGAGACCAGGTAGGTTCCGACGTTGAGCCCGGGGAGGCGGGGAGCGGTGGCGAAGCCCACGACCGCGAAGCTGGCCGCGGCCACGGCGACCAGGACGATCCCGGACCGGAAGCCGCGCCCGAAGCAGGCCTCCAGGATCGGGAAGAAGTAGAGGGGGAAGAAGAGGCTGCTGGTGCCGGCGCTCACCGCGAGGAGGAGCGTCACCCATGCGAGATTCGATCCACGGCGCTGCCGAGGCCGGGACGGGCCGGGAGCGGCGAACCGCCAGGAAGTACGCCACGAGCGCGTACCCCAGGAAGAGCAGCAGCACCGCCTGCACGTAGGGCCGTCGGCTTGCGCTCTCGTTCGGGTCGCCGGCGTGGATGAGGAGGCCGGTGAGGGCGACCATCACCCGCAGTGCTCCGTGGAGCCGTTCCTGTCCCTGGAGCGCGGCCTGCATCCGGCCGACCGTACCACGGCCGCGGGCACCGGCCGCCTGCGGGTAGGGGCAAGCCCGCAGACCCGGATGCCCCGGGCACCGGGCCGGACTGGCGGGCATACACCCCCACACCCCACGCGACGCTGCGGGCGCTGCCCGAAGGCCGCTGGGTCGGAGCACCTCACCCCCACCACATCCGCAGAGAGAGAGCGATCACATGAACGTGACTCGAAAGCTGTCCATCGTCGCCGGCATCGCCGCATTCCTGGCGGCGCCCATGGCCGTCCACGCCGCTGACGCCACCGTCAAGGAGGCCGAGCAGGCCCGTACCGAGATCCGCAAGGCCGATGCCGGCCAGCAGAAGTTCCTCGACCACGCGGCCGGGTACGCCGTGTTCCCCGACGTCGCCAAGGGCGGGCTCGTCGTCGGCGGCGCCGGCGGGACGGGCATCGTCTTCGAGAAGGGCAAGGCCGTGGGGAGGACCTCGCTCTCCCAGGTCACGGTCGGGGCCCAGATCGGCGGACAGGCCTACTCCGAGATCATCTACTTCGAGACCGCCGAGGCCCTCGAATCCTTCAAGAAGGGTGAGTGGACCATGGCCGCGCAGGTGAGCGCGGTGGCGCTCAAGAGCGGAGCCTCCGCCAATGCCGACTACAAGGATGGCGTGGCGGTCTTCACGCTGACCAAGGGCGGCGTGATGGCAGAGGCCAGCGTCGGCGGCCAGAAGTTCACCTACGACGCCATCACGGGCTAGCCATGACGACGACCCCGGTCGGGAACTCGAAGGGAAGGGCAGGGATGGGTTCCCTGCTCCTCGTGGCGGGATTGATGCTGATCCCTCTCGACGCTGCCGTCGCCCAGGTCAGCCTGCAGATCGGCCTCCCGGCGGTCCAGATCGGCATCAACCAGCCGGCGTATCCGCAGATGGTCCGGGTTCCAGGCTACCCGGTCTATTACGCGCCGAGCGGGAACTCGAACTACTTCTTCTACGACGGGATGTACTGGGTGTTCCAGGGCGACAGCTGGTACGCGAGCTCCTGGTACAACGGCCCGTGGGCGCAGGTGGCCCCCGGAGGTGTTCCTGCCTTCATCCTCCGGGTTCCGGTTCGCTACTATCGCCAGCCCCCGGCGTACTTCCAGGGCTGGCGTGCCGACGCGGCGCCGCGATGGGGGGATCACTGGGGCCAGGAATGGCAGCACCAGCGCCAGGGATGGGACCGGTGGAACCGCCAGGCGGCGCCTCGTCCCGCTCCCCTTCCCACCTACCAGAGGCGGTACGCGGGGGACCAGTACCCGCAGTGGAATCACCAGCAGGCGTTGCAGGCCACCCAGTACAAGTACCGTCCGCGGGACGCGAGGGTGAAGCAGGCCTACCAGGAGCAGCGCAAGCAGGGCGGCCCACACATGCAGTCGCGCGGTCCGGATCACGACGGTCGCGACAAGCGGGACAACCACGACAAGCACGACAAGCGCGACGACTAGCTCGCGCCTCCGGGCGCGAGCGGAAGGCGGAGCGGCCCAGGGTCCAGACCCTTGGGCCGCTTCCTTTCGCCTACTGCTTGGTCGCGACGACCCGGCCCTCTGCGTTCAGCGCGACGCGGTAGCGATTGCCGTCCTTGCAGGTCGCGACGTGGTCGTTCTCGCCCTTCTTCTCCACGCTGACGACCTGTCCGCAGGGGAGCCCGAGCAGGGCGATCACCGAGGTCATGTCCTTCAGGAGGGCCGGGTCCTCGGCTGCCCGTGAGGTTCCCGGGAAGAGAGTCGCCCCTGCGATCGCCAGGGCCAGGACCAACGTTCGCTTGCTCATGTCGCGTCTCCGGTCAGAGGGTGGCAAACCTGGCCGGGTCGGCCAGGATGCTCCAGATCGGCTCGCGGGAATCCACGATGGCACGCGCAAGGTCCGGGTCCTCGTCCTGCAGGAGCGCCAGCACCTTCATGAGCAGCCGATCGTAGGGTGGCCTCAGCTGGGCGAGCGAGGTCTTGACCTTTCCCGCGTAGTACTCCCGGAACTGATCGAGGAGATCGTCGACCTGGTTCTTGAGCGCGATCTTGGTGAACATGCCGATCGCATCGGTCTCCCGGAGCCGGGCTTCCAGCGACGTCAGGTCGAGCGGCGGCTTCGCCGGCGAGGGGGTTGCGCCGGTTGGTTTCGTCGAGGGCGGTGCTGGCGATTGGGCCGGGGCAGTGGCCGGGGGGGCCTTGGCCGTTGGCTTTGCGGCCGGCGGTGCGGTCTTCGCACCGCCCACGGCCTGGGCCGGGGCCCTGGGTGGGCTGGGCGCGACCACGCCGGGTTGCGCGGGTGCTGCAGCTGCCGCAGGCGGTGCCTCGGGAGCTTCCGCCGCCACCGGTGCCGCCACCTCCGCCGAGGAACCGCTGCCGGCCGGGGCGTGCTCGACCGCAGCGCATCCGGCCGTCAGGAGGACAGCCAGGAATCCGGTGAGGCGCACGGCAGGCATCGGCTCGCTCCGTCTGTACGCGCCCATGCCAGACCTCTACCCTTCTCGGCAGTCTGCCGCCCGGGGAAGATCGATGCTGAACACGCAGCCCTTTCCCGCGACGATCCTGTGGTGGATCTCACCACCGTTCGCGGCGACGGCCTTCCGGCTGATCGAGAGGCCGAGGCCGAGACCGGTGCGATCGCTCGTCGTTCGCTCGAAGAAGGGACGATCCATGGCGAGGTCGCCCTCCTGCATCCCCCCACATTCGTCCTCGACGTCGATGAGGATCCGCCCGTTCGCGGCCTTCGTCCGGACCGTGACGCCCCCTTTCGCCCTGGAGAACTTCAGGGCGTTCTGGACCAGGTTCATCAGGGCCGACGTCAGGAGATGGCGATCCACGTCGATGGCCAGGTCAGGGTCGACGGCCTCGACGGTCAGCCGGATGCCCTGGTACTCGGCCTGCAGGTTGGCGGCGATCTCGACCTCGCCGATGAAGTCCAGCAGCGATACGCGATCGCGTCGTGGCGAGGTGGCGGACAGCCGGACCTCGGCGAGCGCGCCGTCGACGATCTGGCTCATCGCGACCAGGCTCTTGCCCAGAGCCGTGCCGGTGGCGCCGGCGATGCCGACCGTGCCTGCCTTGAGGACCCCGAACGAGAGCAGCGCGGTCTGGAGCCTGTTGCGCAGCTCGTGAGCCAGCCGCCCCAGCCGCTCGACCTCGAGGATCGAGGTGGCCTCCTCCTTCAGCCGCCCGTACTCCGTGACCGCCGCCGCGATGGCGTCGTCCAGGCAGCGGTTCAGCGTGCGAAACTCCGACGATTCGATCGTCGCCTTGTTCTCGATGGCGAGTTCGGTGATGGCCTGGCAGACGTCGCCGTAGTCATGGACGACCTGCGAGACGGTGAATCCCATCCCGAGGAGTTCCCGGCCGTGCTGCTCGGCGGAGGCGTCCATCTCTCCCGGGGAGAACGGCGTCCGGGACTCCTCCAGGCGCAGCGTCTCCGAGAGTTGCTCCAGGAACAGGGGGATCCCGTTCTCGACCTCCGCGGTCGACGGTGGCGGCCATGGCCTCGCCAGGACCTTCCGCCTTGCACGCGTGATGAGTTCGGGGGTGTTCGTCCGGACGAAGTCGTGGAGCATTCCTGTTTCCCTCCGGCGAATACCGGGTGCACGGGCCGTACCGGGAGGTCCCGACTCCAGGCGGGGCCGGGGGGACGGACAGGGCTGCCACGGACCTCGAGGGGGGTTCGGCGAACGTCTCCGAACGTTCAGGAGGGCTACCCCGAGCCGGCCCGATTGAGCCCGGGACAATGCCATCGACGGGATGCCCGCCCGCAGCATGGGCACACCTCTTGCTCACCTCGGATTCTTCGAGCTGGAAACCAGGCCAGAAGGAGCCGTCATGAGCGAAACCCCGTTCCCCGCCGAGAGGTCGGAGCAATACGCGCCGGCGACCCCGTCCCAGTCCCCGCCGACCTCCTGGAATCCGGACCGGGGCCTGGCCCTGGTGGACCCGGTACCTGTCCAGCGAACGCCCACGCCCCTGGCCATCCGCCTCCGTGCCGCCCGCCGGGCCGCTGGCCTCACCGGCCGTGGCGTCTGTACCCGGACCGGGATCGACCCCGGCAACCTCTGCCGGATGGAGCAGGGGAGGAGGGTTCCCTCCCTCGCCATTCTCGTCCTGCTCGCGGATCTCTACGGGATCCCGGTCGCCGCCCTGTTCGAGGCCGCCGGAGGCGACGGAGCGGCCGTGAACGAGGCGCTCAGCCCGCACCTCCCGGTGGCGACCTTCGTCGCCGCCGCCGATCCGGGCTTCCGGGAAGTGCACGAACGGCACTGGAAGGACCGGCCCGATCTCCGCGAGAACGCACGCCGCTTCGCGATGGACGTCTTCGAGCCCGTCCAGGCGATCCTGGGCGTGGACCTCCGGGTGGACAGCGGGTATCGCTCGCCCAGCCTCGACCGGAAGATCGTCACGGGACAGGCCCCGTTCTCCGCCCACACCCACGGGCTCGCGGCCGACGTGACGCCCATGGGGATGGCCGTGCGGGCCGCGATCCCCATCCTGCGCGCCGCCGTGCGGCGGGGCGACCTGCAGCATCTCGACTTCGCCGCGATCGAGTCCTCCCGGTGGCTCCACATCCAGGCGGCGCCGGACGCGCTGCCAGCGAGACACCTCATCGCGCCGTCGTTCGCCTGCTGATCGACCCCGGGCCGCCCGGCGACGTCATTCCTCGTCGGGCTCGTCGGGCGGGCCCTCGAGGAGCAGGCCCTGAACCCGCTCCGACTTGACCCGCGCGCCGAGCCTGGCGACGGCCTTCGCCCGGCCGATCAGGTTCCCCCGGCCGGTGTCGAGCTTGCCTCGC
The DNA here is from genome assembly GCA_963831265.1 of uncultured delta proteobacterium. Classification (GTDB taxonomy): domain Bacteria; phylum Myxococcota; class Myxococcia; order Myxococcales; family Anaeromyxobacteraceae; genus CAIOAK01. Next base: position 14,938 of record CAWHPQ010000025.1, on the reverse strand, counting down.
GCCGCGTCGTAGCTCTCCCTGGCCTGGTCGATCCGCCGTCCCACGCCCTCCAGGTCCTCCACGAAGGCGGCCAGCTTCTCGAGCATCTTGCCCGCCTCCTCGGCGATCTCCTGGGCATTGGCGTTCTGCTTCTCCGACCTCCAGACGTGGCTGATGAGCTGCAGCGCGGCGAGCAGCGTGGTCGGGCTGCAGAGGACGATGCGCTGCCGGAAAGCCTCCTCGTAGAGCCCCGCGGCCCGGGAGACGGCGGCGTGGAAGGCGGCCTCGTTCGGCACGAAGAGCAGCACGATGTCGACGGTCCGCTCCCGGACCACGTCCTGGTAGTTCCTGGCGGCGAGCCCCTTCACGTGGCTCCGGACCGAGGACACGTGCGCGTCGAGCGCCGCCTCTCGCGCCTCCGGGGAGACCGCGCGTGAAGCCTCCACGAAGGCCGTGAGCGAGCACTTGGCGTCCACCACGACGACGCGGTTCCCGGGCAGGTAGACGAGCGCGTCGGGCCGCTTGCGCCCCCCGTCGTCGTCGGTGTGCGACAGCTGGAGGTCGTACTCGCGCCCCTCGGTCAGCCCCGCCGTCTCGAGGACCCGTGTGAGGACGAGCTCGCCCCAGTCGCCCTGGGTCCTCGAATCCCCGGTGAGTGCACGGGTGAGCGCCTCCGCATCCTGGTGCAGCTTCGCCTGGGTGTCCTGGAGGTTCCGGAGCGACTCGAGCAGCCGCGCCCGGTCCCGGTTCTCCTGGTCGTAGGTCCGCTCGACCTTGCTCTCGAAGCTCCGGAGCTTCTCTCCGAGCGGATCGAGGAGCGCCTTGAGGCTCGACTGGTTCCGGTCGAGGATCGCCTTCCCCTTCTCGTCGAGCAGCCTCCCCGCGAGCTTCTCGACCTCGGCGCGCACCTGCTCCCGGTTCCGGGCCGTCTCCTCGAGCCGCTCCCGCGCGAACCTGCGTTCGGCCTCCAGCTCGGCGGAGAGCCGGGCGCGCTCCTCGCCGGTCACGCGGAGCTCGTCGCGGACCCTGGCCCGGAGGAACAGTCCGATGCCGAGCCCCACCGCCAGGGATGCCACTGCGACGCTGCCGATGACCAGGACGTCCATGTCGAGACCTCTCTAGCGCCGCCAGATCAGGAACGCGACGGCCGGCAGGAGCCCGGCCAGGCCGGTACGCCCGCGCAGCAGGGAGAGCGCCGTCACCAACGAGGTGGCGATCTACTGTTATCATCCCCGACCCGACGAGGGCCCGGATGATCGTCAACTGTGTCGTGTACCAGGAAGGCAGGCGGATCGCCGACATCGGCACCGACGAGATCGGTGCGTGGGTGAGCCGGCCCGAGTGCTTCGTCTGGGTGGCGATCCAGGACCCCGAGCCCACCGAGCTCGTCGCCATGCAGGCCCAGTTCGGGCTGCACGAGCTGGCCGTCGAGGACGCGCGTCACGGCCACCAGCGCCCCAAGATCGAGGAGTACGGCGATTCGCTCTTCGTGGTGCTCCACACCATCGAGGCGGACGGCGACGAGCTCGTGCAGGGCGAGGTGGACGTCTTCGTGGGCAAGAACTACGTCCTCTCCGTCCGCAACGGCACCCGGCGAGGCTTCGCCGACGTGCGGGCCCGGTGCGAGCGCGAGCCGGACCACCTCCGGCGCGGTTCCGGCTTCGTCCTCTACGCCCTCATGGACGCCGTCGTGGACCGCTACTTTCCCATCCTGGAGGCCATGGAGGACCGGCTCGAGACCTCCGAGGAGCAGATCTTCGCCGGGTCGCCGGGTCGAGCCGGCGTCGAGGCCCTCTACTCGCTGAAGCGCGAGCTCACGACCTTGCAGCACGCGGTGCGCCCGCTCCTCGAGGCCACCGGGAAGCTCCAGGCGTCCCGCGTCCCGCCGGTCTGCGCCGGGATGCAGGAGCACTTCCGCGACGTGCACGATCACCTCTCCCGCATCAACCTCTCCATCGAGAGCCAGCGGGACATGGTCACGGCGGCCATGAACGTCAACCTCTCCCTCATCTCGCTGCAGGAGAACGAGACCACCAAGCGGCTGGCGGCCTACGGTGCGCTGGTGGCCGTGCCCACGCTCATCGCCGGCCTCTACGGGATGAACTTCCAGAACATGCCCGAGCTCTCCTGGGCCTACGGCTACCCGACGGCACTGGCGATCATGGTGGGGATCGACACCTGGCTCTTCATCCGGCTCCGGAAGGCCGGCTGGCTCTGACCCGCATCCACCCGGAGTGCACATGTTCCTCTTGAACCCCAGGCAGCACACCCGCCGGTACCCCGACGCCCGCTCGCGCGAGCTCATCGAGAAGACCATCGCCTTCTTCGAGGCCAAGGGAAAGGTCCGGCTCCGGAAGGACGACCTCGACCGGACCTGGTACGCCGACTTCCTCGACTTCGCGAGGCGCGAGAAGCTCTTCGCCACCTTCCTGACCCCTGCGCCGCTCGGCGGCGAGGGCGCGCGCTGGGACACCTGGCGGAACTGCGGGCTGAACGAGGTGCTGGGCTTCTACGGGCTGCCGTACTGGTACACCTGGCAGGTCACCATCCTCGGCCTCGGTCCGATCTGGATGAGCGGGAACGAGGAGGCCAGGCGGCGGACCGCTCGCCTGCTGGAGGAGGGAGGCATCTTCGGCTTCGGACTCTCGGAGAAGGAGCACGGGGCCGACATCTACGCGTCGGACATGGAGCTTGTCCCGGACGGGGACGGAAAGTACCTGGCGCGAGGCGACAAGTACTACATCGGGAACGGCAACGAGGCGGCGCTTCTTTCCGTCTTCGGGAAGGTCGCCGGGACGAAGGACTACGTCTTCTTCCTGGTCGACCCGAAGCACCCCCGGTTCGAGCTGGTGAAGAACGTGGTGGCCAGCCAGTCCTACGTGGCCGAGTTCGTGCTCCACGACTACCCGGTGGCCGAGGCCGACATCCTCTCCCGCGGCCAGGGCGCCTGGGACGCCGCGCTCAACACCGTCAACGTCGGCAAGTACAACCTGGGCTGGGGCTCCATCGGCATCTCCACCCACGCCCTCTACGAGGCGGTGCGCCACGCCGCCAACCGCCGGCTCTACGGGATGGCGGTCACCGACTTCGCGCACGTGCGCCGGCTCTTCACCGACGCCTACGTTCGGCTGGTCGCCATGAAGCTCTTCGCGCTGCGGGCCGCCGACTACTTCCGGTCGGCCTCCCGGGAGGACCGGCGCTACCTCCTCTTCAACCCGGTCATGAAGATGAAGGTGACCACCGAGGGCGAGAAGGTGATCGATCACCTCTGGGACGTGATCGCGGCCAAGGGCTTCGAGAAGGACACCTACTTCGAGATGGCCGCCCGCGACATCCGGGCCCTGCCCAAGCTGGAGGGGACGGTCCACGTCAACATCGCACTGATCGTGAAGTTCATGAAGAACTACCTGTTCGCGCCTGCGCCCTTCCCGCCCGTTCCCCGGCGCGACGACGCGGCCGACGACGCCTTCCTCTGGGACCAGGGGCCGGCCAGCGGCCTGGGAAAGATCCGGTTCCACGATCCGGAGCCGGTCTTCGCGGCCTGGAGCCAGCCGAACGTGGCGCTCTTCCGGGAGCAGATCGCCGCCCTCAAGGCGTTCCTCCTGCACGCCACGCCCACCGAGGAGCAGGGGAAGGACGTCGACTTCCTGCTGGTGGTCGGGGAGCTCTTCACGCTCGTGGTCTACGCCCAGCTGGTCCTGGAAAGCGCGGCGCTCTCCGCCGCGGAGGGGATCGACGGGGACACCGTCGACCAGATCTTCGACGTCCTGGTGCGCGACTTCTCGCGCCACGCGCTCGACCTGCATTCGAAGCCCACGGCCACCGCGGTGCAGGCCGAGCTGGCCCTGAAGATGATCCGGAGGCCGTCCTTCGACGCCGGGCGTGCCGACCGGATCTGGCGGACCGTGCACGCGCTCAAGGACGCCTACGAGATGAATCCGTAGGGCGGCGCCCTCAGGCGTCGTAGCGGATGTCGCCGGCGCCGGTGGTGTCGTAGCCGGGGATGGACCCGACCTCGGACCGGAACTCCTTGCCCTGCGCCACCTCGCAGAGCCGCACCACCCGGGCGTCGCCCAGGTCGCGGGCCTTGACGATGAGGCCGTACGCATCGGTCGCCAGGGGGAGGAAGGCGAGGCCGGCGGACTCGCCCCATGCCCGCGAGGCGAGCCCCACGTCGGCCCGCCCGGCCGCGACGGCGATCACGACCTCCAGGTGCAATCCGAGGGCGATGGCCTTCCGGTGGACCGCGGCCGGGTCGAGTCCCGCGACGCGGACCGCCTCGTCGAGGTAGCGGCGGACGCCAGCGCTGGGCGGGCGCGAGGCGAGGCGCGTCCTCGCCAGGTCCTTCAGCCGGATGGGCTTGCCGGCCTTGGGGTACACGAGGCCGATCTCGCGCCGCACCAGGTGGAGCCGCGCGACCCGTTCCTCGCCGACGTGGCCGGGGAAGCTGCCTGCGTGGGCACCCGCGGCCAGGACGGCCCGGCGGCGCAGGAGGTCGACGGCGGTTCCCATGTCGGCCTGGACGAATCCGAGGAGGGGCGGGCCCGTGGCGCCGGCCATGCGGAGGAGCGCCTGCACCACGACGTCGCCGTTGGCGGCCACCAGCGCGGGCGCCACGTCCGTGCCTTCCTGCGCGTGAAGCTCCTGGGTCGCGACCGCGACCGGCTTGCCGCCGGACCAGGCGAGCACGTCGTCGTGCGAGAAGCGCCACTCCGACCCCACCCGCCGGCCGGGAAGCCCGCGCTTGAGGAGCCGGTAGACCTGCTTCGGGTGGACCCGGAGGAGTTCGGCCACCTCCCCGGTCGTGAGCAACTGGTCAGGCATCTGTACGCCATGCTACCATTCGCTTCCTAATGTTCCTAGAACGTACCGTTCTGGGTCCGCCATGACGGACCGGACGCTGCGCACCATCGCGCGGCTTGCCGCGGCCTCGGTCCTGGCCGGCCTCTCGCTGCTTCCGGTCGAGACGCGTGCCGAGAAGATCACGGTGGCCGCGGCCGCCGACCTCAAGTTCGCGATGGACGAGATCGTCGCGAACTTCCGGACGGCGAATCCCGGGAGCGACGTGGAGGTCGTCTACGGGTCCTCGGGCAAGTTCCACACCCAGATCCAGCAGGGGGCCCCCTACGACCTGTACTTCTCGGCAGACATCGCGTTCCCCCGCAACCTCGCGAAGGTCGGGCTCTCCGCCTCCGACGTGAAGCCGTACGCCTTCGGCCGGATCGTCCTGTGGAGCGCGACCCTGGATGCGACCAGGATGACGCTGGCGAGCCTGGCCGATCCGAAGATCACCCGGGTCGCCATCGCCAATCCGAAGCACGCGCCCTACGGCAAGCGAGCAGAGGAAGCGCTCCGGGCGGCGGGGCTGTGGGAGAAGGTCGAGCCGAAGCTCGTCTACGGCGAGAACATCGCGCAGACGGCGCAGTTCGTGCTCACGGGCAACGCGCAGGTGGGTGTCATCGCGTTGTCGCTGGCGCTCGGTTCCGGGCTCGAGAGCAAGGGAGGGCACTGGCTCATCCCGGCGGGGCTCCACGAGCCGCTCGAGCAGGGGTTCGTCGTCACCCGGCGCGCCGCGGAGAACCCGCTCGCCCGGCGCTTCGCCGACCACATGGAGGGCAAGGCCGCACGGGCGGTGATGACCCGGTACGGCTTCGTGCTCCCCGGCGAGTCCACGAGGAAGTAGCCATGGGCGACCTCCAGTCCGTCTGGCTGACCGTTCGCCTCGCGGGGCTGGTCACCCTGATCCTCCTCGTGGTCGGCACCCCGATCGCGTGGTGGCTGGCCCGAGCCAGGGCATGGTGGAAGGGGCCTGTCGCCGCCGTCGTCGCGCTCCCGCTCGTCCTTCCTCCGTCGGTGCTCGGATTCTATCTCTTGCTGGCGATGGGGCCGGCCGGTCCGCTGGGCCGGATCACCCAGGCGATCGGCATCGGGCTGCTGCCCTTCACGTTCGGCGGCCTGGTGGTGGCCTCGGTCCTCTACTCGCTCCCCTTCATGGTCCAGCCGCTGCAGTCCGCATTCGAGGCGGTCGGCGAGCGTCCGCTGGAGGTCGCGGCGACCCTACGGGCGTCCCCCCTCGACGCCTTCTTCACGGTGGCCGTGCCGCTCTCGCTTCCCGGCTTCCTGACCGCCTCCATCCTGACCTTCGCGCACACCGTGGGTGAGTTCGGCGTCGTGCTCATGATCGGGGGAAACCTCCCCGGCGTGACGCGCGTGGCATCGGTCCAGATCTACGACCACGTCGAGGCGCTGGAGTACGCGGAGGCGCATCGCCTGGCGGCGCTCCTGCTGGCCTTCTCCTTCCTCGTGCTGCTCGCCCTCCACGTCTGGCGCCCCGCTTCCAGGAAGGTGGCCTGAGGTGTCGGGGATCCAGGCGCGCTTCCTCCTCGAGCGGGAGGGGTTCACCCTCGACGTCGACCTGGAACTGCCGGCCCGGGGCGTGACGGCGCTGTTCGGCCAGTCGGGATCCGGGAAGACGACGCTGCTGCGGTGCATCGCCGGACTCGAGCGCGCTCCCCGTGGCCGGCTGGCCGTGCACGGGGAGGTCTGGCAGGACGATCGCCGCTGGGTTCCCACCCACAGGCGCCCGCTCGGCTACGTGTTCCAGGAGGCCAGCCTCTTCCCTCATCTCACGGTTCTGGGGAACCTGCGCTACGGCATGAGGAGGGGTCCAGGCGTGAAGCGGACGGGCCTCGACCATGCCATCGCGCTGCTCGGGATCGGCCACCTGCTCGAGCGTTCGGCCGATCGGCTGTCGGGCGGGGAGCGGCAGCGCGTGGCCATCGCACGGGCCCTCGCCGTCGAGCCGCGGCTCCTGCTCATGGACGAGCCGCTCGCCTCGCTGGACCTGAAGCGCAAGCAGGAGATCCTCCCGTATCTGGAGGTCCTGCACGCGGAGCTGGACCTCCCGGTGCTCTACGTCAGCCACTCTCCCGACGAGGTGGCCCGCCTGTCCGACCACCTGGTCGCGCTGGAGGGTGGCCGGGTGCGGGCCGAGGGTCCGCTCGCCGAGACCCTGGTCCGGCTCGACCTCCCGATCCGGATCGGCGAGGACGTGGCGGCCATCCTCGACGGCACCGTGGCGGCCATCGACGAGGCCTGGCACCTCGCGCGCATCGACTTCCCGGGCGGAAGCCTGTGGACACCGGACCGGGATCTCGCGGTCGGCCGGCCTGCCCGGCTCCGCGTCCTGGCGCGTGACGTGAGCATCGCGCGGCAGCGGCCCGGGCAGAGCAGCATCCAGAACGTGCTCCCGGCCCGCGTCGACGCCATCGCCGACGACGAGCACCTGGGCCTCCTGCTCGTGCGCGTCCGGCTCGGCGGCTCGAGCCTGATTGCCAGGCTGACACGACGGGCCGCTGCGGAGCTCGACGTGAGCCCCGGTCAGGAGGTCTGGATCCAGGTGAAGTCCGTCGCCCTGGTCGATCGGGGCCTCACCATCAAACCCGTTTGGCCCTGAGCGCCGGTCGTTCAAGAATTCCCTGACGAGTGAGTCTCAGGGGCACTGCACCCTGGCAAAAAAGTCCACCACCGACGACCGTCAGATGTTGCGGGGAGATCGACCCAGTCCACGCCCGAACTCCTGCACGAGCTCCAGGTTCACCAGATCGAGCTGGAGATGCAGAACGAGGAGCTCCGGCGGGACCGGCTCGAGCTCGAACTGGCCCATGAGCGGTACGTGGACCTCTACGACTTCGCCCCCGTCGGCCATCTCACCCTCGACGCGAACGGTGTGGTCGCCGGGGCAAACCTCACCGCCGCCACCCTTCTCTGCAGGGAGCGCCAGGCCCTGGTGGGGCGACGCTTCCCCGGGTTCGTCGCCACCAGGGACGCCGATCGGTGGCATCGGTTCTTCGCGGAGCTGCTCCAGCACGACGAGCGATCCAGCTGCCGGCTGGTGCTCGCGAGGGGTGACGGATCCACCTTCGATGCAACCCTGGCCTGCGAGCGCAGGGCCGGGGCCACCACCGGATCTTCGGTGCGCATCGTCCTCACCGACGTGAGCGAGTTCTCCCGGCTCGAGCGGGCGCTCCACGGGACCAAGGAGCGGCTCTTCGAGCCCTTCTTCACGAATGGCGTGGTCGGGCAGGGCACCGGACTCGGCCTGGCCATCTGCAAGAACGTCGTGAAGGCCCACGGAGGGACGCTCACCGTGGAGAGCGAGGTCGGGGTCGGTTCCTCGTTCCAGATGGAGCTGCCCGCCGCGAACGCCGAGGGGTGAACCTGTGGCATCCTCGCGCCATGGGCCGGGACCCGTTCACGATCAGGCCGTTCCCGAGGGAGAGGCAGGACATCGTCGATGCGCTCGAGGTCGGCGTCCGCCGCCACATGGTGCACGCGCTCCTCGAGCTCGACGTCACGCGCGCCCGGCAGCTCATCCGCGACCACGAGGCGGCCACCGGGGAGAGGCTCTCCTTCACGGCCTTCGTCGTCGCGAGCCTCGCTCGCGCCATCGACGCGGACCGGCGCCTGCAGGCGTACCGGGACTGGCGGGGCAGGCTGGTGCTGTTCGACGAGGTCGACGTCGTGACCCTCGTCGAGCCGGAGGTCGATGCCGTGGCGATCCCGCACGTCATCCGCGCCGCCAACCGTCGGACGGTCCGCGAGATCCACGACGAGATCCGCCGGGTACAGTCCCGGCCGGGGGCGAGCGCGCAGCGCTCGGGGCTACTCGCGCGGCTGTCGCCCTGGGTCCCCGGCCTTCTCCGGCGCCTCTTCCTCCGCACCCTGCGCAGGGACCCCCACTGGCTCAAGCGAGTGGCCGGCACCACGCTCGTCACCTCGGTTGGCATGTTCGGGCCAGGAACTGGCTGGGCCGTCGGCATCGTCCCGCTCCACACGCTCTGTCTCACCGTCGGTGGAATCACCCGGAAGCCCGGGGTCGTCGACGAGCGGGTCGAGGTGCGCGAGGTCCTCGCGGTCACCGCGAGCATCGACCACGACGTGGTGGATGGCGCTCCGGCGGCCCGGTTTGCGAGGCACCTGCGGGAGCTCGTCGAGGGCGCGGAGGTCCTGCAGGACCTGGCCGGGTGAAATCCCCCCCAGGGTGAGGAGGCGCTCATTCTTCTCCCGATATCGGTTGCCCCCTTTGCAGGAGCGGTCGTGTCCCGTAATCTGGGTACATGGCGGTTCCCGGGACTCCCTCGGGGCCGGCGAGGTGACCCGGTGAACATCCAGCAATGCTTCCAGACCGCCGCCCGGATCCAGCTCCTCCTTCGAGACCTCCACTCCGGCCTGGCGAGGTGCTTCGGCAAGAACCCCGTCCTGCGAGAGACCTTCGAGCTCCTTGCCCGGGAGGAGGAGGAGCGCGCGCTGCGCATCCGCTGCCTGGTGCTGCATCGAAAGGGGGAACCCTGGTCGGACGAGGCCGTCGAGACGATCAGCAAGGGGCTCGTGGCCACCCTGGTCGAGCTCTCGGCGATGGCCACGGAGATCTCCCGGAAGCCTGGGCCACCCGATGCCGAGCCCGTCCTGCGGCGGGTGATCCGGATGGAACGTCGATGCGCGGCGATCCACGCCGCGAGCCTGGCCCGGAGTCCCGACCCGGAGGTCTGGGAGTTCTTCGCCTCGCTGGCGAAGCCCACCGTGAGGCTCGAGCGGATGCTCGCCCAGGCGCTCCGGAGCCGTGCGACGCCGGTCCCCCGCGCCACCGCCATTCCGATGCAGGCCGTCGGCTCCCTCGCCGCCTAGCCAGGCCGAGGCGCCGAGGAGCCTCCACGCCCTGCCGGGGTCGTCGCGACCGGAGCGACCCGGTGGCCATGCTACCGTTGTCCGGTGCGCACCGGTCTCGAGGCCAGACTTGCGGATGCCCTGGTCGCGCGGCTCGTGGAGTCCCGCCTCTCCGAGGCCCTGATGGACCAGGTCCTCCAGGCGCTCACCGAGAATCGAAACGTGGAGCAGCTGGTCCTCCACCTCCTCCAGCAGCCCGGAGTGAACGGCGCCGTCGACGGGATCGTCGACCGGCAGCTCGTGCGGGTGCTCGAGTCCCTGCGAACCAGCGAGGAGGTCCGCGAACTGGTGCGCGAGCAGGTCGACGCCTACCTGCAGCACCTCACCGCGCACCCCGAGCCGGTCCGCCAGCTCATCCAGGACCAGAGCCGCGGGATGGTCCGCGAGTTCCTGGCGTCCGTGCGCGCGAGGTCGGTCGTCGCCGACGATGCCGTGGACGGCTGGGTCCGCCGCGTCCTGGGGAGATCATGACGCACCGCTACGCGGGCATGGCGAGCCGGGCGATCGCACGCGCCGTGGATCTGGCCGTGCTGGCGTTGCTCGTGGCCGGCACGAGCTGGCTCGTGGCGCAGTTCCTGGGGGTCGACCCCGCCCACTGCCCCACGGCGCACGAATGGTGGCACCTGCGGGCCCGCCTGTGCGGCTTCATGCCCTACGCGGTCCCCGTGGCCGGGGTGATCATCCCGCCCCTGTACCGCATCCTGTTCTACCTCGCGGCCGGGCAGACGCCCGGGATGGCGATCGTGGGCCTGCGGCTCCTGCGGGCGAACGGAAAGAGGGTGGGCCTGCGGCAGGCCGTGAAGCGGATCGGGACCTTCTACCTCACGTTGGGCCTCGGCTCCCTGCTCATCCCCGTGTCGAGCCGTCGCCGGGCCTTCCACGACGTCGTGGCGGGAACGGTGGTCGTCTACGACTGGGGCAGCAACGAGCTGGACGTTGGACGCGCCATCGAGCAGCTGGAATCGTCCGACGCCTGACGGTGACCGCCGCGGGGACGCTCGCTCGTGCCCTTCGTCGGGAAAGGTGAAGGATCGGGGGAGGGAGTGGCGGCTACCAGTTCGCCAGGGCCTGGACGTTCATCCGGATCTCGGTCCCGTCCTTGGGATCGGCCGCAACCATGTGGACGCGGACCTGCAGCGCGCCGAGCATCGTAGCCCGATCGCGCTCGACGGATTCCACCTGCACCTCCAGATCGCCGCGGCCGCCTCCCTCCCGGTTCACGCTCAGCGCCTTGCCTGTCCTCGTCGTCGCCGCGGCGCGGGCGTCCACCAGGTCGCGGCTCGCATACGTCCGGGTGGTTATCGGGAGCTTCAGGGAGAACGAGACGGGCTGGACGAGGTCGAGACCCTGGATGGGGGCGGCGAGCTCGAGCCGGAAGGTCACGACGTCGCCGGTCCTCTTCACGACCTTGAGCGTGCAGTCGAAGCTCGCCTGGACGGCCCCGGTGACGCTTCCCGTGCAGAGTGGGTCGGCTGCGCCAGCCGCCGAAGGCGGGACAGCGAGCATTGCTCCCAGCGCGAATGCGGCCAGCCTCGACATGGCGTTCTCCAGTTCGTCCTACGTTTCCCGCGGAAACGTCCCGCAAAACGGGCTGGTGGGGGTGAAGCATCACTGTAGCACCATCCCGAAATTCCGGTCGCCTCACCCCGGGCCGGGCCGGGCGTCCGACTCGGGCGTCCACCCGTTCTCCCGGAGCCAGGCCAGGGCAGCCTCCTCCCTGTCCAGGGCCACCAGGAAGTCGACCTCGTCCCCGGCGCGAAAGCGGGTCTTCTCGTCGACGAGCTGCCGCTCCCCACCGTGCCGCAGCAGGAGCGCGATGAGCGGTCCGTCCGGCGCGACCAGGTCCTCGGTCGGCTTGACGGCCCGCCACCGCTCGGTCCGGGCCCGTCCGGTGTCGCAGCGGTCGATCCAGGTCCCCAGGTCCCTCGCCCCCCCGAAGAGGATCCGCGCACCCGCCTCCTCGACGGTGGCCGCTTCCACGCCGACCCGGTTCCGGTCCACCGCCACGTAGACCATCGGGAGCCGGTGGTCCTTGATCACCGTGCGCGCCACGAGGAGGTTCACCCCCTCGTTCGGGGAAGCGGCGATGAAGCCCTTGCGGATCTCGGGCTCCGTCCTCCGGAGGGGGCTCCGGGTGACGTCGTTGCCGAAGACCACGCGGAAGCCCTCCTCCTCGGCGCGGCGCGCCGCCAGAGGATCGCCGTCCAGCAGCACGACCTCGTCCCCGCCGCGGATCAGCGCCCGCCCGATCGCCCGCCCGAGCCCGTTCGCGCCCAGGATCACGTAGCCGAGGTCGGCTGGACGACGGACGCCGAGAAGCCGGGCAACCAGGCCCGCCGGAAGTCCCTGGACGACCACGGTGAGGGCGATCACCAGGAACACCAGCGCACGCAGCTCGTGGCCCCCCGGCAGCCGGGCGGCCTCCAGCGCCTGCGCCGCCAGGGAGGCGATCGCCGCGGCGACGATGCCGCGGGGCGCCAGCCAGGCGAGGAACGCCCGCTCCTTCCAGACCAGGGAGGATCCCGACGTGCTGGCGGCCACGGCCAGCGGCCGGACCACGGCCACGAGCGCCAGCACCGTCAGGAGCCCGGGGCGACCCAGGGAGAGCACCTCGGAGAGGCGAACGTCCGCGGCGAGCAGGACGAAGAGGAGGCCGATGAGGAGGGTGGTCAGCTGCTCCTTGAAGTCGAGGAGCTCGCGCCGCACGGGGGAGCGCATGTTGCCGACCACCATCCCCGCGATCACCACGGCGAGGATGCCGCTCTCGTGGACGAGGCTGTCGGCGCCCTGGTAGAGGGCCAGGATCGCCGAGAGGGTGAAGACGTTCTCCAGCCCCTCCGGCACGACGCGGCGGAAGCGCAGGAGGAGCGCGATCGCGAAGCCTCCCACCAGGCCGGCGCCGAGCCCGGTCCCGAGCCGGACCGCCAGGCCGGTGACGCTGGAGGCGAGGGCCCTGCCGCTGGGCTGCAGGAGGACCTCGAGCGTCACCGCGGCCACCAGGGCCCCGATCGCATCGACGAAGACCCCCTCGGCCTCGAGGATCGTGCGGAGCTTTCGCATCACCCCGATGCGACGCACGAGCGGCGTCACCACGGTCGGGCCGGTGACCATGACCAGCGTTCCGAAGAGGATCGAGACGCCCCAGTCCCAGCGCATGAGGAGGTGCGCCGCCGCCGCCGCCCCCGCCGCGGTGATGGCGGCCCCCAGCGTGACGAGGCGGCGGATGACCGAACCCTCCCCCCGCAGCCGGCGGATGTCGAGATTGAGCCCGCCCTCGAAGAGGATGACCGCGACCCCGAAGCCCACGATCACCTGGAGGGTGGGACCGAGCGAGGCCGGCTGGATGACGTTCGCGACGTCCGGACCGAGGAGGACGCCCGCGAAGAGCAGCAGCACGATACCCGGGAGGCGCAGGTGCCGCGCCGTGACCTGCGCCAGCATCCCCGCCAGGAGCGCGAGGGCCACCGTGAGCGGCGCGTTGCCGGTGATGGCGTTCACCATTCCCTGTCCCCGACGACGAAGGCACGACGACCCGGCCCCATCCCCATGGCTCGCTCTCCTCCCGGCACTCAGCCCCTCGGCCCGCTGCAACTGGCGAAGGCCGATTGTTCGGCATCTGGCCCACCGTCGTCCAGTGGATCGGCGGTCATGGTTCGTACCGAACAGCGAACTGGCGACCACGCAGGTGGTGAACCACAGCCGGCCCACCTCCAACCTGCGCGTGGGCATCAACGTCGGCGTCGCCTACGGGTCCGACGTCGAGCTCGTCCGGCGGGCCTTGCTGGAGGTCGCCTTCTTCAGCGCCGGGGTGACCATTCCGTTCCCCCAGCGCGACCTTCACGTCCGGACCTGGACACCGGCGCCACTGGTTGCCCTGGCCCAGGATGATCTGGCCAGCGACGGCCGCCCCGGGAGCGCGTCATCCGGTGGAGGAGCTGGCGGGCGAGGTCAGCCCGTGCGTCTCCGCCGCACTTCGCGTGCGACGACGATCGCCAGGGTGAGCGCGGTCAGCGGAATCACGAACAGCACCATCGTCCCGCTGAAGAGGGGCAGCATGTCGTGCTGCTGCGCGGCGAGGACGACGTAGAGGACGTAGGTCCCGTAGTAGGCGAGGAGAAGCGCCCCTTCCCAGCGAGCCACGGCCTGGCCGGTGAAGAAGAGCGGCAGGCAGGCCACCGCCACCGCGACCATGACCGGCAGGTCGAGGGCGAGCGCCGGCTCGGCGACCGGGACGCCGCCGGGTGCCGCGAGGCCCGTGATCCCCAGCACCGCCGCCATGTTGAAGAGGTTGCTCCCGATCGCGTTGCCCACCGCGATGTCCCTCTCCCCGCGCCAGGCGGCGATCACCGAGGCAGCGACCTCGGGGAGCGAAGTCCCGACCGCCACGACCGTGAGTCCGATCACGAGCTCGCTCACCCCGAGTGCGCGCGCCATGGAGGTTGCGCCGTCGACCAGCAGCCGCGCGCCCACGGCCAGGAGGAGGAGGCCGAGGACCACGAGACCCACCCGGGCGGCGAGAACCCTCGTCCGGCCCTCCGCGGCCCCCGCCGGCGCCTCCGCACGGGTCGTGCGCACGGCGAACACGGTGTAGGCAATGCCCGCGCCGACGAGCAGGAGTCCGTCCCCGGGGCCGATCGTCCGATCCAGGGCCAGCCCGTAGACGGCCGCCGAGAGCGCGATCAGGATGGGCACGTCGAGCCGGACGAGGCGCCGCGAAACGGTCAGGGGCGCCACGAGCGCCGACGCACCGAGAACGCCCAGGATGTTGAAGACGTTGCTCCCCACCACGTTGCCGAGGGCGATGTCGCCCTGGCCGCGCAGGGCCGCCCCCAGGCTCACCGCGAGCTCCGGGGCGCTCGTGCCCCAGGCCACCACGGTGAGGCCGATGACGAGGGGCGCGATCCCGAACTGCGCCGCGATGGCCGAGGCGCCGTGCACGAGGGCGTTTCCCCCGAGCACGAGCAGGACGAGGCCGGCGAGGAGGAGGAGAAGCGGGAAGAGCACGTCACCCCCGCCGGTCGTCTTCGGCGGCGCCGAGCTCGTCCGTGATCGTGCCCTCCCAGAGGGGGCTCTTCCGGCGGTAGGCGGCCCGCCCGATCGCGTGGGCCGCCACCGGGGCGGTCAGGAACAGGAAGGCGACGATGACCACCGCGCGGCCGGCGACGGCCGCGGTACCGAAGTGGACGGCGGCTCCCAGGAGGAGGAGGGAGGCGCCGAGGGTCGCCGCCTTGGA
>CAWHPQ010000024.1:0-61042 GCA_963831265.1 uncultured delta proteobacterium | reverse complement strand
TCGATGCGTTGCACGCAGTAGGTGCACTTCTCCATCACGCCTCGCGACCGCACCGTCACGTCCGGGTTGAAGAGGAGGGTCTGCACGTCCGGGACCTCGGGGCGCCAGGCGAGGAAGTTGAAGCGGCGCACCTTGTACGGGCAGTTGTTGGAGCAGTACCGGGTCCCGACGCACCGGTTGTACGCCATCTCGTTCAGCCCCTCCGGGGAGTGGACCGTGGCGTTCACCGGGCAGACGTACTCGCAGGGGGCGGTCTCGCAGTGCTGGCACATCACCGGCTGGGAGATGGTCTCCGGATTCGCGGCCGGCCCGGAGAAGTACCGGTCGGTGCGGATCCAGTGCATGATCCGCCCCTTCGCCACCTGCTCCTTCCCGACCGTGGCGATGTTGTTCTCCTCCTGGCAGGCGATGACGCAGGCGTTGCAGCCGGTGCAGCGGGACAGGTCGACCGACATCCCCCAGGAGCACTCCTGCTTGGAGTAGTCGACCGGGGGCTGGAGCGTGGCCGGCGTGCCGTGCAGGTGCTCGAGCTCGCCGCGCCCCTCGTCGGTGGCCCATTCCTTCGACGTGAAGTCGATCGCCAGCGGACGCCCCTCCATGGAGAAGTGTCCCTGGGCCACGGCGAACTTGTGCTTGCCCTTCCCGGCGGTCACCGCCAGGCCGGTGGCGAACCAGGTCCCGGCGTCGCGCAGGCGGTAGGCGTCGACGCCCACGCCCTTCGAGACCGCCGATCCGTCCGTCCGGCCGTAGCCGATGGCCAGGGTGACCGCGTCGTCGGCGTGCCCGGGCATGACCAGCACGGGCGCCTGGACGCTGCGGCTGCCGAGCGCGAGCGTGACCACCTGCCCGCCCTCGACGCCGAGCCGCTTCGCGGTGGCCTCGGAAAGGTAGGCCGCGTTGTCCCAGCTCACCTTGGTGATGGGGTCGGGCAGCTCCTGGAGCCAGGCGTTGTTCCCGAACCGGCCGTCGAAGATGCCGTAGGAGGGGGCGAGACCGAGCTCGAGCCCCTCGCCCTTCGCGGCCGGGAGCCGCCCCAGCGCGGAGGTCACGGCGGCCACGTCGACGGAGGCGGCCTCGACGGGCTCGGCGGTCCCCGGGATGACTCCCTGGCGGAGCCAGCGGTCCCACTGGGCCTCGAAGCCCGCAGGGTCGAGCCCACCGCGCGCCATCCAGTGTGCCTTCACGTGCATCATGGCGCCGCGGTCGCCCTCGTCGAGGAAGGCGGCGAGGAGGTCGATGGCGGTGGTGCTCTCGTAGAGCGGCGCGATGAGCGGCTGGACCAGGGAGGCGACGCCCTCCCGGGAGCGGCCGTCGCCCCAGCTCTCGAAGGGGTGGCGCGCGGCCAGCTTCCAGCTGCACCGCCGCGAGGTCTCGTCCTCGCGCAGGGAGAGGTGGAGCGCGTTGGGGACGCGCGCGAGGAGGGCGCCCAGGTCCATGCCGGCCGGCGCCGCGTGCACCGGGTTCCAGGCGGTGATCACCAGCGTGTCGAGCTTGCCTCCCTCGATCTCGCGGGCCAGGGCGGGAAGCGCCGCCGAGGAGGGCGCCGCGTCGCCCAGGACCGGGCGTGAAAGGTGGACCGTGGCGCCCACGTTGCCGAGCGCCGCGTTCATGGCGTGCGCCAGGGCGTGCACGGCCGGCGGCTGGCGGACGCCGGCCAGCACCACCGAGCGCCCCTTGTGGGCGGCCAGGTCGGCTGCCACCGCCTTGGCGGCGCGGGCGAGCTCCGGGGAGAGCGCCGGGGCGGCCGGCACCACGCCCAGGATGGCGGCGACGGCGCGCGCGAAGGCGGCCACCTCGGAGCCACGCATGCGGAAGCGGTGGTCGGCGCTGGCACCGGTGAGGGACAGGGCCGGCTCGGCGACGTAGAGCCGGCTCATCTCGGCACCGGGCTCCCGGTGGCGGGCGAACTCGCGGGTGAGGCGCAGCGACTCGCCCTGCCCGGAGAGGAAGTCGGCGTCGAGGGAGAGGATGGCCCGGGCCGGCTCGAGGCTCACGTGGACGTCCATCGGGCGTCCGAAGGCGATGCGAGCCCCCTCGACGGCGTTCTCCTCGGTGACGGGCGCCCAGACGTGGATGCGCGCCTTCGGGAAACGGGCCTGGATCCTGCGGCGGAGGCCGGCCTGGGTGGGCGAGGCGTCCGGCGCGAGCAGGAAGGCGAGTCGCGCGCCGCCGTCGGCCTCGTGCCCCCGGGCGAGCTTCTGGAGCTCGGCGAGGAGGCCGCGCCAGGAGAGCGCATCCCCGGCGCGCCAGTAGCCCTTGGAGCGTTCCGGGTCGTACAGGTCGAGGAGCGCTCCCTGGTCCCAGGTGGACGACGCCCCCTGGCTGGTGGGGTGCGCGGGGTTGCCCTCCACCTTCACCGGCCGTCCGTCCGCGCTGGCGACGAGCAGCCCCGTGGCGTAGCCGTCGAGGGCGAGCGCGGTGGCGTAGTGGAACCTCTTGCCGGGGCGATTCTCCGGTGGCTCGTGGACGAACGGGACGATCTTCTCGCGAGGCGGCTGGCAGGCGGTGAGACCGCCGAGCGCCGCCGACGCGCCCAGGATCTGCATGAAGGACCGGCGGGACATCTCCGGCGGCACCTCGGACGCTCCGGCGGTGAACTCGCCGCGTCCGCCCGCGTTCCGGGCCTCGAGCTCCTCGATGCTCTGCCAGAGCGAGCGCTGCCCGGGGGGACGGGGCTGGCCCTGATCCTGGATGACCGGCAGCGATCTCATCGGTGGCATGTCGTGCAGTTCACGCGGGCTTGGACGTCGTAGGACTTCATGAGGTCGGCGGCGAGGAGCTTGGCGGCGGCCGGGTCGGCAGGGGGCTGCCAGGTCATGCTGGTGATCTGGTCGCGCGGGCGGAGGTTCGGCGCCGGGTTGCGGTGGCACTCCAGGCACCAGCTCATCTGCAGCGAGGCGACCTTGGTCACCGCCGGCATCTGGTCGATGCGCCCGTGGCAGCTGACGCAGCCGATCCCCTTGTTCACGTGGATCGAGTGGTTGAAGTAGGTGAAGTCCGGGACCTGGTGCACCCGGTTCCACTGGATGGGCGTCCCGGTGAAGTAGCTCCGGCGCACCGGCTCGAGCTTCGGGCTCCGGTTCCAGATCTGGGAGTGGCAGTTGAGGCACATCTCCGTGGAAGGGATGCCCGCGGACGCGCCCCGCTCCACGTTGAAGTGGCAGTACCGGCAGTCGATCACGTCGTCGACCACGTGATGCCGGTGGTCGAAGAGGACCGGCTGCGCGATCTCCTCCTGGAGCCCCTGGGCGTACGGCGTGCGCCAGTACCCCCAGATGCCGAGGAGGGTCCCGCCGGCGACGAGGCCCACTGCGACGAGCGAGAAGCGGGCGAGGAAGTTCGCGGAAGGCTTGAAGAGTGCGCTCATTCCGGCACGGGCCTCCCAGTTTGGTGAGCGGTCATCGCGTCGTCGGTTCGGAGGGGGTTGACACTTTGTCGACTCGGCAAGTCCACGTACTACAGATGTCACCTTTTGACGCAGGTCAAAACACATTGAAAGACCCTTTTGGGTACTTTTTACGTCCCAAATGGGTCTGAGTCGGAATAGACCTCCGGGAAACGTTGGGATGCGCCTGCGGCATCCAGATCTTGTTCGCGGGAGCCGGGTGCTCTACTGATTCCTGGCCCGTGTCCGCGACCGATCCACAGACCGACGAGCAGCTGATCGAGGGGGCCCGCGCCGGGGACAGGGCCTCCCTGGAGCGCCTGCTCGAGCGGCACGAGCGGCAGGTCTACCGCTTCGGGCTGAAGATGTGCCGGGACCCCGAGGCTGCGAAGGACGTCCTGCAGGAGACCCTCATCGCAGCCGCCCGGACGGTGAAGGACTTCCGTGGCGCATCGTCACCGTCGACCTGGCTCTACGCCATCGCCCGGAGCTTCTGCATCAAGCAGCGGCGCCGGTCGAAGTTCGCTCCGGAGCACGAGGACTCGCTCGACGCGGAGGGGACGGGGCGCGAGGTGCGGGGGATCGCCGACCCAGGACGCTCGCCCGACGAGGCCCTGGCCGGCAAGCAGGTGGAGCAAGCGCTCGAGGAGGCCATCGCCGGGCTCGATCCCATGTACCGGGAGGTCCTGCTGCTCCGCGACGTGGAGGGGCTCTCGGCGGCGGAGGTCGCGGAGGCGGTCGGCGCCAGCGTGGAGGCGGTGAAGAGCCGCCTGCACCGGGCGCGCGTGGCGGTGCGGGAGAAGGTGGCCCCGCTCCTCTCCACCGAGCCGGAGTCCCCGATCACCGAGGCCTGCCCGGAGGTGGTCTCGCTCTTCTCCCGCCACCTGGAGGGGGAGATCTCCGCCCCGGTCTGCGAGCAGATGGAGCGTCACCTGGCCGCCTGCCCCCGCTGCACGGCGCGCTGCTCGACCTTGCAGCAGACGCTCTCCTCGTGCGCGCGCACGCCACTGCCCGAGGTCCCCGGCCCGGTGCAGGGAGAGGTGCGGCGCGCGCTGCGGCAGTTCCTCCAGCAGGCCACCTGATTGGCCGTCTTCCGACTTCCCCGGGAGCCGATCTTTCCCGACCCGGAGCTGTCGGAACCGGACGGCCTGCTCGCCGTGGGCGGCGACCTCTCGCCGGAGCGGCTCCTTCGCGCCTACTCGGAGGGGATCTTCCCCTGGTACTCGGACGAGACCCCGATCCTCTGGTGGTCCCCCGAGCCGAGGATGGTGCTCCTCCCGGAGGAGCTGCACGTCCCTCGGTCGCTCCTGCGGACCTTGCGATCGGGCAGGTACCGGATCCGGTCCGACACCGCCTTCTCCGAGGTGATCCGCCGCTGCGCGGACATGGATCGTCCCGGGCAGGACGGGACCTGGATCACGGAGGAGATGGTCTCGGCCTACGAGGGGCTCCACGCGCTCGGGCACGCCCACTCGTTCGAGGCCTGGGACGACGAAGGGCTGGCCGGCGGCCTCTACGGGGTCTCCCTCGGCGCCGCCTTCTTCGGCGAGTCGATGTTCGCCGACCGGACGGACGCCTCCAAGGCCGCCTTCGTGACGGCGGCCGGATGGATGCGGGAGCGCGGGTTCGAGCTGGTCGACTGCCAGGTGGACACGGACCACCTGCGGCGCTTCGGGGCGCGGGAGATCCCGCGGGCGGAGTTCCTCGCGAGGCTCCGGAACGCGCTGGCGACGGCGGGGACGAGGGGGCGGTGGGACATCGAGGGCGCGGGCCGGAGCGGGTGAGGCCCCTCCGTGGAGCCGGCGCCCGGGTGGCCTCGTCTCCGCGCCGCTGGTCCTCGCGCCCCGGGAACCGCGTGGTCGCGGCAACAGGGTGACGCATGCGCCTCGGGGCCGCTCCAGCTCGGGATCTTCGATCGTGGCGCTGCGGAGGCGGCGCCCGACGAGGCCACCCGGGCGCCTGACGGAGGGACGTCGCCGCGAGACCCGCGGTCGGGAGGACTTCACCCTCCCCTCGCCCGCAGTCGCCCTCACTCGGATAGGAGACCGCGACTACCGACTGCGGGTGAACGGCCGGGCGCCCCCACGCCGCGCGCTCACCCGGGTCGCCTCCGGGCCCGGGCTGTCTGTAGCCGGCGGGGGTCGTGCCGCGACGAGCTGCCCGCAGCGGGCGTCGAGACCGGGCCCGCAGGGCCCGGGGACCTCGACGCCATTCACCCGGAGTCCACCAGCGCCGCGAGGACCTGCTGCTCGGAGCGGCGCGACCCACCCGCCGGCGGCAGACGTCCTGGAGCCGGAGGCGCTCTACGGGAGGAGCGTGCGCTCGAGAAAGGCCACCGCCGTCACGATCAGGTAGTCGCGGTTCTCCTTCTTCTGGAATCCGTGCCCCTCGTCGAGCGCCAGCAGGTACCAGACCTCCTTCCCCTTTCCCTGCACGGCGGCCACGATCTGCTCGGCCTCGCTCTGGGGAACCCGCGGATCGTTCTTCCCCTGGATGACGTAGAGCGAGGCGGAGATGTCGCCGACGCGGTTGAGCGGCGAGATGCGCTCCTGGACGGCGCGGACCGCGGGATCGCGCTCGTCCCCGTACTCGGCGCGGCGCAGGTCCCGGCGATACGGGGCGGTGGACTCGAGGAACGTGGGGATGCTGGAGATGCCCACCACGTCCACGGCCGAGCGGATGCGCGACGGGTGGAAGGCGGCCGTCGCGAGCACCATGTACCCACCGTACGACCCGCCGAACACGCCGACGCGTCCGGCGTCCAGGTCCGGGCGAGAGGCGATCCAGTCGAGGGTGGCGCCGATGTCGCCGAGCGCCTCCTCCCGCCTCACCCCGTCGTCCATGGCCAGGTAGGCCTTCCCGTAGCCGCTCGACCCGCGCACGTTGGGGATGAGCACGGCGATGCCCCCCTGCACCAGCAGCTGCGCGACCGGCTGGAAGGTGGGCCGCTCCTGCGACTCCGGCCCCCCGTGCCAGGAGACGACCACCGGCCGCTTCCCCTCCCCCTTCGGGAGATACAGCCAGGCGGGGATGGAGGTCCCGTCCCTGGCCGGGAAGCGAACCAGCGCGGGCTCGGCGAGCGCCGCCGGGTCGATGCCGCCCATCTCCGAGGCGGTCCAGCGGAGGAGGCCCCTCTTGCCCGGCGTCGCCTGCCAGACGTCGCCCGGTGAGCGCGGCGTGACGAGGGAGAGGAAGAGCGACCCCGCCCTCGCGGCCGGGAACCTGAGGCCACCCGCCACCCCGGCGGGGAGCTCGCCGGAGGTGACCTTCCCGCTGCGCGGCTCGAGGAAGTAGAGACGGCTGGCGCCGTCAGCATTCACCGTGAGTGCGACACGGGATCCGTCCCGCGCCACCGCCAGCCCCTCGACGTCCCAGCGCAGCGTCCGGGTGAGCGGGCGGGGAGCGGCTGCCGGGTCGGCGAGGTCGAGGCGGTAGAGCTCGCTGAAGTCGCCCTGGCGATCGGTGACGAGGTAGACCGACTTCCCGTCGTGGGCGAAGCGGGCCGCGCCCACCGAGGCCTTGCCGGACGAGGGCGTGAGCGCCCTCCGGGCGCCGGTGGCGACGTCCACCAGGAACAGGTCGGAGTCGGCGATGGACCGGAAGCGGCGGACCAGGAGCTGGCTGCCGTCCCGGGAGAAGTCGAGCGGCTGCCAGGTGCCCTCGGCCTCGAAGACCCGGCGGGCCTCCCGGGGGCGGGCCGTCTCGGCCACGTAGACGTCGGTGTCCTTGCCGTTCCGGCCGGTGCCGTCGTAGGCGAGACGGCGACCGTCCGGTGAGAGGATCAGCGCGTCGTGCCGGCTCTTCCCGTCGGTGAGCCGCTCCGTCTGCCCGGTGCGCCGGTCGAGCCGGTAGACCTGCCAGTTCTCGGATCCGCCCACGTCCCGGCGGAAGTAGACCACCATCGGATCGTCCGGCTGGAAGGCACCCGAGGTCACCGGCTCCCGCCCGAAGGTCACCTGCGTGCGCGCGCCCATGGCCCGGTCCACCACGTGGAGCTGCTGGTCTGGCCGAAACGGGTCGTCACCAGCACCGAGTCGCCGTTCGCGGAGACGTCGAGGAAGCGGGCCGACCTGGCTTCGAGGAGCTGCTCGGCCCGCTGCCAGAGCTTCTCGGGGACCGGAGCGACACCGGTCTGCAGGAGGTTGGGGCGGCCGGCGACGGCGGTCATTCCGGGGATGCCGGTCGGAGCCGTGGTCGGGGCCGGGGCCGGCGCCTGGGTGGCGAGGAGCGCGAACGCGAGGGAGAGGATCTTCATGGCGGGGGGAGCCTCGTGGATGGCTGGGTCATCGCCTCGGAGATCTGCCACAGACGGAGCGCGGTGGCATCGTCGCGCGCCGCGCGCGACGGCGCCTTCTCCCGGCAGGCGGAGAAGTACCTGCCGCTGACGCCGCGCAGCCCGGGCGCGGTCGCCACGTGAAGGGTGGTCCTCGCTCCCCTCTCGGGAGAGGCGAGGAACGGTGCGCCCACCGCCACCAGCCTGCCGAAGAACCCGGGGTGATCCCGCCCGAATCCGCTGGCCACGGCCCCGGGGTGGACCGCGTTCGCCGTGACCCGGCCGCCGGGAAGGCGACGGGAGAGCTCGCGGGTGAAGAGGACGTTGGCCAGCTTGGACTGGGCGTAGGCCTTCCACATCCCGTAGCGGCGCTCGCCCTGGAGGTCGTCGAAGTCGATCGCGCCCCGCTCGTGGACCATCGAGGAGACGTTGACGACCCTGGCCTCGGATGCGCCCTGGAGCATGGGCAGGAGGTCGAGGGTGAGCAGGAAGTAGGCGAGGTGGTTCAGGGCGAGCGTCATCTCCACACCGTCGGCGGAGATCCTTCGATCGGCGAAGATGGCGCCTGCGTTGTTCACGAGCAGGTCGAGCCGATCTGCCCGGTCCCGGACCGCGCGGGCCAGCCCGGCGACCTCCTCACGAGACGACAGGTCGGCGACGAGGACCTCGACCTCCGCACCGGTGGCGGCGCGGATCTCCCGGGCTGCCGCCTCCCCGCGTCCCGGGTCGCGCGCCACGAGCAGGGTCCGCGCCCCCATCCGCGCGAGCTCCCTTGCCGTCACCCTGCCGATGCCGTTGGTCGCGCCGGTGACGAGAGCCACCCGGCCGGAAAGCTCATGGTCCATCGACCCTCCGCCGGCTGCCCGGCGCTCTCCACCTAATCGGCTCCACAGGGAAGGGCACGCGCCGCCTCGGGCGTTAGGATATCGGGATGTCGGAGAGGGGCCGCCCCGAAGGCGACGCAGTGACCGTCACCCGGACCCGGTCGGAGCCGAAGACGCGTCCGCCTCCCATGTACAAGGTGCTGTTGCACAACGACGACTACACGACCATGGAATTCGTCGTTCACGTTCTCGAGACCGTCTTTTGCCACCCTTCCCCGGTGGCCATGAAGATCATGCTTTCCATCCACCACCGCGGCGTGGGTGTGGCCGGGGTATTCCCCTACGAGATCGCCGAGACCAAGGCGACGAAGGTCATGGATCTGGCGCGCGAGTCCGAATATCCCCTCCTCTGTACGGTCGAACCCGAGTAGCAGGAGCATCGATGGTCACGGTAACGAAGGAACTGCAGGCAACCCTCCAGAGCGCCGTGGCCGATGCCCGGCGGCGGCGTCACGAGTACGTCACCCTGGAGCACCTGCTCCACGCCATGGCCCGCGACAAGATCGCCTCCGAGGTCCTTGCGGCCTGCGGCGCCGACATCGCCGAGCTGGAGAAGGAGCTCGAGGACTACCTCGATCGGACGCTGGAGGCCCGGACCGGGAGCGGCGAGCCCGAACAGACCGCTGCCTTCCAGCGCGTCCTGCAGCGCGCCGCCTGGCACGTGCAGGGAGCCGGGCGCACCGAGCTCAACGCCGGCGACGTCCTGGTGGCCATCACCCGGGAGCGCGGGTCGCACGCGGTGTTCCTCCTCGACAAGCAGGGCGTCCGCCGCCTCGACATCCTCTCCTACATCTCCCACGGGGTGGCCAAGGAGAAGGAGGGCAAGGAGGGCACCGAGGAGGAGGAGTCCCAGCCCGAGCAGCAGGAGGAGGCAGCTCCACGCCCCGTGAAGGACCCGTTCCGCGCCTTCTGCACCAACCTGGTGGAGAAGGCCGCCCGCGGCGAGATCGATCCGCTCATCGGCCGGCGTCCCGAGCTGGAGCGCACCGTCCAGGTGCTCTGCCGGCGCCGCAAGAACAACCCGGTCTACGTGGGCGACCCTGGCGTCGGGAAGACCGCCATCGCCGAGGGGCTGGCGCTCGCCATCCACGAGAAGCGGGTTCCCCAGGTGCTCGAGAAGGCCTCGGTCTGGTCGCTCGACATGGGCGCACTGCTGGCAGGGACCAAGTTCCGGGGAGAGTTCGAGCAGCGGCTCAAGGGGGTCATCGCCGGCGTGAAGAAGATCCCGCACGCCATCCTGTTCATCGACGAGATCCACACCATCGTCGGCGCCGGGGCCACCACCGGCAGCTCCATGGACGCGTCGAACCTGCTCAAGCCGGCGCTGGCCTCGGGCGAGCTCCGCTGCATCGGATCGACCACCTTCGAGGACTACAAGCAGACCTTCGAGAAGGACCACGCGCTGGCGCGCCGGTTCCAGAAGATCGAGGTGCACGAGCCCACGCTGGAGGAGACGGTGAAGATCCTCCGGGGCCTGAAGTCGGCCTACGAGGGGCACCACGGGGTCGCCTACTCCGACAAGGCCCTGCGGGCCGCCGCCGAGCTCTCCGCAAAGCACATCAACGACCGGCGCCTCCCCGACAAGGCCATCGACGTCCTCGACGAGGCCGGCGCCGCCGATCGCATGCGCCCCGAGGAGAAGCGCCGCCACCGGGTCCTGTCCCGCGACGTGGAGCGTGTGGTGGCGCGCATGGCCAAGATCCCGGAGCGCACCGTCTCGGCCGACGACCAGGCCCAGCTCGCCGCGCTCGAGCCCGAGCTGAAGAAGGTCATCTATGGCCAGGACAAGGCCATCGACGCCATCGCCTCCGCCATCAAGCTCTCCCGGTCCGGCCTGGGCGCGCCCGAGAAGCCCATCGGCGCGTTCCTGTTCTCGGGCCCCACCGGCGTGGGCAAGACCGAGCTCGCGAAGCAGCTCGCCCGCATCATGGGGGTCGAGTTCCTGCGCTTCGACATGACCGAGTACCAGGAGAAGCACACCGTCTCCCGGCTCATCGGCGCCCCCCCGGGCTACGTGGGCTTCGACCAGGGCGGGCTGCTCACCGACGCCATCCGGCGCACGCCCTACGCGGTGCTGCTCCTCGACGAGATCGAGAAGGCGCACCCGGACATCTACAACATCCTGCTCCAGGTGATGGACCACGCCACCCTCACCGACAACGCCGGGCGCAAGGCCGACTTCCGCCACATCGTGCTCGTCATGACGACCAACGCCGGCGCCCACGAGCTCTCCAGCCGGTCGCTGGGCTTCTCCTCCGGCGCGGGGTCGATGGGCAACGCCCGGAACGCCATCGAGCGGACCTTCAGCCCCGAGTTCCGCAACCGGCTCGACGCCTGGGTCTCCTTCGAGTCGCTGCCCCCCGACGTCATCGCCAAGGTCGTGGACAAGATGGTGGCCGAGCTGGCGGTCCAGCTCGAGCCCAAGAAGGTGGGGCTCGAGCTCACCCCGGCGGGCCGGGCCTGGCTCGCCGAGCACGGCTTCGACCGGCTCATGGGCGCTCGCCCCATGGGGCGCATCATCCAGAAGAAGGTGAAGGAGCCGCTGGCCGAGAAGATCCTCTTCGGCGAGCTCAAGGAGGGCGGCCACGTCACCATCGATGCCGCCGAGGACCAGATCCGATTGGTCGTGAAGCCGATGGTGCCGGCGGAGCCGGTGGCCTGAGGCGAGTCGGCGAATCGCGGAGGACGACCCTCCGGAGTGCCGGCGCCCGTGGGTGTTCCTCGTCGCTGGGGGCGCCCAATCCTCGCGGCGCGCACAGCGCACGTCAGGGCGCTCGATTCGCCGCTGCGGACGCGCCCCGCGCCGAGGCCACCCCGGGCGCCTGACGGGAGGTCGTCGTCGCGAATCGCGCGCGGTCGCAGGCGCGGCTCGCCGGCCACCCGCCGCCTCCCGATGGGGGCGGGACGCACGCGCCACGACGTGAACGCCCGGGTCGCCGCCGGCCCGCCTGTCGACAGCCGGCCTGGAACGCCATTCTCCCGAGGACGTGCTGCTCGGAGCGGTGCGACCCATCCGCCGGCGGCAACCAGGGAGGGCCGCCGAAGGCGTTCCGGAGCCGTGATAGAGGTGGCGCCGTGCTCCCGCTTCCGGTCGATGCGATCGTCCCCGACGTGGTCGCGGCCCTGCGCCGGGGCCGGTCGCTCGTCGTCGAGGCGCCGCCCGGCGCCGGCAAGACCACCCGGATCCCCCGGGCGCTGCTCGAGGCCGGACTGGCCGGCGACGGCGAGGTGGTGGTCCTCGAGCCGAGGAGGCTCGCGGTCCGCATGGCGGCGCGCCGGGTGGCCGAGGAGATGGGGGAGCGCCCGGGCGAGACGGTGGGCTGGCAGGTCCGCTTCGAGGAGGTGGCCGGGCCGCGCACCCGCCTCCGCTACGTCACCGAGGGGCTGCTCACCCGGCGGCTGGTCGCCGAGCCGGGCCTGCCCGGGGTCGGGGCGGTCGTGCTCGACGAGTTCCACGAGCGCCACCTGCAGGGCGACCTTGCACTGGCCCTCCTTCGCCGCCTCCAGGAGACCTCCCGCCCCGACCTCCGCCTGGTGGTGATGTCGGCCACCCTCGACGCCGAGCCGGTGGCCCGCTTCCTCGACGCGCCCTCGGTCCGCTCGGAGGGGCGCCTCTTCGAGGTCGCGGTCGAGCACCTCACCCCCGCCGACGCCGCCCGTGACGACCGCCTGGAGGACCGGGTGGCCTCGGCCATTCGACGGGTGGTGAACGAGGCCCCCGTGGGCGACGTGCTGGTCTTCCTCCCCGGGATGGCCGAGATCCGCCGGGCCGCCCAGGCCTGCGCCCCCTTCGCCTCGCGCCTCGGGCTCGACGTCCTGCCGCTCCATGGCGACCTTTCGCCGGACGAGCAGGACCGGGCCGTGCGCCCCGGGACCCGCCGCAAGGTGGTCCTCTCCACCAACGTCGCCGAGAGCTCGGTCACCATCGACGGGGTCACCGCGGTGATCGACTCCGGCCTCGCCCGCGTGGCCTCCCACTCCCCGTGGTCGGGCCTTCCTCGCCTCGAGGTCCGGCGGGTCTCGCGGGCCTCGGCCACCCAGCGCGCCGGCCGCGCCGGGAGGACCGCGCCGGGCCGCTGCCTGCGCCTCTACACCCGCCACGACTTCGACACCCGCCCCGAGTTCGACGTCCCGGAGATCCTCCGCGAGGACCTCTCCGAGACGCTGCTGGCCGTGGCTTCCATGGGGGGACCGGAGCTCCGCTGGCTGGACGCCCCCCCGGAGGCCGCCGCCTCGGCCGCCCGCGACCTGCTCCACGACCTGGGCGCGCTCGATCCGGCGGGGGCCATCACCGCGCTCGGGCGGCGCCTGCTGCGCTTCCCCCTCCATCCCCGCCTCGCCCGCCTCGTGGTGGAGGCCGACGAACGCGGCGCGGGGCAAGCCGGTGCGCTCATCGCCGCGCTGCTCGCCGAGCGGGACGTCCGGGAACGTTCCCCGGGCCGGGGGCACGGCACGCCGCCCACCGGCCCCTCCGACCTGCTCGAGCTCGCCCACCTCGTCGAGCAGGCGGCGGGCACGCGCTTCGACCCGGATCGGCTGCGTTCCCTCGGGCTCTCCCCGGGCGCCGTCCAGGCGGTGGAGCGGAGCCGGCGGCAGATCACCCAGCTGCTCGGGAGGGGCTCCTCGCGCCGGGCGGCGAGGGCCGAGGACGCGGAGGAGGCCCTGCTCCTCGCCACCCTGGCGGCCTATCCGGACCGGGTGGGGAGACGGCGCGCCCCGGGAAGCCCGGAGGTGGTCCTGGCCGGCGGCGGCTCGGCCCGGCTCGACGAGGGAAGCGTGGTGCGCGAGGCGCAGCTCCTCGTGGCGGTGGACGCCGACGAGCGGAGGGACCGGCGAGGCTTCGGTCCCGGCCCGACCGCCGGCCGTGGCGGGCAGGTGCTGGTGCGCGTCGCCTCGCTGGCCACCCCGGAGATGATCCTGGAGCTCTTCCCGGACGCGCTACGCTGGGAGGAGGAACTCACCTGGAACGCCGAGGCCAGCCGGGTCGACGCCTTCGAGCGCATGCGCTACCGCGACCTCGTCCTCGAGGAGTCGCGCAAGCCGGCGCCCGACCCGGAGCGCGTGGCGGCGCTGCTCGCCGAGGCCGCGCTCTCCCGCGGGGCGCGCACCTTCGCCGAGGACGGGGAGGTGGACCTGCTGCTCGCCCGGGTGGCCTTCGCGGCCCGCGCGGCGCCGGAGAGCGGCATCACCCCGCTCGGCGAGGAGGACGTGGCTGCCGCACTGCGGGAGGCCTGCTCGGGACGCCGCAGCTTCGCCGAGCTCCGGGAGGCGGGGCTCACCCAGGCGCTCCTGGGCCGGCTCCCCGCCGACGGCCGCGCCTGGCTCGAGCGGCTCGCCCCGGAGCGGGTCACCCTCGGGAACGGACGGGGAGTGAAGGTGAACTACGAGGCCGGCGACAAGCCCCCCTGGGTGGAGAGCCGGCTGCAGGACTTCTTCGGTTCGGTGCGGGGACCGGCCGTCGGCGCGGGACGCGTGCCCCTGGTGCTGCACCTGCTCGCCCCCAACCTGCGCGCCGTCCAGGTGACCACCGACCTGGCCGGCTTCTGGGACCGCCACTACCCGGCGCTGCGGCGCGAGCTGATGCGGCGCTATCCGCGCCACGCCTGGCCGGAGGATCCGCGGACGGCGAAGCCCCCGGAGCCGCGCGGACGGAGGTGACTACCCCGCCAGCGCCCGCACCGCACCGGCCGCCACCGCGAAGTGGAGCCCGGCGGCGGCGATGACCAGCGCGTGGAACACCTCGTGGTAGCCGAAGACCCTCGGGAACGGGTCGGGCCGCCGCGTGGCGTAGATGACGGCGCCCACGCTGTAGACAAGCCCCCCCACCGCGAGCAGCACGACCGACCCGGCCCCCAGCTCCCGGTACATGGCGGGGACGAGCGGAACGGCCGCCCATCCCAGGAGGACGTAGAGCGCGGTCGCCAGCACCCGCGGCGCCCTCGGCCAGACGAGCGCGCGCAGGATCCCGAGCCCGGCCCCGGCCCACACCACCGCCAGCATGGTGCGGGCACGCGCGTCGCCGAGCAGCAGGCAGAGCGGCGTGAAGGTCCCGGCGATGAGCAGGAAGATGGCGGAGTGGTCGAGCCTGCGCATCCAGAGGCGCGCCCGGGGGCTCCAGGTGGGACGGTGGTAGAGGGCGCTCACCGAGAAGAGCGCCACCAGGCTCACCCCGTACACCAGCGCGCCCACCCGGGCCCGAGGCCCGGGAGCGAGCAGCACCAGCGCGACGAGGCCGGCCAGCGCCACGCCGGCGGCGATCTCGTGCGAGACCCCGCGGAGGAGCGGCTTCGGGCGTGGTGCTGCGACGTGGCTCGGCATGCAGCGAACCTAACCCCTGCCCGTCACCCGCGTGTCACGGGGGCTTTTGCTACCTCGCGGGGAGCTTCAGCCCCATTCCGATCATGGCGAGCAGCGCCTCGGCGTTGGCCCGGGCGTCGTTCACGGGATCGTGGTCGGAGACGGTCTTGCGCAGGTGCTTCCAGGTGGCGTAACCGTCCTTCACCATGCCGCAGTAGAGGTCGCCGATGCGCCGCCCCGACCAGCCGAAGGGGTTCCGCCCCAGGAAGGTGTGGAAGTACCAGTTCACGTACTGCCAGTCGAAGGCCAGGTTGTCGGAGGCGAAGACCGGCTTGCCCTTCGAGTTCTCCACCACCCAGGCCTCGAAGCGGGCCATGACCTCCCGGGGCTCGTCGAAGGCCTCGTGCTCCGGCCTCCCGAATCCGCTCACCGCCAGCGCCTCGGGGAGCCACTCGGCCGCGATGGGGCGGGTCCGGCCGTAGAAGGTCCGGGAGAGCGTTGGTTCGACCACGATCGCCCCCAGGCAGACCATGGAGTACTTGCCCGGGATGGGGCCGTCCGCCTCCACGTCCACGACGATCAGCGACATCTTGGACCCGGACCGCGCATTCAGCCTCCCTCGGCCCGGGCGGCGTCCTGCAACTCGCGCCAGAGCGCCTCGACGTGGCGCCGCTCGGTGCCCTCCGCCCCGATGGACACCCGCAGGGTCTGCTGCCCCTTGAGGATGCTCGGGGTCAGGTAGGCGCGCCCGCCCTCGTTGACCCGCCGTGCAATGGCCAGGTTGTGGGCGGCGATGCGCACCTCGTCGTCGGCGGCCGAGGGGACGTGACGGAGCGTGACGGTCTGGAGGGGCACCGGCGCCAGCCTCTCCCAGCCGGGCGCCTCGTCGACCCGGTCGGAAAGCCAGTGGGCGTTCTCCACGTCGCGCCGGACGCGGGCCCGCATGCCGTCGACGCCCTCGTCGAGGAGGTGGAACCAGAGCTTGAGAGCGCGGAAGCGGCGCCCCAGCGGGATGCCCCAGTCGCGGAGGTTGCGCACCTCTCCGTCCTGGGCGGTGCGCAGGTAGCTCGGGTTCGTCGACATGACGCGGACGAGGTGCTGGGGATCGCGCAGGAAGTAGGCCGAGAGGTCGAAGCCAGGCCCCATCCACTTGTGCGGGTTGAACACCAGCGAGTCGACCTCCTCCACGCCGCGCCACATCCACCGGTACTCGGGCTCGACCATGGCGGTCCCGGCCAGCGCCGCGTCGAGGTGCAGCCAGAGCCCGTGGCGCCTCGCCACGCCGGCGAT
Organism: uncultured delta proteobacterium; assembly: GCA_963831265.1. GTDB lineage: Bacteria > Myxococcota > Myxococcia > Myxococcales > Anaeromyxobacteraceae > CAIOAK01. The sequence continues at coordinate 44,913 of CAWHPQ010000024.1, read as the reverse complement.
CCCCGCCACCGGGTCGAGCGCGGTGGTGCCGGTGGTTCCCGTGGTCGCGACCACCGCGCAGGGGCGCAGGCCGGCGGCGCGGTCGGCCTCGACGGCCTCGGCCAGCGCGTCGATGCGCATGGCGTGGGCGCGGTCGGTGGCGACGAGCCGCAGGTGCTTCTTCCCGAATCCCGCCAGCAGCGCGTCCTTCTCGATGGAGCTGTGGGCCTGGTCGGAGGCGTAGACCACCATGGGCGGCTCGCCCCCCTGCAGCCCCTCCCGGTTCTGGCTGAAGTTGCTGGTGCGCTCCCGGGCGCAGAGGAGCGCCGTGAGCGTGGAAGTGGAGGCGGTGTCGTGGATCACGCCGGTGAAGGTCGCCGGCAGCCCCACCATCTGGCGGAGCCAGTCCATCACCACCTCCTCGACCTCGGTGGCGGCGGGAGAGGTCTGCCAGCTCATCCCCTGGGCGCCGAGCCCGGCGCAGACCAGGTCTGCGAGGATGGAGGCCCGGCTGGTGTTGGAGGGGAAGTAGGCGAAGAACGACGGGTGGGTCCAGTGGGTGATGCCGGGCAGCACCACCTCGTCGAGCGCGTCGATGGCCTCGCGAACCCGGCCGCCCTCGGCGGGAGGCGTGGACGCGAAGCGGGCCCGGATCTCCCCGGGGCGGACCCGGCTCATCACCGGAAGGCTCTCGAGCCGATCGCGGTGATCGGCCACCCAGTCGATGAGCTCGTGTCCCAGCTTGCGGAAGGTCTCGGAGTCCATGGAAGCCTCAGACGTCGAGCATGAGCCGGCTGGGCTCCTCGATGAGCTCCTTCACCTTGACGAGGAAGCCGACCGCCTCCCGCCCGTCGATGATGCGGTGGTCGTAGGAGAGGGCCAGGTACATCATGGGGCGGACCACCACCGTGTCGTCGGGCCCGACGGCGGGCTTCTTCTGGATCTTGTGGAGGCCGAGGATGCCGCTCTGCGGGGTGTTGAGGATGGGCGTGGAGAGCATCGAGCCGTAGATGCCACCGTTGGAGATGGTGAAGGTCCCTCCCGACAGGTCCTCCATGGTGATGCGGTTCTCGCGGGCCCGCTTCGCCAGCTCGACGATGGAGAGCTCGATCTGGGCCAGCGAGAGCTGGTCGGCGTCGCGGATGACCGGCACGACGAGCCCCTTCCCGCCGCCCACCGCCACCCCCACGTCGTAGTGGTCCTTGAAGAGGACGGCGTCGCCGCGCACCTCCGCGTTGACCGAGGGATAGGCGGTGAGCGCCTCCACGGCGGCCTTCACGAAGAACCCCATGAAGCCCAGCTTGATGCCGTGCTTCTCCTGGAAGGCGGCGCCGTAACGGTCGCGGAGATCCATCACCCGCGACATGTCCACCTCGTTGAAGGTGGTGAGGATGGCGGCGCTCTCCTGGGCCTCCAGCAGCCGCCGGGCCACCGTGCGCCGGAGCGGCGACATGGGGACGAGCCGCTCGTTCGGTCCCGGCGGCGGGAAGCTGGCCGTGGCCAGCGGGGCCTGGCCCGAGGCCGCCTCGAGCAGCGCGAGGACGTCGGCCTTCCCGAGTCCCTTCTCGGCGAGGAGCTTCCTGGCTGCCGGGGTCAGGCGGACCTCCGCCGTGCCGGCGCGGGAGGCGGGCGGCGGCGCGAGGGGAGCGGCGGCCTTCGGGGGCGGCGGGGCGGGAGGAGGAGGACGTGCGGCCGCAGGCGGAGCCTCCTTCACCGGGGCAGCCTGGGGCTTCGCTCCGGCCGCGGCGACCGCCCCTTCCTCGATCTCGCCGAGGGACTGTCCCACGGCGACCGTCTCGCCGGTCTGGTGGAGCACCCGGCGCAGCACGCCCGAGGCCGGAGCCGGAACGGCCACGGTGGCCTTCTCGCTCTCCACCTCGACCACCGGCTCGTCGCGGACGACGGCCTCGCCTTCCTTCTTCATCCACTGCCCGACCTGCGCCTGCGTGACGCTCTCGCCCAGCGACGGGACCTTCAGCTCGACGGCCATGGATTCACATCCCTCCCGGTAGACGGATCATCCCAGCGCTTCCTCGACGAGGGCCTGCTGGACGAGCTTGTACCGCGTGGCCGAGCCCGAGGCCGGACTCGGGCTGGGCGGCCGCGCCAGCACCGCCGTGCGGGCGTCGAAACCGGGCACTGCCTCGCCGAGGGCGTCGCGGATGTACGGCCAGGCCCCATGTTGCGAGGCTCCTCCTGCACCCAGAGCACCTGGGCCGAGGCCGGATAGGGCGCGAGCGCCGCCTGGAGCTCGGCCACCCGCAATGGATAGAGCTGCTCCACGCGCACGATGGCCACGTCTCCCTTCTTGCGCGCCGCGCGCCCCTCGGTGAGGTCGTAGTAGACCTTGCCCGAGCAGAGCAGCACGCGCCGGACCAGGGAGGGGTCGGCGACCGCCACGTCGGGCAGGACGGCGTGGAAGCGGCCGGAGGTGAGCTCGTCCAGCGGGGAGACCGCCGCCGGGTTTCGCAGCAGGCTCTTCGGCGACATGACGATGAGCGGCTTCCGGAAGGTCGAGAGGACCTGTCCCCGCAGCGCGTGGAAGATCTGGGCCGGCGTCGTGAGGTTCGCCACCCGCCAGTTGTCCTCCACCGAGAGCTCGAGGAAGCGCTCCAGCCGGGCGCTGGAGTGCTCCGGCCCCTGACCCTCCATCCCGTGCGGGAGCAGCAGGACCAGCCCGGAGAGGCGGTTCCACTTCACCTCCGACGAGGAGAGGAACTGGTCGATGAGGACCTGCGCGCCGTTCACGAAGTCGCCGAACTGCGCCTCCCAGACGACCAGGGCCTCGGGCTGCTCCAGGCTGTAGCCGTACTCGAAGCCGAGTGCGGCGGCCTCGGACAGCAGGCTGTCGAAGATCGAGACCTTCCCCTGCCCCTCGCGCAGGTGGGAGAGCGGCATGTAGGGGGTGCCGTTCCTGTGATCGTGGATCACGGCGTGCCGGTGGCTGAAGGTTCCGCGCTGGACGTCCTGTCCGACCACCCGGACCCCGTGCCCGTCCCAGGCGACGGACCCGTAGGCCAGGAGCTCGGCGAAGCCCCAGTCGAGGGCCCGCTTGCCCCGCGCCATCTCGCCACGCGCCTCGAAGAGCCTGGTGATCTTGGGGTTCGGGTCGAACCCTGCGGGGATCTCGGAGAGGTGCCGTGCCACGTGGGCGAGGCGGTCGGCGGGAACCGCGGTGACCACGTCGTCGGTGAGGCCGAATGGCCCTCCCCGGTAGGCGCTCCAGACCCCTTCGGTCGCCGCGGGGGAAGGAACCGCCGCCAGCGCCGCGGAGGCCAGGTAGGCCTCCTCGAGGCGCGCCTGGTAGGCCCCCGTCATGGCGGCGACCTGCTCCTCGGTCGCGGCGCCGGCCCGCTGAAGCTCGGAGGCGAAGGCCCGCGGGAACGGGGTCTTGGCCGCGATGGCCCGGTACATGACGGGCTGGGTGAAGGTGGGCTCGTCCCCCTCGTTGTGGCCGTACTTCCGGTACCCCCAGACGTCGAGGACCACGTCGCGGTGCCACCGTTGCCGGAAGTCGGCGGCCAGCAGCACCGCCTGGGCCACCGCCCCGAGGTCCTCGCCGTTCACGTGCACGACCGGGATGTCGAGCATGAGGGCCACGTCGGTGCAGTAGGTGGTGGAGCGCGAGTCCCGGGGCGAGGTGGTGAAGCCGATCTGGTTGTTCACCACCACGTGGATGGTCCCGCCGCACCGGTAGGCCGGAAGCCCCGACATGTTGAAGGTCTCGGCCACGATGCCCTGGCCGGCGAAGGCGGCGTCTCCGTGGATGAGGACCGGGATGGAACGCTGCCCCTCGGCGTCGCTGAAGCGGTCCTGCTTGGCCCGCACCCGGCCCTGCACGACCGGGTCGATCCACTCCAGGTGGCTGGGGTTGAAGGCCAGCGAGAGGCGCAGGCCCCCGTCGGCGGTGTCGCGGGTGCTGGAGTAGCCCAGGTGGTACTTCACGTCCCCGCCGAAGGCGCCGCTGATGATGGCCTGGTCCCGGAACTCGGCGAAGATCTCGCGCAGGGGCTTTCCGAGCACGTTGGCGAGCACGTTGAGCCGCCCGCGGTGGGCCATGCCGATCACCACGTTGCGGACGCCGTAGCCGACGGCCCGGTCGAGCAGCAGCTCGAGCAGCGGGATCAGGAACTCGGAGCCCTCCAGGGAGAAGCGCTTGGCACCCAGGAAGCGGGTGCCCAGGAACTGCTCGAACATCCCGGCCTGGATCAGCTTCTCGAGCAGGCGGCGCTGGACGTCGGGTGCGAGGGTGAGCCGATTGCGGGTCCGCTCCATGCGCTGCTCGAGCCAGCTGCGCAGCGCGCGGTCGTTGATGTGCCCGAGCTGCACGCCCATGGTGCGCCCGTAGGTCTCCTGGAGGCGCCCCACCAGCTCGCGAAGCGTCTCGGGCTTGCCGCCGTGCAGGCCCGCCGGGCGGTCGAGGTCGGCCTCGGAGAGCCCGAACTCGGTGAGCTCGAGCCGCTCGGCGCGGCGCCTCGTGAGCCCGAGCGGGTCGAGGTCGGCCTGCATGTGGCCGAAGGTTCGCCAGGCCCGGGTGAGACGGTCCACCCGGAGGCGAAAGGCCTCGCGGTCGTCGGGGCGCGCCCCGCTCCCTTCACGAAGTGTGCGTGCAGGCCAGGCGGTCGGCGGCGGGGCCGCGTCGGGGACGGGGGGCAGGGTCTCGAAGTAGGCGCGCCAGCGCTCCTCGACCGAGGTCGGATCCTCTCGCCAGGAGAAGTAGAGGTCCTCGACGAACCCCAGGTTCGAGGCGCTCGGCGCGGACGGGGGCGCGTCGCTCGGAGTGGGCATGTGGGACCATCATAACGACCTGCCGCGGCGAATCCGCTCCGGAAGCGCCGGCCCAGGAGGAGGCCGCCGCTACCGCTGCGAGAACCCGCCGGTCTCGCCGGGGGGACCGGCGTGTCGGCCCACCACCTGGAGCAGCTCCTCGAGGTCGAAGGGCTTGGACAGGTAGGCATCCGCCGCCGGAAGGGTGCTCGCGCCCGGCATGGCCGCCGTCATGATGGCGACGGGGACCCCCTCGGCGATCCGCTCGGCGCGGAGCCGCTGGAGCAGCTGGGGTCCGTTCATCACCGGCATGACCAGGTCGAGCACCAGGAGGGACGGCCGCCGTTCCCGGAGGTAGGAGAGCGCCTCCTCCCCGTTCACCGCCACGTCCACCGCATATCCCTCGAACCCGAGGAAATCCGCGATCCCCTGGCGGATGCCGGGGTCGTCCTCTACGACGAGGATGGCCATTCCGGGGAGATAACGGAGGGCCGGGCGAGGCGCCATGCCCCCCAGGCGAGCAGCAGGATCGACCCGTACTGGGCCGGGGTGAGGCCGGCGTAGCGGGCGTCGGCGTAGGCGACGTCGGAGGCACGCAGGAAGTCGAGGAGGAACCGGGCGGCGCCGTAGAGGGCGGCGAGCAGGCCGAGCAGCCTGCCCTCGAGCCGCCGGCGGGCCCAGAGCCGCCAGAGGAGGCCGGCGATGGCGAAGAGGACCAGCGCCTCGTAGAGCCCGAGATCGTGGCGGGCTCCGCCCGGGAAGGCCACCGCCAGGGGAAAGCGCGTGAGCTTCCCGGGATGGTCGTGGACCAGGAAGCAGCCGATCCGGGCGATGGCCCACCCGGTGGGCACGCCCACGGCGAAGGAGTCCCCGTAGCGGCGGAGCGGCACGCCCCGGACCCCGAAGAAGACCAGCGCCGCGGCGATCCCCCCGGCGAGCCCCCCGATGGAGGAAAGGCCGTCCCAGAACTCGAGCACCCGCCGCGGGCTGCGAAGCTCGTCCGGGTGGTAGAGGCCCACGTGCACCAGGTGGCCCCCGGCGATGCCCGCGAGCACTCCCCAGATGGCGAAGTCGAGGATCGGGCGGGGGTCGATGCCCCTCCTGCGTGCTGCCCAGGCGGAGGCCTGGACGCCCGTGGCCACCCCGAGCGCCGCCAGGATCCCGAAGGCCTGGAGGGTGACGGGCCCGACGTGAAGCGCCGGGGGCTCGAACCAGGGGATCAAGCGGGGAGCGGCCGGTCCGGGGCGCTGGACTAACGGAGCGCGCTGGCCGCCGCGAACGAGAGCGCGACCAGCGTCGCGGCGGCGAGGAACTGCAGCCACAGTCCGGTGTCGGCAGGACGGGGTGCGGCGACGGCGACGGCCCGGGTGGTCTCGTGCGAGCGCTTCATGATCGTTCCATTACCGGGCGCGGGCGATTGCGCCAGGGGAAATCGCCCCGGTCTCCGCCCGGGCGACGTCCACCTGGGGGGACCGGGGCCGGGCCTCGGCGACGGCGCGGCGCAGGGCTGACGGGTCCGGGACCAGGGCGTTGAGGATGAAGGCGCCCTCCAGTGCGAGGGCCAGTGCGACGAGGGCGGCGGGCTTCCACATGGTGAACCTCCAGGTCCACCTCCCTACGCCGCCGCCGGCCGCCTATTTCGGGCGCGGGTCGATCAGCCCCGAAGGTCGGACGCCAGGGCCTGCTGCTGCTCGGGCGTGAGCGCCGCCTCCACCGTGAGAAGCGGGTGGTCGGACCCCACCGCCACCGGCACCTCGCCGGCGGTGTCGAACTTGAGGTACTGGACCGAGGAGAGCCGCTCCTCGCCGACCTGGCGGGCGTCGAAGGTGGCCTTCACCTTCCGTCCGCCGGCGGTCTTCACGTAGAGGTTCCCGGGAAGGCCCATCCAGTCGCGGAGCTTCACGGCCCGCTCGCCGGGGTCGTCGATCTCGATGAGGAGGACCGCTCCCAGCTCGCCCTTCCCGCCCAGCAGCTCGTTGTAGGTCTCGAGCTCGTGGGCGATGGCGCCCTCGTCGACCATGCGCTCGGCCCGCACCATCTCCTGGACCTGGTAGCGCACGGTGTCCCGGTTCTCGAAGAGGAACGTGAGGGCGTCGCCCAGGTGGACCCGGCGCGGCTTCTTCACCTCCAGCAACTGCTCGCGAATCCCGGCCCGGGCCTTCTCGTAGGCAGTGAGGTCGAGGATCTCGTCCCGGCTGACCGGCTTCATCACGTCCCTTCCTTTCCGCCGCTCCCGAACCCGTTCTCCCGGTAGGCCCGGGCCAGCACGGTCATGGGGTGGAGCGGCCTGTTCCCGGCGAACTGATCGAACTGGACCGATGCCAGCGGACAGTCGGTGCACCAGACCTGGGCCTGGGCCGCCTTCATCCCGTCGAAGGCCTTCTGCCCGATGCGCCCGGAGGCGTCGTGCCCCTCCACGGTCATGGCGTAGGTGCCGTCGTGGCCGCAGCACTCCATCACCGTGGCCGCCACCTCCACGCCGGGGATGCGGCGGAGGAGGTCGCGTCCCTTGAAGCCCACCGCCTGCGCGCGCAGGTGGCAGGGGGCGTGGTAGGCGACCTTGCCTCCCGGCGGGATGCTCTTGAAGTCGGCGCTGAAGCGCGGCTCGTTGCGGATGGACCAGAGGTACTCGGAGACGTCCATCACCGCGGGCGCGAGCCTCTCGGCACGGGCGCGGTCCTCGCCCTCGAGCAGGTGGGGCCACTCGCGCCGCATCATCATGGAGCAGGTGGGGTTCACGACGAGGACCTTGGCCCCCTTCTCGACGAAGGGGAGGAGGAGGTCGAGGTCGTCGTGGGCCTGGATGCGAAGCTGCTGGAGGTCGCCGTGCTCCCAGACCGGCATGCCGCAGCAGCGCAGCCCCTTCACCACGCGAACGTCCACGCCGTTCTTGCGCAGCACCTCGAGCGTGTCCCGGCCCAGCGCGGTGTCGTTGTTCTGGACGTAGCAGGTCTGGAAGAGCACCGCGTCGCCGCCCGGCTCGGGCTTCACCCAGCCCGCCCCCTCGGCCCAGGCGTCGAAGGCGGTGGTGGCGAAGTCGGGCAGCGCGGCGTGCCGATCGACGCCCAGGACCTTCTCCATCAGGAAGCGCGCCGGGGCCACCTTGTTCATGGCGTTGGCGAGGCCCATCGACATCCGGGCCATCTTCCCGGAAAGGTCGGGGTCGCCGAGGAACTTCTCGCGAAGCGTGGGCTTGCCCCCGCGGGCCCGGAACTCCTGGGCGTCGTACCGGTGGACCAGCGCCGGGAAGTCGAGCTGGAAAGGGTGGGCGTCGCGCGGGGTGTAGGGACACTGCACCTCGCAGAGCTTGCACTGGAAGCAGTCGTCCATGACCCCCTTGATCTCGGACGCGCTCAGGGTGTGGACGTCGTGGTCCCGCTGGTCGAGCAGCGCGAAGAGGCGCGGGAAGCTGTCGCAGAACTTGAAGCACATGCGGCATCCGTTGCAGATGTCGAATGCGCGCAGGAGCTCGCCCTGGAGGGCGGCCGGGTCCCAGTACACGGGCTGTGAAGGATCGTAGGAGAGCCCGGGTGTCGGGTCGTAGCTGACCTTCTTGCCTGCCTCGGACATGGTGGATCCCTCCCATGAAGAGCGGCCCGGCCCCGGCTGGAGCCGGGCCGCATGGGTCCCAGCGGATTCCCGGGGACATCCCGGGAAGGCGCGCTACTTGATGCTGTCGAGCATCTTCGAGAACTTGCCGGCGTGCGACTTCTCCGCCTTGGCGAGCGTCTCGAACCAGTCGGCGACCTGGGCGAAGCCCTCCTCGCGGGCGGTCTTGGCGAAGCCCGGGTACATGTCGGTGTACTCGTGGGTCTCGCCGGCGACGGCCGACTTGAGGTTCGCCACCGAGTCGCCGATGGGCAGGTCGGTGGCCGGATCGCCCACCACCTTGAGGTAGTCGAGGTGGCCGAAGGCGTGGCCGGTCTCGCCCTCCGCGGTCTCGCGGAAGTTGCCGGCGACCTCGGGGTAGCCTTCCACGTCGGCGACCTTGGCGAAGTACATGTAGCGGCGGTTGGCCTGCGACTCCCCGGCGAAGGCGGCCTTGAGGTTTCCGTGCGTCTTGCTGCCCTTGAGATCTGCCATTTGGAACGCTCCTTTTCTTCGGCTCGATGGAAAGCGGGTTTCTCGCTCGTTAACCTGTCCCGGCGGCCGCCCGGGTGCAACACATCGTGGCTATCACTTTGATAGTCTATGGCTATGAATCGTCCCGGTGCCCCCGTCTCATCCGCGCCGCCAGGTCGGAGAGGGCGCGCGCCCCGCTCGCCACGTCGCGCGTCGAGACCGCTGTCCGCTCCTGGGCCAGGAAGATGTCGTTCATCGCGTGCCGGAGGCTCTCCAGTCCGGCCTCCTGCTGCTGGGCGACCTCGGCGATGGCGCGGCCCGAGCTGGCCGAGGCGGCGAGCGCGCGGGCCAGCTCCCGGATGGTGCTGGACGCCCCCTCGAGGACCATGGCCCCCTCCCCGGCCCGCACGCTCCCGGCCTCGGCGGCCCCGGCGGCGCGCGCAATCTCTCCCCGCAGGCCGGTGAGGATGGTCCGGGCGCGCGCGGCGGCGACGACGGTCTCCTCGACGTGCCCGTCCATGCGCGCCACCAGCGCCGGAAGCGCCTCGGGAGCCAGCAGCCCGCCGTCGGCCTGGGACAGCGCCAGGGCGGAGAGCGAGCGGGAGCGCTCGGCCACCCGGATCATCGCCTCGGCCACCTCGAGGAGATCGCGCATCCTCCCGTCGAGCCCGGCGACCAGCTCGGAGAGTCCGTGGACCTCCTCGGCCAGCCGGGAGAGCGCCTCCCGCGACTCCTCGGCAACCGAGAGCCCGCGTCCTGCCGCGCGCTCCGACTCGAGCGCCACCCCCACCACCGTCTCGGCGGTGAGCGCCGACGCCGTCGTGCTTCCCGAGAGGCGCGCCAGCGTCTCGCCCGTGCCCCGGACGTGCGCTGCGGTCTCGTCGGTGCTGGCCACGAGCACGGCTGCCGCGGAGGCGAGGCCGCGCGAGTGCTGGACCAGCTCGGCCGCGTTGCGCTCGGCCTCGTCGCGCCAGGCACGGGTGGCGCGCACACCTGCGGCGTACCCCAGCAGCGCGAGGAGCGCGGGGACGGAACCGAGAAGCCAGAGGACCGGCCCCGCCGCGCCGAGCGCCGCTCCGGCCACCGGGAAGGCGAGTCCCAGGGCCAAACCCATCCAGGCCAGCGGAATCGGACGCATCGTCGTGAGGACCCCTCCTGGGTCCGGAGCGCAACCTCCTCGGGGTGGCGCGAAACCCGGGGCGTACCTCCCACGGAGGCATCCCAGGTGGTCGGGTTCCCCCGCTGGGCCTACGCCGGAGCCGGTGCGGCGGGCTTCGCGGCACGGGCCTCGTGCGCGTCCCACCGCTTCTGCAATTCGACCCCGAGATCCTCGAACTTTGGGGTGATGTCCTTCTTGGCCACGGCGTCGAAGCACTGCAGGCACTGGTGGAGGCCGTTCGGGGCCTCGACCACCCACTGGATGTGGTGAGGGCAGTTCATGGAGGCTTTCTAGCGCAGCCAGCGTCCCCGGGGAAGGGCACGCCCCGTGCAGACCTCTCTGGTGGCATGGAGGACCTGCGCGTTCCCAAGAGGGCGATTCCGGTCGAGGTGGTGCTCCCCGGCGGGGAGGTCCGCCAGGTCTCGATCTTCCTCTCCGAGGGGGCCGCGTCCCATCCGGGACCCGAGCGGGTGTCCGACCTGCTCAACGGCTCCGCGCCGTTCATCCCTGCCCGCGAGTCCGGCTCCGGCGCCATGACCTTCCTCCATCGCGCGTCGATCGCGGTCGCTCGCGTGGCCGCCGACGAGGAGCCCTCCGACGACTCCTTCACCATTCCCCTCGAGCACGAGGTCGAGGTCACCCTCGTCGACGGCACGCGCCTCTCCGGCCTCGTCGCCTACGTGGCGCCGGAGTCCCGCGAACGGCTCGTGGACTTCCTGAACCGGCCCGAGCCGTTCCTCCGCCTCCTGGAGCGGGAGCGGGTGGCGCTGGTCGGCCGGGCACACGTGGCCCGGGTCGCGGTCCTCCAGAGGTGATCGAGATGGCCCGCCTGGACGCATTCATCGAACGGCTCACCGCGACCCACGGCGGGGAGCTCCTCTTCCGGACCGCGCACGGCGCGGTCCTCTCGGTGGCCGGCGAGCAGCGGGTCCTCGTCCGCCAGGCGCTCTCCACGCCGCAGATCATCGGCGCCTTCGCCGAGGTCGTCCCCGTCGAGATGCAGGCCAGCTTTCCCCGGCCCGGCAGGACCGCCTTCCCCTACCCGTCCCCGGCCGGCCCCGTGGAGATCGAGTTCGACGCGGCCGGAAGCGAGGTGCGGGCGGTGGTGCGTCCGGCCGCGATCGCGGGAGCGGACGCTCCCGCAACCGCGAAGGCCCCCGCAGCCGCGAACGTTCCTGCAGCCGAACCGGCAGCCGTGAGCGTGGCCGCAGCCGAGAGCCCGGTGGCGGAGGTGCCCTCCGTGAACGCGGTTCAACTTCCGGTCGACCCGGGCGAGGCGATGCACCGCCTGCTGTCGGAGATGGTGGCCCGGAAGGCGTCCGACCTCCATCTCGCCTCCGGTCAGGCCCCGGCACTCCGCATCGACGGCGACATCGTTCCGCTCCGCGAGTTCGGCCGGCTCGAGGAGGGACGTCTCATCGACATGCTCTGGGCGCTGGCGCCCGCCAAGAACCGGCAGGAGTTCGAGGCGTGCTCGGACACCGACTTCGCCCACGCCACGGCGGAGGCCCGGTTCCGCGTGAACGTCTTCGCCGACCGCCACGGCATCGGCTCGGTGATGCGCCAGATCCCGTCGACGGTGCGCTCGGCGGAGGACATGGGCATCCCGAAGCCCATCCTGGACCTCTGCTTCCTCTCGAAGGGGCTCGTGCTCGTCACCGGTCCCACCGGATCGGGCAAGTCGACGACGCTGGCGGCCATGGTCGACCACGTGAACCGGAACCGGGACGACCACATCATCACCATCGAGGACCCGGTCGAGTTCGTCCACGACAACAGGCGCTGCCTGGTGAACCAGCGGGAGGTGGGAACCCACACCCAGTCCTTCAAGGCGGCGCTGCGCGCCGCGCTCCGGGAGGACCCCGACGTGGTCCTGGTGGGCGAGCTCCGCGACCTCGAGACCATCGCCATCGCCATCGAGACCGCGGAGACCGGCCACCTCGTGTTCGGCACCCTCCACACCAACAGCGCTCCCTCCACGGTCGACCGGATCATCGACCAGTTCCCCAGCGACCGGCAGTCCCAGATCCGCACCATGCTCTCCGAGTCGCTGAAGGGCGTGGTCACCCAGGTGCTCTGCAAGAGGATCGGCGGCGGCCGGGTGGCCGCCATGGAGATCCTGCTCGTCTCGAGCAGCGTCGCGAACCTCATCCGGGAGGGAAAGACCTTCCAGATCCCCTCGGTGATGCAGACCGCGAAGGGCATCGGCATGGCCACCCTCAACGACTCCCTGCTCGACCTGGTGAAGAAGGGGCTGGTCGAGCCCGCCGAGGCGATGTCCAAGGCGGTCGCCAAGGGCGAGCTCCGGCAGCTCTTCGAGCGGAACGGAATCTCGCTTCCCGCTTGACCCCCCACGCGTTCCGGCCGACGCTGCGCGCGCATGATCCGCGCCGCGCCGTGGCTGCTGCTGGCCGCCGTCCTCGCCTGCACGGCCCTGGCCTACCGGCCCGCGCTGCAGGGCCCGTTCGTCCTCGACGACTGGGGCAGCATCGAGGGCAACATGCGGCTGCGCGAGCCGGGCGCGGTCCGCATCCCCTCGCCGGCCGAGATGCTCGGGCCGGGCCGTCCGGTCACCGAGGTGACCTTCGCCCTCGACTGGCGAGCGGCGGGGCTCGACCCGTTCCGCTTCCACGTCGTCGGGCTCCTCCTGCACCTGGCCGCGGTCGTCGCCGCGTACGCTTTCCTGTCGGCGCTCCTGCGCCGATCCGGCCATCCGCGCCCACGGGGAGTCGCCGTGGCCGTCGCCGGGATCTTCGCGCTCCACCCCATCCAGGCCGAGTCGGTGGCCTACGCCGCACAGCGGGCCGAGGTCCTTTCCTCCCTCCTCTACCTCCTCGCGCTCGCCCTGCTCGACCGGGCGGCGGCGGGCTGGCCGGGGTGGAGGGGCGCCCTCTCCTGGGCAGGGGGCGCGCTCTCCTGGCTCGTGGGCATGGGTGCGAAGACCATCGCCATCTCCGCCCCGGGCGCATTCCTCCTCGACCAGCTGGTGGTTGCGCCCGCCGCCGAGCGGGGCGCCGGTCCGCTGCGGCGGCGTGCCACCCGGGCCTTCCTGCTCGCCGCTCCGCTCCTCGCGCTCGGGGCGGTCAGCGCGGCGATGCACCTCCGGTCCTTCGAGGCCAACCCCGGCGGAGGCGCGGGCTTCTCGGCCACGCAGCTCGGCGGCGGGTCCTACTTCCTGACCCAGCTGCGCGTGAACTGGCTCTACCTCCGGCTGCTCGCATGGCCCGACGCGCTGGCCTTCGATCGGACCTTCGCCCCGAGCACCGGCGTGGACGGGGCGGTCCTGGCCGCGGCCACCGGGATCGCGGCACTCCTGGGGCTCGCCGGGTGGCTCTGGCTCCGTGCCGAACGCGCCGATGGACCCCGCCCTGCCGGGCGGCTCGCCGCCTTCGGGATCCTCTTCTGGTTCGTGGTCCTCTCACCGACCTCCTCGTTCGTTCCCGTCGCCGACGTGGCCGTGGAGCACCGGGTCTACCTCGCGTCCCTGGGAGCCTTCCTGGCCGCGGTGGCCGGGGTCGACGCGCTCCTCCACCGCCTGCTTCCTCGTCCTCGAGCCGCCCTGGCCGCGGGCGGGCTCGCCGCGGTCGTCCTCGTCTCCCTCGGGCTCGCCCTCGCCCCCCAGGCCCGGCTCTGGAGCTCCCCGGAGGGGCTCTGGAAGGCCTCGGCCAGCGCGTCGCCGGACAGCCCCCGCGCCTGGACCAACCTGGGGCTCTCGCTGCAGCGCCGGGGCGACCGGGCCGGCGCCGAGGCGGCCTACGCGCGCGCATGGACGGTGGTCCGGGAGCCGGGGCGCGCCGCGAGCCTGGCCCGCAACCACTCGTCGCTGCTCGTCGAGGGCGGCCGCCCCGCCGAGGCGCTCGCGGTCCTCGACCGGGGGCTCGCCATCGCGCCCGGCGAGCCCTCTCTCCACGCCAACCGCGCCGCGGCGCTCTCCAAGCTCGGGCGGAACGCCGAGGCGCTCGAGGAGGCACGCCAGGCCGCAGGAGCCGCTCCCGGAAACCCTCTCATGCGCAACCTCCTCGGCCAGGCCCTGACCGTGAACGGCGACTGGGCGGCCGCACTCTCCGAGTTCGAGGCCGCCGAGGCCCTCGATCCCGGCAACCCCACCTACCCGGTCTCGGCCGGGATCGCCCTGTCGCGGCTCGACCGGCGCGACGACGCCTGCGCGGCCTTCCGCCGGGCCGCCGGCCGCTCCGGCTCCCGCCCCCTCCCCCTCGACGCCGCCCGGCGCGCCAGCGCGCTCGGCTGTCCCCTCCCGGCCCCGCGATGACCCTCGAAGCCCCCCTCGCAGCGCTCCTCCCCGCTCCGGGCGCGCCCCCCCTCGACGACGCGCAGGTGCTCGACCGCTTCGTCTCCTGGGTCTCCGCATCCGGGCTCTCGCTCTACCCGGCGCAGGAGGAGGCCATCCTCGAGCTGCTGGAGGGGCGCCACGTGGTGCTCGCGACCCCCACCGGCTCGGGCAAGTCGATGGTGGCGAACTTCCTCCACTTCCAGTGCATGGCGCGCGGGGAGCGCTCGTTCTACACCTGCCCCATCAAGGCGCTCGTCAACGAGAAGTTCTTCGACCTGTGCCGCCTCTTCGGCCCCGAGAACGTGGGCATGATGACCGGTGACGGCGCCGTGAACCGCGACGCCCCCATCGTCTGCTGCACCGCCGAGATCCTGATGAACGTGGCGCTCCGGGAGGCGAACCCCCGGGTCGACGCGGTGGTCATGGACGAGTTCCACTACTACGGCGACCGGGAGCGGGGGGTGGCCTGGCAGGTCCCGCTGCTCCTGCTCGAGAAGGCCCGCTTCCTGCTCATGTCGGCCACGCTCGGCGACGTGGGGGTCATCGCGGACGGCCTGACCGCGCTGACCGGGCGGAAGCTGGCCGAGGTGCGCAGCGAGGACCGCCCCGTCCCGCTCGATTTCATCTGGCAGGAGACGCCGCTCCACGAGACCATCGAGGAGCTGGTCTCGGCCGGCCGCGCGCCGGTGTACCTCGTCAATTTCACCCAGCGTGCAGCGGCCGAGCAGGCGCAGAATCTCATGTCGGCGAAGTTCTCCTCGAAGGAGGAGAAGGATCGGATCAAGGCGGCGCTCGAGGGCTTCCGCTTCGACACCCCCTTCGGGAAGGACCTGGGCCGCTACCTGCGCCACGGGGTGGGGCTCCACCACGCCGGGCTCCTCCCCAAGTACCGGCTGCTCGTCGAGAAGCTCGCCCAGCAGGGGATGCTCAAGGTCGTGTCCGGCACCGACACCCTGGGGATGGGCGTGAACATCCCCATCCGCACCGTGCTCTTCTCCCAGCTCTGCAAGTTCGACGGCGAGAAGACCGCCATCCTTGCCGCGCGCGACTTCCGGCAGATCTCGGGCCGGGCCGGCCGCAAGGGTTTCGACGACCGCGGCTACGTGGTGGCCCAGGCCCCCGAGCACGTCGTCGAGAACAAGCGCATCGCCGAGAAGCAGGCCGCCGGGAAGAAGGTCGAGAAGAAGAAGCCTCCGCAGAAGGGCTACGTCCCCTGGGACCGGCTCACCTTCGAGCGGCTCCAGGTGAAGCCCCCCGAGCCGCTGGAGAGCCGCTTCGAGGTGACCTTCGGGCTCCTCCTCAACCTGCTCCAGGGGGAGACCTCCCGCCGCGGGGGCGGCTACGGCCGGCTCGTCGAGGTGATCGGGCGCTCCCACGGGAACGACTACACGCGAGCGCGCCACCGCCGCCTGGCGGCCCAGCGCTTCCGGACGCTGCGGACGGCGGGGCTGGTCGAGCTGCACGGCGTGGACGGGTATCCGGGGCGCCACGTCCGGCCCGCCCGCGGGCTGCAGCACGACTTCTCGCTCTTCCACACCCTCTCGCTCTACCTGCTCGACAGCCTGCCGCGCATCGACCCGCAGCGGGAGACCTACGCGCTCGACGTCCTCACCCAGGTCGAGTCGATCCTCGAGAACCCCGACGTCGTGCTCTGGAAGCAGCTCGACCGGGCCCGCGGCGAGGCGGTGGCCCGCATGAAGGCCGAGGGCAAGGAGTACGACGAGCGGATGGCCGAGCTCGAGCACGTGGAGTTCCCCAAGCCCAACGCCGAGTTCGTCTACGCCACCTTCAACGAGTTCGCGGCCCGTCATCCCTGGGTCGGCTCGGAGAACATCCGTCCCAAGTCGGTGGCCCGGGAGATGGTCGAGCGGGCCATGTCCTTCAACGACTACGTCCGGGAGTACGAGCTGCAGCGCAGCGAGGGGGTGCTGCTCCGCTACCTCTCCGAGACCTACAAGACCCTGGTGCAGACCGTGCCCGAGGCCTACCGGGACGAGACCCTGGAGGACGTGGTGGTCTTCCTGCGCACCACCGTGCGCGGCGTGGACTCGAGCCTGGTGGACGAGTGGGAGCGGATGCGCGCGGGGCAGGTGCCAGCCGTCCTCGGCGCCGCGGCCGGACCCGGGACCGCACCGGCTGCGCCCACGTTCGCCCTCGACCCGGCCACGAATCTCCGCGGCTTCACCGCCCGCGTCCGGGCGGAGCTGCACCGGATGCTGGGAGCCCTCTCGCGCCGGTCCTACGAGGAGGCGGCGACGCTGGTGCGCCAGCGCCCCGGCGAGGAGTGGACGCCCCGGCGGCTCGAGGAGGCGCTCGCTCCCTACTGGGCGGAGCACCCGCGCATCGACGTCACGCCGCGCGCCCGCCGCCCCGACAACACCTTCCTCACCGAGGACGCTCCCCGGCGCTGGCGGGCCGTCCAGCGCATCGTCGACGAGGCCGGCGAGGTGGACTGGATGATCGAGTGCGCGGTGGACCTCGAGGAGCGCCCCGACCCTGACGAGCCGCTCGTCGAGCTGGTGCGGATCTCGACCTGACGGTGGCGGCCGGACGAACGGCTACGCGAAGTACAGCGCGAGCCCGGCGATGCCCACGAGCCCGACGGCGAGCGCGATCAGGTAGAGCAGCGCCGCCGCCAGGGCCTTGGGGATGGTCCACCTCCAGGCCTGCCCGTAGACCCGCCGCAGGGCCAGGAGGAAGTACAGGGGCAGCCAGACGGCGAAGACCGGCCCCAGCACGGCGCGCGGACCCTGCCAGGGGAGGAGGCGCAGACCGATCAGGACGGTGAACACGGTGAAGGCGAAGGCGTGGAGGTGCAGGGCGAGCACCACGTGCTCGGTCAGCCAGCGCCGCCGCCAGAGCAGCGCCAGGATGAGCACGGCCCCGGGGACGAGGAAGAACATCACGCGCGGGATCCACTCCCGGAACGCCGTGTTGACTCGGGAGAGGAACTCGGCCCGGGGCATCTTGCCGATGGCCTGCCAGCGGTCGTCGATGGTGCGGCCGAGCCACCCCTGGGTGCGGAGCTTCCGGTGCTGCTCGTCGGTGCCGGCCGGGACGTTGGGCGCGTCCCGGACCTCCCCCTGGGCCTGCTCGAGCGCCGGCTCGTCCGGCGAGGCGTCGAAGCGGATGGGGTTGCCGTCCCCGGCGAGCCCGCTGACGAGGAAGAAGACGAAGCTCGCGAGCAGGTAGAGCCGGAGCGGGGAGCTGAACCGGGCACGGCGGCCGCTCGTCCATTCCACGGTGAGGAAGCCCGGGCGGAAGAGGAAGGGGACCACCGTGCGGGCCACCCGCGAGTCGAGCGACAGGCCGTCCTCGACGGCATCGAGCGCGAGGTCGCGGGCCGGAATCCGCATGTCCACGTTGGGCTGGCCGCAGCGCGCGCAGAAGGCGTCGACCCGGGTCGTCCCGCAGTTCAGGCAGGCCGCCGGACGCGGCCTGCTCTCACGGGCGGAAGGCACCGGTCGGAGCCTCCGCGAGGAATTCGACCACCCGGTCCATCAGGGCGGCGATGAGGGAGAACGGGGCCACGTCCCGTTATATCCGAGGCGGATCCTCGACCTGCACGGCTTTCGGGCCACGGGGTTCTTGACACCCACCCTGACGGGGCTCATTAGGTACTCCATGTTTTCCGCTCAGCAGCCCACGCAGGGGCGTCGATGGCCTCGCGGCCAACGATTCACCCTCTCGGCGCCCGGCATCGAGGCCGAGGCGGCCTACCGTGCAGCCGTCATGGGCGTCCGTTCCATGGGGCGCGATGCCCTGGGCCAGGCCGAGAAGCGCTGGGCCGAAACGCTCGGGCTCTCCACGACCGACGGGATCGTGATGGCCGAGCTCCGGCCCGGGCGGCGCTCGCTGGCCGACCTGGCGCGATCCCTCGAGGCCTGCGGGACGCCTGCGGCCCAGATCCGGGAATCGGTCGATCGCCTGGTGGAGAAGGGGCTCGTCGAGGCCCTGCCGCTCCCCGGCGCCGTGACGCCGCCGCCCGCGTAGCGGCCTCGGAGCCGACCGCCGTCTTCGAGTGGGCCGCGAGCGCCAGCACGAGCAGCAGGGTCGTGGGTGGCGTGAGCGGACCGGGCGACCAGGGTGGTCACTCCCCGGGTCGCCGCCCGGTCCTCCATTCACTCCAGGTCACGCCTGCCGGCCTTCCGCTCGGCGTTGTGCCGCTTCTCGGTGAGCCTTCGCTCCCGGGCCCCCCGCGACGGCCTCGTCGCCACCCTCCGTTTCGGCACGTGGGAGAGGACCTGCAGCCGCTCGCGCAGCCGGGTGAGCGCGGCCGACCGGTTCTGGGCCTGGCTGCGCCGCTCGGTTGCGGTCACGGTGACGCCGGTGGGCCGGTGCACCAGCCGGACGCCGCTCTCGGTCTTGTTGCGGTGCTGCCCGCCGGGACCGGAGGCGATGAAGAACTCCTCGTCGCACTCGGCCGAGAGGGCCTCGGCCGGGAGCGAGAGGGAGCGCCGGGCGGCGGCGCGCAGGGCGGGGGAGACCTCCATCCGGTCAGCGCGGCTCGTTGGGCAGGTCGGAGACGATGCGCCCGTCCACCAGCTCGATGATCCGGTCGGTGCGCTCGGCCAGCCTCCGGTCGTGCGTGACCACGAGGAAGGTCACCTCCTGTGCCCGGTTCACTTCCCGGAGCAGGGAGAAGACCTCGTCGGCCGTCCGGGTGTCGAGGTTCCCGGTGGGCTCGTCGGCCAGCACGATCTTCGGGTTCATGGCCAGGGAACGGGCGATGGCGACCCGCTGCGCCTGCCCTCCGGAGAGGGTGGTGGCCCGGGCGTCGGCGCGGGAGAGGAGCCCCACCCGGTCGAGCAGCGCCCGGCCGCACTCCCGCATCGAGGGCTCGAGGCGCCCCCTGTCGGCAGCCATGGGGATCATCACGTTCTCCAGGGCGGTGAAGCCAGGCAGGAGGTGGTGGAACTGGAAGACGAACCCGAGCGTCCTCCCCCGGCACCGGGTGAGCCCGTCGTCGTCGAGCACGCCGGTGTCCTGGCCGTCGAGGAGGACGCGCCCCCCGGTGGGCTTGTCGAGCAGCCCCATCAGGTGCAGGAGCGTGCTCTTGCCGGAGCCGGACGGGCCCATGAGCGCCGCGAACTCTCCGCGGCGCAGCGAGAAGTCGATGCCCCGGAGCACGCGGGTCCGGGCCTCCCCTTCCCCGAAGTCGCGGGTGATCCCCTCCAGCCGGAGGACGTCGCCGCCTGCTTCACCCATAGCGGATCACCTCGGCCGGGTCGAGCCGCGCCGCCCGCGTGGCCGGGAACCAGGCGGCCAGCGTCCCGGTGACGACGGCGACCGCAGCGGCGCCCAGGTAGAGCCCGGGCGTCAGGTCGACCGGGAAGAGCGGGTCGCCGGTGGGGGCGCGGGCCAGCCGCGCGAAGGCCATCGCCATCCCGGAGCCGATCAGGGCTCCCAGCACCGACCCGGCTCCTCCCACCAGCGCCCCCTCGAGCAGGAAGATGCGCTGGATCGTCCCGGTGGAGGTCCCGGTCGCCTTGAGGATGCCGATCTCGCGTGACTTCTGGATGACCGAGACCCCGAGCACGCTGGCGATCCCGAGCGCCACCGCGAGCACCACGAGCACCTGGATCATCCAGCTGGAGGCCGACTGGGACCGCAGGCCGACGAGCAGCTGTCGATTGAGCTCCATCCAGCTGTCGGCGGCGAGCCCGTGGCGCCGCGCGATCTCGCGGGCCATCCGCTCGGCCTCGAAGATCTCCTCCACCTTGACCTCGATGGTGGTGGCGCCACCGGGGATGTCGAGCATGGTCTGCGCGGAGCGCAGCGGCACGAAGACCCAGCGCGCGTTCACCTCCTTGTTGCCCAGGTCGAAGACCCCCGAGACCGTGAAGACGTCTCCGCGCCCCTCGGGCGTGGCCACCCGTACCTTGTCTCCCACGCCGACGCCCAGGTCGGAGGCGAGCACGGTCCCGATGATCGCCTCGGCCCCCTCGAGCGCGAAGCGCCCGGACTTCATCTTGGTGACGACGTCGATGACCCGGGCGAAGCTCTCCGGGTCGATGCCCCGCAGGGTCACCGACTTGGTCGCCGGGCCGCGGCTCGCGAAGGCTGCCCCCGCCGCGGTGGGCGTGGCGGCCACGACACCGGGCATGGTCCCGATCGAGGCCAGCACCTGCTGCCACTGCTCGATGGAGCGGACGCGGTCGGGCACCTTCTCGACGCGGTCGGCCACCGGATCCGGCGACGGGAGCGGGCGGGCGACGCGTTCCGGGGCCTTCACGAAGACGTGGGCCTGCGCCGAGAGGGTCTGGGCCACCAGGGTTCGCTGCAGGCCGCTGATGAGGGCGGTGAGGAAGATGAGCACGGCGACGCCCACCGTGGTCCCCCCCAGCACCAGCGCGGTCTGTGCTCTCCCCTCGCGCAGGTACCGGATGGCGATGAACCACTCGAAGCGCATGGTCGATGGCCTAGCGAGCCGGCTCGGTACGCGCCCGGCGCCCCGGACCGACCGGGGCCGCGGGAGAGACGACCCACTCGCCGGGGGCGAGCCCGTCGAGCACCTGCACCCGGCCGTCGCCGCGCATCCCCAGCTTCACGGCCTGCCGGACCGTCTCTCCACCCCGGACGACGAGCGCCCACGGACCGGCGCCGGGATCGCGGATCGCGCCCGCGGGGAGCACCAGCGCCCCGGGATCGCGCCCCGTCTCCACGTTCACCGAGACGGTCATGTCCGGGCGGAGGAAGGGCGGCGGGTTCTCGACGTCGAGCTTCACCTCGACCGTCCCCCGCGCCAGGTCGACCGCCGGGGCGATGTAGGCCACCCGTGCCGGGAACGCCCGGTCGGGGTAGGCGTCTGCCGACGCCAGGGCCGGCTGGCCGAGGCGGAGCAGGGCCAGGTTCTTCTCGTCGGGCAGCACCGAGAGCTGCGTTTCCCCGTCGCGGGCCACCACGAGGAGGGTCCGGCCCGGCTGCACCACGTCGCCCGGCTCGACGTCCCGCTCGGTGACCACGCCGGCGGACGGGGACCGGATGGAGAGGTTGTCGAGCCGTGCCGCGGCCGCCTGCTCGGCCCCTCGGGCCTGGTCGAGCGCCGCCCGTGCGAGGTGCCGGTCCGCTCCGGTGGCCGCAGCACCCGCCTGGATGCGCGCCGAGGCGAGCTGGCTGGCCGCCAGGTCGCGAACCTGGAGGGCGTCGTCGAGATCCGACCGGCTCACCGAACCGGCCTCGGCGAGGGTCCGGTTCCGGGTCAGCTTCACCTCCGCCTGGGCGAGACGGAGCTCGGCCTGGCGGACCGCCTCGGAGGTGACCTGTGCCGACACCACGTCCACCTGCTCGAGCCTGGCGACCGACTGGGCCACCGCCGCGCGGGCCTGGGCGAGCGCCGCCCGGGCCTCGACGTCGTCGAGCTGGACGAGCAGGTCACCCGCCACGACGCGGCCCCCCTTCTCGACCGGGACCCGCGTGACGCGCCCCACCACCACGCTCCCCACCTGGATGCGTGCCGGAGCCAGCACGCGCCCGCTCGCCACCACCCGCTGGACGAGCTCGCTCCGCTCGACCTGCCAGGCCGGGACCTTCGGTCCGAGGAAGGCGCGCAGCGCGATGGCCAGGAGCAGGAGGAGCGCACCACCGCCCAGGATTCGCCAGCGCCATCGACGAACGGTGGGAGAAGCCATCGGTGCTGGAGTATACGGTACCCGGCCGCACAGGCGGCTTCCAACCCGGGGGGGGCATGAATCCATCGATGTGGGCGCTCGTCTACGACCGGAAGAAGGACCCCTGGAGCACGAGCCGCGGCCTCCGCAAGGAGCAGGTGGCGCGCCCCGTCCTCGACGTGGGCAAGGACTACCGGGACACCTCGATGGTGATCGTGAAGCCGCGCTTCGCCGGCTTCTGCGGCTCGGACCGCGGCATCTGGTTCCGGCGCGCCTTCGGCGAGATGATCCAGTCGTCGCTCGCCTCCGAGGGGAAGGACGCCCGGGTCATCGGACACGAGTTGCTCGGCGAGGTGGTGGAGGCGGGCCCGGAGGCCACCCGCGACTTCGGCCTGCGTCCCGGCGACGTGGTCTCCACCGAGAGCCACATCATCTGCAACACCTGCTACCAGTGCCGGATCGGCGACAACCACGTCTGCGCCACCGACCGCATCATCGGCATCAGCGTGGACGGCTGCTTCGCCGAATACGTGAAGCTGCCGGCCCAGGCCCTCTGGCCCACCGACGTCTCCAAGATCCGGCCCGAGGTGGCGGCGCTCCAGGAACCGTTCGGAAACGCCGTGCACGCCTGCACCAAGGTGAACCTGCGCGGGAAGTCGGTGGCCATCATCGGCTGCGGCACCATCGGCCTCTTCGCCATCGCCGTGGCCCGCGCGCTGGGGGCCAGGCAGGTGATCGGCGTCGAGCCCATGCGGACCCACATCGAGATGGCCAGGAAGCTGGGCGCCGACGCCGTGGTCGAGCCCACCCGGACCACCGAGACCTCCTACGTCCACGACGAGGGGATCACCCGGGCCATCCACGAGCTCACCGGCGGGGTGGGCGTGGACGTGGCACTCGAGATGTCCGGCTCCAACGCGGCGCTCAACACCGCCATCTCGGCGGTGCGGCGGGGCGGGCACGTCATCCTCTTCGGGCTGAAGAGCGGGGAGGCGGTGATCGAGAGCCTGGAGCGGGTCATCGTGGACGGCATCAGCCTGCACGCGGTGGTGGGGCGCCGCATCTTCGAGACCTGGCACATCACCCGGAACCTGCTCGAGTCGACCTCGCCCAACATCCAGGAGCAGGTCTGGAACGTCATCCTCCAGGGGGGCAAGGACACCGTCGTCCCCTTCTCCACCTGGGAGCCCACCTCCTTCGAGGAGAAGATCAAGGCCCACCCCAAGGTGCTCATCCAGTTCCCCTGAAGGCCCGGAGGCCACCGTGTACGAGCTCGCCCGCGACGTCTTCGCAGCCGCCCTCGAGGAGATCCGTACCGCCGGGACCTGGAAGGAGGAGCGGGTCATCCAGTCGCCCCAGGGCGCCGAGATCGAGGTGGGCGGGCGCCGGGTGCTCAACTTCTGCGCCAACAACTACCTGGGGCTCTCCGGCGACCCGCGGCTCCTCGCCGCCGCCCGCGCCGCCCTCGACTCCCGGGGCTACGGCCTCTCCTCGGTGCGCTTCATCTGCGGCACCCAGGACCTGCATCGCGAGCTGGAGCGGCGCCTGGCCGCCTTCTTCGGCTTCGAGGACGCCATCCTCTTCTCCTCCTGCTTCGACGCCAACGGCGGCGTCTTCGAGGCGCTTCTCGGCGAGCAGGACGCCATCGTCTCCGACGCGCTCAACCACGCCTCGATCATCGACGGCATCCGGCTCGCGAAGGCGCGCCGCTACCGCTACGCGCACGCCGACCTGGCCGACCTGGAATCGAAGCTCGGAGAGGCGGCCGACGCCCGGCTCAGGATGGTGGTCACCGACGGTGTCTTCTCCATGGACGGCGACCTGGCCCGGCTCGACGAGATCTGCGCCATCGCCGGGCGCCATCGCGCGCTCCTGCTCGTGGACGACTCGCACGCGTCCGGGTTCGTGGGGCGCACCGGGCGCGGCACGCCCGAGCACTTCGGCGTGCAGGGGCGCGTCGACATCCTCACCTCCACGCTGGGAAAGGCGCTGGGCGGCGCCGCCGGGGGATTCGTGGCCGGACCTCGGGAGGTGGTGGACCTGCTCCGCCAGCGCGCCCGTCCCTACCTCTTCTCCAATACCCTCGCGCCGCCCATCGTCGGGGCAAGCCTGGCCGCCCTCGACCTGCTCGAGAGCTCCACCGGACTGCGGGACCGGCTCATGGAGAACGCCAGGCGTTTCCGGGAGGGCATGACCGCCGCCGGCTTCCAGCTCCGGCCCGGGTTCCACCCCATCGCCCCCATCCTGCTCGGCGACGCCCGGCTGGCGGTCGACATGGCCCGCGACCTGCTCGAGGAGGGGATCTACGTGGTGGGCTTCAGCTTCCCGGTGGTGCCGAAGGGCGAGGCCCGCATCCGCGTGCAGCTCTCCGCGGCCCACACCCCGGAGATGGTCGACCGGGCGGTGGCGGCGTTCGTGAAGGTGGGGCGCCGGCACGGGGTCGTCCGCGGGTGAGCGCCGGGGTGGAAGGGCCGGCGCCGTGGCAGGGCCGCGCCGTTGCCTCAGAAAACGAACTGGAGCCCGAGGCTCCAGGCCCAGTAGCTCGGCGCGAGCTGCCAGCTGTTCTTCGACCCGAAGTCGTTGACGCTCGACTTCGTGAAATCGAAGACGAGCAGGGACCGGTTGATGCCCACGTCGTAATCCATCTGGCGCGCCAGGCCGGGATCGAAGAAGTCGAGCACCAGCGCGAGCCCCAGCGTGGTCGACCAGCCAAAGGTTGCGCCGGACCCGCGGTAGGCGACGCCGTCCGGCGAGGTCCAGGAGGAGGTCCCGCTCTGCCCGCTGGTGCTCCAGATATAGTCCAGGATCGCGAACTTCACGTAGGGCTCGAGGGGAACGCTGAACCGCTCGAAGAACCACTCGAAGCGGAAGCCGACCTGGACCTGGAGCGGGATGATCATGAGGCTCGTGGTCCCACCGCGGAGCAACGTTCCGTCGGTCCCCTGGTACCAACCCTGGCCCCAGGCCTCCCAGAAGCCGGCGCCCACTCCGAGGTCGACGGTGCCGAACTGGCCCACCCACACCGAGTAGTTGAACTGGCCCTGGACCATGAGCGGCCGGCCGGTCCCGAAGACGGTGGCGTAGGGCGGGAAGAGCGCGTTCGTGAACTCCGAGTCGATGTTGGGGCTGAAGGGCGAGATGGTCACCTGGAACGAACCCAGCCGCGGGGACTCCTTCACGGTGAGGACCGGGCTCTGGGCCGCGGCGGGCAGCGCGCACGCCAGGGACAGCGCGACGAGGGCCGCCCTCACGAGCGCCTCCGGCGGACGGCGAGGAACCCGAGGAGCGCGAGCGCGGGGGCGAGCGCGCCCGCGCCGCCGGTGCCGCAGCCGCCGGTCTCCACCCCGCCGTCGGACTTGTAGACGTCCCAGAAGTTGAGGAACGGGAGCGGCGTGGTGGACGAACTGGGGCCGAATGCACTGGAGACCGGACCGAGGTTGCCGGCCGCGCTCCGGCCGGTGGCCGTGACCGTGTAGGCGATCCCGTTGGTGAGGCCGCTGCACGTGATGGTGCCGGCGTTCCCCGGTCCACCCGTCACCCCGGTGCCTCCCGCCGGCGGCGTGCAGGAGACCGAGTAGGTGACGCTCCGGGTCGCCGTCTCGGTGGCGGTGGCCGTCCCGGGAACCACGCTCACCCCGAGCTGGGTGTCGCCCGGACTCACGCCGGTGATGTTCGGGGCCGGCGGGATGGCCAGCTGGAAGGTGAAGGTGCCCTGCGCCGCCAGCTGCCAGCCCGTCGTGGAGCCGCCGGGGAGGTAGTAGACGCAGAGGTTGACGTCGACGTCGCTCGCCTGGGTGCAGCTGCTCACGCCGCCGGTGGTGGCCATGGTGTTGACGGGCACGGCGGTGATGGACTGGGTGGACCCGGTTGCCGTCACGTCCGGGTGGACCCCGGTGGGCAGTCCACCGCTCGTGGTGCACCCGCTGGTCGTGCCCACCGTCCCCAGCCGCCACCTGTCGCCGTTGGCGACGACCGGCGTGATGGTGGTGACCAGGTTCCAGGTGGAGAGGCTCGTGGTCGAGGCGCACTCGGCCCGGTTGGCCTGCCCCGCGCCCTGGGTGGTGGAGGTGACCTGCGCGGTCACCGTTCCCAGGGTGGTCTGGCCCAGGGCGATTCCAGGGAGGAGCAGCAGGACGAGCGTGGCTCTGCGGAGCATGGGACGCGATTCTGCAAGGCCGGGGCCAGCCATGCAAGCTCCCGATGCTCCTGGGGGAGCCCCCGGAGCGCGCCGGTGGGGGACTTTTTGGCAAATGGGGGACCGGGAAGCCATCCGGAGTGCCATTTTGGCAACCTCGGTCCGGGGCTGGCCAGCCGGTCGGCGCCGTCAGGACCGGCGGCCGAGAACCCAGGCCTCGGCGATGCGCACCGCGTTCCCGGCGGCTCCCCGCCGGAGGTTGTCGGCCACCACGAAGAGGTCGAGCCCGTTCTCCTGGGACGGGTCCTCCCGGACGCGCCCGACCAGCACGGCGTCGTCGTTCACCGCCAGCATGGGCATGGGGTAGACCCGATCCGCCGGGGAGTCGACGACCTTGATCTCGGGAGAGGTGCGGAGCGCCGCCCTCGCACCGTCGGCGGAGAGGGGCCGGGCCGTCCGGATATTCACGGCGAGTCCGTGTGCGTAGAAGACCGGGACGCGGATGGCGGTTGCGGTCGCGGAGAGCCCGGGCGCGGAGAGCAGCCGGCGCAGCTCCCCGCCCACCGCGGCCTCCTCGTCGGTGCTCCCCCCGGGGCCGAAGGCTCCCACCTGCGGGACGAGGTTGAAGCCCACCCGGTGGGAGAGGTCGGAGGCGTCGGGCTCCTCGCCGTTGAGGAGCGCGACCATCTCCTTCTCGAGCTGCCGCAGGCCGGCCCGGCCGGAGCCGGAGGCGGCGTGGAGGATGGTGACGGAGACCCTCTGCAGCCCTGCCTCCCGGTGAATGGGAGCGAGCGCAAGCGCCAGCGGGACCACCGGGCCGGACGGGGTGGCCACGATCCCCCGCCTCTCCCCGGCGGCCACCTCCGCGCCGTTCACGCCGGCCACGACGAGAGGCACGCCCTCGGCCGAGCGGAAGGCGCCGGAGAGGTCGATGGCCAGGCACCCATCGGCCCAGGCCTTCGGGCCGAGGTCCCGCGCGACCGCGGCCGGAACCGCCAGGATGGCCGCGTCGCAGCCCCGGAAGGAGCGTTCGGTCACCGTCTCGACCTCGAGCTCGTCGCCGCGGAACTCGAGGAGGTCCACCTCCGACCTGGGCGTCGCGAAGAGACGGAGCTCCACCGGGATCTCGCGGGCCTCCAGGTCCTCCAGGACGGCGCGGCCCACGGCTCCGGTCGCACCCACCACGGCGAGCTTCAGCGGCCTGTCGGTCATCGGCGATTCTCCTCCCGGAGCAGGTCGCGGAGCGCGGGCTCGAGCGACGGCCAGCGAAACCGGTACCCGAGCGCCAGCGCCTGCCGCGGCACCACCCGCTGGCTGGCGAGGACCACCTCGGCCATCTCGCCGAGCACGGCGCGGACGGCGAAGGCGGGGGCCACGAGCAGGCTGGGGCGGCGCAGCACGCGCCCCAGCGCACGGGCCAGATCCCGGTTGCGCACCGGATCGGGCGCGGTGGCGTTGATGGGGCCCCGGGCGGACGGGTTCTCGAGCGCCAGCCGCAGGATCCCGACCTGGTCGGCCAGGTGGATCCACGACTGCCAGAAGCCGCCGTCGCCAATGGGTCCACCGGCGAGCAGCTTGAAGGGCAGCACCAGCTTGGGGAGTGCGCCGCCCTGGGGTGCGAGCACGATGCCGGTGCGCAGGAGCACCACCCTGGCCCGCTTCGCCGCCGGACGGGTGGCCTCCTCCCACTCCTGCGCCACGTGTCCCAGGAAGTCGTTCCCGGCGGGGAAGGTCTCGTCGATGACCTCGTCGCCGCGCGGGCCGTAGTAGCCGATGGCGCTCCCGTTCACGAGCACGGTGGGCCCACCCGCCGCGAGAACCGAGGCGACGTTCCGGGTGGCGAGGACGCGGCTGTCGCGGATCGACTTGCGCCGCTCGTCGGTCCAGCGCCCCCCGGCGACGGGCTCCCCCGCCAGGTTCACGCAGGCGTCGCAGCGGGAGAGCTCCTCCTGCCAGGGACCAGGAACTGCCGGGTCCCCCTTCACCGCCCGCGTTCCTGCGGGCAGCGAGGCAGGAGCCTCGCTTCGGGACAGCGCCACGACCTCGTGGCCGTCGGCGGCGAGCGAGCTGGCGAGGGCGCGGCCGATGAGTCCGGTGGCCCCGGTGAGGAAGACGCGCATGGTCACGGGATCCCGTTGGGGAACTTCACCTCGGCCTCGCTCTTCCGCACGTAGTGAGGCTCGAGCGCGAAGAGGGCCTGGTCGTCGAAGGGCGCCGTGGCGAGCCGTGGCGCAGCGAGCCGCCCCACGGCGTCGCCGGAGGGAGTGTCCGGCCCCCCCTGGAGGAGCGGGAGCACCGAGGCGAGCACCCCGGCGTGAGCGGTGTATCCCTCCCCGAAGGCCACCGCCGAACCCAGCCCCTCGAGCCGGGTCGCCACTGCCGCGGGCGAGAGCGCCTCGTCCGGGAGGATGGCGGTCACTGCCTCGCCCACCACCCGGTAGAAGCCCGCGTAGACCTCGCCCTTGCGGGCGTCGAGCATGGGGACGAGGAGGGCCTCGCTCCCGCGTGCCGAGACGGCCGCTTCCAGCGCCATGGCGGCCAGGCTGGACACGCCGGCGATGGGGCGCCGGTTCGCATAGGCGAGCCCCTTCCAGGTGGCGAGGCCGATGCGCAGCCCGGTGAAGGAGCCGGGCCCGAGCCCGACCGCGAATCCTTCCACGTCGGAGACCTTGCGGCCCAGGGCGCCGAGCAGGTCGGTGAGCGCGCCCGGAAGCCGGATCCCGTGGCCCACGCCCGGACCGGATTGCCGGTCGGTGCGGGTGGTGAGGACCTCGACCGCGGTGCCCCGCAGGTCGAGGAGCGCGCAGGAGAGGGTCGGGGTTGCTGTGTCGATGGCGGCGACGAGCATGGCCGGGCTGATCGCCTTTACCCCATCAGCCGGACGATGTCGTTCTTGAAGACGAAGACCATCAGGAACACCAGCAGGAGGATGCCGACCAGGTTGGCGACCTCCCGGGTCCGCAGGGAGAGCGGCCTGCGGGTGGCCGCCTCGATCGCCGTGGCCACGATGTGGCCGCCGTCGAGGACCGGGATGGGGAGCAGGTTCATGAGCCCGAGGTTCACGCTGATGAGCGCCATCTTGAAGAGGAAGCTGGCCCAGCCCTCCTGCGCCGCCTGGGAAGCGATCTGGAAGAGCATGATCGGGCCGCCCACCGTCTTGAAGCTGATCTCCCCCTGGACGATCCGGGCGATGCCGAGCGCGGTGAGACGGACCACCTCGCCCAGGTGTCCGAAGGCGTTGCCCAGGGCCTCGCGGACCCCGATGGCGAGCCGGACCTCCTCGGCCACCAGCGCCCTCGACTCGACGAGACCTCGCTGGTCGGGGAAGAACCCGATGGTGACCCGTCGCCGGGTCTCGCGGGTCATCTCGTCGACGTACTCCTGGTCGGCCGGCACGAGCTCGACGGCCCGGCCGCCGGCCAGTTCGATCTTCACCGGGGTGCCGGAGAG
The DNA here is from genome assembly GCA_963831265.1 of uncultured delta proteobacterium. Taxonomy (GTDB): domain Bacteria; phylum Myxococcota; class Myxococcia; order Myxococcales; family Anaeromyxobacteraceae; genus CAIOAK01. Next base: position 15,460 of record CAWHPQ010000024.1, on the reverse strand, counting down.
GAAGTCGGCCGAGAGCTGGTTCAGCTCGCGGAAGGATCGAACCGGCTTCCCGTTCACCGCCGCGATGGCGTCGCCGCGTCGCAGGCCCGCGGCGTGGGCGGGACTTCCCGGAGTGACCCCGGCGATGAAGGTGGAGACCAGGGGGTCGGCGGCCAGGAAGGCGGGCTTCCCTCCGGTGCAGGTGGGGACCATTCCGAGCTTCACCGGAGCGTAGGACGACACGGCCACGCCCGGCGCGCCGATGGGCGTCTCCCGGAGCACCTCGAGATCCAGCGGCTCGCAGGGGGCAGCCTGGAGGATCCGGTCGAGGTCCCCCATGTTCTTGATGGGTGCGCCTCCGGCGCGGACCACCAGGTCGAACGGGGCGAGCGGGCCGGCGCTGCCCGGCAGGACCGGCGCGACCACCGACGACGGCCAGGCCGGGGAGACCCCGATGACCCCGCGGGTGACGGTCTCGACCGGGTTCGACTCCTTCTCGGCACCCGGCACGACCGGCACGACGACCTGCGCGCCCCCGCGCTCCACCGTGAAGTCGATGCGCTCGCCGGCGCGCGGACCGACCATCTGGCGGAGGTCGGAGAAGTACCGGACCGGCTGGGCCGGGCTGCCCGGCACGGTCACCGAGACCACCCGGTCGCCGGCCTGCAATCCGGCCCGGTCGGCCGCCGACCCGGGCATGATGGTTCCCAGGGTGGGTCCCGGAACGGGCGACCCGTTCTGGGCCAGCGCCAATGCGAAGTAGATGATCACCGGGAAGGCCAGGTTCGCACCCGGCCCGGCGAAGGCGATGGCGAAGCGCTTCCAGGGCGGCGCCTCGAGGAACCCGCGGCCGCGGTCCTCCGGCGCCACCTCCGCGCCGGGCTCGTCGCCGGCCATCTTCACGTAGCCCCCCAGCGGCAGGAGCGAGAGGAGGTACTCGGTCTCGCCGCGCCGGAAGCCGAGGAGGCGCGGGCCGAAACCGATGGAGAACTTCACCACCTTCACCCCGACCAGCTTGGCCACGACGAAGTGGCCGAGCTCGTGGACGAAGATGAGTCCCCCGAGGAGGAGGACGATGGAACCGACCTTGAGGAGGATGTCGCTGGCCATGTGGGTCCGCGCCCGGGGCGAACCGGGTTCTTAGCTCGACAACGTGCGGCGCGCAGGAGGATTCCCGGGCGTCCCGGGTCCGGGCGCCCTCACCCCACCCTCCGGAGCGCGTCGGCCCGGCCCCGGTCGGAGGCGGCGATGGCCTGGTCGACCGAGACGAGCCGCTCGGCCCGGTGGGCGTCCAGCACCTCGGCGCAGACCCGGGCGATGGCGTCGAAGGAGCAGCGTCCGGCGAGGAAGGCCTCCACCACCCCCTCGTCGGCGCCGGAGAGGGCGGCCGGCGCCGTCCCCCCCATCTCGAGGGCGCGGTAGGCCAGCGTGAAGGCCGGGAAGCGGACCGGGTCGGGCGGCTCGAAGGAGAGGCGCCCCACCTTCGCCAGGTCGAGCGGCGGCAGGTCGAGCGCGATCCGGTCGGGATGGGCCAGCGCGTAGCTGATGGGCCCGCGCATGTCGGAGACGCCCAGCTGGGCCACCACCTGGCCGTCCACGTACTCCACCATGGAGTGAACGATGGACTCCGGGTGAACCAGGATGTCGATGCGGCCCGGGGGGACGTCGAAGAGCCAGCGGGCCTCGATGACCTCGAGCCCCTTGTTCATGAGGGTCGCCGAGTCGATGGTGATCTTGGCGCCCATGGTCCAGTTGGGGTGGCGCAGCGCCTCGGCCGGCGTGACCTCCGACATGCGTTCGGCCGGGACGTTCCGCAGGGGGCCCCCCGAGGCGGTGAGGATCAGGCGGCGGATCTCGGCGCGGTTGTGGCCGGCCAGCGACTGGAAGATGGCGCTGTGCTCGCTGTCCACCGGGAGGATGGCCACGCCGCGCTCGGCGGCCCGGCGCATGACGAGCTCGCCGGCCAGCACCAGCGATTCCTTGTTGGCGAGACCGACCGGCTTGCCGGCCTCGACCGCCGCCGCCGTGGAGCGGAGCCCGGCGCCGCCCGAGATGGCGGCCAGCACGAAGTCGGCCTCGGCCAGGGACGCCACGGCCACCGCGCCGGCCTCGCCCTGCAGGATCTCCGGCGCCTCCTTCCCGAGCCGCTGCCGCAGGTCCGTGGCGGCCGCCGCATCGGAGACCGACACCAGCAGCGGCCGGAAGGCACGGACCTGCTCCGCCAGCCGCTCCACGTTGCGCCCGGCCGAGAGCCCGACCACGGCGAAGCGCTCCGGCGAGCGGGAGACCACGTCGAGGGCCTGAACGCCGATGGACCCGGTGGAGCCGAGGATGGAGAGGCGCTTCATGGCCGGAACCAGAGGGCGCAGGCGACCACCCAGGGGGCCACGAACAGGACCGCGTCGATGCGATCGAGCAGCCCGCCGTGTCCGGGGATGACCTTGCCCGAGTCCTTCGCTCCGGCGGCCCGCTTGATCATCGACTCGCTGAGATCGCCGAGCGGGCCGAGCAGGGCCGCCCCGGCGCCGACCAGCACCGCGGCCGGGATCGACAGCCCGGGCAGGAAGAGCACCTTCACGACGAGTGCACCGAGCACGCTGCCGGCGGCGCCGCCCCAGAAGCCTTCCCAGGTCTTCTTGGGCGAGATGCGCGGGGCGAGCGGGTGCTTCCCCAGGAACCGGCCGGTGAAGTAGGCGAGCGTGTCGTTGGCCCAGGTCACCACGAAGAGGAGCACCACCCACTGCCAGCCCGCCCTCTCCCGGAGCGCCACCACCGCCGCCGGCAGCAGGCCGGCATAGCCCCATGCCAGCACCGCCAGCGCCGCCGACCGCGGAGCCTGCGCCAGCTCCCCTCGCTGGAGCATGGCGGTGGCGAGCAGCGCCACCACGGCGCCGGCCCCGACCACGCCTGCCCAGTCCTGGAAGGACGTGCCCCCCTCCGTCCAGAGCCAGGACCCGATGGGGAAGGCCGCCGCTCCGACGACCCCGAGCCATCCGGTGGGCGGCAGGCGCTTCTCGAACATCCAGACGAGCTCGCCCGCCGAGAGTGCCGCCGCCAGGGCGATCAGCACCGCAAAATAGTGCTCCCCGAGCCAGGTCATCCACATCGCGAACGGGAAGAGCACCAGCGCGGTGACCACGCGCACGGCCAGGTTCCGGTTCTGCTCGCGCATGGCGGCGGCCATCAGGTCCCACCCAGCTGCGCGGCGGTGAGTCCAAAGCGGCGCTCCCGGTCCTGGAAGGCGGCGATGGCGCCGAGCAGGTCGAGCTCCCGGAAGTCGGGCCAGAGGGTCTCCACGAAGACCATCTCGGCGTAGGCGGCCTGCCAGAGCAGGAAGTTGGAGATGCGCCGCTCGCCGCTCGTGCGCACCAGCAGGTCGAGGGGCGGCAGCGACGCGGTCCAGAGGTTCTTCTCGATGGCCGCGGCGTCGACCTCCCCGGATCGGGCCGCCTCCCGTGCGGCGTGGACGATCTCCTCCTGACCTCCGTAGGAGAGCGCCAGGGTGAGGACCATGCCGTCGTTCCTCGCCGACGCGGCACGGACCGAGTCGAGTCGATCCCGCACGAAGCCCGGCAACCGGTCGGTGTCGCCGATGGTGTGCAGCCGGATGCGGTTGTCGAGGATCTCCGCGCGCTCGGAGTCGAGGTACTCGGCGAGGAGCATCATGAGCGCACCGACCTCGTCGTCGGGGCGCCCCCAGTTCTGGGAGCTGAAGGCGTAGAGGGTGAGGGCCTCGACCCCGATCTTCCGGGCTTCCCGCGTCACCGACCGGACCGACTCCGACCCCTTCCGGTGCCCCTCGACCCGCGACATCCCGCGCGTCTCCGCCCACCGTCCGTTGCCGTCCATGATGATGGCGACATGGCGCGGCAGGGGGCGGGAGCGGACCCGCGCCTCCATCCACGGAACGAGATTTTTCTCGGCCACGGGCGGGCTTATAGCACGCCGCCCCGACCGGCTGCCGGCCGGCCGGGTTTGACCCCCCGGCCCCGCGACCCCTATCCTTTTCTCCGTGCCCCCGCGGTGCGTCGGTCCATGGGAGATTCTCACGGTCATCGGCCGCGGGGGAGTGGGAACGGTCTACCGTGCCCGCCACCTCCTCGACGGCATGCCGGCCGCCGTGAAGCTCCTCGGTCCCGCGCCCGCCGTGGATCCCACGTCGGCCCGCCGGCTCGCCCGCGAGTTCGAGGTGCTGCGGGCGCTCGAGCACCCCAACGTGGTGCGGGTCTTCGACGCCGGCCAGGCCGAGGGCTACTCCTGGCTCGCCATGGAACTGGTCGAGGGGCTCGATCTCCGGGCCTACCTCGCGCCGCTGGCGGGCAGTCCCATCCTCGAGCTCTCGTCCACCCACGGCACCTCCCCCGCCTTCGAGGGGGGAGCGGGGCTGGTCTTCGACATGGAGGCCTGGCTGCGCGAGCCGGAGACCCACGCGGACGTGGAGGCCATCGTGGCCCGCCCGCCCGGCGCAGGAGTGGACGACATCCGCGCCTTCGCGGACCTCATCGACGAGCCGGAGACCGACGACGGCTCGGGCTCCTGGGAGCGCACCGCCGACCCCCCACACACCGTCGACCTGGCCGGAGGAGAGGAGCCCGAGCCCGAGCCTCCCTCCGCGGCGCTGGCCCTGCAGCTCAACCGCCCCGAGCGGATTGCCCGGCTGCGGACCGTCTTCGGCGAGGTGCTCGGGGCCCTCGACTTCGTGCACTCCCGCGGCTTCGTCCACCGCGACCTGAAGCCCACCAACATCATGGTCGACGACGCGCGGCGGGCCCGGATCATGGACTTCGGCCTCGTGAAGCAGCTCACCGACCCGAGCGCACTCACCCTCTCCGGACGGGTGGTCGGCACCTACAGGTACATGGCGCCGGAGCAGGCGGCCGGGCGCGACGTGGACCACCGCGCCGACCTGTGGAGCATGGGGGTCATCCTCTACGAGCTCCTGGTGGGGCGCCCCCCGTTCCCGTCGTCGGTGCCGGCCGAGCTGTGGAGGGAGATCACCACCCTCGAGCCACCGGCCATCCGGGAGATGAACCCGGGCGCCGATCCCCTTCTCGCAGCCGCCTCGGAGCGGCTCCTCCGGAAGGATCCCGCTGGCCGTTTCCAGAGCGCGGCCGAGGCCCGCGCCGCCGCGGGGCTGTGACGTGTCCCTCATCCCCGCCGGCGAGCTCTCCTACGCCGCCCTCGTCACGGAGTTCTTCCTCCAGCTCCGGGGGACGGGGCTCCTGCTCTCCCCGCTCGACCAGGAACTGGTCTCCGAGTGGGAGCGGCGCGGCGTGCCGGCGGCGGTGGTCTGCCGGGGCATGCGGCGGGGCTGGGACAATCTCCTCCGCGAGCGGGCTCCGGGCGCCGCGCCCCCCCGCTCCCTCCGGGCGCTGCGTGGGTTCGTCGAGGAGGAGTGGCGGGTCTACCGGGACGGGCGCGTGGGGGACGGCGGCGCACCGGGACCGGAGGCCGACGCGGCGCGAGCGCGGCTGGGAGCGGCCCGGGCCTCGCTGGCCGGATCGGCGGCGGCCACGGCCGGCGACCGGAGCGACGCGTACCGCGCGGCCGCTGCGGCGCTCCCGGGAGACGCGTCCACCCTCGACGCCCTCGAGCTCGCGCTGCGGGCCGCCGACGACCTCCTCCTCCACCGCTGGATCCTCTCCCTCCCCCGACCGGAGCGCGCCGCGCTCGGACCCCGTTGCCGGCTCCTGGCCGGCGATCGGACCCGCCGCGCCCGGCGCTCCGCCTACCGGGAAACCCTGCGCACGCACCTCTTCGAGGCGGCGCGCCGGGCGGGGATACTCTGCCTCCGCGGGACCGTGTAGACTCCGCCGCCCGATGCCGGAAACCCCAGAGAGCGGCGCCGCCTGCACCGCGTGCGGCGGGGCGGGATACGTGGTCGACCAGCTGGTCGGTGGCCCGGCCAGGGCCCACCGCTGCGCCTGCCAGGTCGCCTGCCCCCGCTGCGGCGGGAGCGGCTACGTCATGGTGTCGACCGGCCCGGGGCAGGTGGCCCAGGCCTGCGCCTGCCGCCACCTCGACCAGCGCATCGCCACCTTCAACGCGGCCGGCATCCCGGCCGCGGTGGCCCGGGCCTCCTTCGACACCTTCCGCCCCTGGTCGCAGAGCCAGTCGAAGGCCAAGACCGCCTGCGAGAGCTTCGCCCACCAGGTCCGCGGCGACCGGGCCAGCCGCGGCGTGCTCCTCCACGGGAAGCCGGGCTGCGGCAAGACCCACCTGCTCGCCGCCGCGCTGCGCTGGCTGGCCCTCGAGAAGGGCATCTCCTGCCGCTACGTGGAGTTCATGCTGCTGCTCTCCGACATCCGCGCCGGCTTCGGCTCGAACCGCGGCCACATGGAGATCCTGGGGCCGCTCGCCAGCGTGCCGGTGCTGGCCATCGACGAGCTGGGCAAGGAGCGCGGCACCGAGTGGGAGCGGTCGATGCTCGACGAGCTCATCAGCCGCCGCTACAACGCCGGCCTGACCACGGTCTTCGCCACCAACTACCCGCGCGATCCCGCGCCCGTTCCGGTCCCCACCGGCGGCAAGTTCCACACGGCGTCGAAGGACTTCCAGCGCGACGCCGAGCTGATGAGCCTGGAGGAGCGGGTCGGCCAGCGCATCTACTCGCGCCTCAACGAGATGTGCGACTTCGTGATCGTGGACGGCCCCGACTACCGCAAGGACGCGGAGCCGGGGCGCGGATCGTTCTGGCGGTAGGGGGCGGCATGGCGGTTCCCGGGGAGCGGCTCGCGTTCGTCACCGGTGCGGGGTCCGGCATCGGGCGGGCGGCGGCGATCCGGCTGGCCCGGGACGGCCTCGTGGTCGTGGCCACCGACCTGCGGCTCGGATCGGCGCAGGAGACCGCATCCGTCATCGGCCCGTCGGCGCACGCCCTCGCACTCGACGTCCGCGACGAGGCGGCCTGGGAGCGGGCCTTCACGGCGCTCCCGTCGCTGCCGCTCTCCGTGCTCGTGAACGCGGCCGGCATCACCGGCTTCGGCGCGTCGCCCGGAGGACAGGACCCGGAGTCGCTCACCCTCGAGACCCTGCGTGCGGTGCTGGCCGTGAACCTGGAAGGGGTGGTGCTCGGGTGCCGCCACGGCATCCGCGCCATGCGGGAGACCGGTGGCAGCATCGTCAACGTGGCCTCGCGGGCCGGGACCATCGGCGTGCCGGGCGCGGTGGCCTACGCGGCGAGCAAGGCCGCGGTGCTGAGCGTCTCGCGGTCGGTCGCGCTCCACTGCGCCGGGGCCGGGTACCCGGTGCGGTGCAACGCGGTGGTACCGGGCGCCATCGACACCCCGATGTGGACGGCGGTCCTGGGGGACGGACCCGACCGGGTTGAGCGGGCGGCGAAGGTGGCCGCCGACGTCCCGATGGGGCGGATGGGGACTGCCGAGGAGGTGGCCGAGGCCATCGCCTGGCTCGCCTCCGACGCTTCGTCGTACGTGACCGGGACGGAGATCGTGCTCGACGGCGGGATGGCTGCGGCGCCTTCTACGAAGTAGAAGGCGCAATCCTCGCGCACGACCGGGTTCCTCGGAGCGAAGAGGTCCATGTGTTCGTCGCCGTAGGCTCGCCGCGCGGCCTCCAGGTTATGGGACTGACAGAGGATCCTGCAGTTCTCGACCGTGGACGGACCGCCCTTTCCCCGCGGCACCACGTGATCCACTTCCAGTCGCACCGTGGAGCCGCACGTTCCGCCAGAGGCCAGCGGCCACGTGCACTTCCCCCCGTCGCGCTTCATCACCTCCCGCTTCACCTTCGGCGGGACCGAGGCGCGCCGCTTCTCCTGCTGTTCGAGCAAGAGGTCCAGCGCTGCCTCGATGACCTGCTCGTCCGTCGCGCCGGGCTGCACGTGCGACTGCCCGGCCCGGGCCTTCCGGAGCTTGGCGAGGAGTCCCCTGGACACCGTCAGGTGGATCCGGCTCTGCGTGGAGGTGAGCGGCTCGACGAGGGTGCGGGGCTTTTCGGGGACGGCCGGCTGAAGTTCACCGGGGTGAACCGCGGAAGTCCCTGAATTCACAGGCGGCGCGATCCGGGTCTGCTCGACGGTGACAACGGTTCTCCGGGGAACCACGACAGCCGGCGCGATCTCCACCGCCACCTGGTTCGCCTCCTCGCGGGACCGGTGGAAGAACCGAGGCAGAACCTCGTGCCGGTTGGCCTCGGTGATGACCTTCGCGAGCGCGAGGATGGAGGAGAGGCAAAGGCGACCGTCGCGAAGGGGCTCGACCACCTCCGGGAAACGGGCGACGAGTCGGGCCGCGACCTTGCGGTAGTGGGCGGCTCCGCGGGACAGGCCGAGTTCGCGGTGGAGGTACTCGAAGAGGTTCGCGAAGCCAAGGCTGCGGAACGCGTTCGCGCGATCGAACGCGGCGAGCGCGATCAGGAAGTCCGCCAGCGCGGCGTGCTCGCTGCGCAGCAGGTCGGCGAGGTGGCGGGACGAATCGCGGGCGGCGGAGAGGGCGTTCTCGTTCATGCATCCACTCTCTCATGCGATTTCCGGGCCTCCGGAACCGCACGGGAATGGCCGCGGGAGAACGATCTCGTGCGGAGATCTCGAACCTCGCCTCGAATTCCGATCGCGCTCCTGGAGGGCAACGCGGCGCAGAGAAGACCGTTCTCGCGCCCCCTCGATCGCCGGAGCCGAAACGCAGCAAAACACGTCAAGGCCAGCGCTTCCTTGCGCCCCAACTGGCTGCGAGGTCCGCCGCGAGGACCTAACACTACTGCGTCACAAGTTCCTTGGACGATGACAGGCGGGGCATCGAGGGAGCCATGAAGCGACGCTTCGCGCGATGGAGAGCCGAACGGTGATGAAGCTGTCGGAGAAGTGTCGCACGGGCCGCGAGCGGGTCTGGGTCGTCTTCCAGCGGCCTTCCGGCCGAGGGGGGAAAACACCGCACGCGTTCGGCAACGATGAACGCGTAGCAGCAGAGGGCAACGGAGACGTGGTGGTGCCAGCCAGGGAAGCCTCTGCCTTCGAAGTCGATGTGCTCGGGCAGGGTCGCGAAGAAGTAGTTGGAGGGCTCCGTCTCACCGTCGCGCCACTCGATGAGGAGCCACTGGATGTCGCGCTCCGCATTGATGCCTGCTGGCATGACCCTCCGGAGTGCGAAGCGGGCCGTGAGATCCTGCTTGGTCCCCTTCCGCCAGGTGACGCGCCGGCATCCCTTCCGGGACTCAATTCGCAGCGCGAGGTCGCGAACGCTGACCGGGTCGCCGCGGAATCGAGACTGCGCATCGGCGACCCAAACATTGGTTTTTTGGGTCGACGCCGACGGCGTACTCGAAGCCCAGGTCGCGCAGTTCCTGCCTGAACTCGCTCGACGAGCCGTACGTCGAATCGGCGAGGACGACGCCGCGCGGCAGCCCGTCGGCGATGGCGCGCCGGACCATGGCGAGTCCGAGCTGCGGCTTCGTCTGGAAGTGAATCGCGTCGGGGATACACCCCTCCTTCCGCCGCGCCGGGTCCTCGGTCCAGCTCTCAGGCAGGTAGAGCTCGAAATCGATCGGGACGTGTTCCGTATGCGTGGCGAGGCTCAAGCTGACGCCGATCTGGCAGTTGGTGATCTTCCCTGCCGACCCCGTGTACTGGCGCTGCACGCCGACGGAATGGCTGCCCTGCTTGAGGAATCCGGTGTCGTCGATGATCCAGGCTTCGACGGGCTCGCGCTCGGTCATCGCATCGACCGCGTACTTCGCAGCCACCCGACGCACAGCTCGGTCGTTCCACGGCGCGCAACCGATGAAGTGCAGGAGACGCTGGTGGGCGGCGTCCATCTTGTTCGGGTTCCGACACACGAGCGCGGCCATGGGCTCGACACTCTTGCGCTCGGCGTTGCCGAGGAGGCCCATCGCGTACACCGCGAAGGAGGCGCGACGCTTGGCGTTGCCGAGCACCTCACCGATTCGCTGGAAGTAGCTCTCGATTCGTCGAACTCCAGCGGCGTCCATGAAGATCATGGAGACTCTTCAGATCATGCCCGGATCCCCCGGGCAACTTCCCGGTCAGCCCATTCCGAAAGTGATCGAGATGATCGAGGCTTTCAAAACGCCTGACGCAGTAGTGCTAACCCTCGACCAGCTTCCGGTGCAGCGCCCTCACAACCTCCGGCGCGCGCGGCGCCGCGCACCAGGCCGTCACCCGGATCGCCGACGCGAGCAGCGCCCGCGGCTCCTCCCCCGCCGCCCGGACCGCGGCCACCACCTCGCGCAGGATCTCCGGCCCGGTCCCGGCCCGGGTTCCCACCACGCTCACCGACCCGGCATCCCGATCGTCGATGGCCGCGTCGGGCACGGCGGCGAGGAGCTCGGTCCGCGCCGCAGCCCACTCGTGCACGTTGTCGAGGGACACCACGGCCAGGGCGCGCCCCCCGTGAGCCGAGACGTCCGCGGCGACGGCCCCCCGCCGCTCCAGCACCTCGAGCGCGGCTCCGAGACCGATCCAGGGCACCTCCACCAGCGCCAGGTTCTTCTGCGAGGTGACCCCCGCCACCCGACCCCCCGCCGCCGCGTGGCCGCGGACCAGGGTCTCCGCCATCGAGCCGGAAGTGGCGCGGGCGTGGATGGTGATGCCCTTCTCGCGGGCGAACTCCACCGCCTCGGCGTTCAGGACCTTGGCCCCGGCCCGGGCCAGCTCCTGCATCTCCTCGTAGGAGATCTCGTCGAGCCGGCGCGGACTCGTCACCACGCGCGGGTCGGCGGTGTAGACCCCGTCGACGTCGGAGTAGATCTCGCAGTCGGCGCCCAGGGACGCGGCCAGCGCCACCGCGGTGGTGTCCGACCCGCCCCGGCCCAGCGTGGTCACCTCCTTGCGCGGCGAGACCCCCTGGAACCCGGCCACGATGACCACGCGTCCCCGGTCGAGCTCCTCCCAGACCCGCACCGGCCGCACCTCGACGATCCGGGCCGAGGCGTGCCGCTCGTCGGTCAGGATGCCTGCTTGACTACCGGTGAAACTCACGGCCGGGCACCCCAGGTCCTCGAGCGCCATGGCGAGCAAAGCCATGGAGATGCGCTCCCCCGCGGTGAGCAGCATGTCGAGCTCGCGCCGGGCCGGGCTCCCCGAGACGCGCGCGGCCAGGGCCAGCAGCTCGTCGGTGGTCTTGCCCATGGCCGAGACCACCACGCACACCCGCCGCCCGTCCCGGCGCGCCGCGGCCACCCGCTCCGCCACCTTGCGGACCTTCTCCACGTCGGCCACCGACGACCCGCCGTACTTCTGCACCACCACGTTCATCGCACCCCTCCACCGTCCCGGGTCCCGGCGATCCTATCACCGCGTCGCTCCTTGACAGGCCACGCCGCGAACGCGATTGTCGGCCGGGCGGCGTACGGAGGGCGCGGATGATCGAGGTCAGCGGTCTCACCAAGCGCTTCCGCGACCACGCCGCCGTCGACGACCTCACCTTCACCATTCCGCGCGGCGAGGTGGTCGGCCTGCTGGGCCCGAACGGGGCGGGGAAGACCACCACGCTCCGCCTGCTCACCGGCTTCCTCCCCGCCACCTCAGGGTCGGTGCGGGTGGCCGGGTTCGACGTCTTCGAGCAGCCCATGGAGGCGCGCCGCCGCATCGGCTACCTCCCCGAGGTTCCGCCCCTCTACGACGCGATGACGGTGCGGGAACAGCTTCGCTTCGCCGCCGAGCTGAAGGGGCTCCGGCGCGCGCTCCTGGCCGCGGAGGTGGAGCGCGTGTCCCGCCTCACCGGGGTCGACGGCGTGCTCGACCGGCTCACCGCGAACCTGTCCAAGGGCTTCCGGCAGCGGGTGGGCATCGCCCAGGCGCTCCTCGGCGACCCGGACGTCCTCGTCCTCGACGAGCCCACCGTGGGGCTCGACCCCATCCAGATCCGCGAGGTCCGCGACCTCGTCCGATCCCTGGGCGGGCGCCACACCGTGATCCTCTCCTCCCACCTCTTGCCGGAGGTGGCCATGACCTGCTCGAAGGTGCTGGTGCTGAATGCGGGGCGGATGGTCGACTTCGACACCCTCGACGGACTCATCGCCCGCCACCTCCCCGGCCGGGAGGTCACCCTCGACGACATCGGCTTCCTCGAGGAGATCTTCGGGAAGCTCGTCACCCCTGACTGAGGGATCGTGCGCGCCACCCTCGCCATCGTCCGCAAGGAGCTCTCGGTCTACTTCACCACGCCGCTCGCCTGGGTGGTGCTCGTGGTGGTGGCGTTCTTCTCGGCGCAGGTCTTCGCCGGCGCGCTCGACGGCTTCCGGCTCCTCACCACCCGGGCGGGCGAGATCCCCGGCGGCGCGGAGCTGCTCGAGCGGGTGAACCTGACCGACGTGGTGGTGGCGCGCCTGTTCGGATCGGTGGGGCTCTTCCTGGTGATGACCACCCCCTTCCTCTCCATGCGGCTCGTGGCCGAGGAGCGGCGCACCGGCACCTTCGAGCTGCTCATGACCGCCCCGATCCGGCCCTACGAGATCGTGGCCGGGAAGTACCTGGCCTCGCTCCTCGTGCTCGCCGCGGCGCTCCTGCTCGTGGCCCTGTTCCCGGCGTTCCTGGCGGTGGCGGGCCGCGGGGCGCAGGGGGGGGCCGCCGTCGAGTGGCCCACGGTGGCCGCGGGCCTCCTCGGCCTCTTCCTGCTCGGGGCCGCGGCGCTGGCGGTGGGCCTCGCGTTCTCCGCGCTGGCCGGGACGCCGGTGGTCGCGGCCCTGCTCTCGCTGCTCGTCCTGCTCGGGCTCTGGCTGGCCGGGATGTTCACGGTGGGTTCCGGTGGGGCGGCCCGCAACCTGGCCTCCGGGCTCTCCGCCTCCGAGCACCTCGCCCCGTTCCTGCAGGGGCGCATCGCCCTCCCCGACGTCCTCTACTACCTCTCCCTCTGCGCCCTCGGCCTGTTCGTCGCCGAGCGGGCCGTCGAGGGACGCCGCTGGGCCTGAACCGTGAAGCGCTCCCTCTCCGCCCGCATCCTGCTCGCCGCCGGGCTCGTGCTGCTCGCCAGCGCGGTGGTGACGTTGCTCCTCGGCGACGGCCGCCTGCTCCTCGGCAAGGTCGCCCTCGGGCTCGGGGCGCTGGCCGCCGGCGCGGCGCTCTCCGGGCGGGCGGGCCTGGGACGGGCGCTCTCCGGGCGCGGGACCCATTACGCGGCCGTCACCGTCCTCTCCGGCCTCCTGCTGGCCGCCGCGCTCGGCGCCGCGCTCTGGGTCTCCCACCGCCGGCCGCTCGCCCTCGACGTCACCCGGCAGCGCATCCATACCCTCTCGCCGGACACCCTGCGGATCCTCGACGCCCTGCCCGGCGACGTCGAGGTGCTGGCCTTCTACCGCCCCGACGACGCCGGCTTCGCCCCCGCCCAGGACCTCCTTCGCCGCTACGCGGAGCGGAACCGCAGCTTCCGCTTCGAGATGGTCGACCCGTACCGCAGCCCGGACCGTGTGCGGCGCCACCAGGTCTCCGAGTCGGGCACCCGGGTGGTGGTCGCGCCCGGGCCGTCCGAGGTGCGGCTCCGGGAGGTCTCGGAGGAGTCGCTCACCAACGCGCTCTGGAGGGCGACGAACCCGGAGCGGCGCCGCATCTACTTCACACAGGGTCACGGGGAGGGATCGCCCGCCGACGCCGGGAGGACCGGGTGGTCGCTGGCCGCCCGGGCGCTCGAGCGGGAGAACGTGGAGCTCGCTCCGCTCTCGCTCCTCTCGACCGGCGAGGTGCCGGCCGACGCGGCCGCCCTGCTGGTGGTCGGACCCCGCAGGCCCTTCCTCGACGCGGAGGTGGCGGCGTTGCGCGCCTTCGTCTCGCGCGGCGGGCACCTGGGCATCTTCGTCGAGCCCGAGTCGGACGCCGGGCTCGACCCGCTCCTCGGCGCACTGGGGGTCGAGGCGGGGAACGACATGATCGTGGACCCCAACCCGCTCTCGCGGCTGGCCGGCGCCACGCCGGTCATGCCGGTGCTCCGCGCCACCACGGCGCACCCGGTGAGCGAGCCCCTCGCCGAGGTGGGCGTGGTCTTCCCCACCGCCCGCTCGCTGGTCGCGCTGCGGGGTGCCCCGGCGCGCGCGGTGCCGCTCGCCCTCACCTCGGAGAGTGCCTGGGCGGAGAACGACGTCCGCGCCATCTTCGCCGGGTCGGCGCGGCTCGACGAGGGGGAGAAGGTCGGCCCCATCCCGCTGGCACTGGCCGTGAAATGGCCGGTGGCCGGCGATCCGCCCCGCGAGCTGCGCGCGGTGGTGGCCGGGGATTCGGACTTCTTCTCCAACGGGTACCTCCACCTCCTGGGGAACCAGGATTCTCTTCCTCTCCATGGTGAGCTGGCTCGCCGAGCGGGACGACCGGCTCACCATCCGGCCGAGGGCCCGGGAAGCCTCCCGCATCGCGCTCACCGAGGGCCAGGTGAGGACGCTCAAGTTCCTGGCCATCGACGTGGTGCCGGTGGTGCTGCTCCTCGCCGGCATGGCGGTGTGGCTCTCCCGCCGGGAGCGCTGACGTTGAAGGCCCGCGCGCGGACGCTGGCGCTCGCCGCGGCGCTGGCCGCCGTCCTGGCCGCGCTGATCGCGGGGGCGCTCCTGGCCGTGGAGCGCCCGGACGCGGACGCGCGGGCCCGCCACGACGCCGGGACCAGGGCCCTTCCCTTCCGGCCGGCCGACGTGCGGTCCCTCTCCATCGCTCCTCGCGGCGCGCCCGAGGTCAGGCTCCAGCGTGCCGGGGCCGGCTGGCGCCTCGACCCGCCCGGGGGCGAGGCGAGCGCGGCCGCCGTCGAGGGGCTCCTCGACCGCCTCTCCGGGATGCGGGTACGCAGCTCGCTCCCCGCCGATCCGGGAGCCCTGGCCACCCGGGGGCTCGATCCGCCCGCCGTCCGCCTGACCGTCACCCTGCGGGACCGCAGCACGATGGCGCTCGACCTGGGCGACGAGAGCAGCTTCGACCGGACCCGATTCGGCCGCAGGGGCGGGGAGATCCTGGCCGTCGAGGGGGTTCCCGCGGCGGTGCTCGACCCGGACCCGGGCCGGCTCCTCTCCGCTCCAGGCGGCGGATGAGCTTGATCTTCCGGGGGCTTGCCCTTATCTTCCCGGCTCCCGAACATCCGTCTACGAGAGGTTGCGAGCGATGGCACGCGTCACAGTGGAAGACTGCCTCCCGATGGTCGAGAACCGGTTCGCCCTGGTTCTCCTTGCCACCAAGCGCACCCGCCAGTTGATGGCGGGCGCCCGGCCCCTGCTCGCCGCTGGCCGCAACAAGTCGACCGTCCAGTCGCTCCGCGAGATCGCCACCGGGAAGGTCCGCTTCGATCGGTCGGTTCGCGACGCGCTCGCCGGAAAGTTCGACCGTGAGAAGCCGGTAGCCGGCTCCCCGTCGCGCTCCAGGTAGCGTCCGTCGGGTCCGCGCGGTGAGGGTCGGCCGACCCGTCCGCCGTGCCGAGGGCGCCCAATCGAAAACTTACATGCGCTGCGGGTCGTCCTCCCGGGTGAGCACTCATCGGGGATGACTGCCAACTAACTGCACTAAGTAATTGATTTTACAGGATATTATATTTGACCGGCT
>CAWHPQ010000023.1:0-75328 GCA_963831265.1 uncultured delta proteobacterium | reverse complement strand
CCTGGGCCGCGAGCCGTGGGTCGCCGAGCATCCGCTCGACCGCTGCCTGCAAGTAGGCGGCCTTCCCCTCCGAGGCAGCGGCGCGGAGCGGCGCGAGGTCCTCCTCGGTCACGGCGCCGAGCGCGAGGCAGAGCCGTGCGTGGATCTCGGCCTCGGGGAGCGCGCCCTCCGGCGGCGCCAGCAGGCGCGGACGCAACTGGAAGGAGTTCCGCGGGAACTCGAAGTTGAAGAAGGTGGCCTCGGCCTTCTCGAACTGGGTCGCGGCCGGGAGCACGTAGTGGGCGAGCCGGGCCGTCTCGGTCATCGCCACGTCGATCACGACCAGCGTGTCGAGCGCGGCGAGCGCCTCGCGGAAGCGGGGCGAGTCGGCCACCGAGTGGGCCGGGTTCGCGGCCTCGACGATCATGGCCCGGTAGCGGGCCGGGTGGTCGGTGAGGATCTCGTCGGCGATCACGTTGCAGGGGACGAGCCCGCTCACGATGGGCGCTCCAACGACCGGGCTGCGGCGCTTCGAGGCACCGCCGGCCAGGGCGACGATGGAGGTCGGGACGTAGGCGGTGCCCTCCTTGCCGAAGTTCCCGGTCCCGGCGACGAGGAGCCGGTGCAGGTAGCTCACCAGCGTGGAATGCCGGTTCATCTGGACGCCCAGATCCTCGAAGCTCGAGAGCGCGCGGGCGCTGCCGAGGACGCGGGCGGTCCGGCGGACCAGCGCCTCGTCGAGGCCGCAGCGCGCGCAGAAGTCGGCGACGGGCACGGCGCGGATCGCTTCCTCGACCGGTGCGACGCCGGCGGCGTGCGCGGCGAGGAAGGCTCGGTCCCACAGCCCCTCCTCGAGGAGGATGGCGAGGATCGCCGCGAGGAGGTAGGCGTCCGTCCCCGGGCGCAGCTGGAGGTGGATGTCCGCCATCGCGGCGGTCTCGGTCCGCCGGGGGTCGACCACGATGAGCGTTCGCGCCGCGTCCTTCGCGATCTCCTTCAAGGTCACGCGCGCGTGAGGGATGGAGTGCGACTGCCAGGGGTTCTTCCCCAGGAAGAGCGCGACGTCGCAGTGCTCGAAGTCGGCGCGGATCATGGCCGTGCCGAACATCCGGTGGGACACCCAGAACTCGCCGGTCTTCTCCTGCGCCAGCGCGCTCGACCGGAACGACGAGCCGAGCGCGCGCCGGGTGGCGGTGGAATAGGCGCCGGGGAGGTGATTCCCCTGTCCGCCCCCGCCGTAATAGAAGATGGCGTCGCCGCCGTGCTGGTCCCGCACCGCCGAGAGGCGGGCCGCCACCTCCCGGATGGCCGTGTCCCAGTCGATGGCCTCGAACGTCCCGTCGGCCCGCCGCCTGAGCGGCGTCGTCAACCGGCCGGTCCCGTTCTGGTAGAAGTCGAGCCGGTGGGCCTTCTCGCAGGCGTAGCCCTTCGAGGACGGGTGGCTCCTGTCGCCGCGCAACCGGACCAGGTGGCGCCCTCCCTCGCCGCCGAGTTCCACCTCGAGGCCGCAGTTGCACTCGCAGAGGATGCAGGCGGTAGGCTTCCAGTCGACGGTCGTCATGGGGTTGCCTCCGGGAGTAGACTCTAGGACCGATGCAGGAAAAGCTCACCATCCTGAATGCCTTCGTCCACGACGTGGCCACCGGCACGTGGATCGGCTCGCTCGTCCTCCTCTCCATCCTCCACGTCCAGGTGGGGCAGCCGGAGTGGGCCCAGGCCACCGACCTGGCGCGCTCTCTCGGTGTGAAGTTCATGTGGGTGACCTGGGTGAGCCTGGCGGTCATCCTGCTCACCGGGGTGGTGCGGATGGTCACCTGGAAGGTCTTCGGCTGGACCGGCGACGTGGCACGCGACCGCATCCGTTTGCTCAAGGTGAAGCACGCCATCCTGGGCGTGGTCTTCCTCGCCGGAACCGCCTGGCAGGTCGCCATCGCCTACTTCTGACCGGTTCCCTCGCGAGGGGGCACCCATCCGGATTCCCGCAAAGGTTGCGAACCGCGTCCGAAACGCGCAAATCGATCACCGATTGGCCGGTGAAACATACAAATACTCAGTAAATTCAATGTACCATGGTTCGGTGACCTCTGGCCCCGTTCGTGCTACTCAAAGTGGACTCCTGAAGGAGGGTACCTGATGCTCGGCCGGAAGCCCCGCGTTCTGCTCGTCACGTCGCCGTACCACGCCGGCGTGGTCGAGGCCGCTGGAACGTGGATGCCACTCGCGATGGTCTACGTCGCGGGAGAGGCGCGCGCCGCCGGCGCCGAGGTCGAGATCTACGACGCGATGTCGATGTTCGTCTCGCACGACGACATCTCGAAGAAGATCGCCGAGTTCAAGCCCGACATCGTCGGCACCACCGCCATCACCGCCACCGAGCCGGACGCACGGGTCATCTGCGCCAACGCCAAGGCGTGGAACCCCGAGGTCCGCACGGTCATCGGGAACGTGCACGCGACCTACTGCTGGGAGGAGATCCTCCGCGACGATCCCAGCGTCGACTTCGTGGTTCGCGGGGAGGGCGAGCGCACCATCGCCGAGCTGGTCCAGGCCGTGGCGGCCGGGGAGGGCTACGAGAAGATCGCCGGTCTCGCCTACCGGAAGGACGGCGTCCCGTTCTCGAACCCGCCTCGCATGCTCTGCTTCGATCTCGACCGCTTCCAGCCCGCCTTCGACCTCGTCGACTGGCCGCTCTACTGGTACCGGCCGAGCCCCCAGGGGAAGCTCGCCATCGTCTCCTCGGCGCGCGGCTGCGCGCAGCGCTGCTCCTTCTGCTCCCAGCAGAAGTTCTGGGGCCGCAGCTGGCGCGGACGCGATCCGCTCAAGTTCGTGACCGAGCTGGAGATGCTCCGGGATCGTCACGGGGTGGCCGTGGCCATGCTTTCCGACGAGACCCCCACCACCGACCAGGCCCGCTGGGAGAAGGTCCTCGACCTGCTCATCGAGCGGCAGAGCGGGCTCGAGCTCCTCATGGAGACGCGGGTCGACGACATCCTGCGCGACGAGCCCATCCTCTCGAAGTACGCCAGGGCCGGCGTCTCGCACGTCTACCTGGGGGTCGAGTCCACCTCGCAGGCCACGCTCGACCTCTACAAGAAGGACATCAAGGTCACCGAGTCGAAGCGCGCCATCGACCTCATCAACGAGTTCGGCATGGTGTCGGAGACCTCCTTCGTTCTGGGGACCCCGGAGGAGACCACCGCCTCGGTGCGCGAGACCGTCGAGCTCGCCAAGTGGTACGCGCCCGACATGGCCTTCTTCCTGGCCCTGACTCCCTGGCCCTACTCCGACATCGGTCCCGAGATGGAGAGCCGCCTCGTCACGAAGGACTACCGGCGCTACAACCTGGTCGAGCCGGTGATGAAGCCGGACAACATGACCATCGAGGAGCTCCACGGCGAGCTCCACCGCGCGACCGGCCACTTCTTCCACGACAAGTTCAAGAACCTCGGGAAGCTCACGCCGGAGAAGCGCCGCTTCATGATCAAGGTGCTGAAGCTGCTCATCGAGAACAGCTACCTGGGCGCCGAGATGAAGCGGATGGCGGGCCATGCCAGCATGCCGGACTCCGTGAAGGAGATGCTCAAGGAGATCGGCATGGAAGTTCCGGGATCTGCAGCCGCCTTGACCACGAGGTAGGGCCCGGTCAGGGTGAGTCGACCTTGTCCCGCCTCCTCACGTTCCTCCGCTCCCCGCGCCTCGCCCTCTCGGTCATCGGCTTCGTCGCCGTCTGGACCGGGGTCGGAGCCTGGGCTCCCTGGATGCAGCCGCAGGGGCCCGCCGCGCCGGCGTGGGCCGTCGCCGTCGGGCTCGGCCACCCCTTCACCTCCTGGCCCTTCCTCCTGGCCGTGGCGCTCCTCTTCGCGTCCACGCTCGCCTGCACGTGGGGCAAGCGCGCCCGGATCCGGGCCATCCGCCGCGGCGAGTTTCCGCCCTCGGCGGTGCGCCTCCTCCCCCGCGACGCCGACACCCGCGCCTTCCTCGCGTCCGAGGGGTTCCGCGGGGAGGGCGACCTGCTCACCCGCTTCGCCCCGGCGCTCTGGGGCGGCTGGGTCTTCCACGTCGGACTCCTCGTCCTCATCGCCGCGGTGCTCGTGCAGCACGCCTTCTTCGACTCGGGCGTGTTCGACCTCTCCGAGGGGGAGAAGGCGAGCCTCGCCGCCCACGGGACCGTGTTCGGCAGGGAGAAGGGGCCCCTGGCGCGGGAGGCGCTGCCCGACGTCGAGGTGGCGCTCGTCAAGTTCGACCCGTTCGTCCACCAGCCCGGATACTCCCGCGATCGCCTCTCCGAGCTGGAGGTGACGGTCCCGGGCGAGCCGATGCGCGTGGAGACGGTGGACCGGGCGGCGGGCATCCGCGCCGGGGACGTCGAGATCTTCCAGGCCATCCCGACGGGCATGGCCATCACGCTCGAGATCCGCGGCATGGGCGTGCGCACGGTGCGGCTCCAGACCGAGGCTCCGCGCCGGGCCGCCGCCGAGGTCACGAGCCCCGCCGGCGAGCCGGTCCGGTTCGTTCTCGAATCCGAGCAGGACCTCGACGGCGTGGCCGGAACGGGCCGGCTGCTCCTCTGGATGGAGAGCCGGGGGGAACGCCGGGCGCTGGCCCCGGGCACCGCCTTCCCCTTCGGTGCGGGCGAGGCGCGCGTGGTCGGCGTCGGGCGCTGGGGCCGCTTCACGTACACCCGGACGCCGGGCCTCTCCGGCGTCTTCGCCGGGTTCCTCTTCATCCTGGCCGGCTGCACCCTGCTCGCCTTCCCGGCCGGCGTGGCGCGGATTGGACGGGAAGGGGAGGGTGCCGCCGCGGTGGTCTTCAACGTCCGGGGAAGCGCCGCGCTGGCAGCCGAGTGGGAGCGAACGGGCCCGCCGGCCTGAAAGGAACACCGTGGAGAGCATCCTCTTCTGGAGCGCAGTCACCCTCTACGCGCTCGCGACCATCGCCTGGTTCGCCTGGGCGGCCTTCGGGAAGGAATGGGGCGCCACCGCGGGGCAGGCCCTGCTCGCCCTCGGGCTCCTGCCGCACGCCGGATCGCTCGCCATGCGCTGGGTCGAGGTGGGGCACGGCCCCTACAACACCCGCTACGAGGTCATCTCGGCCGACACCTTCATCGTGGTGGCGGTCTGGCTCGTCGCCACCCTGGTGGCCCGGAACCTGCGCGGCCTGGGCGTGTTCGTCGCGCCGTCCGCCTTCCTGCTCATGGGCTGGGCGGTCTCCACCTTCGAGCTGAAGCGCGAGGTGCCCATCATCTTCAAGTCGTGGTGGCTGGTGATGCACATCGGCTTCGCCAAGCTCTTCTTCGCCGCCATCCTGCTCGCGGCGGCCTGCGCGGCGGCCTGGCTCGTGAAGGAGCGCAACCCGAAGGCGCTCGCGAAGCTGCCCTCGCCGGAGAAGCTCGACCTCTACGCCCACCAGTTCATGATCATCTCCTTCCTCTTCCTGGGAGTGATGATCGCGGCCGGCGCGCTCTGGGCCCACCAGTCCTGGGGACGCTACTGGGGCTGGGACCCCATCGAGACCTCCGCGCTCGTCACCTGGATCGTCTTCGGGATCGTCCTCCACTTCCGGGTGCTGCACCGCTGGAGCGGCCGGAGGATGGCCTGGCTCACCTTCGTGGCGCTGGCCTTCTCGGTGGTCACCCTCTTCGTGGTGGCCATCCTGGTGCCGACCATCCACAACTCCTACATGGTGGGGAGCTGATGCGACGCCTCGCGCTCCTCCCGGTGCTCCTCCTCGCGGCCTGCCAGGGCGCGTCGTCCGAGGCGGCCAGGGCGGTCCGGGCCTACGACGACGCGCTGGTGCGCGCCTACGCACGGGGCGACGCCTCGCCGCTCGCGAACCTGGCCACCGAGAAGGAGATGGGGCGGGTCCAGGTCCTCCTCGATCTCAAGACCGCTGGGAAGCTCGTCCTCGAGAGCAAGATCGAGTCCTTCGAGGTCACGAGCGCGTCCGCGAGCGGCGACACCGCCACGGTGGAGACCCGGGAGCGCTGGCGCTACCACGACCGGCACACGAAACCGGGGGAGCCGAACGGGCCCGACTTCGTCGCCGACATGAAGATGCGCTACCAGCTCGTTCGCGACGGCGGCCGGTGGAAGGTGGAGTCGGTCGCCACCTTGTCGAACGAGTACCTGGAAGGGAAGGCCGCGACGCCTTGAGGCCCGTTCAGGCCGGGGCCAGCACGCTCTCGAGCCGAGCCCTCGCGCCCGGATCGATCTGGACGATCTTCATCCCCACGTCGAACAGGGCCGGCCCGCCGCGGGGAAGGGGGTCGCACCACTCGACCTCCACGACCGCGGTGACCGTCTCGCCGTCCGGGAGGAACACGTCCATCTCGAGGAGGCGCCCGGTCTTCACCGCGTCGTCGGAGTAGGACCGCACGCCGCCCTGCGGCTCCACGCTTCCGATGCGCCGGAGCCCGTGGGAGAACCAGGAGGTGGGGCGGTGGTAGATGGGAGCCTGGACCCGGCGGTAGGGAGGACGCGCGGGAGGCATCTCGAGGCGCCAATCCTGAGAATCATTCCTGGCTAGTGCCATGCCCACGGGACAGGAGTGTGGCAGACCTTCGCCGGATGTGCCAGATGGCGAACGATTCCGGTTCCGGCCAGGGCGACCAGGCGGCCATGTAAACATTCGCTTCTTCGCCCGTCCGCCCCTTAGAAACGTCCGATGCGCCGACCTTTCCTCGCCTTCGCGCTCCTCGCGCTCCCCCTCGCCTCCTGCACCGCCCCCGGTCCATTCCCACCCCTGCCGACCCCCCTTTCGACGGGGCCCGGGCAAAGGCTGACGTCACCTGGCTCGCCGATCCCGCCCGCACGGGCCGGGGTGTGGGCACGCCGGGGATCGACGCGGCGGCCGACTGGATCGAGGGGCAGATGCGCGCCATCGGGCTCGCACCGGCCGGTGCCGATGGCTTCCGGCAGGTCTTCGAGGCGCCGGTGGGCGCCCGGCTCCTCGAGGGCAATGCCCTCTCCCTCGCCGGCAACGAGAAGCGGCTCTCCGTGGACTGGCAGCCCTTCACCTTCAGCGACGACGGCAAGGCCGAGGGGGAACTGGTCTTCGCAGGCTACGGGATCACCGCACCGGAGCTCTCGTACGACGACTACGCCGGGCTCGACGTGAAGGGGAAGATCGTGCTCCTGGCCCAGGACTTCCCGCGGGAGCCGGACCCGAAGTCCACCTTCCGGGACCCGAAGAACCACCGGTACGGCGAGTGGCGCTACAAGGTGACGAATGCCCGGGACCACGGGGCCGCGGCGGTCCTGGCGGTGAGGGACGACTGGAACCACCCGGCCAAGGACGACATCCCTGCCTGGAAGGGGTCGCCGAGCTCGCGGGCCGGGCTCATCGCGGCGCGGGTCACCGCCTCGGCGCTGTCCGGGGCGGGGGTCGACGCCGCCGCGCTCGCCACCCCCATCGCCGCGGATCTGAAGCCCAGGTCCCGTTCTCTCGGAGTGAAGGCTTCACTGACGGTTGCGGTGGCCCACGACCAGGCCAGGACCGCCAACGTGATCGGCAAGATCGCCGGGTCGGATTCAACGGTGGCCGGGGAGTGCGTGATCGTAGGGGCCCACTACGACCACCTGGGATTCGGAGGCGAGAACTCCGCCTCCCCCGAACAGATCGGAAACGCCCACCTGGGTGCCGACGACAACGCCTCGGGAACTGCCGCCATGCTGGCGGTGGCCCGGGCCTTCGCGGGAATGGCCCCGCCGCGCCGGACCGTGGTCTTCGCCGCCTTCTCCGGGGAGGAGCTCGGCGTCCTGGGCTCGGCCTTGTTCGTGAAGAACCCGCCCGCCGGCTGCCCGGTGCCGAAGATGCAGCTCATGGTGAACCTCGACATGGTGGGGCGCCCCCAGAACGGGAAGCTCTACGTGCACGGCGTGGACACCGCCAAGGGCTTGCGGGAGCTGGTGCGGGAGCTCGCCGACCGGAGCCCGCCCGTCGCGCTCCGGGTCGAGCCCGGGGGCGATGGATTCAGCTCCTCCGACAACACCAGCTTCTACGCCAGGGACGTACCGGTCCTCTACCTCTTCAACGGCGCTCACACCGACTACCACCGCGTGACCGACACCCCCGACAAGATCGACGCGGCGGGACTGGCCGAGGCCTCGCGCCTGGCCTGGCGCGCGACGCAGGCCGCCGCCGACTGGCCGACACGGCTCGAGGTGGTGCGCGTCGCGCAGAAGCCGCAGGGCGGGGGAGGGCGGGGCAGCCGGCCGTCCCTCGGCACCATCCCCGACTTCGCCGAGCGCAAGGACCCGGGGGTGCTCCTCACCGGCGTCCTCCCGGGGAGCCCGGCCGAGAAGGCGGGCATCACGGGCGGCGACGTCGTGCTGCGGCTGGGGGCGAAGAGGATCCTGAACCTCCAGGACATGCAGTACGCCCTCACCGGCCACCGTCCCGGCGACGTGGTGGAGGTGGAGTACGCGCGCGCCGGCAAGGTGACCGTGGTCACGGTCACGCTTGCCGAGCGCAAGTAGACGCGGCCGGTGGCGGCTACATCCCGGGGAACGGGAAGGGCGGGTCCTCGAAGTACGAGACCGGCCAGCCCGTGAAGTCCTTCGACGCGTCGGCCAGGACGGGCACGTCCCCGAAGGCCGCGTCGCAGGGGGTCGCCGCGGTGTCCATCATGCTGCCGGCGGAGGCACCCACCAGCGTGGCGCCGGCGGCGTCCTCGGCCTTGATGAGCCAGTAGCCCTCGGTCGGCATGTGCCGGTCGGCGGCCGCGTCGTGGCAGGTCACGCCGACGATCCGGTCGATGGGGGCGATCAGGCTGCCGCCGGTGATGAGGCCGTCGCTCCGGCCGTACACCTTGCCGTCGGCGGCGCGGTACCAGCGGGAGACCATCCGGGAATCGGCGGGGACGAGGTCCGCGTTCGCGGTCCGGGGATCCAGCCCGCAGAGGAAGACCATCTCGTCCTGGATCTTGAGGCTGCCGCCCTTGCCGGCCACGCGGTAGTAGACGTACTCGCCGCTGCGCGGCTGGGAGAGACCGGGGGGGATCATGCCGCCGTCGAACTTCCCGGCGTCGAGGTCCCAGGTGACGTCGGTGCCGCGCACCGCGATCTTGCGGGAGGCCGCCGACACGTCGAAGTTGACCTCGAGCGTTCCGGAGGCGACCCGCTCGTTCGGGAAGGCGGCGTTGAGCTTCGCGAAGTCCACCTCCATCGTGCCCTTGCCCTCGTGGTCCCCGGTGTAGCCGTTGCGGTCGATCTCACCCGACATGACCACGGGAAGCGGCGTGGTCCCGGTGGGGCCGGCAGCGAGCTGCCAGCTGTAGACGCTGGGCGCGACCAGGGTGACCGTGAAGGTGACGTCGACGCCCGCCTCGGCCCGCGTCCAGGTCTTCGTGGTCGAGGTGGACTCGACCGGGATCGTGGCGATGACCCGCTCCACCTTGCGCAGCACCTTGTAGACGTGGCGGTTCACCCGCTCGACCACCTCGCGCTCGCGCATGAAGAGGTGCGGGTGGCAGATGCGGTCCGGGCCCCCCATCACCGCCGACAGCGCGGTGCCGGGGGCGGCGATGGGAGTCGCGGCCGGGGCCACCGCGTCCTCGGCGACCTGGTCGAACGAGAGTGCGGCGAAGCTGGGGACGGCGGCGTCGAGCGCGGCGCTTCCCGTGCCGGTGGAGGCGGAGCCGCCGCAGGCCACGACCACGGCGAGGGGAGCGGCGAGGAACAGGGTGCGAAGATTCATGTGCGGCCTCCGGGCGTCGAGCCCTCTGGGAACGGAAGATACAACCCGCCGGGGAAGGGGGAGTTGCGGGCCGAAAAAGGGGAAGACCCGCGCAGGGTTGCGCGGGTCCGGGCGGTCCTACGACGGCTTCCGCTCGCTCGAGACCGCCGGCTTCGATGCCGGTGTGGCGGTTCCCTGGGCGTGGGAGGGAAGCTCGGTCGCGGAGGGCTCCTTCGCCGGAGGCGGGTCGTCGTTGCCCTCGGAGGTCTTCCGGAAGTTCCGGATGCCCTTTCCGAGTGCCTCACCGAGCTGGGGGAGCTTGGACGGTCCGAAGATGAGGAGCGCCACCGCCAGGATCAGCAGGATCTCGCCGAATCCGAGTCTCATGGGGGCCCTATAACACCCGCCGGGCCCCCTGTCAGCGGGCCCGGGCCTCGACGAGCGAGAGGAACGGGTCCGAGGTGAGGACGCCGAGCATGACGAGGCGCCGGCCACCGCCGCGCCCCGGGCCCGCGCCAGGGGAGCCCTCGCCGCCGCCGCGCCCGAGCCCCGGCCCGACGCCGAGCTGGACCGTCTTCATCGCCTCGAGCTGCGCCGGGGTGAGGATGGCGAGCGCCTGCTTGCGCAATGCCGGCCCCTCGCCGCGCTTCCCGGCCATGCCGGCCCGGCGCGCGTCCCGGATGGCCGCCTGGGTCCCCTCGGAGATGGCGCCCCCGGCGCGAAGCTCGTCGCGGGCGCGGGTCAAAGCGGCCACGAGTGCGGGATCGGGCGACTCGATCCGCGCTCGGAAGGCCTGCACCTGGGTCGCGGCCTCCCGCAGGACCGGAAGGAGGGTGCGGGCCTGCTCGGGGGTGAGAGCGAGCGCGCGGTCGAGCTCGAGCGCGGCGATCTCCTCTCGCAGAGCCCGGATCTCCGGCGAAGGGGCGAGGGGGCGGGCCAGGGCGGGGGTTGCGGCGAGGACGAGGAGTGCGGCGAGGGCGCTTCGGAAGGTCATGGGGGCTCCGGGGATGCGTGTTTCCCTTCCTGACCCGCGACGGGGCCGATCGTTGGGTCCGTGGGACGGAGGTGTTACCTTGCGCCCCCGATGAAGCTCGACCCGGACCTTCTCTCCCTCCTCGCCTGCTGGCGCGACCCCCCCGGCGGGGACGAGGAGCTGAAGGCGCGGATCGGCATGACCGTGGCCGCGCTGAAGAACCTCCGGCGCGATCGGCCAGACCTCTTCTCGCCCGAGGCGGCGCGACTGGTCCGCCCGTCGCCTTCCGCAGCACCACCCCGGGACCCGCCGGCGCCCCGGGAGCCGCCGGCGCGCGTGGCCTCGGACCCGGACCGGGTTCTCCGCGACGTCTTCGGCTTCCCATCGTTTCGCCCCGGCCAGCGGGAACTCGTGGACGCGGTCCTCGCCGGACGCGACGCTCTGGGCGTGCTCCCCACCGGATCCGGGAAGTCGCTCACCTACCAGCTGCCGGCGCGGCTGCTCGGGGGCGTCACGCTCGTCGTCTCGCCGCTCATCGCCCTCATGAAGGACCAGGTGGAGGCCATGGGGAGGGTGGGGCTGCGCGCCACCTTCCTCAACTCGGCCCTCGAGGCCGAGGAGCGGCGGAGCCGGGTCGCCGCCGTGCGGCGCGGGGAATACGAGCTCGTCTACGCCGCGCCCGAGGGGCTGGAGGGTGCGGCCGGCGCCGCACTCGCCGGGGCGCGCCTCTCGCTCGTTGCCGTCGACGAGGCCCACTGCATCAGCCACTGGGGTCACGACTTCCGCCCCGCCTACCGCAACCTGGCCGGGCTGCGGGCCCGGTTCGGGGGCGCTCCGGTGCTCGCGCTCACCGCCACCGCCACTCCCAAGGTGGCCACCGACATCGCCGAGCAGCTGGGCATGCGCGATCCGGTTCTCTTCCGCGGGTCGGTCTTCCGGCCCAACCTGCGGCTCGAGGCGGTCAAGAAGGGCGGCGACGGACCCGGGTCCCGCGACGAGATCCTCCAGCGGGTGCGCGCCCGGCGGGGGGAGAGCGGAATCGTCTACTGCATCGCCCGGAGGTCGGCCGAATCGGTGGCCGAGTTCCTCCGTTCACGAAAGGTGAAGGCACTGGCCTACCACGCCGGCCTCGAGGCGGGCGAGCGGGAGCGGGTGCAGGACGCATTCCTCTCCGGACGCGCCGACGTGGTGGTGGCCACCGTGGCCTTCGGCATGGGCATCGACAAGCCGGACATCCGCTACGTGATCCACCGCGACATGCCCGGCTCGGTGGAGGGCTACTGCCAGGAGATCGGGCGCGCCGGGCGCGACGGCGACCCCTCCGACTGCGTGCTCCTCTACTCCTGGGCCGACGTGATGGCCCACGACCGGCTCGCCGAGGGCACCGACGACGCGGCCACCGCCCGCTTCCAGCGCCAGAAGGCGCGGGCCATGTTCGAGTGGGCCGAGGCCACCGGCTGCCGGCACCGGCTGCTGGGGCGCCACTTCGGCGAGGAGATCCCTCCCTGCGGGGCGAGCTGCGACACCTGCGCCCCCGGCCGGGCGGTGGCGGCCCATGCCGTCGCCGGGCGCCGGGCCGTTGCTTCCCGGCGCTCCCGCTGAGGCGCGGTTCGGATAGCATGGCCCCGATGACGTCCCGCACGAGCGTCGCCCTCGCATCCGCGGCACTCCTCCTCCTCCTCGTCCGGGCAGGCCCGGCGGCGGCCGAAGGCCCGCTGGACTTCCTCTCCCCGGCGTCGGCGAACCCGAAGCCGGCCGAGAAGGCCGCCGCCCCGGCGCCCCCCGAGGCCATCCCGCTCCCCCGGATCGTTCCCACCGCGGTGGAGGCCTACCGCACCCTCGCCGCCATCCGTGCCAGGACCGGGCCGGACGCCTCCCTCGACGAGATGCTCGCCCCGCTCGACGAGCTCGCGAGGTCCGTCGAGCGGGCCGGCGCCCTGATGACGAGCCGTCCGGTGACCTCCGTCTCCGACCGGGATCTCGTCGACTTCCGGCAGGAGATGCGCAGGCAGGACGCCGTGCTCGGCCGGTGGAGCTCCCGCATCGAGGGGGCCGTCCGTTCGACCTACGACTCCGTGAAGGAGCTGGAGCGGATGGCGGAGGTCTGGAAGCTGACCGGGCAGCAGGCCAGCCAGGAGAACGCGGGGAGCGCGATCGTCGAGCGCGTCCAGGGGGTGCGGGAGGAGATCGCCGACCTCCAGAAGAGCGTCCGGGCGCGTCTCGACCGGCTGCTGGCCGCCCAGGATCGGGTGGCCAGCCTGCGGATCCGGATCCTGGGCTGGATGGGCGCCGCCGACAAGGCCGACACGGCCCGGGAGCAGCAGCTCTTCGAGATCGAGGCCCGCCCCATCTGGCAGGTGTTCTCGCGCAAGGCGCCCGCCCGCGACTTCGGCGTCCAGCTCGAGCGGGTCTTCCAGCACAACGTCTCGGCCATGTCGGCCTTCCTGCGGGAGGAGGGGACCGGGTTCCTCTGGGTCCTCGCCGCCTTCGTGGTCGTGGTCGCCGCGGTCACGTGGGCCGGGCGTGCCTTCACCGTGCGTGCCGCCACCGACCCCGAGCTGGCGGCGCCGGCCGAGGTCCTCTCGCATCCCATCTCCGCGGGGGTCCTCGTCGCGCTCAGCCTCACCTCCTGGCTCCTGCCGCGCGCGCCGGCGGTCGTCTCCGAGCTCACGATCCTGCTCGCGCTTCCCTCGTTCCTGGCGCTCGCGCGGAAGCTCCTCGCCCCCGACCTGCGGCCGCCCCTCTACGGCTTCACCGCGCTCTTCGCCGTCGCCCGCCTGGGCGCGGTGCTCCCCGAGGCCTCCCTGCCCGGGCGGTTCCTCGTCCTGCTCGTGGCCCTCGTCGGCCTCGTCGGCGCCGTCCGGATGCTCCGCAGGGGCGCGCCCTGGACCCGGGCCATCGCACGGCCCCGGAGACGGAAGCACCTCCGCATCGCGGTATCGCTGCTGGCGATTCTCCTCGCCGCGTCGCTCCTCGCCAACGTGATCGGCAACGTCAGCCTGGGGCGAAGGCTCGCAGACGGGTCGCTCTCGACCGGGATGCTGGCCCTCCTCCTCGCCGCCGTCTCCGGCGTGCTCCGGGCCCTCCTCGTCGGGGGTCTGCGGATGCCGGAGGTCCATCGCGTCCAGACCCTGGCCGAGAACGCACCGGTCCTCGCCGAGAAGGGCTCGAGGTTCATCGAGTGGGCGGCGCTCCTCCTCTGGGTGGCGGGGACGCTGCGCTTCTTCTACGTGGAGACCAGCGTCCTGGACGCGCTCACGGCCACGTTCTCCGCCCGGCTCAGGTTCGGCGGGCTCGACGTGTCTCTGGGCGACCTGGCGGCCTTCGTCGTCGCGCTCTGGCTCTCGGTCCTGCTGGCGCGCCTGCTCCGCGTCGTGCTGGAGGCGTGGCTGGACCGGGACGCGAAGCTCCCCGCCGGGGTTCCCGTCGCCATCTCCAAGACGGTGGGCTACGCCGTGGTGGGGATGGGGTTCCTGGTGGCGATCCTCGCGTCGGGCATGGACGTCACCCGCTTCACGGTCATCCTGGGCACGCTCTCGGTCGGCATCGGCTTCGGTCTCCAGAACGTGGTGAACAACTTCGTCTCCGGGCTCATCCTGCTCTACGAGCGCCCCATCCGCGTGGGCGACGTGATCGAGGTGGGAACGGCAGCCGGGACGGTCACCCACATCGGGATCCGCTCCAGCACCATCAAGACCTTCCCGGGCGCCGAGGTGGTGCTGCCCAACTCGACGCTCGTCTCGAACCAGCTCACCAACTGGACCCTCTCCGACCCGGTCCGGCGCGTCGACGTCGAGGTCGGCGTGGCCTACGGAAGCGACGTGGCCCGGGTCCAGGAGATCCTGGTCCTCGCGGCCCGGTCCAGCGTGGACGTGCTCTCCGACCCCGCGCCGGTCGCCCTCTTCACCGGGCTCGGCGACAGCGCGCTCACCTTCCAGCTGCGTCTCTGGACCTCCCGGTCCGATCGGTACCTGGCCCTCGGCAGCGAGGTGCGCGCGGCCGTCGTCGGGAAGCTCGCCGAGGCCGGGATCTCCATCCCGTTCCCGCAGCAGGACCTGCACGTGGTCTCGGTGGAGGAGTCCGCGGCCAGGGTCCTGCGCGGCGGGGATCCGGCCGGGAAGTAGCCCTATGGAACGACACCCATTCCTGGAGCGCGTCTTCCGCCGCATCGTGGCGCTGCGCCTCCCCATCCTGGCCGTCTACGCGGTCCTGCTGCCGATCGCCGTCGCGCTCGCGCTGCGCATCCCGTCGGAGGGGGCCATCGACCGGCTCATCGTCCCCTCGGATCCGGACTTCGTGGCCACCCGGGCCTTCCAGAAGGTCTTCCCGGAAGGGCAGGTCGTGCTGCTCCTGCTCGAGTCCGACGACCCCTGGAGCCCGGACGTGCTCCGCCAGGTGATGGCGCTCGAGGAGCGGCTCGGCAAGATCCCGGGCGTGCACCCGGTGTCGGCCCTCGACGTCTTCCGGAGGGTGAAGCCGGGGTTCCAGCCCGACGCCGCGTCGGCGGAGGCCTACCGCGAGTTCGCCACCGGGACCGACATCCTCCGGCGGCAGGGGCTCGTGGGAGATCGCTTCCAGGGAGTGGTGGCCGGCTTCGGGGGGAAGGCCCGGGAGCGGGCGGCGACGCTCGCGGCCATCGAGGAGGCGGTCGGGGAGCCGGGCCCCGGCGTCACCACCATCCGGCGGGTGGGCGCCCCCTTCGTCGAGTCCTGGATCGAGCACGAATCCGGGTCGGCCTCGGCCCGCTACTTCCCGCTCTTCGGCATCTTCGTCGTGCTGATCGCGCTCTTCCTCTACCGGTCCTGGCGGACCCTCGTCGCCGTCCTGCTCGCGCTCGGCACGGCGGTGGCGATGGGGGTGGGAGCAGGGGCGTTGCTCGGCTTCTCCTTCACCGTGGTCTCGGCGCTGGTCCCGCTCACCGTGATGGTGACCACGCTGGCCACGCTGGTCTATCTGCAGTCCCGCTTCGTGGACCAGCCCGAGGGCACCGACGTCGACGCCCACCAGGCCTTCTCGCTCGCCAACAAGTTCCTCCCGGTGACGGCCTCCACGGTCGCCGCCTTCCTGGGGTTCGGCGCGCTCGCCGTCTCGAAGATCCTGCCGGTGCGGGAGATGGGGCTCTGGACGGCGACCGGGCTCGCGCTCGGGTGGATCGTCGCCTTCACCCTCTTCCCGGCGCTGCAGAAGGTGCTCCGCACCCCCACGGGCCGGACGGTGGCCATCCGCACCCGCTTCTACGACCGGGTGACCGAGGTGCTGCCGGTCTTCACCTGGCGCTTCCGCTGGCCGCTCGTGGTGGGGGCGCTGGTCTTCTCCGCGGCGGGGGCGGTGGGGCTGTTCGGGCTCCCCGGCGTGGTCCCGCCCATGAAGGTGGGGGTCGACTCGCTCGACTACGTGGACCCGGGACTGGCCATCCACCGGGACATGGTCTGGTTCCGCGAGAACGTGGCCGGACTCAACGTGGCCCGGGTCTGGGTGCGCACCCCGCCCGGCGGCGTGGTGGACCCCGAGTTCCTCCGCGGTGTGGACCGCTTCGCCACCGCAGTGGAGGCGCTGCCCCGGGTGTCCGGGGTGGTCGGCCCCACCACGTTCCTGCGCATGCGCCGGTACATGGCCGGGCAGGGAGACCGGTTGCCCCAGGACCGGGAGGCGTTCGAGGCGGCCGCCGCCGACGTGGAGCAGCTGCTCCTCACCGAGCCCGAACTGCGCGCCTTCCTCGACGTGGGGACGCTCGGGAACGCCCAGTTCACCGTGATCTTCGCCGGTGTCGAGGAGAAGGAGTTCCACGCGCTCATCGCCGGCCTGAGGAAGGCCTGGGACGACGCCACCCGCGGCGATCCGGCCTTCCGGGGGGTGGAGATGCAGGTGGTGGGGGAGTCGCTCCTCCAGTCCAAGGTGGGGGCGAGCCTCGTGCCCACGCTCACCGAGAGCTTCGCGCTCACCGCAGGCCTCATCTTCCTGGCCTTCCTGTTCGTGTTCCGCAGCCCGTCGGCGCGGCTCATGGCGATGATCCCGTCGGTCTTCGCCATCCTGGCCACCTTCCTGGGCATGCGCCTGCTCGGCGCCTCGCTCAACGTGGCCACCATCCTCATCGCCACGACGGTGCTGGGCACCACCGAGAACGACCAGATCCACTTCTTCTACCACCTGCAGGAGGGGCGGCAGGAGGGGCGGAACTTCGAGCAGTCGCTGCGCTACACGCTCCGTGTATCGGGGCGCGCCATCGTCTTCGCCACCCTGATCAACGCGGCCGGGTTCCTGGCCCTCTCGGTCTCGAACTTCCCGCCGCTCCGCCAGTTCGGCGTGATCACCGCCTCGGCGTTCCTGCTCGCGATGGTGGCCGATTTCACCGCGCTGCCGGCGTCCCTGTGGATCCTCTCGGGGGAAAAGCCGGCCGGGATCGGGGAGTAGCGCGAGCGCCGGTCAGCCGCGGGGCGGGAGCGGCAGGAAGGCCGGGATGCGCTTCATGCGCGCCGCCCACTCCGGGTGGTTCTGGAGCATGCGCCGGTCCTTCATGGGGACCGAGATGAAGACGAAGAGCACCGTGATGGCGAGCGGACCTGCCGCCGTCCACCAGGCGGGCCGGGCGGCGGTCCCGAGGATCCAGAGCCCCCACCAGAAGCCCATCTCGCCCAGGTAGTTGGGGTGGCGGCACCACGCCCAGAGCCCGGTGTCGAGCATCGCGCCCCGCTCCCGGCGGGACGACATGAACCGGCGCAGCTGGAGATCCGACACCGCCTCGATGGCGATGGCTCCCGTGGTCACGGCCACGCCCAGCACGTCGAGCCAGCCGAACGAGCGCCCGGGGCCGTTCAGGGCTGGCCAGGCGGCGAGGAGCCCCAGGAACACCCAGCCGGTGGGGAAGAGGTGCAGGCTCACGAGGCTCGCCGGCCAGTAGAGCCTCCCGGTCTTCCGGCGGATGTCCACGTACCGGAAGTCCTCGTCGCCGAGCCCGTGCCAGCGCGCCAGCTGGTTCACGGTGAGGCGAAGGCCCCAGGCGGCCACGAGGACCACGACGAGGGACTGGCGCAGCGCCACCGCCTCCCCGGACCCCGGGGCCATGGCCCAGTAGGCGACGATGGGAATGGGGGCCACGCTCCAGTACGGGTCGTACATGCTGGAGTTGTCGAGGGCCATGCTGAAGCCGAAGATCACGACCGTGCCCACCACGTCGGCGGCGAGTGCCACCAGGATCGGGTCCCGTCCCTGGAGGGCCACGCCGGTGGCCAGGGCGGCGGCGAGCGCGAGCAGGTAGGCGCCGGCCAGCCAGGCGAGGGAGCGGCCGCGGGAGTGGCGGGGATCCCCCGCGGGGAGGGTGGGGGCTGCGTCGGACATGGCGTAGGATTAGCAGAAGGCCCAAAGGAGATCTCCATGTCCATCGTCGATCTCGAAGCCATTCCCCAGGTCGCTCTCCCGTTCATCAACGACGACCACCGCGAGGAGGGTCGCCTCCTCAACGAGCTTGCCGAGGCGGTGAAGGGTCACAAGGCCGGCAAGGTCCCGGTCGAGACGGTGCTCCATCGCTTCGAGGCGCTCCTCGCCCACACCCAGGAGCACTTCGGCAGGGAGGAGGAGGCCATGCGCGACGTGAGCTTCCCGCCCTACCCGGTGCACAAGGAGGAGCACGACCGGGTCATCGAGGAGATGGAGTCGGAGGAGACCCACTTCCGCGAGACCGGGGACACGGGGAGGCTCTGGAGCTACGTGTCCCAGGCGGTACCGACCTGGTTCGTCGGGCACATCCAGTCCATGGACGCCATCACCGCGCAGTTCGTGGGCCTGAGGAAGGGCCCCCGGTAACACCCGACACCTCTCAGCGGCTCGCCCCGAGCCAGACCGGCCCGGACCAGGCGTCGAGGCGCCAGCGCAGGCCCACGTTCAGCTTGCCGTACCCGCCGCGCCCGTTGCTCCCGGAGTCGAGCTGGGGCGGCTGGTAGTCCACCCGGACGCCGGAGCTGTTGACGGCGCGGGCGATGCTCGACACCGCCCCGATCTGGAGCCGGTCGATGAAGGCGAGCGCCAGCTCGGTCCGCTTGCCGCGCGTGTCGAACTCCTGCTCGCGACCGGGAATGGAGACGCGCGGCTGGCAGAACTCGGCGCGGCAGGCCGGATTGTCCCCTCCGGATCGGGCCTCGCCCCGGAGCTGGGCGATCGTGGCGGCAGGCGAGCCGGGCAGCGCCCAGGCCGGGATCTCCCCGGCGGCGTGGCCGAGGCCCGCTCCGATCACGATCTGCAGCGCAACCACGGCGACGACCATGCTCCATGCTAGGCGCGAATCGCTGCGCGCGGGAACACCCAGCGGAGGTACGAAGGGTATGCGGGGGAGCCCGTACGAAGAAGGGCCCGGTCCTGTGAACGGACCGGGCCCTCGAGATGGTGGAGCTGATCGGGATCGAACCGACGACCTCTAGAGTGCGATTCTAGCGCTCTCCCAGCTGAGCTACAGCCCCGTACTCGCACGGCTCCCGCGGATGGGGAGGGGGCCTTGTTTACGGGCCGGGCGAGCGGGTGTCAAGAGACGATCGGCGCCACCCAGTAGAGCATGAAGTAGACCAGCACACCGGTCACCGAGACGTAGAGCCAGGCCGGGAAGGTGTAGCGGGCCAGGCGCCGGTGGGCGTCGAAGCGCCCCTTCAAGGCGAAGAAGAGGGCGAACCCGATGAGCGGGACGATGGCGGCCGCCATCACGGTGTGGGTGCCGAGGAGGACCAGGTAGCCCGAACGGAGCGCCCCGGTTCCGGGGAAGCGGTGCGTACCGGTGAGGGCGACCCGGGTGAGGTAGCCCACCAGGAAGAGGGCCGAGACCCCGAGCGCCGAGAGCATGAGGACCCGGTGGGCGGCCCGGTCCCCGGCACGGATGGCCCGCCAGCCGAGGACGATCAGGAACGCACTCGTCGCGTTCATCATCGCGTTCACGGGGGGCAGGATCTCGCCGAGGTTCATCTGGCCCTACCCTAGCGTGCTCCCAGGAAGAGCGCGATGAAGATGGCCACCAGGTAGAGCAGGGTGGCGAGGAAGAAGTTCCGCGCCCAGCGCGACTCCCCGTCGGCGCGCCGGAGCCCGCTCGCCGCAGCCAGGGTGAGCCCGCCGCCGAGCAGTCCGGCGACCGCGGCGAAGCCCCACGTGGCCATGCCCAGGAAGGAGGGCAGCATGCCCACCGGGACGAGCAGCGCGCTCGTGGCCACCGCCCAGGACTTGGCCGCCCGCTCCCCGTGGACCAGCGCGAAGACCTTGAGGCCTCCCCGCGCGTAGTCCTCCTTCAGGTAGATGGAGATGGCGAGGAAGTGGGGGAGCTGCCACACGAAGAGGAGGGAGAAGAGGGCGAGGCCGCGGGCGTCGATCGAGCCGGTGGCCGCCGTCCAGCCCATGAGCGGAGGGATGGCCCCGGGGATGGCGCCGACGAAGAGCGCCGCCGTGGTCCGGCGCTTCATCGGGGTGTAGACGAAGGCGTAGCTCACCAGCGCGACGAGGGCGAGGAGCGCCGTCAACCTGTTCGCCGCCAGCGCCAGCATGGGGATGGCGAAGACCGGCAGGGCGATCCCGAGGGCAAGCGCGGTGGCCGGCTCGACCCGGCCGGCGGGGAGCGGGCGGCCCCAGGTCCGGCGCATGAGCGCGTCGACGTCCCGTTCCAGGTAGTTGTTGAGGACGTTGGCGGCGCCGACCACCATCCCGGTGCCCACCAGCACGGCGGCGGCGCGCGAGGCGGAGGGCTGCTGCGGCGCGAGCCAGATCCCGGCGGCCGTGGTCGAGACCACCATGCCCGAGAGGCGCGGCTTGGCGAGCGCCACGAGGTCCCCGAGACCGCGGAGGGCCTGGACGGGGGAGGGGAGGGTGCGGGTGGCGGCGCGGCTCTGGTTCTGGATCACTTCTCACCCCGCTTCGGGTACGAGTCCGGGAAGGCGGTCGCGCCCGGCGTGCTGCGGAGCCGGGCGGGGACCGAGGAGGAGGAACAGGAGGAGGGAGTCGGCGAGGAGCAGCGCGCCCCCGGCCAGGTGCAGGCTCACCACCGGGACGGAGATCATGCTCCACACGGTCCAGGCGCCGAGGAGGACCTGGACGAGCGCGATGGCCGGAGCGGCGAGGGCCGCGCGGCGTGCCCGGGAAGGGCCGGACCGGATCGCAGCCAGGGTGGCCGCGACGACGAGGAGCGCCACCGCGACGCCCATGTACCGGTGGAAGCTCACGAGCTGGGCGGGTCCGGCGGCAGGCCAGGCGGCGCCCTCGCAGAGCACCACGCTCGTCCCGCAGGCGAGGCCGGAGCCGGTGTGCCGCACCAGCGCCCCGAGGACGATCTGGAGGTACACTCCCAGTGCTGCCGCGCCGGCCAGCGCGCGGACCGGCCCGGGGGCGGGGGGAGCCTCGGCATCCGGCCCCGTGGGGGCGAGACGCCAGGCGAGCCAGACCAGCACCGAGAAGAAGGCCATCGAGGTGGCGAGGTGTCCCGACGAGACCACCAGCGGGAGCTTCCACACCACGGTGAGCGCCCCGAGCGAGGCCTGGAAGAGGACCAGCCCCGCGGCCACGAGCGCGCCGGCCCGAGCGGCCGCATCCCGTCGTCGCCGCCAGACCGTCACCGCGAGCGCCACGGTGAGCAGCGACACCGCCAGCGCCACCAGCCGGTGGCCGTGCTCGTAGAGCACGCCCCCCTCCATGGCGGGAAAGAACTGGCCGTAGCAGAGCGGCCAGTCCGGGCAGGCGAGGGACGACCCGGTCGCGTGAACCATGCCTCCGATGACCAGGAGGACGAAGGTGGCCGCGGCCGTGGCCCGGGCGAGGCGGAATTCCAGCATGGGTGAACGGACACTTAAGAGGGGGCCTGATCCAGGTCAAGCCCCCGTCGAGGGGCTCCCGGAAGCCCGAAAAAGCGCCGGACGGGTTAAGAATCGAACCATGAATCGACCAGCCCTGGCCATTGCCCTCGCCCTCGCCCTCGCCCCCACGACGACACCCGCCGGAGAGCTCCGGGGGGTGGTCCGGTTCCAGGGTGCTCCGCCGTCCCTCCCGCCCCTCGAGACCACCAAGGAGCGGGCCATCTGCGGGGACTCCGTGCCGGACGAGGCCGTCCTGGTCGCGGGTGGGATGCTCCGGAACGCCGTCGTCCTCGTGAAGGGCGCACCGGCCCCCGCTCCGGGCAAGGGGGTCCTCGACCAGCGGGGGTGCCGGTACGTGCCCCACGTCCAGGTCCTGCCCGTGGGCAGCACGCTCGAGGTGGTGAACGGCGATCCCACGCTCCACAACGTCCACGGGTACCTGGGTCAGGCGACCGCCTTCAACCTGGCCATGCCGTCCAAGGACTCGCGGCTGTCCCGCCAGCTGAAGAAGCCGGGGCTCGTGGTCGTGAAGTGCGACGTCCACGACTGGATGCGCGCCTACGTCTGGGTGGTGGATTCCCCGGCGGCGGTGACGGGGGCGGACGGCGCCTACGCGATCGCGGACCTCCCGCCCGGCACCTACGAGGTGACGGCGTGGCACGAGAAGCTGGGGGAGCTGAAGGGGACCGCCACCATTCCCGCCAAGGGAGCGGCAACCCTCGACTTCACCTTCGGGAAGTGAAGTGACGAGGGGCGGGCCCTACGTGTCCTCTTCCTCCGCGACCTCGTCCTCGTCCTCGGAGAGGGGAACCTCCTCCTCTCCTTCGAGCGCCTCGACCTCCGGCTCCACCTTGCGCGGCGTGGCGCGGGCACGCTTCTCCCCCGCCGGCGCCTTGACCACCGGGCTCTCGCGCTGGTCGGCCCCGCACTTCGGGCAGAGCGGCACCGGCTTCTTCATGTCGTAGAACTTCGTCTGGCACTTGAAGCAGGTGTGCTTGGTTCCGAGATCCTTCGGCGGCATGGCTCTCCCCGGTTGCGTGCGCGCCAATTATCCAAAGTGCCCGGGCCCGTCAAAGGAAAAGGCGAGGCCCCCCACCGGAGCCTGGGCTATACCTCGCCCTGCATGAACGAGACCGAAAGGCTGGAGCGGCGCCTGCTGAGGGACACGGCGCGCGCCATCGAGGATTTCGGGCTCGTCGAGGCCGGCGACAAGATCCTGGTGGCGGTCTCGGGTGGCAAGGACAGCTACGTGCTCCTGCACCTGCTCTCGCGCCTCCGGGAGCGCGCCCCGATCGACTTCGACCTGGTGGCGGTGAACCTCGACCAGGGGCACCCGGGATTCCCGGCCCACGTGGTGGAGGGGCATCTCCGGAGCCTGGGCATCCCGTACCGGATGCTCCAGCAGGACACGCTCACCATCGTGAAGCGGGTCGTTCCGGAGGGGGGCACCTACTGCTCCGCCTGCTCGCGGTTGCGGCGCGGCATCCTCTACAACGCCGCGGTGGAGATGGGCTGCAACAAGATCGCGCTCGGCCACCACCGGGACGACCTCATCGAGACCCTCCTCCTGTCGGCCCTCTACGCCGGCCGGCTCATGACCATGCCGGTGAAGCTCCGCTCCGACGACGGGCGCAACGTGGTGATCCGGCCGATGGCCTACGCCGCCGAGGAGGAGATCGCCGCCTTCGCCGAGGCCATGCGCTTCCCCGTCGTGCCCTGCGACCTGTGCGGTTCGCAGCCCAACCTGATGCGCAAGAAGGTGAAGGCACTCGTCGCCGGGCTCTCCGCCGAGCACCCTGCGGTGAAGGGGAACCTCCTCTCGGCGCTCTCCCGCGTGGTGCCGAGCCACCTCCTCGACCGGGAGCTCCAGAAGCGGCTCGGCGAGGCCACCGGCAGCGATCCCTGGTTCGAGGTCGAGGCCGGATAGGGCCAGGAGGCACCGATGGCGACCGTCTCCCCCGGTTCGATCCGCACCCCACGCGACCTCGCGCCCCTCCTCGAGCACACCCTGCTGCGCGAGGACGCCGGCGAGGCGGACATCGTCCGGACCTGCGACGAGGCCCGCCGCCACGGGTTCGCCGCGGTCTGCGTGCGGTCGAGCTGGGTGGCCCGGGCGGCCCGTGCGCTGGCCGGGTCCGGGGTGGCGGTGGTGGCCACGGTCGACTTTCCGGAGGGTTCCGGCAGCACCGAGGCCCGTGCCCGCGAGGCCCGGGCGGCGGCCGGGGCCGGTGCAGCCGAGGTGGACGTGGTGCTCGGGCGTGCGGCCCTGCAGGCTCGCGACCACGGCGCCGTGCTGCGGGACCTCGCCGCGGTGGTCGCGGCCGCGCGGGTTCCGGTGAAGGTGATCCTGGAGACGAGCCGGCTCACCCCCGACGAGAAGGTGGCGGCCTGCGCGCTCGCCCAGGCGGCAGGGGCGGCATGGGTGAAGACCTCCACGGGGTACGCGGGGGGAGGAGCGACCGTCGAGGACGTTGCGCTCCTGCGCGCCTCGGTGGGTCCGGCCGTGGGGGTGAAGGCCTCCGGGGGGATCCGCACCGCCGACGACACGC
This sequence comes from uncultured delta proteobacterium, assembly GCA_963831265.1. Taxonomy (GTDB): domain Bacteria; phylum Myxococcota; class Myxococcia; order Myxococcales; family Anaeromyxobacteraceae; genus CAIOAK01. Next base: position 51,341 of record CAWHPQ010000023.1, on the reverse strand, counting down.
TCCGCATGGTCCGCGCCGGGGCCGACCGCATCGGCACCAGCTCCGGGCCGGCCATCGTCGAGGGCGCGTTCGGGGGGCAGGGATAGGTCGTGGCCGGACGCTTCGTGATCCTGGTGGCGGACAGCGTGGGGGCGGGCGCCATGCCCGATGCCGCCGCGTACGGGGACGCCGGCTCCGACACGCTCGGAAACCTGAGCCGGGCCGTGGGTGGGCTGTCACTGCCCGTGATGGGGGCGATGGGGCTCGGGAACGTGGTTCCCATCCTCGGCGTCCCGCCGGTGGAGCACCCCACGTCGTCCTGGGGGCGCATGGCGGAGCGGTCCCCGGGCAAGGACACCATCACCGGCCACTGGGAGATGATGGGGGTCCCGCTCGAGGAGCCGCTCGCGCTCTTCCCGGAGGGCTTCCCGCCCGGGGTGCTCGACCCGTGGATCGCCGCGACCGGCGCCCCGGGCGTCCTCGCCAACCGGGCCGCCAGCGGGACCCGGATCATCGAGGAGCTGGGGGAGGAGCACCAGCGCACCGGCAAGCCCATCGTCTACACGTCCGCCGACTCGGTCTTCCAGGTGGCGGCGCACGAGGAGACCGTCCCGCTCGAGACCCTCTACGCCTGGTGCCGCGAGGCCCGGCGCATCCTCGACCCGCTGCGGGTGGCGCGCGTCATCGCCCGGCCGTTCGTGGGGAAGCCCGGCGCCTACCGGCGCACCTACAACCGCAGGGACTTCTCCCTCGCGGCGCCGCGCCCGACGGTGCTCGAGCGGCTCGCCGCGGCCGGGGTGCCGGTGGTCGGGGTGGGGAAGATCGGCGACATCTTCGACCGCAAGGGCCTGGCCGAGGACGTCCACACCGAGGGCAACGCCGACGGGCTGCGCCGGACCGCGGAGATCCTGGACCGCATGGATCGGGGTCTGCTCTTCGTGAACCTGGTCGACTTCGACATGCTCTGGGGGCACCGCAACGACGCGCCGGGCTACGCGCGGGGGCTCGAGGCGATGGATCGGGGGCTGCCGCAGGTGATGGAGCGGCTCCGGGAGGGCGACCTGCTCGCCCTCACCGCGGACCACGGCTGCGACCCGACCACGCCGTCCACCGACCACTCCCGCGAGTACGTTCCCCTCCTGGTCAAGGCAGCGGGGCGCGAGGGCGTGCCGCTGGGCACGCGGGAGAGCTTCGCGGACCTGGGTGCGACCGTGGCGGAGTACTTCGGCGTGGAGCCGGGCGCGGGGAGGAGCTTCCTCGGGGAGATCTAGTGCCCCGGCCAGCGGGCCGGGCGCTTGCCCAGGAAGGCGTCGATTCCCTCGGCCGCGTCCGGCTCGATCATGCCGCAGGCCATGACCTCGGTGGTGAGCGCGTAGGCCCCGGCCACGGGCTGCTCGATCTGGCGGTAGAAGGCTCGCTTTCCGCTGGCGACCACCTTGCCGCTTCGCGCCACGATGATGCCGGTGAACCTCGCCACCTCGGCGTCGAGCTCGGCCGGGGGGACGACGCGGTTCACGAGCCCCCAGGAGAGCGCGGTGGGAGCGTCGAAGAGCTCGCCGGTGAGGAGCATCTCCATGGCCCGCTTGCGCCCGACGTTGCGGGCCACGCCGACGGCGGGGGTGGAGCAGAAGATGCCCACGTTCACGCCGGGGAGCGCGAAGCGCGCGTCGGAGGAGGCGACCGCGAGATCGCAGCTCGAGACCAGCTGGCAGCCCGCCGCGGTGGCGATCCCGTGCACGCGGGCGATCACCGGCTGCGGGATCTCGGTGATCTTCACCATCATCCGGCTGCAATCCGCGAAGAGCTTCGCCTGCCACGCCTTGTCGTCCGAGTGGGCCCGCAACTCCTTCAGGTCGTGGCCGGCGCTGAACCCGCGACCGGCCCCGGCGAGCACCACGACGCGGGCGGTGCGATCGGCGGCCACCGCGTCGAGCTGCGCCTCGAGCGCGCCGATCATCGCGGTGGAGAGCGGGTTGAACCGATCCCCGCGGTTCAGGGTGAGGGTGACCACGCCCCCCTCGTCCCTTCGCGTGACCATCGGTGCATCGGCTCCCGGTACTCCGTTCGCGTCCATGCCGTCCGCCTTTCTCCGTCGATCCTCGTCAGGAAGATGGAATACCACCTCGGGCGCCCCATCGATCGGGTCTCCCGGCAAATTCCTGCATAGCGGAAATATGGCCGTGATGACGGACGATGCCTCAGTACCGGGGCAGCGCCGGATCGAGCTCGGCACCGTAGCGGAGGATGCCGCCGGCCAGGGAGAGGACGCGCCCGAACCCGGCGGCGCGGAGCTGCAGACCGGCCGTCTGGCTGCGCACCCCGGACCGGCAGTAGACGACCACCTCCCGCGCCGGATCCAGGCCGGGCATCTCCTCCCCCAGGCGCGCGAGCGGAACCAGGCGAGCCCCGGGGATCCGGCCCGTCTCCCACTCGGCGGGCTCGCGGACGTCGACGAGCGTGATCGCGTCCCCGCGCCCCATCCGCTCCGCCAGCTCGAGCGGGGTGATCTCCGGCACGCGGTCGTCCGGGGGCGGAGGCCGCGCAGGCGAAGGTCTCCTCGCGCAGCTCCCGGATGGTCCGCGTCCCGCAGGCGGGGCAGTCCGGGTCCTTGCGGACCTTCACGGTGCGGAACTGCATGGAGAGGGCGTCGACGAGGAGCAGCCTCCCCACCAGCGGCTGCCCGACGCCGGTGACGAGCTTGAGGGCCTCGGTGGCCTGGATGGTTCCGAGCAGCCCGGGCAGCACGCCCAGCACGCCACCCTCCGCGCAGGAGGGCACCTCGCCGGGAGGCGGAGGGCAGGGGAAGAGGCACCGGTAGCAGGGGCCGTCGCTGGTGGCGAAGACCGAGGCCTGGCCGTCGAACCGGTAGACGCTGGCGTGGACGTTGGGCCGGCCGGCCAGCACGCAGGCGTCGTTCACCAGGTAGCGCGTGGAGAAGCTGTCGGTGCCGTCCACCACGAGGTCGTGGTCGCGGACCAGGCCGAGCGCGTTGCCGGCGTCGAGACGCGTGTCCTGGAAGGAGAGGGAGACGTGCGGGTTGAGGTCGCGCAGCCTGTCCCGGGCCGACTCGGTCTTGCGACGCCCGACGTCCTTCGTCCCGTGGAGCACCTGGCGCTGCAGGTTGGTGACGTCGACCACGTCGAAATCGACGATCGTGAGGTGCCCCACCCCGGCGGCCGCGAGGTAGAGCGCGGCCGGTGAGCCCAGGCCCCCCGCTCCCACGAGCAGGATGCGCGCCCCCTTGATCCGCCGCTGCCCGGCCATGCCCAGCTCGGGGAGCACGAGGTGGCGGCCGTAGCGGCCGATCTCGTCGCGGTCGAGCGGGGGAAGCGATGGGAGCGGGGGGATCACCCCGTCATCCTACTTCGCCGCGGCGAAGGCTTCGACGAAGTCCTCCTTGATGTCGTCCACGTGCTCGAGCCCGACCGAGACGCGGATCAGGTCCGGCGACACCCCCGCGCTGCGCTGCTCGGCCTCGCTGAGCTGGCTGTGGGTGGTGGTGGCGGGGTGGATGACCAGCGTCTTCGCGTCGCCCACGTTGGCGAGGTGGGAGGCCAGCCTCACGCCCTCGATGAACTTCTTGCCGGCCTCGGCGCCGCCCTTGATGCCGAAGCTGAGCACGGCGCCGAAGCCGTTCCGGAGGATCTTCCTGGCCCGCTCGTGGTGCGGGTGGCTCGGGAGCCCGGGGTAGCGCACCCAGGACACCTGGGGGTGCTGCTCCAGCCAGCGGGCGATGGCCAGGGTGTTGTCGCAGTGGCGCTGCACCCGGAGGGAGAGGGTCTCGAGCCCCTGGAGGAAGAGGAACGCGTTGAAGGGGGAGAGGGCGGGCCCCTGGTCGCGCAGCCCCTCGACGCGGGCGCGGATGATGAACTGGATGTTGCCGAAGGGGCCCTTGGGGCCGAAGACGTCGTTGAAGACCAGCCCGTGGTAGCCCGGCGAGGGCTCGGTGAAGAACGGGAACTTTCCCGACGCGCCCCAGTCGAACTTCCCGGAGTCGACGATGACGCCGCCGATGCTCGTGCCGTGGCCGCCGATCCACTTGGTGGCGGACTGGACCACCACGTCGGCGCCGAAGTCGATGGGGCGTGCCAGGTAGCCGGCGGCGGCGAAGGTGTTGTCGACGATGAGGGGAATCCCGGCGTCGTGCGCGGCCCGCGCCAGCTCCGGCAGGTCGGGGATGTCGTAGCTCGGATTCCCGATGGTCTCCACGTAGAGGGCCTTGGTCTTCGGCCCGATGGCCTTCGCCAGGTCGGCGGCCTCCACGCTGTCCACGAGCTTCACGCCGATGCCGAGCCGAGGAAGGGTGACCTTGAACTGGTTGTACGTGCCGCCGTAGAGGCGGCTCGACGAGACGATGTCGTCGCCGGCCTGGGCGATGTTGGTGATGGCGAGGAACTGCGCGGCGTGCCCCGACGCGGTCGCCAGCGCGGCCACCCCGCCCTCGAGCGCGGCCACCCGCTTCTCGAAGACGTCGGTGGTCGGGTTCATGAGTCGGGTGTAGATGTTCCCGAACTGCTGGAGCGCGAAGAGCTTGGCGCCGTGCTCCGCGCTGTCGAAGGTGTAGGAGGTGGTCTGGTAGATGGGCACCGCGCGGGAGTTGGTGCCCGGGGCGGGCTCCTGGCCGGCGTGCACTTGCAGCGTCTCGAAGCGGAGCTTGCGGGTCGTGGGGATCGTCATGGCGGCGAATCCTATATAGTAGATATTCGTCCTGTCAAGCGGACGTGGCGCGAGCTCAGCCAGCGACCACCTTCACCGTCACCGACCGCGACCTCGGCCCGTCGAACTCGCAGAGGAAGATGCCCTGCCAGGTGCCCAGGAGCGGGATGCCCCGCTCGACGATCAGGGTGACCGACGTCCCCACCAGGCCCGCCTTCGCGTGGGCGTCCGAGTTCCCCTCCCCGTGAAGGTACTCGCCGCGCGCCGCACGCCGGGGCACCGCGTTCTCGAGCGCGAGCAGGAGGTCGCGGGCCACGTCGGGGTCGGCGTTCTCCTGCACGGTGATCCCGGCGGTGGTGTGCGCGCACCAGACCACGGCGATCCCGTCGGCGATCCCCGAGGCGCGGATCACCTCGCGCACCTGGCCGGTGATCTCCACGAGCTGGGAGGCGGCGGCGGTCTGGACCTCGAAACGGGTGGCGGACATGGCGTTCCCTCTAGAGGTGTCTTGCCAGCGCGGCGAGCCCGGAGAGGTCGTGCACGTCCCCCTCCAGCCGGGGCACGGCGACGTGGGGCCCCGACGCGCCGCGCCGCAGCCGCTCCACCTCGCGCGCGTCGCCGCGGGCGAAGGCCTGGTGCTGCTCGAGGGTCCGGGCGAGACGCTCCGCGAGGGCGCCGCCGTCCGCAGCCGCCCCCGCGCCCGGGGCCGCGGCCAGCGCCTCGGCGAGCGGCCCGGCCCCCGGTGTCGCGCCCGGGAAGGGCCAGAGGTCGGGGGTCACCCGGTTGGCCACCGATCCGGCCACCGGCATCCCCGCCGTGCGCAGGTGGTCGCCGAAGAAGAGGGCCTCGTCCACCGAGAGCGGACTGGGGCTCGCCACCAGGACGAACCCGACCTCCGGGTTGGTGAGCAAGGTCCGGACCGCCGAGGCCCGCTCCTTGAACCCGTCGTACATCCCCTGGAACTGCCCCAGGAAGTCGCCCACGTCGGAGAGCACGTCGGAGCCCGTGAAGCGGGCGAGGGTCTTCGCGACGAATCCCGTTCCGGCCTGGAGGAGGCGCGCGCCGAATCGCCCGGCGTCGAGGGCCGGGGCGAAGAGCTTGCGGGCCGTCTCGTTGCCCACGAAGTCGAGGATCCGGTCGGGCGCATCCAGGAAGTCGAGGGCGTGGGCGGTGGGGGGCGTGTCGAGGACGATGAGGTCGTAGTCACGCTCGGTGGAGAGCTCGTAGAGCTTCTCCATGGCCATGTACTCCTGCGACCCGGCCAGGGCCCCGGAAACCTGCTGGTAGATCCGGTTGGCCAGGATCCGGTCGCGGGTGGCCGGGTCGGGAGCGTGGCGCGTCACCAGGTCGTCCCAGGTGCGCTTCACGTCGAGCATCATGGCGAAGAGCTGCCCCTTCGGCGCGAGCCCGGCACCGGCGAAGGCCTCCGGAGGGACCAGGGCCTCCGTGTTCCCGAGCGTCCCGAGCCCGAGCGCCGAGGCCAGGCGCCGCGCCGGGTCGATGGTGCAGACCAGCACCCGGCCGCCGGCCATGGCCCGGGAAAGCGCGATGGCGGCGGACACCGAGGTCTTGCCCACTCCGCCGCTTCCGACCACCACGGCGATGCGCTTGCTCTCGAGGGAGCGGAGGAGGGCGCCCATCAGATTGGCCCGTCCATGGCTTCGGCGATGCGTTCCACCGCGCGCCGCCCCCAGCGGTCGGCGGCGAGGAGGGGGAGCGGGAGGACGGGGCGCCCGAGGAGCTCCCGCAGCCGGACCTCCTGGGCCGAGGCGCGCTCCTGCTGCTCGGCCTGCAGCACCGCCGCCCGGGCGGCGGGCCCGAGCGGGGGAAGGCCGGCGGCGAGGGCGCGCAGCCGGTCCCGCTCCCCCGTGCTGAACCGGGTCTCGGGCATGGCGTTCAGGAAGACCGGCCCGCGCGGCAGCTTCAGGCCCGCGCCGATCTGGGCGTCGAGCTCGGCGGTCTCGGTGACCGGCATCTCCTCGGGCAGGGAGACGAGCGCCACCGCGGTCCGTCCCGGGTCGGAGAGGAGGGCCTGCATCCACTCCGCGTCGCGCCGCAGCGGCCCGCCCGGCACGGTGCCGAGGAGCGCCTGGGGGACGCCCAGCAGCTGGACGGCGTGCCCCGTGGCCGGGGCGTCCACCACCACCAGGTCCCAGCGGGGCTTCCCGTGCTCCTCGGACCGGGCCTCGTGCAGGATCTTCCCCAGCATGAGGGTCTCGGCGAGCGAGGGCACGGCGCGGAGGAAGAAGCGCACCACCCGGTTCTCGAAGACGGCCTGGTAGATGGCCCGCACCTTCACCACCATGAGCGCGTACTCCTCGAGCGCGTGGCGCGGGTCGACGTTCACGGTGGAGATGCCGGGCAGGACCGTGCGGATCACCGGTCCGGAGGGGCGGCCGCCCAGCATGGGGGCCACGCGCTCCCGTGCGTCGACCTCGGCGACGAGGACGCGCTTGCCGCGGCGGGCGGCGAGCATGGCCAGGGCGGCGGAGACGGTCGACTTCCCGACCCCTCCCTTGCCCGTGACCACGACGAGGCGGCGATCGAGCAAGTCGGAGCCGGACACGACGCTTGACAAGCTAACGGCGGGGGGGGAGAAGTCCACATGCTCCGCTCGCTCCTCGACCATCCTCTCCTGCGCCAGGCGCGCGCCGCCGGCGAGCGACAGGTGGGTCGCGTGCTGTCGCCGGAGGTGGCCGCGGCCGCCCTCCAGACCCTCCTCGCGGCGGCCAGCGAGGCCCGGGAGCGCATCGAGCGGGTGAAGCAGGCCGCGCTCGACGCCGCGCAGCTCCCATCGTCGCGCGACCTCGACGAGCTGAAGCGCCGGCTGGTGGAGATGGAGGAGTTGCTCGACGGGCTCTCGACCCGGCTGGCCCGGGCCGAGGCGCGCGAGGGCGAGGAAGGGCAGGGCGGGGGAGAGGGCGCCGAGCCCGCCCCCGCGAAGCCCGGGAGCGGCGAGGGCTGAAGGCCCGTCGCCCAGGGCCCGGGACATGCGGCGCATCGCCTTCGTCAACGAGAAGGGCGGAACCTGCAAGACCACGCTCTGCGTGAACACGGCGGCGTGGATCGCCGCGCAGCGCGGCAAGCGGGTGCTGGTCGCCGATCTCGACACCCAGGGGCACGCCGGCAAGGCGCTGGGGATCGACGTGCGCGGACTCTCCCCCACCATCCGCGACGTGCTGCTGGGAGAGCTGCTCTCGGTGAGGGACGTGGCTCGCCCCACCGCGGTGCCCGGGCTCGACCTGCTCCCCGCCAGCAAGGACCTGGCCGGCTTCCCGGTGGAGGTGGCCGCCTTCAACGACCGGGCCGACCGTCTGCGCCGGCGGCTCGATGACGTCCCCTTCGGGACCTGGGACGCCGTCCTCATCGACGCCCCGCCCTCGGTCTCGCTGGTCACCGAGAACGTGCTGCGCGCCGCCACCGAGCTGGTGATCCCGGTGGGGCTCACCTACCTGGCGCTCGACGGGTGCGCCGAGATCCTGGCCAGCCTGGAAGCCCTGCGCCAGGAGACCGGGCGCGCGCCGGAGGTCACCCTGGTGGTGCCCACCCTGTACCGGAAGACCCAGCTCGCCGGGGAGATCCTGGCCAAGCTGCGGGAACGCTTCCCGGATCGCTTGACCGCACCGCTCGGGTTCTCGGTGAAGATCGACGAGGCCCAGAGCCACGGAAAGACCATCTTCGAGTACGCGCCCCGCTCGAGTGGGGCGCTTGCGCTCGGCGAGATCGCCCGCGCCGTCTGGGACGGGCCGGCAGCAGCCGCGCCCTAACGGTCGAGGTCGGAGAGCCGCCGCTCGAGGTCCTCGAGCCGGGCGGTGAGCTGCTGGAGATCGCGGCGCAGCTCGGGGATGTTGCCCACTCCCTCCATCGCGGTGCGCACCCGGTCGTCGATGCGCCGCTGGAACTGGGAAACGGCCTCCTGGGAGGCGGCCACCAGGTCCTTGGCGCGGTCGCCGGTGGCCTGGACCCTGGGAATGAGGGTCTGGACCTTGTCCCGGATGTCGGCCTGGGCGACCTCGACGAATGCCTGGGCCCGCTCCCCGCCGTGGCGGATGAGGTCCTTCAGCGTGCGCAGGCTCATCTTGGAGGTCTTCTTCTCCTCCTCGAAGATGATCTGGGCGAGGGTGACGCTGGTGAGGTCCTCCTTGGTCCGGTTGTCGAGGACCCGGACCTCGGCCCCGGCCTTCACCATCTCGGCGATCTCGTCGAGCGTGACGTACCGCGACTCCACGGTGTCGTAGAGCTTGCGGTTCGCGTAGCGCTTGATCACCTTCGGTTCACGCCCCAAAGAGGTCGTGTCGGCGTCCACCGTCTGATGTTCACTCATTGGATATCTCGACCCTCGCGGGGGAACGTGGGGAAACCCTGCCGCACCGCGGCATTCTTCTTGGCGCGACGCTTGGTGTCAAGGGGCACCGGTGCTACGGTGGCCCCGGGAACCCAGGAATCTCGGCATGATCGTCGCTTGCTCCGCCTGCAGGACCCGATTCCGGGTCGCCGACGAAAAGGTCGGTCCCATGGGTGCGCGCATCCGGTGCTCCCGCTGCGGGCAGACGTTCCTGGTGGGCCCTCCACCCCCCCCGGAACCAGCCCAGGTTGCCCACGAACCCACGGGAACCGGAGGCTGGCCGACCGGGGCGCTCGAGGTCGCGGCGGCCTCCTCCGATTCCTCCGTCGGACTCGCGCTGGAGGCGGATCCGTTCGCCGCCTACGCGACACAGTCTGCCCCGGAGCCACCTCCTCCCGAGCCGCCGCCCGTGGAGGAACCCTTCCCGGAGTCACTTCCCGGGAGCGAGGCCACCGCGGAGGGCGGCCTGGCCCTGGAGGAACGGACCCCGGGAGTGACGCCCATCCGCGACGGCGCGGCGCGGTGGAGCGAACCGGAGGCGTCCCAGGCCATCGAGGTGGGGCCCGACGGGTTCCAGGAGGTGGACCTGGCTTCCGGAGCAGAACGTCCGGATCCGGGGTTCGAAGCCCTCGACGACGAAGCGACCCGCGAGGTCCCGTTTCCGTCGTCGAATCCGCCCGGCCCGGTTCCCCAGGACGAGGAAGCGCCGGCCGCAGCCCCGGCGACGGCCAGCGCCCCGGAATTCCCTGCCAGGGGCGCTCCGGTGGAGGCGGCGACCGCGGCCACCCGCTCCCAGCCGGCACGGGCCCGGGCGCTGGCGATGAACGTCCTCTCGCTGGCCGCTCTCCTCCTCGTCACGCTGGGGATCGTGCTCTGGTGGCGGGGGGAGGGGATCGGTGCGCTCCTGCGCTGGCCGCGCGCCGGACACGCGGACCTGGACGTCGGCGATCTCTCGAGCGGGGTCTACGAGGGGTCCCACGGCCATCCGGTGATCTTCGTGCGGGGCGTCGTACGTGCCACCCACGAGCCCGTCGAGGGGCCGGTGACGATCCGGGTCATCCTGGAGCGGCGGGGTACCCTGCTGGGCGCCGCGACGGCCACCGCGGGCGCGGTTCCGAGCGCCGAGGAGCTTTCCGCGGTGACCTCGCAGGAGGGGCTCCAGGCACTCCGCCGGCAGGTCGACTCCCGGGCCGCGCCCCGGATCGCGCCGGGAGGCGACTTCCCGTTCCTCGCCGTGCTCCCGCTCCCGGACGGAGACGTCGGTACCATCCAGTTCCGGGTCGAGACGCTTTCGCCACCGGGGCGCTGACGGTGGCCGGCAAGGACCTCGCCTCGTTCCGGGCCGAGACCTTCGCCAGGCGCCTCTGCGCACTCCCGGAGGGAGTCATGCGGGCGGGCTCGGCGGCTCGCCAGCTGGCCCGGATGGAGCCAGGGGAGGGCGTGATCCTCCTCGCGGCGCTGGTCTCCTCCGGCGCCCAGGCGTGGGGTACACCGGCCATCGCGGCGGTCGGTCAGGCCCTCCGCGACCCGGCGTCCGCCATCGACTACGAGTGGAGGGCGGCGGCATACGCCGAGGCCCGGGAACGCGCCCTGCCGCACGTGGCCTCGCTCTTCCTCGCGCCCGGCCCGCTGCGGGCCTACCAGGAGCCCAGGGACAAGGCCGACCCGGCGGTCGCCCGTCTCACCCTCGGACACAAGAAGTCGTTCGCGCGCCTCCGTCGCGACCCGGATCTGCTGGCGCGGCTCGCCGCGGAGGGGGAACCGTCCGTCCTCCGGGAGCTCCTGCGAAATCCCCTCGTCACCGAGACCGTTGCGGCGCGCATCGCCGCCCGGCGGCCGGTGCGCCCCGAGGCGCTCCGGGCACTCCACGAGGACCCGCGCTTCCGCAACCGGGCCATGGTTCGCCGGGCCCTGGCCCGGAATCCCTACGTGGAAACCGAGATCGCGCTCCACATCCTCCCCACGCTGCCGTCGGGGCAGGTGCGGGAGATCGCGGAGGACGGAACGCTTCACCCGGCGGTGCGGGAGGCGGCCCGGAGACTCCTGGCGGAGCGCGACTAGGACTTCTTCGACTCGGACCGCTCAGGCTGCTGCTGCGGCGGGGGCGCAGGCTGGGATCCGGCGATCTGCTCCGGGCCTTCCTTGGGCGGGGTCACGTCGATCGAGTCGTCGGCCCCGCCGGTGGCCTTCCGGAAGTTCTTGATGCCCTTGCCGAGGGCGTCGCCGAGCTGCGGGATCTTGTTGGCCCCGAAGATGAGCAGCACCACGACGAGGACGATGAGAATCTCGCCGATACCGAGTCGCATGGGAGTTAGCATAACGCGGCTTGAGTCCTGCGAGCTACCCTTCCATCCCCGGCCGCCCCCTCGTGCTCGGCCACCGCGGTGCCAGCGCCGAGGCGCCGGAGAACACGCTCGCCGCCTTCCGCCGCGCACTGGAACTCGGGGCCGACGGGTTCGAGCTCGACGTGTGGCGCTGCCGGAGCGGCGAGGCGGTGGTGATCCACGACTCCGACACCGCGCGCACCGGTCGGACGCGCCTCGCCGTGAAGGACGCGCCGCTGGCCCGGCTCCGGACGCTCGACGTGGGGCGCTGGAAGGGGGCGGCCTTCGCCCGGGAACGCATCCCCACGCTCTCCGAGGTCCTCCTCGCATTCCCGGCGGCGGTGGTGAACGTCGAGCTCAAGTCCGGAAAGGTTCCCGACCTGGGGCTCGCGGTCGAGGTGGTGCGGACGCTCCGGCAGCACCGGGCCGAGCCCCGGGTGGTGGTCTCCTCCTTCAGCGCCGCGCTGCTCGGCGCCTTCCGGTCGCTGGCTCCGGACGTCGCCACCGGATTCCTCGTGGCCCCGGGCGCCATCGCCTGGGCCAGGGCGGCCGCGGCGGTGCGCGCCATCCGGCCAGCGGCCATCCACCTGGCGCGCGAGCTCGCCACCCCCCCGCGGCTGGAGGCCTGGATCGGGGCGGGAGTTCACGTCCTGGTGTGGACCGTGGACGACCCTGCCGAGGTGGAGCGGCTCGCCGGCCTGGGCGTCGCCGCGGTGGTCAGCAACCAGCCCGGCGTGGCCCGCGAGGCGGTCCGGCGGGCCACCGGGCAGTAGGCCGCGGCCGGCGGCACGGCCTACAGCGGTTTCACCGGGGCGAGGAGCGACGCCAGCCCGGCCGCGTCGGTCGCAGGGATTCTTGCAGCTCCCCTGCTCGCAGACGTAAGCCGTGGGCTGCCCGCCCACCGCCACCTTGCCCCGCGCCACGGCCGCCACCCGGCCGAGTTCCTCGGCGGCGGAACCTCCGGCTGCGCCCGCCAGCACCCGGTTCGGCAGGAAGGTCTGGCGGAGCAGGTCGATCATCCGGGCTGGCGGAGCCGCTCCCTCGGCCCAGGCCAGCACCACCTCGGGAGGGGCGTCGGTGAAGAAGTCGAGCCCGAGGAGCATCTCGTGGAAGGCCGCCGGCTGCTGCTCCAGCACGGAGGCGTGGGCCCGGAGCGCACGCACCGCGACCTCGCGCCAGCGGTCGTCCGTGGTGAAGGCGTGCAGCCGGAGCGCGTCGAGCAGCGCCACGGAGGCGCCGCTCGGCTCGGCTCCGTCGTGGCCGGGCTTCTCGCGGGCCACCAGCGTCTCGTGGTCGGCCGCGGTCCGGAACCAGCCGCCCGCCTCCCGGTCGGCGAAGAGCTCCTCTCCCTGCCCGGCCAGCTCGACGGCGGCGGCAAGCCAGCGGGGCTCGAAGGTGGCCTCGAAGAGGTCGAGGAGCCCTTGCACCAGGAAGGCCTGGTCCTCGAGGAAACCCGGGCCGGAGGTGCGCCCGTCGCGGAAGCTGCGCTGCAGCCGCCCGTTCACCCGCAGCCGATCCAGCGCGAAGGCCGCCGCGCGCGCCGCCGCCTCGACGTACCGCGGCTCGGAGAGCACGCGCCCGCCCACCGCCATGGCCGAGATCATGAGGCCGTTCCAGGCGGCCAGCACCTTGTCGTCGAGGAGCGGGTGGGGGCGGGACTCGCGCTCCAGCCTCAGGATCTCGCGGGAGCCGGCGAGGGCCTCCCACTCCTTCTCGTCGGGGTGGGGGACGAACAGGACGTTCTGGCCCTCGAAGTTCCCGCGCTGGGTGACACCGTGGAAGGCGATGAACCGCGCCGCCTCGCCCTTCAGGATCTGCCGGAGCTCCCCCTCGCTCCAGACGAAGAAGCGTCCCTCCTCGCCCTCCGAGTCGGCGTCGGTGGCCGACCAGAACGCCCCGTCCGGCGAGGTCATCTCCCGCAGCACGTAGTCGAGCGTGGTCCGCACGACGCGCGCGAAGTCGGGGCGGTGCGTCACCTGCCAGGCCTCGGCGTAGGCGAGGGCGAGCAGCGCGTTGTCGTAGAGCATCTTCTCGAAGTGGGGGACGAGCCAGAACTCGTCCACCGAGTAGCGGTGGAAGCCGCCCCCCACCTGGTCGTGGATGCCGCCGGCAGCGATCCGCTCGAGCGTGTGGACGGCCATCTGCAGCGACAGCGCGTCGCCGGTGCGCCGGTGGTGTCGGAGCAGGAGCCTCACCGGCAGGCTGGAGGGGAACTTGGGCGCACCTCGCACGCCCCCGTGCTGCGGGTCGTGGATGCGGGCGTAGAAGGCCTGGGCGGCCCGGAGCACCTCCGTGCCCGGGATGCCCTCCGCCGTGGGTGCGCCCGACATGGCCACGCGGACCGCCTCGGTGATCGACTCGGCGGCCCGGGCCACGCGGCCGGGATCGCGCCGGTGGATGGCGGCCAGGTCGCGGAGCAGCGAGGAGAAGCCCTTGGGCGCGCCGCGGTCGCCGTCCCGCGCCGGGAAGTAGGTCCCACCGAAGAAGGGGCGCCGGTCGGCGTCGAGCCACACGCTCATGGGCCAGCCACCGTGGCCGTTCAGGGCCTGCACGGCGGTCATGTAGACGGCGTCGACGTCGGGCCGCTCCTCCCGGTCCACCTTGATGGGCACGAACTCCTCGTTGAGCTGCCGGGCGATCTCCGGGTCCTCGAACGACTCCTCCTCCATCACGTGGCACCAGTGGCAGGTGGCGTATCCCACCGAGAGGAAGACCGGGCGGCCGGTGCGGCGCGCCTCGGCGAAGGCCTCGTCGCCCCAGGGGTACCAGTTGACCGGGTTGTGGGCGTGCTGGCGGAGGTACGGGCTGGTCTCGGAGATGAGACGGTTCGTGAAATGCGGACGCGGCCCGTCGCGGTGGCGGGTTCGCGGCTGGTAGCCGGCCGGGAGCGCGGCCAGGGCGGCGGCGATGCGGGCGGCCACCTCGGGCGGGAAGGGCGTCCCTCCGGGCGGGGGAACGGGCAGGTCGTCGGTCACGTCGAGCCTCCGCGCCGCGTGCGGCGCACCGGCCTCGCATAACCGGCCCGCTCAGGGTTGGCGAGGGGTTCCCGTGAGGAAGGTGGCCGCCGGACCGCGGCGGCGCGCGCGCTCCACCCGCCACTCGAGGTCGCCGGGGAGCCCCGCCGAGAGCGCCCGGAGCTCCTCCGGCCGGTAGCACCGAAGGACGGAGACCACCCCGTCGAAGAGCACGAGCAGCGGGATCAGCGGCACGAGATAGGTGAAGAGGAGGCGCGAAGCCGAGACCGGCCGGAGGAACGGCGTCACCATCCAGACGAGGAGCGGGGAGGCGAGCACCCCGAGGAGCCCCAGGGCGCTCCGCTCGACCGCCTCGGCGGCGAGGATCGGGACGCCCCGGAGGGATGCGTCGGCGAGCACCGCACGTGCCGCGGCCGGCGGGAGATGGTGGAAGCCGTCGAAGAGGGTGCGGACCCCGGGGAGCTCGGCGGGGACGTGATTGGCGCGCACCGGGCCGGCGTGGCCCCTCACGTCGCGGGTCGCGCTCCTCTCGAGCCAGGCCCAGGCGTCGCCGTCGGGATGGAGGTCGGTGAGGTGGACGTGGACCGGGCGCCCCAGCGCCGCCTCCACGCCCGGTGCGAGCGCCGGCCAGGGCCCCCCGGCGCCCGAGCAGAGGTCCACCACCTGGTCGGTCCCGGCGGCGCGCAGGAGGGCCGCGATCCGGGGAGCGGCCGGCTCGAAGAGACGGGTGAGGGTGACGATGCCGCGGAGGTAGTCGCCGAGCCAGCGCCGGATTGGCCGGGGCAGGCCGGGGAGGTCGGTGAACTCGAAGAGCTGGAGGCGGGGCCAGCGCGCGGACGGGAGCCGGAATCCGTCCTCGCCGGTCATCCCGGCTCCACCCCGGCGGCTGCCGGACGCCTTCCCTGGAGCGGGACGATCTCCCTCGAGGCCACCCACCGGAAGCGGAGGAAGAGGGCCACCCCCACCGCGGAGAGGCCGATGAGCAGGCCCCACCAGAGGCCGGTGACCCCCCAGCCCAGCCCGAGCCCGAGTCCCAGGGCGGCCGGCATCCCCAGCGCCCAGTGGCCGGCCAGGTTCGCCCAGAGGGTGAAGCGCGTGTCGCCCGCTCCGCGCAGGACGCCAGCGCCCACGGCCTGGATCCCGTCGGAGACCTGGAACAGGCCGGCCACGATGAGGAGTGGAGTGGTGGCGGCGACCACGGCCGGGTCCGAGCTCATGAGCCGCGCGAAGATACCTGGAAAGATCAGGAAGGCGAGCCCCCAGGCCGACATGAGGATGGCTCCGGTCCCGAAGGCCACCATGCCGGCGCGGCGCGCAGCGGGCGTGTCGCGGGACCCGACCGCCCAGCCCACCCGGACCGAGCCGGCGTTGCCGATGCCCACCGCGGCGTTGAAGGAGAAGGAGGCGAGCGCGATGGCCACCTGGTGCGCCGCCATGGGCACGGCCCCCAGCCTGCCGGCCAGGATTCCCACCATCGCGAAGAGGCCGACCTCGGCGGCCATGTGGAGGCCGACCGGTGCGCCGACCTTCACCGCGAGTCGCATCTCGCGGGGCACGGGGCGGCGGATCCAGCGCCCCGCGACCGGGACCTGCCCGACCGCCCAGGCCACGAAGGCGGCCTGGAGCCAGGTGGAGATCGAGGTGGAGATGCCGGAACCCACCGCGCCGAGGGGCGGGATGGCGCGCAGCGGACCCGCCCCCGGCGGCAGGCTGGCTCCCCCGAAGACGAGCAGCAGGTCGAGGAGCAGGTTCACCACGTTGGCCAGCACCGCGGAGAGGACGACGGCGCGCGGGGCGTTCGAGCCCTGGAGGTAGGACCGCGCCGCGAAGAAGAAGAGGAGGGCGGGCAGGCTGGGCAGGCGGGCGAGGAGGTGGCCGGACGCCTGCGACGCCACCTCCGGCGCGATCCCCAGCGGCCCCAGCGCGAGCGGGACGAATCCCAGCGGGATGGCCAGGAGCGCGCCGACGAGCAGGGCGAGCCAGGCCCCCTGCCAGAGGAAGTGCCGGGCCCGTGTCCCGTCCCCGGCGCCGAGGGCCTGCGAGACGAGGGGGTCGAGCCCCATCATCGTCCCCATGCCCAGCACCGAGACGGCGAAGAAGAGGAGCGACCCGAGCCCGACGCCCGCCAGCTGGACGGCACCGGCGCGACCGACCACCGCGGCGTCGACCAGGCCCATGAGCGACTGCCCGGCGTTGGCGAGCGCCAGTGGCACGGCGAGCCGGACCAGGGCGCGCACCTCGGCGCGGGTGGGGGCGGAGAGCTTCACGGGCGCGCGAACATAACGGGGCCGGCCATGGGGGCAAAGCGGGTAAGCTCCACGCCTCGATGCCCGCCGGTTCCGTGCGCTCCCCCTGGTGGGGATTCTCCGCCGTGTCGGTGGGGGTCTTCATGGCCACGCTCGACGGGAGCGTGGTCAACGTGGCGCTGCCCTCCATCCGCGGCCACTTCGGGGCCACCATCGGCGGCGTCGAGGCGGTGGTGAGCGTCTACCTGCTCGTCATCTCGGCGGCGCTGCTCGCGGCGGGCCGGCTCGGCGACGTGCTGGGACGCCGGAGGGTCTTCACCGGGGGGATGCTCCTCTTCACGCTGGGTTCAGGGCTGTGCGGGGTCGCCTGGTCGCTGCCGGCGCTGGTGGCGGCTCGCGGGCTCCAGGCGCTGGGGGCCGCGGCCATGATGTCGATGGCACCGGCCATCGTGACCGCCACCTTCCCGCGCGAGCGCAGGGGCCAGGCGCTGGGAGCGGTGTCCAGCGTGGTGGCGGCCGGCCTCACCGCCGGTGCACCCGTCGGCGGGGCCATCCTCTCCTTCACCACCTGGCACGCCATCTTCCTCGTGAACCTGCCGGTCGGAGTGGCCGGCGCGGTCTGGGCGTGGCGCGCGCTCCCGGAGGAGCCTGCCGGGGAGCGGCCTCCCTTCGACGTTCCCGGCGCGGTCTGGCTGGGTGTGGCCCTCGCCACCGCGATCGGGGCGGTCGAGATGGCTCCCCACTCCGGACGCTGGGCGATCGGGCTCGTCGTGGCGGCCGGGATCGCCTCCACGCTCCTCGGGCGCGCCGAGCGGAGGAGCCCGGCGCCGCTGGTGGATCCGGAGCTGCTCGGAGACCGCACCATCTCGCTGGGGCTCCTGGCGGCGCTGCTCTCCTACGCGGCCATCTTCCACCAGATGCTGCTCTCGCCGTTCTTCCTCACCGACGTGAAGGGGCTGGGGCAGGTGGGGCTCTCGGCGACCCTGACGGTGGTCCCGGTGGCCCTCATGCTCACCTCGCCCGTCGCCGGCTGGTTCTCCGATCGCCATGGCCCGAGGCTCCCGCAGGCGGCGGGCGGCCTGATGTGCGCGATCGGACTGGCCTGGCTCGCCTCGTCCGACGGCCAGACCTCCATGCTGGCCATCGTCGCCGCGTTCGCGCTGGAAGGGGCGGGGATGGGGCTCTTCCAGCCGCCCAACAACAGCGCGGTGATGGGAGCGCTCCGGCCCGCCAAGCTGGGGTCGGGCGGAGGACTGCTCGCCACCTCCCGAAACGTCGGCATGGTGCTGGGCGTGGCGTCGGGCGGCGCGCTCTTCGAGGCCGGGGAGCGGACCTCCTTCATCCTGGGCTGGCAACTGGCGCTCGGCGCGGGTGCGGTGCTGGCGCTCGCGGCCGGACTGCTCGCGCTGGTGAAGCCCGACGGCGGGTGAGCGGAGCGCCCCGGGCGATGGCGTGCGGTCCGCCACTGGACGGACATTCAGAGCCGTGGCACGATGCTTCCGTGGTGGTCGTCGGCGTCGATCCGGGCACGCAGCGGTGCGGCTACGGTGTGGTGGCGAGGACGGGTTCCCGGCTCCGGGTCGTCGAGTCGGGAGTGCTCGTGCCGGGCGACCACGACCTGCCGCGCCGGCTTGCGATCATCCTCGAGGGGCTCGAGGCCCTGTTCTCCCGCGCCCGCGCCGACGCCGTGGCGGTCGAGACCGTCTTCGCAGGGGTATCGCCTCGCTCCGCGCTCGTCCTCGGACAGGCTCGCGGGGTGGTGCTCGCGGCGGCCGCCCGCGCCGGCGTGCCGGTGAGCGAATACGCGCCCCAGCAGGCCAAGCTCGCCCTCACCGGCAACGGCCGCGCCGAGAAGGCCCAGATGGTCCACATGGTCCGCGCGCTCTTCGGGGTCACGGCGCTCCTCGCCGACGAGGCCGACGCCATCGCGCTCGCGGTGTGCCACATGGGCCGCGCTGCCCACCGCACGCCGGTCGCGCCCCCACGGCGCGCGGCCACCCCGCGCCCCCGCCGTGCCCGGGGAGTCGCATGATCGCCCACGTCGAGGGGACGGTCGTCGAGAAGCGCGAGGGCGCGGTGGTGCTCGACGTGAACGGGGTCGGCTACCTGCTCCACGTCTCGGCCACGTGCCTGGCTGCGCTTCCACCCGGCGAGCGGGTCCGGCTCCGCAGCTACCTGCACGTCCGGGAGGACGCGCTCGATCTCTTCGGCTTCGCCACCGAGGAGGAGGAGGCGGTGTTCCGCGAGCTCATCGGCGTGAAGAACGTCGGCCCGCGTGCCGCCCAGAACATCCTCTCCGGCATCGAGCCGCGCGATCTCGCGGCGGCGGTGGCGTCGGGCGACGTGGCCCGGCTCACCAAGGTTCCCGGCATCGGAAAGAAGACCGCCGAGCGGCTCGTGGTGGAGCTCCGGGACAAGCTCGCGGCGCTGGCGCTCGCCGCATCGCCCCGACGGGGCGCAGCGCGCGGAGGCATCCCGGAGCAGCTCGAGCAGGCGCTCGTGGGTCTCGGGTACCGCCCCCAGCAGGCCGCGCAGGCGGTCGAGGCGCTGGCCGGCGCCACGGAGGGTCGCACCCTCGACGAGCTCCTGCGCGATGCGCTGAAGCGCCTGCGCGGGTAGGGCGGTCACTCCACGAAGATCGTCACCGTGGCCGCCGGCTGGTTCACCGCCGTCCAGGTCACCGTGCCCGCCGCGAGAGGCAGCGTCACGGTCCCCGCGTACTGCGGCACCTGGATCTCGTACGGAAGGGGCGGGTCGGCGGCGAAGAGGTAGAGGAGGGGGTCGTTGTTGATGAAGTAGACCGGCGTTCCTGCCGGGACGTGGACGCACCAAGGATTGCAGGCGCCCGCCGCGATCACCACCGTGTCGGACGCCACCGCCAGCTCCCGGGTGCACGGCGTTCCCGGGTCGGGGGGCGGTTCCGGGACGATCGGCGCGCACCCCGAGAGGAGCGCCGCCACCCCGAGGGGAGCGATCGCGCGGATCAGGGCGAATCGCCCGTCGAGCCGGTCGGACACGAGTGCTACATTAACCGCATGTCGGTACGGCCGGCGCGCGACGTTTCGGGGAAGGCCCAGGAAGGCGAGGAGCGGCTCGAGCAGTCGCTGCGCCCGGCCACGTTCGACGAGTACGTCGGGCAGAAGAAGCTGGTCGACAACTTCCGGGTCTACTCCCAGGCGGCGAGGAAGCGCGGCGAGGCGCTCGACCACGTTCTCCTCTCCGGGCCACCCGGCCTCGGCAAGACCTCGCTCGCACACATCCTCGCGACCGAGCTGGGCGTCGCGCTCCACGTCACGAGCGGCCCCGCGCTCGTGAAGAAGGGCGACCTGGCTGGCCTGCTCACCGCCCTCGCGCCCCGCGACATCCTCTTCATCGACGAGATCCACCGCCTCTCACCCGCGGTCGAGGAGGCGCTCTACCCGGCCATGGAGGACTACCGCTTCGACGTGGTCCTCGGCGCCGGCCTGGGCGCCCAGACCATGGAGATGAAGCTGGAGCGCTTCACGCTGGTGGGCGCCACCACACGCACCGGGCTCCTCGCGAGCCCGCTGCGCGACCGGTTCCCCATCCAGGAGCGGCTCGACTACTACGCCCCGGCCGATCTGAAGGAGATCGCGGTGCGGGCCGCGCGCAAGCTCGCGCTCCCGGTCGATCCAGCCGGCGTCGAGGAACTGGCCCGCCGCGCCCGCGGGACGCCGCGCATCGCCATCCGTCTCCTGCTCCGGGCCCGCGACTTCGCCCAGGTCGAGGGCGACGGGCGCATCGACCCGGCCATCGTGCAGCGGACGCTCGAGCGGCTCGAGGTCGACACCTCCGGCCTCGACGCCATGGACCGGCGCATCCTCACCATCGTCGTCGACGTCTTCGGCGGAGGGCCGGTGGGCATCGAGGCCATCGCAGCCGCGGTGGGGGAGGAGCGGGACACCATCGAGGACGTCTACGAACCGTTCCTGGTCCGGGAGGGCTACCTGGCGCGCACCCCGCGCGGCCGGGTGGCGCTGCCTCCGGCCTACGCGCACCTGGGGCGCGACCGGCCCCGGGGGGAGCAGGAGCCGCTCTTCTAGCTCGCGCGCCGGCGCCGCTGGCTCGCCATCACCAGCGTCTTCGTCACCACCCACCCGAAGACGAACCCGCCCACGTGGGCGAAGAACGCCACGCCCGAGCCGAATCCGCCCAGGAAGGCGTAGAGCAGCTGCAGCAAGAACCAGAGCCCGATGAAGAAGCCCGCGGGCAGGTGGACGATGCGGATGAAGAAGAAGATGGGGATGGCCGTGAGCACGCGGGCTCGCGGGAAGAAGACCATGTAGGCGGCCATGACCCCGGCGATCGCGCCGCTCGCGCCGACCATGGGCATGAGGGGGTCGCCCTGCGCCAGCGAGAGGAGCGTCTGGGAGGCGGCGGCCGCGATCCCGCTCGCCAGGTAGAAGCCGAGGAACCGCACCCTCCCCAGCACGTCCTCCACGTTCGGACCGAAGACCCAGAGGAAGAGCAGGTTCCCGAGCAGGTGGAAGAGCCCGCCGTGGAGGAACATGCTGGTCAGGATCGTGAACGGGGGCTGGACCAGGTCGCGCGGACCGATGTCCCGGAAGGTCACCACCTCCCACGGGATGGCGCCGCCGATGAGCGCGGTGTAGCTGATCCCCTGGTCGAACCTCCGGACGGCGTCGCCGAGGGACAGCCCCGGCGCGTGCGCCACGCCGGTGATGCGGATCGCGAACCAGGCTTGCCAGGCGAAGGCCAGGACGTTGACCGTGAGGAGCACCCAGGTCACGGCCGGGACCCGGCGGACCGGGATGTCGTTTTTGAGCGGGATCACGATTTCTGGAACGACTGCACGGGGCTGCGGAACCGCGACAATCCTGTCAGGGCCGTTCGGCAAGGGCAACAGGAGGGAAAAGGTCGAAAAACTGGCCCCCTGGGCGGACATGGGTTAAACCCTTGTCATAACGGCAAGATAACAGTTTGAGGCCTGTCCGGTCCGAAACCTCTCCACCCAGGCATCCTTATTGCTCTTTAACACGGCGCCGCAGTTTTACGCGGTGCGGCATGGCGGGACGGGGGCAGCTTCGGAGGCAGCGATACATGGGCTACTGGAATCAGCGAACCGTGGCGAAGCGCGTGACCTGCTCGGGGGTGGGACTCCACTCCGGGCGCCCCGCATCGCTCACGCTCGCCCCGGCCCCGGCCGACACCGGCGTCCGCTTCGTCCGCATGGACCTCGGCGTCGAGATCCCGGCCCGCTCCGAGCACGTCGCCGACACCACGCTCTCCACCAACCTCGCCATCGGCAAGGCCCGGGTCCATACCGTCGAGCACGTCCTCTCCGCCCTCACCGGCATGGGCATCGACAACTGCCGGGTCGAGGTGGACGGTCCCGAGATCCCCATCCTCGACGGCTCCTCGGCTCCCTTCGTGGCGCTCATCCGCGAGGGCGGCATCGCCGAGCAACCCGCAGGCAAGCAGTTCATCATCGTCGAACGTGCCGTCGAGGTACGCGACGGCGACAAGCTGGCCCGCCTCGAGCCGGCCGACTCGCTCACCATCGAGTTCACCGTCGACTTCAAGCACCCGCTCGTCACCGACCAGGCCTTCCGCTTCGCCTTCTCCGATCGCGCCTACGAGCGGGAGGTGGCCCGTGCCCGCACCTTCTGCTTCCTGCGGGACATCGAGATGATGAAGAAGGCCGGCCTGGCGCGGGGCGGCAGCCTCGAGAACGCCATCGTCGTCGACGAGTTCTCCATCCTGAACCCGGAGGGGCTGCGCTTCCCCGACGAGTTCGCCCGCCACAAGGTGCTCGACGCCATCGGCGACCTGTCGCTCTTCGGGCTGCCGGTCATCGGCCACTTCCGCGCCTACAAGAGCGGCCACGGGCTCAACCAGGCTCTCGTGGCCAAGGTGCTCGGGGACGCGGCCAGCCACCGGGTGGTCCGGGTCAGCGGCGAGAAGGAGCTCGAGCCGCTGCGCGTCCGCCTGCCCCGGCTCGCGCCCGCCCAGCACCACGCGTAGGGCTCGGGACGGAGGGCCGGATCCTGTCGCACCGCGCGGGCTTGCGGTAAAAGAATCCATGCGCCGCCTCCTCCACGTGGCCGCCGTCGCGGTCGCGCTCGCCGTCGCCACCCCCGCCTCCGCGCAGTACACCTTCCTGTCGCCGGACAAGAGGCCGCCCCCCCTGCGGCTGGAGGGCTGGGGGAACGGGCTACGGGTGAACGTCGGCGCCGGGTTCTACAACGCCGACTGGTACGTCTGCGCGTACGGGTGGACCTGCACGTCCACCTCCTTCGCGAGCTACATCCCCTTCCTGGTCGGGCCCCAGATCGACATCCACCTGGGCGGGCCGAGCGCGGTCAGCATCGGGTTCCTCTTCGGATTCGGGTCGATCAAGCAGACCACCTTCGACGGCACGCAGGACGTGGAGCAGTCGGTCAAGCTCACGACCTACGAGCCCACCCTCGACTACCTGGTCCGGCTGGGCTCCCCCACCGACGACACGGCGGCCCGCCTGAGATTCGGAGGAGCGATGCTCCTCGGCCCGGAGGCCAGGTTCGGCTTCGTCGGGCGCATCGGGGTGGGGGTCGCCTTCTTCAACGCCGACCGGTTCGGGGTCGGTCTCGACCTCGTCCTCGAGGGCGGTTCGTACGAAGGCTACTTCATCGGCGGCCTGCAACTGCTGGCCTCGCCCGAGTTCCGGTTCTAGCCGGATCCGCTCCGGCTGGCGCCGTCACGATGGTCTTGATCGAACGGGGGGGGCACATGGATTCTCGTCGGTACACGTTCCGTTTGTCGGCGCAGCTCATCGTGGGTGCGCTTGCCCTGCTCACGTTCGCAGGCGCCGGATTCGCGGAGGAGAAGGCTCCGATCGTCGTGGTCGAAGGGAAGCCGCCGGGTGTTTGCAAGAACCTGGGCAAGGTGACGGGGACGAGCCAGGGGAATCCCGTGAACGAGAACATGTCCAGGAAAGATGCCCTGGAGCAGGCCAGAGATCTGGGAGCGACGCACTTCTGGTACAAGTCGGAGTACTCCGGCCAGAGGGGCTCCACGGGGTGGGTCTACTACGGCGTCGCCTATCGTTGTCAGGCCGCCCCGGCTCCCTCACCCAGCCCCACGAAGTAGGGACTCGTCGCGGGCCTGACCCTCGGGCGGCGGTCGATCACCAGGTCCCGAACCGCCTGCGCGCCTCCGCGGTGAGTCCGTCCCGGTGCCTCGGGTCGGCCACGGCGATGAGGGCCTCGGCCCGCTGGCGCAGGTTCTTGCCGAACAGGTCGGCGATGCCGTGCTCGGTGACCACGAAGTGCACGTGTGCACGGGTGGTGACGACGCCGGCGCCGGGCTGGAGCTGCGAGACGATGCGCGAGATGCCACCCGAGGTGACCGACGGGAGCGCGATGATGGGCTTTCCCCCGTCGGAGAGCGCCGCGGCGCGGATGAAGTCCATCTGGCCGCCCACGCCGGAGTAGAGCCGCTCGCCGATGGAGTCGGCGCAGACCTGCCCGGTGATGTCCACCTCGATGGCGCTGTTGATGGCGGTGACGCGCGGATTGCGGCGGATGACCTCGGGGTCGTTCACGTACCCGATGTCGAGCATCTGGACGAGGGGGTTGTCGTCCATGAAGTCGTAGAGCCGCCGGGTGCCCAGCGCGAAGCCGGCCACGATCTTTCCGGGGTGGACCCGCTTCATCTCGCCGGTGACGACGCCGCGCTCGACCAGGTCGACGATCCCGTCGGAGAGCATCTCGGTGTGGATGCCCAGCCGGTGGTGGTCGGCCAGGGCCGCGAGCGTCGCGTCGGGGATGGTGCCGATGCCGAGCTGCAGCGTGGCCCCGTCCTCCACCAGCTCGGCGCAGTGCTGCCCCACCGCCTGGTCCGCCGCGGACATCGGTGGATGGCGAACCTCGTAGATGGTCTCGTCCCCCTCCACGCCGTAGTCGATGTCGTCCACGTGGATGAGCCCGTCGCCGTGCGAGCGGGGCATGTTCCGGTTGACCTGGGCGATGACGGTCCGGGCGGTCTGGACCGCGGCGCGCGTGGCGTCGACCGAGACGCCGAGCGAGCAGAATCCGTGCCGGTCGGGCGGAGAGACCTGGACGAGCGCCACGTCGAGGGGGAGGAGGCCCGAGCGGAAGAGCTTGGGCACCTCCGAGAGGAAGACCGGGAGGTAGTCGGCGCGCCCGTCCTGGACGGCCTCGCGCAGGTTGGGGCCCACGAAGACCGAGTTCACGCGGAAGCTCTTCGAGACGGCCGGGGCCGCGTAGGGGGCGTCGCCCTCGGTGTGCAGCTGGACGATCTCCACGACGCGCAGGTCGCCGGCACGCGCCGTCATGGCCTCGATGAGGAGACGGGGGGCCGCGGCGACGCTGTGGATGAAGACCCGGTTGCCGGACTGGATGGTGGCGACGGCCTCGGCGGCCGAGACGATGCGCAAATTTAGACCCTCCTGGGAGCGGGACGATACCAGAGCGATACCGGGGGAGGGTGCGACAAAATGTGCCCTTTCTCCGCGGCGACCCACTCTGCCAAGATGGCCGGTCCGTGACTTCCCGCCCCCACGACCTCGTCTCCGAGCCCGGCCGCATCAAGCTGGAATGGCTGGTGAAGCTGCACTGGATCGCCATCCTCGGGGAATCGGCGGCCATCGTGGGTGTGCAGGCGGCCGGACTCATGGAGCTGCCGCTCGCCCCCCTGGGCGCGCTGGTGGGACTGGCGGTGGCGGAGAACGTCGCCCTGCTGATCTGGCTGCGGCGGGATCCGGTGGTCTCCGACCGATTCCTGGCTGGTGTGATGCTCTTCGACACCGCGGTGCTGACGGGCCTGCTGCACCTCTCCGGCGGCCACTTCAACCCTTTCTCGACCCTCTACATCGTGAACGTGGCGCTGGCGGCGGTCCTGCTCCCCCCACGCTGGTCCTGGACCCAGGCCGGGTTCAGCGTCCTCGCCATGGGTGCGCTCTTCCCCCTGCAGCAGTGGGCTCCCTTCGGCGTGCAGGATCACGAGGCCATGATGGGCGTGCATCTGTACGGGATGCTCGTCGCGGTCGCCATCGCCGCCTTCGTCATCGTGCTCATCGTCCAGCGGGTGTCCCGCGCCCTGGCCGTTCGCGACGAGGAGCTGACCCGGGAGCTTCGCCTGGCCGAGCAACGCGCCAAGCTGGCTTCCCTGGGGACGCTGGCGGCCGGGGCGGCCCACGAGCTTGCGACTCCGCTGGGGGCCATCGCCATCGCGTCGAAGGAACTCGACCGAGAGCTCTCCCGGGCAGGGGCCGCGCAGGGTGCGCTCGACGACCTCCGGCTCATCCGGGAGCAGGTGGATCGCTGCAAGGGCATCCTCCAGCAGATGTCGGCCCGCGCCGGCGAGAACGCCGGCGAGCCCATCGTGGAGGTCTCGGTGGAGCGCTGGGTGGAGGGCGCGCTCGACGGGCTGCCCGGGCGGGATCGGGTCCGGACCGATCTGGACTGCGGCGAGGTGCGTGTCCGCGGGCCGGTCCAGGGGATGGAGCGCGCACTCAGGGTGATCCTGACGAACGCCCTCCAGGCGAGCTCGGCCGGGGGCGAGGTGTCCCTGCGGGCTCGCTGCGCCGGGCGCGGCATCGCCATCGAGGTGCAGGACGGGGGTGCCGGGATGGCGCCCGAGGTGCTCGCTCGCGTCGGCGAGCCCTTCTTCACGACCAAGGACCCCGGCCAGGGAAGCGGCCTCGGGCTCTACATCGCCCGGACGCTGGCCGAGCAGCTGGGCGGGTCGCTCGAGCTCCGGTCGCGGCCGGGGCTGGGAACCACGGCGCGGATCACCCTTCCCGGAGCGGCTCCGGGGCGCGAGGAGACGGTCGGATGAGCCAGGAACCAGGCAAGGAAGGGGCGCTCACGCTGCTCCTCGTGGACGACGACGAGGTGCTCCGGGAGCGGCTGGGGAGGGCGCTGCGCGAGCGCGGGTTCGAGGTCACCACCGCGGCGAGCGGGGAGACCGCCATCGGGCTCGCCCGGCGGGACGCGCCCGAGTTCGCGGTCGTCGACCTGCGCATGCCGGGGATCTCGGGCATCGAGGTGCTCGACGCGCTGCGAGCCATCGATCCGGCCACGCGAGTCCTCATGCTCACCGGCTACGGCTCGATCGCCACCGCGGTGGAGGCCACGCGGCGCGGGGCCGTCGGTTACCTCTCCAAGCCCGCCGACGCCGACGAGGTCGTGGCGGCCCTGACCGGCCGCGCCGCCGCCGAGGGCGCCGTCGAGATCGACACGCCGACGCTGGCGCGCACCGAGTGGGAGCACATCCAGCGGGTGCTCGCCGATTGCGCCGGGAACGTCTCGGAGACGGCGCGCAGGCTGGGCATCCACCGGCGCTCGCTCCAGCGGAAGCTGCAGAAGTACCCACCGACGCGATAGGACCGCCGGTCCGGATGATACACCCACGTGGCCACCTCCCGGCCGCCCGCCGGCGTGCTACCGATGGTGCATGCTCCGACCGACAGCGCTGGCCGCACTCGCCGTCCTCGCCACCTGCCTCGCCTGCGCCTCCCCGCCGGGGCGCGCCACCCGGATCGGAACCCGTCCGGACGGCGGATTGGTCATGCTCTCGGCCAACAACGACAATGCCTGGGAGAGCGCCAGGGACCTCATGAGCGGTCACTGCGGCGGGAATTACCGCATCGTGGCGCAGGTGCAGGAGGGCAGCGGGGGAAGGGGAGGGCCTCCCCCGGCGACGCCGGGGGCCATGGCCGGTCCGATGGGACAGGCCGGAGCTCCGTTCGGGATCCGGATTGACTACGAGTGTACGGGGGGCTCCGGACCACTGAAGCAGGCGCCGCCGCAGGATCCTCCGCCCGGGTCGGCGCCCTCGAAGGTCCCGCAGACCCAGACCCCGGTCAAGGGCTGAGGTTCCCTACCGGGCGAGGGCCCGGATGGCCGCCAAGGACTCCTCGTAGACGCCATCGGCCGATCCGGCCGCGATGACGCGAACCCGGTCCGACGGGATCCGGAGGATCTCCTGGAGGTACATGTCCCGCTGACGCTGGAGCGTGCCGTCCGGGAAGAACTCGAAGAGCCGTTCTCCCAGCTCCTTCGCTGCAACCTCCGGGCGGACGTCCACGAACAGGGTGAGGTCGGGAACCACCTCGCGCCCGAAGGGCAATCCGCGGGCGCGCCGCTCCAGCACGTTCAGCTCCTCTGCCTCCCAGTCGTGCCCGAGGAGCCGGACGTGAACCGCCGACGCCAGGGTGAAGTTCTTGCAGAGGACGATCTTGCCGCGTGCCTGCTCCTCGCGAATCACCGATGCGACCCGTGCGCGAGACGCCAGCTCGAAGAAGAAGTCGGCCTCGAAGACCCCGTAGCGCCAGCTGGTGTCGAGATCCTGGGCTCCCATGACGCGCGCCCGCCCGGTGTCCGGGCTGTCGATCTCGTAGACCTCCTTGCCCTCCGCGGTGAACTTCTCGCGCAGGCGGTTGACCACCTCGACGACGAGCTTTCCGGATCCGTAGATGCCTTCGAGGACGACGAGCATTCCCTGGTTCATGTGGGCTTCATACCCGTCCCTCCACGTCGCGCACGTGGAAGTGGGAGCTCACGGCCGCTTCGCCCGAAGGTACTTGGACCCGGTCCACACCAGCACCGCGGCGAACACGAGCCGGAGGACGGTCTCCGGCAGGCGCAGCGCGAAGCTGCTGCCCACGAAGGTACCGACCAGGATCCCGGGGATGAGCCCCGGAAGGAGCGCGCGGACCACGTTGCCGAGCCGCCAATGGGTGTACGCGCCGGACGCCCCGGCCGGGACCATGGCGAGAAGGGAACTCCCCTGTGCCAGCACCTGGGGAAATCCGGCCAGCAGCACCATGGCCGGGACCATGAGGCTGCCGCCGCCGACGCCCATCATGCCGGAGAGGAAGCCCGTGAAGAGACCGGTGGTGAGCAGCACCACGACCTTGACCCAGGGAGCGGCGAGCGCGCTCGAGGTGCCCAGCCAGGGACGGACGAGCAGGATGGCCGCGATGAAGAGCAGGAACGCCCCGAACGAGCGCTTCAGCTTCCATTCGGGGAGGACGTGGGCGTAGCGGGCCCCGAAGCGAGCCGTTACGGTGGCCGTGACGGCGAGGAGGGCGGCTGCCTCGAGGTCGACCTGCCCCTTCGTGGCGTAGGTGGCAGCCCCGACCAGGCCGGTGAAGACGAGGGCGACGAGGCTCGTGCCGTGGGCCTGCTTCTGCTGCAGGCCAGCCACACCCACCATGAGGGGGACCATGATCACCCCGCCGCCCAGGCCGACCAGGCCGCCGAAACATCCCGCCGCGAGTCCGATGAGGAGGCTCTTCCCGAAGGGCATGGGCTGGCTTCGTATCAGGTTGCCATTGCCAGGTCGTCTCGAAACGTCATAAGGACGTTCATCCCCATCTTCAGGAGGCCCCCGATGCGCCGAATCGTCGCCGCCCTGCTCCTCGCCGCGAGCGCCTGCACGGGCAGCACGAGCCCGAACCAGCTCACCGTGGTCAGCCAGAACCTCTACCTGGGAGGGGACATCTTCTCCATCGTCCAGGCCACCTCCGCGGAGGAGGCGGCCGTGGCGACGTTCCGGGTCTGGACCTCGGTGCAGGCCACCAACTTCCCGGCCCGGGCCAAGGTGATCGCCGCCGGGATCGCGGCGAAGAACCCGGACGTCATCGGCCTCCAGGAGGTGGCCATCTGGCGGACGGGCCTCCCGGTCGTCTGCGCCCCGGACGGTTCGGGGCTGTCCGTCATCAACGCGCCCGTGGCCAGCACGGTGGTCTACGACTTCCTGGCCTCGCTGCAGGCCGAGCTCTCGGCCCTTGGCCTGCGCTACGACGTGGCGACGACGACCCAGTCCTTCGACGCCGAGCTCTGCTCGGTGGACCCGCTCGGCGGAACGGCGCCCATCGACGTCCGGTACACCGACCGCGACGTGATCCTGGTCCGCAACGGGTTGACCACGAGGAACCCGGCCGGAGGGCTCTACGCGACCATGATCGCGTTCCCCATCCCCGGGACCGGAGATCCCGGGGTCGTCGTCCCCGACCAGCGGGCCTGGAACGTGGTGGAGGTGCAGAAGGACGGCCAGTGGTACCGCGTCTTCGAGACCCACCTCGAGGTCCAGGAGATCCCCCAGGCGGAGCCGTTCGGCTACATCTTCCAGCTCGCCCAGGCCGGCGAGCTGGTGGCGGGGCAGGTGAATCCGCGCGCCGCCGCCGCTCCGCTTCCCACCATCCTCCTCGGGGACCTCAACACC
This sequence comes from uncultured delta proteobacterium, assembly GCA_963831265.1. Classification (GTDB taxonomy): domain Bacteria; phylum Myxococcota; class Myxococcia; order Myxococcales; family Anaeromyxobacteraceae; genus CAIOAK01. Next base: position 21,601 of record CAWHPQ010000023.1, on the reverse strand, counting down.
CAGGCCGAGCAGCCCGGCGGCAGCCCGCTCCGCATCACCTACAACTTCCTCGCGCAGGGGCTCCCGTTCCCCGACCTGAGCGACGTCGTCTCCTGGTGGCCGCCGCTCGTCGGCACGGTCTCCCCGCTCGCCGACGCGTGGTCGGCCGCAAACCCCGGCCAGCCCGGGCTCACCTGGGGCTTCGACGACGACCTCGTCGCCGGGACGATGTCGCAGCGGATCGACTTCGTCCTCACCTGGGGAGCAGGGCCGGTGTGGATGCAGACCTTCGGCGCCGACGCGAAGACGACCGGGATCCCGGCGCTCCACGCCTCCGATCACCTCGGCGTCGCGGCGTCCATCGAGGTTCCGTAGGGCTCGGTCCGGGGGCGGCATGATCACGTTCACGCTGAACGGGAAGCCGGTGCAGGTGGACGTGGCGCGGCAGATGCCGCTCCTCTGGGTGCTGCGGGACACGCTCGGGCTCACCGGGACGAAGTACGGATGCGGTGCCGGACTGTGCGGCGCCTGCACGGTCCACGTGGAAGGCCAGGCGGTCCGGTCCTGCATCACCGACATCGGCGCGGTGGAGGGGCAGGCCGTGACCACCATCGAGGGGCTCGGGAAGGGAAAGCTCCACGTCCTGCAGGACGCCTGGATGGAGCTGGACGTGGCCCAGTGCGGCTACTGCCAGCCGGGGCAGATCATGAGCGCTGCGGCGCTGCTCGCCGTGAAGCCCCACCCCGACGACGCGGAGATCGACGACGCACTCTCGGGAAACCTCTGCCGCTGCGGCACCTACCCGCGCATCCGGGCCGCGGTCCGGAAGGCGGCGGGGGTGGCCCGATGAGCGTCACCCGCCGCGAGTTCCTGAAGGTCGGTGCAGCGGTCGGCGGCGGCCTGCTCATCGAGATCTGGGTTCCTCGCACCGCGCGCGCCGAGGCCGGCAAGGGGGGAAGGCCGTTCGCCCCGAACGCGTTCCTGCGCATCGCCGCCGACGGCGTGACCTTCGTCTGTCCCCAGGTCGAGATGGGGCAGGGCATCATGACCGGCCTCGCCATGCTCGTCGCCGAGGAGCTCGAGATCGGGATCGAGGCGATGAAGGTGGTCGCCGCACCGGCCGATCGGATCTACGACAATCCGGGGACCGGCATCCAGCTCACCGGGGGGAGCGACAGCGTCAAGGGGCAATACGAGCCCATGCGCCTCGCGGGAGCGACGGCGCGCGAGATGCTCCGCAGCGCCGCGTCCCGGCGGTGGCGCGTGCCGCTCCCGGAGTGCATCGCGTCGGACGGAGCCGTGACCCACGCGGGGACGGGAAAGCGCGCGACCTACGCCGAGCTCGCCGACGACGCCTCGCGCTCCGACGTGCCCCGCAAGCCACCGCTCAAGGATGGGGGGTTCAAGCTCATCGGGAAGCCGGTCCCGCGCGTGGACGCCCGGCCCAAGGTCGACGGCACCGGCGTCTTCGGAATCGACGTCCGGGTCCCGGAGATGCTCGTGGCTGCGGTGGTGCGCTGCCCGGTCCCCGGGGGTACGGTGAAGGCCTTCGACGCGGCGCCGGTGAAGGCGATGCCGGGAGTCGTCCAGGTCCTCCAGATCCCCGCCGGCGTCGCCGTGCTGGCCCGGGACACCTGGGCGGCGCGCCAGGCGGCCGACAGGCTGCAGGTGACCTGGGACGAGGGGCCCGTCGCCGCCCTCGACTCGACCGCGCTCCTCGCGAGCTACCGGGCCGCGGCAGCCGGGGAGGGCAAGAGCATCCGCAGCGAGGGCGACGCCGCGAAGGCCCTGGCAGGCGCCGCACGGAGGATCGAGGCGAGCTACCACGCCCCCTTCCTGGCCCACGCCACGCTGGAGCCCCAGAACGCCACGGCCCACGTCACCGCGTCCCGGTGCGAGGTCTGGGCTCCGACCCAGGGACCCGGCATCGCGAAGGAGATCGCGCGCCAGATCACCGGCCTGGGTTCGGACGAGATCGTGATCCACACCACGCTCGTCGGCGGCGGCTTCGGACGGCGCATCCTGCAGGACTACGTCGCCGAGGCCATCTGGTGCTCGAAGGCCGCCGGCAGGCCGGTGAAGGTCGTCTGGTCCCGCGAGGACGATTTCCACCACGACATCTACCGGCCGGCGGCGTTCCACGTGCTGCTGGGAGGGCTCTCCGCCAGCGGGAGCCTGGTCTCCTGGGACCACAGGGTCGTCACCCAGTCCATCATGAAGCAGGCGGCCGGCGACGTGGTCAGCGCGGCCTTGCCGTTCTGGGTTCCCACCCCGGTGAAACGCACGGCGGGACACGTCGCGGGCTTCTTCATGGGCCGGTCCGACGAGTCCGCCGTGGAGGGGGCCGACAGCGTTCCCTACGCGGTGCCGAACCTCGCGGTCCGGTTCATCGCCCAGGATCCGGGCGTGCCGGTGGGATTCTGGCGCTCGGTGGGGCACTCCCACACGGCATTCGCGGTGGAGAGCTTCGTGGACGAGCTGGCCCACGCCGCCGGGAAGGATCCCCATCTCTTCCGGAAGGATCTTCTCGCCGCAGCGCCGCGCAACCGGGCGGTCCTCGACCTCGTCGCGGCGAGATCGGGATGGGGCACCGCCCTCCCGGCGGGTCGGGCCCGCGGGATCGCCCAGCACGCTTCCTTCGGCAGCTTCGCCGCCGCCGTCGCCGAGGTCGAGGTGAGCGGTCGGGCCATCGCGGTGAAGCGGGTCGTCGTCGCGCTCGACTGCGGACGGGTGGTGAACCCGAACCTGGTGGCGGCGCAGCTCGAGGGCTCGGTGGTCTTCGGCCTCGGAGCGGCCCTGAAGCAGGAGATCACCTGGAAGAAGGGGCGGGTCGAGCAGTCGAACTTCAACGACTTCGAGTTGCTCCGCATCGACGAGTGCCCCGTCATCGAGGTCCACCTCGTGCCGGGCGAGGGGCCACCCACCGGCGTGGGCGAGCCGGGCGTGCCGCCGGTGGCGCCCGCGGTGGCGAATGCCGTCTTCGCGGCCACCGGGCAGAGGCTGCGGAGCATGCCGCTGACCCTACAGAAGAAGGAAACACCATGAACCTCGGCCGATCCGCACTCGTCGTCCTCCTCGCTTCCCTTCCGCACCTGGCGGCCGCGCAGGCGCCCGTCCAGGCACCGCCACCTGCACCCGCCGCGGATCCCACGGTCCACCGGCACCTGGGGTTCTTCCTCCGGCTCGACGGAGGCGTGGGCTACGTGGGCTCGTCGTCGTCGCCGGCCGGGATCAGCGCCTCGATGTCCGGCGTCGCGATCCCGTTCGGCATCGTCATCGGCGGCGCCGTGGCGGAGAACGTCATCATCGCCGGGGACCTCTGGGGAATCTCGGCGGTCTCCCCGTCCTTCACCGTCGCCGGCCAGACGGCCTCCGGCAGCGACAGCAGCTTCGGCCTGGGCGGCGTCGGGCTCAACCTGACCTACTACTTCATGCCGGCGAACGTCTACGTCTCGGTGACGCCCTCGCTCGTCGGCCTCACGCTCCGGGCCAACGGCGCGACCAGCAACTCGCAGGCCGGATTCGGGACCAAGATCGGCGTGGGGAAGGAGTGGTGGGTGGGGGATCACTGGGGCCTGGGCCTGGCCGGGCAGTTCTTCCTGGGCGTGAACCAGGACACGGGGGTGAATCCGCCCACCTGGACCACCCTGGGCGGCGCGGTCGCGTTCTCGGCGACGTACAACTGAATCAGGCCGCCGGCCGCCGGCCGCCGCGGCCCGGGCCCGGTGGCGGCGGATCGGCTCCCCGTGATTCTCCGCACCGCGTGTCCCGTGGTCACGCTACAGGACGACCCCTTCCCAGGCGTTGCAAATGTTCGGAGAGGTGAAGTCTCTCACGAACAGGCTCGACGGCGGCGGGCGGCGGCGCCCCGATCAGGACGACGTCCTCCGGCGTTCCATGTTCTTCGCGGGGTCGGAACCGGCGGCCCGCGCGAGGCTGCTGCGGGACGCGACGACCGCCGTCCGAGGGCAATGACGCGTGTTCATGGCATTTGGGGCGAGGGCGCCTTTCGCTACATTTCCCTCACTTGCCGGAGAGTGTTCGGGAGGTTCCACATGACCGATCAGACAGGGCCACGCGGTCTCCAGGAGGCGTACGAGGAGGACGATCGGTCCCGCATGCGCCGGGTCCACGACGATCTGGACCGCGAGTATCAGGAGATCCCCCGGTCCCGGCACCGACGCGATTACGGGGGGAGCGTGCCCAGCATCTGCGAGCGCGCGCGGTACGATCCCGAAGGGCGCCGGTAGACGCCGGGCTCCCCCTCCTTCGAGCAGCGGCCGACGGCCGGGAGCAGGTGACCACGAGCTTCACTCCTTGACCCTGGCAGGCCGCGAGAACATGGCGAGACCCACGCCCGCGAGGGTGGTCGTACCCGCGATCACGAGGCGCGCGGTGACCGGCTCGGAGAGGACGATGGCGGCGGCGAGCGGTGTGAGCAACGGGACCGAGAGCTGCACGACGGCGGCCCTGGTCGCCCCGAGGGAGGGCAGCACGGCGTACCAGAGGGTGTAGCCGACGCCGGAGGCGAGGGCGCCGGAGGCCGATGCGAGGCCGAATCCGGCCGGCAAGAGGTGCAGACTGCCGCGGAAGGCGAGGGCGAAGGCCAGCGCCGGCACGACGCTCAGGGCGAAGTTGGCGGCGGTGGCCGCCATCGGATTGGCGGCGCCGCGTCCCAGAAGCGAGTAGGCGCCCCAGGCGACGCCCGCCAGGACCATGAGGGCGGCCCCCGCGGGATCCGGCGCGCTGGCGCCTGGGAGCGTGAGCCCCGCGAGGCCGATCATCGCGACCGCCGTCCCGAACCACTGGCGGCCGCTCGGCCGCGCGCCGCGCACCACGCTCCAGCCGATCATCGTGACCTGGACGGAGGCGAAGAGGACGAGCGCGCCCGGGCCCGCGGGGATCCGCACGTAGGCGAGCGAGAACGCCGCTGCGTAGGCGAACAAAGCGACCGCCGCGCCCCAGCTTCCGCCGGCGGGTCGACCGCGCCCCGTCACCGCCAGGAGGATGGCGAGGCCGAGTGCGCCGCTTCCCAGCCGGACCGCCGTGAACCCGGCGGCGTCGGCGAGCCCGCCTCCCAGCGCGGCGCGCGCCAGGAGGGAGTTGGCCGCGAAGAAGCAGAGGGTGAGCGCCGTCAGGGAGGCGACGCGGCCCGAGAGGCGAACGCCGTGCAAGGGGTTCGTCACGGGGGTGCCGCCGCTCGACTCGTTCGGGCTGTCTCGCTGCTCGTCGGTACCCGTCAAGACGAGCCTCCGGGCGAAGAGTGGCGTGACGCTACCCGATCGAGGAGTAAGCCGTCATCCCGGCGCGCTAAATGACCGCTGGCCCCCAACAGAGCCCGGTACGAGCCCTCGCCCGAGTTACCTCGGCGATCGTGGAGGGAAAAGGAGCCGAGCATGGCAACGGTCGAGAAGAGGACGACGAACGTCACGAAGATTCGCGAGGAGATCAAGCAGACATTCGGAAAGGTCCCGTCCTGGGTGGAGGAGATGCCGCCGACCCTGCTGGACGGGTTCTGGAGCACGATGCGGGACTTCCAGCTTGCGGAGACCGCCATTCCCAACAAGTACAAGGAGCTCATCGGGCTGGCGGTCTCGGGCGCGACGCGATGCCGCTACTGCACGCTGTTCCACACCGAGGCGGCGAAGCTCTTCGGCGCGACGGACGAGGAGATCCGCGAAGCGGCCGCCATGGCCGCCCACACGATGTCCGCGTCGACCTTCATGAACACCATGCAGACCGACTACGAGGACTTCCGCCGGCAGACCCTCGACGCCATCGCATTCGTGCGACGCCAGATGCCCGCGGCGCAGGCGTCCGCTGGTTCGTCGCGTGCCCACGCCTGACGCGACGGCGCTGGATTCGCTCGTCGAGGACGGAATGCTCCGGCGCGGCTGCAGGGGGAGGCCGCGCAGTGGAGCGGCCTCCGGCTCCCCATCGCAGCGGCGCTGGTCGAGACCTTCCCGTCACTCTCCGACGACGAGCTCGCCTCCATGGTCGAGGCGATGCTTCCGGTCGAGGAGGCGGAACTCGCGGCGGTCTTCGGATAGGCAAAGGCGTGCCCGCGCCACCCCGCCCGTTATGCGACCGGGCGAGGAGAGAAAATCATGACCGTCGTCCGATTCGTGCGGCTCCACGCGGACGGAGCAGGAGAGTCGCACATGGCCCACGAGGAGCTGGCCATCCACGCATCCGCTTTCGCGCCTCCGGCACCCCCGCTGGGCATCTCGTCCATGTCGCCCGCCGCGGGCTGGCAGTTCCTCCACCTGCCGTCGGGGTGGATCGGTGATTGGCACCCCTCGCCGAAGCGGATGTGGATCTTCTCCCTGAAGGGAGAGATGGACTTCGAGGCCAGCGACGGCACCGTGCTTCGGGTGGAGCACGGGAGCGCGATGCTGCTGGAGGACACGAGGGGCAAGGGACATCGGAGCTGGGTGGTGGGCGACCGCGACGCGCTGCTGGTGGCGGTCCAGCTGTAGCCGGCCCGCTTCGTCCGCGCGGCGTTCCAGCGACAGCACGTGCCCACACCGGCCAACGCCGAGCAGGCGATCCAGGCGGTGGGTCACATCCTCAACACCGTCGACATCCCGGTGGGCATCTCCCGGAGCCAGGAGGGCAAGCAGGTGGTGTCCGACTTCACGCAGTCCGGTTCGACGTCGATCGCCGTCGCCGACCTGCCGTACCCGAAGCCAACCGACGTCCTGCGTACGCTGGCGAGGTAGGGACCGCGCTCCTATGATCGGTGGATGGCGCCGCAGATCCGCTTCGTGCGCGGGCATCGTTCGCGCATCGCATGCGCCATCGACGGGTCCGGACCGCCGCTTGTCTTCCCTGCCTGGTGGGTGAGCCACGTCGAGCGGGACTTCGCCGATCCCGCCTTCTCCCGCTTCTTCAGCCGGCTGGCGGAGCGCTTCACGGTGGTGCGCTACGACCGGCCAGGCGTGGGATTGAGCGACCGGGAGCGGGCCACCTTCACCGTCGAGGACGAGGTCGCGACGCTGAAGGCCGTCATCGACGACCTCGGCGCGCCGCGCGTCTCCCTCCTGGCGGTCTCGTGCGCCGCGCCACCGGCGCTGACCCTGGCTGCTCGCCAACCGGAGCGCCTGGAGCGCCTGGTCCTCTTCGGAGGCTACGCCAGCGGTGGCGGCATTGCCCCCCCCGAGATCCGCGCCGCGCTCATCGCGCTGGTACGGGCCAGCTGGGGCATCGGCGCCAAGGCCCTGAGCGACATCTTCACGCCCGAGGCCAGCTCCGAGGATGCCCACCGCTTCGCCGTGGACCAGCGCCACTCCGCCACGCCCGAGATCGCCGCGCGCCTCCTCCAGCTCACCTTCGAGATGGACGTGCAGGACCTCGTGGAGTGCATCCGGGTGCCGACATTGGTCCTGCACCGTCGCCAGGACGGCGCCATCGCCTTCTCCAACGGTCGCGGGGTCGCGGCGCGCCTTCCGGGCGCCCGGCTGGTCCCGCTCGAGGGGCGCTCCCACCTTCCCTGGCAGGGTGACCCCGAGCCGGTGCTGCTCGCCATCGGAGAGTTCCTGGGCCAGGCGGTCGGGGCCTCCCCGGGCGCGGCTTCTTCGTCGGCAGCTGACGAGTTCCGACGCGAAGGTGAGGTCTGGACGATCTCCTTCGCCGGCCAGACCGTCCATCTCAAGCACGCGCGTGGGCTGGGCGACCTGGCCCTGCTCCTCGCCCACCCCGGCCGCCCGTTCCACGCCGCCGAGCTCATGGCCGGAATCCCCGACAGCCCGGGGGCCCGGTTCGGCGCCGACCCGACGCTCGACGAGCACGCCCGCCAGGAGTTCCGCCGGCGGCTGACGGAGATCGACGAGGAGATCGAAGCGGCCCAGGCGGCGGTCCAGGAGGCCCGCGTGGCCGGGCTGGAACGGGAGCGAGACGCGCTCCTGGAGGAGTTGCGAGCGGCCACCGGGCTCGGGGGCAGGAGGCGGGCGCTCGGGGATGCCGGAGAGCGGGCGCGCAAGGCCGTCACCGCTCGTATCCGGGAGAGCATCGCCCGGCTGCACCAGGTACACCCGGCGCTCGCGCGCCACCTGGAAACCTCCGTGACCACGGGGACCTATTGCGCCTACGCCAGCGGCGCCGGCCCCTGGCGGACCTAGCCCGCCAGGATCGGCCTGGCGGCTGCGCGTCGCGGTCTGGCGCCTTCCCATCGAAGGGAGAGCGACCATGGCCATCCGGATCCTGGAAACCGACTATCTCGTCATCGGGTGCGGCGCGGCCGGCATGGCCTTCGCCGACGCGCTGGTGACCGACTCAGAGGCCGACGTGGTCATGGTGGACCGCCGGCACGCGCCCGGTGGCCACTGGAACGACGCGTACCCGTTCGTGCGCCTGCACCAGCCGTCGGCGTACTACGGCGTCAACTCGATGCCGCTCGGAAGCGACGCCATCGACCAGCACGGATCGAACCGCGGCTTCTACGAGCGCGCGGGCGCCGCCGAGATCTGCGCGTACTACGACCGGGTCATGCAGCAGCGGCTGCTCCCGTCCGGGCGCGTGCGCCACTTCCCGATGTGCGAGTACCGCGGACCGCACCGGTTCGTCTCGCGCGCCTCCGGCGAAGAGACCGAGGTCAAGGTGCGCAGGAAGGTCGTGGACGGGAGGTACCTCGAGCCCTCCGTTCCGGCCACCAGCGGCCCACCGTTCGAGATCGCACCCGGGGCGCGCTGCGTCCCCGTCAACGACCTCGCGCGACTGGCGGAGCAGGCGGACGGCTACGTGATCATCGGCGCCGGGAAGACCGCCATCGACGCCTGCCTGTGGCTGCTCGAGGTGGGGGTCCCGCCCGAGGTCATCCGGTGGATCAAGCCCCGGGAGGCCTGGCTCCAGAATCGCGCCTTCGCCCAGGGCGGCGAGCTCGTCGGAGCCATGTTCGACGGCTTCTCCCAGCAGGTCGAGGCCGCCGCGGGGGCGACGTCGCTCGACGACCTGTTCGCGCGGCTCGAGACGACGCAGCAGCTGTTCCGCGTCGACCAGGAAGTCGTGCCCACGATGTACCGGTCCCCCACCGCCAGCGCGTTCGAGATCGAGCAGTTGCGCCGAATCGCCAGCGTGGTTCGGCTCGGCCGAGTCCGACGCATCGAACGCGACGCCATCGTCCTGGACGAGGGGACCATCCCCACCAGCTCGCGCCACCTGCACGTGCACTGCGCCGCCTCGGGACTGAATCCGGCGCCCTCCGTGCCGATCTTCGCACCCGATCGCATCACGCTGCAGCCGATCCGGACCGGCCTCATCCCGTTCAACGCGGCGCTCGCCGGATTCGTGGAGGCCACGCATGCCGACGTCGAGGACCAGAACCGGCTCTGCCCGCCGAATCGGCTCCCGGAGGTGCCGCTCGACTGGGTGCGGGGCATGCTCGTGGGGATGAAGGCCGCCAACCGGTGGTCGAAGGATGCGGCGGTGAGCGAGTGGCTGGAGCGCTCCCGCCTCAACCCGGTCCGGGGCCTGCTGCAGCGAGCCGACGACCCGCAGGTGCAGCGCGCCATGACCCGGGTCGTCGTGAACGTGCGACCGGCCTTCGAGAGGCTGCAGCAACTGCTCGATGGCGAGGCGGTGCCGACAGCGGGCCGTCGGATCGCAGCCGCCTGACCCGGGTTGATTCCGGTCGGTCGGCGGCGCGACGACGTGCAGGTGGGCCATGCGGCAAGACTCCGCGTGACTTGGCGGGTCGCCGTGGTTCAGACTCGGGGCACCATGGACGTGAGCGCCGCCCTTCATGAACGCCGCAGCATCAGGGACTTCAAGCCGGACCCCGTGTCGGAGGCGCTGCTCGCTGAGGTGCTCGAGGACGCTCGGTGGTCACCCAGCTGGTCCAACACCCAGCCGTACCGGATCGCGCTGGCGAAGGGCCCCGCCCGAGACGCCCTGGCGACCGAGCTGTGCGAGCAGTTCGACACCGGAATGGCGGTTCGCCGAGGCTCGGCGTTGAAGAAGCTGGTCGGGCTGGTGGGCCGGAAGGGGATGCCCACGCCCGACGTGGTGGTGCCGATGAAGTACCCCACGGACCTCCGGCCGGCGCGGCAAGCGACCGGGTTCGGACTGTACCGCCTGCTCGGCATCTCACGGGACGACCACGCCGCGCGCAACGCGCAGATGCGGCGCAACTACGAGTTCTTTGGCGCACCGGTGATCTCGTTCGTCTTCGTCCACCGGGACCTCGGAATGTACGCCGCCCTCGACGCCGGCGTGTTCATCCAGTCGCTGATGCTGAGTGCGCACGCCCACGGTCTGGGAACCTGCGCGCAGGCTGCGCTCGCGGTCTGGGCGGCGCCGGTGAGGGAGCGATTCAACGTCCCGGATCACTACAAGCTGCTGGTCGGAGTCGCCATCGGCTTCGCCAGCTCCCACCCGGTGAACGGGTACAACCCGGGACGGCAGCCGGTCGAAGGGCTGCTGCTCGCACCTTCGCACAGGGCGTTGAGATAGGCGCTCCATCGACCTGCAGGTCAGGAGCCCTCCGTGCCGGCTCTCGATGGAACAAGAAGCTGGGCCAGGGCGCATCCGTGGCGGTCGGGGGCATCGGACCAGGGATCCTGGCGCCGACACATTCGAGGTGGTGTCCCATGGCGGTCGCGTGGAGCAGGATTGTCCGTGAGGACTGCTTCAGGGTGAATCACCCCGAGATGGTGGAGAGTGGCGGGACGCGTCGACCCTCGGCAGCGCCGCGTTGTAGCCGGGCCCGAAGACGGGGAGGGGCGCGGCGAACTGCGGGATGCACTCCCCGGGAAGCCAGGTCTGTGGAACGGTCTCGCTGGCTCGGGCGGTACCGGTCCAGCCTGCGATCATGCCCACGAGCGCCAGGACGGCGACACCGGGCAACCTGCGGAACCATCGATGCATGTGACTCATTGGATCCTCCCCCGTCCCGGCATCCCAACGAGCCGGGACCGATTGATGTGAGGAATCCAATGTTGTGCGGCCGCACGCTCCAGGGGGGCAATGCGCGCGCCAATGCGTGACGCCCATCACGGCCAGGATGGAAGAAAAATTTACTTGGGCCTGCTGCCCCCGGTCGCCCAGCCAGGCATCGAGCGTCCTCGTCGATTCCGGAGGCCCTACTTCGTCTCGACGTCGACCTTCATGAGCGACCTACCGTACGGCCGCTGGGCCTGTGGCGACGACTCCGCGGTGACGAAGAGCGTGAACTTCGTCAATGCCGTGACCGTGTTGAGCGTGCCCTCGGCGTCGTCGTTCACCCGGAGTGCGCCGACGTTCTGTGCGTCGCGCGCGTCGTTGATGCGCTGCACCCATACGACGTAGCTGGTGGCGCCAGGAACGACCTTTTCCGGATCCGCGAGATGCTTCACCGTGACGACGAGCCGCGTGTTCTGGTTGTCTCCGAGACTCGCCGTGACCTCACCCCTTGCAGCCGGGATGTCCCTGCCGCCGCTGAGCACGTAGGTCGAGGGTCCGGCGCATCCTGTGAGGGTTGCGATCGTGACGATCCACCCAAATCGCGTCATCGCTCTGTTCGCGTTCATGCCCGGGATTCTCCCAGTGCCTGGGACGCAGGGGAATGGGGGGGAACCCGTAGTGCGCCGCGAGCGTGCCCCGACGGGCCGATCTTGCCAGATGCCATCCCGTACGGATTACCATGGGGCGCAGAAGCCCGGCTGGGATCGCCCGCACGCGCACTGCTGCTCACCCTACGCTCCGCAGGAGGTCATGAATGCGTTTCGTCCACATCGCCCTGATCGTCGTGCTCACCGCGATCGTGCTGCTCTTCAAGGTCCAGAACCTCGAGTCGGCCACGGTCTCGCTGCTGGGGGCGAGCGTCACGCTGCCGCTCTCCATCCTCCTCCTCGCCGTGTACGTCCTGGGCATGGTGTCCGGCGGCGCCCTTCTCTCGCTCGTCCGGAATCTGGTCGCGGGTGCGCGCCGGCCCGAATGACGGCGGATCCGCGCTGAGACGCCGCGGCGGTGGCGCGCTCGCGAGGTTGGGAGACTGCCCCTCATCGCGGGCGCCAGCCCCGGAGAATCACGAGGAGTGCGACGACGCAGACCAGCCCGGGCACGCTCGCCTCGAGCCCGAAATTCCCCCCGTACAACCAGTCCGGAGCGCCGGAGGGCACCGGAACGAGCAGGCTCGCCCCTTCGTGTCCGCTCACGCCGAAGCCCAGGACCGGGCCCTGCGTGACGTTTGCCATGAGGTGCAGGCCGATCGGCATGGCCAGGCTCCGGGTCCGGAGGTACGCGAGCCCGAACAGGATCGAGGCGAGGAAGATGTTCGCCCCCGCGAGGAAGGCCAGGGGGCCGAGCCCGCGCAGCGCATCCGAATGGGTGAGCAGGAAGAGCGCCGCGACGAGGATCTGCGCCGGCCAGGTTCCCAGCCCGTCGAGGAGGCGCCGGAACAGGAACCCGTGGAAGAGGAGCTCCTCCGTCGCCGCCGCGGCAGCCAGGAGCGCGAGTTCGGGCCAGAGGGCGGCGGGCCCGCCCGCGCCGGTCCGCCAGCTCACCACCCCCGCAACCCCGAGGACCAGCGCCGGAACGGCCATCAGCAGCACGCCTCCCAGGACGCCCAGGAGGAACTCCCGCGGCCAGAGCCCGTCGAGCGGCCCCAGGAGCCGGGGGAGCGGCTCCCGATGCAATGCCTGGCAGATCGCCGAGGCAGCCAGCACGACGGCGAGCTGTTGCGCCAGCGACACCTCGGCGCCACTCCCCCTTGCGAGGAGGAGCAGCGGGAGGAGCAGTCCTGCGAGGACGACGAAGAAGATCCCGATCCACCAGCCACTGCGCAGCCGGCGTGCGGAGTCCAGGAAGGGATTCGGAGGCATCTCAGAACACGGGCGCGTTCATCCGCACCAGCCACAGCAGCTGGTACGCGAGCGCCACGACGGCGAAGGCGCCATGGAACAATGGGCTTCTCGTCCAGATGGCGAGGCCGACCACCATCCCGATCAGGACGCGGACGTGAAAGTAGGTTCCTTCGATCTCCTGCATGGGTGGCCCCGAACGGGGCGCACGATCCCACGGCGAACCGGCGCGTGTCGATGCCTCAGGTGCGCGAGGTGCGACGGAGGAGGCGTTCGATTACATCGGCGCGGTCGCGCACGTCAACGCAGTAGCTCAACGGGAGAGCGCCAGATGAGGTCGACTTCGACGCGGGGGGGTCTGTTGGTCGTCGCCCTCTTCCTTGCCTCGCCCGCGCTCGCAGCCGACGCGGACACGATCTACTCCGGCGGCCCGATCGTCACCGTGAACGACGGGCAGCCGGTTGCCGAGGCCGTCGCCATCAAGGGCGGGAAGATCGTCGCGGTCGGTTCGCGCAGCGCCGTCGAGAAGGCTGAGAAGGGGCGCAGGACGAAACTGGTCGATCTCGGCGGGAGGACGATGATCCCCGGCTTCATCGACGCGCACGGGCACATGTGGGGAGCGGGCGTCCAGGCCATGGCCGCCAACCTCCTTCCGCCGCCCGACGGCGGCGTGCGCTCCATCGCCGACCTCCAGGAGCAGCTTCGCAAGTGGATGGCCAGCTCGCGCATCTCGCGCGACTTCGGCGTCGTCATCGGCTTCGGCTACGACGACTCCCAGCTCGCCGAGCGGCGCCACCCGACGGCCGAGGACCTCGACGCCGTCTCGACCGACCTGCCGATGATCGTGATCGACCAGTCCGGGCACCTGCACGCGCTCAACACCAAGGCCTTGCAGATGGCCGGCATCGACGCGGCGACGGAGGACCCCCAGGGCGGGGTCATCCGCCGGAAGCCGGGCACCCGGGAGCCGAGCGGGGTGATGGAGGGAACGGTCCTCATCCGGGAGTTCCTGCGCATCATGCCGAAGCTCGGCCCCGAGCAGCAGCTGGCGCTGCTCGAGGCCGGGCAGAAGCTGTACGCGAAGTACGGGCACACCACGGCACAGGAAGGGCGCGCCCTGCCCGGCAACGTCGAGCTGTATGCCGCGGCCGCCCGGGCCGGCCGGCTCGAGCTCGACGTGGTGGTGTATCCGGAGGCCCTGCTCGTCCCCGAATCGGGCGGATTCATGAACGGGCCGTACGTCGGCCGCACCTATCGCAATGGCCTGCGCATCGGGGGCGTGAAGCTCACCCTCGACGCCTCGCCGCAGGGGCGGACCGCGTGGCTGACGCAGCCCTATCTGAAGGCGCCCGAGGGCCAGCCGGCGGACTTCGCGGGCTACCCGGCCCTTCGCGACGGCCAGGCGATCGCGGCCGTCAGCCGGGCGTACCGGAACGGCTGGCAGATCCTGGTCCACACCAACGGCGACGCTGCCATCGACCAGCTCCTCCGGGCCGTCACCGCCGCGTCGGCGCGCCATCCGGGCCGGGACCGGCGGACGGTGATGATCCACGGGCAGACGCTGCGCGAGGATCAGGTGCCGAAGCTGAAGGCGCTGGGGATCTTCCCGGCGCTCTTTCCCATGCACACGTTCTACTGGGGCGACTGGTATGTCGACACGGTGCTCGGGCCCGAGCGCGCCGCCAACATCTCGCCCACCGGCTGGATGACGAAGAACGGCATGATCTTCAGCTCGCACCACGACGCGCCGGTGGCGTTCCCGGACACGATGCGGGTGCTGTCCGCGACGGTCAACCGCACCACGCGTTCGGGCCAGGTGCTGGGCCCCGAACATCGCGTCGAGCCGATCGCGGCCCTCAAGGCGATGACGCTCTGGGCCGCGTACCAGCACTTCGAGGAGAAGAGCAAGGGTTCCATCGAGGTCGGCAAGCTCGCCGACTTCGCGATCCTCTCCGAGAACCCGCTGACCATCGATCGGCAGAAGATCGCCGACATCAAGGTCATGGAGACGATCAAGAAGGGAAAGTCGATCTACCGCCTCGACCCGACGAAGACCGGGGAGAACGCGGTTCCGTGCATGGAGTCGAGTCGCTGCTCCGAGAGGTTCGCGGCTTTCCGGGCGAACTCGCCGCTGTCCGAGTTGCTCGGCCCCGCGCCGCACGTTCACTAGGAGGCCGGGGCGCCGCGCTCAGGCGGGGAACACCGTCGCCCAGTCTCGGGCCGCCGATCACCCCGCCGGTTCGAAGGAGCACGGGCCGCCCGTCGGGCCGGCGGGTCAGCTCGTAGCGGACCTGGGTACCCACCACGAACTCCGGCGGAACGCCGTACAGTTCCGCGCTGACCGCGCGCAGGAACTCGGTGCCACCTCCGGACATCAGGTAGACGGTGAAGTCCCGCCGCCGGAGCTCGGCGAGCAGTTCGAGCATGGGCTGGTACCTCGTCGCCGGAGCCGGGACGCCCAGGGTGCCGATGGCGGCCATGTCGAGGTTCAGCACCGCGGCGAGCTCGGGCCGCTCGCGCAGCGCCGGGTCGGCTTCGGCCCGGCGCCGCAGGGCGTCCTCGAAGAAGTCGAACTGGACGTAGCACGACGGCGTCGCGGGTCCCGCCGGCGCGCCACGAGGGGAGCAGGGCGGGCGAGGTCATGCTGTGGTCCACCCTCAGAGGAGCCAGCGGACGTTGAAGGCCAGCATGTTCATGACGGTGCCGGAGTACTGACCGTCGAGCGTCCCGGCGAGCGGGCCGCGGCTCTGGGAGAGCGGCAGGTTTCCGCCCACGATGAAGGTGTCGGCGAGCCCGAGCTGAACGGCGTCCGAGACCTGCCACTGCGCGCCCAGGGAGAATCGCCACGCAGCGCCTACCGGGGTGAACACGGTGCGGTCGGCGTCGTTCATCATGGAGCTATCGAAGGCGAATCCACCGGAGAAGGTCCACTTCGGCACGGCCTTCCACTGGGCTCCGGCCGCGACGTGCCAGGTGTTCTTGTAGGGAATCGAGGTGGTCAGGCTGGTGGGGTTCGCGGTGTTGACGCTCACCTCCACCTGGCCGAACTGGGACCAGCTCTCCCAGCCAAGGTCCGCCATCACCGCCCACTCGGGCCCGATCTCCTGGCGCACTCCCAGCATGAGCCGGTTCGGAAGCGTGATGCCCAGGTCGAGCTTCGCGTCGAGCAGCCCCGTCTGGCGCAGGGCCAGCTCGAGACCCGGCCCGAGGCCCGTCCAGGAGGGCGTGGACGAGAAGGGGAGGTAGACCTGCGAGAGCCAGGTGAACCCAACGCGCGTGCCCTTCACCGGCTCGACGAGGACTCCCAGGTTTCCCCCCACGCCGAACGTGTCGCCGTTCGTCTCCACCTGTCCGTCGGCGAGGCCGGGAAGGATGTTGTTCACCGCCATGGTGGCGCGCTTGATGCCCCACATGAGGTTGAGGCCCCCGCCCACCGAGATCCAGTCGTTGATCTTGTACGACGCGGTGGGGAGGAAGCTCACCCCGATGAGCAGCGCCTTCTGGCCGTAGTATCGCCCCACCCAGCCCGGGTCGTAGGAGACCGCCGAGCCGAAGTACTGGGCGACGCCCAGGCCGACGCGAACCTTGGGCGCGACGTCGGCGACGAAGAAGAGGCTGCCTCCGGGGAGGACGCCCACCGCGTTTCCGCCGTTGCCGCCGGAGGTGGTCGTCCCCGGCCCCGGGGCGAAGGTGAAGTCTCCGTAGAGCAGCTGGGCGCCCACGAGGAGCTCGTGCTTCTCGAGCAGGGACATCCCGGCGGGGTTCGTGAAGAGCGTCTCGGCGTCGCCGGCGCGGGTCGTGTAGCCGGCGGAGGCGAGCCCCACGCTCGGCGTGCCGATCTCGTACAGGTAGAAGCCGGCCGCCCGCGAAGACGCCGGTACGGCGAGCAGAAGAATGGCTACGGCGATGGCGAGGCGGTTCATGGAGTCCCCCATTTTGTTCGCGACGTCGTAATCCGCCGGGTCCACGGACGCAAGGGCTCCGCGAGGTGCCGCCCCGAGGGCAAGGTTTCCCGGAGCTGGTGGCGAACGCGCCTGCCGCGCTTAAGAAGGAGGCTCCACGAGGGAGGCTCGAGTGAGGGAGATCCGTCGCCTTGCGTCGTTCCTGGCCCTGGCCGGGATGCTCTGGGCCGCTCCGGCCCGCGCCTGGATGTGGTGCGAGCACCGGGATATCGGGGTCGCCGCCATCCAGGGGCTCCCGCCCGCCGAGCGTGCCCAGCTCGAGGCGCTCTGGGCCAGCCTGAAGAAGGAGGCCGGGCCGCAGCTCTGCCCCACGCTGGTGAACCCCGGGGCCGCGCCGCGGAGCGCCTTCGGGGACTGGAGCGGCATCTGCCTCGACTTCCCGTCCTACCCGGCCATGGGCGGCGACCACTCCTGCTCCACGGCGGAGCTGCGGGCGGTGACCGAGAGCGAAGAGTGGGGCCTGCGCGTGACCTGGGTCGCCGAGTGGTCGAAGATGAGGTTCGCCGAGGCGCCGAACCAGGCCGCCCGGATCGACGCCTGGAACAAGTCGCACCTCGCGATGCAGTTCGTCGACCCGAGGTACCTGTCCCGCGCCTCCTCCAACAACGCCCACTTTCTCGCTCCCCGGGAGCCCGTCTCGGCGTCGGAGACGCTCGACACCTACCTGAAGCGCGTCCTCGCCCCGGACGCGGCCATCAACGCCACCGCCATCTACGTGCAGTACCACGCCATCGCGATGCGGCTCGCCGCGCAGTGGCGCATGGCCCCCGAGGCGGCCCGGCCCGACCTGGCACGGCGGGCGCTGCTCGCGGAGGGTGTCGCCCTCCACTTCCTGCAGGATTCCTTCTCCGCCGGTCACTACGCCGCGACCTGGGGCGACGCCGCCTGGAAGAAGGGGACCCACGACCTCTACTGCGTCCAGGGGCTCACCTCCAAGACCTGGGGCGGGGACCTCTTCGCGGGGCACGGGGACGCCCACATGACCGACCACGACCAGGCCGTGGCGGGCGCCGTGGTCGGCCGCAGCCTGTCCCAGCTCGCCGGGGCCGCCAGCGGCGCGGTCGCCGTCTCGGGCACGCCGTCCACGATGGCGGAGCGCGAGCTCGAGGACCTGAACTTCTGCGGCGTGCAGACCCTGCCGGCGATGCCCACCGACCCGGTGGCGTACTCCGCAGCGGAGGTCACCCTCCAGGCGTCTCCCATCCCCTCCGGCGACCAGGACGACATCCACCCGCCGCGCGCCCGGGCCGACATCGGCCTCTTCGGGGGCGTCGTGGCCGGCATCGGGGCCGGCCCGGCCTGGGGCGGGTTCGACACCAGCGCGGGCTGGCGCTTCCGCAGCGAGCTCGAGGTCGGCGCCCGCTTCGGGTACGGGCTCCAGGGCGTTCTCACGACGAACATGGACGGCCAGCTCTGGGCCCAGGCGTCCTTCGTCGCCGACCCGGCGCAGCTCGACGCCTCCTGCCCGGGTTGCCCGGGCGGGGTTCGAAGCAACCAGGCACTCCCTCGGGTCCCGGCCCGCTCCGCCCTGAAGCTCGCCTTCCGCATGCCGTACTACGTCGTCCCGTTCGACCTCATCGTGCTCGGCCCGGCGATGCTCCTCGTCTCGAAGGAGGCGGTGCAGGACGTGGTCTTCAAGGCGACCGGCGGCGGCCTCTGGACGCTGCAGCGCCCCATCTCGACCTCACTCGGGACCTTCCAGTTCATGGCCGGGCGGGAGGTCGGGTTCACCCTTTGGGGGCTCGGGGATCCAAACCAGTTCGTGGCCACGCCCGCCGACGGCCAGACGGTGCTCGTGGACTTCCGGCAGCTCGAGCTCGACTTCCCCGTCTTCGAGTACGAACCGCCGCGCGCCTTCGCCACCACGCTCGCGCTGGCGGCCCAGGTCCAGCTCGGTTTCACCGTGCAGCTTGCCCCCTCGGCCTGGCTCCCCCAGCAGAACAACGCGCCGTACAGCGGGCTCGGGGCGAGCTGGTTCGTCTACCTCCGCCTGAGGCTCGATGCGCGCAAGTACTTCGGCGGATCCCCGGAGGACTGGTAGAACGGACCTGGAAATGAATTCCGATCTTCGAATCCTCGCAGTGGGCTTCCTCGCCCTGGGCGCCGCGGCCTGCACGTCGCGGGGGGGTGCGCAGCCGCCCACGTTCTCCGATGGCGGGCTCGTGGGTCGCTCGACCCCGCCTCCGAATCCGTGGTCGCTCCAGAAGGCGCTCGACGGCGTCTACGACACCTCGAGCCGGTTCGGATCGAACGTGGTCGTCCACGCCAGCCAGTGGGGCGGCGTGAATCCAGGGACCGGCATGCAGGCCTCGGTCTCCCTCCTCGCCGGGTTCCACTTCGCCTTCGCCGTCATGCAGCCGGGTTGCTTCCTCGACACCACCGGATCGGAGCCGCTCACTCGCCTGGTCCTCGAGGGCCACTGGCGGTACCTCGACGAATCGGATCCCGGTCCGACGTCGACGGGCCTCATCCGGCTCTTCGTCTCGCCCCCGGAGATCGTCGACTACGTGTGCAACGCGCCGGCCTGGGATCCCGGCGGCCCACCGGGGGACCCGCGTCCGGCGCCCGCCGTCCGTGCCGCATTCACCGGCGCCACCGGAGACGGTGTGGACGCCCCGGGCTTGCCGCTCACGGTGAGCTGGATGCGAGCCCGCAAGAGCCGGCTCAACGCCGAGGGGAAGACCACCTTCTTCGTGGGCGCCCGCCAGGGGGGATGCAGGAGCGGCGACAACTGCGGGATCTCCGGGAACACCCCCGAGGGGTCCATCCTGGCCACCCAGCTCGGCGCCGACTACCTCGAGATCGACACCCGCCTCACCAAGGACCAGGTCCCGGTCCTCCTCCACCAGGGGCTCTTCCCGGGTTCCGTCCAGGGGCTCTACTGCACCGGCTGGGTGGAGGACTACACCTACGCGGAGCTGATCGCGAACTGCAGGCTCCGGAACGGCGAGATCATCCCGCGGGTCGCGGACGCGCTGGAGTTCATCTACACGCGGACGAACCTTCCCACGTGGCTCGACAGCAAGAGCCCGGACGTCATCGTCCCGGTGAGCGCCATCCTGGCCGACCTCCAGAGGCGGCTCGTGCCGTGCAACCCGCCTCCCCCGGGAGGCCTGCAGGAGGGACAGAGGTGCCTCTTCCCCGGCAGCGCGCCGATCTGGGAGCGGGGCATCATCGCGCTCCCCTCCTCCGACTTCGTGACCGAATACAGGCGGGCGCTGGCAGCCGGTCAGCTGGCGCCGAACCAGCACTGTCTCGCCGAGGAGGACCCGTCCGCCGTCACCAGCATTCCCTGTGTCGCCTGGAAGCCGCGCTTCACGCTCGGTCCGATGACGAGCGAGATGCAGTCGCTCCAGCAGCAGGGCTTCTTCACCGGCTACTGGACCATCAACGACCTGGGCACGATGGACGCCTTCCTCACCACGGCAGTCCCGAACGGGATCCTCACCAACCGCGTCGGGCTCCTGAACCAGCGCTTCGAGATGGTGGGCATCACGCCGCCGTACACGCCGTACCGGTTGAGCACGCCCTGAGACATCCCGGCTGCGCTCAGGCCGCCTCGAAGTCCCAATCGCAGGTCTCGGCCACCAGTTCCGAAAAGGCCTTCACCTTGGCCGAGAGGAGCCGCCCGGTCGGATAGACGAGGTGGATGGGCAACGCCGGAGGCTCGAAGCCAGGCAACACGACCCGGAGCCGTCCGGCCGAGACGGCCGAGGCCACCTGGTAGGCCAGCACCATCGTCAGGCCGCCCCCGCGCTCGGCGTGGCCGATGGCGGCGTCGGCGCTGTTGGTGACGAGGCGCGGCGCCAGCGCCACCCGGGTCTCCTCCCCTTCGCGGGTGAAGCGCCACTCCGGCTGCGGCGTCAACGCGCTGAACTGGATCAGGTCGTGACCGGACAGGGCTCCCGGCCGGCGTGGGGTGCCACGCCGCTCGAGGTAGCTCGGCGCCCCCACCACCACGCGCCGGGTGTGGCCCACGCGGCGGGCCACCAGGCTCGAGTCGGCGAGGTGGCCGATGCGCACCGCCAGGTCGACGCCCTCCTCCACCAGGTTGACGGTCCGGTCCGCCAGCTGGAGCTCGCCGATCACGGCCGGGTGGCGCTCGAGGTAGGTGCACATGACCGGCGCCACGTGGAGCCGCCCGAAGACGCTGGGCGCCGCCGCGACGAAGCGCCCGGTCGGTTCGCTCCGGTCGGCCTGGGCCAGCGCCTCGGCCTCGGCAACGTCCGACAGGATGCGCCGCGCTCGCTGCAGGTACCGGGCGCCGGCGTCGGTGAGGGTCACGCTGCGAGTGGTCCGCTGCAGGAGTCGCGTTCCCAGCCGAGCTTCCAGCGCCGCCACGAGGCGCGTCACGGCGGGGCGTGAGAGGGAGAGGCGCCGCGCCGCCGGGGCGAATCCGCGGAGCTCGGCCACCGCGGCGAAGGCGGACATGGCGTCGAGGCGGTCCATCCCGTCATTTCAACATTTGCAATAGTCCAGTGTCCAGCGCGCCTATTGTTGCGCGCCGTGGCGGGTCCTAGGCTCCACCCGAGCCTGACGCTCACCCCAAGAACGGAGCTGCCATGACCACGCCCCCCCGCCCCTCCAGCGACGTCGCCTTCACGAGCCGCGTGAAGGCCGAGCAGGCTCGCCTCGGGTCGCGCACCGCCTACGCCCGGCTCGAGCGGGAAGGCGGGTTCGAGACCGAGATCGACGGCGATCTGGCGGCCTTCGTGGCCAGCCAGCGGAGCGCCTTCCTGGCCACCGCCAGCGCCGGGGGCCAGCCCTACGTGCAGCATCGCGGTGGCCCGGCCGGCTTCCTCAAAGTGCTCGACCCGCACACCATCGCCTTCGCGGACTTCGCCGGGAACCGGCAGTACATCAGCCTGGGCAACCTGGCGGAGA
>CAWHPQ010000022.1:0-49300 GCA_963831265.1 uncultured delta proteobacterium | reverse complement strand
GCCGACGTCACAGTGCGCAGGAGGCCTGGAGGGGGCCGGAGCCGGCACCCGGACGGAAGCGCTGCTCTTTCCAGCGCCTGCCGGCCGGGGCCTGACCCATCGGGCCCGACCAGAACCGGGAGACGAGCTCGCAGCGGCTCCCGCAGTGCGACTTCCCGAGCACGGCCGTGACGTGGATCTCCACCGTGGACTCGGCGCAGCCCAGCTCGCTCGCGATGGCCTTGTTGGACCGGCCGAGCGCCAGGAGCGCCAGGACCTGGGCCTGCCGGGGCGTGAACCTCATGCTGGCCGCGGCTGCGGCCACGCGTGGGGCGGGGTCGACGGTGCCGCCGACCTGGACGGCGATGTAGTGGTTCGGGGCGCCGGGAGCGAGGACGCGGGTGACGCGGAACGCGCCGCCGTTCCCGCCCAGGCTGGCGACCAGGCCGGACTCCACGACCGCGGGGGCCCCGTCATGGGCGACCTGCCCGGGCTTGTTGGAGCAGACGATGCGTCCATCCGCCCAGACGACGAAGGCGGCCGTGGGGATCTCGTCGAGGGCTGCAGCCAGGGCTGCAGCCTCCGCGGGATCGAGCTCGGCGGGTGGCACGGACTGCCTTCCAGGGGTCACTCCGATCAGGGCGGTCATGTGTCACCAGTAGAGCAATCGCCGGGCCAGCCCCCGTTTGGGACGCGGGAGCCGAAAACCTCCCCCCCCACCCGTGACTTCACGGGAATTTCCGGACCGACCGTGTTCGCGAACGTCCCGCGAACGCGTCCGGTCGCTCCGGGTCCCTAGACCACACGGCGCCCCTGGATGACGCGGATGAGCACCACGATCACGGCGAGCACGAGAAGGACGTGGATGAAGCCGCCCATCGTGGTGGAGGTGACGAGGCCGAGCGCCCAGAGCAGCAGGAGGATGACGGCGATGGTCCAGAGCATGAAGTCTCCCTTCGGGTTTTGCCCTGGAATGGAGCATCAGGCGTGCCGAACGTTCATCCGTCCGGCCGGGGGCGTTCGGGACTGAACGGGAGTATGATGCCCCCACACACTCGCAACGCCGACCTGGGCCGCACCGTTGACCCGAGCCTCCGTCCGAGAAGGGCCAGGGCATGGGAATGGGTTCGAAAGCCATCGGGAAGCCGCGCCGGAGTTCGCCGGCAAATTTCCCCGTCGTCGGCGTGGGTGCATCGGCCGGGGGGCTCGATGCCTTCCGCCTGCTCCTGGCCCACCTGCCTGCCCAGTCCGGCGTGGCGCTCGTCCTGGTCCAGCATCTGGAGGCCACGCGGGCGAGCCAGCTCAGCGAGTCGCTGGCGAAGGCGACCAGCATGGAGGTCGCGGAGGCGGAGGACGGCGTCCGGGTCGAGCCCGACCGGGTCTACGTCATCCCGCCCGGCAAGCAGATGGCGATCGAGGGGGGCGTGCTCCGGCTGTCCCCGATGACGGAGGACGAGCGACGGCCGCACCTCCCCATCGACCACTTCTTCCAATCCCTGGCGGTGGATCGCGGGAGGCAGGCCATCGGCGTGGTCCTCTCCGGGAACGCCTCCGACGGCACCGCCGGGCTGGCCGCGATCCGCGAGAACGGAGGCATCACGCTCGCGCAGGACCCGCGCACCGCCCGCGTGGGCGCGATGCCCCAGAGCGCGGTCGACGCCGGGGTGGTCGACTTCTGCCTGCCCCTGGCTGCGCTCGGTGCGGAACTGGGCAGGCTGGCCCACCACCCGTACGTGGTGAAGAGCGAGCCGGTCCCGCCCACGCCGGCGGGTGCCGCCTCCCTGGCCGAGGTGGTCGCGCTGGTGCGGAGGAGCACCGGCGTCGACTTCGGCGAGCACAAGCAGGAGACGATCAAGCGGCGCCTGGCGCGCCGCATGGTGGTGCGGAAGGCGAAGGACCTGGCTTCCTACCTGGAACTGCTCCGGCAGGAGCCCGGCGAGGTCCGTCTCCTGCACGACGACCTCCTCGTCAAGTTCACCTCGTTCTTCCGGGACGAGGGCGGCTTCGAGGGGCTGAAGGCGGTGGCCTTCCCCGGCATCCTGAAGGGAAAGGCGCCGGGCGCTCCCATTCGCGCGTGGGTCGTGGGCTGCGCGACGGGCGAGGAGGTCTACTCGCTCGCCATCTCGCTCGTGGAGTTCCTCGGCGAGGACCTGGCCGCCCACCCGATCCTGATCTTCGGCTCGGACCTGGACGGGAAGGCCATCGAGCGCGCGCGCGCCGGCGTCTACCCGGACTCCGCGGTCCAGGGGCTGGGGGAGGAGCGGCTGAAGCGCTTCTTCGTCCGAACGGAACGGGGCTGGCGGGTCAGCACGGCAATGCGCGAGCTCTGCGTGTTCGTCCGGCACGACGTCGCACGCGATCCGCCCTTCTCCCGCCTGGACCTGGTGACCTGCAGGAACGTCCTCATCTACTTCGGCCCGGCCCTGCAGCGGCGCGTCGTCGCCGCCGCCCACTATTGCCTGAACCAGCCCGGCTACCTCCTCCTCGGGCCAGCGGAGAGCAAGACCGGGCTGGCGAGGTGGTTCACACCGTCCGGCAAGGACGGGGGGCTGTTCACCCGCAAGCCCGGGCGGAGCAACTTCCGGTTCTCGCCACGCGCGGGCGCGCTCCCCTTCGCGCGGCTGACCTCCGGCGCCGAAGGGGATGCGCTGCAGCGGACCGACGGCGCGCTGACCCGGCAGGCCGACGGAGCGGTCCTGGCGCGGTACGGCCCTCCTGGCGTCGTCGTCAACGACCGCCTGGAGGTGGTGCAGTTCCGCGGACGGACCGGCCCCTACCTCGAGCCTCCGGTCGGGGAGCCGCAGAGCGAGATCCTCAAGATGGCCCGCACCGGTCTCGCGGCCCCGCTGCGCATCGCCCTCGCGCAGGCGCGCCGGACGTCCACCGCGGTGCGCAAGGAGCACGTCCGGATCGACGGGGACGGGGGCGTGAGGTCCTGCGACCTGGTCGTGCTGCCGATGCATCCGGCCGACGGCGCCGAGGGGGCGTTCGTGGTGCTCTTCGAGGAGCGCCCGGGCTCCGCGAAGCGGGCGGAACCCGGGAATGGCCGGGGCGGCGCCACCCTGCTCGACGGGAAGGGGCGCAGGGACCTCGAGGACGAGCTCACCTCGACGAAGGAGTACGTCGCGATCCTGCTCGAGGAGCAGGGCCGGGCCACCGACGCGCTTTCCAGCGCGAACGACGAGCTCGTGTCGGCCAACGAGGAGCTCCAGAGCATGAACGAGGAGCTGGAGACCGCCCGGGAGGAGCTCCAGGCGACCAACGAGGAGCTCTCCACCGTGAACGACGAGCTCAACGGGCGCAACGCGGACCTCCAGGCCGTCAACGCCGACGTCGTGAACCTCCTCGACGCGGTCGAGATCCCCATCCTCATGCTCGATGCGGAGCGCCGCATCCGCCGGTTCACCCGGCGTGCAGCGAGCTTCCTCGGGCTCACGCAGGCCGCCATGGGCAGGCGGGTCAACGAGGTGGACCTGCAGCTCCTGGCTCCGGACCTGGGCCACTGGATCACCCGGACGATGAAGGAGGGGATCCTGGTCGAGTCGGAGGTGCAGGACCGCTTGAACCGCTGGCACCGCCTCCAGGTCCGGCCCCGGCGCGCCGCCGACGGGCGCATCGACGGCGCCATCCTGTCGCTGGTGGACATCGACGAGCTCCGGCACGAGGTCGTCGACACACGCTGGGCCCGCGACTACGCGCGCAGCATCGTGGAGGCCGTCCAGGTTCCACTCGTGGTCCTCGACGGCGAGCTGCGCGTCCTCTCCGCGAACGCCGCCTACTACGGAGCCTTCCGGCAGGCCGCGGCCCAGATCGTCGGGCAGGGCTTCTTCGACATCGGTGCCGGTGAATGGGACACGACCGAGTTGCAGCGCGCCGTGGGGGGCGTCCTCGTGTCGGAGGAGCGCTTCCACGGGCTCCACCTCGAGCGCGACGTGCCCGGAGCGGGGCGCATGTCCACGTCGGTGTCCGGCTGCGCCGTTCCCTCGCCCGGTGGCGAGAGGATGGTCCTGCTCTCCATCGAGGACGTCACCGCGAGGAGGTCGGCATGACTCCACCGGCCAAGGTGATCCCGATCCATCCGAACCCTCCCCCGCAGCCGGCGCTCCTGCTGGCGTTCCCCCGGCCGGGTGCTCGACCCGCACAGAGCCGGGAGGTCCCCGGTACGGGATTCCTGCTCGGGCGCGGCGAGGCGGTGTTCGACGAGCCGTTCGAGGATCCCGCCATGGAGCCCCGTCACGCCGAGGTCCGCTTCCAGGGCAAGCACGCCGTGGTGAGCGACCTGGGGAGCGCGGCCGGAACCCGCGTCAACGGAGTCGTCCTGCAGGAGGCGAGGGCGCTGGCGGAGGGGGACGTCCTCCGGATCGGCGACACCCTTCTCGTCTACACGAACCGGGCCCGATTCCCCGCGGACCCGTCCAGGCGAGTGACCGAGGAGCCGGAGCTCACCGGCGCGACCCCTTCCATCGAGGCCGTCCGCCGCAGCGTCGACGCGGTCGCACCCCATCCGCGCACCGTGGTGGTCACCGGCGAGACCGGGACCGGCAAGGAGATCGTGGCCCGGCTGCTCCACCGGCGCAGCGGCAGGACCGGACCCTTCGTGGCGGTGAATTGCGGCGGGTTCACCGACGGGCTGCTGGCCAGCGAGCTCTTCGGCCACGTTCGCGGAGCCTTCACCGGCGCGGTCGGGGAGCAGCAGGGCCTCTTCCGCGCCGCGCAGGGGGGGACCCTGTTCCTCGACGAGGCGGGCGACATCCCCATGGCCCTCCAGCCGACGCTCCTCCGGGTGCTCGAGACCTGGCAGGTACGACCGGTGGGGAGCCCCCGCGACGTCGCCGTGGACGTGCGGGTGGTCGCGGCGAGCAACCGGGAACTCGTCACGCTGGTCCGGCAGGGGACCTTCCGCTCGGACCTCTACGCCCGGCTGGCGCAGTGGGTCGTGCGGCTTCCGCCGCTGCGCGACCGGCGCGAGGACATCCCGGCCCTGACGCGCGCCCTGCTGGAGCAGTCCGACGCTCCGGGCCGTGGGCTGGCGCCGGACCTGGAGGAGGCGCTGCTCGTGCACCCCTGGCCGCTCAACGTCCGCGGCCTCTCCAACGTGATCACCACCGCGCTGATCGCGAGCCCGCCGGATCAGCCCCTCGCCCTCGGACCGGAGGTGCGGGCGGCGCTGGAGGACAACCGCATCGACGGACCGGAGGTCACGGTGGAGGCGGCCCCGGTGACCCTCGACCGGGCCCGCCTGGAAGCCCTCCTCCAGCAGTTCGGGGGCAGGGTGGCCGAGATCGCACGGCACGTCGGGGTCTCGCGCCCCAAGCTCTACCGGATGCTGTGGGCAGCGGATCTCGATCCGGCCAGCTTTCGCCAGCGGTGAAACCCGTCCGCGAATCCGTCGCCTGAACGTTCGCGGACGGCCCGTCGCCCGCCAGGGGCGACGGTTTTCCCTGGGGGTGGCGGAAGGTTCCGCGGGGGAGCCGGCCGGCGCGATCCGTGCAGTGGAGGAGGGGAATGCGCACCCTTCTCGTCGCGATGAGCCTCCTGCTCCTGCCGCTGTCTCCCGCCGTGGCCCAGGTCAGCATCCAGATCGGCCTGCCTGGCGTGAGCATCGGGATCAACCAGCCGGTCTATCCGCGGCTGGTCCAGGTGCCCAACTACCCCGTCTACTACGACCCGGGCGCGGGCTCGAACTACTTCTTCTACGACGGCCTGTACTGGGTCTACCAGGGGGACAACTGGTACGCGAGCGACTGGTACAACGGGCCATGGGCGCTCGTGGCGCCGCAGTACGTGCCCGTGTTCATCCTCCGCGTTCCGGTGCGCTACTACCGGCATCCTCCGGCGTACTTCCGAGGCTGGCAGCCCGAGGGTCCCCCGCGGTGGGGTGAGCGCTGGGGCCACGACTGGGAGCAGGACCACCGCGGCTGGGACAGATGGGACCATGCCTCTGCCCCGAGGCCTGCGCCGCTGCCGGTGTACCAGAAGGAGTACTCGGGAAGCCGCTACCCGCAGGAGCAGCACAAGCAGCAGGAACTCCGCAGCAAGAACTATCGGTACAAGCCCGCGGACGCCGAGGTGAGGCGAGTCGACGAGGCGCACACCGCGAAAGCCCAGCCGCAGCACGCCCAGCCCGCGAAGCAGCAGGAACAGCAACATCAGGCCCAGCAACAGCAAGCCCAGCAGCAGGAGCGGGGCAAGCAGCAACAGCAGCAGGCGAAGCAGCAGGAGCAGGCGAAGCAGCAGCAGCAGGCCAAGCAGCAGGAGCAGGCCAAGCAGCAGCGAGCAGGCGAAGCAGCAAGCAGCAGGCGAAGCAGCAGGAGCAGGCGAAGCAGCAGCAGGCCCAGCAACAGCAGGAGCGGGGCAAGCAGCAACAGCAGCAGGCGAAGCAGCAGGAGCAGGCGAAGCAGCAGCAGCAAGCCAGCAGCAGGATCAGCAACAGAAGCAGAACAGGCGCGGCAGCAGGACAAGGGCGGCGGCCAGGACAAGGGCGGCGGCCAGGACAAGCAGAAGGACCATGACAAGTGACCGCAGCCGGTCACTGCACTTCTCGGGGATGGGGGACGGTCCATGAACGTTGCGAACGGGTATCAGGAGGCGATCGAGGCGGTCGATCGCGAGGTGTCCCTGCTCTCGGAGATGGAGCGGGAGGCGGTGGCCGACGGGAAGACACTCGCGCCGCTGCGAGCATCCTGGCGCGACCTCCGCAGCCAGCTGGCGCTCGGCCTGATGCCCGGAGCCCCCTGGGGCGTGCAGAAGAACGACAAGGGGAATCCCTGACCTCGACCTCTGGACACCTGGAACGGGCCGGATCGCGCCACCGCATGAGACTGCGGGTGACGACGAGCGCGGGGTGCTTCTTCACGGTCAACGTGAGCCAGGGGGGGGTCTGCACCGAGCAGATGCGAGTCCCGAAGGTGGGAACCCGGGTGGCCGGGCGCGTCTCCCTCGACGGCCGGGACGCGCTCTTCGACGGGCTGGTGGTCTGGGCCCGGGCGGGTGATTCGCGGCTGAACCAGCTCGGCCGGGCCGGTCTGCGGTTCGAACGAGTCGGGCCGGAGCTGGCACAGGGCCTCGCCACCCGGCCCTTGCCGTCGGTCATCCCGGCCAATGGTGGGCTCGTTCGCCGAAAGATCTCGAACGTCCGCGAACGGCTTGTGCTCGCCACTCCGCTCAGGGACGCCCTTTGATCCGGAGGCAGAGCGCGGCCGCGGCCGGGCACGACGTGTGCACCATCCCCCATCCAGATGATCCCCGGAGGAGCCTCATGCAGATGACGGATGGAGTCCGAAGGGCAGTCGAGGCCGTGGACCGGGAGGTGTCGCGGCTCGCGGGGCACACCTCGGTGGAGGACGCGCCGAGCCTCAACCTGCTTCGCTCGTCCTGGGGGAAGCTCGTGGAACTGCTAGCTCTGGGCCCGCTCCCGGAGCGCCGGGCCTGCCCTCATTGCGGGAGCGTCGGCGCGCTCGCCGCGGCCCGTTGCGGGCGATGCTTGATGGAGCTCGGGCCCCCGCAGGGGAGTCCCACGTGAACGGCGGAGGCGGTCGCGGCAGGGGATCGGGGTTCCCGGTGGTGGGAATCGCCGCGGTCATCCTCCTGTGGCTCGTCGCCACACCCGGCCCATCGGACGCATACACCATCTCGAGCATTCTCACTCCGGGTTGCCACGAGGACATCACCTCGGAGGTGCTCAGGACGGTACGCCTGGACG
The DNA here is from genome assembly GCA_963831265.1 of uncultured delta proteobacterium. GTDB lineage: Bacteria > Myxococcota > Myxococcia > Myxococcales > Anaeromyxobacteraceae > CAIOAK01. The sequence continues at coordinate 41,619 of CAWHPQ010000022.1, read as the reverse complement.
TCCCGGGCGCCGCGCCCATTCCGACCACCAGGGACGAGCAGGCGCTCGTGGACGACATCCAGTTCACGGCCGCCGCCGACATGAAGGACCTGGGCGCGGTCACGCTCCTCGTGAGCGTGCGGGACAACGACCTGAAGGGCCGGTCGTCCGACGACCTCACCGAGCTGGCCGAGGTGCACGGAAATCCGGACAACCAGGACGAGCACTGCCTCCGGAGCCGGAGCAACGACGAGCCGGGTGGGTCGGAGGCCGCCGTGGCCGACTGCCGCAAGTTCATCCGGGGGCGGGTCGTCGAGGCACTCGAGGGGCTCGGCGCGAACGGCGTCCCGGACCCGGCCGTGCGGACCGCGCTGCCCCTCCACCTCTCGCTTCGCGGAAACATCGACGCGTTGCTCCCCACCTTCTACGTGCGCATGGGCCAGGCGATCCACGGCGTGCAGGACAGCTTCACCCACACCTACCGGACCGCCGACGGGATGAAGATCACGGCGGTGATGAACTGGGTCGACAAGGCGGACGGGAAGTACGACGAGGCGCGGGACGGGCCCGCCCACGCCACCCAGATGGACGCCTGCGACGACTCCGACGCGCTCATCACGACGCGTCGGACGCTCGCCACGGAGGCGTCGACTGCGCTCCTGCGCGCAGCGCTCGATCCCCTCAAGACAAAGGCGGAGAAGATGGCCACCGTGGATGGAATTCTCGACACGTACGTGAGCTACGCCCCCGGCTGCACCTTCGCGAACGGCTGGTGCAACGCGCCGGAAGCCCAGTACAAGGACAAGGGGTCCACCGTCTTCGGGTGCTCTTCCGGGGGAGGCGGACTGCTGGGCGTGGCCGGAGGGCTTCTCGGCGTCGGGCTCCTCTTCCGTCGCCGGAGGACGACTACCTCGGTCATGGCGCTCCTCCTCGTCGGCGGATTGCTCCTCCTCCTCGCCGGCAGCGCCCGGGCCGAGGATCCTGCCACTCCTCCGGCCGCAGTGAATCCGGTGACCGCGGCGAAGGATTCGACCGGTCCCCCGGCGCCCACGGTGATTCCCGTACCCGAGCCAGGCCCGGCCGATCCGGGCGAATCGGCCTGGGGCGGCTACCTGGGCATCTCCGGGTCCGTCGACAAGCCGGCGGCCGCGATCCAGCTGGGCGTGCGCCTCCGCCTGAGCACCCACTGGACGATCGGCCTGGACGTGGAGTCGAACCCGTGGATCTCCACCACCGGGGAGACGTTCATGCGCGCCGGTACGATCAACACCTTCGGGACCGTGATCCTCCGCTTCCCGCTCGCGTACGAGAACTTCAACCTGCGAACGACGGTGAACCTCGGCGTCTCGTACCTGCTCATCGACCTCTACGGAGCCCCCAAGGGGAGCATCGGGCTCTACGGTGCGATCTATCCCCTCGGGCTGGAGTGGAAGATCTCGCGGGTGTTCCTCCTCATCATCAACCCGCTCGGCATCGCGGTGCCCGTGCCGCAGCTCCAGGGCGTCCCGCTCAGCTACCCGCAGTACCGTTTCAGCATCGGCCTGGGAATCCTGGCCGGGTGAGGGCCGCTCCCGGGCGTCTGCGAACGTCCATGAACGCTCCGGGTCCGCCTCCGGCCGCGCATCTCCGCATTGCTGCACGCCCTTCCCGGCGACGTCGGACGGCACGGGCGGTGCAGCCACCTGGAAGGACACCCCTGCGACGGGAGCATCCCCCGTCACCGAAAGAGAGATCGTCATGAACGCAACCCGAACGATGACCGTCGCCGCTGGCCTTGCCGCCCTCCTGGCGTTTCCCGCAGCAGCTCGCGCCGACGCGACCGAGAAGGAGGCGAAGGACGCGGTGACGGTCCTGAAGAAGGCCGATCCGGGCCTCGAGAAGTTCTTCGGCCACTCGGCGGGCTATGCCGTCTTCCCCAGCGTGGGCAAGGGGGGGCTCGTCGTCGGCGGAGCCGGAGGTTCCGGCATCGTCTTCGAGCACGGCAAGGCGGTGGGCAGGACGTCCCTCTCCCAGGTCACCATCGGCGCGCAGATCGGCGGACAGGCCTACTACGAGATCATCTTCTTCGAGACTGCCGAGACGCTGGCCGCCTTCAAGAAGGGGGAGTGGACCATGGCCGCCCAGGTGAGTGCCGTGGTGCTCAGCTCCGGAGCCTCCGCCGACGCGAAGTACAAGGAGGGCGTTGCCGTCTTCACCCTGAGCAAGGGCGGCGCCATGGCCGAGGCCAGCGTGGGCGGGCAGAAGTTCAGCTTCGAGCCGATGAGCGACAAGAGCTAGACGGGGGTTCACCATGGGTTCTATCAAGATCGCGGGCATCGCCCTGATCGCAGCGGGCCTGCTGGCGCTGGCGTTCGGTGGGTTCAGCTTCACGAAGGAGACGCACGAGACGAAGATCGGACCCCTGGAGCTCTCCGTGAAGGACAAGGAGAGGGTCAACATCCCGCTCTGGGCCGGAGTGGCGGCCGTCGTCGCCGGCGGGGTCCTGCTGGTGATGCCGAGAAGGACCTAGGGCTGCCCGGGAGGGCGTCCTTGCTCGTCCGGCTGGCGATCGGGGCACTGGTGGTGGCGATCCTGGCCCGGGGTCGCCCCGTCCTGCTCCCCATCGCCTTCGCGGCCGTCCTGGCCCTGATCCTCGCCGGGCCGATGAAGTGGCTCGAGCGACGCCTGTCGAGGATCCCCGCGCTGGCACTGGTGATGCTGCTCGCGGCGGGCACGCTGGGGGGCGCGGGATTCGTCCTGGTGAGGCAGTTCGACGAACTGACCACGCAGCTCGGGAAGTACACCGAGTCGATGCGGCGAAAGGTGGCCGCCCTGCAGGCCGGGGGCGTCGGGCCGGTGGCGCGCGTCGAGGTCATGATCGCGCGGGTCGCCGACGGACTGGAGAAGAAGGCCGGCCCCGACGACATCCCGATGAAGGTGGTCGCGGCGCCGCTCCCGCGCGCGACCCGGCTGTGGGACCTGGTGAGCCCGCTCGCCGAGCCCCTCGTCACCGGCCTCTTCGTCCTCGTCCTGTGCGTCTTCATGCTGGGCCGGCGCGACGACCTGCGAGGGCGGCTGCTCCTCCTGGTGGGCCCCGCCAACGAGGCCGCGGCCACCCGTGTCCTCGACGACGGGGCGCGGCGGGTCATCCGGTACCTTCGCGATCAGACGATCATCAACGTCCTCTTCGGCGCGCTGGTGGGACTGGGCCTGTTCTTCCTCGGAGTTCCCTACTTCGTGCTGTGGGGCGCCGTCGCGGCACTGGCGAGGTTCGTCCCCTACGTCGGAGCGATCGCCTCGATGATCTTCCCGACGGCGCTGGCCTTCGCGATCTTCCCCGGCTGGACCCGGGCCATCCTCACCGCCGGGCTCTTCGTGGGGATGGACCTGATCACCGCCTACGCCATCGAGCCCGTGCTCATCGGCTACCGGACCGGCGTCTCGTCGATCGCGCTCCTGATCTCGGCCTTCTTCTGGGCGTGGATCTGGGGGCCGATGGGGCTCGCGCTGGCCATCCCCATCACGGTGTCCCTCGCCGTGCTCGGCCGCCACGTCCCGGAGCTGAGGTTCCTGGCCGTGCTCCTGGGAGACGACCCGATGGTCGATCCTGGCTAGGGAGTTTCCCGTATGGACGGGCGGGACGAGAGCGCCGAGACTCGATGGGTGCAGGGGCGCCGCCATCGTGGCGGGGCGCCCGTACTGCCACGGGGCGCCGGCCCCTGCGCCATTCGATCCAGACGCGGGATCAGCCCATCAAGCTGGCGGACCGGCGGGCAGCCGGGCGGCGTATGCCGCTCCCAGGATGCCTCGCGCCTGGTCGACCGCCGAGGCCTTCGCAGCCACCAGTGAAGTGGCCGAACCGCCGGGGACCTCGCGCTGGGAACCGTCCGGGAGGAAGCAGAGGCTGCGCCAGCCCTTCGAGCTGGAGCGCAGCTCGAGGCGCGGGAGGGAGAAGACCTGGCCGCCATCCGAGCCGTCCAGGTTCATCGCCCAGCCTTCGGTCGTCCGGGCCCACCGGGTCATGGGGATCCTTATAACACCCGTGGCGAAGGGGCGCCCGTGGCGCCCGCCTCGCCCGGGTGCTACTTCGCCTTCGCCGCCAGGATCTCCGCCTGGCGCGACAGGTCGATCGACTCGGCCAGGATGCGCGCGTTCTCCTGCGGCGCGTGGAAGCCCATGGAGTTCTCGGCGGCCACGTAGTCGAGGCGCCACTGCGCCTGCCGCTGCAGCTCGCCGAGCCGGGTGAGGTCCGGGCTGCTCGCCACGTCGGCCCGCCACATCGCGAGCAGGTTCGCCTTCGTCTCCGCGCCGATCCGCTTCTCCTGCTCCTCCTTCGGGAGGCTCGCGAACCCGTCCTTCTTCTCCAGGGTCTCCCGTGCCTTCGCGGCGGCGGAGGGGCGGTTCCGCTCGTCGTAGGGCTTCCGCACCGCCACGATGGCGTCGATCATGTTCACCGCGGCCGCCCCGGCCCGGCTCATGAGCGCGAAGTGGCGATCCTGGATGGCGATGACCCGGGCCTTCAGGTCCTCGTCGCCGGCCGGGTGGCAGGTCGCGCAGGAACGGTTGACCGAGAGCAGCGGGCTGCGCACCCAGTGCTCGGAGACCTTCATCGCCCCCTCGCGCTTGTAGGGCATGTGGCAATCGGAGCAGGCGACACCGCTCTTCGCGTGGATCCCCTGGCTCCAGACCTCGAACTCGGGGTGCTGGGCCTTCAGGACGTCGAAGCCGGTCTCGGCGTGGGTCCAGTCCTTGAAGCGCTGCCCCTTCACCTGCATGCCGTCGTAGAGGTGCTCCATCTGCTCCACCCGGAGCCCCTCGGCCCAGGGGAAGAAGATGGTCATGCCCTTGCCGCAGTAGTACTCCACGTGACACTGGCCGCAGACGAAGGAGCGCATCTCCTGGCGCGTGCCGTCCACGTTCGGATCGTACGGGGCCTTCCGGTCGCCGCGGCGCCACTTCTCCACGCTGGGCAGGTGGGGCACGCCGGCGTCGGAGGCGGCCAGCTTCTGGATGCCGGTGAGGAAGGCCGGCCGAGTGACCCGGAGCTCCATGGTCTTCGGGTCGTGGCAGTCCACGCAGGACACCGGGTGGGCCTTCCCGCCGGTGGTCTCGGCGAGGAGCTTGTGCGCGTCCCAGTAGCTCATCTCGCTGACCAGGGCGAGCCCCTTCTGGATCTGCTCGGCCTCGGGCGCCTTGGGAAGCGCCTCCGCCCCCAGCTTCCGGTAGAGCGGCATGATCGAGGCGTGGCAATGGAGGCAGTTGCCCGACTGCTTGTTCTCGGACTGGACGTTCCGCTTCGTCGCCGCCTGGTCCTGGAGCATGAAGGCGTGGCCGCGGCGGTCGCGGTAGTCGATGGCGAAGAGATAGCCGTTGAAGATGCGCGTGAGCCAGGGATCGCGCTCCGACTTCTCCGGGGGCGGCGCACCCTCCGAACTCCGCTGGCCGCCGCCGTACTTGGTGCTGGTGGGCTCGGAGGTCCGCTTGTAGCCGTCGTACTCCCTCGGCCAGTTGGTCCCCCACTTCGCCGGATCGACGTCGTTCTCGGTGACCTCGACCAGCCTCACGAACGGGGTCCTGGCCTCCTGCTTGCGCTCGAAGACGTTCACGAGGAGTGCGGTGGCACCGGCCGTGACCAGGGCCACCACTGCGGCGACGGCGGCGTAGGCGCCGACCGGTCGGCGGTTGCTCTTGCTGTCCATGATGTCCCCCTAGCTCGAGGCCCCGTGCCCCACCCCACGGTGGCAGTGCACGCAGCGGATGGCGCCGTCGTTCCACGTGCTCCCGCGAACGACCTCGTCGACGAGGTCGCCGTGGCAGCGAAGGCAGTTGTCCTGAAGGATCTGGCTGTTCGAGTCCTTGATGCGGATGGGCTCCTGGAAGTACAGCTTCTCGTCCGGGTCGCCCGTGCTCGATGGCTGGAAGGTGAAGCCGACCGAGTGGTACCAGCCGTTCCGCCCCTTCGCGACGTACTTCTCCGGGAAGGTCACCGGCAGGTGGCAGTCGTAGCAGGTGGCGGCGGCGTGGTGCGGGCCCCTCCGCCAGGAGTCGAACTGGTCGTTCATGATGTGGCAGTTGACGCAGGCCTTCGGCTCGCTGCTCAGGTAGGAGAGCCCCGCGGCGTAGTCGAATGTGAAGCCCGCGACGCCGACCAGCATGCCGCCCAGGCACGCGATGACGAGCCACCGCTTCGACCAGCGCTTGGTGCTCAAGACGTTCCCCCTCGGCCAGATCATTTTGACGCGGTGCGCCGAAGCGGCAAACGACTCATAGCGGTTCCACCCTTGGAGGGGCCCCGTTCAAGAAGCCCGCTGGCGCCGCGACTGCAGTCGCGTCTCCAGCTCCTCCGCAAGGCTCGGAGCGGCCTCCTTCGTCAGTCTCCGCACCACCACCTGCATCCACACCAGGCAGGTGACGGAGAGGACGAAGAGGAAGGCGAACGTCGTGGTGGGCAGGTGCGTCGCCTGCACCATGGCGCCGAAGAGGATGGGCATGACGAACCCCCCCAGGCCACCGATGACGCCCACCAGTCCGCCCACCGAGCCCACCTTGTCCGGGAAGTAGTGGGGAATGTGCTTGAAGACGGCCGCCTTGCCGATCCCCATGGCGATGCCGAGCACGAAGACGAGGACGGTGAAGAGGGTGGGGGTCATCCGGAGGGAGAGGTGGGGCGCCGCGCCCGCGTCCACGTACCTCGCGGGCACGATGAACCCCAGGTCCACGTCCGGGAACGAGAGCAGGAAGGTGGTCACGACGCAGATCGAGAGCACCCAGTACATCACCGTCCGGGCCCCGTAGCGGTCGGAGAGCCACCCTCCGGGTGCGCGGATGATGCCCGACGGGAAGACGAAGATGGCGGCGAGCAGCGCAGCGTCCCTGAGCGGGAGGCCGAAGACGTCGATGTAGTACTTGGGGAGCCAGAGCGACAGGGCCACGTATCCGCCGAAGACCAGGAAATAGTAGAGGCTGAACCGCCACACCCGCATGTGCTTCAGCGGGGCGAGGAGTTGCTTCATCGACTCCTGCTTGTGATGGGAGTGGTCGGTGAAGGTGAACGACCAGTAAACGGCAGCGGTGACCAGCACCGCGATGGCGTAGACGAAGGGCACGAAGCGCCAGCCGCCCGGGACGAGCCCGAGGCCGCCCGCCGGCACCACCGTCATGAGCGTCGGCGCGAAGAGCTTGGTGAGGGAGGCGCCCGTGTTCCCTGCCCCGAAGATGCCGAGCGAGGTGCCCTGCAACCGCTGCGGGAACCAGGCCGAGGTGTAGGCGATCCCCACGGCGAAGCTGGTCCCGGCCATCCCGATGAAGAGGCCCAGCACCAGGTACTGCCAGTACAGGGTGGCGAAGCAGAGGAGGAGGAGCGGGATCGCCGTGAAGGCGAGGAGCGCCGTGAAGATGGGCCGCCCTCCGAACCAGTCGGTGGCCATCCCGATGGGCAACCGCAGGAGGGAGCCGGTCAGGATGGGGAGCGCGACGAGCAGGGCGAACTCGGTCTCCCCGAGCGAGAGTTCCTTGCGGATGGCGATCCCCACGATGGCGAAGATCACCCACACGGCGAACAGTACCGTGAACCCGAAGGTGTTCATGGCGAGGACGCTGTTGCGCTTCCAGATCTCCGAGCGTTCCATCCCGTTCCCCTCCCGGACGGCGTCCGCCTTCAGCAGGGCATCTCGGCGCGGCGGCGCGCGTAGACCCACCAGGTGATGGCGATGCAGCTCACGTAAACCGCGATGAACCCCACGAAGGCCCAGGCGGGCGTGTGGGTCGCCTTCATCGAGATGCCGTAGGCCCGCGGGATGAAGAAGGCGCCATAGGCCGCCACCGCCGAGCTGAAGCCGATCACCGCGGCCGACTCCTTGGCTGCGTCCTTCCGGGCCTGGGCGAGTTCCGCGGGTCCCTGGCCCCGGGAGAGCCGCTCGTGGAAGGTGAGGAACATCACCGGGATCATCCGGAAGGTGGAGCCGTTGCCGATCCCGGAGGTGACGAAGAGGAGCAGGAACATGGCGAGGAAGCCGGGGAAACTCCCCCCGTGGAGCCCCTCGTGCTTGCTCCACCCGGGCAGGAAGGCGATCACCCCGCCCGCCGCACCAGCCATGGCGATGAAGTTCCAGAGCGTCACCCGCGCGCCTCCCAGCTTGTCGGAGAGCCAGCCGCCCACCGGGCGCGCCAGCGCGCCGACCAGCGGCCCCAGGAAGGCGTACTTCACCGGATCGACGCCGGGGAACTGGGCCTTGATGAGCAGCGGGAGGCCGGCCGAGTAGCCGATGAAGGAACCGAAGGTGCCGGTGTAGAGCCAGCACATGATCCAGTTGTGCTTGCGGCGGAAGATGATCGACTGCTCCCGGAAGGAGGCCCTCGCGGACGCGATGTCGTTCATCCCGAACCAGGCCGCCAGGGCACAGGCGGCGACGAACGGGACCCAGACGAAGCCGGCGTTCTGCAACCAGACGGAGGCACCCTTTGCGGTGTGCTGCGGCGCCCCTCCCAGCGAGCCGAACACGCCGGCCGTGATGACGAGCGGCACCACGAACTGCACGGTGGAGACGCCCAGGTTGCCGAGCCCGGCGTTCAGCCCCAGGGCCGTGCCCTTCTGGTCCTTGGGGAAGAAGAAGCTGATGTTGGCCATGCTGGAGGCGAAGTTCCCGCCCCCGAGGCCGCAGAGGAGAGCCAGCACCAGCATGGTTCCGAAGGAGGTCGTCGGATCCTGCACCGCGAAGCCCATCCCCACCGCCGGGAGCAGGAGCGACGCGGTGGAGATGGCCGTCCATCTCCGCCCCCCGAAGATGGGCACCAGGAACGAGTAGAAGATGCGCAGCGTCGCGCCGGAGAGGCCGGGGAGGGCGGCCAGCCAGAAGAGCTGATCGGTCGTGAAGGCGAAGCCGACCTCGGGCAGGCGGACGACCACCACGCTCCACACCATCCAGACCGCGAAGGAGAGCAGGAGCGCCGGGATGGAGATCCAGAGGTTGCGCCGGGCGATGGCGCGCCCGGTCGACGACCAGAACTCCTTGTCCTCCACGTCCCAGCGCTCGAGCACGCGGGGGCTCATCGGGAGCCTCCCGGCGACGCGGGACGGGGGCGCCGCCAGATGACGACCTGGGGAAGGCGCCACAGGTACTCGATCGGTGCCACGAAGATGTGGGCGAGTCGCGTGTAGGGGACCAGGGCCACGAGCACGAAGGCGTTCAGCGCATGGACCTGGAAGGGCCAGGGCATTCCGGAGACGAGGTCGACCCGCGGGGAGAGCCGGACGAGCGACGCCAGCCACGGCGTGGCGACGTGGGGGAACCAGGCGTATCCCCAGCGCGCCGAGACCGCCGTGTAGACGCCGGTCCCGACCTGCAGGAGGAGCAGCGCCATCACGGCCCAGTCGAGCCAGGTTGTCTCTCCACGCAGCGTGAAGCGCCGGATGGCCAGGACGGCGAGCCCCCAGGCCGCGGTGAGCCCCAGCGCGAGGCCGGTGACCTCGATGGCGAGGAGGCGCCCCGGGGAGGACAGCGCCGCCGTCATGATCCCGGGAAGGAGGATGGCGACGAGGTGTGCGAGGAGGACGAGGAGGATGGCGTAGTGCCAGGAGACCGATCCCCAGTACTGGAGCCGGCTCTCCAGCATCTGCGACGACGAGGTGGTCACGGTGTAACGCATGGTGCGGAAGCGGCGGACCGCCCCCACCACCGTGACGGACACGGCCAGGTACGGGAACACGCCGAACAGGAAGGCGTTCATGGGGTGACCTCCTCGCGGAGCGCCGCGAGCACCGAGCGGTACACGTTCTCCGGGTCCGGGAGGGCCTCGAGCATCCTGTCGAGCGCCGGGACCAGCGCGTCCTCGAGCAGCGCCTGGCGCGAGGGGCCTGAGGGGACGGCGGAGAGGTAGCGGAGCACCACCGAGACGTGGTCGGGAAGCTCGCCCGACGGCCTGCCACCCTCGAAGCCGTCCTGCCGGTAGGCGTCGGCGAGCCGGGCCATGAAGACCCCGCGCTTCGGGGTCTCGCCGGCCAGGTGATGTCCGACGTAGGGGGCGCAGGCCGGGTCGAGGTCGAAGGTGGAGGAGTAGATCTCCTCCATCTCGAAGGGGCGAGCCCGCTCGGCCCGGGAGACGAACTCCCCGATGGCCGCGGCGGAGGCACGCCCGCCCACGAGGTCCCGGCAGCGGCGGGCGGCGGGAGCAGGATCGGAGGTCGGGTAGCTGAGCAACTCGGCGAAGGAAGCGAAAACCTGCCTCTGGCGGTCGAGGTCGGTCACGGTCACCTCCCCGGGGGCGGACGCAGGTAGGCGAAGCCGGCCGCGTTCTGCCGCTGCGGCTCGACGGTGGGCTCGGTGAGCCCCTCGCGCATCATGGGAGGGATGACGATCCGCTCGTCCATGCTGGCGAGCGAGGTGAGCCGGTAGATCGCGTCGGCCTCCGCCGGGGCGAGGCGGGCCTCGGCCATCGCCTTCTCCACCGACGCGGCCGAAAGGTCGCCCACCTGGACGGAGCGCCGGTGCAGGCGTACCGCCATGAGCTTCCGGTAGGTCTCCTTCACGATCTCCTCGTTCCCCGCGGTGAAGAGGGAGGCCAGGTATTTCACCGGGAGGCGCGCCTTCTCGAGGGAGGTGAAGAAGCTCGGCTCGCCCTCGGCCGCGTCCTGGGCCATGGCCGGGAGGAGCGGCGGCACGTAGAAGAGCATCGGCAGCGTGCGGTACTCGGGGTGGAGCGGCAGCGCGATCTGCCACTCCTTCACGAAGCGGTAGACCGGCGAGCGCCGGGCCGACTCGATCACCGCGTCGGGCACCCCGTTGGCGCGTGCCGCGGCGGCCACGGCCGGGTCGAAGGGGTCGAGGATGACCGAGCGCTGGGCGGCCACCAGTTCGGCGTCGGTCTTGCCGGCGGCATCCAGCAGCCGGTCGGCGTCGTAGAGCAGCACGCCCAGGTAGCGGATCCGCCCCACGCAGGTGTGGAAGCAGGCGGGTGCCTCGCCGGCCTCGAGGCGCGGGTAGCAGAGGATGCATTTCTCCGACTTCCCGGTGGACCAGTTGAAGTAGATCTTCTTGTAGGGACAGGCCGAGACGCACATGCGCCAGCCGCGGCACCGGTCCTGGTGAACCAGGACGATGCCGTCCTCGCCCCGCTTGTAGATGGCCCCCGACGGGCAGGCGGCGACGCAGGCGGCGTTCAGGCAGTGGTTGCAGATGCGCGGGAGGTAGAAGAAGACCATCCGCTCGATGCCCTGCAGCTCGGCCCGCTCCTCGGCGGAGAGCCCTTCCAGGTTGGGGTCCTGGGCGGCGTAGACGTTCGAGCCGGAGAGGTCGTCGTCCCAGTTCGGGCCGCTCCTGATCTCCATGTCCTTGCCGTCGATGAGGGAGATGGGGCGCGCCGTGGGCTGGTCCTTCCCGGCCGGGGCGTTGAAGAGGTCGTCGTACCTGTAGGTGAAGGGCTCGTAGTAGTCGTCGAGGATGGGGAGCAGAGGGTTCGAGAAGATCCGCGAGAGGCTGGCGATGCGGCCGCCCTGCCGGAGCTTCAGCGCGTCGCCGTCCGTCTTCCATCCACCCTTGTACTGCTCCTGGTCCTCCCAGGAGACCGGGTAGCCGGTGCCGGGCTTGGTCTCGACGTTGTTCCACCACGCGTATTCCATGCCGCGGCGGTCGGTCCACTGGCTCTTGCAGGCCACGCTGCAGGTGTGGCAGCCGATGCACTTGTCGAGGTGGAACACCGTCGAGATCTGCGAGCGCACGTTCATGGCGTGTCCCCGGTCAGTACTGCGGCGCGCCGACGAGCTTGCGCACGCGGATGAAGGTGTCCCGGTTGCTGCCTGTGGGTCCCCAGTAGTTGAGGGCGAAGGTGAACTGTCCGTAGCCGCCCAGCATGAGCGTGGGCTTGAGCCGCACCCGCGTCAGGCTGTTGTGGCCTCCGGCCCGCTTGCCGCCGCGCTCCGGGCTCTTCGGCACGCCGATGGTCCGCTCCGGCGCGTGGTAGAGCAGGCACAGCCCGGTCGGGATGCGCGCCGAGACCACGCAGCGGGCCACCACCACGCCGTGGTCGTTCCAGGCCTCGACCCAGTCGTTGTCCTGGAGGCCGATCTTCGCCGCGTCCCGGTCGTTCACCCAGAGGGGATGCCCGCCCCGGGAGAGCGTGAGCATCCGCAGGTTGTCGCCGAAGGTGGAGTGGATGCCCCACTTGCCGTGCGGGGTCAGGTAGTTGAGCTGGATGCTCTCCTGGCCCTCGCTCGAGCCCGCCAGGTCGTGGACGACGTCGTCGCCGGCCTTGGGCTTGTAGGTGGGGAGCGCCTCCCCGAAGGCGATGAACCCGGGGTGGTCGAGGTAGAAGTGCTGCCGCCCGGTGAGGGTTCGCCAGGGGACGAGCCGCTCCACGTTGAGGCAGTAGGCCGAGTAGGTTCGCCCGTTGCCGGTGATGCCGGTCCAGCACGGGGAGTCGATGAGGCGGCGCGGCTGCCGGGCCAGGTCGGCGAAGGTGGTCCGGACGTTGCGGCTGCCGGCCACGAGGTCGGTGAGCGGCAGCCCCACCTTCTTCTCCTCGGCGGCGAAGGCGCGGAAGGCCGACTCGCCGTTCGTCTCCGGCGCCAGGTGCAGGATGACGTTGGCGGCATCCTTCGCGTTCGCCAGGGACGGGTAGCGCTTCCCTCCCCACTCCTCCGTGGGGCGATCGTGGACCAGCTCGTCGTAGAGGTCGTCCACCGGCCAGGTGATCCCGTGGGCTCCGATGCCCTGGGCCCGGACCACCGGCCCGAAGGAGACGAAGCGGTCGTGCAGGTGGACGTAGTCGCGATCCACGTACGAGAGCCCCGGCATGGTCTTCCCGGGTTCCGGTGCGAACGAGCCGTCGGCCCAGTCGCGGAGCTCCCGCTGGGCCATCTCGGCGGGGGTGTCGTGCATGAGCGGACGGGTGACGATCTCCCGCACCGGTTCGGGCAGGTGGACCTTCGCGAGCACGCTCACCTTCTCGGCGATGGCCTTGAAGATGTCCCAGTCGCTCCTCGACTCCCAGCAGGGCGGGACGGCCGCCTGCAGGGGGTGGATGAACGAGTGCATGTCGGTGGAGTTGAGGTCGTCCTTCTCGTACCAGGTGGCCGCCGGCAGGATGACGTCCGAGTAGAGGGCGGTCGTGTCCATCCGGAAGTTGAGGTCCACGACCAGGTCGAGCTTCCCCTTCGGAGCCGGTTCGCGCCAGGCGACGTCCTCGACCTCGCCCTTCGCCGTCTCGGCCGCGACCGCGTTCGAATGGGTCCCCAGGTAGTGGCGCAGGAAGTACTCGTGCCCCTTGGCCGACGACATGAGGGCGTTGCCGCGCCAGATGAACCAGAGGCGCGGCCAGTTCTCCGGCGCGTCCGGGTCCTCCACCGAGAACCTGAGCTTCTTCTCCTGGAGCTGGCGGACCACCCAGGAGCTCACCTCGGCATCGGTCCTCGCCCCCGCCGCCTTCGCGTCCTGCACGACCGCGGTGGGGGTGCGGTCGAACTGGGGGAAGAAGGGGAGCCAGCCCATCCGGACGGCCCGGGCCTGGTGGTCCATGGTGTGGCGGGTGGCGAATTCGCTGGGCGCCGGGAGCGGGTTCAGCTTCTCGTCCTCCGCTGCCCGCTCGTAGCGCCACTGATCGGAGTGGACGTAGTGGAAGCTGGGCGCGTTCTGCAGACGCGGAGGCCCGGCCCAGTCGAGAGCGAACGCCAGCGCCGACCAGGGCGCCACGGGCGCCAGCTTCTCCTGCCCCACGTAGTGGTTGAGCCCCCCGCCGTTCTTGCCGATGCAGCCGCACAGGACGAGCCCGGCGATGGCGGCGCGGTAGGCGTGGTCGCCGTGGTACCACTGGTTCACGCCTGCGCCGATGATGACCGAGCACTTGCCGCCGGTCTTGTCGGCCGTGGTGGCCCACTCCCGGGCGAAGCGGATCACGTCGGCGGCGGAGACGCCGGTGAAGCGCTCCTGCCAGGCGGGGGTGTACGCGGCTGCGGGGTCCTCGTAACCCGAAGGCCACTCTCCGGGGAGGCCGCGCGAGACTCCGTACTGCGCGAAGAGCAGGTCGTAGACCGTGGCCACCTTCACGGGGCCTCGCAGGGTCTCGACCGTGCGCACCGGCACGCCGCGCAGCGCCACGCTTCCGGAGCCGTACTCGTCGAAGGCCACCTGGGCGACGCCGTCGTTGCCGTCCAGGAAGGTGGTCCGGGCGTCGATGTCCTTCCCGTCCACGCCGTCCTTCATCTCGAGGTTCCACTGCCCCTTCTCGTGCTGCCAGCGGAAACCGAGCGTGCCGCGGGGCATGCGGGGCGCCTTCGACGTGCCGTCCCAGACCAGGAACTTGAAGTCGCCGTTCTCCGTGTCCTTCGTCCGCGCCAGCTCGCTCGCCCGCAGCATGCGGCCGGGCCGGAGCCCTCCCTCTCGCTCCTCGAGCTCCACCAGGAAGGGCGCGTCGCTGTAGCGGCGCACGTAGTCGAGGAAGTAGGGCGTCTGCCTCTCGTGGTGGAACTCCTTCAGGATCACGTGGTCCACCGCGAGCCAGAAGGCGGCGTCCTGGCCGGCGTGGATGGGGATCCACTGGTCGGCGTACTTGGACGTCATGCTGAAGTCGGGGCTGAGCACCACCAGCTTCGCGCCGTCGTGCCGGGCCTCGGCGGCGAAGTGGACGTCGGGGGTGCGGGTCATCCCGAGATTCGCGCCCATCGAGACGATGAACTTGGAGTGATACCAGTCGGCGCTCTCGGCCACGTCGGTCTGCTCCCCCCAGACTTCCGGGGAGGCGTTGGGGAGGTCGCAGTACCAGTCGTAGAAGGAGAGGTTCACGCCGCCGAGCAGCTGCAGGAAGCGCGAGCCGGCCGCGAAGCTGAGCATCGACATGGCCGGGATGGGGCTGAAGCCGATGATGCGGTCGGAGCCGTGCCGCTTCACGGTGTGGATGGTGGAGGCGGCCACGAGTTCCAGCACCTCGTCCCAGGAGCTGCGGCGGAGGCCTCCCTTGCCACGGGCCTCCTGGTAGCGCGCCCGCCTCTCCGGGTCGTCCACGATGGAGGCCCATGCCGCCACCGGGTCGGAGTGCACCTTGCGCGCCTCCCGCCAGAGGTCCATGAGCACGCCGCGCAGGTACGGGTACTTCACGCGCAGCGGGCTGTAGAGGTACCAGGAGGTGGAGATGCCGCGCTGGCAGCCGCGCGGCTCGTAGGCCGGGACGTCGCAGGAGATGCGCGGGTAGTCGGTGGCCTGGGTCTCCAGCGCCACCACGCCGTTCTTCACGTGGATGTTCCAGGAGCAGCCGCCGGTGCAGTTCACCCCGTGCGTGCTGCGGACCAGCTTGTCGTGCTGGAAGCGGTTCCGGTAGATCTCCTCCCAGCGCCGCTCGTCGGGGTCGAAGATGTCCTTCACCCAGCTCATGTCGAACCTCCCTGGAAGCGTGCGGCGCGGGCCAGGAGGCGGGCGCGGGACGGAGCCTTGCGACGGCGCCAGGCAAGCGCCAGGCCGAGGAAGAGCAGGAGGGCGACGAACGCGCCGTACGCCTCGAAGTGCCAGGCGTCGCGCGGCGGGCCCTTCCCGGCGGCCGGGATCAGGTACGCCACGAGGTCGGCGCGCTCGACGGGAGTGAGCGCCCGCCCCTCGTAGACCGGGATCATGCTGGGGAAGGGGAGGGCCTCGAGGAGCCCGTCGAGGGACGCCGGGTCCATCGTCGCGAGCCCCGAGGACAGCTCGGGTCCGAGCGAGGCCGTGAAGGCCACACCCTCGCCCCCCAGGCCGTGGCAGGCCCCGCAGGGCGCGCCGCCGTTCTGGAAGGGGCGGGCCCCGGTGAAGAGATCCCGGCCCGCCTGGGCCTCCACGACGCGACCAGCACGCATGCCGACCTCCCCGTGTTACGCAGTGTTACGCAGCCACCCCGGCGTGACGCAGGACCAGCTCCCGTCCGAGGTCCTTCAGCGCTTCCGCCCCCGCCTCGATCTGCCGGACCTCGAAGGCGGAGCATTCCCGGTCCACCTTGCGGAGCAGCTCCTCCGGAAGGCGCTGCCTCGCCATCGGGTAGAGGATGTGGTCCTCCTTGCGGATGTGGCCGCGCAGCAGCTCCGCGTAGCCGCGCGACGCCTCGATCGCCTCGGCCCGCTCGTCGGTCGTCCACGGTGCGGCCTGCTCCGCGCGGGAGGCCATGACGCGGACGTGCGCGCGCCCGGCCTCGTGGTCCATGAGCATGACCGCGATGGGGCCGCCGTCGCTGGGGAAGCCGGCCGCCACCATGGTCCGGAAGAGGATGTCCTCCTCCTTGCCGTGGTGACGGGCATCGGCGAACTCGCGGATGAAGCGGACGAAGCGGGAGAGCTCCTCCCGGCCGTCTCCCTCCCTGCCCATCTCGACGGTGAAGGCCTCGAGCGCGTCGAGGGAGCGGAGGATGAGCTGGTGCTCGTCCATGAGGAGGTCGATGGCGTCCATGGCGCAGGAGGTCCTTGGTTGGGGTGATAGTGGATATCTATATCCACAATACCTAGTTTGTCCAGGGTGATCTTTCGGCCCGGATGGGCTAGGCTGCGGAGCGTGAACTTCTCCGCCTCCACCACCCACGCCCTGCGCGCCACCGCCTGGCTCGCCGCCCACCACGATGGCGACGCAGTCCTGGGGCGCGAGCTGGCCCGGAAGCTCAAGATTCCCCCCGACTACCTCTCCAAGGTGCTGGCCACGCTGGCACGCAGCGGAGTGCTCACCGCCGTCCGGGGCGCGAAGGGCGGCTACCGGCTGGCCCGTGATCCCGCAGCGCATCAAGCTGGTCGAGGTGGTGACGCCCTTCGAGGGGAAGCGCGCCCGGTCGGGCTGCCTGCTCCGCCCCGACCGCCCCTGCCGGGACTCGGGCGCCTGCTCGGCCCACACGTCCTGGGGCGGGGTGAACGAGGCCTACCGGGACTTCCTCGAGAAGACCACCGTGGCCGACATCCGGGACCAGGCCTGAACGGGGAGAAGAACATGGGACTGCCGATTGCCACCGCCGAGACCACGCTGCCTGCCTCCGAGGCGCTCCGCTTCGAGGACCTGATCGCCTACGCGCCGCACGGCATCGCGAGCCGCGTGCTCGCAAAGACCGGCGGTGGCAACGTCACCCTCTTCGCGTTCGAGAAGGGGCAGGGACTCACCGAGCACACCTCGCCCTTCGACGCGCTGGTCTTCATCGTCGAGGGCGCCATGGCCCTCACCATCGGCGGCAAGCCGGTGAAGGCCGCGGCGGGCAGCGTGACCCGCATGCCGGCGGGGGTCCCGCACGCGCTGGAGGCGGACGAGCGCACGCGGATGCTGCTCGTCATGCTGCGGGAGCCGAAGGCGTAGGCCGGTCCCGGTGCCCGCCCGTCACGGCCGGGTGGCCACCCACCACAGCGCGTTGGTCTGGCTGTTCCCGTCGTCGAAGGAGGTGAGGGTGTTCACCTCCGCCCAGGCGGCCGAGCGGTCCGTGGTGGCGTGGGCCATGTAGAGGAAGCCCCTCCAGCCCTGGCTCGCGGATGCCGCCGCGGACTGCATCCTCGGCCAGGCGTCGCCCACCCACGCGGGCGAGACCAGCTCCTCGCTGGCCGGCGTGTAGGGCAGCATCTGGATCCCGTAGACGAACTCGGGGCCGGCTGCGAAGAAGGTGGCGAAGACGGCCTTGGTCTCGAAGAGGATCCCCACGCACATGTTCTGGCTGAACGGGTCCGCGTAGATCGTGGACGCGGCCGGGATCTGCCAGTAGGTGCGCGCCCCGTCGACCTCCAGCGCCTGGAGGACGCGCCCGAGCTCGCTCATGCGCGCGTCGCCGGTGGCGAGGCCGAGCAGGTGGAGGCCATACCAGGCGTTCACCGCCTCCGAAGTGGACTCCTGGTCCTGCCCGTCCCCGAGCTCGGAGAGCCCGGCGGCCCAGGAGTGGCCGCGGAAGAAGTCCATGTGGCGGAAGCGCGGGAAGCGCGGGTCGGAGCCGCTCGGGTTGGCGACGTCGCGGACCAGGGCGAGCAGGCCACCGCGGTGGGTCTCCGCGAAGGTGGGGTCGGATCGTGCCAGGACCGAGGCCGCGTAGAGGAAGTATCCATAGTGGAAGTGGTGGTCGTTGTAGTGGCCCGCCCCGAACTCGGCCGAGGGGCTGGCGAGGGCGTTCGTGGTCACGACGCCGCCCCAGGTCTGGTCGTAGACGAAGGGATTGCCGTTCGTGCCGGCGAGCCAGGCCGCGACGAGGGGGCGCAGGCGCGCGCGAAGCGTGGCGGCCGTGGCGGTCTCCCCCAGCTCGTCGGCGATGACGGCCAGGCGCGCCAGCTTGGCCATCTGCTTCCCGCCGAAGTAGGGATCGACGTCGACCGTGACGGGATCGGGCACGTAGGTTGCGTCGGCCGCCAGCGCGGCCTGGACCGCCGTCAGGTACCCGGCGGCCACCGGGCGCGGAGCCTCGAAGCCGATGGGGGAGAGGGGCAGGCTCATGGTCCAGGTGCTGCCCTCCACGCCCTGGAGGGTTCCGCTCAGGGTGGAGTAGGGGAGGGGCGCGGTGACCGGGGAGACGAGCCGCGCCATGTGGTGGGGCATGGCGGCCATGAGCAGGGATCCGGTGCCGGTGGTGTCGTAGACGAAGCGCACCGTGGCCACGTCACAGGCAGTGGAGGCCTCCAGGCGTCCTCCGCGCGGGACCGCGCCGGCGTGCGCGTCGAGCACCGCCACCGAAGCCGGGGACGGGGCGTTGGCGACCCGGAGCGTGCCCACGAAGGTGGAGCCGGCGACCATGTTGTTCGCGGTCCAGGCGAAGCTCACCGGGGACGACGCGTAGAGCACCCAGGTGGAGCCATCGCTCAGCACGAGCACGAACCGGGTGCCGGTCACGACGCCGGGCGAGGTCGATCCGTTCACGCTCGTGAAGAGGAAGGTCCCGGGGAGCAGCATGGGACGGAGGGCGCCCGCGTAGTCCACGGTGACGTAGGGAGATCCCTGGACGAGCGGGGCGGTCATCGTCCCGGCCGCCGCCGAGTAGCGAAGCGTGACCGAGAAGAGGTCGTGCGACCGGACCCGATGCTGCGTCGTCCCGTCGAACTGGAGCGCGCCGAGCATGACCTGCTTCCGATCCGGCACCGTGACCTCGGTCGCGCCGCCGACGGGCGCGGAGGTGGCGACGTCCAGCCAGACCGGCTCGGCCCGGAGCTGGTAGGGGACGGCGTCGAACCGGCTTCCGCCCGCGCCGAGCACCAGGTTCTGCCAGGAGGCGTTGGTGGGGAGGGGCGCCGTCGCCGATTCCCAGAGGGACGTCGGCGCCTGCTGGCCGGTGCGCGATGCGAACGGGGGGAGGCCGGTGGCGAACGGGGTGTCGAGGTCGAGGGCGACGGGGACGCAGCTCTGGACGCAGGTCCCCGCCTGGCAGAGCTGTCCCGCCGCGCAGGTCGTCCCGGCGTTCGCGCCGGCACAGTCTCCGCTGGCGCCGCACCAGGTGGTGCTGGTCTGGGGGTCGACGCAGGAGTCCCCGCAGGCGATCTGGCCCGCCGCCGGGCATGCGCAGGCCCCGGCCTGGCAGGTCCGTCCCGAGGTGCAGGTGACGCCGGCCTCCGCACCGGCGCAGGCGCCGCCGGCGCCGCACCAGGTCGGGTCGGTGAGGGGATCGACGCACTGCCCGCCGCAGGCAACCTGACCGGACGTGCAGGAGACGACGCACGTCCCGGCCGAGCACACCGTCCCAACCCCGCAGGCATTGCCGCAGGCGCCGCAGTTCAGGTTGTCCGCGAGCAGCGTCACGCACACCCCGCCGCAGTCCGAGGAGTCTCCCCCGCAGGTGGTCGTCGCGGTGCATCCGGAGAGCGAAGCGACCAGGGCAGCGATCCAGAGAACCTTCGTTCGGAGACCCACGGAACCTCCTCGATGCCCCCGGGCCCGAGCGGGGGGACTTGACAGGGGACGACCTACCCTATACTTAGTTCGCCCATCGAACAAAGCCCTGAGCCCCGGATGCGACCGAGGCGCGTCGGTCGGTCCGGAAGCCCCCTCTTCGGCAGCAGCGCGCACGGCATCCGGAGGCAAGAAATGACGTTCCGAAGGCAGTCCCTGCTGGTCGCCCTCGCAGTCGTGCCCAGCCTCCTGCTCGCCGGCTGCGAGTCGTCGAGCGCAGGCCTCTCCTCCATCGTCGTCACCCCCAGCCCGGTCCGGCTGGCCGTGGGCGGAACGAGCCAGCTCACCGTCACCGGGACCTACAGCGACGGAACGCGGGCACCGCTCACCAGCGGCGTCACCTTCGCCTCCAGCGCCGCGTCCGTGGCCGCCGTGAGCACCTCCGGCGTCGTCACCGCGATCGGGAGCGGGACCTCCACCGTGACCGCGACGATCTCCGGCCTGACGGCCACGACGACCGTGACGGTGAGCTCCGGCCCCGCCACCCTCGAGGCCATCGCCGTGCTCCCGCCCGAGGTTCCCCTCCGGATCGGCGGAACGTCGCAGCTGACCGTCACCGGCACCTACAGCGACGGGTCGACGGTCAACGTGACGTCCGGCTCGACCTTCTCGAGCACCTCCTCCGGGGTCGCCACGGTCAGCGCCGGCGGGCTCGTGACCGCGACCGGCAACGGGACCGCGACCATCACCGCCACCCACACCGCCTCGGGGCTGATCGCCACCGCGGCCGTCACCGTCAGCGCCTCGGCGCCCACGCTGGTGTCCATCGCGGTGGTTCCCGCCACGGTGCCGCTCCTCATCGGCGCTTCCGGGCAGCTCACGGTCACCGGGACCTACTCCGACTCCACGACCGTCAACCTCACCGCCGGCTCGACCTTCGTCTCCTCCAACCTCGGTGCGGCCACCGTCAGCGACAGCGGGCTCGTGACCGCCGTCGCCGGCGGCAGCGCCATCGTCACCGCCACCCACACGGCGTCCGGGAAGATCGCCTCCGCGACCGTGAACGTCAGCGCGACCCTGCCGACGCTCGTCTCGATCGCGGTGACGCCGGCCACCGCAACCTTGGCCGTGGCCGCCACCCAGCAGTTGACCGTGACCGGAACGTACTCCGACTCCACGACGGCCGACCTCACCTCGGCGTCGACCTTCGCGTCGTCCGCGACGGGCGTGGCGACGGTCAGCGCGGGCGGCCTGGTGACGGCCGTGGCCAACGGAACCGCCACGATCACCGCCACGAACACCGCCTCCGGACTGACGGCCACCTCGGCCATCACCGTCAGCACCACGACGGCCACCCTGGTCTCCATCGCCATCACGCCGACGCCGGTGAACCTGGTCGTCGGCGGCACCCAGCAGCTGACCGTCACCGGGACCTACAGCGACTCGTCGACGGCGAACGTCACCTCGGCCTCCACCTTCGCCTCCTCCGTCCCCGGAACGGCGACGGTGAGCGCCGGGGGGCTCGTCACCGCCGTCGCCAACGGGGCCACCACCATCACCGCGACCCACACCGCCTCCAGCCTGACGGCGACCGTCGACGTCACCGTGGCGGCGGCGGGCACCGGGGGCGAGGTCTTCGTCGGGGCCTACAGCCCCGGAGTGGCCTTCGTCGACTTCGGCGGGGCCACCAACGACGTGACCATCGACGCCACCGAGCAGCGCGGCGGTCGGGACTCCCTGAAGTTCGTGGTGACCGGGGCAGGGGGCTACTCCGGCGGCGCCTTCGTGGCGTCCGCCCCGCGCGACCTCTCCTCCTTCAACGCACTGACCTACTGGGCCAAGGCCAGCATCTCCAGCGCACTCAACGTGACCGGGATCGGCAACGACGCCGCCGGTGGAGAGGGCTACTCGGCGGAATCGCTCGCCATCCCGCTGACCGGCACCTGGACGAAGTACGTCATCCCGATCCCCGCGCCGTCGAAGTTCACCGCGGTCACGGGTCTGTTCCACCTCGCCGAGGGCGCCGACGGCTACACCATCTGGCTGAACGACATCCAGTACGAGAACCTGGGAGCGGGCGAGGTGGGGGCGCCGACCGGCGCCACCGTCAACCTGCCGGCCACCCAGACCGTGGCCGTCGGGTCCACCTACCAGATCGCCTACCAGCCCAACACCGTCAGCTTCGATCTCCCGGTGCTGCCGAACGCGGGCAGGCTCACCAACGTGGGATTCCTCTACTTCGACCTGACCTCCAGCGATCCCACGAAGGCCACGGTGAGTCCCCTCGGGCTCGTGACCGGCGTCGCCGCCGGATCGACCAACGTCACCGCGGCGCTCGGCTCGATCGCCGTGGCGGGCCAGATGGTGGTCACCGTCAGCGCTCCCCTGGCCGTCCCGACGACCCTCGCGGCCACGCCCGCCCAGCTCCCGGCCAACGTCATCTCGATGTTCAACAGCAGCGGGACCTACACCAACGTTCCGGTGGATACCTGGAACACCTCCTGGAGCCCGCAGATCCTCAGCGACTACGTCATCGATACGAAGACGGTCATGAAGTACACGAACCTGGACTTCGTCGGCATCGAGTTCTTCAATCCCGGTCCCGTGATCGACGCGACCGGCTTCACCACCATGCACATCGACATCTGGACTCCGAACGGGGCCAAGTTCTCCGTCCAGCTCGTGAACAACGTGGGAGCGGGCCAGACCGTTGGCCAGGTGAACCTCGATACGACGACGACCCCGGCCGTCTCCACGGGGAGCTGGGTGGGGCTCGACATCCCGCTCGCCAGCTTCACCTCGGCCGGGCTCGGAGGCATCAACGCGCTGGGGCAGATGCTCTTCCTCAACCAGGGCGTTGGAAGCGTACCGGGCGCGGTCTTCTACATCGACAACGTCTATTTCTGGAAGTAGCGGTCGGACGGCGGAGAGCCACCCTGGAGCGCCCGCACGT
This sequence comes from uncultured delta proteobacterium, assembly GCA_963831265.1. Classification (GTDB taxonomy): domain Bacteria; phylum Myxococcota; class Myxococcia; order Myxococcales; family Anaeromyxobacteraceae; genus CAIOAK01. The sequence continues at coordinate 18,936 of CAWHPQ010000022.1, read as the reverse complement.
CGCGCGCGCGGACGCCTCCAGGGCCGGCTTGACGGGCTGGATCCGAGGCGATAGTTAGTTCGACGTACGAACAAAGCGGCTTGGCTGTGTCGGGAACATCCCGAACCGCGTGCGGAGGCGAGAGCATGGCTTCTCGAAGCAGGTCCCTGCAGGCGATGACCGCGGTCGTGGCGGCGCTGGCCGCCGGGTGTATCCAGAGCCCGAACCCGACGGACGGGCAGGTCTACGTCGGCAGATTCTCCAACCAGACTGGCTACAACCCCTTCGAAGCGAGCGCGGCATCGAACGTCGTGCCCGACTTCACGGTCTGCTTCCCGGACACGTCGATCTACTGTCCGGACGGGGGCGGAACGCTCAGGGTCGTGGTGCCCGGACCGGGTGACCCCGACAACGCCTACGCCGGTGGGACCATCAAGGCGGAACTCCCGCGGAACCTCTCCGGATACGACGCGGTGACGTTCTGGGCCAGGTCGACGCGGGAGGCCCCGCTCGTGATCGGGCTCGGAGTGGACCTGAGCGAGAACCTGTACGTCGCGGAGAGCGTGGTCGGTCTCACCACCCGGTGGACCCAGTACGTCCTGCCCATCCCGCTCGCGTCAGTGCTCACCGCCGAGAGGGGTCTCTTCTCCTTCTCGGCCGGCGCCGACGGCAGCCCGGCCACCGGCTTCACCTTCTGGCTCGCGAACATCCAGTACGTGACCCTGGGAACCACCATCGGCGGCCCGTACCCCGTGATGCCCTCCACCTGCGTCCGCAAGAGCGTGGGCGACGGCTCCTTCCCGGCCTTCCGCGCCGGAAAGATTCCCGTCGGCTTCGCCGTCCAGGATCAGGCCGAGATCGTCAGCGGCTCGAATCGCTACTTCACCTTCACCTCCTCGGATCCCGCAGTCGCGACCGTCGATCCGGGCGGGACCGTTGCCGTCCAGGGGAATGGCGTCGCCACCGTGACCGCCCAGCTGGGCGGCATCCCCGCTGCCGGTCCGCTGACCGTGAAGGTCGGCGGAGCGGAGACCTGCCCGCCGCTCGCCGTCCCCACCGACACCGCGCCCACGCCCACCGTTCCGGCGGAGAACGTGATCTCGCTCTTCAGCACCGCCTACACGAACCGCCCGGTCAACAGCTGGCACACGAGCTGGAGCGAATGCTGCAGCGACTACGCGCAGACGACCATCGCGACCCCTTCCGGAGCGCACCCGGTCAAGAGGTACAACCTGTTTCGCTTCAACGGGGTGGAGTTCATCGGTGCGGGCGGCGCCAACCTGATCGACGCCAGCGCCATGACCTGGTTCCACATCGACGTCTGGACGCCCAACGGGTACGCCTTCGAGGTGAGGCTCGTGAACGATCCGGGCGGGTCCCAGTCGGAGTCGACGGTCGGTTATTACATCCTGGACACCGGCACCTGGACCAGCCTGGAGATTCCCATGACCGCCTTCGTGAACCTTGGAGGGACCTCAAAGCTTGGTCAGATGCTCTTCCTCGTGCCGGACGGCACCTCCTCCACCTTCTACGTGGACAACATCTACTTCCACAACTAGCGAAGCCCGGAGGACCAGGCAAAGTGGCCGTGCCGAAGGCATCCAGGGCGAAGACCGCGGGCAGGAAGGCGCCGCCCGCCCCGGCCCGGCCGCGCTTCGAGGTGGTCGCCTCGCTGCACCGTCCCAGCGCCGGAGGGGTGCTCGAACTCGCCTGGCGCGAGCGCCGCATCTCCCGGGCCGAGATCGCCCGCCGCACCGGCCTCTCCCGCTCCACGGTGTCGGAGATCGTGGAGGACCTCCTCGCGACCCGCCTCATCGCCGAGGTCGGCGACGGTCCGTCCGAGGGAGGCCGCCGGCCGGTCGTGCTCCAGTTCCAGGACGACGTCTACGGGATCGTGGGCATCGACGTGGGGGCCGCCCACGTGGCCGTCGCGCTCATCGACCTGCGGGGGCAGGTGCTGGCCTGGGAGTACCGCACGCACCCGGTGCGCTCCAATCCGGAGGGCACCGTGTCCCTCATGGTCGAGCTCTCCGAGGCATGCATCAAGCGCTGGAAGCTCGGAACCGACCGGCTGGCCGGCATCGGCGTCGCCGTTCCCAGCCCGGTCGACCCCGGGAATCCGGATCAGGTCTCCGACGTGGTGATGCCCGACTGGAAGGGGCAGAGCGTCGGCAGCGCCCTGCGAGCGCGGTTCCGGGTGCCGGTCTTCGTGGACAACGACGCCAACCTGGGCGCGCTGGCCGAGCGCTGGTGGGGGGCAGGGCGGGAGGTCGACGACTTCGCCTACGTCAAGGTGGCCACCGGGGTCGGCGCCGGCCTGATCATCCGCAAGGAGATCTACCGGGGAGCGAGCGGGGTCGCAGGCGAGATCGGCCACCTGGCCATCGACCCCAGGGGCGAGATCTGCGTCTGCGGGCTGCGCGGATGCCTGGCGACGCGGGTCGGCTCCCGGGCGCTGGTCGCTCGGGCCATCGCGCTCCAGGAGGAGCACCCGGAGAGCCCGCTGGCCGAGGGGGAGCCGACCATCTCCGCCATCGAGGACGCCGCGCTGGCCGGCGACCCGCTCGCACTCCGGGTGGTCGACGAGGCCGCCGAGTACCTGGGCATCGCCATCGCCGGCATGCTGAACCTCGTCAACCCGGGCAGGGTCATCGTCGGCGGCGGACTGGCCCGGCTCGGAGAGCTCCTGCTCTCCCGCCTGCGCCGGTCCATCTCCAGCCGGACCCTGCTCAGCTCCATCGCCCCGACCGAGATCGTGACCAGCGAGCTCGGCCCGCGCACCGTCGCGCTCGGAGCCGCCACGCTGGTCCTGCAGAACGCACTCGCCGACCTGCGCCATTTCCGGACCGCAGCGGCAGGAAGCTGAGAGGCACAAATGCGCAGCGATCGACGTTCCCGCTCGAACCGCGTTTCACTGGCCGTCCTGGGCCTGGCCGTCGCCCTCCTGGCGGCCGGCTGCAACGACCAGCCTCCCAAGTGGAACCTGGTCTGGTCGGACGAGTTCGACGGACCCGCCGGCACCTCCCCCGACCCGGCGTTCTGGGAGCTCGAGACCGGTGGAAGCGGCTGGGGCAACGACGAGCTGCAGTTCTACACGGCACGCCCGGAGAACGTCTCCCTCGACGGCGACGGCTTCCTGGTCCTCACCGCACGCAAGGAGGCCTACCAGGGCCGCGCCTACACCTCGGCGCGCATCAACACCCGGGGCAAGTTCGAGCAGGGGCTCGGCCGCTGGGAGGCGCGCATCCGCGTCCCGTCCGGAATGGGGATCTGGCCGGCGTTCTGGCTGCTGGGTGCGAGCTATCCCCAGGTGGGCTGGCCGACCTGCGGCGAGATCGACGTCATGGAGGTGCGGGGCCAGGCGCCGGCGGTGGTGAACGGTACCCTTCACGCGCCCGGATACTCGGGTGGCAGCGCCCTCACCGCGCAGGCCACCTGCCAGGTCCCCCCGACCTGCGGCGCTCCCCCTTGCACCCCGCTCTGCCCGTTCGACCAGGATTTCCACGTCTACGCCGTGGAGGTGGAGGCCAATCGGATCCGGTTCGAGGTGGACGGGAACGTCTACCACGAGGTGCGGCAGGCGCTCCTTCCGCGCGGCTCGAGCTGGCCGTTCAACGCCCCGTTCTTCACGATCCTGAACGTCGCGGTGGGCGGTTCCTTCGTCGGGGCGCCCGACGTCACCACCGTCTTCCCGCAGACGATGGTCGTCGACTACGTCCGATACTCCCAGCTCGCCCAATGAGCCGCACCACGGGTGTGCGCTCCCTGTTCCGGAAGGCCCTCTCGGCCTGGCACATCCGGGTCGACCCCGACGAATCGAAGCCCGCCGTCGTCCGCTACGCGACGGCCCCGCGGGACCGGATCTCCTTCCCGCTCAAGCTGGCCTACGGCGCCGGCGCGTTCGTGAACAACCTGCTGGCGGCGGCCATCGGCGGGATGCTCATCGTGCTCAACCTGGGGCTGGGCATGAACCCGGCCATGGTGGGGCTGGTGGGGGCGCTGCCGCGCATCACCGACGCCCTGACCGATCCGATGATGGGCTACATCTCCGATCACACCCGGTCGAGGTGGGGGCGGCGCAGGCCCTACATCTTCGCCGGCGCCATCGCGTCGGGGATCATCTACGCGCTCCTGTGGCAGGTGCCGCGGGGACGGAGCGACACCTTCTACTTCTGGTACTTCCTGGCGGGCTCCATCGTCTTCTACCTGGCGTACACGGTCTTCGCGACGCCGTGGGTGGCGCTGGGCTACGAGCTGACGCCGGACTACCACGAGCGGACGCGGCTCATGGGGGTGCAGAACTTCATCGGGCAGCTGGCCTACGTGGTGGCCCCCTGGTTCCTGTGGATCATGACCTACAAGCCCTGGTTCGAGGACCAGGTCCAGGGGGCCGCGGTGCTGGCGGTGGGCATCGGCGTGTTCGCCGTGGTCCTGGGCATCCTGCCCGCCATCTTCCTCCGCGAGCGCCTCCAGCAGGTCGCGCAGTCGGAGGTGAAGGAGGCGAGCGCCGGGGAGGGCGGTGGCCTGGGCAGGAACCTGGTGGCCTTCTTCAAGGGCCTGAAGGCGACCCTCTCGTCGAAGCCGTTCCTCAAGCTCGGCCTGGCCACCTTCCTCGTGTTCAACGGCTTCATCCTGGTCTCGTCGTTCCAGTTCTACGTGATCATCTACTACGTGTTCGAGGGCGACCAGGCCCGCGGGGCGGAGTTCGCGGGATACGCCGGGACCCTCGGCGCCATCTCCACCTTCGGCGTGATCTTCTTCATCACCTGGCTCGGGACCAAGATCGGCAAGCGCAGGGCCTTCTTCGTCTCCACCGGGATGTCCATGCTCGGCTACGGCATGAAGTGGTTCGCCTACGACCCGGCCCACCCCTGGCTCATCCTGCTCCCCACCCCGTTCCTGGCCTTCGGGCTGGGCGGCCTGTTCACGCTGATGGGATCGATGATCGCCGACGTCGTCGACGTCGACGAGCTGGAGAGCCACGAGCGCAGGGAAGGGATGTTCGGCTCGATCTTCTGGTGGGTGGTGAAGCTGGGCATGGCGGCGGCCCTGGCCGGCGGAGGGTTCCTCCTCAACGCGACCGGGTTCGACGTCGCCCTGGGCGGGCACCAGGCCGGGCGCACCATCACGCTCATGCGCCTCTTCGACGCGTTCCTCCCGATGCTGACCTCGGGCGTGGCCATCTGGGCCATCGCGAGCTACCCGATCACCGAGGAGGTGGCCCACGAGGTTCGGGCCAAGCTCGAGGCCCGGCGGGGGACCGGAGCGGCCGCGAGCGGGTAGCGATTCGAGCGGGGAGCAGGAGCAATTGTGGTAGTCATCCTCGAATGACGGAGTCCGCCAGCTTCCGCGTCGGGCCGCACCAGGTATCCGTGCGCAAGGTGGCGGGGCGCTGGACGGCGACCGTCGACGGCCGGCTCATGGCGGGATTCTTCGGGACGGAGGCGCAGGCATCCGGCGCCGCCCTGCTGGCCATCGCAGGGCGCGAGCGCGATCACGCGGCGATGGGAACCGGCGACACGGTCGCCATCTGGCCCGTGGCCCATCAGCGGAGCGAACCGGAGCCGTAGACGGACCGGACGGCGCCGTCAGGCCCGGCCGGGGAGCCCGCGCAGGACGTCGCCCGGGGTCAGCACCCGGACGCCCCTCCACGGATCGAGCCGGAGCAGGTGGCGGCGGTCGAACGTGGCGAGGTGGCTGGCGCGGCCGGCCAGGGCCGTTCCCAGGTAGACGTCATCCGACGGGTCGGCCTTGACCACCCGTACCTCGACGGGCTCGACCATCTCGGCTGCGACGGCCAGATCGAGGACGAGCCCGAGAGGATCCTCGAGGTTCGACTCCGACCCGTGCTCCTCGACCGTGCGCCGGTACTCGGCCACGACGGGTACGGAGGCGATGAGGCGGATCGTGCCGGTCCCGATCGCCTCGATCAGAAGGCACGAAGCCGAACGGCGGTTCCGGGTCAACAGTGCGGCGAGTACCACGCTGGCATCGAGTACCAGCCGCGGAACGCTCACCGGCCACCGTGCCGCATCCGGTCGTACCGGGCAGCCTCGTCCGGCGTCTCGTCCACGAAGTCCCCGGTGGTGATGCGCTTCCGGATTCGTGCGCGAGCCTCCTCCTGCTCGGCCCTGCCAACCCGCTCCCGGGCGGCACGCTCGACGACGAGCCTCACCCACTCGGCCGGTCGCAGGCCGTCCAGCCTGGCGGCCCGGCGGAGGAGATCCCGGGAGACGCGGAAGGTCTGGACCGTACGTGGCTGAGGCATACGTACGTGATACTTCGAGGCTGGCGGCATGGCAACCCCCGGCCGCAGCCCCGGAGGCCGACCCCTACAGGCTGACGTTCAGGTAGGTCCGGATCTCCCACTCGGATCCCAGCGCGCCGGGCTGGGCCGGGTTCGGGACGTAGCGGTTCGAGTACTCGTTGAGCGACCGGTAGGTTCCGCGGAGGCCGATCCGGGTCTGTGGCACGGCGAGCCACATGGGGATGCCGAAGGAGTAGGAGAGGTCCCCCATCACCTGCACCGGGTAGGTCAGGTTGAAGTCCTTGTAGTAGTCGTAGACGCCCCAGTCGTTGAACTTGAGGAATGCCTGGAGGGCGAACGCCCTCCAGGACGCCCCCCCGTCGAATCCGTAGCGGTTCACGATACGCGTGTTCGGCCCGACCGCCTGCGCCTGGCCACCGTACAGCTTGCCGGCGATGCGCCAATCGGGGTGCGGCGCCGAGACCAGGTTGAGGCTCAGGTCCCACACGTTGGCCGCCACGCTCCCGAAGTCGAAGGGAACGCGCTCCAGGGTGCCCGCCGGGATGTAGGTGCTGGCGTCGGTGGAGGTCGGCTGGTACCGGTAGACGAAGTTGAGGCTGGCGGTCAGGTCTCCGTCCTCCCGGGCGGCGTTGTCCCACGCCCACATCCAGGTGGCCGGGGTGGGGTCGAAGGCGATGAGCAGCTCGCCGGCGATGGTCTCCCGGTTGCCGCGCACCGCGAACGGGTCCTCGAGGACGTTGCGGGCGGGCCTGCCGGAGTTGCTGGGCCCTGGTCCGACGATGGGCTTCTGCCAGAGGAAGTTGGGGGCGATCTGGAAGTTGCCGATGTTGTAGGCGACGCCGGTGAGGAAGTTGGTCTGGTTGCCCGAGCCGGAGTCCTTGAGCGTCCACCCGGTGAAGGTGTGGTTCTTCTCCCAGCCGGTGTCGGCCACGAGCCCCATGTAGGCGCCGGCGCCGTACCAGTGCCAGGCGCCGGATTCCACGGTGACCTTGGCCTTTCCACCGAAGGTGTCGGCCACCGAGACCTGGCCGGAGGCGACCTGGCCGGCGATCTGGTACCGCTGCCCGACCTTCCCGGTGCTGTTGGGGGCGAAGATCGTCGAGGCGCCGGACTGCACGGCGCCCACCTGGAGGCGGGCGATGCCCAGCTGCGCGCTCAGGGAGAGCGCCGTCTGGCGCTGCTGCTGCTGCGGGACCACCGAGGAGGTGTTGAGGGCGGAGTTCTCGCCCACCTGCTCCTGGTCGACGAAGGTCAGCTCGTAGTCGCCGAAGGCGCGGGTGTACTTGAGGAAGAGGGCCGGGTTGGCGCCCCACCAGAGCTGGGGACCGTAGGCGATCTTGAGCCCCTCGACGGCCTTCTTGCCGCTCACCACGAAGCCGCTCGGCGTCGCGGCGTTGTAGACGTCGATGTCCCGCTGGTCCCAGGCCCGGTTGATGGCGTAGTAGGCGTCCTGGTAGAGCGTGAAGAAGTCGCCCTCGTGGGACCAGGAGGTGTGCCCGGTCCGGTAGAAGGCGTCCAGGTTGAACCAGGGCTCGTCCCACTTGACGCTGGCGCTGTAGACCTGCACGCGCGCGAGGTCGTTCAGCACGACCTTCTCACCGGTCGTGCTGGTGACCTCGATCGGCCGCCCGCGCGACTGGTAGAAGGCCTCGTCGATGGGGTTGAGCGCCACCCCGGCCAGCACGTTGACCGACAAGGTGGCCGTGAGCTGCTTCACCGGCTGCACGGCGACGTCGACGAAGAAGGACTCCATGTTCCCGAAGCCCAGGTACGAGGGGAGGGTGGTCTGGGGCTGCTGCTTGCTCGGGGTGCTGATGTTCGTCCCGCCGGTGCTGAAGGTCCAGAACTGGAGCTGCACGTTGGTGAGCCGCACGCGCTCCCCGATGGCGGTGGCGAGGCTCGACTGGTTGGTGCGGCCGGTGACGTCGAGGACGGCCGGCTCGATGGCGTTGAAGGTCGCGTTGATGGTGGCGAGATCGGTCGTGGGGGCGTAGGGCTGGAGTCTAAAGGCCTCCCGCAGGGCGTAGTACGCCGCGCGCGGGTACAGGTCGTAGTGCCCCTTGGCGTCGGGAGGGCCCTTGCCGGTGATGCCGAACCACTCCTCGTTCATGTTGTTCTCGCCCTCGACGTGGTCGAACTTGTACCCGCCGTTGGACCAGGAGGCGTTGGTGTCGTGGAAGTCGAGGTTCTCGGTCTGCTTGTACTTCCACCAGCCGTCGCTCCACTGGAAGATGAACCCGCCGACGGCGTTCCCCACGCGCCCCTTGCCGGCCGACTGCTCGTAGATCTCCTGCCAGTTCGCGAGCAGGTAGATGGCCTGGTCGAGGCCGTCCTCGCGCATCTCCTTGGCGTTCCACGCGTCGGAGCCGAACTCGGTGAACAGCACCGGGAGGCCGAGCTTGTCCTGGACGATCTGGAAGAGATCCCCGGCCGACTTGCCGCGGTAGACGTTGGTGCCGAAGACGTCCAGCCCCTTGCACTCCTGGGCGATGATGTCGATGTACTGGATGTCGCCGTTGGCCGTGGTGATCAGGTGGTGCGGGTCCTGCGCCTTCAGGCCGGCGATGATCTCGCCGAAGAGGGAGTAGAGGAACCGGGCGCGGCCGGCGTCGCGCTCCCCCACCGGCAGGTTCTCGATCTCGGCGGAGCGCCAGGAGAGGCCGTAGTTGTTCTCGTTGCCGAGCATCCACATGAGGGCGCCGGGCGTGTCCTTGAGCTCCCCGAAGGTGGCCAGGACCTCGGCCTTCACCGCGGCCCGGAGCTTCGGGTCGGAGTAGTCGATCCGGTTCTCCGGGATCCAGACGCCGTCGAGGGTGAAGCCGTAGCGGGCGACGCTGTGGTTCACCACGGTGTAGATGCCGTAGCGCTCGAAGATGTGCTGGATCCACTTCGGCTGGATGCCGCTGTAGACGCGGATGGCGTTCACGCCCATGGCCTTCATGAGCGGCATCTCGCGGGCCAGCGCCGCCTCGATGAAGTCGTCGGGCTGCTTCCAGAGGCTGTAGTTGTAGTTGGTGCCGATGGGGAAGTAGTCCCAGTTCATGCCGAAGACCATGAAGTCCCGGCCGTCGACCTTGAGGCGGAGTCCGGAGGCGTCCTTCACCACGCGGGCGTCACGGCCCGCCACGGTGCGCCCGGGCGCGGCCGCCTGCGCCAGGACCTGGCACGGGGCCAGGAGGAGGAGCGCGGCTGCAAGCGCGGGAACGGCCGCCGGAAGGGGTGCGGCCCTGCGCCGACGGGAAACGACCTGGAACGGGTTCATGCCAGCCTCCTCGAGACTCGGGGTGCGGCGTCCTCGACCGCGTTGGCGGCGATGACGTCGCGGTACCACAGCGCGCTGTCCTTCGGGGTCCGATCGAGGGTCTCGCGATCGGTCCAGACGATGCCGAACCGCTTGGTGTAGCCGTGCTGCCATTCGAAGTTGTCGAGCAGGGTCCACACGAAGAACCCGGCCAGGGGGACGCCGGCGGCGATGGCCCGGTGGGCCGCCAGCAGGTGGTCCCGCAGGAAGTCGATGCGCCGGAAGTCGGCGATGCGCCCGCCGGGGCCTGGGCGGTCGTCGAAGGCCGCGCCGCACTCGGTGACGTGGAGGGCGGGCGGTCCGTACTCCCGGTGGATCCGGAGCAGGAGGTCCTCGAGTCCCTGCGGCTGGACCTCCCAGCCCATCTCGGTGCGCAGCTCCGCCGGGTCCTCGAAGACCGTGCGGGGCGCGTTCTCGGCCTCCGGGACCCGGTCGCTGCGGAGCACGGCCCGGCTGTAGTAGTTGATGCCCAGGTAGTCGAGCGGCGCGGCGATGGCGGCGAGATCGGCCGCCTCGACCCAGGGCATCTCGCCGCCCGGCAGGATCCCGTCCCGCTCACGGTCCTCCACGGCGTCCTGCGGATACCTTCCCCGGAAGACCGGGTCGAGGTGCCAGCGATTGAAGGCGCCGTCGAAGCGGCGGGTGGCCTCCCGGTCGGCGTCGCTCCCGGAGGCGGGGTAGGCTGGCGCCAGGTTCACCACGATTCCGACGCGGGCCCCTGGGCTGTTCCTGCGGAGCACCGGCACCGCCCAGCCGTGGGAGAGGAGGAGGTGGTGCGAGGCCCGCAGCGCCGCCGCCGGGTCGCGCAGTCCCGGGGCGTGCATCCCCAGCTCGTGGCCCAGGGTGGCGATGCACCAGGGCTCGTTGTGGGTGGTCCAGTCCTTCACGCGGTCGCCGAGCCGCATGCTGACGGCCTCGGCGAAGGCGACGAAGGCGTCGGCGGTCCCCCGCGCCGGCCAGCCGCCGGTGTCCTGGAGCCGCTGCGGAAGGTCCCAGTGGTCGAGCGTGGCGAACGGGCGGATCCCGGCCTCGAGCAGCCCGTCCACGAGCGCGTCGTAGAAGTCGAGCCCCGCCTGGTTCACCGCGCCGCGCCCGTGGGGCATGGCACGCGCCCAGGCCACCGAGAACCGGTAGGACTTCACCCCCAGCCGGCTCATCAGGGCCAGGTCCTCCCGCCAGCGGTGGTAGTGGTCGCAGGCGACGCTTCCGTCCGAGCCGTCGGCGATGTTCCCGGGGACCGAGGCATAGCGATCCCAGATGCTCTCGCCGCGTCCGTGGGCGCGGGTCGCTCCCTCGATCTGGTAGGCCGAGGTGGCGACGCCCCAGAGGAAGCCGTCGGGGAAGAGGCGAGCGGTCATGGCGGGTTCGCACACTTTGTTCGATGGGCGAACAAACTATCCATGGCGGTGGCGGGTGTCAAGGGTGGAGGCGTCGCCGGGGTCACCGGCCCGGTGTGGTGAAGACGTCGATCCGGCGGATCCGGCCGGTGCGGGCGAAGACGCTCGCCGAGGCCTCCCGGTCGAGGGTGTCGCCGTCCACGGCGAGGACCTCGCCGTCCGCCCCGGTGAGCTCGATGCGGGGCTTCCGGGCCAGGTGGTAGACGACCGGGACCTGGCAGTAGGTGAAGGCCAGGGTCCCCGGGGGGAGCGCGATGGTCATCCGCTCCCCGTTCACGTCGTAGGGCTCGAAGATCGCCGCCTCGCGGAGGAACTCGCCGCGCCGCAGCAGGAGGGGGCGGAACTGGAGGCGACCCTCCCGCACCCGCGCGCCGAGCTCCCCCAGCCGGGTGAGGATCTCCTCCTTCACCTCGCCGGTCATGCCGGGTTGCTGCGCGCCGGCGTGGGCCGGCGTGTGGGAATACGGGTCGAGCGGGAAGGCCCCGTACACGGCCGGCGACTTCCCGAGTCCGGCCACCCCGGAGCGGATCGCCTGGTAGCGGTCTCTGAGACGCTCCTGCACGGCCGCGGGGGCACCGGCGTCGGCCGCGGCGAGCGCGCACTCCTGGGCTGCCACCAGCAGCTTCCCCACCATGTGCCAGTAGATGCTCCCCAGCCCCTCGTAGGCGAACATGGTGCCGCTCCGGCCGGTGAAGGCCCGGTGCCGGAACACCCGCTCGTAGATCTCGAGCACCCGGGCGATCTCGTCGTCGGGGAGTTCCGGGTGGGAGCCGGCCCGGAGCGCGAGGAGGGCCTCGCGGCAGCGGTCGCCGTTCGTCAGCCCCTCGGCGAAGCGGAACCTCCCGTCGGCGTCCCGCAGGACGACGGAGAGGTCGCCCGAGGCCACGAGCGAGGTGAGGAGCGGGGAGGAGCGGACGTCCCTCGCCGGGATGAGGCTCTTCTCGAGGAACCGGGGCAGGTCGCGATCGGGGTAGAGCAGGTAGCTCTTCTGGTCGGCCCGGTACATGCGGCTGCGGGCCAGGGCGGAGAGGACGTCCCCGGCCTGCTCCGGGCCGAGCGCCCCCGAGCCCAGGACGGCGACCTGCCCCTCCAGCATCTCGTACAGGTGCTCGATGCCGAAGCCACCGTCCGGGCCGGGGACGAGGACGTTGTAGGCGTGGAAGAGCCCGTCCCTGCGCCGGGCCAGCCCGATGGAGTGGGAGAGGAACTCGGAGCATCCGGCGGCGAAGCCCAGGATCTCGTCCACCTCGACCGGCGTCCGGCCGGAGAAGCCCCGCCGGTAGACGGTCTCGCGGTAGGTGCTCGCCACCTCGCCGAGCGCGCGCAGGAGGCTTCCGCGGGAGGCGTCGGACACGGTCCTCGACCGCAGGATGGCGCGGTGCTCCTCGAGGGCGCGCGCCGTCCCCGTGAGCCAGTCGCGCACCTCGCTCGACACCGGGACCGACCGGCCGCGGAGCGGCCCGAGCAGCCGGGGCAGGAAGGCGAGGAACCGCTCCAGGTAGCAGAGCGTCACCATCGACACCCCGTAGCCCACCAGCGCGTTGTTCGCGTCGTTCCACTCCGGGCGCTGGGTGTTGAGCCAGATTCCCCCGCCGGGCACGAAGTTCGCGAGCTTTGCGAGCGCGGCCACCAGCAGCTTCTCGACGAGCCCGACGTGCACCACCGCGCCGCCGTCGAGCAGGAGCTTCCCGTCCGAGCCCAGGTCCCGGCAGAGGGCCCGGATCCGCGCGTCCTTCTCCGTGTCGAAGGTGATGGTGGAGCGCGGGTTCCGCACGATCTCCGCGAACGGGCCGATCTCGTAGGGGACGTTGGCGTAGGAGAAGATGTCCCGCTCGAGCAACGCGCGCAGCCGCTCCGGGTGGTGGTCGAGCGAGAGCTCGAGGAGCTTCAGTAGATAGACGATCTGGTGATCGCCCCAGTAGCCGATGGTGGACCAGGGGTGACCGGGGTCCGGGACCTCCCAGTCGATCCCGTCCTTGGTGATCCGGTAGGGGTTGTGGCCGTCGGCCGTCGAGGCGTTGACGAACTTGGCGATGACGTTCTCGACGAACTCGGGGTGGCTGAGCGAGAGCGCCTCCCAGTTCTGGAAGATGTCGCGCCAGTTGCCCTCGAAGTAGAGGACCCGGTTGCCCTCGGCGTCGCGCACCTGGATGTCGAAGCGGTTCCAGGGGCGGCTGGGGTCGCCGTGCCGCCGGCTGAAGGTGAGCGGCAGGTACTCGTGGGCGTGCCGCTCCAGGTCCGGGTCCCCCAGGGCCGCCGCGCGGGAGATCAGCTCCGGCCCGTTCTCGACCGGGGCGAGGCCGTCCAGGAAGGCCCGGTGGCGCTCCCCGGTGATCTTGTTCGACCGGCGGACGAAGCGGGCGAAGTCGGGTCCGGGGACGTCGTAGCCGTGGAGGTAGACGCCGCCGCGCAGGTCGTTGAAGAGGACGTTCCCGACGTGGTGGGCCGAGGAGAGCCGGTCGGCGGTGAGCTGCATCCCGTCGGTCGCCGCCACGATCCTCGTGAGATTTCGCCTGCCCGCGAGGACGTCCTCCCGCACCTCCGCGATCAGCCGGGCCGGCCTTCGAAGGCCGGAGCGGAGCTCGACCACCTGCCGCTGGGATCGGTCCACGTCGGCCACCATCGTCCACTGCCGCGCCCCGCCCGGCGGGAGCGTGCAGGTCGCCTCGAGCAGGTAGGCGCCGCGCCGTCCCCGCGCCTCGGTTGCGGGCCTGGCGGTGCGCCCGGCGTCGAAGGAGGAGAGCCGGTCGGCGGAGAGGTGCACCCGGGCCCCGCCGAGCCCGTGGCTCCACACGGTGCTGGCCTTCAGGGACTCGCTCGGCTCGGCGCGATCGACCGGCTGGGCGGCCAGCGCGTAGAGCGCCAGCGAGGTCCCGGCGACGAGCTCGCTCCGCTTGTAGGCGTCGAGCAGGCAGCTGAACTCCAGCTGGAGGTGCTCGTCCACGTTGGCCGGGAGGATGTTCAGGAGCCCGTCGAGGATCTCGACCCGGGCCGGGTTCCTGCCCCCGTTCTCGATGGCGCACTCCCGGACGAAGCCGAACCGGTCGCTCGTGGTCCACTCGTAGCGGAAGGTGATGCCGAGGTCGCGGTTCGTCTCCTCGAACACGAGCCGGTTGCCGACCACGTTCTTGTGGAGGCGCCGGGTGACGGAGTAGGCGAGCAGGTCGGACTCGCGGAAGGGGTGCCAGAGGGAGGTGCGCCCGCCCCGCGTCACCCGCAGGGAGGTGACCGGCCCGGTGATCCCCGCCGCGTCGACGAGCTTGTCCTCGGTGACGTACGGGAAGAGGGCGAGGCCGGGGTTCCGGCGGCCGGCGGTGAGCCCGCCGTTGCTGGCCACGAAGAGCCAGTGGTCGGAATCGCTGACCACGCTCACGAGGAAGGGGCGCATCCCCTGGGCCTCGTCGATGACGTAGAACGTGTCGCCGGGGACCTCGGCAAAGCGTCCCGTGGCGGGAAGGGCTTCGCGGGGAACGGGGCTCCTGCCGAAGAGGACGCCTGCTGGTCGCCGCATGTCGCTCCCGCGGGGGCTTGCCCGCCTCACCGGTTCGGGCGTAACTTTGTTCGACAGCAGAACAAACTATGCGGGGCCCCGTGGGCTGTCAAGGCGGGGACCGGGCCGCCGGATGCGGTGGCACCCAGGAGGAAGACGTGTCGTTTCCCAGCAAGAATCGCCTGATGGACCGGCCGGTGACGGCCGCGGCCCGGCTCGCCTTCCAGGGCCAGGGACTCCCGGAGCTGGTCGAGGCGTTCCGGAGGACCCTCCACGAGCGGATCCACGGGATCTGCTTCAGCGCCTACGTCGAGGGGCAGAGCCCGGACGCGCAGACCCAGCTCTCCGAGGAGCAGGTCCGCGAGCGGCTCGCCATCGTCGGCCCGTCGGTCCGATGGGTCCGGACCTTCTCCTGCACGGACGGCAACGAGCACGCCCCGCGCATCGCCCACGAGATGGGGATGAAGACGCTCGTGGGGGCCTGGCTGGGGAAGGACCCGAAGAAGAACGAGGAGGAGATCCGCGGGCTCGTCGAGCTGGCGCGGGCCGGCCACGCCGACCTGCTCGCGGTGGGGAACGAGGTCCTCTACCGCGAGGACCTGGGCGAGGACGAGCTCATCGCCGCCATCCGGCGCGTCAAGGAGGCGGCTCCCGGGATCCCGGTGGGCTACGTGGACGCCTACTACCTCTTCACCGGCCATCCGCGGCTCGTCGAGGCCTGCGACGTCCTGCTCGTGAACTGCTACCCGTTCTGGGAGTACTGCAGCCTGGAGCACTCGCTCGGCTACATGCAGGAGATGTTCGCCCGGGTGGAGCGGGTGAGCCAGGGCAAGAAGGTCGTGATCAGCGAGACCGGCTGGCCGAGCGCGGGGGCGCCCCTGGGCGGCGCCGTCCCCTCGGAGGAGAACGCGCTCCTCTACTTCCTCAACACGGTCAAGTGGACCCAGGAGGCGGGGATCGACGTCTTCTACTTCTCCGCCTTCGACGAGGAGTGGAAGGCCAGCCACGAGGGGGACCGGGGCGTCTACTGGGGGCTCTGGGACCAGCGCGGAAGGCTCAAGTATGGTGCTTGAGGGCAACGCCATCTGCTACTCGGGGTACCGCGAGGGGCAGAACCCGAACACCGGGGTCTTCCCGTCCCGGGAGGAGATCCGCGAGGACCTGCTGCTGCTGGCGCGCCACTGGAACCTGCTGCGGCTCTACGACTGCACGCGCCACGCGGACCTGGTGCTGGACGTCATCCGGGATGAGCGGCTCGATCTGAAGGTGCTGCTCGGCGCCTGGCTCGGCGCCGAGGCGGACAACCCGGGATGCCCCTGGGGCGGCGTCCACGGCCCGGAGCGGCTCGAGAAGAACCGGGAGGAGAACCGGGCCGAGCTCGGGCGGCTCGTCCGGCTGGCCCGCCTCCACCCCGACACCGTCGTCGCCGTCGCCGCCGGGAACGAGGCCACGGTGGACTGGACCGACCACCTGGTCCCGCCCGAGAGGATTCTC
The DNA here is from genome assembly GCA_963831265.1 of uncultured delta proteobacterium. GTDB lineage: Bacteria > Myxococcota > Myxococcia > Myxococcales > Anaeromyxobacteraceae > CAIOAK01. Next base: position 3,007 of record CAWHPQ010000022.1, on the reverse strand, counting down.
GAGTACGTCCGGTGGGTGCGGCGCGAGATCCCCCAGCCCATCACCTTCTGCGAGAACTACGTCCCCTGGCTGGGGAAGCTCGACGCGCTGGCCGCGGAGCTCGACTTCATCTCGGTCCACACCTACCCGGTCTGGGAGTTCCGTACCATCGAGGAGGCGCTCGACTACACCATTCACAACTGGAAGAGCGTCGCCGACCACCATCCCGGCAAGCCGGTGGTCATCACCGAGGCGGGCTGGACCACCCGGTCGAGCGGCCGCGGCATCCGCCCGGACAACGCCTCCCCGGCGCTTCAGGCCGTCTACCTCGAGCAGCTCACCCGCTGGAGCCGGGAGGCCGGGGTCCTCACCTTCGTCTTCGAGGCCTTCGACGAGCCCTGGAAGGGCTCCGCCGACCCGCTCGAGCCGGAGAAGCACTGGGGGCTCTTCACCGTGGACCGGCGCCCCAAGCCAGCGGTGCAGCGGCTCTACCCGGAGATCACCCCCGCCGAGGTGAATCACCATGCGTGAAACGGCGGCCTTCCTGGCCCTGACTGCCCTGCTCGCTGGCTGCGCCACCGCGACCCCGCGTGAGGCCCGCCCGCTCGACCCGTACCGGGACGGGAAGTGGATCGGCCAGGGCATCTCCTACGGCCCGTTCCGCGACGGGCAGCGCCCCGGAGGTCCGTCGCCGACGCGCGCCCAGATGCGCGAGGACCTGGAGCTGCTGCGCGGACGCTGGGCGCTGCTCCGCATCTACAGCGCCGACGCGGTGGCCGAGGACCTGCTCTCGCTCCTCCGGGAGGAGACGCTCCCCTTCAAGATCCTGCTCGGCGCCTGGATCGCGCCGGATGCACCGGAGGAGAACCGGAGGCAGGTGGAGAACGCCGTGCGGCTCGCCCGCGCCTACCCGGACGTGGTCCTCGCGCTCGTCATCGGCAACGAGACCCAGGTCTCCTGGTCGGGCCACAAGGTATCGGCCGACGTGCTCGTGGGCTGGCTCCGCGAGGCGCGCCGCGGGACGACGCTCCCGGTCTCGACCGCCGACGACTTCGGCTTCTGGCTGGAGCCGCGCAGCGACCAGGTGGCCCGCGAGGTCGACTTCATCGTCCTCCACGTCTACGCCATGTGGAACGGGCAGCCCCTCGACCGGGCGCTCGCCTTCACGCAGGAGAAGTACGCCGAGGTGGTGCGGCGCCATCCCGGGCTCCCGGTGGTCCTGGGCGAGGCCGGCTGGGCCACGGCGAAGCACACCGAGGGGGAGCAGGCGACCCTCATCAAGGGGGAGCCGGGCGAGGCGCAGCAGCGCGTATTCCACGATCAGTTCCGGGCGTGGGTGGCGCGCGACGGGATCGTCAGCACCTGGTTCGAGGCCTTCGACGAGAACTGGAAGGGTGGCCCGCACCCGGACGAGGTGGAGAAGCACTGGGGGCTCTTCCGCGCCGACCGGACCCCGAAGCAGGCGGCGCTTCCGGCGACGAAGCCGTAGCCCCGGGCGTGCGTCCGGGCGTCAGCCCGGCGGGACGTCCGCCCCCGACTCGAGGGCACAGCGGGCCGCGCCGATGAGGGGCGCGTGCTCGTCGAGGATCACCCGCACCGGCATCGACTCGAGCAGCGGGCGCATCCTCCCCTTGTCGCGGAAGCCCCGCAGGAAGGCCTCCCGGGCGTGGGACAGCCAGGCATCGGGGGCGCCGCTCGACGGGCCGAGCAGCTTTCCGGCGATCCCGCCGCCCACGTAGAGCCCGCCCGCGGCGAGCGTGCGCAGGGCCCAGTTCCCGGCCTCGGCGCCGTAGAGCTCGAGGAAGAGGTCGACCGCGCGGGCGCAGATCTCGTCGCGACCGCCCATGGCCGCCGCGGAGATCGCCGCACCCGGGTTCTCACCGAGGAGCCCCTCGGCGAGCCAGGCCGGCGCCTCCGGTGCGCCCCTCGCCTGGCGGAGGAACGCGTGGATCCGGACCAGGCCAGGTCCGGAGACCACGTGCTCGACGCTGACGTGGTCGTGGCGGGTCCTGAGGAACGCGAACAGCTCGGCCTCGATCGGGTTGCGCGCGGCGAAGTCGGCGTGCCCCCCCTCGCTCGCCAGGGAGGCCAGGTGGCCGCCCGACCGGAGCAGCGCCGAGAACCCCACCCCCGTCCCGGCCGCGATCACCGCCACCGTGCCCTCGGACGGGGCGCCTTCCTGCAGGGTGAGCAGGTCGGACGGGGCGAGCCGATCGACCGACCAGGCGTGGGCCTCGACGTCGTTGAGCAGCGCGGCCCGGGGAATCCGGAGCCGCACGGCGAGCTTCCGGGCGTCGATCTCCCAGGGGAGGTTCGTGGTCGCGACCCGGCCTCCGATGACGGGGCCGGCCACGCCGAAGCCAGCGCCCTGCAGGCGGGGCGATGCGCCGTCCAGGAATGCGGAGAGGATCTCGTCGAACGTGGCGTGGTCCTGGCTCCGGTACGACTCGAGCCGGACGATGCGGAGCGCGCCCCCCGACGGATCGAGGAGCGCCACGTTGGTCTTGGTACCGCCGACGTCGCAGGCGAGGATCACCCGGGCATTCTATCCGGCGCTGACGTCGACGCCCTACGGTTCGGTCGCGTTCCTCGCGGCGTGGAGGAGCGTGCGCACCTGGTCGGAGGCGTCCACGGTCTCGCGGACCCCGTCCTGCCAGGTGAAGACGTCGAGCATGCGCTGCGACACGGCCTCGAAGTAGAAGACCGCGTGGTTCGCCCCGGTGTCGTACTGCCAGCGAAGGCACTGGACCGGCTGGCCGGCCCGTTCCCCGCCGCAGGTGACCACCTCCTGGAGCTGGGGCGCGCCGAAGCGCTGCTCCACCTCGCGGGCGTGGAAGTCGTCGGCCCGGGCCATGCCGGGGAGTGCGAGGAGCGGGAGGAGGGCGAGCAGGGGGAGGTAGGACTTCATGGGGGGAATCGGTGCACGGCGCCTGCCATCGTTCACGGGAGGTCAACCCTTTGAAGTTGCAGCGGAAGGGCGGCGGGAGGACCCCCTTCCGGGCAGAGTGGCCCGGGACCGGGGGGTGGG
>CAWHPQ010000021.1:47500-72855 GCA_963831265.1 uncultured delta proteobacterium | reverse complement strand
AGGGAGACCGCCCGCCGGTGGGCCTGCTCGAGTTCCCGGCGGTCGGCGAGGAGCACGCGGGCACCGCGGCGCGCCAGGTCCACCGAGGTCGCGAACCCCAGCCCCGACGCGCCGCCCGTGACGAGCGCGACCTTTCCGTCGAGCCGTTCGTCCGGGGCGAGCGGGGAAAGCTCACGCCGCACGCGGAACCTGTCCAGAACGCCCGCGAGGACGGCGGACAGCGGGTTGTTCTCGTCGAGCGGAGCCATGCCGGAGACGGAAGACCCGTCAGCCGCTGCGGGGTTGCGGTCCGACCCAGGCGGCGACGAGGACGAGGTGCGGGGAGGCCACTGACGCCTATCGTACTCCCGCTCGAGCCCGATCCGGGCCGACTCCCGTTCACCCGGATGAACCGGGCAGGCTTCTGAATTCCCTGGTCTTCCCCGGGGTATCCTCGCGGAAGCAGGTCTACCCTTACCGGCGGTGGCGAGGACTCCATGGCGTGGACCCTTCTCCTGGTGGCGGGACTGTTCGAGGTCGCCTGGGCCGTCGGCCTGAAGTTCACCGACGGCTTCACGCGATTCGTCCCCAGCGTCCTCACGATCGTGAGCATGGCGGCGAGCCTTGCCCTGCTCGGACTGGCCCTCCGCACGCTCCCCCTGGGAACGGCCTACGCGGTCTGGACCGGCATCGGAACGGTGGGCACGGCAGCCCTGGGCATCGTGCTCTTCCAGGAGCCGGCGACGGCTCTCCGCCTCGCCTGCATGGCGCTCATCGTCGCGGGCATCGTCGGCCTCAAGGTCTCGATCTGACGGTGGCGCCGGCTACGACTTCAGGAAGTCCCGGACGCTGTCGTCGGCCGGAGGGGTGCCAGCGGCCTCCTCCTCGAACGACGCCGCGTCGCCCCCTGACGGAGGAGTCGGGAAACCCCGCTCCGCCAGCAGTTCCCGGGCGCGATCCGCGTGGGCCGGCGCGACGAAGAGGTAGGTCAACGAGTAGATCCCGCGCGGGCCTTCCACCTTCGGAGGATCGATCCCGGGCGTCCGGACGTCGACGGCGATGCCGGCCTCCTGGAGCACGGCCACGGCCTGACCGGCCATCTCGAACTGCACGCCACCGAGGATTTCGACGGGGTCGTTCTTCACGATCATTCTCCTTGCCGCATCATGGCATCGGCCTCTCCCCGGCGCGACCGTCGGCCGTCCGCGCATGCACTTCCCCTTGACGCCGCATACCGTACGCCATACAGTATGTGCCGTACGGTGTGCCGCACCCGGCATCACCGGCGAGACCGGAACCATGGGCGACGACCTCTTCGAAAATCTCAAGATGGAGCTGCGGCGCGGCAGCGTGATCGTGGCCGCCCTGGCGCAGCTGCGCACGGAGCACTACGGCTACGCGCTGCGAAAGGCCCTCGAGGAGCAGGGGCTGTCGGTCGACGAGGACACGCTCTACCCGCTGCTCCGCCGGCTGGAGTCGCAGGGGCTGCTCGTCAGCGAATGGCGGGAGGAGGACCGGCGGAAGAAACGCTTCTACCGGATCTCCCGCGCCGGCCAGGTGCTCCTCGACCGGCTGCTCGGCGAGTGGCGGGACATCAACGCGGCCCTGAAGCGAATCCTGTAGGAGACAGCATGGACGTCGTCGAACGCTATCTCGAGAACGTGCGCACCTACCTCCCGGGCGGTCGCGAGGACGACCTCGTGGCCGAGTTGCGCGAGAACGTCCGCGCCCAGGTCGAGGACCGGGAGGAACGGCTGGGGCGCCCCCTCACCGAGGAGGAGCGGATCGCGATCCTCCGCGCCCACGGCCACCCCCTGCTGGTCGCCGGCCAGTACCGCGCGGACGGGCGCCGGCTGGTGCTCGGCACCGAGGTGATCGGGCCCGCGCTCTTCCCGTTCTTCCGGATCTCGGTGCTCGCCATCGCGGCGATCACGGCGCTGGCGGTGGCCTTCGGGGGGGCCTGGTCCCTCCTCTTCGGATCGAGCCCGTTCCCCTTCTTCCGGACCACGGTCCTCATGCTTTCGGTGCAACTCTTCATCGCCACCGCCGTCTTCGCGGGCATGGAGGCCTGGTTCCGGCGCACCGCCCAGACCTGGGACCCCCGGCGCCTTCCCCTCCCCTCCCGGTGCTCCCGAACGCCGGGGAAGCTGCGCACCGATGCCGCCTTCCAGATCGTCTTCACCCTGATCGTCCTCTGGATCTGGCAGTCGTATCCCGATCCCCTCGTGTTCATGGGCTGGGTGCGCGAGTTCCTCCGCCCCGGCCCGGCCTGGCGACCGCTGTACCTCGGCATCCTCGTCTCGACGTACCTCTCCCTGGCGACTCCGGTGCTCACGCTCCTCCGGCCCGAATGGCGGAAGCACCGCTGGATCGTCTCGCTCTTCTCGTCCGGCGTCTTCATCGCGCTGGCCGGCGTATCGCTCTGGAACGGCGCGTGGGTCGTGCCCGCGCCCGGCCAGGCGGGGCAGGAGGCGGCGGACCTCGCCGTGCGGGTCAACACCGCGATGATCTTCGGGCTGGGGCTCGCGGTCTTCTTCACCGCGGTCGGGACGGTGTTCGCGGTGGTGCGGGGCGCATGGCGGGAGTTCCGCCAGGCGCCTCCGCAGGCCCACGCGGACTGACGACCCAGCGTCGCTTCACTCCGTCAGCGGGTGGCCCAGGACCACCCCGTGATGCGCCATCCCGCGGGGGTCTTCTGGAGCGCCAGCGCCATGATCGATCCCTTCTGCGAGGTCTTCTTGCCCTTCACCTTGTAGTCGTAGTTCGTCGGGACGACGACGTAGGCGCGGTCCCCGGTGACGTCGACGTGCTTCGGCTTCTGGAGCGTCACGACCGAGTCGGTGATCCCGTTCTTCTTCGCATTGGCCTCGAAATCGTTCGCCCAGTCGGCGCAGGCGTTGGCGCCCTGCCAGGCGTAGGGCGGGAACTCGTCGACGATCGAGACCGGGGAGGCGCAGGCCGCGAGCGCCGACTTCACGTCTCCCTTGTTGAACCCGTCGATGAACTGCCGGACCGTCGCCATCGCGTCCGTCTGATCCGAGGCCGAAGCCGTCCCTGCCGTCATCACCACCACGATCGCCAGCGCGAACTTCTTCATCTCGTCCCCTCCCAGGTTTCCTGCGTGGCCCGCTGGATCGCGGGCGACGAGTCTCTAGGACGAGGGCGTCCGGGTCGCCATCCGACGTCGCCGTAAGCGAACGTTCTTCGCCCCGGTCGTCGAGGAGCAACCGCCGGGCCGAGCCGCGCGGCTAGCCACCACCTCGAACGAGCCGATGGGGGTCGCGGCCCCGTTCACGACGACCTCGACCGCGTGGGTTCCCGGCCGCGGCCGGCGCGTCGTGTGGACCGCCAGCGAGACCATGGTTCGCAACTCCACCCGGCCGCTTGGAGGGAGCGACACCCGGGACAGCTTGAAGACCTTCGGCGCGGCTCGTCCGTTCGCCTTCACGAAGTGGACGGCGAGGCCGACGAGCAGTTCCTGCGATCGGCGCGCGGTACTTCCCATCGTGAAGGCCACCTCGACCCGCCCACCGATCGCGACCCGTGCCGGTTCGAAGCGGACACCCTCGATCGAGACCGACGCCTTCCGCCCGTATCCGAGCAGCCCGAGCGCGTCCGCCTCGCCACGCTTCACCGCGCTCCGAAGCGCATGTTCGACGAGGACGCGTCGCTCGTCCGACGCGTCCTCGAGCCACCGGGCGCACGTCCGGGCCAGAAGATCCGGCCGGACCCTCCCCAGGTCGTTCAGGTTGTTGGCCACGCTCCGCCGGACCAGGGTGGTCGGGTCGTCCTTCAGCAACTCGAGGAGCGCGAGGACCCGCTCCGGGTTCGCGTCGAGCCACGCCACCCGTTCCGCCCAGGGCAGGCGCAGGCGCGTGCCCTCCGAGACCAGCCGGCGAACGTGCGCGTTTGGGTCCTTCGCCCAGCAGCGCAGGTGGCGGAACGTTCGCTCCGGGTCACGGGCGATGTAGGCCCGGATGCTCGACTCCGCGCTGAAGCGCCGGGTGAGCTCGTGCTGGGCGCGCATCGAGAGGTCGAAGTGGTCGAGCCCGTGCCCGGCGACGAAGATCACGTGCGGCATGTAGAAGAAGGGAGCCATTCCCAGGCCCAGGAGCTCCTCGGTCGCGTGCTCCGGACCGAGCGAGCGCATCAGGACCTCGATGGCATCCGGGTACGAGGGCGGCAGGCATTCCGCGAGGGCGTCCGCGATCTTTCGGGCCCGGTCGAGGAGGGCAAGCTCTTCGAGCCCTGCGCAGGCCCGCGCGACGAAGGCGCGGGCCGGGAACTCCGGGTGGACCCGCGCCACGTCGGCCGAGAGGCGCCGAACCAGTTCCGGGGAGAAGAAGGTCCTGAGGGCCTCGGCCATCGCCCCGATGCTATCCGGGCTGCGGTCCCGGCGCAGGAGGAATCCCGTGGCGCCCGAGATCGCGGAGCACCGCGCCTCCGGGGACGCAACGCTTCCGGCCTCGACCGGGGAGACGGATCACTCCGCGTAGGTGATGGGCGTCCCCGCGACCGCCCACGTCCCATCGTCGTTCGTCACCGCGATGGTCACCGGCCCGGGACCGGACGGAGGGGCCTCCACGGCCACCAGGGTGCCGCTCGCTCCGAGCATGCGGGCGGGCGCGGTGCCGAACATGACCTGCACCACGCGGAGGTTCCGTCCGCGGATCTCGACCCGGTCTCCACCCGCAGTCCTGGCGTGGAGAGGTACGACGCCGTCGATGACCGGTGGAGGCCCTTCCCGGTGAGGGTCCGGCCTCCAGGGCTCCGGTGGCGGGACCACCGCCTGCTGCTGAGGCTCGGGAAGTCCGGGGCTGAACTCGAGATCGCCCGCGAGCTTCCTCATGCGCGTCATCAGGGCCTTTGCGGAGCCCTCCACCTCCGCGTCTCCGGTCCGTGCGCCGTCCGCGCTGCTCTCCCCGTCCTCGGTCGCGGAGCCCGTGGGTGCTCCGGGTTCGGTCCCGTGAGCAGGTGGCAAATACCTTGTGACGCGACCCGGGTCGATCTCCCGGGGTGTCTCGCGAGGAGCGACCGTCGCACCGGGAGCCGCCGGCGACTGGCCACCCCTCCGTCCGTCCGCACCACCGAACGCAAGGAAAACCGCTGCTGCCGCAACGATCACGATTCCCGAGCCCATCCACCGGCGACGCGACACCATCTCCGCCTCCGCGCCCATTCCTAACCGCCGTACGGGCGCTCGCTTCACCCCGCGCCGGCAACCCCTCGCTCAACTCCGGCGTGTCCCCGTTTCGTGGGGTGAGGCGAAATCGCGCAGCGGTGTCTGCCTCAATGCGGGCAACGAATTCATCGTCCCTGCGTCCGATACACCCCGGCGGCGGTCGCCGGGACAAACTTCTGGCCGACGTCCAGTCGAGGGAAATACCACGATGGCCGACACGAAGACGAAGCGCCTGTCCCCGAAGAAGCCCGGAATCACCCGCCGCGATCTCCTCAAGTGGAGTGCCGCGACCGGTGCCGTCGCCGCGCTGGGGACGCTCGCACGCCCGGCGCGCGCCGCCAGCTGCTCGGGCCTCACGGCCATCGAGGGATTCCCGGTCAGCCCGCTCATCCTCCAGCCCTTCACCGAGCCCCTTCCCATCCCCAGGGCCTACGCCCCGGAGCCCTCGGGGTCCGAGAAGACGTGGTCGAACTGCCCGGGACCTGAGGAGGGGCGGCAGGATTGCGACGGCGGGACGCACCAGCTCTACCCCGGCCAGTACGGCACGGCCTGCGAGGGCATGCCGGACCCGCTCGTCTACCGGGTCAAGCTCCAGGTGGCGCCGCACAGCTTCACGAATTCCCCGGTCCGGAACCTCGTGTCCTACCGGGGAACCGACGGCAGGATCGTCTCGGCGGGCACGGTCATCCCACGCCTCCCGCTCAGCACCATCTACGGCTTCAACGGCACCTTCCCGGGGCCCATGATCAACGCCGAGTACGGCAAGCCGGTCATCCTGCGCGTCGTCAACAACCTCGACGAGAACCCGCTCAACCTCGATCGCGGCGACTTCGGCGATCCGGAGTACGGCTTCCTCACCCACCTCCACAACGGCCACACCGCCGCCGAGTCGGACGGCAACCCGCATCACAAGGAGGAGGCCTATCAGCCCGGCGACTGGTGCGACAACCTGTACCTGAACTACCCGGCCGGCGGGGACGACTCCGAGAAGCAGTCCTTCCTCTGGTTCCACGACCACCGCGAGGGGCACACGGGCGCGAACGTCTACAAGGGCATGGTGGGGCTCTACCCCCTCTACGATCCGGTCCTCGACCCCGGGGACGAGACCCGCGGGCCTGCGCCTGCCGGGCAAGCGCGTCGACAACGGCGACGGCTCCTTCGACGTCCTCTACGACATCCCCCTGGCGCTGTACGACTGCGCCTTCGACGACGGCGTGGTCCCGCACCAGGACTTCCACAACGGCTGTGGCGAGTCCCACCCCGAGCAGTGGGGCAAGACCTTCTTCCGCCACTTCCCGAACCACGGCTTCGTGGGAGACGTCTTCACGGTGAACGGAAAGGCCTACCCGGTGCTCGAGGTGAAGCGGCGCAAGTACCGGCTCCGCTTCCTCACCGCCGCCGTCTCCCGCCAGTTCGAGGTCTCCATCATGAAGTCCGCGAAGGGGTCCGCGGGCCGCGGTGGACATGGGGTTCAAGGACGGCGAGCTCCAGGGCCAGTGGCGGCTCCCCGACGGAAAGGTCGCCATGCGGATGACGCAGATCGCGACCGGTGGCGGGCTCCTGCCGAAGCCCATCGTCCGCGACTACATCGAGAACTGGCCGGCCATGCGGCACGAGGTGGTCGTCGACTTCACGAAGACCGCCGACGGAAAGCCCACCGTGAAGGGCGACGTGTTCTACGTCGTCAACACGGCCAAGATGCCCGACGGCCGGAAGCTGGAGAGCAGCGTGCGGATGGGGAACGCCGACTCCGCCTACAAGATCCCGCTCCTCAAGATCGTGATCGGCGACGACGCGCCGGACGACAGCCTGATGCCGACCACGTCGACGGTCCTCCGCCCCGCGCCGAAGCTTCCTTCCAACCTGTCGTCGCTCCCCCAGCGCACCTTCGACCTGCAGCGCGGCAGCTTCGGGGGCGAGAACCAGTGGCTCATCAACGGCCACCCCTTCGACGCCCACGTTCCGCTGGCCACCGTGAAGCAGGGGAAGCCGGAGGTATGGACCATCAAGACCGGCGGCGGCTGGAGCCACCCCATGCACTTCCACATGGAGGAGCACCAGATCCTCACCCGGAACGGGAAGAAGGCCACCAGCGTGGCCGGCCACGCGGACGACACCGGGAAGGACGACGTGATCGCGCTCGACGACTCCGAGGTCGTGACCATGTACCGGAACTTCCGGACCTTCACGGGCAAGTACGTGGCTCACTGCCACAACCTCGCCCACGAGGACCACGCCATGATGTTCGGCTGGACCATCGAGAAGTAGCGGCGGAGATCCCATGCGCCGAGCCGCGACGATCGGACTCTCCGTCGTTCTCGCCGTCGGCGGCTTTGCGGCCGGCCGGCTGGTTCCGGGACCTTCCTCCCCGGCCCAGCCGGCGTCCCGGAAGGTGGTCCGGTACCAGTGCCCGATGCACCCGACGGTCACCTCCGACCGGCCCGGCACCGGGCCGTGCTGCGGGATGGCGCTCGAGCCGGTGTACGAGGGAGGGAATCCGGCCGCCACCGGAGCCCCCCCCGCCCGGCAGGTTCGGTCACGATCGAGGCCGGCCTTCGCCAGCTCCAGGGCGTGAAGGTCTCCACCGTGGAGAAGGGCGCCACGACCCAGGCGTTCCGCCTCTTCGGCCAGGTCGCCCCGGACGAGACCCTCGTCTACTCGATCAACGCGTCGATGGAAGGATCGATCCGGGAGATCACCGGCGTGACCACCGGCTCGATCGTGCGCCGGGACCAGCGGCTCGCGTCCTTCTTCTCGGCCGACATGCGGAGCGCGCTCCAGGCCTACATCACCGCGCTCGACGTCCGCGACCAGGATCCCGCGGCCCGGAAGGCCTCGAACATCGTCATCGCCGCGGGGAGCACCCCCGATCGAAATGCCCAGTACACGGTGGAGCGCCTTCGCGGGATGGGGATGTCGCTCCACCAGATCGAGGAGATGCGTCGCAGGCGAGAGGTCCCGCTCACCATCGACATCCGCTCCCCCACCGATGGCGTGGTCCTCGCTCGCAACATCACGCTGGGCCAGAAGTTCGAGAAGGGCGCCGAGTGGTTCCGGATCGCGAACCTCGAACGGGTCTGGATCCTGGCCGACGTGATCGAGGGAGACGCTCCGCTGATCCGCGCCGGCACGGAGGCCCGGGTGACCGTACCGGGTCGAAGCGGTGCGCTCGATGCAGTGGTGAGCAGCGTGCCGCCCCAGTTCGATCCCTCCTCGCGGACCACGAAGATCCGGCTCGAGGTGGCCAACCCGGGCGCAATGCTCCGGCCCGACATGTACGTGGACGTGACGCTCGAGATCGAGCGCCCCGAGGCGGTGACGGTCCCGGTCGACGCCGTGGTCGACTCCGGGCTGCGCCGCACGGTGTTCGTGGAGGCCGGCGCCGGCGTCTTCGAGCCCCGCACCATCGAGACCGGCTGGCGCACCGGGGACCGGGTCGAGGTCCTCTCCGGCCTCGTGCCAGGGGACCGCATCGTCGTCGCGGGGACCTTTCTCGTCGACTCGGAGAGTCAGCTTCGCGCAGCCGCCGCCGGCGTCCGGGGCTCGACCTCCCGCGACCCCGTCTGCGGCATGGACGTGGACGAGGCCAGCGCGCGCGCCGCGGACATGACCGCGACGCACGACGGGAGGACCCATTTCTTCTGCTCCTCGTCCTGCAAGGCGAGCTTCGTCGCGAGGCCCATCACGGCGGGTGTGGCGACCAACGTTCCGGGCAATCCATGATCGGCCGGATCATCGAGTTCTCGGTCCGGAACCGGTTCCTGGTGTTCGCGCTCACCGCGGCGGCCTGCATGGCGGGCTGGTGGTCGATGCGCCGGGTCGCCCTCGACGCCATCCCCGACCTCTCCGATACCCAGGTCATCGTCTTCTCCAGATGGGACCGGAGCCCCGACCTCGTCGAGGACCAGGTCACCTACCCCATCGTCACCGCGATGCTGGGAGCACCCAAGGTGAAGGCCGTGCGCGGGTACTCCGACTTCGGGTACTCCTACGTGTACGTGGTCTTCGAGGACGGCACCGACATCTACTGGGCCCGCTCCCGGACGCTCGAGCTGCTCTCCTCGGTGATCGCGTCGCTCCCCCAGGGCGTGAAGAGCGAGATCGGCCCCGACGCCACCGCTCTGGGCTGGGTCTTCCAGTACGTCCTCGAGGACGAGGGCGGGACGCACAGCCTCGCCGAGCTGCGATCCGCCCAGGACTGGTTCCTTCGTTACCACCTCAAGTCGGTCCCCGGGGTGGCCGAGGTGGCCTCCATCGGCGGTTTCGTCCAGCAGTACCAGGTGAACCTCGACCCCAACCGCCTGAGGGCCCATGGCATCCCCATCGGCCGGGTGGTGGAGGCGGTCAAGGGGGGCAACGGGGACACCGGGGGCCGGCTCATCGAGATCGCCGGCGCCGAGTACATGGTCCGGGGACGTGGCTACGCCCGCTCGGTCGCGGACTTCGAGGATCTGGTCCTCGCCACCAGCGAGAGGGGCACGCCCATCCGCGTCCGGGACGTCGGGCAGGTGGTGATCGGCCCGGAGCTCCGCCGGGGCGTGTCCGACCTCGACGGAAACGGGGACGCGGTTTCCGGAATCGTGGTGATGCGCCAGGGGGAGAACGCGCTCCAGGTCATCGAGCGGGTCAAGGCCAAGCTGGCCCAGGTGTCGAAGGGACTCCCGGCGGGGGTGAAGGTCGTCCCCATCTACGACCGCTCCGAGCTCATCCACCGATCCATCGACACCCTGCAGTCGACGCTGATCGAGGTCCTGGTCACCGTCTCCCTCGTCATCCTGCTCTTCCTCTGGCACCTGCCGAGCGCCCTCATCCCGCTCGTCACCATCCCGGTGGCGGTCCTCCTCTCGTTCATCCCCTTCCAGGCCATGGGAGTGACGGCCAACATCATGTCGCTGGGCGGCATCGCCATCGCCATCGGCGCACTGGTCGACGCGGCCATCGTCGTCGTCGAGCAGACCCACAAGCGGCTGGAGGAATGGGAACGGAACGGCCGCAAGGGGAGCCACGTCGACGTGATCGTGTCGGCCGTGAAGCAGGTCGGGCCCACGAGCTTCTTCGCGCTGCTCGTCATCGGCGTATCGTTCCTCCCGGTGCTCGCGCTGGAAGCGCAGGAGGGGCGCCTCTTCAAGCCGCTCGCCTACACCAAGAACCTGGCGATGATCATCGCCGCCTTCCTGGCCATCACCCTCGACCCGGCGCTCCGCGTCACCCTCACCCATATCAGGACCTTCGACTTCAGGCCGGTCTGGCTGGCGCGGGCCTCCAACGCCCTGCTGGGCGGAAAGGTCCACGCCGAGGAGAAGCACCCCGTCAGCCGGCTCCTGATGCGGGCCTACGAGCCGGTGGTGACGTGGTCCCTCCGCAACGGGAGGCTCGTGGTCGGCGGGGCGCTCGCGCTCGTCCTCGTCACCATCCCCGTCTACCGGCAGATCGGCTCCGAGTTCATGCCCCCGCTCGACGAGGGGGCGCTGCTCTACATGCCGACCACCATGCCCGGCATCTCGATCTCCGAGGCACAGAAGCTCCTCCAGGTCTCGGACCGCATCCTGAAGGGCTTCCCGGAGGTGGACCGGGTGCTCGGCAAGGCGGGGCGCGCCGAGACCTCGACCGACCCGGCGCCGCTCAGCATGCTCGAGACCGTCGTCACGCTGAAGCCGGTGTCGGAGTGGCGCCGGGTGGACACCTGGTGGTCCGGTTGGGCCCCCGGCTGGCTCGCACCGACCTTGCGCCGCATCACCCCGGACCACCGCACCTCGGATCAGCTCGTCGCCGAGATGAACGAGGCGCTCCGCCTGGTCGGGGTCTCCAACTCCTGGACCATGCCCATCAAGGGGCGCATCGAGATGCTCTCCACCGGCATGCGAACGCCCGTGGGGCTCAAGATCTCGGGATCCGACCTGGACCAGATCGAGCGGATCGGCATCGAGGTCGAGTCCGTCCTTCCCGCCGTGCGCGGAACCCGGAGCGTCTTCGCCGAGCGGGCCGGCCGTGGGTACTTCCTGGACGTGGAGTGGAGGCGGGACGCCCTGGCGCGGGAGGGGCTCACCGTGGATGAGGCCCAGATGGTCCTCCAGGCGGCGGTGGGCGGCGAGAACGTCAGCACCGCGTTCCAGGGGCGTGCGCGATACCCCGTGAACGTCCGGTACCAGCGCGACTTCCGCAGCGACCTCGACGCGCTGGGCCGCGTTCTCGTGCCGGTGGCGGGGGGAGCGCGGCACGTGGCGCTCTCCCAGCTCGCCCACCTGCGCACCGCCTCGGGCCCGTCGATGATCCGCAACGAGGACGGACTCCTCACCGGCTACGTCTACGTGGACCTGGCCGGGCGCGATCCGGTGGGCTACGTCGAGGAGGCGAACGCCCTCCTCCAGGCCCGGCTGGAGCTCCCGGCGGGCTTCGCGGTGACCTGGAGCGGCCAGTACGAGGCGCAGCAACGGGTGACCCAGCGCCTCTCCACCGTCGTGCCGTTGACGTTGCTCCTCATCCTCATGCTCCTCTACCTGAGCACGAGGTCGTTCACCAAGACCGCCATCGTCGCGCTGGCCGTCCCCTTCTCGGCCATCGGCGCGATCTGGCTGGTCTGGGCGCTGGGCTACAACATGAGCGTGGGAGTCTGGGTGGGCCTGATCGCGCTTCTCGGGCTCGACGCCGAGACCGGCGTGTTCATGCTGCTCTACCTGGACATCGCCTACGACCGGGCACGCAAGGAGGGGCGGCTGCGCAGCCGGGACGGCCTCGACCAGGCCATCCTGGAGGGCGCGGCGAGGCGCCTCCGCCCCAAGTTCATGACCTTCGCCACCACCTTCATCGGGCTCGTGCCCATCCTCTGGGCCACCGGAACGGGAGCCGACGTGATGAAGCGGATCGCCGCTCCCATGGTGGGTGGCCTCTTCACCTCTTTCGTGCTGGAGCTGGTGGTGTACCCGGTCGTCTACCGGGCCTGGAGGTGGCACACCGAGGTCAAGGCGATCGCCGCGGCAGCCGGGGACCACGGGGAGCCGTCAGCCCCCGCTCAGGGCCTGGACGATCTGCACCGACTCCCCGGGGGAGAGGCGCCGGCCTAGATCGAAGACCTGCACCCCGTCCACGAAGAACCGGACGTGCGGTCGCATCCGGTCCTGCTCGTCGATGATCCGGAAGTGGAGGCCGGGATGGCGGCGATCGAGGTCGGCGAGGACCTCGGCCAGGGTGGAGCCGGATGCGTCGACCTCGGACGCCATGGTCCCGGACGGGAGCCCCAAGGAGAACATGAAGGCCTCCGTGCCCGGCACGCCCCGGCAGTACGTCTTCAACTCGCCCGACCCCATCATCATGGTCTCGCCGACGGAGTGGTACTCGCTCTACCTGGGGATCTGGTTCGTCTCGCAGTCAGCGAACGGGCCCTGGCTCTCGGCCTCGACGATCCCGGCGGTCATCTACTCCATCCCCCCCAGCTCCCCGCTCTCCTGGGTCACCTACGCGAAGATCTACGCCGCCACCCCGGAGTACGTCACCGTGGGTTACACGCCCGGCTACCTGGGCGAGGTGATCACGCCCGACGGGGTGGTGGTCCATGGGACGGGCTACGCCTACCCGGCCTAGTTGGGAGCGGCGTTCTGGTACCCGCCGCCCATGACCTACGGGTACGGCGTGGCCATGGCCCCATGGGGCCTGCCATGTGGGGCCCTGCGCCCTGCTGGGGCGCCGCATGGGGATGGCACGGCGGGCCGCCTGGGGCCCCGGTGGCTGGGCGGCGACGTCCGGGAACGTCTACCACCAGTGGGGAAGCACGGGCGCGGTGGGAAACGCCTACACCGGCATGTCGGAGACCATCAGCGCCGGGAAGGTCACCGGACCGGGCGGGCAGTCCCCGAGCGTGGCCCACGCGGGCGACGAGACCTACGCCGACCACGACGGAAACGTATACCGGTACGACTCCCAGAGCGGAAGCTTCCAGCAGCACGACGCCGGCGGCGGCTGGAGCAGCGCCAGCGCCGACAGGAGCCAGTCGCTCGGATAGGATGTCCCGGTGCGACCTGCACCGTGGCGGACGGCCGTGGCAGTCACCCTGGTTCTGTCCATCGCGCCGTCTTCCTGGGCCGACGACGGGCCTCCACAGGTCAACTGGTCCACGCTCGCCTACACCGAGCCGGCCCCCACCTACCGCCTCCGGCTCGGCCTCGAAGAGCTGTTCGCAGTGACCGCCGCGTTCGTGGGCTATGCCATCCAGGATCCGCCCGAGTCGTACCCCGGGATTCGCATGCCGGTGTACCCATGGGAGAAGCTGGCCTTCCTTCCGGGAACATGGG
Source organism: uncultured delta proteobacterium (assembly GCA_963831265.1). Classification (GTDB taxonomy): domain Bacteria; phylum Myxococcota; class Myxococcia; order Myxococcales; family Anaeromyxobacteraceae; genus CAIOAK01. Next base: position 59,409 of record CAWHPQ010000021.1, on the reverse strand, counting down.
CTTTCGACGCCGACGACTTCGGAACCAACATGGTGGGACACCCCACCGCGGGAACCGTCTACTACCTGATCGCGCGCGGGAACCGGGTCTCCATCCCCGAGGCCTTCGCCTGGACCTTCGGCGCATCCCTGGTCTGGGAACTCGTAGAGTTCAAGGAGGCGGTCTCCATCAACGACATGGTGATGACGCCAGTGGGGGGGCTGGCACTGGGGGAGGCCTTCTCCCAGCTCTCGGCCTGGTTCGACCGGGGGCCCGGCGACGGGCTCTCCCGGGCCATGGCGTTCCTGTTCAGTCCGGCGAAGAAGCTGCACGACTGGATCGACGGAGCCGTGCCGGACCGGGACCCCCGGGCGCGCGGCTGGCACGAGTTCTCGGCCTTCGGGGGCGGAGGGTTCCTCTTCCAGTCGGCGGCCCGGGCCAGTTACGCCGTCGCCCAGCTGGGAACGGCCGCGCGCCTCTTCCGTGCCCCCGGCTACGGCGAGTCCGGGCGCGGGATGTTCACCTGGGACGACGGCAACGCCTCCCGGATCGGACTGGGAGTCATCTTCTCCGGGAGCCAGGTCGTCGACTTCCTGTTCGACACCGAGACCGCCCTCCTCGGCGCCTACCTCAGGGACCTGGACGGGAGCGCCGACGGGATGGAGGGATGGGACCTCTTCCTGGGAGGGACGGTGGGGTACGAGTACGGCCTGCACCGCTGGGACCTCCGCACCGGGGACGCGAACCGCATCGCACTGGTTCGCCTGCCCGGTCTCGCCCTGCGGGCGCGCTGGTTCTCGGGTCCGTGGACGGCGACGCTCGGTCTCGATGCAGCGCTGACGTTCGGGGGCGTCCAGCCGTTCGCCTTCCAGGGACCGGTCTGGTTCCCGGTCGGGACGGCCCTTCCGCCGGTGATCCTGGCGAGCGACTACTACTACGCCCTGGGATTCCGGGGGGCGCCCTCGCTCGAGGTCCGCCGTGGCAACGGCACCCTCGGGGTCTCCCTCCAGGTGGACCTCCTGACCGGGCTCACCCAGCCCAACGTGGTCGACGTCCCGGGAACGATGGTCCACCTCGACGACCAGCGCTGGCTCGCCCGCGCGTGGGCCCGCTGGCGCTTCCCGGAGCCGGGCCTGGAAGCCGGCGTGGACTGCCAGTGGCGATCCCGATCCGGCTCCGCTGGCACGCTTCACGTCAGCGAGCAGGAGCGCTCGATCATCGCAAACCTGGGCGTGATCTTCTGAAACCCGTAGAATCGCCGCGGGGGGAGCCCAGATCCATGACCACTTCCAGCGCCCAGGCCGGCATCCGCGGCGCCATCGACGACTACTTCGCCGGGGAGAAGCGCGATGCCCTGGTGTTCACGCTGCTCGGCGCCGCCAATCTCGGCGCCGCGGCGACCGTCCTTCTCACCCTGCCCGACCAGCGGCTCCTCGCGCTCGCGCTCGCGGCGATCGGACTGCTCGAGATCGTTCCCGGGTTCTGGGCGCTGAGACGCCAGGGGTTCCGCCATGCCGAGGCGCTGGCTCGGCAGAGGAGCGACCCGGGGGGGTGGCGCGCCGAGGAGTCGGCCCGCCTGGGCCGGATCCTCGACGCACGGAGGCGGTTGCGCATCGCCGACGCGGTCTTCGTCCTGGCCTTCGTGGCCGTCGTGGTCCTCTCCCCTCCTGGCGATCGGCTCGCCTGGCTGGCGGTTCCTGGCCAGATGGTGTTCCTCCCCCTGCTCAACATCGCCATGGCCCGTCGCGCCCGCCGGTTCGCCGTGGCGCTCGCCGAACCCTGACGAGGAAGGGGACATGAACCGCCTCACCAATGCCGCCGCGCTCGCGCTCCTCGCCCTGGCCTGCGGGCGCAGGGAGGCACCGGCGCCGCCCCGCCCCGCCGATCCGGCCCCGGCTGCCGTCCGCTTCCTGGTTCCCGAGAAGGTCCGGTTCACGGCCCGGGTCGAGGCCACCGGCGTGCTCAAGGCCCGTGAGGCCTCGCAGCTCGCCTTCCCCATCGCCGGCACGCTCCGCTCGGTGCCCGTGCGGCGCGGCCAGGTGGTGGCCCTGGGCCAGCCGCTGGCGCTCCTCGACGCCGACGTGATCCGCGCAGCGGTGGCCCAGGCCGAGGCCAGCCTGGCCGCGACCCGTGCCCAGGCCCGCCTGTCCCAGGATGCCTTCGAGCGCTCCCGCCGCCTCCGGGCCCAGGAGTCGATCTCCGAGTCGCAGTTCGTCCAGGCGGAGGGGCAGCGGGACCTCACCGACGCCCAGGTCCGGGCCTCGGAGGCATCTCTCCGCCAGGCCCAGGTCAACCTCGAGAAGCACACGCTCAAGGCCCCGTTCGCCGGCGTGGTCACGAAGGTGCCGGACGGCACCGGGATCGCGGTGGCCGCCGGGCAGGTGCTCGTGGCCGTCGAGGCCAACCGGCTCCTGGTGCTCGATACCACCCTCACCCAGGACGAGGCCGCCCCGCTCCGGGTGGGCCAGCCAGTGGAGGTGGTCATCGCGGAGACGGGGGCACGCGCCTCTGGTGCCGCCATCCGCCTGGTGCTCCCCTCCGTCGATCCCGGAACCGGTCGCGTCCCGGTGGAGGTCTCCGTCCCGAACGGCGACGGCAGGCTGCTCCCTCATGCCTTCGCCCGGGCCACCTTCCCCCGAGGTGCCGAGCGGGACGCCTGGAAGGTCCCGGTGGCTTCGCTCGTCCAGCGGGACGGGGCCGTGGCGGTCTGGGTGGCCGGAACCGAGGGTCGCGCTCATCAGCAGCCGGTGAAGCTGCTCGAGCAATCAGGGGGGCACGCGCTCGTCGATCCTGGCCCGGCTGGCTGGCCGGCCGGCCTCCGGGTGGTCGCCGCTCCGCCACTGGGCATCTCCGAGGGAGCGCCAGTCGCAGAGATCGGGCCGTGAGCATCTCCGACATCGCCATCCGGCGGCCGGTCTTCACGGCGATGCTGTCGATCGCCCTGATCGTCCTTGGCTTCCTCGGCCTGGGTCGGCTGGGCACGGACCTCTATCCCGACGTCACCTTTCCCTTCGTGACCGTCACCACGGTCTATCCGGGCGCCTCTCCGCAGGACATCGAGGAGTCCGTGACCCGCCCGGTCGAGGACGCGGTGGCGAGCATCTCCGGGGTCGATCGGGTCTTCTCCTGGTCGCGCGAGGACGTTTCGCTCGTCTTCGTGCGCTTCAAGCTCTCGGTGCCCCTGGCGGATGGCGTCCAGAACGTCCGCGACAAGGTCGGCATCGCGGTGGGGCAGCTCCCCGCCGGAGCCAAGCCGCCGATCATCTCGCAGTTCGACGTGGCGGCACAGCCGGTGCTGGTCTTCTCGGCAGCTGCAGGCAACGATCCCATCGCGCTCCGGGAACTCCTCGACGACCAGGTCCGGCCCCGGCTGGAGCAGATCGACGGCGTGGCCGCCGTGCGGGTCCTGGGCGGCGCCGAGCCGGAGATCGCGGTCGACCTCTTTCCGGAACGGCTCCGCCAGCTGGGGCTCGGCCCCGACTCGATCTTCCAGAAGATCAAGGCCGAGCACCTCGACCTGCCGGGTGGCCGGTACCCGTCGGGCGACCGGGAGGTCGGCGTGAGGGTGGTCGGCGAGTTCACCACTGCCGACGACCTGCGCCGGATGGTGATCGCCACCGGCCCGGACGGCAGCCAGGTACGGCTCGGCGACGTGGCGCTGGTGCGAAAGGGGATGAAGGAACCGCGCACGCTGGTGCGGACGAACGGCGTCGAGGCGGTGGCCCTCGAGGTGGTGAAGCAGGCCGGTGCCAACTCGGCCGCGGTGGCCAACGCCACGAAGGCGCTGCTCCCCGAGCTGGAGAGCCAGTTCGGCTTCCGGTCGCAGGTGCTCATCGACCAGGCTCTCACCATCGAGGCCAACGCTCACGAGGTCTGGATCGCCATCTTCTTCGGCGGCGCCATGGCCGTGCTCATCATCCTGCTCTTTCTCCTCGACCTGCGCGGCACCTTCATCTCGGCCCTGGCGCTTCCCACCTCGGTCGTCGGCACCCTCTTCTTCATGTACCTGCTGGGCTTCTCCCTGAACCAGCTCACCCTCCTCGGCCTCTCGCTCGCCATCGGCCTGCTCATCGACGACGCGGTCGTGGTCCGGGAGAGCATCACCCGCCGCCTCGACCTGGGCGATCCCCCCGCGCTGGCCGCCAGCGAGGGAACCCGCGAGATCGCGCTCGCGGTCATGGCCACCACCTTCACGCTCATCGCCGTCTTCGTTCCGGTGGCCTTCATGAAGGGCATCACCGGCCAGTTCTTCAGGCAGTTCGGGCTGACCATCTCGGTGGCGGTGCTCATCAGCCTCTTCGTGGCCTTCACCCTCGACCCCATGCTCTCGGCGCGCCTGGCCCGTCCCCGCGTGCCCGGAGAGGCGCGGCGGGAGGTGCGACTGGCGGCTCGCCTGCGCCGGTTCTTCGAGTCGAACGACCGCGCCTACGAGCGGTCGCTCGACTGGGTGCTGCGCCATCGCTGGTTCACGGTGGGAGCCGCAACGATCCTCTTCGTGGCCAGCATGTGGGTCGGGTCCCGGCTCGGATCCGAGTTCGTACCCGCCGAGGACCGCAACCAGCTGGTGGTGAACCTGGAGTTCCCTCCCGGCACCAGCCTCGCCTCGACGTCCGCCCTGTCCGGCAGGCTCGAGCGGACCGTCCAGGCCCTCCCCGGCGTGCTGGCGGTCTACGCCACCCTGGGACCACAGGAGGACGTGCGCCTGGCTCGCTGGCGCGTCAACCTCACCGACAAGTCCCTGCGGACCGACACCGCCGAGCAGATGAAGCGGCGCGTCCGCGAGGTCCTCGCCACCGAGCCCGCCCTGGTCACCTCGGCGGTCTCCGATCCGCCCACCATCGAGGGGCTCGGCGACTGGCCTCCCGTCCTCATGCGGGTGGTGGGGCGCGACTTCACCGTCCTGCGCTCCGAGGCCCGGTTCCTGGTCGACACCATGCGGTCCATGCCCGCCCTGACCGACGTGCAGCTGAAGGACAGCCCGGGAAAGCCCGAGCTCCAGATCGCGGTCGATCGGGAGCAGGCGGCGCGGGCCGGCGTGCCTGCCGGCGCGGTGGCCCTCCAGGTGCGACTCGCGACGCAGGGCGAGGTGGCGGGCAAGGTCCGCGAGGGCCGGCGCGAGGCCGAGATCCGGGTGCGCCTCGCAGGCGAGGACCGCGATTCGGCGCAGAAGCTCAAGCGGATGTGGGTGCAGACGCCCCGCGGCCCCGTGTCGCTCTCCCAGATCGCCACGCTCCGCCAGGCCGACGGCCCATCGACCATCGAGCACGAGATGCGCGAGCGGCAGATCTCGGTCTGGGCGCAGGTCGCGCCCGGGCACGACCTGGGCTCGGCCACCCAGGAGCTCCGCAGGCGTCTGGCGGCCCGGAAGCTCCCCGCCGGGTACTTCTACGTCTGGGACGGCATGCAGAAGGAGCAGGAGGATACCCAGGCCAACATGGGCTTCGCGATCCTGGTGGCGGTCCTCTTCATCTTCATGGTGCTGGCGAGCCAGTTCGAGTCGATCGTCCACCCATTCACCATCATGCTGGCCCTCCCCCTCGCCTTCGTCGGCGCCTTCCTGGGACTCGCGGTGACGGGAGGCTCGATCAACATGGGATCGCTCATCGGCCTCATCCTGCTCATGGGGCTCGTCACCAAGAACGCCATCCTGCTCGTCGACGGGGCCCTGCAGCACATGCGGAACGACGGGGACGATGCGGCCGTCGCCATCCGCAAGGCGGGGCCTCGCCGTCTCCGCCCCATCCTCATGACATCGGCCGCCATGGTGCTGGGCATGCTCCCCACGGCGCTGGGCCGGGGGATGGGCAGCGAGTTCCGATCCCCCATGGCCGTCGCCGTCATCGGCGGCGTCATCACCTCCACCATGCTCACCCTGTGGGTGGTCCCGGTGGTCTTCGTCGGGGTGGAGCGGCTCCGGGCCCGCCTTCGCCCGGGAAATCACCGTGCGGCCGGTAACTTGCGTTGACAGGCGCCACGTCGGAGCGTAGACGGCGCGAGACCCAAGCGCGCGGGAGTGGCCCATGGAGCGTCCGTCCGGAAAGTTCCGCTTCCTCTACTTCACCGACCTGGTCGGGAAGAAGGTCCTGTCCTCCGACGGAGCGATGCTCGGGAGGCTCGCCGACCTGATCGCGGTGAGCGGCGAGCCCTACCCGCCGATCGAGTCGCTCCTGGTCCGGTCGGGCGGGAAGGTGAGCCAGATCCCCTGGGCATCCGTGGCCTCGGTGAACGGGACCATCCAGCTCTCCGCCGGCGCCACCGTGGAGCCTGCTCCCACCTCCCCGGTGGCCGACCGGCTCCACCTCGGCCTGGAGGTGCTCGACCGGCAGATCGTGGACATCGAGGGTGCGAAGCTGGTGCGGGTGAACGACCTCCACTTCCTCGAGACCAAGGGGCAGCTTCGCATCGCCCACGTGGACGTGGGGCTGCGGGGGCTGGTGAGACGCATGGGCTGGCAGCGTCCGATCGACGGCGTGGTCTCCCTGCTCCGGCCGAAGTCCCGCTACCTGAACGCGGACACCCTCCTCTCCTGGAAGCTCGTCCAGCCCATCGAGAGTGCCCCCGGGCGGGTTCGCATCGAGGCCACCAAGAAGGCGCTCGCGTCCCTTCACCCGGCCGACCTGGCCGAGATCATGGAGGACCTCGACCGGCACCAGCGCGAGGTGCTCTTCCAGCGGCTCGACGTGGGGACCGCGGCCGACGCGCTCGAGGAGACCTCCACCGAGCTCGCCACGGAGCTGCTCGAGGCGGTGCCGCCCGAGAAGGCCGCCGACATCCTGGAGGAGATGGCTCCCGACGAGGCCGCCGACGCGCTCTCCGAGCTCCCCGGCCACACACGGGACGAGTTGCTCCAGGCCATGGAGCGTCCGGAGGCCGCCGAGGTCGCCGAGCTGCTCGAGTACCACCCACGGTCCGCGGGCGGCCTGATGACGCCGGACCTGGTCGAGCTGCCCGGCAGTGCCACCGTGGCGGAAGTCTTCGCCGAGGTTCGGCGGAGGGCGGAGGAGCTCCCGCTGGTCTACGAGATCTTCGTGGTGGACGGTGGGCTCCTCCAGGGCATGGTGACCCTGAAGGACCTCATCGTGTCCGGCGATCTCTCGGCAACCCTTTCCTCCCTCCTGCGAGAGATCCCCGCCACGGTCGGCGTCGATGCCGACATCCGGGACGTGGCCCGCGCCGCCTCCAAGTACAACCTGCTCTCGGTGCCGGTCGTCGACGGGGCCGGTTCCCTCATGGGCATGGTGACGGTCGACGACATCCTCGCCGAGGTGGTCGATGCCGCCTGAGAAGAGGCAGGTGAGGCCCGGGCGCTGGCGCCGGGTCGCCCTGTTCCTCGCGGTGATGGGTCCGGGACTCATCACCGCCAGCGTCGACAACGACGCGGGCGGGATCACCACCTACTCGCTGGCCGGAGCCCAGTTCGGGACGAAGCTCCTCTGGACGCTTGGACCGATCACGGTGGCCCTCATCGTGGTCCAGGAGATGAGCGCCCGAATGGGAGTGGTCACCGGCAAGGGGCTCGCCGATCTGATCCGCGAGAACTTCGGCGTCCGCACGACCTTCTGGGTCTCGGTCGCGCTGGTGATCGCAAACCTGGCCAACACCATCGCCGAGTTCGCCGGCGTGGCCGCCAGCCTGCAGATCTTCCACGTCCCTCCCTGGGTCTCGGTGCCTCTCGTTGCCGTGGGGGTCTGGGCGCTGGTCCTGAAGGGCACCTACCGGCTCGTGGAGAAGGTCTTCCTGGTTGCGAGCCTGCTCTACGTCGCCTACCCGATCTCGCTCGTGCTCGCGAAGCCCGACTGGGGGGAGGTTGCGCTTGCGGTGGTGACGCCCAGCTTCTCCCGGGATGGCGCCTACGTGGCCATGCTGATCGGCCTGGTGGGAACCACCATCGCCCCGTGGATGCAGTTCTACCAGCAGGCAGCCGTCGTCGAGAAGCGCATCGACGTGGACGAGCTGCGCTACACCCGGATCGACGTGGTGATGGGCTGCATCGTCACCGACGTGGTGGCCTTCTCCATCGTGATGGCCTGCGCGGCCACGCTCCACAAGCAGGGCATCTCCATCCAGACCGCCGACCAGGCCGCCATGGCGCTCGCGCCTCTGGCGGGGAAGTACGCCTCCCTGCTCTTCGCGTTCGGCCTCTTCAACGCGTCGGTCTTCGCCGCCGCCATCCTGCCGCTCTCCACCGCCTACTTCGTCACCGAGTCGGCCGGCTGGGAATCGGGGCTCGACCGCAAGTGGGGCGAGGCGAAGCAATTCTACTGGCTCTTCACCGGCATCCTGGCGGTGGGCGCGGCGGTGGTTCTCATCCCCCGGCTGCCCCTCTTCCGGATCATGCTGGTGTCGCAGATCGTGAACGGGGTCCTCCTCCCGTTCGTGCTCATCTACATGCTCCGCCTCGCCAACGACGAGAAGCTCATGGGGGTCCACCGCAACGGGCGCTGGCTCAACGTGATCGCCTGGACGACCACCGTGGTCATGATCGCGCTCACCGCCTATCTCGTGGCCACCGGCATTCGCGACCTGGTGACGGCGTGACCCGGCGCGCGTTCTCGGTGGCCATCTTCGCCCGGCATCGCGGCGCGGTCCTGCTCGTCCACCATCGCCGGCTCGGCACCTGGCTGCCGGTGGGCGGCGAGATCGAGCCCGCCGAGACCCCGCTCGAGGCCGCGGTCCGCGAGCTCCGCGAGGAGACGGGGCTCGACGGTGCCTTCCCGAACGGCAGTGGCGTGGACGGGACCCCTCCCGGCTTCATCGGCTACGAGGAGCACCTGGCGGGGTCGAAGGGGCTGCACATGAACTTCGCCTTCGTCGCCGACGTCCCTTCGCGAGACCTGGCCGCCTGCGACGAGTGGAGCGAGGCGCGGTGGGTGACGGACACGACCGGCATCGACTGCCCGGAGAACGTACGTCAGCTCGTCCGGCTGGCGATCGCGGCGCCCGGCTCGCAAGGCTGACGGAGCCGGGCCCGGGGTGCGGAGGCCAGCAACCCGTCGACGAAGCGCTGGGGCTGGTCCGGGGATACGACGATGCGCCTCCCTCCGAGCACGACCTCGACCAGCCGGTCGGTGCGCGTGGCGTAGAGCCGGAACGCACCTTTCTTGTAGAACCAGCCGTGGTACCCGAAGAGCCCCCCGACGCCGAAGGTGCGCACCGCCCCCCGGAGCGAGCCGGGTGGGAGGACCGCCACCGCCTCGACCCGGGAGAGAGGAAAGGCGGCCGCCCGCCAGCCGCGCCGCAGGACGCGCAGCTCGCCGCCCTCGATCTCGACCGCCCGGGGGGCGAACGCCCACGACAGGAGGGCGAGGAGCGGGAGCAGGAGGGATCCCAGCCGGGCCAGCTCCGATTCCGGGCCACCGAGGCCCCGGGGACCGCCGATGGCGACCCCCGGGATGATCGACCAGGAGAGGAGCGGGACGGAGCAGAGGAGCAGGACGATGGCGCCCGACAGGACCCACAGGCGTCCGGGCAGGCTCATCGGGTATTGGCGCATCCCTCCCCCTCCTACGGCTTCGGGTCGAGGTACTTCCCCAGGATCGGCCGGAGCCGCGCGCGCGTCGCCGCGGGAATGGTCGACCGATCCGACCAGATGGCCAGTTCGAGCGCCGACCGGCACGGGCACGGGTGGCTTCCCAGCTCGACCACGTGAGGCAACGCGCTCCGGATCAGCTCCAGGGCGTTCTGGCTGGCCGCCTTGAGATTGCCGATGATCTCCTCGAGCAGCTCGAACTGGTCGAGCGCGTGCGGGTGCGGCCGCCAGCAGTCGTAGTCCGTGGGAAGGGCCACGAGCGCGTAGCAGATCTCGGCCTCGCGCGCGAGGCGGGCCTCCGGCATCACCGTCATCCCGATGAGGGATGCACCCCATGCCCGGTGCAGCTCGCTCTCGGCCCGGGTGGAGAACTGCGGCCCTTCCATGCAGACGTAGGTCCCCCCCTGCTGGACCCGCGTCGGGGAGCTGGCCGACGCCCGCGCCAGCACCTCCCTCAGGGACGGGCAGAACGGGGACGCGAGCTCCACGTGAACCGCCAGGTCGTCGAAGAAGGTCCCGGCGCGCCGGAAGGTCTTGTCGATCACCTGGTCCGGGATCACCAGCGAACGGGGTGCGATCTCCTCGCGCAGGCTCCCCACCGCGCCCGTGCCCAGGATGCGGGTCACGCCCAGCATCTTCATGGCGAAGATGTTGGCGCGGTACGGGACGCTGGACGGGCTGAAGACGTGCCCCTCGCCGTGGCGCTTGAGCAGGGCCAGTCGGACCCCGTCGAGTTCCGTGGTGACGACGGGAGCGGAGGGCTTGCCGAACGGCGTGTCGAGGTCGTGCGACTCGGACCTCCCGAGCGCGCCCATGGCGTGCTCCAGCCCGGAACCACCGATGATCCCCAGCATCGTCCCTCCCTCGCGCAGGAGCGCAGTCCGCGCAGTCTACCAAAAGGAGAGAGCCCGCCAGGTTTCCCTGGCGGGCTCTCGAAAAGGATGCGGCGGCGACCTACTCTCCCGCAAAGCTTCCCTTGCAGTACCATCGGCTCTGGCAGGCTTAACTTCCGTGTTCGGGATGGGAACGGGTGTGACCCTGCCGAAATAACCACCGCAAATTGGAAAAGATCGGACGGACGAGCCGTCGGACAACCATACGAAGGGTAAAAACGCACCGGCAACGATTTCACCGGATCGGGTTCCCGATGGGAACCTCGATCTCGGCCTCGACTCGGCCATCTGCGGCCTGAGAAGAGGGAGACCAAGCCTCACGCCCGATTAGTACCGGTCAGCTGAGCGCCTCACAGCGCGTACACTCCCGGCCTATCAACCTCGTGGTCTTCAAGGGGGCTTCAGGGGATTGCTCCCGGGAGAAGTAATCTCGAGGCTGGTTTCCCGCTTAGATGCTTTCAGCGGTTATCCATTCCACACATAGCTACCCAGCGATGCCTCTGGCGAGACAACTGGTACACCAGCGGTGTGTCCAACCCGGTCCTCTCGTACTAGGGTCAGGCCCTCTCACTTCTCCTACGCCCACGGCAGATAGGGACCAAACTGTCTCACGACGTTTTGAACCCAGCTCGCGTACCGCTTTAATTGGCGAACAGCCAAACCCTTGGGACCTGCTCCAGCCCCAGGATGCGATGAGCCGACATCGAGGTGCCAAACCGCGTCGTCGATGTGAACTCTTGGACGCGATAAGCCTGTTATCCCCAGAGTACCTTTTATCCGTTGAGCGATGGCCCTTCCATTCAGAACCACCGGATCACTATGACCTGCTTTCGCACCTGCTCGAGATGTCTCTCTCGCAGTCAAGCACCCTTATGCCATTGCACTCGGCGCCTGGTTTCCAATCAGGCTGAGGGTACCTTAGCGCGCCTCCGTTACCTTTTGGGAGGCGACCGCCCCAGTCAAACTACCCACCAGCCATTGTCCCCGACCCGGATTACGGGTCTAGGTTAGACACCAGAAATCGACAGGGTGGTATTTCACCGTTGCCTCCCCCCAAGCTAGCGCCCGGGGTTCATAGGCTCCCACCTATCCTACACAATCAATTCCTAGTGTCAGTGGCAAGTTGTAGTAAAGGTTCATGGGGTCTTTCCGTCTTGCCGCGGGTAAACTGCATCGGCACAGCTATTTCAATTTCACTGAGTCCCTGGTCGAGACAGCGCGGAAGTCGTTACGCCATTCGTGCAGGTCGGAACTTACCCGACAAGGAATTTCGCTACCTTAGGACCGTTATAGTTACGGCCGCCGTTTACCGGGGCTTCGGTTCATCGCTTTGGCTTGCGCCTGACGAATCTCCTTAACCTTCCGGCACCGGGCAGGCGTCAGACCCTATACGTCCACTTGACGTGTTTGCAGAGTCCTGTGTTTTTGGTAAACAGTCGCTACCGCCATTTATCTGCGACCCAGATCAGCTTCGGGAGCAAGTCCCTACACCAATCCAGGCCCTCCTT
>CAWHPQ010000021.1:0-42500 GCA_963831265.1 uncultured delta proteobacterium | reverse complement strand
GTAATCGACCCCGTCCCGCTCGGCGCCGCGAGGGGGCCGGGTGGTGGCCGAGATCGAGAACCTTGCACCCGGAGTGATTTCGACGAATCGCCTTGCCAGCGTGGTCTTTCCCGCTCCCGATGGGGCCGAGACCACCAGCAGCTGCCCCGCCGAGGCCCCCTCACTCGACATTCTGGACCTGTTCCCGCATGCGCTCGATCTCGGCCTTGAGCGAGACCACCGCCGCCGCCGCCTCGGCGCTCTGCGACTTGGAGCCGACGGTGTTGGCCTCCCGGTGCATCTCCTGCACCAGGAAGTCCATCTTGCGCCCGGCCGGATCGCCGGAGGCGAGCAGCCCCCGCATCTGGGCCACGTGGCTCGACAGCCGGGTCAGCTCCTCGGTCACGTCGGTCCGGTCGGCGAAGAGCGCCACCTCGGTGGCGAGCCGCACCGGATCGGGCGCCAGGCCGCGGGACAGCTCGGTCACGCGCTCGTGCAGCCGGGCCCGGTAGTCCTCCACCGAGCGTGGAGAGAGCTCGGCCAGGCGCACCGCGATTCCCTCCACGACGGCGAGCCGCATCTCCAGATCCCGGGCCAGCGCCGCCCCTTCCCGCTCCCGCATTGCGAGCAGCGCGTCCAGCGCCGAGGCGAGGGCGGCCGAGCCGGCCGACCGGGCCGACTCGAGGTCGACGGCCCGCTCCTCCAGGGTCACCACCCCGTCGGCGGCCAGCACCTCGGCGAGCGAGACCTGCCCGGAGAGGCCGAGGCGCACCCGGACCTCCTCGAAGGCCCGTGCGTACTCGGCGGCGAGGTCGGCGTCCACCCGCGGAGAGAGCGTCCCGCGCGCCGAGGTCCGGCGCAGCGAGAACTCGATCCCGCCCCGCGCCAGCCGGTCCTTCACCTGGCGGACCAGGTCGGTCTCCAGGGAGGCCATCTCCCTCGGGAGGCGGGCCTTCACCTCGCAGAACTTGTGATTGACCGAGCGCACCTCGGCCTCCACCGCCTCGGCCGCGGCGCCCCCCTTCCCCGCCCCGAAACCGGTCATGCTCCGGATCATTCGATCGACCTCGATCTGGCGCCTGGAGTTTCCCCCGCCGCGAGCAGGGCGCGCGCCTGGCGCTCCACCTCGGTGACCGCGAGCTGGTTCATGCAGTCGTGGTGCACGAGCGGGCAGCGTTCCGGACCGTGGTCGTGGCACGGAGAGCACGCGATGTCGACGCGGACCACCCGCTCCCGTTCCGCGAGGACGTGGCGTCCCGGGTCGGTGGGTCCGAAGAGGAGCACCGTGGGTCGCCCCAGGGCGCGGGCGCAGTGCACGAGGCCCGTGTCCCCGCCCACCACCAGGTCGCAGCGAGAGAGCAGCGCGATGGCCTCGGCGATGGAGTTGCCGCTGCTGTCGATGACCCGTGCACCCCCCCCCGCGGCGATGGAGCGGGCCATCTCCCGCTCCCCCGGTCCCCCCAGGAGGAGGATGGTGGCGCCGCCGTTCGCGAGCCGGGCGGCCAGCTCGGCGTAGCGTTCCTCGCCCCAGCGCTTGGTGGCCCACTCGGCGCCCGGGACGATGCCGACGACGGGTCCCTGGCTGCCCCGCAGCACCTCGTCGGCATAACCGGCCAGCTCCGGGGGCGGATCGAGCGCAAGGCTCCGGTCCTCCGACGGAGCCCCTGCGCGTGCCGCGAGCGCCAGCGAGCGCTCCACGAAGGGGCGGCCGCGGTCGAGCGTGACCTTGTCGTTGCAGAGCGGCGCGTAGCCGATGCGGCGCGGCGCCCGCGAGAGCCAGGCCACCGAGCCGGAGCGGGCCGAGGGGTGGGAGACGAGCGCGACGTCGGGGGCGAAGGCGCGCAGGCGGGCGCCCAGGCGCAGGATCCCGCGCAGGCCGGAATCGGCGCGCCTCTTGTCGAAGACGAAGACCTCGTCGACCCCGGGCATCAGGCGGGCCACCGGCTCGCCGCGCGGCGACACCACCAGGCCGATCTCGCTGCCCGGCCAGCGCGACTTCAGGGCCCGCACCGCGGGACCGAGGAACACGGTGTCGCCGAGGAAGGCCGGGTGGACGAGGAGGAAGCGCACGGGAGGTCAGGGGAGCGGCTTCGCCTCCTCCACCAGCATGACCGGGATCCCGTCCCGGACCTCGTAGACGAGCCGGCAGCGGGTGCAGTGGATCTCGCCCTGGTCCTCGTGGAACTCGAGGTCCCCCTTGCACTTCGGGCAGGCCAGGATCTCCTTCAGCTCGGGTGCGAGCGCCATCGACACCTCCTTCGGACCTCATACCCCGCGCCGCCCGGGAACCGCAACGAGGAGTGACCCGGAGCGGGAGCGCCTATCCGACCGGCGGCATGCGGCGCACCCGCTCCAGGAAGCTCTCCACCGCCCTTCCCCGCGCCTCCTCGGTGAAGAGAGCCTGCATGCGGGCCCGGGCCGCGGCCCCCAGCGCCCGCCCGCGGTCCGGGAGGGACAGGATCCCGGCGATTGCATCGCCGAGCGCGGCCACGTCGTCGGGCGGCGCGAGGAGGCCGGTCTCGCCGTGCACGATGCTCTCCGCCGGCGCGCCGAAGGCCCAGGCCACGCCCGGGCGGCCGCAGGCCATCCCCTCGAGCAGCGCCCGGCACGTTCCGTCGTTCCCCTCGGCCAGCAGGACCTTGGCGTCGAGGGTGCGGTAGGCGGCGGCCAGCTCCGGACCGCGCCGGTAGCCGGCGAAGATCACGCGGTCGGCGAGCCCGCTCCGCTCCACGTGGGCCCTCAGGGCGGGGAGCCCCTCCCCTCGTCCCACCACGACGAGCCGCGCCGCCGGGAGCCGCGCCGCCACACGCCCGAAGGCATCCACCAGCTCGGCATGGCGCCGGTCTGGCTTCACCCGCGACACGATCCCGACCACCGGCGCGTCGGGCGCGATGGAGAGCTCGGCCCGGAGGTCGGGCCCGTCGGGGGTGAAGGTCACCGAGTCCACGGCTCCGCGGGACACCTCGACCCGCTCGGCGGGGATGCGGAAGCGCTCGCGCAGGATGGCGGCGTGGGCCTGGCAGACGGCGAGGAGGCCGTCGGTGCGCCGGTGGGCCCAGCCCTGCATCCCCCGGTCCGCCAGCGAGCGGGAGGAGTGGACGGTGCGAACCACGCGGGTCGATCCCCGCTCCACGGCGAGGACGGCGAGGGCGTGGTCGTGGGAGAAGTTGGCGTGGACCACGTCGAAGTCCCGGGCCACCCTCCGCAGCCGGCCCAGGTCGCGAACCAGTTCCAGCGGGCCACCCTTCGTGGAGAGGGCGAGGCCCGTGCGCGGAGGGAAGCCCTCGGAGACGAGCCGCTCGCGGAGGTCCCCTTCCCGTCGCCCGTCCACGGCCACCTCGACGTGGTGGCCCCGCCGGGTGAGCTGCCGCGCCACCGACGTCATGGGCTCGGCCGGTCCGGTCCAGGCCGGCGAGGAGAGCAGCTCGAGGATCCTCACCGGACGAGCTCGAAGTTGCGGTACTCGGCGATGCGGATCCCGGTGCCGGCCTCGAAGAGGTCGAGCAGGTCCTCGCGCAGGTGGCCCGGCCGGACGTGCCGGCGCCGCGGCTCGAAGATCCAGTCCTCGGCGGCAACCCGCGCCGCCATGGGCTCCGGGTGCGTGCCCTCGAACGGGCGGACCTTCTCCTCGACGTCGTAGGAGAATCCCTGGCTGAGCCGCCGGCGCCGCGCCTCGTCGCCCTGGTAGAGACGCTCGAACTCGGCCAGCTTCTCGGTCTGCTGGGCCGGGGGACGAACCCACCCGTAGTGGAATACGCGCGCCCCGGAACGGGCCACGCGCAGCTTGCGCGCCGGGTCGCCGGGCTTGAGGGAACGCGGCCGATCGCCCCGGAATCCTGGTGGCGGCGCCCAGACCCGGAATCCCTGGGCGTCCTTCCAGGAGCGCACTCCCAGTCCGGCCTTGAAGGCGCGCACCTCCTGCCGGTACCACCGGCGCGAGAGGCCCACCGTGTGGAACGAGCCGTAGAAGTGGACGTAATCGAAGGCCAGTCCCTCCACGTCCGGGTCGGCGTGCATCCGGGCAAGGGCATCGCCGATGCGTGCGTGATCGTCCTCGTGGAGGACCTCGTCGGCCTGAAGGTACAGGCAGGCGTCGCCGGTGCAGCGCTCGAGGGCGATGTCGGTCTGCTCGGCCAGCACGCGCCCGCGGACCAGGCTGGCCTCGTCCCAGACCGACTCGAGGACGACGATGCGCGGGTCGCCGATGCCCCGGACCAGCTCCAGCGTCCCGTCGTCGGAGCGCCCCACGTTGACCACCATCTCGTCGACGAGGGGGAGCACCGACCGGATCGACTCGGCGAGGGGGTAGCGGAGCCGGACGGCATTGCGGGCGAACGTGAAGCCCGAGACCTTCAACGGCGCCTCCGCGGGCCGAGCCGCCGCAGGAGGTCGGTGGTGGAGTGGTCCTTCGGGTCCCCGGCGACGGCGGCGCGCCCCCCGTACCGGGCCACCTCGGCCGCCTCCGGGATGGTCTCCGGCGTGTAGTCCGTCCCCTTCACGTGGACGTCGGGCCGGAGCTTGCGGATGAGCGGGACCACGGTGCGCGAGCCGAAGACCACCACGTGGTCGACGCAGGAGAGCGCGGCGACGATCTCGGCCCGCTCCGCCTCCGGCACCACCGGACGGCCAGGCCCCTTGTTCCGGCGTGTCGAGGCGTCGCTGTTCACCGCCACCACCAGCACGTCGGCGAGCGCCCGGGCGCCCTCCAGGTAGCGGAGGTGCCCCACGTGGAAGAGGTCGAAGATGCCGTTGGCGAGCGCGACGGTCTTCCCGGCCCGGCGGGTCCGGGCCCGGAGAGCGGGGAGGTCCGTGATGCGAAGCCGGGTGGCCATCACGCTCCCAGGAGCTCGCGGAGGATCTCGTCCCGGGTCACGGTGGCCGTGCCGGCCTTCCGGACGACGATCGACGCGGCGACGTTGGCGAGCTGCATGGCCTCCACCGCCTCGGCTCCCGAGGCCAGGGCGGCGGCGTAGGTGGCGGCCACGGTGTCTCCCGCCCCGGTGACGTCGACCGCCTCCTTGTCGCCGTGGGCGTCGAGGTGGACAGGGCTCCGTCCGCGCCCGAAGAGGGACATCCCGTTCCGGCCGCGGGTCACGAGGAGCGACTCGCAGTCGAGACGGCGCAGGAGCGAGCGAGCGGCGCGGGAGAGTCCCTCCGGCGAGGAGGCCCGGATCCCGGTTGCCGCCTCCAGCTCGGTCTCGTTGGGCTTCAGCATGGTGAGGCCGGAGAACGCGTTGAGCGCGTAGCGGGAGTCGACGCAGACCGGGATCCCGTGGCGCCGCAGGCCGCGAAGCGCCTCGACCACCCGCGGGGAGAGCACTCCCAATCCGTAATCACTGGCCAGCACGGCGGTCGCGCCCCGTGCGGCACGGAGGAGGTCGGCGATGAGGCGACGCTCGGCGGCCGGCGGGACCGGCTCGGGGGTGCGGTCGACCCGCAACATCTGCTGGCGGCGCGTGGATCGTCCTCCCGCCAGGATGCGGGTCTTGGCCTCGGTGGCACGGGCCCGCACCCGCTGGATTCCCTTCACGTCCACCGCTCCCGCGCGCAGCACGTCGAGGAGGCTCACGCCGAGCGCGTCGTGCCCGACCAGTCCCACGGCTCGCACGTCCACGCCGAGGGCGGCCAGGTTCTGCGCGGCGTTGCCGGCACCGCCGGGAGCCAGCTCGCTGCGCTCGTAGCGCACGATCAGCACCGGGGCCTCGCGGCTGATGCGCTCGGTCTCGCCGTAGACGTATTCGTCGGCAACGAAGTCGCCCACGACCACCACGCGGCTGCGCGAGAACCTCTGGAGGAGCGGCGCGAGCGGGGCCAGGCGGGGTTGCTTGCTCCGGACCATGGGCGTGTCTACTCCGCGCCTTTTGCGGGGTCAATTCGCCGGGGACGGCCCTTGCGGGCCCCGGCCTCGGGCGGGCGGGTCTTCCACCGCCGGTGGAGCCAGTACCAGCGATCGGGGTACAGCCGGACCCATCGCTCGAGCCTGTCGTTCAGGTCCTGGATGAAGGCGAGCACGTCCGCCTCCCGGTCGCCGGTCCGGGGCGGCTCGAGCGGCCCCTCGATGACGATCTGGTGCCTCCCGTCCCCGAGGGGGAGATCGAGCATGAAGAACACGATGGCATTGCTGCGCATGGCCAGGTAGGCCGGCGTGGGCGCCGTCGCGGCCGGCACGCCGAAGAAGGTGGGGAAGATGGCGCGGTGGCCGGGCATGTTCTGGTCGATGACGTAGCCGAGGACCTTCCCCTCGCGCATGGCACGCTGGGCGGCCTTGAGCGTCTCGCCCCGGGTGACCTCGAGCACCTCGAGCCCGGCCCGCGAGCGCCCGCGGTTCCAGAACCGGCCGAACCACCCCGCGCCCATGCGCCGGACCACCATGGCGATGCGGTACCCCTGCATGTTGTGCACCGCCGCCAGGTTCTCGAAGTTCCCGAAGTGGGCGGTGCAGACCACGATGGGGCGGCCCGACTGCAGCGCCGCCAGGGTGACCTCGGCCATCCCCGGGTCGTAGACGAACATCCGGTCGAGCTCGGCCTTGTCCATCTTCGTGACCAGCAGGAACTCGAGGGCCATCTGCCCGATGTTGACGAAGGTCCGCCTGCCCACGTCGCGGCGCTGCGCCTCCGTCCACTCCGGGAAGGCGAGGCGCAGGTTGTCCATGATCACGCGGCGCCGGACATGGAGGGTCCAGAGCAGCCACCCCAGCAGTCGCCCCATCCCGATCAGGAACCGCCTCATCCCGCTCCCCTCTGCAACACGGCACCCAGCGCGGCGCCGAGAACTTCCTCGCCCCGCAGCACCAGTGCGTCGATCCGCACCGCGCGGATGCGCCCATCCCCTGCGGCCACGGCCGGCAGCCTCACCGCGTCCTTCTCCGTGGTGACGAGCAGCTCCGCTCCGGCACGGACCGACGATCCTATCGCATCCTCCACCTCTCCCTCCGTGAACCGATGGTGGTCGCCGAACTCGAAGGTCGCCACCACCTCGGCCCCCAGCCCCTCCACCGTCCGCCGGACGCTTCCGGGCCGGGCCACGCCGGTGAGGAGCCCCACCCGCCTCCCGGCGAGGTCGGAGAGCGGGTACGGACCCCCGAGCCGACCGTCGACGAGGTCCCTCGGGGCATGGCGCGACTCCACCGGGGCCCGGCCGGTCTCCCGCATCGCCAGCTCGCGGAGCCCGTCGAGGCCCGTGGCCGTGGCCCGGTCGGCGTGGGTGAGCCAGACGAGGCCCGCGCGGCGCAGCGCCGAGCGGGGCTCGCGGTTCGGGCCGAAGGGGAGGCAGTGGCCGTTCCCCCAGGGGTTCGACGCGTCGAGC
Organism: uncultured delta proteobacterium; assembly: GCA_963831265.1. Taxonomy (GTDB): domain Bacteria; phylum Myxococcota; class Myxococcia; order Myxococcales; family Anaeromyxobacteraceae; genus CAIOAK01. Next base: position 35,213 of record CAWHPQ010000021.1, on the reverse strand, counting down.
ACCACCACGTCGAGGTCGCGGCCGAGGCGCCGGTGCTGGAAGCCGTCGTCGAGGAGGAGCACGTCGGCGCCCGACGCCACCGCGCGCCCCGCCAGGCGGGCGCGGTCGGGGCCGCAGAGGACGCGCAGCCCCGGCAGGCGCCGGGCCAGGAGGACCGGCTCGTCTCCGCCCTCGGTGGCGCCGAGGATCACCCCGTCCCCGTCCGAGACCACCCGGTCGTCGCTCCGGGTCGCGCCGTAGCCGCGGGAGAGCACCGCGGGCCTCCGCCCCGCGTCCAGGAGCCGCCCGGCCAGGGCGAGCGCGACCGGCGTCTTCCCGGCGCCTCCGACCGCCAGGTTTCCCACCGAGACGACCGGGACTCCGGCGCGCGCGGCGGGAAGGATGGCCGAGTCGTAGAGCGCGCCCCGCAGGAACACCCCGGCTCGGAAGAGCCCCTCCGCGAGCAGCAGCGGGGTCCCGAGCAGCCCGTCGACCACGGAGGGGGTCGGGCTCCACCAGAGCCGCTCCCGCCGCCCTGCCCCCCCGGGGCTCACGGGGAACCCTTGGCGCGCCGGAGCGCCCGCAGCATGTGTTCCACGTTGCGGGCGCTGGCTCCGCGGACCGCGCCCACCGCCTCGCGCGCCATCGCGCCCAGGCGGAGGATCTCGTCCGGGCGGGAGAAGAGCTCGCGCGCCACCTTGAGAAGCTGGTCGGGCGTGGCCACCTGGATGCCCCCGCGCCCCACCAGGACCTGGACGCTGTCCTTGAAGCTCTCCATGTGCGGGCCGAACAGGACGGGCTTCCCCTGCCCGGCCGGCTCGAGGACGTTCTGGCCTCCGCGCCGGATGAAGCTGCCCCCCACGAAGGCCAGCGTGGCGAGCCGGTACGCCGCGGCCAGCTCCCCGATGGTGTCGAGGACGACGACCTGCGCGGGTCCCGCGGCCGCCCCGGCGCTCCGCAGCCGGGCCGTCAGGCCGGCCCCCTGGGCGATCGCGACGATCTTCCCCGCCCGCTCGACGTAGCGGGGGGCCACCACCATCTGGAGCCCCGGGAAGTCCCCGAGGAGCTTCCGGTACACGTCGACGAGAAGCTCCTCCTCCCCGTCGTGGGTCGACCCGGCGATGAAGACCGGCCGGGCCGGGTCGAGCGCCAGTGCGGCCCGCAACGCCTCGTCGTCGCCGCGGGGACGGTCGAGCACCAGCGCGTCGAACTTGGTGTTGCCGGTGACCCAGACGCGGTCCGGCGGTGCCCCGAGCTGGAGGGCGCGCTCCGCCTCCTCGTCGGAGCGCATGAGGAAGAGCGTGATGGAGCGGAGCGGCTTCCCCACCGCCCGGAAGAAGGTCCGGTAGCGGGCGAGCTTCTCGGGAGCGAACCGGCCGTTGGTGAGCGCGATGCGCACACCGGCCTTGCGGGCGGCGCGGATGAGGTTGGGCCAGATCTCCGTGTACTCGAGCACGAGCAGATCGGGGCGCAGCGCCGCCATGGCCCGCCGGGTCGCGCCGGGGAGGTCGTAGGGCGCGTACACGATCACGTCGGCCTCGCGGATCTTGGCTCGTGCCATCTCCAGGCCGCTGTTGGTGATGGTCGTCACCACCAGGCAACACCCCGGCATGCGCCGCTTCAGCTCCCCCATCATGGGCTGGAGGGAGAGCAGGTCGCCGGCGCTGGCGCCGTGCAGCCAGATGCGCGGCGCTCCCGTCCCCGGGGTCTCCCGGGACCGGTAGTGGCCGAGCCGCTCCTTGATCCCGTGGCGCAGCTTGGGGTGGAAGAGCAGCACCGGCAGGAGCGCCGCGACGGCGATGTAGCTCCCGATCGCGTAGAGGAAATGCAAGGTGGCCGGCTCCTACCCGATCCGCCCCGGGTCGGCGGGGTTCCCGGCGGCCGCTCCGCCCTCGTAGATCCGGTAGAGCCGGGCGTATTCGCCGCCCCGCTCGATCAGCTCCTCGTGACGTCCCACCTCGGCCACGCGCCCGTGCGACAGAACGACGATCCGGTCGGCGTTGCGGATGGTGGAGAGCCGGTGGGCGATGACCAGCGTGGTGCGGTGAGCGCCCTGCCCTCCCTCGCCGATGCCCATGAGCCGCTCCAGCGCCCGCTGCACCTCCCGCTCGCTCTCGGCGTCGAGGGCGCTGGTCGCCTCGTCGAGGAGCAGGATGGGCGCATCCTTCAGGAAGGCCCGTGCGATGGCGATGCGCTGCCTCTGGCCGCCGGAGAGCATGACCCCCCGCTCCCCCACCACCGTGTCGTAGCCCTGGGGGAGCGCGCGGATGAACTCCTCGGCGTGGGCCATGCGCGCGGCCCGCTCCACCTCGGCGACGGGGATCTCGGGTCGGCCGTAGGCGATGTTGTCGCGGACCGAGGTGTTGAAGAGCACCGTCTCCTGCGTCACCAGAGCGATGCCGGAGCGCAGGCTCGAGAGCGTGGCCTCGCGGACGTCCACGCCGTCGACGGTGATTCGCCCGCCGGTGACGTCCCAGAAGCGGGGCAGGAGGTTCGCCACCGTGGTCTTCCCTCCGCCGGAGCTTCCCACGAGGGCCACCACCTCGCCCTTCCGCACCTCGATCGACACCCCGTGGAGCACGGGGCGATCCCCGTAGGAGAAGGTGACGTCCTCGTAGCGGATCGCCTCCCGGAGCGGCGGGAGCTCCACCTTTCCCTGGTCGGGCACGTCGGTCCGGGCGTCGAGGATCTCGAAGATCCGCTCCCCGGCCGCGGCGCCCACCATGGCGACCTGTCCCACCTTCCCCAGGGACTTCACCGGCGTGTAGAGGAGGAGGATGGCGGTCACGAAGGAGAAGAACTTCCCGGCCGGAAGCGCTCCCGAGACGATGCCCTCGCCCACCCACCAGATGGCGAGGCCGATCCCCACCGCGGCCATCACCTCCATGAGCGGCGACGAGAAGGCGCGCACCGAGATGCTGCGGCGCATGTAGCGGAGCCAGTTCTGATTCTCCTCCTTGAAGCGGGACGACTCCCAGCCCTCCATGCCGTAGGCCTGGACCACGCGGATCCCGGAGAGGGTCTCCTGGACCAGCTCGGAGATTTTTCCCAGCGTGGACTGGGACTGCACCGTGACCTTCTTGAGGCGCTTCGCGATGCGCACCACCGGGAGGATGGTGATCGGGATGGCCACGAAGGTGACGAGGGAGAGCTTCCAGTCGATGAGGAAGCAGTTCACCAGCATCACCACCACGGTGAGCCCGTCCCGGAGGTAGCTCGCGATGGCGGTGGAGACGGCGGCCTCGACCGCCTGCACGTCGTTGCCCACGCGGGAGAGCAGGTCGCCCGAGTGGCGGCGGGCGTAGAAGGACGGGGAGAGCCGGAGCAGGTGGTCGAAGAGGGCGCCGCGCAGATCGGCGATGATCCGCTGCGAGGTGGTGCCCATGAGGTAGGCCTGGCCGAAGTAGGCCACCCCCTTCACCAGCGCGACCGTGATGACCACCCAGGGCAGGGCCTGCAGCGCCTGGTGGCGGTCCACGCCCTGCGCCCACCGCGCCGCCGCCGAATCGCCGGGCAGGAGCCGGGCCAGGGCCCCCATGGCGCCGACCTTTCCGGTGAAGAGGAACTCCAGCACCGGCCCGAGGAGGTTCACGTACATCGCCGTGGCGAGCGCGAGCACGGCCATGCATCCGAAGGCGGCGAGGAAGCGCCAGCGGTACGGCGCTGCGTAGGCGAGGAGGCGGAAGTAGGTGCGCAATGGAGGGGGTCGGTCGGATTGGTCGGGGCATTCTCCCAGGGGATCGCGCGAACTGCCAGCGCGAGTGGCGGGAGGGCGTTCCCTGGCTAAGTACCCGGAATGTCCCCGCGGGTCGACCTGGTCGCGCTTCACGCCGAGGAGTACGAGGCCGGGCGCACCCCCCGCGTGGTCCCCATGGCACCGGCGCGCTACCTCTCCCTGGATGGCGGAGGGGACGTCTCCGGCCTGGTGGAGCAGGCGCGGTCCGTGACCCTCCTGCTGCGCGACCTTCGCGCCCGGGCACGGCGCGAGACCGGCAAGGACTTCCGGATCCCCCCGCTGGAGGCCCTCCTGGGATCTTCGCGCACCGCCGGGGCCGACGTCGGCGTCGGCGGGCCGCTCCCGTGGAAGCTGCTCCTGCGCATCCCGGCGTTCGTCCGGGCCAGCGACCTGGCGGCCCTCGGCGAAGGCGACGGGGGGGACGGCGACGGGCTCCACCGGGCGCGCATCGAGGAGTTGCGCGAGGGACGCTGCATCCAGTCCCTCCACGTGGGCCCGTTCGCCGGCGTGCCGCGGAGCGTGGACCGCCTGCGGGGGGCCGCGACCGACCAGGGCCTGGTCGTCCGCGGACGGCTTCACGCCGTGTGGCTGTCCGATCCGGCCCGGGTTCCCCCGGAGCGGCACCGGACCCTCGTTCGACTTCCCGTGAAGCCTCGGTAGGCCCGGAGCCGCCGGGACGGCTACTTCTCCTCCTCGGCCCCCTTCACCTTCCCCTCGGCGCGCCGCTTCTCGATGATCTTCTGGGCGGAGTAGGGGGGAACCGGGTCGAAGTGCGACGGCTCCATGGTGAAGTACCCGACTCCCTGGGTGAGCGAGCGGAGGTCGGCGTCGTAGGTCATGGCCTCGGCGTGCGGGCAGAGCGCCCGGATGACCACGCCGCGGGCGGCCGGCTCCATGCCCTGCACCTTGGCGCGTCGGCTGTTCAGGTCGCCCATGACCGCTCCCACGTACTCCTCGGGGACGTGGACGTCGAGCTTCATGACCGGCTCGAGGAGGATGGGGCGGGCCCCCTCCATGGCCTTCTTGAAGCCCATCGAGCCGGCGATCTGGAAGGCCATGTCGGAGCTGTCGACGTCGTGGTAGCTCCCGAACACCAGCTTGGCCTGGAAGTCCACCACCGGGTAGCCGGCCAGCGGTCCGGCGTGGAGCGCTCCCCGGATGCCCTTCTCCACCGAGGGGATGAACTGGCGCGGGATGACCCCGCCCACGATGGCGTCCTCGAACTCGAATCCGCTCCCGCGGGCCAGCGGGTAGAGCTCGACGGTGCAGTCTCCGTACTGGCCGTGTCCACCGGTCTGGCGCTTGAACTTGCCCTGCGCCTTCGAGGGAGCGGTGATGGTCTCGAGGTATGCCGGCGTGGGGACGGTGAGCAGGATCTCCACCGAGTGCTTGCGCTTCAGGCGCTCGACCGTGACCTCGATGTGGGCCTGGCCCACCGCCTTGAGCAGGAACTCGCCGGTATCGGGGTTGCGCTCCAGCTCGAGCGAGGGATCCTCCTCGATGAGCTTGTGGATGGCTGCGGCCGCCTTGTCGTCGGCGCCCCCCTTGGCCTGGATGGCGTAGGCCACGGGGCGGTTGGGCTGGCGGAAGTCGGGCAGGAGGATGGGCGCGTCCTTGTCGCAGAGGGTGTCACCGGTGCGCGCGTCCTTGAGCTTCATCAGGACCACCACGTCGCCGGGGCCGGCGGAGGGGATCTCCACCGTCTGGGCGCCGTCGGTGCGGAAGAGGCGGCTCACCCGCTCCTCGCTGCGGGTGCGGGGGTTCGTCACCGTGGCCTCGGGCTTGAGCGTCCCGCTGAGGACGCGCAGGTAGTCCACCCGGCCGGCGAAGTGGTCGATGGTGGTCCGGAACACCTGGGCGCAGAAGGGGGCAGCCGCGTCGGCCCGGCGCTCCACCGGGGCGCCGTGCGGGTCCACTCCCTTCACCACCCGGGCCTCGGGCGCGGGGAGGAGGCGCACCAGCAGGTCGAGCAGCTCGCGCACGCCCACGCCCGGCTTGGCAGAAACCACCGCCACGGGGAGCAGCTTCTGCTGGGCGGCCCCGTCGGCCAGACCCGCCTCGATCTCCTCGGCGGTGAGCGAGGTGCCCTCCAGGTACTTCCCGAGGAGCTCGTCGTTCGACTCCGCCGCCGCCTCGACGAGCGCGGTGCGGGCGGCGTCGGCCTCGTCCTTCATCTCCGCCGGGATGTCGGCCACGGCGAACTTGCCGAAGGTCCGGTCGTAGAGGTGCGCCTTCATGGCGAGGAGGTCGACGATTCCCTTCAGCCCGCCCCCGGCGCCCGAGCCGATGGGGAGCTGCAGCGGGATCGCCCTCACCTTCAGCGAGGATTCGATGTCGGCGAGCGCCCGGCGGAAGTCGGCCTGATCGTGGTCGATGCGCCCCAGCACCGCGACGGCGGGACGTCCCGACTCGGCGAGCACGTCGTAGATGCGCTCGGTCCGGTTGTGGGCTCCGTCGACTGCCGAGACGACCAGGACCGCGCCGTCGGTGACTTGGAGCGCCCACTCGGCCTCGTTGATGAAGGCGGCGAACCCGGGTGTGTCGAGCACGTTGAACACCCGCCCGTCCTCCTCGAAGGTCTCGGGGTGGATGGTCAGGGTGAAGTTTCGCTTCTTCTCCTCGGGATCGGCGTCGAGGCGCGAGGTCGATCCCTCGGGGCTGGCGCGCTTGGCGTCGGCGGCGCGGAGGAACGACTCGACGAGGGCCGTCTTCCCGGCACCGTCGGCGCCGAGGATGGAGAAGGTGCGTGCGATGCGGGGGGCCATTTCGTCTCCGGGGAAAGCCCGCGTGGGGTGCGGGGCTCGAGGGGACGGCGAGGGGCCGATCCATAACATGGGTCGGCCGGGCCCTCGCCGGGTGCGTGTCAGCCCTTCAGATCGGGGAACTCCTCCTGCCAGAACTCCAGCGGTCCGCGCTCGTCCCGGGCCCGCCGCTCCTTCTCGAGGGCGCGCAGCTGCACGCGCCGGATCTTCCCCGAGATGGTCTTGGGCAGGTCCGAGAACTCGATCCGGCGCACCCGCTTGTAGGGAGCGAGCCGCCGCCGGATGAACTTGAAGACGTCGGCGGCCAGCTCCCGGGTGGGGGCCTGGCCTGGCTTCAGGATGATGAAGGCCTTGGGCACGTCCCCCCGCACCGGGTCGGCGCTGGGCACCACCGCGGCCTCGGCGACCGCCCCGTGCTCGATCAGGGCGCTCTCCAGCTCGAACGGGCTGATGCGGTAGTCGGAGCTCTTGAACACGTCGTCGGCCCTGCCGACGTAGGTGACGTAGCCGTCGGCGTCCCGCACCGCGACGTCACCGGTGTGGTAGTGGCCGTCGCGCATCACGAACTCGTTCAGGGCGGGGTCGTCCTGGTAACCGGCCATGAGCCCGGCGGGCCTCACCGACAGGTCGAGCGAGATCTCCCCCTCGTCGGACGGATTCCCCTCCCCGTCGATGAGCGCGATCTTGTATCCCGGCATGGGTCGCCCCATGGAGCCGGGCTTGATGACCTGACCGGGGGAGTTGCCGATCTGGGCGGTGGTCTCGGTCTGCCCGTACCCGTCGCGGATGGTGGTGCCCCAGGCCTTGCGGACCTTCTCGATGACCTCCGGATTGAGCGGTTCGCCGGCCGACAGCGCCTCGCGAAGGCGCACCTTGTGCCGGGTGAGGTCCTCGAGGATGAGCATGCGCCACACCGTGGGCGGAGCGCACATGGTGGTGATCTCGTGGGACTCCAGCACCTCCAGCGTGCGCCGCGGCACGAAGCGGGCGTAGTTGTGCACGAACACGGTGGCTCCGGCGTTGAAGGGGGCGAAGAAGCACGACCAGGCGTGCTTGGCCCACCCCGCCGAGCTGATGTTCATGTGGACGTCCCCCTCGCGGACGCCGATCCAGTACATGGTGGAGAGGTGCCCCACCGGGTAGCTCCGCTGGGTGTGGAGCACCAGCTTGGGCTTGGCCGTCGTCCCGCTCGTGAAGTAGAGCAGGACCGGGTCGTTGATGTGGGTCTCGCCGTGGGCGATGAAGTGGGACGATTCGTCGTAGGCATCGTGGAACGGGAGCCATCCGGGAACCTGCTCCCCCACCACGATCCGGGTGAAGTCTCCGGGGAGGCCGCGCATCTTCTCGGCCCCGTCCGGGTCGGTGATCACGTGGCGGACGTCTCCCCGCAGCAGCCGGTCCTGGATGTCCTCTGGCGTGAGCAGGGTGGTGGCCGGGATGAGCACCGCGCCGAGCTTCATGGCGGCCAGCATGATCTCCCAGAGGTGCGCCGAGTTGGGCAGCATCATGAGGATGCGCTGCCCGCGCTCCACGCCATGGCGGCGCAGGAAGACCGCCACCCGGTTCGAGCGCTCGGCCAGCTCGTGGTAGCTGAGGCGCACCTCGGCCCCGTACTCCTCGACGATGTGCAGCGCGGTGCGTCCGTTCCCGTCGGCGATGACGTCGAACCAGTCGAGGGCCCAGTTGAAGCGGTCGAGGGCGGGCCAGCGGAAGCCGCTGCAGGCAGCCTGCCAGTCCTCGCGGTTGTCGATCAGGAAGTCCCTGGCGCGGCGGAAATTCTCGGTCGGGTTCACGGAGACCTCAGTGGAGAAGACCGGGGAAGGCCTCCCCGGCGCCGTCGATCATGAACTGCAGCGCGATGGCGGCGAGCAGCATGCCGGCCACGCGCTCCAGGATGTTCATCCCGGTGCGGGAGAGGACCCTCTCGACCCGGGCCCCCGCCGAGAGCGTGAAGAAGGTGACGACCGCCACCACCGCGACCGCCACCAGGACCGGGAGACCGTTCCACCACTCCTTCGGCTGGACGCGCCCCATGAGCACGATGACCGTGGCGATGGAGCCGGGTCCGGCGAGCAGCGGCATGGCCAGCGGCACGATGGCCACGTCGTCCTTGACCTGCCCGGCCTCCACCTCCGGTGCGGTGATGCGGGCTGGAGAGGGCGCGGTGCGCAGCATGTCGATGGCGATGAGCAGGAGGAGCAGGCCGCCAGCCAGCTTGAAGGCCGGGATGGAGATGCCGAGCAGGCGGAAGAGGAGCGCGCCCAGCAGCCCGAAGGCGGTGAGGATGAGCCAGGCGCCGATGGCGGCGCGCCGGGCCGTCTCCCGCCGCTGGGCCAGCGACTGGTCCGACGTCATGGCCAGGAAGAAGGGGACGGCCGCGAACGGATCGACCACCACGAAGATGGCGGAGAGAGCGACGAGACTCTGGGTCAGGACCTCGCGGAGCATCGGTCTTCCGGATCCTGGCCTCCGTCAGCGGAAATTGGAGCGTCGAATGGACCACACTTTGCGCAGCGCTTCCAGAACGATTCGCTTCGACATCTTCGACTGGCCCACCCGGCGATCGACGAAGACGATGGGGATCTCCCTCACCCGGAAGCCGCGCCGCAGGGTCCGGTAGGTGAGCTCGATCTGGAAGGCATAGCCGGAACACTCGACCGTCGGGAGATCGATCGACTCGAGGACCCGGCGGTGGAAGCACTTGAACCCGCCGGTCAGGTCGCGGACCCGGATGCCCAGGATGGTGCGGGCGTAGAAGCTGCCGCCCCGGGAGATGATCTTGCGGAGGATTCCCCAGTTGACGGTCCCCCCGCCCGGGATGTTGCGGGATCCGAGCACCAGGTCGGCCTCCCTCGCGGCCGTGAGCATGCCGGGGAGGTACTTGGGGTCGTGGGAGAAGTCGGCGTCCATCTCCAGGACGAGCTCGTACCCCTGGCGGAGCGCCCAGTCGAAGCCGGCCAGGTAGGCCTTGCCGAGCCCCTCCTTGCCGGCCCGGTGCAGGACCTTCACCCTCGGTTCCCGGGCGGCGATGGCGTCGGCGAGCTGCCCGGTCCCGTCCGGGGAGTTGTCGTCGATCACCAGCACGTCCACCTCGGGGGTGGCGGCCAGGATCGCCTCCACGATGGGCACGACGTTGTCCTTCTCGTCGTAGGTCGGCAGGCAGACCAGCGCGCCGTTCCGGGGGGCATTGGTTCGGTTCTCGGTCATGGCAGGGCTCCGTCGATCTCCTCGGCGACGCGGCGGGCGGCGCCCGGCTCTCCCAGCGAGCGGCGCACCTCGAGGAGGCCGTCCAGCTGGGCCCGGCGGGCGTCCGGGTCGGAGAGGAGGCGCTCGATCTCGGCGGCCATGCGCTCGGGGCTGGCCTCCTGCTGCAGCAGCTCGGGCACGACGGTGCGGCCGGCCAGGATGTTGACGAGCGCGAAGTGGGACATGCGGACCAGCAGGCGGGCGATCCAGTAGGTGAACCACGCCATCTTGTAGACCACCACCATGGGGCGGTTCATGAGCGCGGTCTCCAGCGTGGAGGTACCGCTCTTCACCAGCGCCGCGTCGCTCGCCCCCACCGCCTCGTCGGCGCGGCCGGAGACGAGCCGGACGTCGAGGCCGGCGTGGAGGGCGAGGGCCGGGCGCAGCGAGGCCTCGCTCAGGGTGGGAGCCACCGGGACCACGAACTGCACGTCGGGGTGCAGGGCGCGGATGCGCTCGGCGGCCTCGAGCATGGGTGGGAACATCCGGTCGATCTCGCTGCGGCGGCTGCCGGGCAGGAGCGCCACGACGGTGCGCCCCGGGGGCAGCCCGAGCGCGATCCGGTAGCTGGCCGCGTCGCCGGGAAGGGTCCGCTCGGCGAAGGGATGTCCGACGAAGCGGGCCGACACCCCGGTGCCCTCGTAGAAGCGCTCCTCGAAGGGGAGGATGCAGAGCATGCGATCGACGACCTTCGCGATCTTGCGGGCCCGACCGCGGCGCCAGGCCCAGATCATGGGGCTGACGTAGTAGATCACCTTCACGCCCAGTCGCTTGAGGTGCCTGGCCAGGCGCAGGTTGAAGTCCGGGCTGTCGACGAGCAGCGCGACGGCCGGGCGCCGCGCCTCGGCGGCCCGGCGCAGCCCGCGCAGCACCTCCAGGATGCGGGGGACCTTGGGCAGCACCTCGGCGAAGCCCATCACGTTCAGGTCCTCGGCGGGGTAGAGCGTCTCGAGCCCGGAAGCGCGCAGGCGAGGGCCGCCGACGCCGAAGGCCCGCACGTCGGGGCGCATCCTCCGGAGCTCGTCCAGGGCACGCGCGGCGTGGAGGTCCGCGCTCGCCTCGGCGGCGACGATGAGGATCTCTTCGGCCAAGCGCGGCGGGTTATAGCACGCGACTTGACCGAACATCCGTTCAGGCCCAGCATGACCGGATGAAGCCCCGTCCGGTCTCCAACCCCCCCAATCCGTGGGACGCCACGACCGTCGAGTGGCTGGGCGAGCCGCCGCCCGCGCTGCCGCACGTCTACGCCGACGCCACCCGCGAGATCCTCTCGCGCAACGACAGCCCCGACATCCCGTTCACCTACAGCGTCAACCCATACCGTGGGTGTGCCCACGCCTGCGCCTACTGCTACGCCCGCCCGACCCACGAGTACCTGGGCTTCGGCGCCGGGACCGACTTCGACACCCGCATCGTGGCCAAGCTCCGGGCGCCCGGGCTGCTGCGCCGCGCCTTCGAGCGCAGTTCCTGGACCGGGGAGCCCATCGCCTTCTCCGGCAACACCGACGCCTGGCAACCGCTGGAGGCCTCGCTGCGACTCACCCGCGGCTGCCTCGAGGTCTGCGCCGAGTACCGGAACCCCGTGATGGTCACCACCAAGGCTCCGCTCGTGGAGCGCGACGTCGACCTCCTCTCCTCGCTGGCGGGCCACGGCGCGGCCTCGGCGAGCATCACCCTCCCCTTCCTCGACGCGGACCGTGCACGCGCGCTCGAGCCCTGGGCGGCCTCGCCGGAGCGGCGCCTCGAGACCATCCGGCGGCTCGCCAGCGCGGGCATCCCCGTCGGCGTCCTGGTCGCCCCGGTCATCCCGGGGCTGAACGACGAGGAGATCCCCCGCGTGCTCGCCGCCGCCCGGGAGGCCGGGGCCACGCGCGCCCACTGGCTCCTGCTCCGCCTCCCCGGGCCGGTGAAGGAGGTCTTCGAGGAGCGGCTGCGCGAGGGGATCCCCGAGCGTGCCGGGCGTGTCCTCCACCGCATCCGGGAAACCCGCGACGGCAAGCTCTACGACGCCCGCTACGGCGTGCGCGGCCGCGGCGAGGGGGAGTACGCCCGATCCATCTCCTCCCTCTTCGACGCATCGGCCTCCCGGCTCGGATTCGAGACCGGGGAGCGGTCCGCGCCGACACCGTTCCGCCGCCCCCGACCGCAGCTCGCGCTCTTCCCCTGACCCGGTGTTAAGGAAGGGGGCAGATGACCGACCCTTCCGCTCCCGCGCCCCCGGCGAAGCCGCCCATCCCTCCGCAGCCGCGCGACCCCGTCTGCGGAATGGAGGTCGACGTCACGGCTCCGCCCGGCGGCACCTTCCTCCGCGGCCGTTTCCAGTACGCCTTCTGCAGCGACCGTTGCCGGGAGCGCTTCGAGGCGGAGCCCGACGCCTTCCTGGCGAAGGACCCCGTCTGCAGCATGGACGTGAATCCCTTCGCCCCGCGCGGCGGCAGCCACGAGCACGGCGGGACGGCCTACCACTTCTGCAGCATGCGCTGCCTGGAGCGGTTCCGCGCCGAGCCGGCCACGTTCCTCTCCGACGGCCCGAAGGGGATGGAGAGCACCCCTCCGCCGCCTCCGGGCGCGGAGGTGGTGTGGGTCTGCCCCATGGACCCCGAGGTGCGGGAGAAGGAGCCGGTCCCCTGCCCGATCTGCGGCATGGCGCTCGAGCCGCTGGTGGTGGGCGGGATGCCGCTCGTCGACGAGCGCAACCCCGAGCTCGAGAACATGACCCGGCGCTTCTGGCTCTCCTTCGTGCCGGCGCTCTTCGTCTTCAACCTCTCCATGGCCGACATGCTGCTGCCCGGCCACCCGGTGACCCGCCTCTTCGGGGCCCGGCCGCTGGCCTGGATGCAGCTCGTCGCGTCGGCGCCGGTGGTGCTCTGGGGCGGCTGGCCCTTCTTCGAGCGGGCCTGGCTCTCGCTGCGCACGCGCCACTACAACATGTTCACGCTCATCGGCCTGGGAACCGGGACAGCCTGGATCTTCAGCGCAGCGGCCACGATCCTGCCGGCCTCCTGGTTCCCGCCGGCCTTCCGCGGCCACGGGGGCTCGGTCCCCGTCTACTTCGAGTCGGCCGCGGTCATCGTCCAGCTGGTCCTCCTCGGGCAGATCCTCGAGCTGCGGGCGCGCAGCCGGGTCTCCGGCGCGATCAAGGCGCTGCTCGGCCTATCGCCGAAGAGTGCGCTTCGCGTGCTCGATGACGGCCGCGACGAGGAGCTTCCGCTGGCCGACGTCGCGCCGGCCATGCTCCTGCGGGTGCGCCCGGGGGAGAAGGTCCCCGTCGATGGCTCGGTCGTCGAGGGGCGTTCGTCGGTCGACGAGTCGATGGTGACCGGCGAGCCGCTCCCGGTGGAGAAGGGGCCGGGCGAGAAGGTCACCGGAGGAACGGTGAACGGCAACGGGACCTTCGTGATGCGGGCCGAGCGGGTCGGCAAGGACTCCCTGCTCGCCCAGATCGTCCGGATGGTGGGGGAGGCCCAGCGCAGCCGGGCGCCGGTGCAGCGGCTCGCCGACGCGGTGTCGGGCTGGTTCGTCCCGGCGGTGGTGGCCTCGGCGGTGGCCACCTTCGCGGCCTGGGCGACGTGGGGGCCGGAGCCCCGCCTCGCCTACGCGCTCGTGAACGCCGTGGCGGTCCTCATCATCGCCTGCCCGTGCGCGCTCGGCCTCGCGACGCCCATGGCCATCATGGTGGGCACGGCGCGCGGAGCCGGTGCGGGCATCCTGGTGAGGAACGCCGAGGCCCTCGAGACCTTCGGCAAGGTGGACGTGCTGCTCATCGACAAGACCGGCACGCTCACCGCCGGGAAGCCCCGGCTGGAGCGGGTGGTGGCCGGTGGCGGGGTCGCCGAGGACGAGATCCTGCGGCTCGCCGCCGGCCTGGAGCGCGGCAGCGAGCACCCGCTGGCCTCCGCCGTCGTGGCCGGAGCGCGCGGGCGCGGCCTCGAGGTCCCCACGGCGGCACGGTTCCGCTACCTGCCCGGACTGGGAGTGGAGGGCGAGGTGGCCGGACACAAGGTCGCCATCGGGACCGGTGCCCTGCTGCGCGAGCTCGGGGTCGACCCCGGCCGGCTCGAGGCCCGGGCGGAGGAGCTGCGAAGCTCCGGCGGCACCGTGGTCCTGGTGGCGGTGGACGCCCAGGCCGCCGGCCTCGTCGAGGTCCGCGATCCGGTCAAGCCGGACGCTGCGCGCGCGATCCGCTCCCTCCGGGACGACGGGGTCGAGGTGGTGATGGTCACGGGCGACTCCCGCACCACCGCGGCCGCCGTGGCCCGGGAGGTGGGCATCGACCGGGTCGAGGCCGAGGTGCTCCCCGCCGGAAAGGGCGCGGTGGTGGCCCGCTACCTGGGGGAGGGGCGCGTGGTGGCCGTGGCCGGCGACGGCGTGAACGACGCGCCGGCGCTCGCCGCAGCCAGCGTCGGGGTCGCGATGGGCACGGGCACGGACGTCGCCATGGAGACCGCCGGGATCACGCTCGTGAAGGGGGACATGTCGGGCCTGGTCCGGGCGCGCCGCCTCTCCCGCGGGACCATGCGCAACATCCGCCAGAACCTCTTCTGGGCCTTCGCGTACAACGTGCTCGGGATCCCCCTGGCGGCCGGGGTGCTCTACCCGTTCACCGGCACCCTCCTCTCGCCCATGATCGCGAGCGCCGCCATGAGCTTCAGCTCGCTCACCGTGATCGCGAACGCCCTCCGGCTGCGAGGACTCCGGCTCGACGGGTGAGCGGTCCCCGGCGCGCGCCCGGAGATCGGGACGCCATCAGGTTTGCCGCTCGTCGATCCAGCGGGTGGCCGCCGGGACCTCGTGGTGCGCCAGGCGCTCGAGCAGCCGCGCTGGACTGCGGTCCACCACCACGAGCTTGCGGTGCGCCGGACGGAGGAAGCCCTCGTCGACCGCGTGGTCGAGCAGGCGGATCAGCGGCCCCCAGTAGCCGCCCACGTCGAGGAGCCCGGTCGGCTTCGCGTGGATGCCCAGGTATCCCCAGGTGAGGACCTCGAAGAGCTCCTCCAGCGTCCCGATCCCTCCCGGCATGGCCAGGAAGGCGTCGGACAGCCTCGCCATCCTGGCCTTCCGGGCGTGCATGGAGGGGACCACGTCGAGCCGGGTGAGGCCGTGGTGGGCGATCTCGCGACGGGCGAGCGCCCGCGGGATGACGCCCACGACCTTCGCCCCGGCCTCCAGGGCGGCATCGGCCAGGATGCCCATGAGACCGATGCTGCCCCCGCCGTAGACGAGCCCGATGCCCCGCCCGGCCATCTCCGCCCCGAGCTGCCGGGCGGCACGCGCGTAGGCCGGCCGCCGGCCGGCGGCGGAACCACAGAAGACGCAGACGTTCTTCACGCGGCCGACTCTAGCCTCCCCGGGAGCGGTGCAGAAACATCATTGTTCATGGGGTGTTCAAGGGGCGTTGCGTCATTCACTCCAGGATAATGGACCACATTCGTCCGGTAACTTTTCCCGGGGAAACTGCTTCCCCCGGTGGGTGCGGGTGCGTAGAATCGCGGCCCCGAACGGCCAGTGACTCGGTCGCCGGCGGCCAGCGCCTCCGGATGAACCGGGCGCTGGAAATGAGCAGACACCCCCAGCCCTCGAGGGTTGATGATGAGCGTCGCAACCGCAAACGTGCAGCCGGAGGCGAAGACGTCGCGCCTCGCCGTGTTCTGGGAAAGCCAGATCGGCAAGAAGTTCGTCATGGCCGTGACCGGAGTCCTCATGATCCTGTTCGTCGTCGGCCATCTGGTGGGAAACCTCCAGGCATTCCAGGGCGCCGAGAAGTTCAACGCCTACGCCACCTTCCTCCAGAACGCCAAGGGGCTCGTCTGGGTGACCCGCATCGTCATGCTGACGGCGCTGGTCCTCCACGCCACCGCCGGCATCCAGCTCTGGCAGGGAGCCCGCGCTGCGCGTCCGGTGCGGTACGCCGCCCCGCTCGCCACCACGTCGTCGGTGGCCTCCCGCTCGATGATCTGGACCGGACTTCTGACCCTCTCCTTCCTGATCTTCCACCTGCTCGACCTCACCCTCGGATGGGCGCTCGTCCACTCCGGGTTCCTGCATCCCGAGGGCGGCCAGATGTACGCCTACCAGAACCTGGTGGGCAGCTTCCGCAACTGGGGCAAGGTGATCTTCTACGGCGCCTCGCTCGTCGGCCTGGGCCTGCACCTCTCCCACGGCATCTACTCCATGTTCCAGTCGGTGGGCTTCCGGCATCCCCTGTGGACGCCGGGCATCCAGAAGGCGGCCGTTCTCATCGGCTTCGTCCTGGCCGCCGCGTACATCGCCATCCCGACCGGCGTCGTGGTCGGCTTCATCAGGCTGTGAGGTGACCTCGATGGCACTCGACTCCAGGATTCCCGCCGGTCCACTCGCGGAGAAGTGGACCCAGTACAAGGCCGACATGAAGCTGGTGAACCCGGCCAACAAGCGCAAGTACAACATCATCGTCGTGGGCACCGGCCTGGCCGGCGCCTCGGCGGCCGCCTCCTTCGGCGAGATGGGCTACAACGTCCTGAACTTCTGCTTCCAGGACACCCCCCGCCGGGCGCACTCCATCGCGGCGCAGGGCGGCATCAACGCGGCGAAGAACTACCCGAACGACGGCGACTCCGTCTGGCGGCTCTTCTACGACACCATCAAGGGCGGCGACTTCCGCGCCCGCGAGGCCAACGTCTACCGGCTCGCCGAGGTGTCGAACAACATCATCGACCAGTGCGTGGGCCAGGGCGTGCCGTTCGCCCGTGAGTACGGCGGACTGCTCGCCAACCGCTCCTTCGGCGGCGCGCTCGTCTCCCGCACCTTCTATGCCCGCGGCCAGACCGGCCAGCAGCTGCTGCTCGGCGCCTACCAGGCGCTCATGCGCCAGGTCGAGCTCGGCAAGGTCAAGATGTTCCCCCGCACCGAGATGCTCGACCTCGTCGTCGTCGACGGGCGCGCCCGGGGCATCGTCACCCGCAACCTCATCACCGGCAAGGTCGAGTCGTTCGCCGGCGACGCGGTGGTGCTGGCGACCGGCGGGTACTCCAACCTGTACTACCTGTCCACGAACGCCAAGGGGTCGAACGTCACCGCCAGCTGGCGTGCCCACCGCAGGGGCGCCTTCATGGCCAACCCCTGCTACACCCAGATTCACCCCACGTGCATCCCGCGCGCCGGCGAGTACCAGTCGAAGCTGACGCTCATGTCCGAGTCGCTCCGCAACGACGGGCGCATCTGGGTGCCGAAGAAGGCCGGCGACAAGCGCTCGCCCGACCAGATCCCCGATGCCGATCGCGACTACTACCTGGAGCGGAAGTACCCCACCTACGGCAACCTCGCGCCGCGCGACATCTCCTCCCGCGCGGCGAAGCAGGCCTGCGACGCCGGCCTGGGGGTGGGTCCGGGGGGCCTGGGCGTCTACCTGGACTTCTCCGAGTCCATCAAGCGGCTCGGGAAGTCCACCATCGCCGAGCGCTACGGCAACCTGTTCGAGATGTACGAGCGCATCACCGGCGAGGATCCCTACACCGTCCCGATGCGCATCTACCCGGCCCTCCACTACTCCATGGGCGGCCTCTGGGTGGACTACCACCTGCAGTCCAACGTCCCGGGGCTGTTCGTGCTCGGCGAGGCGAACTTCTCCGATCACGGCGCCAACCGGCTGGGCGCCTCCGCGCTCATGCAGGGGCTCGCCGACGGCTACTTCGTCATCCCCTACACCATCGGGGACTACCTGGGCCGCGGAGGACTCGCCAAGGTGGGGGCCGACCATGCGTCCTTCAAGGACGCCGAGAAGGCGGTCGAGGAGCAGACCAAGACCTTCCTGTCGGTGAAGGGGAAGCACTCGGTCGACTACTTCCACAAGGCGCTCGGCGAGATCATGTGGGAGAACGTCGGGATGGCGCGCTCCAAGGAGACCCTGGAGAAGGCCATCAAGGCCATCCCCGAGCTCAAGGAGCGCTTCTGGAAGGAGGTCCGCGTGCCCGGCAGCGGCGCGGAGTTCAACCAGGAGCTGGAGAAGGCCTGGCGCGTGGCCGACTTCTTCGAGTTCGGCGAGCTGCTGGCCAGCGATGCCCTGCACCGCAACGAGAGCTGCGGCGGCCACTTCCGCGTCGAGCACCAGACCGAGGAAGGCGAGGCCAAGCGCAACGACGCCGAGTACGCCTACGTCGCCGCCTGGGAATGGAAGGGCAAGGGGCAACCCTGGGTCCTGAACAAGGAACCCCTGTCCTTCGAGAACGTCCACCTCCAGACCAGGAGCTACAAGTGAGGATCACGCTCGAAATCTGGCGTCAGAAGGACGCCTCCGACACCGGGCGCTTCGTGCGCTACGAGATGGACGACGTCGAGACCCACATGTCCTTCCTCGAGATGCTGGACGTGCTGAACCAGCACATCATCGAGAAGGGCGAGGAGCCGGTGTCCTTCGACAGCGACTGCCGCGAGGGCATCTGCGGCATGTGCGGCTTCGTCATCAACGGCCACCCGCACGGCGACCGACCGCTCACCACGGTCTGCCAGCTCCACATGCGGTTCTTCCACGACGGCGAGGTGCTGCGGCTCGAGCCCTTCCGGGCCAAGGCCTTCCCGGTCGTCCGCGACCTGGCCATCGACCGCAGCGCCCTCGACCGCGTCATCATGGCGGGTGGCTACATCTCGGTGGCCACCGGCGGACCGCAGGACGCGAACGCCCTGCTCATCAACAAGCCCGAGTCCGACCTGGCCATGGACGCGGCGGCCTGCATCGGATGCGGCGCCTGCGTGGCTGCCTGCCCCAACGCCTCGGCGTCCCTCTTCACCGGCGCCAAGATCTCCCACCTGGGGCTCCAGCCCCAGGGGCTGCCCGAGAAGGGGCTGCGGGCCGTATCCATGGCGGAGCGGGGACAGGCGGAGGGGTTCGGCTCCTGCACCGTCATCGGCGAGTGCTCCGAGGCGTGCCCCAAGGGCATCAAGCTCGAGAACATCGCCCGCTGGAACCGCCACTTCCTGGGCGGGAGCTTCGGTTACCGCGAGCCGTTCGCGGGCTGAGCCGCCTGGACCGGCGCGCCGGCCTGCGATAGGAGACGCCCGTGCGAATCTCGCGCGGGCGTTTCCATTTGCGGGTGGTCCTCCTCCTGGTGGGCGGAGGGTTCATGGCGTGGCGCGCCTGGGAGACCCGCCGGGCGGCGCTGTCCCTGATCGGGGCGGACCGCGTCCTGGGCGAGCGCCTCGCGCTGGTGATGGCGCTGGTGGCGCTCCTCGCCGTCCTCACCGCGATCGCCCTGGCCTGGCAGGTGCGCCGCCGGGAGCGGCGTCACAGCCTGCGGCTCAGTTCCCCGGGGCCGGGACATCCTCCCAGCGGTGATCCTTGAGCTGTTCCCGCAATGCCGACTTGAGGAACTTCCCGGTGGCGTTGCGCGGGATGGCCTCCAGGTAGACGTAGGAGTCCGGCAGCCAGTAGCGGGCGAAGAGCGGCGTCAGGTACTCGGCCAGTTCCTGGGGCGTCGCCCTGGATCCCTCCTTCAGGACGACGGCCGCCACCGGACGCTCCCCCCAGCGCGGGTGCGCCACCGCCACCACCGCCGCCTCCTTCACCGCCGGGTGGCCCATGAGGGCGTTCTCCAGGTCCACCGAGCTGATCCACTCGCCGCCCGACTTGATGAGGTCCTTCGAGCGATCGGTGATGCGGACGTACCCCTCCCCGTCCACGGTGACGATGTCCCCGGTCCGGAACCACCCGTCCATGGTGAACTTGTCGGCCTCGGCCGGGTTCTGGAAGTAGCTCTTCGCGATCCACGGACCGCGGACCTGGAGCTCGCCCATCGACTTCCCGTCCCAGGGAGCCGTTCCGTTCTCCCCGACGACCCGGGTGTCGACGAAGGGAACCGGGAGCCCCTGCGTGGCCCGCGTGCGCAACCGCTCCTCGTCGCTGGCCTTCTCGAGGTGGGGCTTCAGCCGGCTCACCGTCCCCAGCGGCGTCATCTCGGTCATGCCCCAGGCGTGGATGACGCGGAGCCCGTGACGCTTCTCGAACCCCTCGATCATCGACCGGGGGGCAGCGGCCCCGCCCACGATCATCGCCTTGAGCGACGAGGTGTCCCAGGTCCCGGGATTCCGGTCCAGCTCGTCGAGAATGCCCAGCCAGACCGTTGGAACACCAGCGGTGAAGGTGACCCTCTCGCGCTGGAAGAGGTCGAGGAGGCTCTTGGCGTCGAGGTGGGGACCCGGGAAGACCTGCTTCGACCCGACCATGGTGGCGGTGAAGGGGAGGCCCCAGGCGTTCACGTGGAACATGGGGACCACCGGCAGCATGGCGTCGCCGCAGGAGAGGCCCAGCGCATCCGGGAGCGCCGAGACCAGCGAGTGCAGGACCAGCGCCCGGTGCGAGTAGACGACGCCCTTGGGGCGACCCGTGGTGCCCGAGGTGTAGCAGAGCCCGGCCGCCTGACCCTCCTCGAGGCGGGGGAAGTCGAAGGAGTTCATCTCCGGCTCGATCATCTGCTCGTAGTCGAGCGCGAAATCCGGAGCAGGGTGGCCGTGGGTCCACACCACCACCGCTCGCAGGTTCACGTCCTTGTGGAATCGCTCGTACACCGGGAGCAGGACGTCGTCGACGAGGAGGAATCGATCCTCGGCGTGGTTCATGATGTAGGCGAGATCCTGGGGGGAGAGGCGGGGGTTCAGCGTGTGCAGCACTCCGCCCGCCAGCGGGATGGCGAAGTAGGCCTCCAGGTGGCGTCCGTGGTTCCACCCCAGCGTGGCCACCCGATCCCCGGGCTTCAGCCCCAGGCGGACGAGTGCGTTGGCGAGCTTCTGGACCCGCTTGTGGAACTCCCCGTAGGTGGACCGCTGGATCGACTTGTCGGGCCAGCGGGAGACGATCTCGACCCCGGGGAAGTACTTCCCGACGCGCTCGAAGATCGGCAGCAGCGTCAGCTCGTAGTCCATCATCAGTCCGCGCATGGTCGCCTCCGGTGGGATGGGGGGTGGGGCCCGTCCAGTCTAGTAGATGCGCGCCACTCCGGCCCCGGAGAAGTAGGCTCCGAGGATCCGCCGGTGGTCCTGGCCGGCGGCGGCCCGCCCGATGGCACCCCACTGGCACATTCCCACGCCGTGCCCCCACCCCCCGCCATGGAGGGTCCAGCCCTCCGGGGTGGCCGCCACGACGAACATCGCCGAGGGAAGGTTTCCGAGCAGGCGGCGGATCCGGAGCTCGCCGTGGACGGTGGCGCTCCCCCGCTCCCCGTCGACCCGCAGCGAGATGGCGCGGCCGGAAGATCCCCGCTGGGCCACCGCCAGTCCGTCGATCGCCCCGACCCCGAGCAGGCCGAGCAGCCGGTCGACCTCCTCCTGCGCGAGGCGCCGTTCCCAGCGGTAGCGGTCCACCCTGGCACCGGGCGCCCGGGCGCACCAGGCGCTGGGAGCCGCGGCGATGAAGGAAGCCGCCCTTTCCTCCGAGGAGAGTCCGCCGGCCCACTCCGCAGCGTCGGCGGCCCACAGGTCCGGCCGACCTCGCAAGCTCGGGCTGGGCGTTCCGCCCCACACCTTGTCGTTGTCCTCGCCATGCCCACCGCACATCGCCGAGTAGACACCGTCGACGAGCTTCCCCCCGGCGAGGTCGAAGAGGGCCTCCCCGCGGGTGGAGCGGACGGCAGCATCCGTGGAGGCCACCTGCGCCGCCTCGCCCCGGTAGGCCTGGCAGTGGACGTCGCTGCAGATCGACCACGGGTCGCCGAGGTGACGGGTGCCGATCTGGGCGAGGACGTTGGACCTTGCCGTGACCGCCTGGGCCTTCAGCGCCTCGGCCGGGGAGCCGGCGGGCATCTCGCTGGGCACGAGGCCCCGCAGGAGTTCCTCGAGCGGGACGAGGAGGACCGCGGCGAGCATGCCCGTGGAGTCGACGGTGAGTGCCACCCTGCCCCGGTAGCCGCGGCCATCGATGGAGAAACCGTCCTCCATGCCGTCGATGACGACCAGGCGATCCCCGCTCCCCAGGACCCGACCGCGCGCGTCCAGGATCTCGACGGCGCCGGCCGGGCGGGCCTCCACCTCGGGGCTCGGCTCCGGCCTCTCGCCCCAGCGGCGCCACGCCTCGACCCCGAACGCCTCCGCGCTCGCCTCCGAGAAGGCGCCGTCGGCCAGCACGAGCGTCCGCCGGTTGTCGATCACGCGGCCCGCGATCCCGTATACCCCGCCGATCGCCCGGGTCCGCGTCGGCACCCCGCGGGCTGCCCAGGTCTCCTGGGTCCGTTGCACGCCTGCCCGGTCGCTGGCGTCGAACTGCGCCAGCAGGGGGCGAACGGAGAGACGGGCGGGAACGCCGCCGCGGATGCGGGCGCGAAGCCGAACCCCCGCGGGCAGCTTGAGCGGCGCGCCGCCCCGCGGCCGGAGAACCGCAGGCCCGCGCGTCTGGAGGGCGACCTCGTCGCGCTGCTCCGCGATGCGAATGGCGATCACGGGCTCCCCGCCGGCGAACTCGATCCGGTGGCTCCACAGGAGCTCGAGGGGGTCGCCCGGCCAGGGGTCGTCGTGCGGAGGCTGCGCTTCGGCGAGAAGCGGCAGGGGCAACGGAGGAGGAAGGTCGCCGGGAGGCGCTCCGGCCGCCGCGGCGGCGAGGGCCGCCAGGGCGGCGAGGAGCCCGGCGGTCACGCGAACAGGCCGAGTCGCTGGCTCTTGCGGGAAGCCAGCACCTCCAGGCGGGTCGCGACCTCGCTCCCGCCGGCGAACTCCCCGGCGCGCCGGAGCCGGTAGGCCGCGTCGGCGAGGAGCGCACGCTCCTCCGCCTCCTGCTCCCGGAGCCCCTCGACCATGAGCGCGACCTCGTCGGCGAGGTCGATGAGGAGGTCGCGGCGGCGCAGCGGGCGGGGCAGCGAGAGATCTCCCGCGCCCACGCGGCGGCAGGTGTGGGCGAGCGCCACGGCGGGGCCCGCCACGCGGTGGGTGAGGACGACGGCGAGGACGAGCAGTCCGGGAACGGCGCCTGCCAGGGCCGCGCCGATCACGAGCCCGGGGCCCGCTTCCTGGCCGGCGGTCCACACCATGACCGAGAGCCCGCTGCCGATGGCGGTGGCCACGAGCAGCATGTGGCTCACGAGCCGGAGCTGGATCCCCGGGTGCACCAGGAAATTTCGCATCCGCCGCTTGCTCATGCCCGAATCGTCGCCGTCGCCGATCATCCAGACCTCCGACGCCGAATCTACCCCGGGCCGGCCGCCTTTCCAGGTTTGTGACCACCACCGGCACGCTCCCGGAATGCGGCGTGGACCCGGGCCGTGACCGGGCCGGGGGCGCCGGACCCGATGCGGCAGCCTCCGATCCGGACCACGGGAAGGACCTCCCGTACCGTCGAGGTGAGGAAGACCTCGTCGGCGCGCTCGAGGTCCCCGAGAGGCAAGGGCCGTTCCCGGAGGGGAATCCCGAGCTGCCGGGCCAGCTCGATGACGAGCGCGCGGGTGACTCCGGCCAGGAGCCCGACCTGGAGCGGCGGCGTCTCGAGCGAGCCATCCCGGACGGCGAAGACGTTCGAGCTGGCTCCCTCGGTCACGCATCCGTCCCCGTCCACGAGGAGTGCCTCCTGCGCCTCGTGTCCCCTCGCCTCCCGCACCGCGAGGACGTGGAAGAGGTGTTCCCCCGTCTTCGCGGCGGGGTCGCCGGCCCGGACGGGGCCGCCCGGCCCGCCGAACGGCCAGGCCGAGATCCCCTGCCGGTAAGCCGAGGACGGCGGGCCGTGCAGGGGGAGCGCGATGATCACCACCGTTGGCTCGTTGGCGAGCCCGGGGTCGAGCCCCATCTCGCCGCTGCCGCGGGTGACGACGACCCGGACGGAACGCTCACCCTGGTTCCAGGGCGCCCCTCCCGGGTCGGATTCGCCGACGCGCCGGGAGGAATCCACCACACGCCGGATCTCCCGCTCCATCCGTTCGTCGGTCCAGGGGAGCCGGAGCGCGATCCGCCCCGCCGAGGTGGCCAGCCGGGCGAGGTGAGGACCGAGCTCGAATGGCTCGAGCCCGTAGGTGCGAACCACCTCGTAGACGCTGTCCCCGTAGAGGAATCCCCGGTCGAAGACCGAGACCCGGGCCTCCCCGGCCGGGACGAGAACGCCGTCGATGCTCACCGTCGCGGTCATGGCCGGATTCTTGACGGGTCGATCATGAGCCGATATCAACGGATGGCAAATGGAATCGCCTGTCGAGTGCACGCAGTGCGGCGTCCTCATGACGAGCTGGTGCGCTGCTGGTTCCCCCACCCGTTACTACCAGTGTCCGTTCTGCAAGCGAACGCTGTGCTCGGCCTACGACGAGGTGTTCGAGCGCGGGGCGCTCGGCCGCCGGGTCGCGGCCGGCGCGCGCTCCACGGCCGCCGCCCTTCCGGAGGCCACGCCGGAGGACCAGCGCTGGCGGGAGCTCAAGGGGCGCGCCGCCCGCTGGTTCGCGCGGGTCGAGGCCGATGGCGTGAGCCACGCGCCACGGGCCGCGGCACCCGCGATGGCAGCGGTGGCGCGGGCTCGGGCCTAGCTAGTTGGCGTCGAGGCAGCCCCGCCAGCCCGAGCCCTCCATGGCCTCGCGCATCAGGTCGTACTCTCCATAGAGCCTGGAGTCGCCTTCCCGGACGCCCCAGGCATGCCCGAGCTCGTGGAAGATCACGGAGCGCTCGATGCAGTCGGCGGCGCCGAAGGGCTGGACGACGATGAGCCGGTGCTCCCGGCAGGCCCATCCGAAGTAGTCGACGCCGTCGATGGAGTGCGCGACCTCGGCGCCCGAGGCGTCGCGGTCGACGTGCACCACGGGGGCGATGGCGAACTCGACCGTCCAGCCCCTCGGGTCCCTCTCCTCGCCCCAGAAGCGCTTGGCGATGCCGTAGACCTTCTCCGCCCGGGCCACGGTCAGCGTGACGCCGTCGCGGGCCACCCAGCACATCCCGCCCACCTCCACCCCCGGGCAGGGAGCGGAGACCCCTCCACACCCGGGCAGGGCGCCGAGCGCGAGAACGGTGATGGCGAGGGTTCGAAGCATTCCGGGACGAGTGGATTGCTCCCTCCATGCCACCCCGCTGCGCGGAATCAGGGCCGTTTCGTCCGGGTCCCGCTTCACCCAAGGGCTTTCCGGATACTGCACCACGGGTACGTGTCGGACGGGGACGCGTCGGACGGTCCGGTGTCGGGGAAGAAGGGGATGCGGCGATGTGCGCGGGAACGCGCCATCAGGCGGCGCGCGGCCCTCCTGGCTTGCGGGAAGGGAGGGCGACCGGGTGGCCCTTCCAGTCCGGGTTCCGCTCGTGCATGCCGGCCAGCACCCCGACCATTCGCCCCATCACTTTCGACGGGCTCGTGCCCCCTGCGACCGCCTCGTACACCGCGGCCGCAACCACGTGTGCCGCATACGCGCCCTTCGCGCTCTTCCCGGAGGCGGCGGTGCCGGAACCGGAGGCCGTGACCGGAACACCGCCGTCCTTCATCTCCCGTCGCAGGGTGGCGACGATGGACTCGTCGCGATCGCTCCAGTCCTGGATCTCCCCGAGCGCCCTCCCCTCCAGGGAATTCAAGCGGGTCTTGACGACAGCCCGCGCGACGGCCGCGGCGGATGCCTTCGCGACTCCGGCCGACACGGCGACGTCGCCGAACCGGATCCGCTCGAGGTCCCGGTCGGTCTCCGCGACCAGGCGGTCGGCCCAGCGATCCGCCCCGGAGAACGAGAGCAGGCGCACCGTCTCCGCGGCCAGGTAGGCGCGGGCGACGTCAGCGGGGTGAGGGTCCTCCTCCCGTCCGACGCTCCGCAATTCCGGCGTCCCCCTCCACACGCCGTTGAGCGCACGGAAGTATCCGACGAGGCCAACCGCCGCCGCGGGGCCCATGTTCAGGACCCCGAGGACGTCCGCCGCCGCCTCGTCGATGCGCTCCGCCCAGTAGCTGGCGACGGAAGGCTCGATCTTCGCGCCGAGCACCTGCTTCTTCACCGCGCGGGCCAGCTCCTCGCGGAGCCCGTCGTCCGCTTCCAGGATGTCGTGCCCGGCCGTCTCGTGCGCCAGGGCCGGCCAGGCCAGCAGGCCACCGGCCGCATTCGCTGCCGGCAGGCTGACCACCGCTGCCTTCACGTCGAACGCGGCCGTGGCGGTCGCCGGCCAGGTGTACGGGCCGGTCTCCGCTGGCCCCCAGCGGACCAGGGGCGGGACGACGCCGTGGTCCGGTGGCTTCACCCCGCGCCGGTCCTCGGCAGAGAGGAATCCGTCGTAGAGGTCGCTCACCACCTCCTGGAAGGCGGCCGTCGCCCTCGCCTGGTATCCCTCCCCCCGCTGCAGGACCGCCTGCGCGAGGTCGAGGAGGAGCCGCGCCGCTCCTTCGCGTCCCGGGTCCAGCGCCAGGATCCGCGCGAAACCACCCGAACCCATGCCGTCGAGCGCCTGCAGGAGGGGCTCTCCCACCGCCGACCGGTAGGCCTTCGGCAGCCGCTCGATGGCCTCGCCGAGCCGGGACCGGAGCGAGGAGAAGAAGGTCGGATCGGGAGGACTCGACCGGGGCGAATCGGCCGCCGACCGGGCTTCCTCGACACAGGCGGCGAGGCCGGCCAACGACAGGGGGTCGGCGGCGGAACGCATCGCTACCGCGGCGACCGAGGCGGTTCCACGGGGCGATCCCGGCCGGACTCGACCCGCGAGCGCCGAGGAGTTCTGCGCATCGGCCGCCGGGCGATCGGGGTTCCAGTCGACGGCGGGTGCGGCCGGTGCGGCGATGGGATTCGACGACATGCGGACCTCCTCGAACGGGGCGAGGGGGCCGGCTGCCAGGCCTGTGCCGCGGAGAGGACGCGCAGTTCCGGGGTCGTCGCGGCCGGAACGTCCTCGCCGCGGCCCAGAGGCCTGCGCCGTGGACGTGCCGAATGAAGCAGAGATGGTAGAACAGGGCCGTCGAGGCGCTAGCTCAACTGGCAGAGCATCGGCCTTTTAAGCCGGTGGTTCCGGGTTCGATTCCCGGGCGCCTCACCACTCAACTACGGAACTTCCCTCGACTTCGCCTCCGGCTCGGAGCCCGTCTCCAAGCCGTCTCCAACGGATTCGCCGGTCGGCCTCCGGTCGAGCAACCGGATGGCCGCATCCTTGTGGGCCGGCGAGAGGTGGATGTACCGCTGCGTCGTCCCCAGGTCCTGGTGCCCCGCGAGCTCCTGGATGGCCTTCGCCGTCGCACCCTGCATCGCGAGGTGCGAGCAGAACGTGTGGCGGAGGATGTGATACGCGCCCGTGACCGGGAGGCCAGCCCGTCGCTGGGCCTTCTCCATCCACTCGTGCACGGCCTGCCTGCCGATGCTGTCCCCGTTCTCCTGGCAGAGGACGCGGGAGCCCCGGAGGTGACGATGGGCCTTGAGGGCGGCAGCCAGGCGAGCCGTCATCGGCACTCGCCGGGATCGGCCGCCCTTGGGCGTGGTCACGTGGCCGTCCCACTCGCTGCGCTGCACGTGCAGGACGCTCCGCTTCTGGTCGACGTCGCTCCACTCGACTGCGATGGCCTCTCCACGGCGCAGGCCCGCGTCTCCGCCCAGGAGCGCGAGCAGCTCGATGCGGACATCGAGGGCCGCGGCGCCCTGGAGGAGCTTCTCGTAGTCGGCGAAGTCGTAGAACGAGACCTCGGTCCGCTCGTACTTGAGGAGCTTGATCCGGCAGGGCATTGCATCGATGACCTTCCAGTCCGCCGCGCGCTTCAGCATGACCGAGAGGGCGGTGAGCACGTTGTTGATGGTCTTGCTGTTCCGCTCGTTCTCCACGAGATCGCCCTTGAGACGCTGGACGAGTTCGTCGGAGATCGCATCGATGCGGAGCGCCCCGAACGCCGGCTCCAGGTGCACCCGGAAGATCATCTCGTAGGTGCTGGCGGTCGAGGGCTTCAGGCGGTTCGCCTTCACGTGCCCCTCGAGGAACCTGGGCTTGAAGGACGTCAGGGTCGGGGCCTTCTTGGTCTCGGTCTTCTTCGGTTGCCTCCCACGCTGGGCGAGGATGACGGCCTCCCGGTCCTGCGCCCACCGGAGCGCGGCGCTCTTCGACGAGACGGGCGCCTTCACCCGTTCTCGGATCGGAGTTCCGTCCGGCAGTCGCAGCGCGAGGTCCACTTCCCACCCGTTGGTCATGCGTTCACAGCCGGGGGCACAACGCCGGTGGCCTTGGCGACGACCACCCTGCCCGCTCTCCAGTCGCGGGCACCCCGTGACGTGGTTCACGGCCACCACGTACGGCCTCAGCTTCACCATCGCGAGTCCTTTCTCGCGACGGGGCACGCCTTCCGGGTGGGGATCTTAGCGGACACCCGTGGACTCGGGGAGACGCCCGAGGAGGGAATCCAGTTCGTCGAGTCTAAACCGTAGCCTGCGCCGCCCCAGCCGGTGGGCCGGGACCTGGCCGCGCTCGACGGCGGCGTAGAGGGCCTTCCTGCTCGGGAGGCCGAGGTGAACGGTCGCCTCGTCCGCGGTGAGCCAGCGGGGGCCGTCAGGGGGACGTGGGACGCGCACGGACTTCGGCCTCGGCTCGCGTGGCGGCCCGTCCCAGGAGAACGACTCCTGTCCTACCGGGTGACTCGCCACGTGCCCTCCTCCGGCCTGGGAATCGCGTTGCCGTCGGCGGGCTTCCCGCAGACATCCTCGTGGATGAACCGGTGCAGAGTCGCGAGAGATGTTGCCGGCATTCGCAGGCCCCAACCGCCGGAGCGCCGCCTCCACCTCGTCCAGGCTCCGGCCAATGCTGGCTGCCCGCTGGACGTCCACGGCGATGATCCGAGGCCGCTCCGCTGCCCGCGGCGGCCGCAGGATCCCGTGGACGAGGTAGGAGGCGAGCGTGTCCGGGGCCTCGTCGAACGTGAGCGCCATCACCTTGAGCGGGTCGCGCTCGCCGATCTTGAACGCGTCCGCGACGACCTTCAGGACCCGTTCCTTCCGCTCGGCCGAGTGGACGAGGAATACGACCCGCGGCGCGAGCGAGTCGTCGAAGGCGGCCTCGTAGTAGGTGCGGCGGGTTCCCGGCTCGGACCCGTTCACGAAGCGCATGTAGCGGCGGACCTTGGCGACGATGGAGCCGCCTCGGTCCGGGTGAGCCGTGGAGATGCTCTGCGACCCCGTCTCCGCCTCCAGGAAGAGCCGGCGCCGGAAGAGCTTCCCTTCCACGACCGCGTCCGGTTTCAGGATCGACTTCCCCTGTGGACCCCGGTCGAGCGCGTGCCACTCGAACCGGAGCGTCTCGTCGTCCTCGGAGAGCCAATCGAACGGAAGTCCCGAGAGCGGCGCCTCGGGGGAGCTCCGGAGCCGGAGAACCAGGCCGGCCAGCACCTCGTTCAGGAGCAGGGTGTGCTCGAGGAACTGGTGGCCGATGTCGCTCGACGCGGGCGGCCGGAGGAACGGGTAGGCCTTGCTCGCGATGACCCGCCCCCAGGGAGCGAGCGCCCAGACCGGGACCGCCGTGCCCTCCCGACGGCGGTACTCGAGCCGGCGAAGGCACGGCCCCTCCCCAGGCTTCGCCCCCGGCTCGCACAGCTTCGAAAGCCGTCGGTACGTCTGCTTCTTGCTGCTTCCCTCGAAGAAGAGCCGATGGACCTGGTCGGCCGAGACGTAGCGAGCGACTCCCACGAAGGTGAGGAGCACCCGATCGCGGTCCGTGAGAATGGCCCCTCTGGCGAGCGCCATGGCCTCTCCTCGGCCCTACCGGTCCTTGCCCCGGCTCCGTGGAGCGTCGAAGCCCGGGCCCTTCTCACGGACCTCCAGGCTTCGCAGGTAGGCGAGGTGGAGCAGGTACTCGAACCGGTCGAGCTTGAGCGCCGCCCGGTCGGCCTCGAGGGTCCGGACGGCCGCCTCGGGCAGGCCGAACCAGTTCCGGAGCCCGGCCAGGTGGCGGCTCACGTACGCGGTGAGGTCGCGTCCGCCTGCGTCGGCCTCGTCGCGCAGGAAGGCGACCAGGTCCCGCGGCAGGCGAAAGGTCTGCATGATGCGCTCGGTGGTCTCGAAGGGATTTCCCAAGGCGGCTCCACTAGTACGAGTGACATACGAACAGACACTCATATAGCTGCCGTCCGGCTACCCCGTCAAGGCCTCCACCGGACCTTCACCGATCTCGCGCCTCGACCCTCGACCTTTGCCGCCCCGCCCCTCGACCGACCGCATCCCCCCCGGTACCCCACATCAACGCTGCGACCTCTCTCTCACCGGGACCTCACTTCAAAGAACCATCTCCACCACCACCACCTTGGCTCTGGATTGAACCTTGCCACCGTTCCGTACCCTGGCCTGGACCCGCCTCCCGCCTACTCTTGATTCTCTCAGGGTGACACCATTCCGATCCCACCCTACCCTTGTGGTTGGGAGGGTGGGATCGGAATGGGGGCGCCCGTCTTCTAGACCTGCACGGCGACCGGGCGGGAGGCGGGGCCAGGCCCCATCGTCACGGACGCGTTACGCGCACTGGACGTGATGCCGGCCCCGATGACCAACCCGGCTCCATCGACCGTGAGGTCCGTCATCGGCACTGCTCATCGGCACCCGTCGTCGGGGTTGGGCGGCCCACGCTCTGGTCCTCCGAGTGGACCGCCAACAATAGACTCCAGGCGTTGGCCCCCTCATCCGGGCCTCTTTCGTACTCGCCGCTTCCGGGCCTCTGGAGCCGGGGTGGGTGCCGGCGAAGGATCGAGTCCCGCATGAGCACAGAGGCGGTTCACCACATTGAACCCTATGTCTTCGTAGTCCTCCCTGCGGAGTTCCCGGTCGACGAACGCCTCACGGGAGAACGGCTTCTCGGTGAACAGGCGAGTGCTTTCCCAGTCGTCGCTCTCGGCCACTCTCGCCGCGTCGTGGAAGACAAGTGTGACCTCGGCGTCACCGACCTGAATGGTCGCGATGACGCCGGTGTTCGGTTTGGGCCTCGTTCGCTTGGTGGTCACTAGATCCTCGTGTTGAGGGCGGCGCGAGTTCTAGCAACTCGCCCCCCTCGGTTCGCGTCTCTGCCGCGGACGCTACAATCCGCATCGGCTCTCCAGTTGTCTCTTGAGGCCGGCGACCGAGCAAACAGCCGTGCGCTGCATGCTGGGTGGGGCATGGTGCCTACGCCCAGGTGTTGGCATGCCAAAGATCCGCTATTCGTCACCATGCCCAATCCACCCCGGCCTTGGGCGGCCAGCCGCGTCACCGAACTTCTTCTGCCCTAGCCACTGGTCGCTTGTGCCGAAGAAGTTGTACGACGTCACACGAGCTATGTTTGCCTCGCTGATCGGCAAGTCCTGGACCGTGTATCCAGCGATAGGGGGACTCGCGGGACTGCCATTCGCTGCCCCTAGGTACTCATGCCGCAACGGGTCCGATTTCATCCTGCTTGAGGTCTTGACGACTCCGTGAGGAGGAACCTCAATGACGGCGAACCCGTCCTGGTACCGGAGTGGTGGGGCATCCTTCACGCCAAACTCGACAGCAACCCAGCCCTCGTACCCTTCGGGCAGCAAGAAGCGGTAACCCTTGGGTGCGTGACATGCCGCGAGCGCGACCACAAGACACCCAGTGGCGAACAGACCGGCGCTGGCTCGAACCGTTGTCATCTCCGGCCGACGACCAGACCGCCGTTATCGCCCGTAAATGACAACACCACCTGAATCATGGCTTCTCCTCTGACGCCTGCGTCGTACGCGCCATCCAGTCGAATGCGGCGCGAAACATCAGGAGGTTAACGCAGCACTCAAGACACGCGGTCCGTTCGTCGTTGGTGCACGGGGCTGCCTTTACGGCAAGAGTAGTAGCAGATGTCGTGGCTGTCGAAGGCCTTGTCGAGCCCTGCCCCAGCAGCGCAGGGTCAGGGGCCCGGGTATGATGGGGACGTATGAAGGCACTCAAGGCACACGTCAAAGGTGGACGGGTGGTGCTCGACGAGCCCACCGAGCTTCCCGAGGGGACCGAGGTCGAGTTCACGGTCGTCGAGGATGACGACTTCGAGCCCGGTGAGCGCGCTCGGCTGGACGCCTCGTTGGAGCTGAGCGCGGCGCAGGCCGCTGCAGGGCAGCTCATCGAAGGCGATGCCGTCATCCAGAAGCTGCTTTCCCGGGGATGAAGCTCTTCTTCACGCCCCAGGCAGAACGCCAGGCGGCGGAGATGGACTTCTGGTGGCGTGAGCACCGTCCTGGGTCTCGGGACCTCTTCGCGCAAGAGATGGCCGAGGCTCGGGCGCTGATCACCGACGCCCCCGCGGCTGGCTCCAGGTACTCGACCAGGAGCGGCAAACTGTACCGGCGCGTGCTCCTGCCCAGGACCAAGAATCACGTCTACTTCGAGGTCGATGAAGCGCGGGACATGGTCCCCGTCCACGCCAGCCTGGGAGCGCCCGGGCACAAGCTGTAGCCGGTTCCGGCGAACGGGGAACCATGCCACCGTAGGGCTCACGGCCCGTCACCGTCTCCAAAATGTCTCCAAGCCGTAGGCGGATTCCGGTCGACAGGCGCGGACTCCCGGGGACTCTCCAATCCCTCCGAAACCACCGTCCCGCTTCGCTTTCCCGACGAAAGGCGTGCCCCGTCGGCAGGTTGGCGTGTTGCGGTTCGGCAGTTTCGATTCCCGGGCGCCTCACCACTCAACTACGGAACTTCCCTCGACGAGCTCGCCCGTTGCTCCGATTCGCCAGGTTCGCGCTTGGTGCGGGTCGCGATCCCGCCAGCCGATGCGGGTGCGGATGATGTCGCAGCTGGGCCCCCACCTCGTCCCTTGACTCATGGACCATGTGAGCAGGGCCCGAAGGAGGGGCTGGAGCGACTCTGCTTCCAAGCGGGCCGGACGCCACTCGCGGCCTTGACCTCGGCGGCAGCGCGTCGGGCCAGTACCTCGAGCACGTCCAGATCCACGTCGGCGAGGAGGTCGCCGTGTCCTGACAGGTCGCAGGTGAGGTAGAGCGTGATCCGGTCGGCCCGCGGCGCGAACCCGGCCACCGGCCAGTCGATCTCCCGGCCCGACGCGTACCTGATCCTGGATTGTCCGAATCCGACAATTCTCTCGCCCCGCACCGCCGGCCATTCCCGGGTCCGGCGTCCTGGGTCCGGCGTCCTTGAATCCGGCGGCCATCGGGCTAGACTGCGCCGCGTGCTCCGGGCGACGACCGCCCTGGAAACCAGGAGGATCGACAGCCTTGAACCGCTCCCTCGTCGCCATCGCCGCCGCTCTCGCCATCGCCGGATGCAAGAAGAACGAGCCGGTGACCGCCGCGCCCATCGCTCCGCCTGCGGGAGGGGTTCCGACCATGCCGCAGCAAGGGGGCATGCCTCCGGGTGCGATGCCGCCCCCGTCCATGCCTCCCGGATCGGGAATGCCTCCCGGCGGGATGGTCGGGGCCCCCAACGTCCCGGGGGGCGCGGCCGGGTTCGACCAGCAGATCGCCGTGGCTCGGCAACTCGTCACCCAGAACCCGAAGGACGCCCAGGCCTGGATCACCCTGGGGAACCTCTACTTCGACAGCTTCAAGGCCGTGGGGGACCGGCAGCGTGCGGAGGCCTCCATCGACGCCTACGCCAGGGCGCTGGAGCTCGACCCGAAGAACCCCGACGTCCTCACCGACCAGGGCGTGATGTACCGGGAGCTGGGGCAGTTCGACAAGGCGCTCGCCAACTTCCTGAAGGCGAACCAGATCGCCCCTGCGCACATGCAGAGCCTGATGAACGCCGGGGTCGTCTACGCCTACGACCTGAAGGACCAGAAGCGCGCCGAGGAGGCCTGGCTGAAGGTCATCGCCAGCGACAAGTCGGGCCGCTTCGCCGGCCAGGCCGGGGCGGCAATCGCCGAGATGCGCCAGCGCGGCGCACCTCCCGGCGTCCCCGGCGCGCCGCCGGCTCGCTGACGGCTCCGAATCCACCCGACCCCACCCGCCGCACGGAGGCACGCCATGGCCCGCAAGATGAACTTCAACGCCGGTCCCGCAGCCCTTCCGCTCCCCGCCCTCGAGCGGGCCCGCGAGGAGCTCCTCGACCTGGCCGGCAGCGGCATGTCGGTCATGGAGCACAGCCATCGCGGCAAGGAGTACGAGGCGGTTCACGACGAGGCCCTCTCCCTGCTCCGCGAGCTGCTCGCCGTCCCGGCCACCCACGAGATCCTCTTCCTGCAGGGAGGGGCCTCCGCCCTCTTCGCCCAGATCCCCATGAACCTCATGGAGAAGGGCAAGCCGGCCCAGTACCTGGTCACCGGTGCCTGGGGCGAGAAGGCGGTCGGCGAGGCCAAGCTGGTCTCTGCCATGCTCGGCGCGTCGGTCGCCACCCAGACCACCGGAACGGGCGACGGCAAGGAAAAGAGCTACGTCCGCGTCCCGGCACCCGGCGAGGTGAAGGTCGACCCGGCCGCCTCCTACCTTCACATCACCTCCAACGAGACCATCCACGGGGTGGAGTTCAACGTCGAGCCCTCGCGCGCCTTCCCGGACACGGGGACGGTCCCGCTCGTCGGCGACATGTCGAGCGACTTCCTCTGGCGCCCCTTCGACGTCTCCCGTTTCGGAATCGTCTACGCCGGCGCCCAGAAGAACATCGGACCCTCGGGAATCGTCGTCGCCATCGTCGCGAAGGAGCTCGTCGAGAAGGGGCGGAAGGACATCCCCAAGATCTTCCAGTTCCGGACCCACGCCGAGAACCGGTCGCTCTACAACACGCCGCCCACCTTCGGCGTCTACATGGTCCGCAACGTCCTCGCCTGGCTGAAGGGGCTCGGCGGCCTGCCGGCGATGGAGGCCCTGAACCGCAAGAAGGCGGCCCGGCTCTACGGAGCCATCGACGCGAACCCGGCCTTCTACCGGTCGCCGGTCGAGCGGGAGAGCCGTTCGGTGATGAACGTGGTCTTCCGGCTGCCCACCGAGCCCCTCGAGGAGCAGTTCGTCGCGGAGGCGAAGAAGCACGGCATGGTGGGCCTGAAGGGACACCGCTCCGTGGGAGGCATCCGGGTCTCCACGTACAACGCAGTGCCGTTCGAATGGGTCGATGCGCTCGCGGGGTTGATGGCCGAGTTCTCCCGCGGGAAGTGAGCGGCCGTCGAGGGGATCGCCTTCGGACCGGAGGAGCGTCTGCCGCCGGGCGCCGGGACGCCCCTCTCCGCGGCGCTGGTCCTCGAGGCTTTGGTGGGATCGGCCACGCTGCGCCGGGGAACACCGGGCCCGAGCAACGCCTGTTCCCGGCGCCCTCTGCGGAGGCGCCGCTCGGAGGGGCGCCCGCGCCGGCTGGGAATGCACGGTCCGAAGGCGACGCGGACGACCTCGCCTCGCGGGGAGATCCGGGCGGCCACGCCCATCCGTCAGGCGCCCGGGTGGCCTCGTCGGGCGCCGCCTCCGCAGCGCCACGATCGAGGATCCAGAGCAGGAGCGGCCCCGAGGCGGATGCGTCACCCTGTTGCCGCGACCACGCCGTCCCCGGGGCGCGAGGCCCAGCGGCGCAGAGACGAGGCCACCCGGGCGCCGGCCCTAGTAGGTCCCCACGAGGAACACGTTCGTCACCGTCCCGAACGGGGTCGACGCCTCGAAGTTGTCGATGCCGGCCCGGACCATCACCATCGCCCGGAGCGAGAGCCAGCGGTACAGACCGA
>CAWHPQ010000020.1:0-37700 GCA_963831265.1 uncultured delta proteobacterium | reverse complement strand
GTCCTCGAAGGGCGAGGTGTCCTACTCCTCCCTGCAGATGGATCCGGGGGCCCCGCCCTCGGCCATCACCCCGGGCACCCGCAGCGACATCGCCGAGCCGGTGTACTGGCTGGAGGTCCCGCGCCAGCTTCACGACTGCCGGCACGACAAGGACAAGACCGGAACCGCCTGCCCGTGACCTGCCTTCAGGGATCGGCGGCTATCCCTCGCCGCCGATCCCGTACTTGGCCAGCCGGTAGCGCAGGCTCCGGAAGGTGAGCGCGAGCAGCTTCGCCGCCTCGGTCTTGTTGCCCCCGGTGCGCTCGAGCGCCTTCTCGAGCGCGCGGCGCTCCAGGGTGTCGAGGTGGGCCTGCAGGTCGATCCCCGAGGTGGGGATGTCGGCCGTGGCCGTCCTCAGCTCGGCCCCGCGCAGCGAAGGCGGCAGCGCCTCGGGACCGATGATGCTCTCGTCGGAGAGGGTCGCGGCCCGCTCCACCACGTTGGCGAGCTCGCGGATGTTTCCCGGCCACTGCCAGGCGAGGAGGAGTTCCAGCGCCTCGGGCGCGAAGGCAGCCTCGCTCCTCCCCAGCTCGGCGGCGAACTTCCGAAGGAAGAACTCCAGGAAGACCGGGATGTCGGCGCTCCGCTCCCGGAGCGGCGGCATGCGCAGCTGGATCACGTTCAGCCGGTAGAAGAGGTCCTCCCGGAATCGCCCGGCCTTCACCTCGGCCTCGAGCGCACGGTTGGTCGCGGCGATGACGCGGGCGGAGAAGACGATGTCGGCGCTCCCCCCCACCCTGCGGGCCCGCTTCTCCTGGAGTGCCCGCAGGAGCTTCACCTGCACGTGCAGCGGCAGCTCTCCCACCTCGTCGAGGAAGAGCGTTCCCGAACCGGACACCTCGAAGAGGCCCGCCTTGGCCTCCACCGCGCCGGTGAAGCTCCCCTTCTCGTGGCCGAAGAGCTCGCTCTCGATGAGCCCCTCGGGGATGGCGCCGCAGTTGATGGCGACGAAGGGCTGGTCGCGCCGGTCGCTGCGGCCGTGGATGGTGCGCGCCACCACCTCCTTGCCGGTTCCGCTCTCCCCGGTGACGAGCACCGTGGTCCGGGTGGGCGCGAGCTTCTCCACCAGCTGGCGCACCTCGCGGATGGCCGGGGAGTCGCCCAGGATCTCGTCGGGTCCCTTGCCTCGCGCCCCCACCTGGTGGCGGAGCAGCCGGTTCTCGGCGAGGAGGGCCCGGTGCTCGAGCGCCTTCCCGAGCACGAGCTTCAGCTCCTCCACCTTGAAGGGCTTCAGGACGTAGTCGTGGGCCCCGAGCTTCATGGCCTGCACCGCGTTCTCGGCGGTGGCGAAGGCGGTCATGATCACCACCTCGGTCCCGGGCGACTCGGCCTTCACGGCGCGGAGCAGGTCGAGTCCCGACTCGCGCCCCAGACGCAGGTCGCTCACCACCAGGTCGGGCTCGCTCTCCCGGAACCGCTCCAGTGCGCCGGCCACGTCTCCGGCCGTGAGCACGGAGTGCCCCTCCTTGGAGAGGAGGATCTGAAGGAACTCCCTCATCGAGAGCTCGTCGTCGACGACCAGGATCCGCGCCATTCCCTCTCCTATCCTTCCGGTGGCAGCCGGACCACGAAGCGAGCGCCGCCCTCGCTCCCGGTCCCGGCGACGATGGTGCCGTGGTGCGCGTCGATGAGCCGCTGGACGGTGGCGAGTCCCAGTCCGCTGCCGCGTTCCTTGGTGGTGAAGAACGGGGTGAAGAGGCGCGGCAGGTCCTGCGCCGGGATGCCGGCCCCGTCGTCCTCCACCTCCAGGCGGGCCCAGCCGTCCTCTTCCCGGGCGGTCCGCACCGTCACCCGTCCCCCGCCTCCGGCCTCGGCGTGGTGCCAGCAGGCCGAGTGGGCCGCGTTGGCGAGCAGGTTCCAGAGCACCTGCCGCATGAGATCCGGATCGCACCGGCACTCGGCCGGCGAGAGCTCGCGCTCCAGGCGGATGCCGGCGGCCGCCGGGTCGTTCACGAAGACCTCCAGCGTGTCGGAGGCGATCCGGGCCAGGTCGGTGACCGTCCGGCGGGGAACGTCCGGGCGCGCGTACTCCAGGAATCGGGTGACGAGCTCGTTGAGGCGTGCTGCCTCGCGGGTGACGATGTCCATGAGCCGGTCCTCGTCCGGCGCGAGCGCGAGCCCGCCGCGGAGAAGCTCGATCGACCCGGACATCGCCGCAACCGGGTTGCGCAACTCGTGGGCCAGGCCGGCCGCCACCCGGCCGATGTCGGCGAGCCGCTCGCTCCGCTGCACCCGCTCCTCCATGGCACGGAGGCCGGAGAGGTCCTGGAAGATGACGGCGCGGCCGATGGCCTGCCCGTCGCGGCCCCGCAGCGGGAAATGGGTGTAGCCGAGCCGCAGCTTCTCCCCGCGGACGTTCTCGAAATCGGCCTCGTCGCGGCCGGTCTGGGCCTGCATCCTGGAGAACCACAGGGAGGCGGGTTGCCCCCGGACCTCCTCGCCGTGCAGACCGGTGATCTGCTCGCCGGCGCGGTTCAGGAAGGTGATGCGGTCGTCGGCGTCGAGGGTGACGAGCCCGGCCGCGACCGACTGGACGATGGCCTCCTGGAGCGCGGTCACCGCCGCCAGGTCGGACTCGCGGGCCTCGAGCTTCTCGCCGGTCCTCCGGAGCTGCTCGGCGAGGTAGGTGGCGAGCGCCGCGGTCGCCACGAAGGCGCCGGCGTGGGCGAAGAGCGAGAGGATGGCCGGGCTTCCCGGCGCACGCCAGGCGATGAGGGGAACATAGGTGGCGATGGAGAGGACGAGCGCGCCCGCCGCGCCGACGCGGAAGAGCAGGATCGCCCCCTCCACGATGGCGAGCGAATACATGAAGACGAAGACGCTGTCGCTCCACCCGGTGATGGCCACCACCCCGGTGGCGATTGCGACGTCGGCGCCGATCTGGGCCCACGCGAGACCGGCGAGCCATCTCCCCGTGCCCAGCCAGGCCGCGAAGAGCAGCGAACCCACGAAGGTGGCGAGGACGATGGAGTAGAGGGAGGTGGCGAGCGCAGGCGTGGCCCCGCCCGGGCCGACCTGCCAGAACGCGGTCCCGCCGAGCAGGACGGTGTCGAGGATTAGCCGGAAGAGGATGACCCAGGCGAGCTTTCGCCGGACCGGATCGTCCATCCACCTCGCCGCCACGGCTACTTGATGTTCCCGGCGATGCTGAAGATGGGGAGGTACATGGCGACGAGGAATCCGCCCACCACGCCGCCCAGGAAGATCATCATGACGGGCTCGATCATGCTGGTGAGCGCACCCACCGCAACGTCGACCTCGTCGTCGTAGAAGTCGGCGATCTTGGCGAGCATCTGGTCCATCGCGCCGGTGGCCTCGCCCACTCCGATCATCTGCACCACCATGGGCGGGAAGACCTTGGTCTCGGCCAGCGGTCCGGCGATGTTCTTCCCCTCGGCGATGCGCGCCCGCACCATGAGGATGCCCCGCTCGATGACCTTGTTCCCGGCCGACTTGGCGACGATCTCGAGCGCGTCGAGGATGGGCACGCCGGAGGAGAGCATGGTCCCGAGGGTCCGGGTGAACCGCGCCACGGCGATCTTCCGGATCAGCGAGCCGAAGACGGGGACCTTGAGGACGAAGGCGTCCCATTGCCCCCGGCCGCTGTTGGTCCCCACCCAGGCCTTCCAGGCCACCGCCAGCGCGACCGGGATCCCGAAGATCAGGTACCA
Organism: uncultured delta proteobacterium; assembly: GCA_963831265.1. GTDB lineage: Bacteria > Myxococcota > Myxococcia > Myxococcales > Anaeromyxobacteraceae > CAIOAK01. Next base: position 33,990 of record CAWHPQ010000020.1, on the reverse strand, counting down.
GTAGTTCGTCATGGCGTGTGAGAGGTCGATGAGGAACTGGGTGGGCGCGGGCATTGCGCCGCCGAAGTCCTTGAACATCTTCTCGAAGGTCGGCGTGACGAACATGAGCAGCACGATGGTCACGCCCACGGCCACGGTGAGCACGATGGACGGGTAGACCATGGCGCCCTTGACGCGCCGCTTCAGCTTCTCGTTCTTCTCGATGTAGGCGCCGAGCCGCTGGAGGATGGTGTCGAGGATGCCGCCGATCTCGCCGGCGCGGACCAGCTGCACGAAGAGCTCGTCGAAGACCTTGGGGTGCTGTGCAAGCGAGTCGGCGAAGGTGGATCCCGACTCGACCCGGAGCTTCACGTCGGTGAGCACCCGCCGGAACTCGTGGTTGTCGGCCTGGGTGGCGATGATCTCGAGCCCCTGCACGAGCGGCAGGCCGGCGTCGATCATCACCGAGAACTGCCGGGTGAAGATGAGGATGTCCTTGCTGGTGACCCCGCCGAATCCGGGGATCTTGAGGTGGATCTCCCGTGGCTTCTTCTTCACCTTGGTGGGCTCGAGCCCCATCTGCGCGAGGCGTGCCTTCACCGCGGCGTCGTCCGGCGCCTCCATCTCGCCGGCGCGGACCTCGCCCTGACGGGTCTTGGCCTCCCACTTCCATACCGGCGCCTTTCGCACCGCCGGCGCCTTCTTCGTCCCGACCTTGGTGGCTACCGCCTGTGCCATGAGCCCCTCACTCCCGGTTCCCGTCCCCAGAGTCTAGGACAGGCCGCTGCCGCCGTCGATTCTGACATCCACCTACCGCTGACTACCGCTGCGGCGCCGGAGGGGTGGTACGCACGCCCGTCCCGCTCGTCAGCATGTTCTTCAGCTCCTCGGCGTCGCTGGAGCGCCCCAGCGCCTCGTCCACCGTGATGAGCCGCTTCTGCACCAGGGCGGCCAGGCTCTGGTTGAAGGTCTGCATCCCGAACTTGGTCTGGCCGATCTGCATCTGCGAGTAGACCTGGTGGACCTTGTCCTCGCGGATGAGGTTCCGGATGGCCGGGTTGGGGACCATGATCTCGATGGCCAGCACGCGCCCCGGAGCTCCCGACCTGGGCAGGAGGTTCTGGGTGAGCACCCCCTCGAGCACGAAGGAGAGCTGGGCGCGCACCTGCGGCTGCTGGTAGGGCGGGAACACGTCGAGGATGCGGTTGATGGTCTGCACGCAGCTGTTGGTGTGCAGCGTCGCGAAGGCCAGGTGGCCGGTCTCCGAGACCACCAGCGCCGCCTCGATGGTCTCGAGGTCGCGCATCTCGCCGATGAGCACGACGTCGGGGTCCTGGCGCAGGATGTACTTGAGCGCCTTCTTGAAGGACACGGTGTCGGCCCCCACCTCGCGCTGGTTCACCAGGCAGTTCTTGTGGGGGTGCAGGTACTCGATGGGGTCCTCGATGGTGATGATGTGCTCGTGGCGGTCGGTGTTGATCTTGTCGATGATCGAGGCCAGCGTGGTGGACTTGCCCGAGCCGGTGGGGCCGGTGACCAGCACCAGGCCGCGCGGCTTCTTGGCGAGCTCGGTGACGATGGGCGGAAGCCCCAGCTCCTGGAAGGAGAGGATCTTGAAGGGGATGGTGCGGAAGGCCCCGGCCACGGCGCCACGCTGCATGAACACGTTGGCGCGGAAGCGGGAGAGCGCCTTCACCCCGAAGGAGAGGTCGAGCTCGGTCTCCTCCTCGAAGCGGTGCTTCTGCGCGTCGGTGAGGATGGAGTAGCAGAGCTGCTTCGTCTCCACCGGGGAGAGCGGGGTGGTCTTGAGGGGCACCAGCTTTCCGTCGATGCGGAGCTGGGGAGGCGACCCGGTGGTGATGTGAAGGTCGCTCGCGCCCTTCTCGACCATCGCCTTGAGCAGCTGGTGCAGGTTGGCCACGATCGTTCTCCTAGAACCGGTCCGGGGCGGTGTTGCCCACCGCCTCGGCCAGCGTGGTGGTGCCTTCCTTGACCTTGTTGAGCGCGGACATCCGGAGGGTCTGGAAGCCGAGGCGGATGGCCTCCTGCTTCAGCTCCGCGGTGGAGGCGCCGTTGATGACGAGCTCCTTCAATCCGTCCCACATGGGCATGACCTCGTAGACGGCCACGCGCCCCTTGAAGCCGCGGTCGTTGCAGTTCTTGCAACCGACCTTGTCGAAGGCCTGGAAGCTGCCGATCTGGTCCGGTGCGAACCCGGCGTCGATGAGCGCCTGCTCGTCCACCGGGGCGGGGGCTTTGCAGTCGGGGCAGAGGCGGCGGCACAGGCGCTGGGCGATGACGGCGTTGAGCGAGGCGGTGACGAGGAAGGGCTCGATGCCCATGTTGAGCAGGCGGGAGATGGTGCCCGGGGCGTCGTTGGTGTGCAGCGTGGAGAGCACCAGGTGGCCGGTGAGGGCCGCCTTCACGCCGATCTCGGCGGTCTCGAAGTCGCGGATCTCGCCGACCATGATGATGTCGGGGTCCTGGCGCAGGAAGCTGCGCAGCGCGGCCGCGAAGTTGAGCCCGATGTCCTCGTGCATCTGCACCTGGTTGATCCCGAAGAAGTTGAACTCCACGGGGTCCTCGGCGGTGCTGATGTTCCAGGCCACCTCGTTGAGGCGCTGGAGGGCGGAGTAGAGCGTGGTCGTCTTGCCCGAGCCGGTGGGGCCGGTGACGAGCACCATGCCGTAGGGACGGTCGATGGCGTCGAGGAAGTCCTTCATCTGCTTCTCCTCGAAGCCCAGCTTGGTCATGTCGAGCTGGAGGTTCGACTTGTCGAGGAGCCGCAGCACCACCTTCTCGCCGAAGAGCGTGGGGCAGACGGAGACGCGGAAGTCCATCTCCTTGCCCTTGCCGAGGCGGAGCTTGATGCGCCCGTCCTGCGGGAGCCGGCGCTCGGAGATGTCGAGGTGGCTCATGATCTTGAGGCGGCTGATCATGGCGGCCCGCAGCCGCATGGGCGGCTTCATCACCTCGTAGAGCACGCCGTCGATCCGGAAGCGGACGCGGAACTCCTTCTCGTAGGGCTCCACGTGGATGTCCGACGCCCCCTTCTTGATGGCGTCGAGCAGGATCATGTTCACCAGCGTGACGACCGGGGCCTCGGCGGCGCTCTTCTCCAGGTCGAGGACGTCGAGGCCGTCCCCCTCCTCGATGACCGAGAAGTCGGCGTCCTCGAAGCCCTGCATCACCTCGTCGTAGCTGGGCCCCTTCTCGCCGTAGTAGTGGTCGATGGCCTCACGGATGGCCTGCTCGGAGGCCACCACCACCTCGACGTTGTAGCCGGTGGAGAACTTGATGTCGTCGAGCGCCAGGATGTTCGAGGGGTCGCTCATGGCGATGATGAGCGAGGATCCGGCGCGGTTCACCGGGACCACCCCGTGCTTCACCGCGGTCTGCTTGGGGACGAGCTTGATGACGTCGTCGGAGATCTCGAAATCCTTCAGCGAGATCGAGGGCACGCCGTACTGCTTGGACAGGAATCCGGTGAGGTCGCTCTCGGCGATCGCGCCCTGCTTGACGAGGAGCGAACCGATGCGTCCACCGGTCTTGCGCTGCTCGTCCTGTGCCTTCTGGAGCTGCTGCAGGGAGACGAGGTTCTCCCGCACCAGCAGTTCACCGAGACGTCCCGACATGTGGCCACTCTCCCCCGGGATCGAGCGCGCTGGAAGAAATTCGACCGTAGCACCGCGTTTCCGGCACGGTCAAGGAACGGTGAGGCGCAAACTCCTGGAATCCGGCGTGGTTTTCGGCGTCCCGGTCAGCGGGCCCGGGACGGGTCCAGCAGGTCCCGCGCGGCGGCGGCGTCGAGCCCGATCTGCGCCCGGAGCGCGTCGACCGAGGGGAAGCGCCGCTCGGGCCGGATGCGCGCGACGAACTCGACCCGGACCCGCTCCTCGTACAGGTCGCTCCCGTCGTGGCCCAGGAGGTGGGCCTCGAGGCCGACCGGCCCCGACTCCTCGACGGTTGGCTTCACCCCGACGTTGCAGACCGCGTCGAAGGTCCGTGCACCGCGCCCGTGGGAGACCCCGTCGGGCCGCAGGCCCACCCCGACGCGGGCCCGGGCCGCGTAGACCCCCAGCGCGGGGAGCAGCCCCTCCGGGAGCAGGTTGGCGGTGGCGAAGCCGATGGTCCGCCCTCGCCCCGCCCCCCGCTCCACCACCGCCTCGACGTCGTGGGCCCGCCCGAGGAGGACCGCCGCCCCCTCGACGTTTCCCTCCAGCAGGAACTCCCGGACCTTGGTGGAGCTCACGGTGAGGCCGTCGGCGGTGACCGGCTGGAGGATCGAGAGGCCGATCCCGCAGGCCAGCAGGAGCTCGCGGAGCGCGTCGACACGGACCCGCTCGTGACCTGCCGTGAAGTCGTAACCCACCACGACGTCCGCCGCGCCCAGCCGGGCGCCCAGGTCCCGCCGCGCGAACTCGGAGGCCGGGGTGGCGGCGTAGGCAAGGTCGAAGGGCAGCACCACTGCCGCGTCCATCCCCGCCTCCTCCAGGAGCTCGAGCTTGCGGGGGAGCGGCGTGAGCGTGGGGGGCGCCATGCTGGGGCGCAGCACCCGCGCCGGATGGGGATCGAAGGTGAGCGCGACCGCGGGCGCCCGGTGCGTGGCGGCGCGCGCCCTCGCGGTCTCGAGGAGCCGCCGGTGGCCCAGGTGGACGCCGTCGAAGTTCCCGATGGCGACCGCGCACCCGCGCAGCATGGTGGCGCCCTCGAGACCGCGGAGCACCCTCATCGCCGAACCCGCGAGAGCTGCGAGGCGCCGAAGGCCCGGGGGAGCAGCGCCCCCAGCGTGGTCTCGACCCGGGAGCGGCGGGCTCCGACCAGCGTCACCGGGAGTCCGGGTCCGGCGAACTCGGCGAGGGTCTGCAGGCACATCCCGCAGGGGGGCGTGGGGGGGACGGTTCCGCTCGCCACCGCCACGGCATCGAGCGTTCGCCTTCCGTCCAGGACCGCGGCCATCACCGCGGCGCGCTCGGCGCAGACGGTCAGCCCGTAGCTCGCGTTCTCCACGTTGGCTCCCTCGAAGACCCTGCCCCCGGCGCGGAGGGCGGCTCCGACACGGAAGCCCGAGTAGGGCGCGTAGGCACGCCGGCGCGCGGCCCGCGCCGCCGGGGCCAGGTCCCGGGCCTTCACGCCTCCTCCAGGAACCGGTCCAGCGCGCCCTGCGCCGACGCGTCCATGCCATCGGGCCGCGCGTGGACCAGGAAGTCCTCCCCCTGCCGGTCCACCCGGAGCACCTCCGCGCCGGCCCGGGTCTCGGCTTCGGCCCCGGGCAGGAGGAAGCGCAGCTCGAGGCGGCGCGCCGGAGGGTGACTCATGGTGAAGTGGATGCCGGCGGGGTCGAGCCAGCCCTTCCACTCCTCGAAGGACCCTCCGGCGGCGGGGTCGCGCACCAGCACGTGAAAGCGGCGTACCCCGGTCACGGCGACGCCCCCGCCGCGCCGGCGGCCCAGGCCGGGAGCAGCCGCCCGAGCCGCTCCACCGCCCCGGCCCCGGCCGCGAGCACGTCGGCGTGGGACAGCGCCGTGGCCGAGAGCCCAGCCCCCAGGTTGGCCACCAGCGAGAGCGCCGCCACCCGGAGGCCGGCGTGGCGGGCCGCGATCACCTCCAGGACGGTGGACATGCCCACCAGGTCCGCGCCCAGGGTGCGGAGCATGCGGACCTCGGCGGGGGTCTCGTAGCTGGGCCCGGCCAGGCCGGCGTAGACCCCGTGCCCGAGCGGGATGGAGAGGCGCGACGCGCAGGCGTCGAGCAGGCCTCCCAGCCTGGCGTCGTACGGCTCGCTCATGTCCGGGAAGCGCGGCCCCCGCCGCTCGTCGTTCGGCCCGGTGAGCGGGTTCGCCCCGGTGAGATTCAGGTGGTCGGTGATGCGGACCAGCTGCCCCGGCGCGAGGTCCGGGTTCACGGCGCCGGCCGCGTTGGTGAGGAGCAGCGACTGGATCCCGGACCAGGCGAGGAGCCGGACCCCGAACGCGACGTCCTCCGCGGAGGCCCCCTCGTAGAGGTGGAACCGCCCCTCGAGGATGGTCACCGGAACGCCCCCCAGCCGACCGACCACGAGCCGACCGGCATGGCCGGCCACCGTGGGCGACGGGAACTCCGGGATCTCGTCGTAGGGAATGACGACGCGGTCCTCGACCCGCTCCGCCACCGCACCGAGCCCGGAGCCGAGGACCATCCCCACCACCGGGCGGTGCTCGGTGCGACCCCGGAACACGGCCCGGGCGTAATCCAGGCGCCTGTTCAGCTCGGCCCTTCGGCTCATGGTTCCCCCTCCTCGATCCGCTCCCGGACGAGTGGCCCGGGCGACGCCGGTCCAGGGCCAATCCGGAAGGCCCCGCGCAGGCGGCCGGCCACCGCCTCGGGGGGCTCGAGCGGCCTGTCCCCCAGGTGCATCGCGGCGAGCGGCTCGCCGGCCTCGACCCGGTCCCCCACCCTCTTCCACACCTCGACACCCGCCGCCGGGTCCACCGCGTCCTCGACGCGGGAGCGCCCGGCCCCGAGCGCCATGGCCGCGAGGCCCACCGCCTCGGCGTCGATCGCCTCCACCACGCCGCCCGCCGGGGACCCCACTTCCACCACCCGCTCCGCGCGCGGCAGCCGGTCGGGGTCGACGAGGGCCCGGGGATCGCCCCCCTGCGCCTCGACGATCTCGCAGAGCTTGCGGAAGCCCCTCCCGTCGGCGATGGCCTGCTCGATCCGGCCTCTCGCCTCGGCCGGGCTCGCGGTCACGCCACCCAGGAGCAGCATCTCGGCGCCGAGGACCACGGTGAGCTCGCGGAGGTCGGGAGGGCCTCCACCGTGGAGGAGGAGCAGGACCTCCTTCACCTCGAGCGCATTCCCCACCGCCCGCCCGAGGGGCTGGTCCATGTCGGTGACCAGCGCCACGACCTCCTTGCCCATGCCCCGCCCGATGCCGACGAGCGTGCGGGCCAGCGCGATCGCGTCGGGGAGCCGCTTCATGAAGGCTCCGCTTCCGACCTTGACGTCGAGCACCAGCCCGTCGATCCCCTCGGCCAGCTTCTTCGACAGGATCGAGGCGGCGATGAGGGGGATCGACTCGACCGTGGCCGTCAGGTCGCGCAGCGCGTAGAGCTTGCGGTCCGCGGGCGCGATGCGGTCGGTCTGCCCGATCAGGCAGGCGCCCACCGAGGCCGTGAGCTCGCGGAATCGCTCCACCGGCAGATGGATGCGGAAGCCGGGGATCGACTCGAGCTTGTCGAGGGTGCCCCCGGTGTGGCCGAGTCCCCGGCCGCTCACCATGGGCACCTTCACCCCGCAGGCGGCCACGAGCGGCGCCAGCGCGAGCGAGGTCTTGTCCCCCACCCCCCCGGTGGAGTGCTTGTCGATCTTCGGACCGGGGATGTCGGAGAGGTCGAGCACGTCCCCGGAGTGGAGCATGGCGCCGGTGAGGGCCTGCAGCTCGGGCTCGCTCATGCCCCGGAAGAAGACCGCCATGCAGAAGGCGGCCATCTGGTAGTCGGGGACGCTCCCCTCGGCGAAGCGGGTCACCAGCTCGGAGATGGCCTCCGGCGGCACGGGGCGGCCGTCCCGCTTTCGGTGGATGACCTCGTAGGGGCGCACGGGTAAACGGCTAGCACACGCACCGGGGAGCGGCAATTCGGCCTCCTCAGGGCGCTTTGCGGTACAGTCCCGGGGCAGTGAAGGTCCTGGTCTGCTGCGCCAACGAGATCGTCTGCGACGCCGTCGCGCTGTCGCTGTCCCGGGCAGGCCACCAGGCGGTGGCCTCGTCCGACCCGACCCAGCTCGTCGCGAACCTGGCCGGTGCCGACGCGCTGGTGGTGGACGGCACGGGCGGGCGGCGGGCCATCGCGCTCCTCCGCGATCGGGGTTTCGTGGGGCGGGCGCTCGTCACCGGGGTGGCCGCGCCGAAGGCGCTGGCCGAGCTCGCGACCCGCTGCGGCGCCGACGGGTTCCTCGAGCTCGACCCCCTCGACGAACTTCCCCGGCGGTTCGCCGCGGCCCTCTCCGCGCGGCGCCGCGTCCTCATCGTGGACGACAACGAGATCGTGGCCCGGTTCCTGGAACGGGAACTCGCCGGAAAGGGCTTCGAGGTGCTCTACGCCGCCGACGCCGAGGCGGCCACCGCGATCCTGGCCCGGCGGGAGACCCGTCCGGACCTCATCCTCCTCGACGTCAAGATGCCGCGCATCGACGGGCCGCAGTTCTGCCGCTTCGTGAAGCGCAACGAGCGTTTCCGGGGAATCAAGGTGCTCCTCTGCACGGGCGCCGCCCGGGAGTCGGTGGAGCAACTCGCCGCCGAGTGCGGCGCCGACGGATTCCTCTTCAAGGACGAGTTCCTCGGCAAGTGGGTCGCGGAGCACGCCGGGTAGCGCCATCAGTACGGCCGACGCGGGCAGTCGGCCGGTGGCGTGTTCCCGTTGCAGGCCCCCGGGGTGCCGGGGGCGACCTTCGCGCAGGCGAGGTTCGACGCGGTGTCCTCGCCCCCCGGCTGGATCCGCTCGACGGAGCGCTCGGTGCACCGCAGTCCCGGCGCGGCCCACCCGAAGCCGGAGACCGGGGCGCCTGAAGGCGACTCGAGGGCGATGGCCGGAGCCCGGTCGTCGGCGAGCCCCCCGGCCAGCGACGTCGCGCCGCAGTGGAACAGGGGAACGCCGGCCGGTACCGGGTACCTGGCGTCCCATCCTCCGCCCACGACGAGGCCGTGCCCTCCCGGTGGGAGGACACCTCCCTTCGGCTCGAGGGTGCAGCGGGAGACCGCCCCGCTCGTGCTCCTCTTCGCGAGCTTCCATCCGGTCAGGTCCGCGTCACCGCTTCCCAGGTTGGCGATCTCCACGTATTCGCCGCCGGCCTGGGGAGTCGCCGCGGCGGCCAGCACCTCGGTGAGCACCACCCGGGGCGCCGGGGACCCCGTGGCCGCCACCATCCACGGGCCGGGCGCCGCCGCATTGCCCGCCAGGTCCTCGGCCAGGACCCGCACCTTCACCCGCCGTCCGGGACAGAGACCGGCCGCGGTAGCCGCTCCCGGGCAGCGCGCCGGGGCGCCGCAGGGGTCGGCTCCGGGGCACGGGGCGAAGCCACCCCAGGCGACGAGGCTGTCCGGGACGTCGGGGAGCGCCCCGCAGCCCTCCCCGAGCCGCTCGACGGCCACCTCGATGCCGAGGCGGGTCACCTCGGAGGCGTCGGCTGCGAGGGTCAGCGCGGTGTCGGCCGGGAGGACCCGCACCGTGGCCGCGTCGACCGCCGGGGCGAGGTCGTCGCGGCAGGAGGCCACCGCGATGCCCGGCAGCGGGGGAGGCCGGTTCCCTCCTGCGTCCCGGACCTGATCGAGCGCGGGGGCGAGTTGACCGGAAGGGACCGGGCCTCCGAGGGAGAGGGAGAGGACGTCGGGGGAGACCGCCGCGGCGCGACCCGCGACGCCATTCACGGACAGCGAACCGGTGACCGCCTCCGAGAAGCCGATGCGGATCTCCTTGAGGTTCACCGGCACCGGCCCGTGGGGCGGCGCGATCCACCGGGCCACCGGCGGGATTCGGTCCGGCATGGGCCCGGTGCGGAAGGTGGTGGCGAAGGCGCGCTTGCGACCGGTGGGGTCCATGACGGCCCGGCCGCTCGCGCTGCGGATGCCGGTGCCCACCACGACGGCGTAGGAGCCCTGAGCCTGGAGCGGCCCGTCCGGGGTGAGCTCGGCCGCCATTCCACCGTCGACGAGGGCCACGCGGGCGCGGACCACCGCGACTCCTGGCCCGATCCCGGTCGCCGAGGCCGCCGCGGTGGCAGCGGACTTCGCGTCCGCCTCGGCGGCGAGCGCCACGAAGCGGCCGTCCTCCACGCCGGACGGTTCGACCGGCTCGCTGAACCGGACGGTGATCCCGGGGGCGTCCGGCGGGATCCCCTCGCCTTCCGGCGCGACCGAGACCACCCGCGGCGCGGGATCGGGCTCGGTCGGGCCGCAGGCAGGAAGTGCCAGTGATACCATCAGTGAAGCAGCGACGGATGCGGACTTCCTCATCTCTTCCTCCTTCCGGAGAACAGCCCTCCGGTGAGCTCGTCGAGCTCGGCCGTGATCTCGTCCACCTGGGTCTCCCGCTCGGCGCGCAGCAGGGCTTCGCGCGGCGGGTCGAGCGCCAGCTGCACGAGCAGCCGGCGGCGCTGGAAGAAGAGCTTCGTGGCCCGACGGACCCGCTCCTCGCGCCGGTCGATGAGGCGGGACGCCGTCCAGGCGGTCGCCGGCTCGTCGCGGGAGAAGACCAGCTGGTCGAGGTCCCAGCTGAGCCGAACGCCGAACTGCGTGGACGGGTTGAGGCGCAGGTAGTCGGACTCGACCGTTCCGGTGACGCCGACCACGCGGGTGTCCCGCTCGGTGCGGGAGGCGTCGAGCGAGACCCGGGGAAGCCAGTGGGCGCTGCGGGGACGCGCCACCCAGGCTCGGAGGCGGTCGGGGTCGACGCCGTCGTGCTCGGCGGCCGCTCGCTGGACCTCGGCGATGGGGGGGTCGGCCGCGGCGACGGCGGTGAGGATCCGGTTGCCGTCCAGGCGGGCGGTCAGCGCCGCGTCGGGTGAGGGCGACGCAGGCACGGCAGGCAGCGACGGCGCGGCGGGCGGTGCGGCGAGGAGGATGGCGAGGAGCAGGTGCACGGGCGGGACGGGAGCACGCCGCGGGCCAGCGCCCGCCACGGTGGCATGGGCGGTTTCTCGTCCCCGGCTCGGTCACGACGCGGACGAGGGGGCCGCGACGCGACCCGATCGATCCCGCCGGAGATGGGCTCGAGCGAAACGAGGCCGGCCCCATGCACCACCGCTGCCCAATGGTCCGCGGTTCGACCTCCGGGAATATGGGTGCAAGGGCTTGACAGGTTTCCGCGCCGTTCACGCTACGGCTTGCAGGCCGTGCAGTGAAGGTGCCTGTCGACGCCCAGAAAGCCCGTTGCCGCGCGAGCTGGGTTCCTGGCGGGGTTCGAAGATCGTCGCGAGCGAATTCGCTCCAGGTGCCGTTCTCGTGCGCTTGGCGAGGTCCGAAAATCACGTGAGAGAGTGGATGAATGAACGAACATGCCCTGCCCGCCGCCCGTGAATCCTCCCGCCACCTCGCCGAGCTTCTCCGCCGAGAGCACGCAGCGCTCGCGGACTTCCTCGTTGCCCTCTCCGCGTTCGACCGGACGGGCGGATATCGCAGCCTGGGCTTCGCGAACGTCTTCGACTACCTGCACGGCGAGCTCGGCCTGTCCCGGGGCGCGGCTCACTACCGGAAGGTCGCCGCGCGCCTCGTCGCCCGCTTCCCGGAGGTAGTCGAGCCGCTTCGCGACGGTCGCCTTTGCCTCTCCTCCGTTCTCCAGCTCGCAAAGGTCATCACCGTCGCCAACCGACAGGAGATCCTCCCCCGGTTCTTCCACCGCTCCAGGGAGGAGGCGAAGCAGGTGGCGGTCGAGATCGCCCCGGCGACCGTGGTTCCGCGGAGGACGGTCGTCACGGCGTTGCCAGAGGTCCCGGCCGTTGCGGTACCGGACCTGGCACCCGTGAATTCAGGTACTTCCCCGGTTCACCCGGGTGAATCTTCGCCGAGCCGGTCGGAGCACTCCCGCACCGTCGTCGAGCCCCTCACGGCGACGCAGAGCCGGATCCACCTGACCGTCTCGCGGGAACTGCTGGCCAAGCTGCGGAAGGCGCGCCTGGGGCAGTCGCACGTGCAGCCCGGCGCGACCGACGAGCAGGTGATCGATGCCGCGCTCGACCTGCTGCTCGCCCAGCAGGAGAAGCGGCGGGCCACGGTCCCGCCGAAGGTGAAGCGGGCGGTGAGGAAGCGCGATGGAGGAAAGTGTACTTGGCCCCTGGCGAACGGCGGGACGTGCGGCTCGGAGGTGCGCACCGAGATCGACCACGTCGTGCCGCGCGGGCGCGGCGGCCCTTCGACCGTGGAGAACTGCCGGGTCCTCTGCGACGTCCACAACGCGAGGCGGCGAGGGTGCCTACGGCGACGAGGTGATGGACGGGTACACGAAGGGCGTACCCGGAGTGCGCGAGCCTTGCGCCTTCTACTGCGTAGAAGGCGCCGTGAGAGGCACCATCTCGCGCAGCCTCGTCGCCTTCTCCACCACGAGCCGCGCCGCGTGGTCCACCTCCTCCTCGGTGTTGAACCTGCCCAGGCCGAAGCGGATCGACGCGTGCGCCAGGTCGTCCGGCACGCCCATCGCACGCAGCACGTATGACGGCTCGAGCGACGCCGAGGTGCAGGCCGATCCGCTCGAGACCGCCACGTCCTTCATGGCGATCAGGAGCGCCTCCCCCTCCACCTGCGCGAAGCTCACGTTCAGGTTTCCCGGCAACCGCCGCTCGAGGCTACCGTTCACGGTCACCCGCTCGAGCCCGGCCTGGATCGCGTGCCGCAGCCGTTCCCGGAGCGCCAGGATCCTCGGCGCCTCGGCGGGCATCTCCTCGCGGGCCAGCGCAGCCGCCTTCCCGAAGCCCACGATGCCCGGGACGTTGAGGGTGCCGGAGCGGTACCCCCGCTCATGCCCACCCCCGTCGATCTGCGCGACGAGCCGGGCCCGGGGCCGCCGCCGCACGTAGAGCGCCCCCACCCCCTTCGGCCCGTACATCTTGTGCGCGGAGAGGGACACCAGGTCCGCGTTCACCTCCTCGACGTCGAAGGGGATCCGCCCCAGCGACTGCACCGCGTCGGTGTGGAAGAGGACCCCCTTCTCGCGGGTGATGCGCCCGATCTCCACGAGGGGTTGCACGGTTCCCACCTCGTTGTTGGCGTGCATCACCGAGACCAGCACGGTGTCGGGCCGGATGGCGGCGCGCACCTCCTCCGGGTCCACGAGCCCATCCCCGCTCACCGGGACCACGGTCACATCGAACCCCTCGCGCGCCAGCGCCGCCATCGAATCGAGCACCGCCTTGTGCTCGATGGCGGTGGTGACCAGGTGGCGCCCCTTCCCGGAGTGGAACCGGGCCACGCCCTTCACGGCCAGGTTGTTCGACTCGGTGGCGCCGCTCGTCCAGACCATCTCCCGGGCGGTCGCGCCGATGAGCCGGGCCACCTCCTCGCGGGCTTCCTCCACCGCCTCCTCCGCCCTCCACCCGAAGGAGTGGCTCTTCGAGGCCGCGTTTCCGAACTTCTCCGAGAAATACGGGAGCATGGCCTCGAGGACGCGAGGATCGACCGGGGTGGTCGAGTGGCAGTCCATGTAGATGGGAATCCTCAAGGCTCCGCCTGTCTCCAAGGGAATGGAACCGGATGTCTTGAGGTTCCGGTCTGGGGTTCTATAACGGAGGTTTCCCACGGGCCAGTGGGTGGTTATGTTGAAAGGACGCATGCGGAATCTCACGAGAATCCTCGTTGCCGCCCTCACCTTCGCAGCGGTGGCCTGGCTACCCGACTTCGCGGCCTCGGGCTCCACCGGCGCGACCACCGACCTCGGCCTCGGTACCCTTCTCGCCGAGGGGTCGGTGCTGGCCTACGTGGTGGCCTTCGGCGGCGGCGTCCTCACCAGCCTCACCCCGTGCGTCTATCCCCTCATCCCCATCACGGTGTCGATCTTCGGGGCCCGGGAGGCATCCTCCCGCCGTCACGCGATGGCGCTTTCCGGCCTGTACGTCCTCGGCATCGCCATCATGTACTCGGCGCTGGGAGTGGGAGCGGCGCTCACCGGCAAGGCCTTCGGCAGCGTGATGCAGAACCCGCTCGTCATCGGGGCGGTCGCGCTGGTCTTCGCCACCATGGCGGCCTCGATGTTCGGCGCCTTCGAGCTGCAGCTCCCGCCGTCCATGCAGGCGAAGCTCCAGGGCGTGGGCGGCGCGGGCTACCTGGGCGCCCTCGGCATGGGGCTCGTCTCCGGCATCATCGCCGCCCCCTGCACCGGCCCGGTGCTGGCCGCCGCGCTCGCCTTCGTGGCCACCAAGGGCTCGGTGGCCTTCGGGATGGGCATCATGTTCACCTACGCCATGGGGCTCGGGCTCCTCTTCTTCCTCATCGGCGCGTTCTCGGTCTCGCTCCCGAAGAGCGGCCCCTGGATGGACACGGTGAAGAGCGTCTTCGGCGTGGCGCTGCTGGCCGCGGCCGGCGTCTTCCTGAAGGACTCGATCCCGGCGCTCCAGCCCGTCTTCCTGGCCTCGCGCACCGCCGCGCTCGCCGCCGCCGGCCTGGCCGGGGCCGGGGTGCTCCTGGGTGCCTTCAGCGGCAGCTTCCACGGCGGGTCCCCGCTCCACAAGCTCGCCAAGGGCGCCGGCGTGGCGCTGGTCGTGGGCGGGATCGTCTACGCGTCGGGGGCGGCCTCGGCCCGGGCCCGCGCCAGCGGGGATCACCTGGCCTGGGCGTTCCACCAGGACGAGCTGGCGGCCATCGCCCACGCCCGCGCGCAAGGCAAGCCGGTCATCATCGACTTCTGGGCCGACTGGTGCACCGCCTGCAAGGAGCTCGACAGGACCGCCTGGGCCGACGCGCGCGTCCAGGAGGCGGCGGGGCGCTTCGTGACACTCAAGATGGACGGCAGCAAGGACACCGACGCCTTCCAGATGGTCTTCGAGAAGTACGCCGTGGTCGGCATGCCCACCGTGGTCTTCATCGACTCCTCGGGGCGGGAGGTCCCGCAGCGCATCACCGGCGCCATCGAGGCCGAGGAGATGCTCAAGTACCTCGAGTCGGTCGAACGGACCTGCAGCCCGGCCATCGCCTGCGTCACCCGCTGGTAGCGGAACGCGTCGCTTCAGAACACCTTCCAGGTGATCAGGGCGGTGAGCTCTCCGAGGAGCCTGTCGTCCAGGCCCGGGATCCCGGCGCTGCCCGTCGCCCATCGCGCCCAGAGGCCGGCCCGTGCACCCAGCGTGACGTCCTTCGCAACGGGCGCCTCGTAGGCCACGCCGACGCGCGGCACGAACCCGAGACCCATGCCGCGCTGCATGGCCCACTCGACACCCAGGTCCAGGTTCACGCTGAGGAGCCCGCCCCCGGCCGAGGCGGTCCAGGCCACGCCCGGGGCCAGGAGCGCCCCCAGGTTCTCCTGGTTGGCGGAGTAGATCCAGGTGCCCCCGAAGTTGAACCAGGGTCCGGCGGTGAGGCGGAACCCGGCCCGGCTCCCGGAGTCCCCGGCCAGCTCGCGCCGCCAGACCAGGCCCAGCACCATCTCCCCGGTGGTCCAGGACATCCTGACGGTGCCGCCCAGGTCGTCCCACTCCCCGATCCCCTGCGCATAGGTGAGCGACACCTGGGGATAGCCGACCTCGGCCAGCCAGGCCGCGCCGCCCGGGCCCAGGGCCCCCGCGCCCACCAGCGTGACGGGTGCCTGGGGCGAAGGAGCGGAGGCGAGCGAGAGGGCGAGCAGCGCGGTGGCGAGCGTCATGGCGACGGCATCCTAACCGCTCCGAATGCCGTTGACACCGGATGGCTCCCCCCGCTAATGAGGGGCCCACCTCCGCCCAGGTGGCGAAATTGGTAGACGCACTAGATTCAGGGTCTAGCGGCTGAAAGGCCATGGAGGTTCGAGTCCTCTCCTGGGCACCATGATTCCGGGGTCGGTGGGCCGCCGCGGCCCGCCGACCCCTTCCCGTCGGTCCCGCCCCCCCCCGTTGACCGCAGCCCTCGAGTTGCATATTCATGCAACTCCATGCATACGCAAAGCGTCGCCGTCGTCGGGGCCTCCGGCTACTCCGGACTCGAACTCACCCGGATCGTGGCCCGCCACCCGCGCCTCCGCCTCGCGTCCCTCTACTCCGACCGCTGGGCCGACGAGGCCACCGGATCCCGCCTCTCCCTCTCCGGGCTGGCCGCCGCGCTTCGCTACCTCCCCCAGTCCCAGGCCCCGGCGCTCGCGGCCGACGTGGCCTTCCTGGCGACCCCCGCCGAGGTCTCCCTCGCGCTCGGCCCGGTGCTCCACGCCCGGGGGGTCGCCGTGGTGGACCTGTCGGGCGCCTTCCGGCTCCACGATCCGGCCGCCTACCCGATCTGGTACGGCTTCGAGCACTCCGCCGCGCCGCTCCTCTCCCAGGCCCGCTACGGCCTGCCCGAGCTCGATCGCGCCGCGCTGCGCGGGGCCACGTTCGTCACCAACCCGGGGTGCTACGCCACCGCCATCGCGCTGGCGCTCGCGCCGCTGGTCCGGTCCGGGCTGGTGGCGCGGGAGGGCATCGCGGTCTCGGCGATGAGCGGCGTCTCCGGCGCCGGCCGGAAGGCGAGCGAGGAGTACTCCTTCTGCGAGGTGGACGAGGACCTGCGCGCCTACCGCATCGGCCGCCACCAGCACGTCCCGGAGATCGAGCAGACCGTGGCGCGCTTCGCCGGAGGGGTCGGCCCCATCTCCTTCACGCCCCACCTCGTCCCCATCCGGCGCGGCATCCTGGCCACGTGCTCGCTGCGGGCCACGCCCGGCGCCGGCGAGGCCGCGCTGCGCCAGGCGCTCGAGGCAGCCTACGGCGTGGAACCCTTCGTCAAGGTCATGAAGCCCGACCAGGTGGCCGTGAAGGACGTGGCTCGGACCAACCGCTGCCACCTGGGTGCCACCCTCGACCCCCGCACCGGTCTCGTGATCGCGGTCTCGGCCATCGACAACCTGGTGAAGGGCGCGGCCGGCCAGGCGGTCCAGGCCTACAACGCCACGCAGGGCTGGGACGAGACCCTCGGGCTCGACCTCCTGGGAGGCTAGCCATGAAGATCCCCAAGGGCTTTCGCTTCGGCGGCATCGCGGTGGGCCTGAAGCCGCAGCGGCGCGACGTGGCGCTGGTGGTCTCCGACGTGCCGGCCGCCGCCGCAGGCCTCTTCACCATCAACAAGGCCTGCGCCGCGCCGGTCATCGATGCCCGCGACCGGGTGCCGGCCGAGGGCATGCGCGCGGTCCTGGTGAACGGCGGCAACGCCAACGCCCTCACCGGCCCGCGCGGGCTGGAGGACGTGGCCACCCTGCGCGGCGCGGTGGCCGACGCGCTCGGCGTGCAGAAGCGGGCCGTGCTCACCGCCTCCACCGGCGTCATCGGCGTGCGCCTGCCCGCCCAGAAGATCGTCGATGCCCTCCCCGCCCTGGTGGAGCAACTGGGCGACCGGGCAGACTTCGCGGCCGAGGCCATCATGACCACCGACACGCGCCCCAAGATGGCGTCGCGCGAGGTGGTGGTGGGGGGCAAGGCCGCCACCGTGGCCTGCATCGCCAAGGGCTCCGGCATGCTGGCGCCACAGCTCGCCACCATGATCTGCGTGGTGGTGACCGACGTGGCGGTGACCCCCAAGGTCCTCCAGGAGATCCTGGGACGCGCGGTGAAGTGCACCTTCGAGATGCTCACCGTGGACGGCGACATGTCGACCAACGACTCGCTCGTCGCGCTCGCCAACGGGCTGGCCGGAAACGCCCGCATCGCCGAGCCCGGGCCCGACCAGGAGATCCTGGAGACCGCCGTCACCGACCTCTTCCGGGAGATGACCCGGGCCATGGCCTCCGACGGCGAGGGCGCCACCAAGCTCCTCGAGGTGGTGGTGACCGGCGCCCCCTCCGACGCGTCCGCCCGCGACGTGGCCCGCTCCATCGCCAATTCCCCGCTGGTGAAGGCCGCCCTCTTCGGCGCCGATCCCAACTGGGGGCGGGTGCTGGCCACGGTGGGGGCGCGGGCCGGGACCCGCGGCTGGCTCATCGATCCCTACAAGGCAAGGGTCTCGCTGCAGGGCGTGGCGGTCTTCGCGGGCGGCGCGCCCACCGAGTTCGACCGCGAGGCGCTCAAGGTGCGCCTGCGCGAGCCCTCGGTGGACCTGCGGGTCGAGCTGGCCGACGGCGACGTCTCGGCCACGGCCTGGGGATGCGACCTCTCCTACGACTACGTGAAGATCAACGCCGACTACTCCTCGCAGATCGTCCAGAAGGCCGACGGAGGGGTGGCCCGCGAGGACCACGTCGCCAACTACTCTCCGGCCTTCAAGCGGGCGCTGCTGGCCGAGGCGCTCAAGTACATCGCCGCCTTCTCCGGGCAGGTGGCGGTCATCAAGTACGGCGGCGCGGCCATGGTGAAGGAGTCGCTCAAGGAGGCCTTCGCCGAGGACGTGGCGCTGCTGAAGCAGGTGGGCCTGAAGCCGGTGGTGGTGCACGGCGGCGCCCAGGAGGTGACCCGGACCATGGAGCGGCTGGGGGAGCGATCCGAGTTCGTGGACGGCCTGCGCATCACCGACGCCACCTCGCTCCCGGTGGTGGAGATGGTGCTCACCGGCAAGGTGAACCAGGAGCTGGTGGCGCTGCTCAACGCCCGGAACGCCTCGGCGGTCGGGCTCTCCGGCAAGGACGGGCAGCTGCTCCGGGCCCGCAAGATCGTCCACGAGAGCGGCCGGGACCTGGGGCACCACGGAGAGGTGGTCGAGGTCAACAAGGACTTCCTGCGCATGCTGCTCAAGTCGGGCTACGTGCCGGTCATCTCGCCCATCGGCAGCGGCGAGGACGGGGGAGGACTCTCGGTGAATGCCGACGACGTGGCTGCGGCGGTGGCGGTGGCGCTGGGAGCGAAGAAGCTCATCTACCTCACCGACGTCCCGGGCATCCTCGAGTCGGCGCCGGACGGAGGGATGGTGCGCCAGATCTCCGGGCCGGATCTCGAGAAGCGCATCGAGGCAGGCGCCATCACCGGTGGGATGAAGCACAAGGCCCGCGCCATCCTGCGTGCGCTCGGGGGCGGCGTGGAGCGGGTCCACGTCCTCGACGGACGCGTCCCACACACCGTCATCGCCGAGCTCTTCACCGATCGCGGCGTGGGAACCCTGATCTACCGATGAGCGCCCGGGACGCCAGGAGACGCCGTGACGCGGTGGCCCGCATCCTGCGCGCCGGCCGGGTCGGGACGCAGGAGCAGCTGCTCGAGGCGCTCGGTCACGAGGGGTTCCGCGCCACCCAGGCCACCCTCTCCCGCGACCTGGCCCGCCTCTCGGCGCGGCGGGTCTCCCGGCCCGACGGCTCCTACTACGAGATCGGCGACGGGGCCCCCTCCTCGGTCGCCGCCGCGGTCTCCGGCCTCGTCTCGGCCGTGGCCACGAACGGATCGCTGGTGGTGATCCGGACCCTGCCGGGCAGCGCGCCTGCGGTGGCCCGGGCCATCGACCTGGCCCGGCTCCCGGGGGTGCTCGGCACCATCGCGGGCGACGACACGGTCTTCGTGGCCCCGGCGCGTGGCCGAGGGGCCGGCGCACTCTCCGGGCGGCTGGCAGGCCTCTTCGAGGCGGAGCGGGAGAGCCTGCGGTAGCGGCTACCCCGGCGCCGCCACCCGCGCCCACTCGGCACGGGAGCGCTGCACGCAATCCTCGATGGCGAGCCCCTCGAAGTAGTTCCCGGTGAGCGCCAGCATCCCTCCCGACAGCATGCGGTCGAGCTCCCCCACCACCCGGTCGTGGCCCAGGGCCGGCGACGGGAGCAGGGCCGTCCTCCGGGTGACCTCCTCGAAGTCGCCCGCGTTCACCCGGAGGATCTCGGCGATGCGCGTGCGCCGCTCCTCGTCGGTCTTCCCGGTCTTGAAGTGGAAGGCGAAGGCGCGCCAGGCTGGATCCGGGACCGGGTCGCGCGTCACCGCCGACCAGAAGATGTCGTCGGCCGGGACCAGGAAGGCCATCTCCGGGAGCTCCACCTTGTCGCGCCGCACCACCACGCCCACGGTCTCGACGGCCGCCATCCCGATCCGCGCCAGCTCGGAGGCGACGTCGGGGAAGTCGGCGCGGAGGAGCGCCGCCGCCATCGAAGGGGGCACCGCCACCGAGACCACCGGCGCCTGGTATGCGCGCCCGTCGGCGAGCCGGACCTCGTACCCGGTACCGCTCCGGCGCACCTCGCGCACCAGCGCACCGGTGACGGTCTCGATGCCGGGCGTCGTGGCCATCGCCGACGCCACCGAGCCGAGCCCTCCGTCGAGGGTGAAGCTCTTCACCACGTCCTTGCGCCGAGCCCGCTTCTTGAAGAGCGAGCCGGCCCCGGAGGCCGGGAAGGAGTCCACGTTCTGCGAGGGCACCGCCGAGAGGAACGGGGCCAGGATCCGCGAGTAGTTCCGCTTGCCCACGACGCCGGAGTACCAGCCGCAGGTGGTGGCGCCCTCCTTGGGCGCTCCCATGCCGCGGAAGACGTTGCGCAGCAGCTCGGCCTTGTCGAAGCGCAGGAGGACGGAGACGGGTCCCAGCATGTCGAGCGAACCGTCGCGCAGGAAGGCGAAGCGCTTGCGGGCGTCGCCCCGCGACACGATCCGGTCGCGGATCCCGGTGCCCTCGATGATCTCGAGCAGGCCCCCGTAGGAGTTGTAGCAGGTGTGGGCGCCCAGCTCGTACCAGTACCCCGCCGGCGTCCGCCGGGAGTCGAGGCAGCCTCCCAGGCGCTCGCTTCCCTCGAGGACGAGCACCTTCCGGCCGGACCGGGCTGCCTGCCACGCGAAGGAGAGCCCGCTCACTCCCCCGCCGACGACGACGACATCCCTCGATTCCATCTCGGCTTTCCGCCCTCCCTGCGCGCGGCGACGCGACCGGTGAGCGTCGCATGGCGCGCCGCGCCACGCCAGGGCTTTCGCCCCACCGGAGTGCATCGGATCGCGCTTTCACCGTCCGGCGCGTTGGGCTACAAGGGTCGGACCATGAAGATCGGCTTTCTCGGAACGGGGACCATGGGCGCGCCCATGGCCAACAACCTGCGCAAGTCCGGCCACACCGTCACCGTCTGGAACCGCACCGCGTCGAGGGCGGAACCTCTCGTGAAGAAGGGTGCCCGGAGCGCAGCCACTCCGCGCGAGGCGGCATCCGGCCAGGACCTGGTCTTCCTGTGCCTGTCCGACGAGACGGCCGTCGAGGCGACGCTCGAGGGGCCGGACGGCGCGCTGGCCGGGCTCGGCAAGGGCGCTGTGCTCGTCGACGTCTCCACCGCGGGTGTTCGCAGCGCGAAGGCGGTCGAGGAGCGGGTCAACGCCCGGGGCGCCTCCTTCGTGGCGGCCCCGCTGCTCGGCTCCCGGTCGGCCGCAGAGAAGGCCCAGCTCACCATCGTCGCCGGAGGTCCGGCCGAGGCCCGCCAGAAGGCCCGGCCCGCCCTGCGCGCGCTTTCTGCGCGGGTCATCGAGCTGGAGACCGCTCCGCACGCAGCCCTCATGAAGCTGGTGGTGAACTCGGTGGGAGGCGCCATGATGGCGGCCTACGCCGAGGGCCTCGCGCTCGGAGCCTCGGGCGGCCTCGACCTCGCCAAGGTGGTGGAGACCCTCCAGTCCTCGAGCTTCCACTCACCCCTCTTCCTCATGAAGGGCGAGCAGATCCTGGCCCGGGACTGGGCACCGCGGTTCGCCGTCTCGCTGGCGGAGAAGGACCAGCGGCTGGCGCAGGAGGCCGCCGCTGACCAGGGCGCGAAGATGCCGGTCAACGCGGCGGTGCGCAGCCTCTTCGGCGACGCCATCGGGGCGGGACACGGCGCCGACGACATGTGCGCGGTCGCCGACCTCTACTTCGGCTGGGCGGGCCTGAAGAAGTAGCCGATCGGACGCAGCGCGGTCAGTTCGCGAGCGTGTCCTTCACGGTCTTCCAGAGGTCGTCGAGGTGGAAGGGCTTGTGCACGAAGCCCGCCGGCACGAGCCCCGTGGGGAGGAGCTTCTCCCGGACCTCGTCCGGCGAGGTGGCCGAGACGAAGAGCACCTTGGGGCACCTGTCGCCGAGCTGGTGCTTCAGCGCGTCGAAGAAGGCGACCCCGTCCATCCCGGGCATCCGGTAGTCGACGAGCGCCAGGTCAGGAGGGTGCGATCGCGCGAGCTCGAGGGCGACGAGCGGATCGGAGGCGCTTTCGACTTCGTGCCCGAGCTTCTGCACCCCGACCTGCAGGGCCTTCCTCACGATCTCGACGTCATCCACGATGAGTACTCTCGCCACTGTGCACCTCGCCCCCTGGCATTTGCTCGCGCCGTGCCGACGAAAAGGACAAGAAATTCAGGGCCATCAGATCGGGTCCGCCCGCACCCCGGGGTCATGACTCCCGCCCAGGGGACACCCGAATCGTTGCTCCACCAGGGGGGCCCTATCCGGGGTATCGCGCCAGGGCCCGCCGGACCGCGTCGCCGAAGTGGCGCCGGGCCGAGGGCGGCGCGAGCACCTCGGCATCCCCTCCGAAGGAGAGCGCGAAGCGGGTGGCCCACTCGTCGCTCACCCCCGGAACCTCGACGACCGCGCCACCCTTCCGGTCCCGCTTCACGACCCGCCACTGGCCGGGCCGAGCCAGCGCCCAGGCCGCGGCGAGCGGACCGAGCCGGAGGCGCACCGGGGGACCGCTGGCCTCGGAGAACAGGCGGCCCCGAGCCAGCTCGGCCTCGGTCGGCGGCTCGAAGCGCTTCTCGTCCACCGCACATTCCCGGATGCGGTCGAGACGGAACGGCAGTGCCTTCCCGCGCCCCTCGTCGTGTCCCCACAGGTACCAGTGCCCGAGCCGCTGCGCGAGCGTGTAGGGGTGGATCACCCGCTCGCTCTCCTCGCCGCGGGTGGCGGTGAAGTAGCGGATGCGCAGCGCCCGGCGCGCGGCGATGGCGTGCTCGATGCGCCCGAGGAGAGAATCCCTGGCCGGCGGCGATCCAGCGAAGATGCAGGCGAGCAGTTCCTCGAAGATGGCGCGACGGTCGCGCGGCACCGCCTCGCGCAGCGCGCGGACCACCCGCTCCCGCCCCTCCCCTCCCAGCGCACGCGCCGCGGCGGCCAGCGCCGCTGCTTCACTTTCAGTGAATCTCGGCGGCCGCGAGAAGCTCTGGTGGAGCGCCACGTGGACCCGGTCGCCCTCGACGTAGAGGTCGAGGAAGTCGTCGGGAGCGAACGGCGGGCAGCCCACCCCGAGCAGGAAGTCGAGGTCCTCGAGGATCTGCTTCTCCGGGACGCCGCACCTGCGGGCCAGGTCGCGAACCGGAACGCCGGGATGGCGGACCGCGTAGGGAACCAGGAACAGGACGCGGCGCAGCCGATCGCGCGCGTCGGCCTTGGGAGGGGCAGCCTTGCGCGGGGCGGCCCTGGGGGTCACGAGACCCTCCGGGCCAGCGCCGAGAGCACCTTGCGGGCCTTGTCGCGAAGGGGCCGGGGGGCCAGGATCTCGGCGCGGTCGCCGTAGGAGAGCACGTGGCGCAGCAGCGCCTCCTGGTTCTGGGCCTCCACCTCCACGACGGCGCGACCGTCGGCCTCCTTCCAGGTGGCCCGCGGGCCGAAGGAGTCCCGTTCCTCCGGGCTGGCGGGCCCGTCGAGACGCACCCGGCAGCGCACCGGCGCGTGCACCCCGAACTCCCAGGACTCGCGGGTGGCCAGCTCGGCCAGCGAGAAGCCCTTCCTCACCTCGAAGTCGGGCGTCCGCGGCGCCGCAGCATTCACCTCCAGTGAGATGATGCGCGCCAGGTGGAAGCTGCGGATGTCCTGTCGCAGCCGGCAGAACCCGGCCACGAACCAGGCTCCGCCCCGCTGGTAGAGGCCATAGGGCTCGACGTCGCGCTCGGTTCGCGCCCTCCGCTCGGCCCCGGCGTAGACGATGTGAACCCGCTTCTTGCTGGCCACGGCCGTGGAGAGAGCCTCCAGCCGGGCGGACGACTCCGCCCGGGCATCTCCCTCCGCGTCGTCGGCCGAGAGCTGGAGCGAGGCCACCGCCGCCACCTCCGAGGCGCCCGGGGCACGGGCCGCGAAGGAGAGCTTGTTCATGGCGTGTGCGAGGTCGCGCGCGTACGGGAAGACGCGCTGGGCCAGCGCCGCCGAGCCGGCCAGGTAGAGGAGCGCCAGGTCCTCCGGAGCCAGCTTCAGGTCGGGAAGGTAGAAGTCCTCCTTGTCGACCAGGTAGCCGGCCGAGAGGTCCTCGTCGCCGCCCACCCAGCGAACCGGGACTCCCAGCTCGAGAAGCTCGGCCTTGTCCCGCTCGAACTTGCGGATGGCGGCCTCGCCGCTGCCGCCGTAGTCCTCGGGGAACTGCTCCTGGATCTCGCGCCAGGAGACCGGCTCCGAGGCACGCAGCAGGAGCGCCGCCAGATCGAGGAGTCGCTCCGCCTTCTGCATGGGACGCGGCCTGGCAGGCCCCTACTCGCCCGCAGGCGGAGGCGCCGGGGGGGCCTCCGGCGGCGGCGCGGCGGACCCGGCGGCGGATGCCGCACTCTCCTGGGCCTTGCGCTCCTCGCGGGCCGCCTGGCGGACGGCGTCGATGAGGTCCTCGTGCTCCTTGCGGAGGGCGTCGTGGCGCCGCTTCAATTCCAGGTAGCGGTCCTTGGCGATGTCGAGCTCGCCCTTCTGCACCATGTAGACCCGCCGGTCGGTCTCGAGCCTTCCCTTCGCCGCCTTGAGGTCCCGGTCGAGCTCGGCAGCCTTCTTGCGAACCTCGGCGAGCTTTGCCTCGGCCTTGTCGGCCCGCTCCTTCTCCGCGGCCAGCTGACCCTCCCCGGGACCTTCGGCGGGCGGGGGCGACAGCGGCTCGGCGGCGGCCCGGGCGGCCTGGAGCGCCTGCTCGCGGGCCCTGGCGACGGCCTCCGCGGCCTCGGCGCGACCTCGCTCCAGGTCCCGGGTGGCGCTCACTGCCCTGGCCTCGAGGGCGCGAGCTCTCTCCGCGGCGGCGGCGGCCTCGGCCCGCGCGTCGCCGAGCCGGGTGGTGAGCTTCTCGATCTCCTCGCGAAGGGCCGGGGCCCCGGCGGCCTTCTTCACCGCCTCGGCCTGATCGAAGGCCTTCTTCTTGGCCTCTCTCAGCTGGTCTCGAAGCTGGGTGGCTTCCTCGCGCCGCTCCTTCGCCTCCGCACGCAGGGCGGAGGCATCCTGGGCGGCGTTCTCGGCCTGTTCCTGGAGCTTGCGGAGCGCTTCCGCCTTCCCGGCCAGCTGGCCGCTCGCGTTCCGGTGGGAGGTGAAGAAGTAGATGGCCGCTGCAACCGCGGCGAGTGCGACGAGGAGGAGGAGGCCGGTCATGGGGGCACGAAGCTATCGCTGGCGCCGACCTCTTGGCAAGACGGTACGGCGGCGGGTTAGATTCCCGCCTTGCGCAGCGTTGCCACCAAGATCTTCCTGGCCTTCGGGGTGTCCCTGGCCGCCTTCGCGCTGGTCTCTGCCTTCGGGATCAGCCAGCTCCACGGCCTGGGGCGGAAGCTCCGGCTCCTCTCCGACGGGTACCTGCCCCTCACCCGGATCGCCGCCCAGATCGACGTGAAGGACTGGGTGACCGCGCGGGTCCTGGAGGCCGGAGCGCTCGACCCGGCTTCCCGCCGCGCCCTCGTCCCGCTGGCCCGGGCCCGCTTCCCGTCGCTGGTCCGGGAGAAGATCGCGGAGGGGCGCGCCGTCGCCGGGCGTGCCCTGAAGGCCGCTCCCGGGGAGGAGGCGGTCTTCCTCCAGGAGGTCCTGGTCCGTCTCGACACCCTCGACGCGGCCTGGTCCCGGTACGACGCGGCGGCACGCGCCCTGCTCGACGCGGCCGAGGCCGGGGAGGTGCCGCCATCCGAGGCGAGCATCCAGGCCGCCCGCACCATGGAGCGGGCGCTCGCAATCGACGTGAAGCTCCTGCAGGCCGCGCTGGAGAGCCACACGAGCGATCTCGTCCTCACGGCGGGGCGCGAGGAGTCTCGGACGGTTGCCTCCATCGTCATCTACACGCTGCTGGCGCTCTTCGTGGGGGCCGGCGCGGCGCTGGTCTCGCAGCGGCTGCTCGCCCCGATCCGCACCCTCACCGAGGGGGTGAAGGCGGTGGCCTCGGGCGACCTCGGCCGGCAGGTCGACGTCCGCGGTGCGGACGAGCTGGGGGTGCTGGCCCGCGAGTTCAACGCCATGGCGGCGTCGCTGGAACGGCAGCGCCAGGAGCTGCTCCGGGCCGAGCGGCTGGCGGCGGTGGGGCGGATCTCGGCCCACATCACGCACGAGATCAGGAACCCGCTCAACTCGCTGGGCTTGAACGCCGAGCTGCTCGCCGAGGAGCTCGAGCCAGGGGCGTCCGCGGAGGCCCGCGCGCTCCTGGGGGCGATCACGCGCGAGGTGGACCGCCTGAATGCCGTCGCCGAGGAGTACCTGCGCTTCGCCCGGCTCCCCCGTCCGGTGATGGCACGCGAGGACCTGAACGACATCCTCCGCGGGCTCGTCGACTTCGTCACGCCGGAGATGGCTGCCGCCGGGGTGACCGTGACGCGCGACCTCGCCCCGGACCTCCCTCCGATCTGGGCAGACGAGGGGCAGCTGCGGGCGGTGTTCCTGAACCTCCTCCGCAACAGCCGGGAGGCCATGTCCGGCGGGGGGACCATCACGGTCCGGACCGGCCGGACCGCGGACGGGGCGGCCGAGGTGACGGTCAGCGACACCGGATCCGGTATCCCCCCGGAACAACTGGAGAGAATCTTCGATCCCTTCTTTTCCACCAAGTCGGGAGGAACCGGACTAGGACTGGCGTTCACGTTGCAAGTCGTGACGGAACACGGCGGGACAATCCGATGCCAGAGCGAGGTCGACCGGGGAACGACGTTCTCCGTCCAGATCCCGCCGGAGCCAGCGGACGTCGCCGGGAGCGAGGAGGCGGTGAGCGCGTGAAGCCGACGAAGCCAAGGTCGCGGCGGTTCCGGGATCCCCTGCGGGGCCACTCTCCGCTGGCGGAGGGGCCATTCCTTCTCGGCAAGCGGGCCCGTTTCCCCAATGGCGCCCGGGTGGTGGTGGCACCGACGCCTGGGCTCCACTCGGCCATGCTCGCGCTCTACGTCCGGGCGGGGTCGCGTCACGAGCGCCCCGAGGTGAACGGGGCCTCCCACTTCGTCGAGCACCTGGTCTTCCGCGGCAGCCGTGGCTACCCGGACAGCCGGGCCATGAACGAGGCGGTCGAGGCGGCGGGCGGCAGCATGAACGCCATGACCGCACGCGACCACACCTGCTTCTACACGTCGCTCCACCCGGCGGGGATGGAAACCGGGATCGACGTGATGGTCGACCTGATCCGGCACCCGCTCCTGCGGGACATCGATGTCGAGCGCCAGGTGATCCTGGAGGAGATCCTCGACGAGGTCGACTCCCGCGGCCGCGACGTCGACCCCGACAACCTGGTGAAGCGGCTCGCCTTCCCCGGCCACGGCCTGGGGCAGAAGATCGCCGGGTCTCGTGGCAGCGTTCGCGCCCTCTCCGAGGCAGAGCTCCGAGCGCACCACGCGCGCCACTACACCGGCGCCAACGTGGTCCTGGTGGCGGCCGGCCCGGTCTCCTACGAGGAGGTCGTGGAGTTCTCGGCGCCGCGGCTCGGCGCGCTTCCCCGGGGAACCGCACAGCAGGGCGTCCCGGCCCCAGGCTGGCCGCCCGGCCCCACGCTGCGGGCCGTCGAGCACGATGACGCGCAGGTGGAGTTCTCGCTGGCCTTCCCGGCCGTGCCCGAGCGCCACCGCGATCACGCCGCTGCGCTGGTGGTCCGGCGCATCCTCGACGACGGCCTCTCCTCCCGGCTGCCGTTCGAGGTGGTCGAGCGGCACGGCCTCGCCTACTCGATCCACGCGAGCCTGGAGACCTTCGAGGACGCCGGCATCTTCACCTTCGAGGGGGCCTGCACGCCCTCGCGGCTCGAGCGGGTCGCCGGCGAGATCTTCCGCGTCGTGGCCGGCCTCTGGGACGGCGTCCTGCCCGCCGAGGAGCTGGCTCGCGTGAAGGAGCGCCACCGCATGTCCCTCACCTTCGCCCTCGACAACCCGTCGGAGCTGGTGGGCTGGTTCGGCACCGGGGAACTCCTCGGGGCCGACGAGACGCTCGAGGAGCGCTGCCGCCGGGTCGAGCGGGTGACCGCCGCCGACGTCCGCCGGGTGGCTCGCGCCATGTTCCAGCGGCGACACCTGCTGGCGGTGGCGGTCGGGCCCGACGCCCGCTCGCTCCGGAGGGCCCTGGAGCGGGCGGCCGATCGATCCCCGCTCCGGTGATCCCGGCTGTCGCCGGGGAGCGGAAGTCGGGTACGATCCGGGAATGGAGGCCGTGCTTCTCGAGTGGACCGGTGCGCTCGTCACCGGCATCGACGAGATCGACGAGCAGCACCGGGAGCTCTTCCGGTGCGCGGCCCGGGTGCGGGACGCAGCATCCACCGACGACGGGTCCGAGCTCGACCGCACGATGGCCTTCCTCCGGGACGGCATCGCCTTCCACTTCCAGACCGAGGAGCGCTACATGGCGGCACAGCGCTACCCGGACCTGGCGCGGCACCGGGAGGAGCATCTCGCGATGCTCGAGACCTTTCGCGAGATCGAGCAGGAACACCATCACCACGGGTCCGCGGAGAGATCGCGGACGCGCGTGGATCGCTTCCTCTCCGACTGGCTTCGGACCCACATCGGGATCACGGACCTCGCCATGGCTCGCTTCGTGCGCCGGGCGCGACGCGGCTGATCTCTGGTAGCTTGGGAGCGATGGCCGGCTTCGTCGAGCGAGCGGTGCGCCGGATGCGCGAGGACCGCGGCTTCAGCCGCAACCGGCACTTCCTCGCGCTCTCGTCGCCGGAGGGACGGCGGGCAGTGCGGATCGCCCGGCACCTGCGGTCCATCGAGCGCGACGTCGAGAAGGGATGGCCGGCGCGGGCGGAGCGGCGCGACGGGCGCGTGCTCGTGACCGTGGCGTACCGGGGGGGGAGCAGGGAGGCGTGGCTGTCGGGGGCCGAGTACCGGATGCTGCTGGACAATCCGGCGGTGAGGGCGGCGCTGGGGGAGTAGCCGGGTCTCGGGAGCGGGATCGGTCTCGGGATCGGGATCGGTCTCGGACCTTCCAGGCCTTCGAAGTCGCCCTCGAGCTCATCCGGTCGCTGGAGGAGCCCCTGATCCTCCTCCAGAGACGAGACCCGGACCTCGCCAGGCAGCTTCGCCGAGCTGCCGCATCCGTTCCGCTGAACGTCAGCGAGGGAAACCGGCGAAACGGAAAGGATCGAATCCACCTCTGGCGGGTGGCGGCGGGAAGCGCGGACGAGGTGATCGCGAGCCTGCGCGTGGCGGAGGCGTTCGGCCACTTGCCCGCCACGGTCACGGCGCCGTCCCTCGCCCTCTGCGACCGCGTCCTCGCCATGCTGTGGCGGCTCACGCACTGAGCGATGGGGGACTACAGCACGGTGTCGCCCTCGAAGACCTTCTCCGCTGGCCCCTTCATGCGAACGGCGAGGTCGGGGCCGACCGAGATCTCCAGCGTGCCACCGGGCAGGCGAACGGTCACGGGGCCGGCCCCGTCGAGCCGCCCCTCGTGCAGCGCGGCCACCGCGGCCGCGCAGGCGCCGGTGCCGCAGGCCTCGGTGAGGCCGGCGCCGCGCTCCCAGACCACGAGGTCGATGGACGAGCCGGCGGCTCGTCCGAAGCCCACGTTCAGGCCGCCCGGCACCTGCGCCTCGATGGCCGGGCCGATCGTCCCGGCTCGGCTGGCACCCGGCCCGTCGAGGACGACCGCGTGGGGGTTTCCCATCGAGACGCGCAGCGCCCGTACCCGCTCCACACCCACCACGAACTCCTGGAATCCCTCGATACGGGCCCGGCCCATTTCCACGGTCACCGAGTCGACCCCATCCGATCCGCGGTGCACGGTGCAGCCCCGGGGGCCCGCGTCGGTCTCGATCACGAACGCTCCCTCGATGCCGTGGGACCCGGCCAGGTGGCGGGCCACGCAGCGGATCCCGTTGCCGCACATGGCGGCCACCGAGCCGTCCGGGTTGTAGATGTGCATGTACGCGGCACCGCCGTCGCGGGCCGGCAGGATGGTCAGCACGCCGTCTGCGCCGATGCCTCGGCGCCGGTCGCAGAGGGCCACGGCGCGTGCCGGGGCCATGGGCGCGGCTCCCTCCACCACGACGAAGTCGTTGCCGAGGCCATGGTATTTCCAGAAGTGGAGCGCCACGGCCGGGATCCTAGCCGATCGGCTCAGGCGCAGAAACGGGCGATGGCCCTGCCGTAGATCTCGGCGGCCTGGTGCAGTTCGGGGAGCGGGACGAACTCGCCGGTGCGGTGGGCCACGCGGATGTCGCCCGGTCCGAAGACGCAGGCCTCCGCTCCCAGGTGGATGAGTTCGGGGAGCTCGGTGCCGAAGGGGATGGCGGTGGAGCCGTTCCCGCTCTGCTGCTCCAGGAAGCGCACCACCTCGGCGTCTGGAGGCGTGACGCCGGCCGGGTCCACGCGGAGTGGAGTGCGCGTGACCTGGAGCTTGCCCCCACCCGCCTCCTCGAGCGCGCGCGCGGCGGCGTCCACCATCTCGAGCGCCCTCTCCGGCGCCTGGGCGGGCAGCGGCCGCCACTCCAGCGTGAAGAAGCACTCGCCGGCCAGCACGTTGCGCGCCTTGCCGCCCCGGATGATCCCCACGTTGAAGGTGGTGTGCGGCGGCGAGAAGACCGGGTCGGTGTGCTCGGCTGCGAGCCGTGCCTGGATCCGCTCGATCTCGGTGACGAGGCGAACCGCGGCGTGGATGGCGGATGCGCCCACGTCGGGGAAGGCGCTGTGCCCCTCCACCCCGGTGACCGTCACGTCCACCGCGCAGTAGCCCTTGTGGGCGCGAACGGGAACGAGTCGGGTGGGCTCGCCGATGATGGCCCGGGCCGGCCGGATCCGCCCCTCGTGGGCGAGCGCCTTGGCCCCCTGGCAGCCGACCTCCTCGTCGGCGGTGAACAAGAGCCAGAGCGGCCCGCTTCCCGGCCGGACACGGGACGCGGCGAGCAACATGGCGGCGATGGAGCCCTTGGTGTCGGCCGAGCCGCGCCCGTAGAGCTTGCCGTCGCGCACCGTGCCGGAGAGGGCCTCGTTCCAGTCGGGGTCGAAGGGAACGCAGTCGGTGTGCCCGACGAGCGCCAGGCCGCCCGGCTCGTCCGGGCCGAGCCGGCCGACGAGGTTTCCCTTCTCGACCCCCTCCGCGTCGAGCCAGGTCATCCGGCGGGTCTCGAAGCCCAGGCGACGGACGCGCGGCTCGAGCCAGTCGAGCACCGGGAGGTTGGTCCGCGACGAGGTCGAGTCGATGGCGACGAGTTGCTGCAGCGCTTCGACGATGTCCATCTCATCCTCCCCACAGCTTCTTCATGGTCCGGCCGAAGTCGGCCACCACCTCGGCCGCGGCCGGACGCCCCGGAGCCGCGACCCCGTCGAGCAGCACCGCCTGCCCCGCAACGAGGACGTCCCGGATCGCGGAGCGGGCCGCCGAGAAGAGCACGGTCGGCAGGAGGTCGGCGACCGACGCACCGGCGATCGACGGGTCTCCCAGGTCGAGGGTCACGAGGTCGGCCGGCTCCCCCGGAAGGAGCGTGCCCCCGGAGAGGCCGAGCGAGCGCATCCCACCGGCGGAGGCGATGGCGTACAGCCTGGCGGCGAGCGCGTCCACGCGCCCGTCGCCCCCCGGGGGAGCGAGGAGGCCGCGCTGCTGCCGCAGGAGGCGCAGGTTGCCCTCCAGGGACCTGGCCTCCTCGAGGATGTCGATCCGGACCTGGGAATCGGTTCCCAGCGCGATCGGCGCGCCGGCGCGCAGGAGCTCGTCGGCGGGCACCACCCCGTCGCCGAGATCGCGCTCGGTGGTGGGGCAGGCGCACACCGTGGTCCCGCTCCGCCCCAGCGACCGGATGTCACCAGTAGTGACATGGATGGCGTGGACCGCGGTGGTGGCCGGGCCCAGCGCCCCCAGCCGCTCGAGCAGCTCCACCGGCGTGAGGCCGTGCTCGGCGAGGCACTGCTCCACCTCGGCCTTCTGCTCGGAGACGTGCACGTGAAGCGGCCAGCCGCGCCTCCGGGCCTCGCCGGCGATGACGCCGATCCACTCCGCCGGGCAGGCCCGGACGCTGTGCGGTGCGAGGCCGATGGTGACGGCCGGATCGTGCGCCGCCCCGGCTTCGAGCCGCAGCGCGCTCTCCACCACCTCCCCGGGTGAGCCGTCCACGAAGCGGAGCTGCTCCGGGCTCGCAGCGACCCCGGCTCCTCCCCGGGCGTAGCCGGTCCGGAGCAGCACGATGCGGAGCCCCACCTCCCGGGCCGCCCGGATGACCTCCTGGGCGAGGAGATCGGGCTCGTCGTACCGGCACCCGGCCGGGTCTCGCGACAGGTAGTGAAACTCGCCCACCGCGGTGATCCCGGTGCGCACCGCCTCGTGGAAGGCCATGCGGGCCACCGCGTGCACGTCCTCGGGATCGAGCCGCATCGCGGCCCGGTACATGGCCTCGCGCCACGACCAGAAGTCGCTCCGGCCGGCGTGCCGGGCCTGGGTGCGGCCGCGAATGGCCCGCTGGAAGGAGTGTCCGTGGGCGGAGACCATGCCGGGGAGGAGCGCCTTTCCAGCCATGCGCACCTGCTCGAAGCCCGGGGCGGGCGCTCCCACCGCGACCACCGAGCCCTCCGCCACCGAGAGTGCCGCCCCCTCGTGCACCCGTCCCCCGGCGACGAGGAGATCGGGAAGGAAGGCGCGGGGCGGCGTCGTCATGGTGGGCGGGCTACCCCGGGAGGACCACCGCGGCTGCGTCGAGCTCCAGGTCCACCTTGGCGAGCGCCTCCTCGACCAGCTCCCGGTGCAGGAGCACGGAGACGAGGGCCCGCTCCACCGCCTCGCGGGAGGCTCCACCGTGGCGCGCCGCTTCCAGGAGCCGCTCCTCCTCGGCGTCGGCATGGGATGCCAGCTTCTTCACCGCGCGTGCGACGCGACGGGACAGCTCGGCGCGGGCCTCCTTCTCGGCCGCCCCGGCGGCGGGCTCCACCACATCGGCCGGCGGGGGCGCTCCCCGGGCGTCGCGAGCCCGATCGATCGACTCCTCGACCCGGGCGGCGCCGCCGTCGATCACGGCGTGGCCGCTGCCCATGTCGACCAGCACGGAGACGGGCGCCTCGTCCAGGTACCGGGAGGCCTGCCGGGAGGGCACGCGCGCACCCGGCGCCAGGTCGGCCGGCGCTGGCCAGCGCAGCTTCCAGCGCAGGTAGAGGCCACCGCTCCGGGGAGCGGCGCGGGACTGGAGGAAGGCGGTGCGGCCGGCGTCGCCGTCGCGGGCCAGCTCCAGCAGCGCCTCGGCGAGCCGGTGCCCGGTGGCGAACCACTCCAGCTCCTCGCGGACCACCGCGGTCTCCCGCCAGAAGCTGCCCAGCAGGGTTCGCTCCTCGGCCGGGATCTCCATCCCGGGCAGTGCCTCGATGCGCAGGCTGGAACCGAAGGTGAAGGCCGCCTCGAAGGGGTGGACGTTCTCGTCGGTGTCCACGTCCATTCCCACCCGCCGGCCCGCCTCCACGACCAGCTCCTCCAGCTCCTCCTCCAGCCAGCGGGACAGCGTGGAGAGCGAGGCGCCGACGTCCTCCCCCTCGTCCGGCGGGTCCTCGCCCATGCGGGTGAAGGCGGAGGTGACCAGCGCGGTCAGCTCCGGGATCGACGCGGAGCGGACGTCGAGCAGCGGATCGTACCCCTCGTTCTGGGCCCGGCGACCCTCGGCGACCCGGGACGCGATGCCACGCCGGAAGGCCTGGCGCGCCTTCTCGGTGCGCCGTGCGCGCAGCGCGGCCAGCTCCTCGGGGACCGAGGCCAGCACCGCGTCGAGGCCGCCCACCGGCTCCTCGAAGATCCCGATCTCCTTCTCGTAGAGGTCGGCCAGGAAGGCCTCCTCCCCCGGCTCGGGGAGCACGTGGATCTCCACCGGCCGCGCCTGCCCAAGCCGGTCGAGCCGGCCGATGCGCTGCTCGAGCGTGAGCGGCGAATCGGGCAGGTCGAGGCAGACCAGGTGAGAGGCGAACTGGAAGTTGCGCCCCTCGCCTCCCGACTCGCCGGAGAGGAGCAGCATCGGCCCCTCGGGGTCGCGGAAGCGCGCCACCAGCCGGTCGCGTGCCTCCAGGTTCGGCGCGTCGTCGTAGAGCAGCGCCTCGAGCCGCTCGGTCGCCGCGATGCGGGCCTGCAGCTCGCGCAGCCGATCGAGATCCCCGCCGAAGACCAGCACCTTCTCGCCGGCCCGTGCCAGCCGCCCGCACAGCGCCGCGGCCGCCTCGATCTTCCCACCCTCCGGAACGTCCTCCCGGCGCAGCACACGGCGGGTGAATGCCCCCACCTTGACGCGCCGGTTCCGGACCAGGCGGGAGGAGAGTCCGTAGCGGCTGGCCAGGTGCTCGAGCAGGGAGGTCCGCGACGGCCCCTTCTTCTTCCCGGCCGCAGCCTGGAGGATC
>CAWHPQ010000019.1:0-445208 GCA_963831265.1 uncultured delta proteobacterium | reverse complement strand
GGATCCGCGCGTCGGGAGCCGCCGCCGTCATCCTGGGCCCCTTCCCGCGGGGCTTCACCGACCCGGTCCGGGTGGCGCTCATGACCGGCCTCCGGGACGCCATGCCCGCCATCGCGGCGCCGCACCACATCGAACTCTGGTCCGACCTGGCCGCGACCGACAGCCAGGTGGTTGCCGCCTTCGCCTCCGGAGACGGGGTGCACCTGGGGGACGCCGGACACGCACTCATCGCGGACAAGGTCCTGGCGAGCGAGGCGTGGAAGGCGACCTGCAGGCCCTAAAAAAAGGCCCCCGCCGCAGCGCCCCCACGCGCGGCGGGGACCTGGACCACACTGTCCGTCCCCGGTGAGCAGACAAGGCCCGGGGGAGAATCTGACACCCACGCCCTACCGGGGGGCCCGCCTTGCGATCGCCTCGAGAATCGTCGCGGTATCGGGCCATTCCCCGCTGCGGAGCTTGGAGTGGAGCACCTCGCCGCCGAAGGAGACCTCGAAGGACGATCTCCTCCCGGCCTTCAGATCGACGCCGACCTTGCCGGAGAACCTCTCGGTGATGGCTTGCCCGAGACCTCGGGCCTGGGGGAGGTAGTTTCAAACCTTGCAGTACTCGATCGTGACCATGGCCGACCCTCCTGGACCCACCGCACCCATGATAGGCACTCACCATGCAGCATAGGTCGGACTTCCGGATCGGGCCGCACGAAGTGTCGGTGCGGGAGACCGCGGGACGGTGGACCGCGGCAGTCGACGGCAAGGTCATGCCGGGATTCTTCGGCACCGAGGCGCAGGCATCCGGCGCGGCGCTGCTGGCGATCGCGTCGCGCGAGCGCGACCACGAGACCATGGAAGCCGGGGACACGCTGGTCTTCCAGACGCGCGAGCAGGTGCTCGCGGGGAACCGTTCCTAGCAAGGTGGCGCGGCGCCGGCGGAAGGCGTCATCGCGAAGGGGGGTCCTGGCACGACCCGTTCACGCAGATCCGATCGCCCTTGCAGTCGGTGTCCTTGCCGCAGCCGGTCAGGCACGGGGTTGCCGGCGTCGCCGACGGGACGGGCGTCGCGGGGCTCACGGGCGCGACGGCAGCCGGGGCGGGGACCGGAGACGGGACTGGGACCGGAGGCGGGACTGGAGCGGGGACCGGAGCGGGGACCGGAGCGGGGACCGGAGCGGGGACCGGAGCGGGCGCGGCCGGGGCGACCAGTCCGTCGCAGCGGGCCTGCGCCGCCGTCAACCGACGAAGCTCGAGGTCGTACTTGTCCTTCGCGCCCGCGAGCACCAGGCGCTGGTTGTCGGTCTGCCGCAAGCCCTCGATGGTGGCGACGGCCTCGCGGATCGCGTCCAGGTCCTTCCTCATCTGCGCGACCTCCGCCTCGCACGGGTGGGGCAGGGCCACGGCGGGAAGGGAAAGCGCGAGCAGCACAAGGAGCGCGGTCGTCGGCCTCATGCCCCGAAGCCTATCATTCCTTTCCGAACCACTTCTCCCGGAGTCGCTCGTAGGTCCCGTCGTCGTGGAGGGATGCCAGGGCCGAGTCGATCCGCCGGTGCCACGGGCTGTGAAGCGGCACCACGAATCCCAGGTCCCGCTTGCTGAACCCGGGCCCGACGACCTTGACCTTTCCCGCACCGCGATGCGTCTTGGAACACTGCAGCGCGGGAGCGGCCAGGACCGCGGCGTCGACCCTTCCCTCGAGCCCGTGCTTCGCACCATCACCTGCTGGCCCGCGTTCAGGATCGAGTAGGAGAGGTCGAACTCCCGGTCGCGCTCCGGCGTGCGGAAGTGGCCGGTGACGATGACGTCGGCCTTGTCCCGGCGGTCGATGCTGAAGCCCGTCGTCCTGCCGCGCTCCTCCATGACGAACGGCGGGAAGACCCCGGCGACGGCGCGGATGGGGGGCGAAGGGTTCGCGGCCGACGCTGGTGCGACGAGCGCGATCGAGCGGATCAATATTTCACCGACGGTCAATGGGAGAAATCGACCTTGCCGGTCTCCAGGTCGTAGACGGCCCTGATGATCTTGAGCTTCCCGGACTTCACCCGCCCGGCGATGATCGGGCTCCGCTTCACGAGGGCCCTCGCCTCCAGGGCCACGTTGGCCTCGATCGAGGCGTTGAGCAGGTCGGGGGCCCTGGCCCGCTCGGCCTGCAGCACGGCCGGCATCACCAGCCTCAGGACCTCCGCGACGTTTCCGTGGGGATGGGCGTGCGTCCGGTGCGCCTCCCGCGCCGAGGTCACGGCTCCACAGGACCGGTGGCCGAGGACGACGATGAGGGGGATGCCCAGGTGCTCGACCGCGTACTCGATGCTGCCGAGGGCCACCCCGTCGGCGACGTTGCCGGCCGTGCGCACCACGAACACCTGTCCGAGCTGCTGGTCGAAGACATACTCGGGCGGAACGCGGGAGTCGGAACAGGCCGGGACGATCGCCTGGGGGTGCTGCCCCTTCGCCAGCTCCCGGCGACGCTCCGCGCCCAGGATGTGGGGCGCCTGCTTCCCGTCCACGAAGCGGCCGTTGCCGTCGACGAGCCCCTGAAGCGCTGCCTGCTGTGCGACCTGCGCGTCGGCCCCGGCCGGCTGGGCCTCCGAGGCGAGGGGCGCGGACGGAAGCAATGCGAGGGCGACGAGGACGTGGAGTCCTCTCAATGGATGCTCCCTTGGACGCGCCCCCGGCGAGCGATGATCGTGTGCCGTCCGCCGCGGGACGACAACGGCGATCTTGGGTCTGTCGGACAACCACCCGGGGTCTCACCTGGAGGTTGCCGACCAAGGTGTGGGCATCGTCAGCAGGCGCCGGCCGACGCGATGATGCGCCGGGCGGCCTGGGCCTCGGGCGCGGCCTGAAGGTGGATCCACTGGGACTGCTCGATCCCGGCGAAGTCGAGGTGCTCGAGGTTGCCCCGCTGCACGGCGGCGCGGATGAGCGGAAGCGCGACCTGGATCGACATTCCGACGGGGGTCACGTCGGCCGCCAGGCCGTGGGTGTGGGCCGAGAACGGCGCCTGGCTCCGGAGCACCTTCCGGTCGAGGGCCGGCGAGCGATAGCCGCTTTCCACCCGGAGAGGAACCCCCAGGATCGCCCGCACGGGCTCGAACACGTCGTTGGCGAAGCGCCTGGCGTTGTCCCGGAGATCGGGACGATCGTTCCAGTGGCGCTCGTGCAGTTCGCGGAATCCCGGCTCGGGCGCGGCCACGTAGTCCGCCAGCTGGAGGCCTGGGCTGAGAGATTCCGGAACGGCCGGATCGGCGCCAGCGGCGGCCTCGAACAGGGCGCTGAGCGAGATCCTGTAAAGCCTGGCAAGTGTGACGAGGATGGCCACCGAGGGCACCCTCTTGCCGTGCTCCATCCGGGAGAGGTTTCCGGGATCGATGCCGGTCCTCGCGAGGACGCCCGGTCCGGTCAGGCCAGCGCCGAGTCGGGCGTCGCGGAGGCGACGGGCCAGGGGCGTACCCGTAGCCATGGGAAGGACAGGCTCGGACTCGGGGACGTTCCATCCGTTCATGAGGTGCTCCTCCAGGGGTTCTTGCGATCGAACAGGGCACAAGAGCAACCGGCGTGCCGCATTGTCGGAAACGCAACTGCCCGGAAGGATGGGGAGGGTGAACAGCCGAACGGGTCGAGCCGTGACCACCGAACGTTCGGGAACGTTCCCGGGGCCCTCGGCCGAATGAAAACGGCCCGTTACGTCGCGGTGGCTCCGGTACGTCCCGTGCAGCAGGTCTGGGGATGCTCCATGACCTCGTCAGGACGAACAGGGCGGAACTCATCTCCAGGGCCAGGCGGAAGGGGCTGTCGAGGGCATGGCCTCCTCCTTCGCCCGGGGAGGTGGAGACCGGGATCCCCCTCTTCATGGATCAACTCTCGGAGACGCTTCGCCTGGAGGCGACCCGGACGCCGTTCTCGCCCGCGGCGATGGACGCAACCGCGGAGAAACACGGGCGCGACCTCCTGGAGAAGGGATTCACGGTCTCTCAGGTCGTCCACGACTACGGCGACGTCTGCCAGGCGATCACCGAGATGGCCATCGAAGGAAGTTCGGACATCAGCGCGGCGGAGTTCCACACCCTGAACCAATGCCTGGACGACGCAATCGCGGCCGCCGTCACGGCGTACGGCCGCCTGAAGGAGGAGGCCACCGCGCACCTCGAGGTCGAGCGCATGGGGCGACTCGCCCATGAGCTCCGGAACCGGCTCCAGACGGCGCTGCCCTCCTTCGGAGCCCTCAAGGCGGGGACGGTCGGCGTCGCCGGCGCCACCGGCGCCACCCTCGGGAGGAGTCTCGTCGGGCTCAGCGAGATCATCGACAGCGCGCTCGCAGAGGTCCGCCTGACCAGCGCCCCGGCCCGCCTGGAACGGCTCTCGCTGCTCCGGTTCATCGACGACGTCGCCATCGCCGCCCACCTGCACGCCGACTACCGGGACATCCACTTCACCGTGGATGCCGTCGATCCGGGCCTGGCCATCGAGGTGGACGCCCACCTCCTGACGTCGGCGCTGATGAACCTGCTCCAGAACGCCTTCAAGTACTCCCACCGGAATGGGGGCGTCACCATCCGTGCGCGCGCGGAGGGCGACCGGATCCTCATCGATGTCGAGGACGAATGCGGAGGGCTGCAGGGGAGCGACGCCGAGCTCTTCCGTCCGTTCGGGGAACGCTCGGCGAAGGATGCCTCGGGGCTCGGCCTCGGCCTCTCCATCAGCCGGAAGGCCGTCGAGGCGAACCGGGGAGAGATCCACCACCGGAACCTGGCCGGCAAGGGCTGCATCTTCACCATCGACCTCCCCCAGGCGCCGGCCATCCCTGAGGTCCGCCAGCGCTCACCGGCGTGACCTCATGGCTTGGCCTGGTGAGGCCCGACCGGCCCGATGCGCTGGGCCGGCCGTCCCGAACGTCCTGCTACTTCCCGAGAACCTTCTTGACCTGGCCCACCTTCTCCTGCACCTGGCCGGTGTGCTTCTGATCCTTCCCCTCGGCCTCCAGCTCCGGATTGCCGAGCAGGGAGCCGGCCCCTTCCTTGATCTTGCCCGTGACCTTGTTGAACTTGCCCTTCACCTGGTCGGTCGTGCTGTTCTTCATGTGGCTTCCTCCATTCGCGGTGTGTGAATCCTCAGGGCTGGCCGTAGCGCGCCTTGGCGTCGTTGACGCAGGTGTCCCGGGTGTCGCCCGCAAGCCCGTTGCACTTCTCCCTGGCGACGGCGTATTCGGCGCCGGCCTTCTCCCCGGCGGCCTCGTGGCGGGCGTCGTTCCCGATGGTGCTGGCCTTGGCGTTTGCCTCGTGGATGGTCGCCTGGCTCTGCGCATCGGACAGGGCACTCACCCTGGCCGCCTTGGCCTCCTTGACGCAGACGTCCTTGGCGTTGCCGGCCCGGCCGTCACAGCGCTCCATCGACACCGCGTAGGCGGCCTCGGCCCTGGCGGTGTGAACGGCCTTGCGGGTCGTGGCGGTCGGCTCGTACTGGGCCTCGAGCTCGGCCATGGCGACGCTCTCCTTGCCCTTCACCTCGGCCACGCAGATGTCCTTGGCGTTCGCGGCCAGCGTGTCGCAACTGGACAGGCCCGCCTTGACGGTGGCCGCGATGGGCTTCTTGGCGGCATCGTACTGGCCCTTGGTCATGGTCTCGGCCCGGGCCAAGGGGCTGAAGGCGAGGCCGGCGGTGAGGGTGAGCAGCAGCGTGGATCTCTTCATGGGATTCTCCTGACTGTGGGGATGGACGAACTTGGGCGGATGGGGATGGGACAGGCTTCCCGTCAGGGTGGTGCAAGCGCCGTACGCGGGCGCAAGGCCCCGACATCGCTGGAGCCGCGGCGCGACGAAGCCGGAGTTCGGCGTCCACGAGCAGGCTGTGGACGTTCGGGTGGCCCGCGACCCCCCTACAGGAGATTCGACAGCAGCCGCGCCCCCGAATTCCGGAAGCGCCGCAGCCGGGACCAGGCCTGCACCTCGTCCAGGGTGAGCTCCCGGCAATCACGACGGTCGTCCCGGAAGAGCTCTTCCGAGAACCGGGCCACCTTCTCATCGTAGATCCAGATCATCAGCTCCTTGTTGATGCGCAGGGACCGCATGTCCAGGTTGAGGGTCCCGATGGAGCAGACCTCGCCGTCGACCGTGAGCGTCTTCGCGTGGAAGAAGCCCTTCTCCCAGAGCCAGATGTGCACCCCGGCCTTGAGGAGGCGCTCGAAGTAGGACTCGGCCGCCCACCACGGCACGTTCTTGTCCGGCCAGCCGGTCGTCATGAAGTGCACCTCCACCCCGCCCGCCGCCGCGTTGATGAGCACGTCGAGGGTGGTCTGATCCGGCACCAGGTACGGCGACTGGAGCAGGACCCGGTGTCGTGCCCCCGAGATCGCGAGCTGGTGGGCCCGCGTCGCCGAATTCCACGGCTCGTCGAACCCCTGGTGGATCGTCTGCACCATCGTCTCGCCGGGAGGAAGGGAGGGGTCCGGGTAGTACCCGGGCTGGAACAGGTCCTCGCCGAAGACCTCGTACCAGCGCATGTCGAACAGCTTCTCCAGATCCGCGACCCCGGGCCCGGTCATCCGGATGCCCGTGTCGCGCCACGCCGGAAACCTCTTCCCTCCGTCGATGTACTCCTGGCCGATGTTGAACCCGCCGCTGTGCCCGATCTCCGCGTCGATGACGGTGGTCTTGCGGTGGTTCCGGTAGTTCACGCGGGCGAGCTGCGCGATGTCGGACCCGACCTGCGCCCCCGCCTTGCGCAGGGCGGCGAGCTCGACCTTCGAGTACGCGATGCAGCCCACGAGGTCGTTCAGGATCCGCACCTCGACCCCCGCCGCGAGGCGATCCAGGAGGACCCGGGTGATGCGCGCGGTGAGCTCGTCCTTTCCCCAGATGAAGTAGTTCATGTGGATGAACCGCGTCGCCGAGGCCAGGTCGGCGAGCAGGACGTCGAAGTACTCCTGGCCGGAGCCGTAGAGGTCGCAGGTTCGAACCGGCAGGATGGGCACGCCGAGCTTCTGCTCGGCCAGCAGGGCGATGCGCGCGTGTTCGATCGGGAGCCCGCCCACGAACGTTTCGGACCTCGCCGCATGGGGCGCGTACACGGATGGCATGAAGCGTTCGAGGATGCCCTGGAGGCGCCTGGTGGCCGGGGCCCTCTGGACGTTGCTCGGCCAGTCGCGCCCGAAGAGGAAGTAGATGACGAGCCCCAGGAACGGGATCGCGAAGAGGACGAGCAGCCAGGCCAGGGAGGCGGTGGGCTCGCGGTCCTGGGAGATGACCAGGATGGACACGCCGATCCAGTAGACGAGGATGGCGAGGTCGATGAGAGCCCAGATGTTGATCGGCAGGTCCATCACCCGACCATACCCTCCTCGATGCCCCCATTGCGTCGAGGAAGGGGAGGATTAGAAGACCATGCGCGAGGCCCCCCATGGACATGACCCGTACTTTCGCCCTGCTCCTCCTCGGTTCCCTCTTCCACGCCCATCCCGTGGCGGCGGCCGAACCGCGGCTCGTCTGCTTCGGCAACGAGCCCTCGTGGAGCCTGCGGTTCGACGGGGGAGGGCGGGCGACGCTCTCCTTTCCCGACGGCAAGCCGGTCGAGTACCGGGGGCGGGAGACCCGCCTCGACTTCCTGAAGGAGCGGGCCTGGCGCGGCACGCCCGCCGGGGATCCGAAGGCCGTGGCCGTGGCCTTCCTCCGGGAGGTGACGTGCAGCGACACCATGTCCGACACGGCCCATCCCGTGTCGGCGAGGGTGTCCCTGCCGGACGGCCGCCTGCTGGCGGGATGCTGCCGCGTCCCGGCAGCCCCTCTCGAGGGGACCACCTGGCAGTTCACGGCGCCCGGTGGCGCGGCGGGCGAGGCGAAGGACCCGACGTCGGCTCCGCCCACGGTCCGGTTCGTAGACGGCCGCGCCTCCGGCTTCTCCGGTTGCAACCGGTTCACCGGTTCCTACACGCGGGACGGCGACTCCGTGACCGTCGGACGCCTGGCAGGGACGATGATGGCCTGCCCCGAACCCCGGATGGCGATCGAGAAGGGCTTCCTCGACAGCCTGTCGGGCACGCATCGCATGGCCATCGCGGGCGACCGCCTGACCCTGACCCCCGCCTCCGGCGCCCCGCTCGCCTTCCAGGCGGAGCCCGAACCCACGCTCGAGGGGGTCACCTGGAAGGTCACCGGGTTCAACAACGGCCGGCAGGCGGTGGTGAGCGCGGTGACCGGAACGACGCTCACGTTGACCTTCGAGAACGGGATGGTCCAGGGCAGCAGTGGATGCAACACGTTTCGTGCGCCCTACACCAGCGAGGGCAATCGCCTCACCATCGGCGCCCCGGCCGCGACCAGAAAGCAGTGCGCCGGCGAGGGCGTGATGGAGCAGGAGCAGAAGTTCCTGGCGGCGCTCTCGACGGCCAAGGTCTGGACGATCGAGAGCGGGACGCTCGACGTCCACCGCGCGGACGGGCAGCGGGTGCTGATGGCGTCGAGGACTCCCCGATCGACTCCCTGACCGAATCTCAGGGAGTCCGTGCCCGCTGGACCAGGGAGCGCATCATGGCACGGAACTCCCTCGGGGTTCACGGGCAGGAGAGAGTACGAGGAACGTGACATTCGGCGGGCGAGCCCCGAAAGGGCGTTGAGGGCAGGTCGCCCGTTCCCAAGAGACTCCGGCTGAACACCAACGAACCGAGGGGGACCCCGCCGATGACCACGCTCTCGCCGAAGGAAGCACGACAGATCGCGAAGGAGGCCTACGTCTACGGCTTCCCTGTCGTCGACAACTACCGCGTCAGCTACTCGTTCTACGTGGACCGCAAGAGCCCCGAGTTCAAGGCTCCGTGGAACCAGCTCAACAACACCGCCCGCGTCTTCACGCCGGACGACACGTCCATCCAGACCCCGAACTCCGACACGCCCTACTCCCAGCTCGGCACCGACCTGCGCGCCGAGCCGCTCGTCCTCACCATCCCGCCCGTCGAGGGACACCGCTACTTCTCGGTGCAGCTCATCGACCTCTTCACGCACAACTACGATTACATCGGCACGCGCACGACCGGGAACGGCGGGGGCAACTACCTCATCGCCGGCCCGGCCTGGAAGGGCGAGGTTCCGGCGGGGATCGCAAAGGTGTTCCGCTGCGAGACCGAGCTCGCCTGGGCGTTCTACCGCACCCAGCTCTTCGACCCGTCCGACCTCGAAAACGTGAAGAAGGTGCAGGCTGGCTACCGGGTGCAGACGCTCTCCCGGTTCCTGGGCAAGCCGCCCCCTCCAGCCGCGCCGGCCATCGACTTCGTGGCGCCCCTCACGCCGGAGGAGCAGCGCACCTCGCCCGACTTCTTCAAGGTGCTCGCCTTCGCGCTGGGCTTCTGCCCCGTGCACCCGTCCGAGGTGGCGCTGCGCGAGCGCTTCGCGAAGCTCGGGATCGAGGGTGGCAAGGTCTTCGACCCCGCGCGCCTTTCGCCCGAGATCCTGCAGGCGGTGAAGGACGGCATGGCCGACGCCTGGAAGGAGTTCGCGGACTTCAAGGTCCGCGACATCGACACGGGCAAGAAGGGCTCCGCCGACGTGTTCGGCACGCGGGAGTACCTCCAGAACAACTACCTCTACCGCATGGCGGCCGCCATCCTCGGCCTCTACGGCAACTCGAAGGAGGAGGCGCTCTACCCCATCTACTTCGTGGACTCGGCGGGCGAGCCGCTCGACGCCTCGAAGAAGGCCTACGCGCTGCGCTTCCCGAAGGGCGCCCTGCCGCCGGTGGACGCCTTCTGGTCGCTCACGCTCTACGCGCTGCCGTCCCAGCTGCTGTATGCCA
This sequence comes from uncultured delta proteobacterium, assembly GCA_963831265.1. GTDB lineage: Bacteria > Myxococcota > Myxococcia > Myxococcales > Anaeromyxobacteraceae > CAIOAK01. The sequence continues at coordinate 435,438 of CAWHPQ010000019.1, read as the reverse complement.
ATCCGTTGAAGCGCTACCTCGTCAACTCGCCGATGCTGCCGGGATTCGCGCGCGACGCCGACGGCGGCCTCACGCTCCAAGTGCAGCATGCCTCGCCGGGCGCCGGGAAGGAGTCGAACTGGCTGCCCGCACCGTCCGGCCCCTTCTACATGGCCCTGCGCCTGTACCTTCCGAAGAAGGAGGCGCTCGACGGCACGTGGAAGCGGCCCGAGCCGCAGGGAACCCCAATCACCGGAGGCAAGTGAATGGAACCCGTGAAGGTAACCCCCGAGACCTACATCCGGGCCGAGTCCGACCGCAGCTTCCGCAACATCGCGGGTCTCGCAGGCGGCGTGAACCGGTTCTTCCACATCCGCGCTCCGACCCCGCTCGACAAGCAGACCATCATCCGGATGAACCAGGACACGCTCTACTCCGCCGTGGTCGTCGACACGGCGAAGGGGGCGACCATCACGCTCCCGGAGGTGCCGAAGGGGCGGTTCATGTCCGCCCAGGTCATCGACAACGACCACTACTGCCCGGCGGTCGTTCTACGGCCCCGGGCCGCACACCGATCAAGAGCGACACGAGGTACGCGGTGGTCGCGGTGCGCATCCAGGTCTTCGATCCGAAGGATGCGGCGGAGGTGGCGCTCGTCAACGGGCTCCAGGACCGGCTCGCCATCGCGGCCGGCAGCGCGGACCCGCTCCCGCCCGCGAACTGGGAGCCGGAGTCGCTGCAGGAGCTGACGCGGCAGTACGGGGCCGAGGCGAAGGCCATGAAGAACTTCAAGGGGCTCATGGGCCCTCGCGGCAAGGTCGACGAGAAGCGGCGCCACCTCGTCGCGGCCGCGGGCTGGGGTCTCAACCCGGACGAGGACGCGACCTACTTCATGTACGCTGGCGAGCACGACCCCGCGAAGGGCTACACCGCCACCTACCAGGTCCCCGAGAACGGCGCCTTCTGGTCCATCACGGTGTACGGCGCCGACGGCTACATGAAGTCGGAGAACGCCATCCTGAACAGCTCCAGCGCGAAGCTGAACCCGGACGGAACCTTCACCGTCCACTTCGGGTCGAAGGATCTCTGCGGCGACGTCCCGAACCGGCTCGACGTCACGCCGGGCTGGAACTTCATCTTCCGCGTGTACAAGCCGGGGCCGAGCGTCCTCGACGGGAGCTACGTGCTGCCGGCGGCGAAGCCCGTCAAGTAGAAGGCGGTGGCCCCGCCCCCGCTCGGGGACGTCGGTGTGCTTGACCGCGCCCGACGACTCGTCCGAACATCCCGCCTCGCATTCCTCCCCAATCGGCACGAGGGTGTTAGGCCCGTGCTCGCGGTGCACGCAAGAGTTTCCAGGAGGCCATGATGGCGAAGAAGCCCGACGAACACGCGCGTTCGATCCTGCCCATCCCCGACGTCCAGAAGCCGCATCTCCCCGCCCTCGACGCCAAGGATCCGGACTCCCAGTTCTCTCCCATCAAGCCGTTGCTCCCGCCGGCCGGGGCGCCGAACGTCCTCGTCATCCTCCTCGACGACGTCGGCTTCGGTTCGTCGAGCGCGTTCGGCGGGCCGTGCCGGACGCCGGTTGCCGAGAAGCTGGCCGCCGACGGCCTGAAGTACACCCGCTTCCACACCTGCGCGCTGTGCACGCCCACGCGGCAGGCGATGCTGACCGGCCGCAACGCCCACTCGGTGGGGGCGGGCGTCATCACGGAGATCGCCTCGTCCGCGCCCGGCTACACCTCGGTGCGCCCGAACACCAAGGCGCCACTGCCGCTCACCCTGAAGCTGAACGGGTACTCGACGGCCATGTTCGGCAAGTGCCACGAGGTCCCGGCCTGGCAGACGTCGCCCATGGGGCCGTTCGACTCCTGGCCGACCGGCGGAACCGGATTCGAGCACTTCTACGGCTTCATCGGCGGCGAGACGAGCCAGTGGGAGCCCGCGCTCTACGAGGGGCAGACACCCATCGAGCCTCCGGCGACCCCCGAGGAGGGCTACCACCTCACGGAGGACCTGGCCGACCGCGCCATCAACTGGGTGCGCCAGCAGAAGACCCTGATGCCGGAGAAGCCGTTCTTCGTCTACTTCGCGCCTGGCGCGGTGCACGCCCCGCACCACGTGGCCCGGGAGTGGGCCGACAAGTACCGCGGCAAGTTCGCCCAGGGGTGGGACAGGCTCCGGGAGGAAACCTTCGCGCGCCAGAAGAAGCTGGGCGTCGTCGCGCCGAACGCCGAGCTCACGAAGCGCCACGCGGAGATCCCGGCGTGGGACGACATGCCGGCGGAGCTCAAGCCGGTGCTCGAACGCCAGATGGAGATCTACGCCGGGTTCCTCGAGCACACCGACCACAACATCGGCCGCGTCATCGACGCGATCACCGACCTCGGCGCGCTCGACAACACGCTCATCTATTACATCTTCGGCGACAACGGCGCGTCGGCCGAGGGCACCCTGACCGGCGTGTTCAACGAGCTCTCCCCCTTCAATGGCCTGGAGGCCCTCGAGACGCCGGAGTTCATGGTGTCCAAGATCGACGAGCTCGGGTCGCCGTCGGCGTTCAACCACTACGCGGTGGGCTGGGCCTGGGCCACGAACGCGCCGTACCAGTGGACGAAGCAGGTGGCGTCGCACTGGGGCGGGACGCGCAACGGCACGATCGTGCACTGGCCGAAGGGCATCAAGGAGCGCGGGGGGCTGCGCCAACAGTTCAGCCACGTGATCGACCTGGCGCCGACGATCCTCGAGGCCGCAGGCCTGCCGGAGCCCACGATGGTGAACGGCGTCCTCCAGTCGCCGATGGAGGGCACCAGCATGCTCTACAGCTTCGACGCCGCCGCCGCGCCGGAGCGTCACGAGGTGCAGTACTTCGAGGTCGGCGGCAACCGCGGGATCTACTACAAGGGGTGGAGCGCGGTGACGAAGCACCGGACCCCCTGGATCCTGGTGGACCAGGAGATGGTGGCCTTCGACGACGACGTCTGGGAACTCTACGACGGCACCAAGGACTGGTCGCAGGCGCGCGACCTGTCGAAGGAGAACCCGGAGATGCTGCACAAGCTGCAGCGCCTCTTCCTGATCGAGGCCACGAAGTACAACGTGCTGCCGCTCGACGACCGGGGCGCGGAGCGGTTCGTTCCGGAGGTGGCCGGCCGTCCGTCGCTCATCAAGGGCAACTCACAGAAGTTCTTCCCGGGCATGGGGCGGCTCCAGGAGAACAGCGTCGTCAACGTGAAGAACCACTCCTTCACGGTGACGGCCGAGGTCGACGTGCCCGGTGGCAAGCCGGCGAACGGCGTCATCATCGCGCAGGGGGGCCGCTTCGGGGGCTGGAGCCTGTACGTCAAGGACGGTCTCGCCAAGTTCGTCTACAACGTGCTCGGGATACACGAGTACCCGACCGTCGCGACCGAACCCATCCCGAAGGGGAAGCACGAGGTTCGCGCGGAGTTCGCCTACGACGGAGGTGGCCTCGGCAAGGGTGGAACCGTCGCGCTCTACGTCGATGGGAAGAGCGTCGGCACGGGCCGCGTTCCGATGACGCAGGCCATGGTCTTCTCGATGGACGAGACCACGGACGTCGGTTACGAGTCGGGAACGCCTGTCACCGCGGACTACACATCGCACGGGAGCAAGTTCACCGGAAAGATCCACTGGGTCCGGATCGACGTGGGCGTCGACGACAACGACCTGCTCATCTCGGCCGAGGACCGCCTGCGTATCGCCATGTCGCGGCAGTAGACGCGCTTCGCTCGAGTCGCTCGACGTCGGAGAGGACCATCCGGGGCCTGAGCGGCACCCGGGCACGTTCGTCGTGCCTCAAGACCTGAACGGGATCGCGGCTTCCGTCAGGAACCACCGCCAGGGAGCAGGACCCGGAGACGGCCCAAACACGGGAATCGAGGAGGAGCTTCACGTCCCGGCTCCAGGTCCCGAAGCTCCCCTTGCGCCAGATGACCGCGTGCCGGAACGAGCGCTCGGCGGCGTTGTTCGTCGGCGGGACGCCGTCCTGGTGCACGAAGGTGAAGAGGGTCGCGTCGTGCTTGAGGATGTCGCGGCAGGTACCGCGGGTCCTCGCGTCCGACGACCGGCCCCCATACCAGAGCGTCTCGCGGATGGCGCGCTCCACCGGTCGCATGCGGCGCTGGAAGTCGGCTCGGCTGAGGGTGCCGTCGCGCGCCCGGTGCCACCAGCGGAACATCTTGCGGGTGTTGCGGAGGAGCCCGATCCCGATCCCGCACGTTTCGGGGCCGCGCTCGGCGATGTCCGTGAAGTCGCGGATCAGGTGCGCCCAGCAGATCTGCCGGCGGCTCGCCTCCAGCCAGTTGTAGCCGCTCCACCGGTCGGAGACGGTCACCCCGGCGAAGTCCTCGACGAGGAGCCGCTTGGCGACGTCCGAGCCCCGGCTGCGGTCGATGCAGAAGACCGATACCTGGCTGGTCGTCGCGGTCCAGAGCCAGCGCCGCTGCCCGTGCTCTCGCCATCCCGTCTCGTCGGGGTGGACGACCGCCTGGGTGCGCACATGCGCCTCGGCGGCCTCCACGGCCGGCGCCACCGCAGCGCTCACCGTCTGCTCCATCTTGCTGATCGAGCCGAGCCCGACCTTCACGCCGCAGAAGTCGGCGAGCAACTCCTGCACCGACCGCTTCGACATCCGGAACTTCCCCGTGCAGATCGCCACCATCGCGGTGAGGCGCGGGCCGAACGACCCGGCCGGCACACCGGCGGGAGCTCGGCCCGCGTGCGGGCTCCGCACGCGCAGCCCAGCTCCGCCAGCTGGTACTCCCTGACGAAGGGCTTCACCGGGGGCAGGTCCACGACCTGGTGCCGGCGCGGAGCCGGGTCCTGGCCATGCAGTCGCTTCCCGCAGCAGGAGCAACGCTCCGGGCGCAGCGCGACGACCTCGTCCGGCTCGAGCAACTCACGCCTGTGGCCCTTGTGCCCGGGCGCTCGACGCCCGGAGGGTCCGAGGACGGCGGCTTCGACGAATTCTGGGAGTTCCTCGCCAGCTGGGCCCGGAGATCCTGGTTCTCGACCCGGAGCCTCACGACCTCGACGTTCTCGGCCCGGAGCCGAGCCACTTCCTCCATCAGCCAGGCAACCTTCGCCTCGTTCCGCTCCTCCTGTGGGCACTCGACCCGCGCTGGAGGCCGCTCTTCGCCACCGCCGTTTACACAGGTCTGCGCAAGGGCGAGCTGCTCGCGCTGCGGAAGTCGGACGTCGACCTCCCTCGCCAGATGCTGATGGTGGCCCGATCCCACGAGCGCGACACGACGAAGGGTGGCCATGCCGACGGCATCCCCATCGCGACCGAACTCCTGCCCTTCCTGCGGATCGCCATGGCGGCCTCTCCCTCGGGGCTGGTCTTTCCGCGTCCCGACGGAACCATGATGCGACGGGACGTGAACCTCGAGATGACGCTCCGCCGGGCGATGGGTCGCGCGGGGGTGGTGGAGGGGTACAAGCACACCTGTCGCAAGAAGGGCTGCGGACACGAGGAGGCGGCCAACGACCAGGAGACGCGGCGCTGCCCGAAGGACCGCCGGAAGCTCTGGGTGAAGCCGGTGGTGCGCCCCATCCGGATAGCGACCCGAAGATCACGACCGAGCTCTACGGGCACCTCGCTCCGGAGTACCTCCGGGCGGAGGTCGATCGCCTCAGCTTCGGGCCGGCGGTGGCGCGATTTGCTACGCCGGTGCAACGGACGGTTCCGGGAGAGAAGAAGATGGCCGGAGACTGCCTCGAAGAATCGCGAGTCATCTCCGGCCTGTGGGATGGAGCGGGAAACCGGATTCGAACCGGCGACCCTCAGCTTGGGAAGCTGATGCTCTACCAACTGAGCTATTCCCGCATTGCGGTTCGCAGATCTGCCCGAGACGCGGCCTCCCGTCAAGGCGAAGGTCGGGCCGCCCCGCTCACCAGATGCGACAGACGTTCTCCTTCACCATGGGCTGCCCGGGCTTGCAGGAGAAGGCCTTCGCGAACTCGGGCACGTTGGGGACGAGCCCGTTCACCCGCCAGGCGGGGGGAGAATGGGGGTCGGTGGCGGCCCGGACCCGCATGTCCTCGGGGCGCTCGTTGGCGCAGGCCCACTGGGCGTTGCCCACGAAGAAGCGCTGCTCCGGGGTGAGCCCGTCGCGCGGCTCGAGCTTCTGCCCCGCGGTGGCGAGCTTCCAGGCGTCCCAGGCGAGAAGGATCCCGGCCAGGTCGGCGATGTCCTCGCCGAGCGTCAGCTTCGAGTTGATCTTCACGTCGTCGATCACCGTGTACTGGGCGTACTGGTCGGCGACGCAGGCGGCCCGCTTCTCGAACTCCTTCGCGTCGGCCTCGGTCCACCAGTCGCGCAGGTTTCCCTTCGCGTCGAACTGGCGCCCCTCGTCGTCGAACCCGTGGATGAGCTCGTGTCCCACCGTGCCGCCGGTGTTCCCGTATCCGGGGGCGAGGTCCATCCTCGGATCCCAGAGCGGTGGCAGGAGCACGCCGGCCGGGAAGTTCATGTCGTTCATCGACGGGTTGTAGTAGGCATTCACCGAAGGTGGTGTCATGCCCCATTCCGATCGGTCCACGGGCTTCCCGATCTTGGCGAGCTGCCGCCGCGTCTCGAAGGTCGTGGCCCGGGCCACGTTCCCGGCGAAGTCGTCCCGCTTCAGCACCACCGTGGAGTAGTCGCGCCACCTCTCGGGGTAGCCGATCTTGTTCTTCATGGCCGCGAGCTTCTCGTGGGCCGCCGCCTTCGTCGCGGTCGTCATCCAGTCGAGGGCGTCGATGCGCTTCGCCATGGCGGCCTGGACGAACCGCACCATGGCGTCGGCGTCGCCCTTCACCGACGGGGGGAAGACCTTCGCGACGAAGACCTGGCCGAGCGCCTCGCCCAGGTCGGCGTCGGTCCAGCGCACGCAGCGCTTCCATCGGGGCGCGAGCTCCTTCGCACCGCGCAGCGTGGCCGCGTAGAAGCCGAAGCTCGACTTCTGGAACGGGCTGGACAGGTAGGGCGAGGCGGCGCGGACCCGGTGCCAGCGCAGGTAGGTCTTCCAGGCCAGGAGCGGCTCCGTGGCGAGCAGGCGGTCCATCTCGGCCAGGAAGGCCGGCTCGGTGACGTTCACCCAGGGAGATGCCGGTGCGGCGGAGTCCGCGAGGTAGTCGGTCCAGCGGAAGGACCCCGAGCCCTTCACGAGATCCGCGGTGGGCGTGTGGTGCCAGATCTTCTTCGGGTCGCGCTTCTCCACCTTGGTGAGCGACGCCTTCGCGAGCGCGGTCTCGATGCGCATCACCGTCCGGGCCCCGTCGGCGGCCTTCTTCGCGGGAACGCCGGAGAGGCGCAGGGCCTCGGCCACGTGGGCCAGGTACTTCTCCCGGAGCTCCTTCGAGCGCGCGTCGTCCTTCAGGTAGTAGTCGCGGTCGGGCAGTCCCAGGCCTCCGGCCGTGACCCAGGCCACGACCTCCTCGGAGTTCTCGAAGGACTGTTCGCTTCCGAAGCCGAAGAGCATCCCGCCATCGACGGTCAGGTGGAGCCGGGCCACGAGGCGGGCGATGTCGGCCTTCGACTTCAGGCCGTCGATGGCGGCGAGGTCGGCGGCGATGGGCTTCACACCGGCCGCCTCCACCGCCTTCTCGTCCATGCAGGCCTGGAAGAAGTCTCCCACCTGGCGCTCCTGCGGCGTCCGCTCCGCGTCCGGCTTCGCGGCGGCGGTCTCGAGCAGCCCCCACAGGAACTGGAAGTTCTCGGTGGCGGTCTTGCCGTAGACGCTCCAGGAGGACTGGTCGGGCGGGATGGGGTTGCGCTTCTGCCAGCCCCCGCAGGAGAACGCGTAGAAGTCGACGCAGGGGTCGACCGTCCGGTCCATCGCGGCTGGGTCGAGCCCGGGCGTGTAGGGCAGCTCGGTGTAGGGACGGTCGGCGGCGAGGAGGGAGAGGGCGAGGACGGTGGCGGCCGGAATGGTCATGGGCGGCAATCTTATGCCGGGTGCGCCTCCGCCGCCGCGTGGGCCTTCCGGTACCGGGAGAGGTCGCGCACCGTGTGGATCGGGACCTCCAGCACGGTGGAGAGGTTCGCCAGGATGGCACGCACCACCCCCTGCTCGCACTCCGCGTCGAACTGGATCTGCTCGTCGAGCCAGCGGTCGAGCCAGCCCGGATCGGGGAGCCGGCTCTGCACGGTGTCGCGCGGGAAGAGATCCCTGTTCACGTGGAGGTTGGTCGGGTGCATGGGCTTGCCGGCCCGGCCGCCGCTCGCCATGAGCACGCCCACCCGGGAGAAGGCGCGGCGAGCCTCCTCGCCGTCCCGCTCGATGGCCCGCCGCATGTACTTGAGGTAGGCGCCGCCGTGGCGGGCCTCGTCGCGGGCGATGAGCCCGTAGACGTGGCGCAGCACCGGCTCGCCGTGCCACTCCGCGGCCCGCCGGTACCACTGGGTGAGCCGCAGCTCACCGCAGAAGTGGAGCATGAGGGTCTCGAGCGGCGGCGCCGGGTCGAAGGGGAAGCGGACCTCCTGGAGCTCCTCCTCGGTGGGCACGAGGTCCGGCCGGAAGCGGCGCAGGTACTCCATGAGCACGAGCGCGTGCTTCTGCTCCTCGTAGAACCAGATCGACATGAAGGCCGAGAAGTCGGCGTCGCCGGCGTTGTCCCGCAGGAACATCTCGGTGGCAGGTAGGGCGGACCACTCGGTGATGGCGTTCATCTTCACCGTGAGCGCCTGCTCGTCGGAGAGCAGCGCGGGGTCGAAGCGATCCCAGGGAACGTCGGTGGCGAGGCTCCATCGGGCCTCCTCCAGGGATCGGAACAGTTCGGGGTAGAGCATGACGGTGAGCTAATCCGGGTCTGTCTCCGTCCTGTCACGGATGGGGTATATGAGATTTTCATGGAGCCAACGGTCCAGGAATCGGTCCAGCAGTTCCTCTCCTCCCGCCGCATCGCGCTCGTGGGGTTCTCCCGGAACCCGAAGGACTTCAGCCGGGTGCTCGACACGCAGCTCCGGGATCTCTGCCCGATGATGGCCCTGCCCGGTGCCTCCTGGCCGCACCGGCTTCACGGGTGGTTTCGACGGGGAGGGCGCTAGAGGCCGGGCGATGCCGCCCGAAATCGCTGTCGGGCGATCGTGGGACAGGATCCACTCCTCGTCTGTCCCTTGACTGTGTGTACCGGGATCCCCGGGTAGGCAGGACCGTTTCATCTCTGTAGCTTTCCCCACATGGAAGGGCCGTTCCGGAGCGTGTCGTCGGGTGTGGGTCGCGTCGCGACGTACGTCGTCGCGCTGGCCCTCGCCTCGTGCACCGCGTCCGCCGCCACGGTCGAGCAGCCCGACTTCGCCGTCCGTGACGTAGGTGTGGTCCTCCGCTCGAGCGAGCCCTTCACGCGGGCCTCCGACTTCCCGGCGCGCGTCGAGAGCACGCTCGAGGCAGCGCTCGAGTACTGGGGCGGAAGCTGGGACGACCTGGCGGGCAGGTCCATCACCTTCGAGGGCGGCCAGACCGTCACGTGCGGGACCCACACCGGGGCGTTCGGCTGCTTCGACGGCAACATCCGCCTCAGCACGCGCGACCCGGCCTTTCCGTTCTCCTGCGTCGAGCAGACCGTCCTGGTGCACGAGGTCGGGCACGCGGTCATCGGCGACGTCTCGCACCAGGACCCGAGGTGGATGGACTTCGAGACCGTGATGGCGAGGCTGGACGGGCGCCGCGGCTACACGGCGAGCGGCGACGCCGACTGTCAGCTCTTCGTCTCGGTGTGGCAGCACCCGCCGGACCGCTGAGCGGAGCGCTCGCAGCGCTCCGTCAATCGCCCGGGTAGAGCAGGTCGAGGTCGTGATCGGCGAGCCGCTCCTCGCTCGCCCCGTCCGCCTCCCACTTCCGCATCCCCGGCAGGGCGAGCAGCGCGCGCAGGTACTCGCCGGCCGCGCCGCCCGGGGTGACCCCGTAGGTCTGGAAGCGGAAGGCCACCGGTGCGTAGAAGGCGTCGGCGATGGTGAAGGTCCCGAAGAGGAGATCCCCCATCGCGCCGAAGCGCGACCGGGTGTCCGTCCAGATGCGCTCCACCCGAGCGATGTCCAGCAAGAGCTCCTCCGACCGGCGCCGCTGGGGACGCCGGGCCCGGACGTCCATCGCCATCTGCGAGCGGAGTGCCGTGAACCCGGAGTGCATCTCGGCGGAGATGCAGCGGGCCCAGGCGCGGGCCACCGGATCGGCGGGCCAGAGCCCGGGGTGGCGCTCGGCCAGGTACTCGCAGATGGCGAGCGAGTCCCAGACCAGGACCTCCCCGTCGGCGAGCACCGGGACCCGCCCGGCGGGGAGCCTCCCGAAGCGGGCCGCCTTTCCGGGGTCGTCCTGCAGCGAGACCATCTCATCCCGGAAGGGGATCCCGCCCTGGTGCAGGACCAGCCAGGGGCGCAGCGACCAGGACGAGTAGTTCTTGTTCCCGACGAAGAGCGTGTAGGCCATGGGAGCGGTCTAGTACGATGAGGGTCCCGGTGCACGGATCCACCACGCTCTTCCTCGTCCGCCACGGCGAGACCGACTGGAACGCCGCGGGGCGCTGGCAGGGCCAGACCGACATCCCGCTCAATCCGCGTGGCCAGGAGCAGGCCCGGGACGTCGCCGCGAGGCTCCGGCACATGGGGATCGCAGCCATCGCCTCGAGCGATCTCCTGCGGGCGCGAACCACCGCCGAGATCATCGCGGCCGAGCTAGGACTGGAGGTGAACCACCTGGACGCTTCCCTGCGCGAGCGCAGCTTCGGGTGCTTCGAGGGGCTCACCCGGGAAGAGGTGGAGGCCCGCTTCCCCGAGGCCTGGGCGCGCTACCTCGCCGACCCGGGGCCGGCGCCGCCGGGGGGCGAGTCGCGGGACTCGCTCGTCGGGCGGCTTCTCCCGGCCCTTGCCTCCGCGGCCAACCGGCTCCCCGGGCCGCTCCTCGTCGTCCTGCACGGGGGAGCCATGCGGGCGCTGCTCTCCGAGCACGTGGGCGAGATGCCCCGGCCGCCGTCGCCCGCCTGGCCGCTCCACGGGATCCAGAACGGCCACGTCTTCCGGGTGACGCTCTCGGGCGGACGGATCGCCGGGGCCGGGCGAATCTAGGGGCTCCTGGCCTGGCAGTGGCCCAGGAAGCAGACGTCGCCCTCCCTGCACTCGGCGTCCTTGCCGCACGGCTGGCCGGTCGTCTTCTCGCCCAGCCGGAGCGACGGCGAGGTCCGCAGCGCTTCGCAGGACGGCTCCACACCGCTCAGGCAGGCGAGTTGGTTCGCCCGGATCGCCTCGCAGTCCCCCGCCCAGGAGTATCCGTCGGCCGCCGAGAAGGCCTCCATCACCGAGAAGCCGACCAGGGCGAGCCCGGCCCCGATGGCCGCTGCCTTTTCCCCGGAGGATCCGAAGGTGAACATCCCCCCGTTCACCGGAGTAGCTGCCGCGCCCACGGTCACCACGGTGGCGGGCACGCCGACCAGGACGGCTGCGACCGTGTCGAGCACGGGGGCGGCCCGGCTCGTGGTGCAGGCCGCGGGGGGCGTGGACTCGACCGGGCCCGGCGGCGGCCGCGCCATCCCGATCCAGGAACATCCGGTGAGGGAGGCCAGCCCTGCCGCCGCGACGAATCGAAGCGTTCCCATGGTTCCTCCTCCGGCGGGGAATCCATCCCACCGATGACTGCCGATGACTGGACCCGACGACCGGCTCCGGTGTGACGCCCCTTCGGGGTGCGCCCGCCCCCCCTGTCACAATCCGTCCCCGCCCCCGGTCCGGGAGGACGAGAGGGCAATCCCGCCCCGCAACGGGAGAGAAGCCATGAGGAGCACATTCCCTGCCATCGCTGTCCTGATCGCCGCCTGCGGCGCCGAAGTACCCACCCCGCCCGGCGCGCTCGCCAGCGCCGTCCGGGAGGATCGTCACCATGGATCCACGGTGAAGGTCATGACCCGGAACCTCTACCTGGGGGCGGACATCATGCCCATCGCGGCGGCAACCGGGCCGGAGGAGGCCCTCCTCGCCGCCAACGTCATGTGGGCCACCGTGCAGGCCTCCCGCTTCCCGGCCCGCGCGGCGGCCATCGCCGGGGAGATCGCCCAGTACCGCCCGGACGTCCTCGCGCTCCAGGAGGTCACCACCTGGCGGCTCGGTCCCCCGCTGGCCTGCCTGGCCGGCGCACCGGTGACGCCCACCGCCGACGAGCCAGCCATCGACTTCCTCCCCACCCTGCTCCGCGCCCTCCAGCGTGAAGGGGTCCACTACGAGGTCGCCGCCCAGGTCACCTCCATGGACGCCGAGCTCTGCATCGGCGACCCCTCCGACCCGGCCTCCCTGCGCGATCTCCGCTACACCGACCACGAGGTGATCCTGGTCCGCAAGGGCGTGCACTGGCGCGACCCCACCCTCCCGCCGGCCCAGCCGCTGCCCGGCTTCGTTCCGGCTCCCGTCCCGCCCGGCCCGGGTGACCGCAACGGTGCCCTCTTCGCGGTGGCGCTCGAGGACGGCACGCCGGCCACCGCGGCATTCACCGTGGGTGGAAGCAGCGACCCGGTCTTCAGCTGGCGCGGCTGGACGGCGGTCGAGGTGGAGCGGGACGGACGCTGGGTCCGCGTCTTCGGGACCCACGTCGAGGACACGCTCCAGGCCCTCGCCGACGCGGGCCTTCCCACCTGGCTCTTCCAGGCCCTGCAGGACGCCCAGCTCATCGCCATCGTGGACGCGGTCTACCTCGACCCTGCCTCGACCCTGCCCACCATCGTGCTCGGCGACTTCAACGCCTACGTCGAGCCCGCCGACCCCAGCCCGCCGACCTACGCCTTCCTCACCGGCGGTCCGTTCCCGCTCGACCCGGCCCTGGACGGGATCTCCCCGCTCCGCGACGCCTGGACCACGCTGCGCCCCGGCGACTGGGGCTTCACCTGGGGATTCGACGAGACGCTCCGCGGAGGAAGGCTCTCGACCCGCCTCGACCTCGTGCTCGCCACCCCGGAGCTCTCCCCTCGCACGATCGAGCGCACCGGCGTCCGGACGCGCACCCGGGGGGGTCTCCACCCCTCCGACCACGCTGGCCTGGTGGCGACGTTCGGCGTGCCTTGAGTCGCTGAAAGTGGCATCGTTCGGGGCGTGCCCCAGCGCACGCCCCTCTCCGAGCTCGTCGCCCGGCTCGTCGCGGCGCCGCCGGTCCCCCTCGCCGAGGGCTGGACCGGCGCGCTCCGTCCGGGCGCCGTGGTGGACCACTTCGAGATCCTGGGCGAGCTGGGGCGGGGCGGCTTCGGTGTCGTCTACGAGGCGCGGGACCGGCGGCTGGGCCGGCTCGTGGCCTTCAAGGCGATTCGCCCGGGCCCGCCGGAGGAGGGTCCCCAGCGCGCCGAGTGGCTGGCGCGGGAGGCCGAGGCGGCGGCCAGGCTCGACCACCCCAACATCGTCACCGTGCACGACGTGGGTACCGGCGAGGCCGGCCCGTACATCGTCATGGAGCGGCTCCACGGGGAGACCCTCCGGGAGCGGCTCGACCGCGGCACCGTGCCTTCCTCCGAGGCGTACCGGATCATCCGGGAGGTGGCCCGCGGCGTGGCGCACGCGCATGCCTGCGGGGTCGTCCACCGGGACCTGAAGCCCGGGAACGTCTTCCTCCGCCGCGACGGCGGGGTGAAGGTCCTCGACTTCGGCCTGGCCCGGATGCTGGGCGGCGGCGCCGGTCCAGCGGGAGGAACCCCGGACTACATGGCGCCCGAGCAGGGCACCGGCGCGCTCGGGGACGCACGGTGCGACGTCTACTCTCTCGGCGTGATGCTCGAGGAGATGCTCGGGCCCGCACGGTCGTCGAGGCCGCTCGGCCTCGTGGCGGAACGCGCCCGCGCTGCCGACCCCGAAGCGCGCTACCGGACCGGCCAGGAGATGCTGGAGGCCATCGAGGTCGCCGGTGGCTCACTGCCCCACCGATCCCGGTGGCGGGTGGCCGGGATCGCGGCTGCGCTCCTCCTGGCGCTGGCCGCGGCCGCCTGGCTCCTCCAGCGGGGCGCCGACGGGACGGAGCGGTTCGGCGTCGCCGTCGCCGACGTCGAGAACGCCACCGGGGATCCGGAGCTGGACGGACTGGCCGGGCTTCTCTCCACGTCGCTCGCCCAGTCCCCGTACCTCGCCCTGGTTCCGCGGACACGCCTTCTCGACGGGATGGATCTCGCCCGGGCCGGCGGAAGCCTCCCGGAACGGGTCGACGCCGCCGCGGCGCTGGCGCACGGGCCTGGCGCCGGCGCCCGTGCCGTGCTCGCGCCCGCCGTCCGCGCCGACGGGGCCGGGCTGGCGATCGAGGTGCGGGCCATCTCCGTGGAGACCGGAGCGCCGCTCTTCACCCTGATGGAGCGTGCCGCGGGGAAGGCGGAGGTCTCCGCCGCGCTCGACCGGCTATCCCGAGCCACGCGCCTCGGGCTGCGGGAGCGGGACGCCGCCGTCCGCTCCTCCGACATCCGGCTCGCCGACGCGGTGACGAGCAGCCTGCTCGCCTACCAGCACTACGCAGCCAGCCAGCAGTGCATGTACCGCACCTCCTTCGGCCAGGATTGCGCCGAGCACCTCGAGAAGGCGCTGGCCGCCGACCCCACCTTCGCGCTCGCCCACTACCAGCTGGCGGTCTGGCGCGCCCACCACGGCGGATCGCGCGAGGAGCAGCGCCTCGCCACCGAGGCCGCCTCCCGCCACATCGGCCGCGTTCCGCCCAAGGAGCGGTACCTCATCCGCGCCTGGGTGGCCCACTTCGACGGGCGCGACGACGAGGCGCTCGACCACCTCACCCGACTGGTGGAGCAGAACCCTTCCGACGAGGAGGGGATCTACGAGGCCGGCGACCTGCTCTACCACCGATCGGAATTCGACCGGGCCGCCCCCTGGTTCGAGCGGCAGCTCCAGCTCGACCCGCAGCTGGCCCACGGCTGGGGACTCGAGCACCTCGCCCATTCGCTGGGCGCGCTGGGGCGACGCGAGGATCTCCGGCGGCTCGCCGACGGGTGGAGCGCGGGGCCGGCGAATGCGGTGAACCTGCACGCGCTCGTGACGGCACTCGCCTGGCTCGGCGACCTTCCGGGCGCCGCGGCGGCGGCCGGCCGGGGGGAGGCGGCCGGGGGCGGGCTCTCGGCGCTCCAGGACCAGGCCTACGTCGCCATCGCGGCCGGCCAGTACGACGAGGTGCGGAAGGCGCTCGCGCCCCTCGCAGCGCCGGGAAGCCCGGCGCCGGCGTTCGGGTACCTCGCGCTCGCGGCGATCGATGCCTACCAGGGGAGGCGCGCCGCCGGGCGGAGCCGGCTCGACGCGATGGCACGCGACCTCGGGCCCGCCGGACAGGACGCGCTCGTGCGCGGGATGCGTATCCAGTACCTGGCCGGGGACGGCGACGCCGCGAAGCTCCTCGCCGAGGTGGAGTCCCTGCTCGCGCTCGATCCCGAGGCTGCGGCGGTGCACGCGCCGCTGCTCGCCTGGCTGGGCCACCTGGAGGTGGCGGAGCGCCTGGCCCCGCACCTCCGCAAGGGGTCGCCCCGTCAGCGCACCCTCGAGGCGGTGCTCCTCTGGCAGCGCGGGGAGCGGGACGAGGGGCTGCGGCGGCTCGGGGAGATCGTCCGGACCTCCCCCTACGACGTCGACTTCGGGCTCTCCCCGCTCTTCATCGCCGCCGACCTCTCGGCCCGGTCGGGGGACGACGCCGGGGCGGTGGAGGGTTTCCGCAGGTTCCGCGGGCTCTTCATCCCCACCGCGATGTGGCGAAGCTGGGCGCTCCCGCGCTCCCTGCTGCTCGAGGCCGAGGCGCTCGCCCGGCTGGGGCGAGGCGAAGAGGCCCACGCCGCCCTTCGCCGCTTCGACGAGGAGTGGAGCGAGGCGGAGCCCGACCAGCCGCTCTTCGGGCTCGCCAACGCGATCGCAGGTCGGCTCGCCGTTCCGTTGGAGGGCCGCTGACGTGGCGCTCGACCTCCAAGTCCGCGGCCTGCTCGCGGGTGGCGACCCGGACGGAGCCGCCACCGCTGCGCTGGAGGAGCTGGGCCCCGCCATCCTGGGCTGGCTCCGGGCACTCCACGGAACCGACGACGGCGACGAGGTCTTCGCCGAGTTCGCCGAGCGGCTCTGGAAGGGGCTACCCGGCTTCCGCGGCGAGAGCCCGCTTCGCGCCTGGGCGTACCGGATCGCCTGGAACGCCTCCCACAGCTTTCGGGACGACGCCTGGCGGCGACGGCGCCAGCACCTCCCCACGAACGCGGCGTCGAACCTGGCGGCCCGGCTCTCCCGGTCGGCGGATCCGGCCATCGAGGAGTCCCGGCTGGCCCGGCTCCGCGAACTGCTCCCTCCCGAGGACCACGCGCTCCTCGTGCTCCGGCTCGACCGCGAGATGTCCTGGGAGGAGATCGCCGACGTCCTCTCCGCGTCGGGATCGCCCGTGTCGGCGGCCGCGCTGCGCAAGCGCTACGAGCGCGTGAAGGACCGGCTGGCCCGGCGGGCGCGCGACGAGGGGCTCGTGGACTGAAGGTGAAGTCACCTCCGACGCCCCTCCCGCAGGATCTCCCGCGCCGCGTTGTACCCGCAGGCTCCCATGACGCCGCCGCCCGGGTGGGTGGCGGCGCCGCACATCCAGAGGTCGCGGACCGGCGTGCGGTAGTTCGCATACCCGGGAAGGGGGCGCATGAAGGCGAGCTGGGAGAGCCCCATGGCCCCCTGGAAGATGTTGCCGCCGGTGAGGCCGAAGCGCCGCTCGATGTCGAGCGGGGAGAGCACCTCCCGGTGCAGCACGCTGCGGCGGAAGCCGGGCGCGTACTCCTCCAGGATGTCGACGCAGCGGTCGCCGAAGGCTTCCTTGCGATCGTCCCAGGTCCCCCCGGCCAGGCGATAGGGAGCGTACTGGACGAAGATCTGCATCACGTGGCGTCCGGGAGGCGCGACGCCCGGATCGACCACCGACGGGATGGTGCACTCGAGGACCGGCGAGGCGGACGGACGCCCGGCCCGTGCGTCGTCGAAGGCCCGCTCGATGTATTCGAGTCCCGGGCAGACGTGGATGGTCCCGCGGTGCTGCGGCCCGGCGGCGTGGCCGGGGAGCGCCTTGAAGCTGGGAAGCTCGGAGAGGGCCAGGTTCACCTTGAGCGAAGCGCTGGAGTAGTCGATGGCGCGGACGGCCTCCACGATCTCCGGGGGAAGCTCCGGCTCACCCACCAGGCCCAGCAGCGTGACCGTGGCGTCGGCGTTCGAGACCACGCGCCGTGCGGCCACCTCCTCGCCGCCGTCGAGCACGACGCCGGTTGCACGCCCCCCCTCGACCTTCACCTTCGCCACCCGCGCCCCGGTGCGGATGGTCACCCCGAGTCCCCGGGCCGCCGCGGCGAGGGCCTCCGGGAGCGATCCCATCCCGCCCTTCACGTAGCCCCAGACCCCGCGGGCGCCGTTGCACTCCCCCATCACGTGGTGGAAGAGGACGTAGGCCGTGCCCGGGGTCGACGGCGAGGCCATGGCACCGATGATGGCGTCGGTGGCCAGCGTCGCCTTCACCTCGTCCGACTCGAACCAGCGGTCGAGGATGGAGCGGGCCGGCGCGGTCAGGATCTCCACGGCCCGCGGGCCGTCGCGGCCGAGCTTGAGGAAGCGCCAGCCGGTGCGGGCGAGGCTCAGGAGGTCGCCCACGCGCCCCGAGAAGGGATCCGGAGGGGTCTCGAGCAGCGTCGGCTCGATGGCCCGGGCGATCCGCTCCAGCATGGCCTCGTAGGCGGGGAGCCGCTCGGCGTCGCGCGGCGAGAACTTCCCGACCTCGCGCCGGTTGAGCGCGGGATCGGGCCCCATGAGCAGCGAGCGCCCGTCCGGGAACGGCGTGAACGACGACGGGTTGCGGGGGAGGAGCTCGTAGCCGTGCCTCGCGAGATCGAGGTCGCGCACGATCTCGGGCCGGAAGAGGCTCACCACGTAGGCTGCCGTGGAGACCTTGAACCCCGGCCAGGTCTCCTCGGTGACGGCCGCGCCACCCACCCGGTCGCGGGCCTCCAGCACGGTTACCTGAAGTCCGGCGCGCGCCAGGTAGGCGGCGGTGACGAGGCCGTTGTGACCGGCGCCGACGACGACCGCGTCCCAGGCCTTCATCTGGGCTGGAACCCCTTCGCCCCTGCCTGCCAGAGCAGGAAGGCGAACCGATCGGCGGAGACCTCGTAGATCTGCCGCTTCGTCGAGCCCATGCCGTGCCCGGCGTCGTAGTCGATGCGCAGGAGCACCGGCTTGCCGCTCGACGAGGCGGCCTGGAGCCGCGCAGCCATCTTGGCCGCCTGCCAGGCGTCGACGCGGGGATCGTTCGCGCCGGTCGTGATGAGCACGGCGGGGTAGGGAACTCCGTCCTTCACCCAGTGGTACGAGCTCATGGCGTGGAGGGCGCGGAATCCCTCCTCGGTCTTCACGGAGCCGAACTCGGGGATGTTGGGCACCCCGTTGGCGCTCGTCTCCATCCGGATCATGTCCGACACGGGGACGTCGTCCACCGCCGCGCCGAAGAGGTCGGGGCGCTCGGTGATGGCACGTCCCACCAGGATCCCGCCGGCGCTGCCGCCGCGAACCGAGAGGCGCGAAGGCGTCGCGTAGCCCTTCGCGACGAGCCACTCGCCGGCCGCGATCGCGTCCTTCCAGGTGTTGGGCTTCGTCTTCTGCTTGCCCGCCTCGTACCACTCCTGGCCGTTCTCCCCGCCCCCGCGAACATGGGCCACCGCGAGGACCCCACCCTGCTCGAACCAGGCGAGCCAGGTCGGGCTGAAGGAGGGAAGCTGCGAGATCCCGTAGGACCCGTAGCCGTAGACGAGGGTGGGGTTCTTGCCGTCCATCCGGACCCCCTTGCGGTGGATCACCGACACCGGGACGAGCGTACCGTCGTGCGACTTCACCAGTACCTCGGTGGCGACGACGTCTTTCGGCTCGTCGAAGCGTCCACGCGGCTGGATCCCGGTGTCGGTCGTCTTTCCGGTCGCCGGGTCGAAGCGGTAGATGCCCCCGTAGCGCACCCAGCCGGTCACGAAGAAGTGGAGCCCGGGCACGCGGACGTCGGCGGCCATCCAGGGGACGTCCCCCGCGAAGGGAAGCGGGATGGCCGCGGGCTTCCCCTTGCCGGCGAGCGGGACGCGCAGGATCTGGCTCATGCCGCCCTTCATGCGCCGCACGTAGATGGCGTCCTTCGCGACGGTGGTGCTGGTGACGACCTGGTCGGACTGGGCCACGACCACGGCCGGAAGCGCGGCCGGATTGGCGAGCGACCGGCGCAGCACGCGGGATCGGGGCGCTCCCTTGTGGGAGACCATGAAGAGGTCGTCGCCGGTCCAGGAGAAGTCGGTGACCTGGTCGGCGGGATCGACAACCTTGCGCCATGCCGGCGTCCCCGACGCGACCTCCGCCACGGGTGCCGTGTAGAGCGTGACCTCGCGCTGCACGCCGTTCGCGACGTTCCCGATGGCGTGGCGCGAGACCGGGTCCACGACCACGAAGGGGATCGCGCCCGGCGGGATCTCCACGCCCGGCGTGACACCCGCGCCCAGGATCGCCACGTCCTTCTCCGGATCGGTGCCGAGCACGTGCCGGTACACCCGGCTGTTCACGTACTTGTCGGTGACAGGCGCCCCGGGCGCCATCTTCTGGAGCCGGTTGTAGAGGAGCTGGTTGTCCGGGGTCCAGCCGGTGGCCCCGAACTCGGTCCGGTCGATGACCTCCCCGGTCTCCTTCCCGGTCGCGACCTCCATCACGCGGAGCGTGGACGCCTCCGATCCCCCGACGGAGACGCCGAAGGCCACGTACCGGTTGTCGAGGGAGGGAACGTACCAGTCGATGGCGAGGTGCTTTCCCTCCGGATGCGGAAGGGCATCTGGATCGACGAGCAGGCGGGGCTTCGCGCCCCCAGCCGGGCGCACCCAGAGCTTGGCGATGTTCTCGTCGCTCTTCCGCTCCAGGTAGAAGAGGTGGTCGCCGCTCACGGCGAACCTCGAGATGCGCGACGACGCGGCGTCTCCCAGCTCGGCGATGCGGTCGAGGAGCGGCTTGCGCCCCGGGATCGCGTCGAGCACCGCCCGTGCGTGCGCGGCCTGGGCCTTCATCCAGGCCGTCGCGTCGGGATCACCTGGCGTCTCGAAGTAGCGATAGGGGTCGGGCACGGCGACGCCGAAGTACGTGTCGGTCACCTCCCGAACGACGGCCCGGGGGGGCTTCTCCTGGGGCGAGGCCGATGCCGCGGCGGCGAGAAGTGTTGCAGCGGCCAGAACGAAGCGTGCATTCATCCGCGACCTCCAAAGGGTCGCCCATCCCACCCCCACGAGTCCCGGGAGGAAAGGCGCACCGCGTCACCGAGGGGCTTGGTCCATTCGAGCGAGTGTCCCGGCCGACCCGGGTCGGCCCGTTTCGGGCCATTCGGGGCGAAAAGCCCCCGGGAGCCTGCAAGCCCCGGCGGGGTAGGGCGTTGCAATCCGGGGACTTGGACGGGGTCCGGCACTGGTCCGGCGGATGCACTTCGAGGGGGTGGCACGAACCGCCGAGACGGCGGGTAGAAGCAGAAGGAGGCAGCCATGATTCTCGCGCTCGCCTGGACCTACGTTCCCGTCGTCGTCGTCGTCCTGTTCTGGGCGGTCGCCATGCGCCCGGTCCTTCGCCTCATCCACGTCGCCCCGCGCCGCCGGCCAGGCGCGCCACCGCCTCGAGGTAGGCCCGCCTGGCGACCGGGGTAGAGGGCCGTGAGCGCCAGGCCGCCGGCGATCAGCACGATCTCGATCCCCTCGTAGATCCGGAACCAAGACATGACCCTGGCCATGCGGGCGAGCCCGGAGGCGACGAGGGCATCGACGCCGGCGAGGAGGACGAGCAGCGACGCCTGCTTCTCGGCGTGGAAGTACGTTAGCATCGCCTCGCGCACGGGATCCCCCTGCCCGGCCCTTAATCGGTTCCGGCGGATCGCGCTCCCCGCCGGGCGGCGACCCATGTCCAAGGCCTTCACGAGCGAGGAGACCCCCGACGAAGGTCCACTGATCCGCCCCGCCCCACGCCTGGCCCCGGGTGAGATCCGCTACGTGACGCCGGAAGGGCAGGCCGAGCTCCGCGAGACCCTCGCCCGGCTCCGGGCTGCCCACGATCCGCGGGAGCATCAGGTGGCGGAGACGCTCGCGGTGCTCACGGTGCTCGGTCCGGAGGGAACGCCGGAAGGGCAGGTGGCGTTCGGGACCTGGGTGACGGTGCGGGACGGAAAGGGAAACCTTCACACCTGGCGGATCGTCGGACCGGACGAGGCCGATCCGAGGCGCGGTCTCGTGAGCGCCCACGCGCCCGTCGGACGGGCGCTTCTCGGCGCCAGGGTGGGAGATCCGGTGACGGTGGAGCGGCCAGGGGGCAGCCTCGAGCTCGTAGTGGTCTCCACCGGTCGACATTCTCCCTGAAGATTCGGGATAATGAGGCCGGCAGCGGGACTAACCACTCGACCGCCAGCGTTGTGGATGGCAAAATCCGCCGCCCGCACAGCCCCATATGGGGCCTCACCTCCCGCATCCGCATTCCAGGACGGTCCCGATGAAGACGTTCCTCGCGTTTTTCGCCTCCCTCAAGCTCGCCGTCATCCTGCTCGTGCTCCTGCTCGTCGGGCTCTCGGCCGGGACCATCGTCGAGTCGCGAGCGGGCGTGGAGACGGCAGGGCGGCTCGTCTACTACTCCTGGTGGTTCCTGATCCTCCAGGGCGTCTTCGCGGTGAACGTGGCGCTCTCGATCGCCGACCTCTTCCCCTGGGGGAAGAAGCGGATCGGGTTCGTGGTGCTCCACGCCTCGCTGCTCCTCATCTTCGCCGGCTCGGCCGTCACGTACTTCTTCAAGACCGAGGGGCAGCTCTTCCTCTGGGAGGGGGAGACCGGCCACCAGATCGTCGCGCGGGGCCCCGACAACCGGGTGACCGCCACGCACGACCTGCCCTTCTCGGTGACGCTCCAGGACTTCGTCCTCGAGACCTACCCCGGGACCATGCGCCCCTCGGGCTTCAAGAGCATCGTCAAGGTCACCGACCGTGACACGGGAAAGGTCTACGACGCGAAGACCTGGATGAACAACCCGCTCGAGTACCGGGGCTACACCCTCTTCCAGTCGAGCTACCAGCAGGACCGCGGCCGGGAGGCGACGGTGCTGTCGGTGACCAAGGACCCCGGGCAGAACATCGTGTTCGCCGGCTACATCACCATGGTGCTGGGCATGATCATCGTGCTCTTCACCCGCGTCGGCCAGTCGCGGGAGCGGGCCGCGCTCGAGGCCCGGGACGCCGGGTCCGCGGGCGCCAAGGTCGCAGCCGCGGTGCTCCTCTCCCTCCTCGCCGGGACGGCCCAGGCGGCCAGCACGGCCGACACCCTGCGCCGGCTGCCGGTGCAGCACGACGGCCGGAGCATGCCGCTCGACACCCAGGCGCGCGAGGCGGTCTGGAAGGTCACGGGCGAAAACAGCTGGCACGGCGAGGACCCGGTGCTCACCGTTACCGGCTGGCTCGCCGACCCGCAGGCCGCCGCCAACGCCTCCATCGTGAAGGTGGGGAGCGCCGACCTGGCCCGGGAGATTGGCCTTCCCACCGGCACGACCCACGCCTCCTTCCTGCAGATCGTCCGTTCCCAGAAGGCCATCCAGCTCATGGAGCAGGCACGCCAGTACGAGCAGCAGGGGCGCCCTCGAACCGGCGTGATCCAGGACGCCGAGAAGCTCGAGCCCCGCCTGATGGCGCTGCAGGCCTTCCTGTCCAGGGAGGCGGTTCGCGTCTTCCCGGTGGCCGGGAACCCCAACGCGGCGTGGGGCCTGGCCCCGACGCCGACGCCGGAGGGGCTGCTCGCCATCGCCTCGGGGCCGCGCCTGCCCGGCTGGCCCGCGCCCGAGAAGATCGACGTCGAGATCCGCTACAACGAGGTGAACCCGGTGCGCCTCTCCTGGATCATCCTGCTCGCCGCGCTCCTGGTCTCCATCGTCGCCATGGTGCGCACGAGCAAGCTCCTCGACGCCGCCTCCTTCCTGCTCCTGCTGGCCGGATTCGCCATGATGAGCTGGGGCATCCTGCTTCGCTGGGACGCGGGCGATCGCATCCCCGCCGCCAACATGTACGAGTCGATGCTCTTCCTGGCCTGGGGCGTCGGGTTCTTCGCGGTGATCGCCTACGCGTTCATGCGCAACCGGGTGGTGGTCCTGAACGCCGCGGTGATGGCGGCGCTCACCATGGCGCTCACCGACCTGCTCCCCATCGACCGGTTCATCCATCCCATCGCGCCGGTGCTGGCCGGCACGCCGTGGCTCGCCATCCACGTGCCCATCATCATGGTGGGCTATGCGGTGCTGGCGCTGGGGCTGGTCGTGGCCCACATGCAGATCGGCTTCACCATCTTCGCGCCGGCCAAGGTGCAGGTGATCGACCGCCTCTACGATCTCCTCTACTGGTACATGTTCGTCGGTTCGATCCTGCTCATCGCCGGGATCCTCACCGGGTCGATGTGGGCCGCGTCCTCCTGGGGGCGCTACTGGGGCTGGGATCCCAAGGAGGTCTGGTCGCTGGTGGCCTTCCTCTGCTACATGGCCATCCTCCACGCCAAGGTCGACAAGATGATCGGCCAGTTCGGCGTGGCGGCCATCAGCATCGCCGCCTTCCAGACCATCCTCTTCACCTACCTGGGGGTGAACTTCGTGCTCACCACGGGCATGCACTCCTACGGAATGGGTGATTCACCCGTGGTGATGTGGATGCTCATCACCGCCGTGGTGGAGTTGGCCTTCCTGGCCTGGGGCTGGGTGGCGTTCCGGAAGAACCGGCACCTGCTCGAGGGCGCCTCGGCGTAGCCGGGGCGGGCGGCTATCCCTGCCGGCCGGGGAAGGAGATCCCTTCCTCGGGGCAGCGGGTCGCGCACTTCTCGCAGGTGTCGCGGCAGTCCTGGGGCCGGGCCACACGGGCGCCCTTGTCGTGGCGACCCATGGCGAAGACCCCCGCCGGGCACTCGTCGAGGCAGGTTCCGCAGCCGCGGCAGGAGCCGGCGTCGATGTTGGGGGCCCAGGAGACGCCGCCGTGGGGGCCGTGCGAGGCCGGGGCGGCGGGCGCGGACCCGGGACGGGCCGGGGCGTCGACCGCGCCCTCGCCCTTCCGTCCGATTCCCAGCGATTCCCGGAGTCCCATTCGGGGGAAACTAGCGGATCCTTCCCGGGATCGGAAGCGGGCGAGGGCGTCCCCGGGGTCGAGAGGGCCCCACGCCTTGCGGATGGCTCGCCTTCGTGGAAAGTTCCCGGCCCTCCATGGCCCAGTACGTGATGACGATGCACCGCGTGAGCAAGGTGGTCCCGCCCAAGCGGCAGATCATCAAGGACATTTCCCTCTCCTTCTTCCCCGGCGCCAAGATCGGGCTGCTCGGCCTGAACGGCGCCGGCAAGTCCACGGTGCTGCGCATCATGGCGAAGCAGGACGCCGAGTTCGACGGCGAGGTCTCCCACGAGGCCGGCATCAAGATCGGCTACCTGCCCCAGGAACCGGTCCTCGACCCCGCGAAGACGGTCCGCGAGGAGGTCGAGTCGGCGCAGGGGGACGTCGCGGCGGCGCAGAGGCGGCTCGAGGAGGTCTACGCCGCCTACAGCGAGCCCGACGCCGACATGGAGAGGCTGGCCGAGGAGCAGGCACGGCTCGAGGCCGTCATCGAGAACGCCGGCGCCGACACCGGCAACGCGCTCGAGATCGCGGCCGACGCGCTTCGCCTCCCGCCCTGGGACGCCTCGGTGGGTCACCTCTCCGGCGGGGAGAAGCGCCGGGTGGCGCTCTGCAAGCTGCTCCTCGGCAAGCCGGACATGCTGCTCCTCGACGAGCCCACCAACCACCTCGACGCCGAGTCGGTGGAGTGGCTCGAGCAGTTCCTCACCCGCTTCCCCGGCACCGTCGTCGCCATCACCCACGACCGCTACTTCCTCGACAACGCCGCCGAGTGGATCCTCGAGCTCGACCGCGGCCGGGGCATCCCCTGGAAGGGCAACTACTCCTCCTGGCTCGAGCAGAAGGAGCAGCGGCTCGAGGTGGAGGCGAAGCAGGAGAGCGCCCGCATCAAGGCCATGAAGATGGAGCTCGAGTGGGTGCGCCAGAATCCCAAGGCACGCCAGGCCAAGAGCAAGGCGAGGCTCTCCCGCTTCGAGGAGCTCTCCTCGGTCGAGTACCAGAGGCGCAACGAGACCCAGGAGATCTTCATCCCGGTGGCCGAGCGGCTCGGCGAGCAGGTCATCGAGTTCCACGGGGTGTCGAAGGGCTTCGGCGACCGGCTGCTCATGGACGACCTGTCCTTCACCATCCCGCCCGGCGCCATCGTGGGGATCATCGGCCCCAACGGCGCCGGCAAGTCGACGCTCTTCAAGATGATCACCGGCGTGGAGAAGCCCGACGCGGGCACGGTCGTCGTCGGCAAGTCGGTGAAGCTCGCCTTCGTGGACCAGAGCCGCGAGAACCTCTCGTCCGGCAAGACCGTCTTCGAGGAGCTCTCGGGCGGCAACGACCTCATGCAGGTGGGGCGCTACGAGATGCCGAGCCGCGCCTACATCGGCCGGTTCAACTTCAAGGGTGCCGACCAGCAGAAGGTGGTGGGGACCCTCTCCGGCGGAGAGCGCGGTCGTCTGCACCTGGCCAAGACCCTGATGCAGGGCGCCAACGTGCTCCTCCTCGACGAGCCGTCGAACGACCTCGACGTGGAGACCCTTCGCGCCCTCGAGGACGCGCTCCTCGAGTACGCCGGCAGCGTGCTCGTGATCTCGCACGACCGCTGGTTCCTGGATCGCGTGGCCACCCACATCCTGGCCTGCGAGGGCGACTCGAAGTGGGCCTTCTTCACCGGCAACTACCAGGAGTACGAGGAAGACAAGCGGCGGCGGCTGGGCGAGGAGGGGGCGAGGCCCCACCGGCTCCGCTACAAGCCCATCAGCCGGTAGGCGGCGAAGGCGATGCGGCGCTAGATTGTTCGGGTGACCGACATCCAGAAGCGGATCGAGGAAGGGCGCGCAGCGCTCCGTGCGCGTTTCGGCGAGGCCATCCAGGCCACCCCGTCGATGTCCGACGCGGACCCCCAGGGAGCAGGGCCCAGGAACCGGCACGGCATGCCGCAGGTTCCGCCCCGCCAGAACGTGCTCTCCACCTGGCCGGTGCTCGACTGCGCCGACCAGCCGGTGATCGGGACGGAGCGCTGGGAGCTGCGCATCGAGGGGGAGGTCGAGGAGCCGCTGCGCCTCCACTGGGCCGACTTCCTGGCCCTGCCTCAGGCTGAGGACGTCTCCGACTTCCACTGCGTCACCGGCTGGAGCCGCCTCGACATGCGCTGGGAGGGAGTGCGGTTCGAGACCCTGGCGGCGCTGGTGCGCCCCACGCTGGCCGCGACCCATGTCATGTTCCATTCCTACGACGGCTACTCGACCAACCTGCCCATCGAGGAGGCCATCAAGTCCGACGTGATCCTGGCGCACCGGGTGGACGGGGAGCCCCTCCCCACCGAGCACGGCGGACCGGTGCGCGTGGTGACGCCGCAGCTGTGGGCCTGGAAGGGCGCGAAGTGGGTACGGCGCGTGGAGTTCATGCCCCACGACCGGCGCGGCTACTGGGAGATCCGGGGTTACTCCAACACGGCCTGGCCGTGGAGGGACGACCGCGACTGGTGAGGGCGGCGCTACTTCCTGGCGAAGAGCCTGTAGAAGGCCACGATCTGCTTGGCCGCGTCCTTCCACTCGAGGGTCTCGGGGATGTCCCCCTCCTCGGGGCCGTCGACCCAGATCCCGCCGCACGACTCGCAGGTGTCGTAGTGAAGCGACTTCTTCTCGCCCCCCTCGATCTCGACCAGGTCCACCTGGCAGGCCGGGCACAGGCCCGCCATCTCGTCGGCGTTGAGCCACCCTCCGATGGCGGTGAGGGCGGGCAGGTTGCCGTGGACCAGGAACCTGTTCACGTCCGAGTTGTCCACCCAGAGCCCACCGCAGTCGGAGCACCTCTGCATGACGCTGTCGTCAGCGGTGAGCTCCGTCATCTCGACACTGCAACGTGGGCAATCCATGAGAATTGGTCCTCCTCCAGGACCGGGTTCCGCATTGGGTAGGGGTGGTGGATGATAACGAGAAGGAGCGCCGGGGATCAACGTCCGTGGTTCGATCTCAGGCCTCCGCCACCGATCGGAGGGCCTCCACCAGGCGGCGAAGCCGCTCGGCGTGGAGCTTCAGGGCCACCCGGTTGACCACCAGCCGGGCCGACACCTCGAGGACCGTCTCCTCGATGACGAGGCCGTTGGCCCGCAAGGTCTCCCCGGTCTCGGTGATGTCCACGATCAGGTCGGCGAGCCCCAGCGAAGGGGCGACCTCGATCGAGCCGTGCAGCGGGATGATCTCGGCGGGGATGCCCTTCCGGGCGAAGTGGCGAGCGGCCAGGTTGACGTACTTGGTGGCCACCCGCGGGGCGACGCCGCGGGGCAGGGGGCGGGCGTTGCGGGGGCGTCCCACGATCACCTGGCAGCGGCCGATGCCCAGGTCGAGCGGCTCGTAGAGGTCGCGGGGCTCCTCGCGGAGGACGTCCAGGCCGGCCACCCCCACGTCGGCGGCCCCGTGCTCCACGTAGCTCGCCACGTCGGCGGCGCGGATGGAGATGAAGCGAAGCCCGTGTGCCGGCGAATCGGCGGCCAGCTTGCGGGAGTTCTCGAGCAGCCGCTTGGGGGAGACGCCGAGCGCGCGCTCGAAGAGCTCGGAGGCCTCGCCGAGCAGCCGTCCCTTGGGGATGGCGACGGAGATCACGCTGCCTCCCGGCGGATGCGGGCGCCCAGCGTCCCGAGCTTCGCCTCGATGTGCTCGTAGCCTCGGTCGAGGTGGTAGACGCGGCGCACCT
Source organism: uncultured delta proteobacterium (assembly GCA_963831265.1). Lineage (GTDB taxonomy): Bacteria > Myxococcota > Myxococcia > Myxococcales > Anaeromyxobacteraceae > CAIOAK01. Next base: position 407,647 of record CAWHPQ010000019.1, on the reverse strand, counting down.
CGGTGGTGCCCCGGGCCGCCAGCCCGGCCAGGACCAGCGCCGCCGAGGCGCGCAGGTCGCTCGCCATCACCGGAGCCCCGGAGAGGGCGCTCACGCCCTTCACCACCGCGACCTTTCCGTCGACGGCGATCTCTGCGCCGAGGCGCTGCAACTCGAGCACGTGCATGAATCGGTTCTCGAAGACGGTCTCCGTCACCACCGACGACCCGTCGGCGAGGGCGAGCAATACCATCATCTGGGCCTGCATGTCGGTGGCGAATCCCGGGAAGGGAGCGGTCCGGACGTCCACCGCGTGGGGCCGTTCCCGGCCCGCCGCGCGAAGCCCGCCCGGGACCTCGGACACCACGGCGCCAGTGGCGCGCAGCTTCTCCACCAGCGACTCGAGGTGGCCGGGAAGGGCGCCCGAGACCACGACGTCGTTGCCGGGCAGGGCGCCGGCCACGAGGAAGGTGCCGGCCTCGATCCGGTCGGGGATGACGTCGTGGTCGATGGAGCGGAGCGAATCGACCCCCTCGATGCGGATCTGGTGGGTCCCGGCCCCCTCGATGCGCGCCCCCATCCGGACGAGCGCCGCAGCCAGGTCTCCCACCTCGGGCTCCCGGGCGCAGTTCTCGAGCACCGTGCGCCCCTCGGCGAGGGCGGCTGCCATCATCACGTTCTCGGTGCCGGTGACGGTCTCCTTGTCGAAGGTGAAGGTCGTGCCCCGCAGCCGCCCGCCCGGGACGCGCCCCTCGACGTAGCCGTGCTCCAGGGTGAGCTCGGCGCCCAGCGCCGCGAGCGCCTTCAGGTGCAGGTCGATGGGGCGAGCCCCGATGGCGCAGCCCCCCGGGAGCGAGACCCGGGCCTGGCCCCAGCGCGCCAGGAGCGGGCCGAGCACCAGCACGCTGGCGCGCATGGTCCGGACCAGCTCGTAGGGCGCCTCGGGCTTCACGTTCCGTGGAGTGCGGACCGCCACGGCGGAGGGAGACCCGGCCACCCGCTCGAAGGTGCACCCGGCGTGGGCGAGCAGCCGCCCCATGGTGCGGACGTCGGCCAGGTCGGGCACGTTGCGGACGACGTGATCCCCCTCGGCGAGCAGCGCGGCGGCCACGACGGGGAGCGCGGCGTTCTTGGCGCCGGAGACCTGCACCGTGCCGCGAAGCGGGGCGCCGCCTTCGATGAGGATCTTGTCCATCGGTGGGGTTCTCGGAGCCGGGGATTCTAGGCCGGGGCGGAGAGGCGCGCCACCACCCAGCGCGGGAGCCCCGCCAGATCGCGCCCCACCTCCGCCGTCGCGAACCCGGCGGTGAGGCAGAGGGAGGGCAGGGGGATGGCGTGGGTCTCGTGCATCTCCATCCACAGCAAGCCGTCCGGGCGGAGCCGGGACGGCGCGCAGGACACGATGCGACGCAAGGTGTCCAGTCCATCGACCCCCCCGTCCAGCGCGATCCGCGGCTCCCTCCGCACCTCCCGCGCCAGCCCGTCGATCTCCCCGGCCGGGACGTACGGCGGATTCGAGACGATCACGTCGAACCTCTCCCCGGCGGGAACGGGAGCATCCAGATCCCCCTCGAGCATCTCGACCCGCGCCCCCAGCGAGGCCGCGTTCTCCCGGGCCACCGCCAGGGCCTGGGGGGAGATCTCGGTCGCGACCACCCGCGCATCGGGCCGGGCCAGGGCAACCGAGATCGCGATGCACCCCGACCCGGTGCACAGGTCGAGGACGGCGCCCCGCTGCGGAAGGGCCGCGAGGGACGCCTCCACGAGGAGCTCCGTCTCGGGACGAGGCACGAGCACGTCGGGTGTCACCCGGAAGGCGTGCCCCATGAACTCGCGCCTGCCGGTGAGCCAGGCGGTGGGCTCGCCGGCGGCGCGGCGGCGCACCAGCTCCCGGAAGGCCGCGAGCTCCGGCGCGCCGAGCGGCTTGTCGAAGTCGAGGTAGAGCCGCACCCGGTCGCAGGAGAGCGCGTGGGCGAGCAGGATCTCTGCGGTGAGGCGGGGCGCGTCGACGCCCCCCTTCGCGAAGAAGCCCTGCGTCCAGGCGATGAGCCGGAGCGGGGTCCAGGCCTCGGTGCTCAAGCCCGCTTCTCGGCCGCCCGGGACGCGTCGCTGCGCGAGGCCTCCTTGAGCGCCTCGGCGGCGAAGTGGGTGCGGCAGGAGTCGATGACGTCCTGGATGTCCCCGTCCATCACCGCGGGAAGGTTGTGGCGCGTGTAGTTGATGCGGTGGTCGGTGAGGCGGTCCTGGGGGAAGTTGTAGGTTCGGATCTTCTCGGAGCGGTCCCCGGTGCCCACCTGGCTCTTGCGGGCCGCGTCGCGGGCGCTCTGCTGCTTCTCGGTCTCGATCTCGAAGAGCTTTGCCCGCAGCATCTTCATGGCCATGGCCCGGTTCTTGGTCTGGCTCTTCTCCTGCTGGCACTTCACCACGAGTCCCGACGGCTTGTGGGTGATGCGGACCGCCGAGTCGGTGGTGTTGACGCTCTGCCCGCCCGACCCGGTGGAGCGGAAGACGTCGGTCTCGAGGTCGGCCGGGTTGATCTGGACGTCGATGTCCTCGGCCTCGGGCATGACCGCGACCGTCACCGTGGAGGTGTGGATGCGCCCCTGCGCCTCGGTGGCCGGGACGCGCTGCACCCGGTGCACGCCCGACTCGTACTTCAGGAAGGAGTAGACCGCGTCGCCGGAGATGGTGACGGTGGCGTCCTTCACCCCGCCCAGCGTGCCGCCCGAGACGTCGAGCATCTCGCAGCGCCAGCCGCGCCGCTCGCCGTGGCGCAGGTACATGCGCAGGATCTCGGCCGCGAAGAGCCCGGCCTCGTCGCCGCCGGCGCCGGCCCGGATCTCCACGATGACGTCCTTGTCGTCGTTCGGGTCGCGGGGGATGAGGAAGACCTTGAGCTGCGCCTCGGCCGGGTCCACCTGGGGGCGCAGCGCGAGGAGCTCCTCCTTCGCCATCTCCCGGATGCCCTCGTCCTTCTCGGCGAGCATGGCCTCGTTGTCGGCGATCTCCCGCTGCAGGGAGCGCCAGGTGCGCAGCGCCACCACGGTGGGCTCGAGCCCGGCCCGCTCCTTCGAGACCTTCTTGAAGCGCTCGCCGGAGGAGGCCACTGCCGGATCGGAGAGGTGGTGCGTCAGCTCCTCGAAGCGGCGCTCGATCGATTCGAGCTTCTGGAGGACCTCTGGCGACAGCATGGGAGCGGTTACTTACCCCCGGCCGGGCCAGGGGGCAAGGCTGGCCCTCCCTCTCCAGCGGCCCGCGGCGGGCGCCCCGCGTCGTGGAGCGCGCGCCGGAGAAGGTACTCGATCTGGCCGTTCAGGCTGCGCAGGTCGTCGTCGGCCCAGCGCTGCAGCGCCTCCAGGACCCGGGGATCCATGCGCAGCAGGAAGGGCTTTCGCTCGGCCACCGGCGCGCCCTAGTAGAGCGTCCCGGCGTTGATGACCGGGTGCGGCGACCGGTCGCCGCAGAGCACCACGAGCAGGTTCGAGACCATGGCCGCCTTGCGTTCCTCGTCGAGGTGGACGGTCCCGTGCTTCTCCAGCCGGTCGAGCGCCATCTCCACCATGCTCACCGCACCCTCCACGATGCGGGTGCGGGCGGCGATGATCGCGGCGGCCTGCTGCCGCTGCAGCATGGCCTGCGCGATCTCCGGCGCATAGGCGAGGTGGCTGATGCGGGCCTCGATCACCTCGACGCCCGCCGCCTTGACCCGGTCCTGGACCTCGACCTGCAACTGCTCGGCGACCAGCGCCGTCGACCCGCGCAGGGACACCTTCTCGTCGTCGTGGACGTCGTACGAGTGGCGGGAGGCGAGCCCCCGGAGCGCCGCCTCGCTCTGGACGCGCACGTACTCGGCGTAGTCGTCCACCTGGAAGGCGGCCTCCGCGCTGTCCACCACCTTCCAGACCACGATGGTGGCGATCTCCACCGGGTTGCCGTCGAGATCGTTCACCTTGAGCTTGCCCGACTCGAAGGAGACGGCGCGGAGCGAGACCTTCCTCTTCGTGAAGAAGGGGTTCGCCCAGCGCAGCCCGGGCTCGCGCGCCGAGCCGGAGTAGTGCCCGAAGAGCTGGAGCACCTTGGCCTCGTTCGGATTCACCACGAAGAACCCGGCGAAGAGGGCGCCGAGTCCGAGGACGAGGAGGCCGGAGGCGATGGTCGGCGCGATCTGCCCGGAGCGCCCCGCGACGACGAGCATCGCGACCGCGCCGAGGAAGGCAGGGACGAGGAAGATGAGGAAGACGAGGCCGGAGGGGGGATGCAGTTCCTTTTCGCGGATCATATGTGGTCTCCCAGGGATGATGCCAAATTGATATCATTTCGAAATCAGAAGGCAAGTCCCGGATGGGTCATCAAGGGAAGCCCCCGGCTTTACAGGGAGAACAGTGCAGGAGAGGATGGCGACCCGTGTCCTCCCGTCTCGTCATCCGCCGAGCCCGGCTCGTGCGCGACCCGCCGGCCAGCGGCGCCACCGTGGTCGTCCAGGGGGGCCGGATCGTCCGGGTCGCGCTGGACGGGGACCCGGTCTCGCCGGAGCCGGGCGACTGGGAGATCGACGCCGACGGGCGTCTCCTCGTCCCGGGGGGCGTGGACGCGCACACCCACCTCGCCGCCGGCGCGCTGCTGCGCTTCGCCGGCCTTCCGGCCCGCTACCCGGGGTCGCCGCGGGCCCTGCGGACGGGGTTCCGGCGCCCGGTCGAGGACAGGCTTGCCCCCGCCGACGTGGAGGCACTGGCCACGGCCGCGGCGCTGGCCGCCCTGCGGGCCGGCACCACGACGGTCGTGGCGCTCGAGCGGGCCATGCCCGGGGAGGAACTCGAGACCTTGCTCGCCGCGGAGCGAGCCGTGCGGGCGGTGGGCATCCGGGCGCTCCTCGCCCACGGTGCGAGCGACCTGGGCGGGGGAGACCGGGGCCGGGCCTCGGCGCGCGCCGCACGGGAGTTCGCCGAGCCGCGCTCCTCCGACCCGTTGGTGCGCGGGATGGCCGGCCTCGACGGGCTCGCCGCGACGACCCGCGAGACCCTCGACGCCCTCTCCGAGACCGCTTCCCGGTTCGGCATCCACGCCTCCATCGGCGAGGACGGCTCGGATCTGGAGAGAGCCTGGGGGCTCGAGCAGAAGTGGCCGATCCAGCTCCTCGACGACTCGGCCCTCCTTGGAAGCTCCACCATCGTCGCCCACGCCACCACCCTCTCCACCCCCGAGGCGGAAGCGCTCCGGGCGGCGGACGCGACGCTGGCGGTGCCGCTGCGCGCGGCCCGCTTCTGGGGCATCGACCCGGCCAGCCTCGACCTGGCCGCGGCAGCCGAGGTTCCCTTCGCCCTCGGGACGGACGGTCTTCACCCCGACCTGGCCGGAGAGGCGCTCGAGCTCGCCGCCCACCTGCGCAGGCGGCGATCGGCGCCGCCGCCCGGCGGGGATTTCCTCGAGGACTCGGCCTGGCCGACCGGGGCGGCAATGGCCGGCCAGCTCCTGGGGACGCGCCTCGGTGCCGTCGAGGTCGGAGCGTCGGCGGACCTCGCCATCCTCGAGTGGCGCCCCTCGGCCGTGGTGCCGGAAGGGAGGGGCGGCAACGCCGCGATCCTCTGGGCCGGTGCGCCTGCCGCCTGGGTGATCGTGAACGGCGAGGTCCGGTTGCGCGAGGGAGTGGCCCTCGGCGTGGACGCCGCGGAGGTCTCGGCGAGGGCGGCCGAGGCGGCGCGCAGGGCACTGGCGGACTAGCGCCGGCGTCCGGCGATGGCCTCGGTGAGGACCCGCAGGAGGCCCACCGCACCGCGGGTGTGGGCCACGAGCCGCGCGAGCCTCTCGGCCCGGAAACGGGCCGCGGCCCGCACCACCGGGTCGGCGTCCAGGAGCGACGACTGGACCTCCTCGAGCGAGGCCTCGAAGACCCGGAGCGCCTCGTCGAGCGCGCCCCGCTCCCGGCTGCCGAGCACGCGCAGCACCATCCGCCAGACCTGCACCTCGGCCTCGTAGCGCTCCCGCCGCTCCCCGGGGACCGTCACGGTCCGGACCGCGCCCCAGGCCCGGAGATCGGCGAGCGTCATGGAGAGGAGGCCGGTGGAGATGCCCAGCCTCTCGCAGGTCTCCGCCGCGGTGAGCGGCCGGTCGGAGAGGAAGAGGACCGTCCAGACCCGGCCCATCTGCCGCTTGAAGCCCCAGAGGAGGAGCAGCGCCCCCACGGCGTCGGCGGCCCGTTGCTCGGCGCGGCGCAGGGCGGAGGTGGGCGGCGAGAGCGGCGTCGCCGCGCTTCCGGGCTCGCTCATGACCGTCCCTTCAGGACCAGGCCGGCGATGGCGCACAGCGCGAAGGCCACCGAGGCGAAGGCGTTGAAGTCGAAGAAGGCCTTCCCGATCCGCTCCGGGTGAAGCTTGCCCTGCGGCGCGACGTAGAGGTGCTCGGCCAGCAGCACCGCGGCCAGGATCGCGGTGCCCAGGAACCAGGACGGCCCCTGCCGGCCCGCCGCGCCCGCCCCGAGCAGGAGCGCCACGGCCACCACGTGGAGACCGCGCGCCCAGGCGAGCGCGCCCTCGATCCCGAAGCGGGCCGGGATGGAGGAGAGTCCCCGCGAGCGGTCGAAGTCCATGTCCTGCATCGAGTAGAAGACGTCGAAGCCGGCGATCCAGGCGCCCACGCCCAGTCCGAGGAGGAGCGCCGACGCCGGCACGGCACCGGTGAGGGCGATGGCCACCCCGATGGGACCGAGTGCCTGGGCCACACCCAGCCAGAGGTGGCAACCCCAGGTGAATCGCTTGGCGAAGGAGTAGCCGAGCAGGATGCCGAGCACCGGGATCGAGAGCCATCCGGTGAGCGGGGAGAGGAGCGCCGCCGCGGCCACGAAGGCCAGGCTCGAGCCGACGAGCAGCCCCCAGGCCGCCCCCGGGGACACCTCGCCGGTGACCAGCTCCCGGGACCCGGTGCGCGGGTTCGCGGCGTCGAAGGCGCGGTCGGCGATGCGGTTCATGGCCATGGCCGCGGTGCGCGCCGCCACCACCGCGACCGCCACCAGCAGGAGCCGGAGCGGCTCGAGGCGGGCCTGTCCGGCCACCAGCACCACCGCCGAGACCGCGAACGGCAGGGCGAACAGGGAATGGGAGAACTTCACCATCCGTGCCACGGCGCCGAGAGTCATGCGAGGGTCTCCGGCCGGTGGCGGGCGAGCCATTCGAGGGGTCGGGAGGCCGGTGTCTCGAGGAGCCAGGCGAACGGGTCGGCGGGCCTCTGGCCAGCGAGCGGGGCGGCGACCAGGCCGGGCGCCCGGTGGGCCACGAGCCGCCCCACCCCGGGCGCACCCACCGCGGCGCCGTTCCAGGCGAGCGCCAGGAGCCGCTGCGGCGACACGTCCGGGAACGCCCCGTGCAGCACCGAGAGCTCCTCGAGCGGGGAGAGGGAAGGGGAGGAGGCGAGCGAGTCGGTTCCCACCGCGAGCGGGATGCCCGCCGCGAGCAGGCGCGGCAGGTCGGGGAGCCGGCCGGAGACGTGCAGGTTGGAGCGCGGGCAGAGGACGACGGTGGCGCCGGAGCGGGAGAGCGCCGCCCGATCCAGGTCGTCGAGGTCCACGGCGTGGACCACCAGCGTCTCCGGTCCGAGCCAGGGAGCCACCGCGTCCACGGCGGATTGGCCGAAGGGGCGGAGCGTGCCCGGTTCCAGGCCGAGCCGGAGCGCCAGGTCGGCGAAGGGGCCCGTGGCCTCGGACACGAAGCGCCGCTCCTCCGGGACCTCGGCGAGGTGGATCGAGGAGGGCCCGGCGCCGAGCAACTCCGCGGCAGCGCCGAGGTGCGTGGAGTAGACCGCGTGCGGACTCGGGGCGACGCGAAGGCCCGGACCGGGCGGTCCCAGGCGGTCGCGCGCCACCTCGGCCAGCCGGAGAGCCTCGGCCGCGCGACCTTCGGTGAAGCCGTACACCTCGTGGAAGAGCGTGCCGGCGATGCCCTCGCGGACGAGGTGCGGCGCGGAGGCCAGGCCGTTCGTGACCTCGCCGACCGCGGCGACGCCGGCCGCGCGGAGAGCGGCCGCGCCCCGGGCCATCCCCTCCTCCACCGCTCCGCCCCGGGCCCGCTCCGAGACGAGCGACTCGATCCAGGGGACGAGCCCGCGCCCCCCCGGGACCCTTCCGGCCAGGTGGGAGAGCTCGAGGTGGAGGTGGGCGTTCACGAGCGCCGGCAGGATCACCGCGTCGAGCGGCTCGGCCGGGCCGTGACGCCCCTCGATCTCGGCCCGCGGGCCCAGATCGACCAGCACGTCCCCGTCGAGCGCCACCGCTCCCTCCCGCAGGGGCGGCACACCCGGTCCGGGGAGCACCCAGGGCGCGGAGACGACACGGACGGGCACGCGGGATCCTTGCCTTCCCGCGCCTAGGCGGCCTGCCCGACGAGCTGGTAGCGCATGTTGCGGCGCGCCGCGCGGAAGCCGGCGTCCCGGATGTGCCGCTCCACCTCCTCGGCGTCCATCTGGAAGGTGGTGCCGGCGGCGGAGACGACGTTCTCCTCGATCATCACGCTGCCGAAGTCGTTGCACCCCATGTGCAGGGCAGCCTGGGCCACGCCCCCGCCCATGGTCACCCAGGAGGCCTGGAAGTTGGGGACGTTGTCGAGGACCAGCCGGGCCAGCGCGTTGGTCCGGAGATAGGCGTGGGCGCTGTTGTCGGAGGGGTCGAGCCGGGTGTTCTCCGGCTGGAAGGTCCAGCAGATGAAGGCGGTGAAGCCGGCGGTCTCGTCCTGGAGCTCGCGGAGCCTGAGGAAGTGGTTCACCCGGTGCTGCGCCTGCTCGCCCACGCCGAACATCAGGGTGGCGGTGCTCTTCAGCCCCTTCCGGTGCGCGGCCCGCATCACCGTGAGCCACTCGTCGGTGGAGCACTTGAGGGGTGCGATGCGGCGGCGCACCTCGTCGTCGAGCACCTCGGCTCCGCCGCCCGGGATGGAGTCGAGCCCGGAGGCCACCAGCCGGTCGACGGTTGCGTCGAGGGAGAGCTGGCTGGTGCGGGCGATGTGCCAGATCTCCTCGGGGGAGAGGGCGTGCAGGTTGATGGCCGGGTAGGTGGACTTCACCCACCGGAAGAGGTCCTCGTACCACTCGATCCCGAGGTCGGGGTGGAGGCCCCCCTGGAGGAGGACCTCGATGCCGCCCAGCGCCAGGGTCTCCTCGATCTTCCGGGCCATCTGGTCGCGGTCGAGGACGTAGGCCTCGCCGTGGCCGCGCGGACGGTAGAAGGCGCAGAAGGAGCAGGCCGTCGTGCACACGTTCGTGTAGTTCATGTTGCGCGACACGATGTAGGTGACGATGCCGTCCGGGTGGAGGGCGCGCCTGCGCATGTCGGCGGCGAGACCGAGCTCGAGCAGCGGCGCCTTCTCGTCGAGGGTCTCGGCCTCGTCGGCGTCGAGCCGCTCGCCGTCGGCGCCCTTCTGGAGCGCGGTGTCCACGGAGACGGCCCGGCGGATGCGGCGGCTGCGCACCACGTCGTCGGCGAAGCGCAGCGCGGTGGGGGGAACCAGCCCAGCCTCGGCGGCGCGGGAGAGGAAGGCCTCCAGTCCGTCGAGCTCGTGGGGTCCCAGGCCGTAGCGGATCTTCCGGGTCAGGTAGCGCCGGTACTTCTCCGGATCGCCGCCGGTCTCGCGGGCGAACTCCTGGGCCAGCTCGGTGCGCATGCCCAGGCCGACCTGGGCACCCCGGGCCAGCTCCTGCACGTCCTCGGGGCGGAGCAGGCCGGGCCTGGCGGCCCATACCGCGAAGACCATGGGGAGCCGGGTCAGCTGGTTCCACTCGCGGCCGAGGTCGAGGACCACCTTCTTCCTCACGTCGAAGGCCCGGTCGCCGATGACGAGCGCGCCCTTCGGCCCCACCGCGCGGGCGAGCCCCTCCAGCGCCGGCAGGTGGGTGTAGCGCGGGGTGAGCCCCCGCTCCCGCAGCACCAGCTGCGCCAGGATCTGCGAGGTGCGGGAGGCGGTGTCGAGGAAGACCTCGTCCCAGCGCTCGGGCGGTTCCTCGCCGGCCAGCACCACCGTCTGCACCGGGCCGTCGGCGCCGATGCCGATGCCGGGGACCACCTCCCAGTCGCGACCGGGAAGCGCTCCCACCGGAAGGAGCGCCAGGTCGACGTCACCGGCCTCGAGCATCGAGGCGCACAGGGAGGGCTCGGCCAGCACCAGGTCGATGAGCGGGCTTCCGGCGAGCCCCGCGGTGAGGGGGCGCGCGTTCAGGAAGGAGACGGCGGCGGCGCGGAGCTTCATCGCGTTCCTCCGGCGGTGGCCGTGGCGGGGGAGGGAGCGGAGGCTTCGTGCACCCGGAGCACGTGGTAGAGGCTGTCCCGCTCCACGGGCACGCGCCCGGCGAAGCGGATCATCCGGTGGAGCTGGGCCTCGGAGAGTGCCTGCGGCGTGGTGGCACCGGCCATGTGGTAGATGCGCTCCTCGAGCACGGTCCCGTCGACGTCGTCGACGCCGAAGGAGAGCGAGGCCTGGGCCAGCCGCTCGCCCAGCGAGACCCAGTAGGCCTTGACGTGGTCGAAGTTGTCGAGGAACAGGCGGGCCACCGCGAAGGTGCGCAGCCCGTCGTAGCCGGTGGGCTTCGGGAAGGCCTTCCCGATCATGTTGTGCTCGGGGTGGAAGGCGAGCGGGATGAAGACCTGGAAGCCGCCGGTCTCATCTTGAAGGTTCCGGAGCCGGGCCATGTGGTCGACCCGCTCGGCGAGCGTCTCGATGTGGCCGTAGAGCATGGTGGCGTTCGACTTGAGGCCGAGCCGGTGCGCCGTGCGGTGCACCTCGAGCCACTGCTCGGCGGTGGCCTTGTCGTCGCAGATCTTCCGGCGCACCCGCGAGGCGAAGATCTCCGCGCCTCCGCCCGGGATGGTGGTCAAGCCCGCGCCGATGAGCTCGGAGAGCACCTGCTCGAGGGACTTCCCGAACTTGTCCGCGAAGAACTGCAGCTCCACCGCGGTGTAGCCCTTGATGTGCAGCTCGGGCCAGGCCTGGCGGATGCGGCGGACGGTCTCGAGGTAGTACTCCCAGGGAAGGTCGGGGTGGAGCCCGGAGACGATGTGCACCTCGGTGATGCCCAGCGCCCGCTTCGACACCACGTGCTCGACCGCCTGGTCGAGGGACATGGTGTAGCCCTCGCTGGCGTGCCTGTCGTCGGGACGGGCAAACGAGCAGAACTTGCAGGTGGCCACGCAGACGTTGGTGGGGTTCAGGTGGACGTTGCGGTTGTAGAAGGTGCGGTCGCCGTGGCGGGCCTCCCGCACGTGGTTGGCGAGCGCGCCCAGCGCGGCCAGGTCGCGGGCCTCGAAGAGGGCGAGCGCCTCGGCCTCGGTGAGACGCTGGGAGGCGAGCACCTTGTCGCGGATGGGACCGAGACCGTCGCGCTCGAGGGCGCGGTTCGCGAGCGCAGAGAGCATCATTCCTCCGTGGGTCCGTCGCCGTGGGGGGGCGACATTCCCTCCCAGCGGCGCATCAGCTCGTTGGGGATCCCCAGCCGGTCGAGGACGCGGGACACCACCGTGTCCACCAGCGCGTCGATGGTCCGCGGCAGGGAGTAGAAGCTCGGCGAGGCCGGCATGACGAAGGCCCCGGCCTCCACCACCTGGGCGATGGCCCGGGCGTGGATCAGCGAGATGGGCGTCTCGCGCAGCAGGAGGACGAGCCGCTTCCGCTCCTTCAGCATCACGTCGGCGGCACGCCCCATGAGGTCGGTGGAGACGCCGTGGGCCACCCGGGCCAGCCCGGCCGCGGAGCAGGGAACGATGGCCATGGCGTCGTAGCGGGCGCTGCCCGACGCGAAGGGCGCGGTGAGGTCCTGGTTCTTCCAGACCTTGAACGGATAGTCCGGGGGCGAGCCGATCTCGTGGATCCAGATCTGGCGGGCGGTGGTGGAGTAGACGAGGTCCACCGAGACCCCGGCGGCCGGGCCCTCGCGGGCCAGGAAGTCGAGGAGCCGCTTCGCATACGGGGAGCCCGAGGCCCCGCCCACGCCGACGACGATCCTCACGCGCGCACCCCCGTGACGAGTCCGCACACGCCCGGGAAGAGGAGCTCCCCCTTCACCTCGCGGAATCCGGCCCGCCCGGCCGACTCCAGGAACTCGGGCAGGGAGGCGAAGCGCTCCATCGACTCCACCAGGTACCGGTAGGCGCCGGCGTCGGCCGAGAGCAGCCGGCCCATCACCGGGAGCGCCAGCCGGTTGTACGCACCGTGAAAGGCGCGGGTCCCGGTGGACTCGGGACGGAAGAACTCCAGGATGGCGAGCCGGGCCCCCGGCTTCATGACCCGCGCCATCTCGGAGAGGCCCGCCTCGTGGCTGTCCAGGTTGCGCACGCCGAAGGCGACGGTGACCGCGTGCACCGAGCCGGTGCGGAAGGGGAGGTGGAGCGCGTCGGCGGTGGCGGCGGGTAGGCCGGTCTTCACGGCTCCGCGCGAGAGCATGGGGATGGAGAAGTCGCTCCCCAGGATCACCGCATCCGGGTATTGCCGGCGGGCCTCGGCGGCCACGTCCATGGTGCCGGCACAGACGTCGAGGAGCCGCTCCGCCGGGGCGAGGCGGAGCGTGCGAACCGCGCGGCGGCGCCAGAGCTGGTCCACCCGCAGCGTCATGACCCGGTTGAGCAGGTCGTAGGTGGGGGCGATGCGATCGAACATGGCGCGCACCGCCTGGGCGCGCTCGCCCTGCCCGGGCAGGGGGACGTCGCTCATGCCCCGCCTCCGCGGCGCGGGATCCAGCTGGCCGCAGGCGGCGGCGCGATGCGCGGGCGCACCGGCGCCGGGGCCCCGGGAACGAGCCGCTCGTAGAGCGCGTCCATGCGGGCCAGCACCTCGGGAGGGTGGATGCAGGGCTCCGGCCACTCCCTCCCGCCCTCCTCGACGAACTTCTTCGTGGCGTCGACGCCCACCTTGGCGCCCAGGCCGAAGGCGGTGGAGGCGTGATCCAGCACGTCGACGGGGCCGTCCACCACCACCAGGTCGCGCTTCGCGTCCACGTTGGCGAAGGCGCGCCAGGCGCACTGGGAGAAATCGTGGACGTCCACGTCCTCGTCGAAGACCACGAGCGTCTTGGTGGCCGACATCTGCCCCGAGCCCCACAGCCCGTGCATGAGCTTCCTCGCGTGACCCGGGAACTCCTTGCGGATGGAGAGGAAGCAGAGGTTGTGGAAGACCCCCTCGGGCGGGAAGGCCATGTCCACCACCTCGGGGAAGACGAGCTGGAGCATGGGCAGGAAGAGCCGCTCGGTGGCGGTGCCCATCCAGTAGTCCTCCATGGGCGGCGGCCCGACCACGGTGGCCGGGTAGACCGCGTCCCGGCGGCGCGTGATGGCGGTGACCTCGAGGAACGGGTAGTCGTCGGCCAGCGAGTAGTAGCCGGTGTGGTCGCCGAAGGGACCCTCCCGCACCACCCCCTGCTCGCTCACGTGGCCCTCGATGACCACGTCGGCGTCGGCGGGGACCTCGAGGTCCACCGTGACGCCCTTCACCATGCGCACCGACTCCTTCCGCAGGAAGCCGGCGAAGAGGTACTCGTCGATGCCCGGCGGGAGCGGGGCCGAGGCGCAGTAGGTGAGGGCCGGGTCGCCGCCCAGCGCGATGGCCACCGGCATGCGCTCGCCGCGCTTCCGGTAGGCGCGCCACTGGGCGTTGGCGGTCTTGTGCAACTGCCAGTGGAGCCCGACCTTGCGCGGGCCCATGACCTGGCAGCGGTACATGCCCACGTTGCGGATCCCGGTCTCCGGATCGCGGGTGATGACCTGGGGCAAGGTGATGAACGGGCCGCCGTCGTGGGGCCAGGTGGTGAGGACCGGGATCGAGCCCATGTCCGGCTCGCGCTCCACCACCTCCTGCACCGGCCCCGAGGAGACGTGCTTCGGGGGCAGCGAGGCGAGCTTCCCGAGCTTCGGGATCATCTTGAGCTTGTCCCAGAGCCCCTGCGGGGGCGCCATCTTGAGGAGCGCCCGGAGCTCGTTGGCCGGTTCGTCGAGATCCTCGCAGGAGAGCGCCCAGGCGGCACGCCGCCGCGTGCCGAAGAGGTTCATGGCCACCGGCAGGACGCCCGAGGAGGGCTTCTCGAAGAGGAGGGCCGGCCCCTGCTGCTTGGCGGCGCGGTCGGCCAGCGCCGCCATGTCGAGCTTCAGGTCGACGGGCTCGGGAACGCGCACGAGCTCGCCGGCTCGCTCCAGTCTATCGAGGAAATCGCGCAGGGACCGGTAGGCCATGGGAGGGCGGGATCTACTCCCTTCCACCCCTTGTTTCAACGATTGCTGAAAGATATGAGTGCGCCCATGCCGCAAACGATCCGGGTGGCCCACAGCCCCGATTCCGACGACGCGTTCATGTTCTGCGGCCTCTTCAACGGCCCCGTGAAGTCCGAGGGGCTCGCCTTCGAGCAGCGGACCGGCGACATCGAGTCCTTGAACCACGAGGCCCGGAAGGCGACCTACGACATCACCGCCATCTCCGTCGCCGCCTACGCCCACGTCCACGACAGGTACGTGCTCCTCGACGCCGGGGCCTCCTTCGGCGACGGGTACGGACCCACCGTGATCGTGAGCCCATCCTCCCGGTTCAGCCGGCTCGAGGACCTCGCCCGGGCCCGCATCGCCGTCCCCGGGGAGTGGACCAGCGCGTACCTGGCGCTCCGGATGCGCATCCCCGGATTCGACCCGATGTTCGTCGACTTCAAGGACGTTGGACGGATGGTGAAGCTCGGCAAGGCCGAGGCGGGCCTGGTCATCCACGAGGGGCAGCTCACCGCCCGCGAGGACGGGTTCCGCGTCATCGAGGACCTGGGAGCGAGCTGGAAGGAGCGCACCGGGCTCCCGCTCCCGCTGGGCATGAACGCGCTCCGCCGCGACCTCCCCGATCCCCTGCGCCGGACGCTCGCCCGCGTCATGGCCGAGACCGTGGACTGGGGCCTCGACCACCGCGACGTCGCCCTCGACTACGCCATGGGCTTCGCCCGCGACCTCGACCGCGAGAAGGCCGACCGGTTCGTGGGGATGTACGTGAACGACTGGACCCGCGACGCCGGGCCGAAGGGGAAGGAGTCGGTGCGCCGCTTCCTCTCCGAGGCGGCCGACCTCGGGCTCGTCCCCCGCGTGACGCCGGAGTTCCAGGAGCGCTGAGTCCTTGCTCGCCGCCGACCCCGCGCAGCCCTGGCGCAGCGACCGCCCGTGGGACCCGGCCGGCGAGCCGGGAGACCTGGATCGCCGTGGCCGCCGGGTGCTCTGGTGGGGGGTTGCGTCGGCGGCGATCCTCCTTCCCTGGAACGCGCTCTCGGCCGGCCGGCCCGACCTGCTCTGGCCAGGCGTCGTGGCGGTCGCCGACCTGATCCCGGCGGCACTGCTCGCCCGGGGCGCCTGGATGCGCCACTCCTGGCGCCGGCTCGGCGCCGCCCGGCTCCGCTTCGACCGCTTCCCCTTCTTCCTCGGTGAGCCCTTCGAGGCCATCCTGGGGCTCGACCCGCGAGGCGACGGGAGGGGCGCGGTCGAGGTCACGCTCGCCTGCCTGGAGCGCCGCCGCGACGAGGCCGACGGCGCGCGGCAGGAGGTGGAGGTCTACCGGGCCAGCCAGGTGATCCTCCCCGCCGGCGAGACGGAGGTCACCTTCGAGCTCCCCGGGCCGGAACGGGAGCTGGGCACGGCGCTCCGCGCGCCCGAGGGGCGCCGCTGGGAGCTCCGGCTGAAGGGGCGGGCCGGCGCCCGGGTGCAGGCTCTCTTCCCGGTGCCGGTCTACGCGCCGCCGGTGGACGGGGAAGCCTCGGACGGTTAACGCCCTGGCTCCCCCACGGAGGAGCACATGGCCGACCTCGACGTCATCGGAATCGCCGGAAGCCTCCGGCGCGACTCGCACAACCGCGCGCTCCTGCGCGCCGCCCAGGAACTCGCGCCTCGCGGGATGTCCATCCGCGCCTGGGAGGGGCTCTCCGGGCTCCCGTTCTACGACGGTGACCTCGAGGAGACGGGCATCCCGGACCCGGTGGCCGCGATGAACGACGAGATCCGGCGCGCCGGGGCTGCACTCGTGGTCACGCCCGAGTACAGCCAGTCGGTCCCCGGGGTCCTGAAGAACGCGCTCGACTGGGCGGCGCGCCCACCGGGCAAGTCTCCGTTCCGCGGGAAGGTGGTGGCCGTCACCGGGGCGTCGCCGGGGGCCCTCGGCACGGCCCGCGCGCAGATGGACCTGCGGCGCATCCTCACCGCCATGGGGGCGGTGGTGGTGCCGTCGCCGGAGGTGCTGGTGTCGCAGGCGCACCAGAAGCGGGACGCGGCGGGCGG
Organism: uncultured delta proteobacterium; assembly: GCA_963831265.1. Taxonomy (GTDB): domain Bacteria; phylum Myxococcota; class Myxococcia; order Myxococcales; family Anaeromyxobacteraceae; genus CAIOAK01. The sequence continues at coordinate 391,419 of CAWHPQ010000019.1, read as the reverse complement.
CTTCACCGACGAGGCCACCCGGAGATACCTGGAAAAGCTGCTCGAGGAGCTGGCGCGCTGGGTGGCGAGATTCGGGGCGTAGAATGGCTCCCATGACCACCTGGCACGACCTGGGTCCCGTCGAGCAGTTCTCCAGGCCCGTGACACCCGTCACGGTCGGGAAGAAGCGATACGCGGTCACCCGGCAGGGGGAGCGCTTCGGCGTCATCTCGGGCATCTGCAACCACGCCGGCGGGCCGCTGGGGGAGGGGCGCTGCGACGGGGAGTACGTGGTCTGCCCGTGGCACGGCTGGAAGTACCACGCGGTCCGCGGCGTCGGGGAGCCAGGCTTCGAGGCCGACGCCGTGCCCAGCCTCGAGGTTCGCGTGGAGGGCGGGCGCCTGCTCGTCGACCTCGACTCCGCGACACCGCGCACCAGGGGCCAGCACGCCCCTCATCCGCTGGCGCGACCGCCCGCCCGGCCGCCTGGCGGCATCCGGCTGGTGGGGATCTCCACCACCGGCATGGACGTGAAGAATCCGCGGATCTCCACCTCCGACGCGCTGCTCGGCGTCGCAACGTCGTACGCGCAGACCGAGCTGGGAGCGGAGACCCGCACCATCCGGCTGGCCGAGCTGAGCTTCCGGCACTGCGAGGGCTACTACTCGAAGAGTGCCAGGGCTTGCACGTGGCCCTGCTCGATCACGCAGATGGACCCCGACGACCAGCTGGACCAGGTCTACGAGGCCATCGTCCACTGGGCCGACGTCTACCTGGTCGCGACGCCCATCCGCTGGGGCGCGGCGAGCTCGCTCTACTTCAAGATGGTCGAGCGGATGAACTGCATCCAGAACCAGATCACCATCTCGAACCGCGTGCTGCTGCGCAACAAGGTGGCCGCCTTCATCATCACGGGAGGGCAGGACAACGTGCAGGCCGTCGCCGGCTCCATGATGGCCTTCTTCGGGGAGATCGGCTGCCAGTTCCCCCAGTTCCCGTTCGTGGCCCACAGCCGGGGCTGGTCGGCCGAGGACATGGAGCACAACGTCGACTACGTCTTGAAGAGCCAGGAGCTCCGGGAGGGAGCGCAGATGCTGGCCGAGCGGGCGGTCCGGATGGCCAGGGTCCTCGTCGGTCACGAGTCCGGGCCGGATGGGATCGCTCGCGGCGGGAGGAAGGCGCACCCGCTCCCGCTCGACGACGGGTCGCGGGGATGACGATCGGCCGGGAACGACCGCGGCCGGTGCTCACCGGCCGAGGACGAGCGGCATCCTCACGCGGACGGGCTCTCCACCGCTCTCCGGGAAGATCATCCTCTCGCTCTGCTTCTTGACGCAGGCGCCCAGGGCGGTCCCGCTGAGCTGGGCGTCGTCGAGGGTGGGATAGACCGCCTGCCCGCTCGGGCGGACCGTCAGGGTCACCACGACCGGCCGGGGGCTCGCGAGCAGGTCCGGCTCGGCCCGGCGCGCCTCGGCCACGCAGGCGTCGAAGCTTCCCGCGTACCCGGCGAGCGTGGCCTGGATCTGCTGCGGATCGAGGGGGGGCAGGTCGGGGCGAGGAGGACGGACGGGAATGGGCTCCGACTCGGGCCCGGCCGTGGGCGCCGAGGCGGGTGTCGAGGCCACTTTCGCCGGGGCCGCCGGGGCCACCGGTGGCGCGCGCTTCCTGGAGGCCGCGGCCGGCGGGGCTGCGGGCGGCGGGGCAACGGGCGACGGGGCGACGGGAGACGGGTCAACCGGCGTCGCCTCCGGGGTGGGCGTCTCGACGACGGCCGCCGGCTCCGCGGGCCGGGCCGGCGCGGAGACCGGAGCAGGTGAGACCTCGGGCGAGACGTTCGCGGCCTGCGTCGGCGCGCGGACAGCCCGGAGGTACCAGGCCACTCCCCCGGCCGCCGCGAGCACGACGACGCCGATGACCACGAGCCGAGCCAGCCTGCCCTTTCCGGCCACGGGCGGACGCTCGGCCACGGGCGTGGGGGTGGCGAGGTCGGTGGGCGCCGGTGTCTGCGCCGGGGTCACCGAGATGATCTGGCCGCAGCTCCTGCACGGCATCTTGAAGGCGAGGCGCTGGATCCGGTCGTCCGCCAGGTAGGCCCGGCCGCAGTTCCCGCAGGTGAATCGCACCTCCGCATCCTACGTCGAAAGGCGCGGGAGGGCTGCGTCAACGAACATTGGCTCCGGGTCGAATCACCTGGACGCCTCGCCTGCACACCTCGTCCTACACCTGCGGCCGTACCTTGCGGCCAAACACCGGAGGTGACAGAGTTTCCCGACCGATGGCCTCCAGGAAACTTGCGTTCGTGCTGGCCGGCGCCGCCGTGCTGGCGCTGGCTCTTCCGGCGACGGGCGCCCCGTCCACGGAGCCGAAGGCGCTCCGCAAGCACTCCTTTCCGGTGAACAACGGTCCCTTGCCCGCCGGCGAGAAGGCGGCCTGGAGCCACGCTCCGTTCGAGGCGGGCGACTGTTCGATCTGCCACGTCAGCGCCGACCCCAGGAAGCCCGGACCTCTCACGACGAGCGGCAATGCGCTCTGCTACTCCTGCCACGACGAGTTCCAGGAGATCATGCGGCGCACCTACCAGCACCCGCCGGCGGCGGAGAGCTGCCTCAACTGCCACAACGCCCACAACGCGAGGGAGCGAGGGCTCCTCCACACCGAGCTGGCCACCGGCTGCAAGGACTGCCACCGGCAGATCAAGGAGCTGGCCGAGAACTCCAGGGTGAAGCACGGCGCCCTGGAGCAGGGCGCGAAGTGCGCGAACTGCCACAACCCGCACGGCACCTTCGTGGAGAAGCTGCTCATCCAGCTGCCCTTCGACCAGTGCGTGAACTGCCACGCGGTGGACCACATGACGGACCACGACGGGGTCGTCCTCACGAACTACAAGAAGTGGCTCGACGAGAACAAGGTCTGGCACGCGCCGGTGAAGGCCAAGGACTGCTCCGCCTGCCACCGCACGCACGGCGGGGAGAACTTCCGCCTGCTGGTGGCCGGGTACCCGACCCAGTTCTACGCTCCCTTCGATCGAGACAACTACGCGCTGTGCTTCGGCTGCCACAACGAGAAGGTGGTGACCGAGCCGGAGACGCGCACCCTCACCAACTTCCGCGACGGCTCCCGCAACCTGCACTACCTCCACGTGAACAAGGCGGACCGTGGACGTACCTGCCGCGCCTGCCACGAGGTGCACGCTTCCCGGCAGCCCCGTCACGTCCGCGACGGAGTCCCCTACGGCCCCAAGGGCTGGACCCTGAAGGTCAACTTCACGAAGACGCCCAACGGCGGGCAGTGTGCCAGGACCTGCCACGAGACGAAGCGCTACGAGAGGTAGCTGGGCATGGGCGGCAACGTGGGGCGACGGCTGGTCCTGTGGACCCTCGGGGGGGCGCTCCTCGCCGCGCTGTGGCCGCTGGGAGGTCTCGCCTTCGCCAACGTCGAGGTGGGCCAGTCGATCGAGAACGAGGAGCTGCCCACCCTCGACGGCGGCCGGGAGATGCTGCTGTCCAGGGCGGCGCTCGCCAACGTCTTCGTCTTCTTCCGGCCCAGCCACGACCGGTCGCTGCAGACGCTGAAGGCGATGGCGACCTGCGAGAAGGAGTTCGCCGGCAAGCCGGTGCGCTGGGTGGCCGTCGTCTCCGACAGCCACGCGCGCGACGAGGTGCGGGCCGCCGTGGCCGAGTCCGGGATCCACATGCCGGTGCTGGTGGACCAGGGAGACCGGCTCTACGGCAAGCTGGGGGTGCGGTTGCACCCGGTGGTCGGCATCGCCGACGAGAAGGGCAAGCTGCTCGACTACGTGCCGTTTCACCAGATCAACTACTGCGACATGATCCGGGTTCGGATCCGTCACGCCCTGCACGAGGTGGACCTGGCCGCGGTCGAGCGGGTGGACCACCCGCCGAAGGCCCTCTTCCCCAGCGAGATGCCGGGCGCGGCGGCGACGCGGCGCGTGAAGCTCGGCGAGATGTTCCTCGCGTCCCGGCAGTGGGCGAAGGCGGCCGAGCAGGCGCGCATCGCGCTGGAGAAGGAGCCAGCGCTGGCGGCGGCGCACGCCCTCATGGGCCGGGCGCTGGCGGGCCAGGGGAAATGCGGCCCGGCGATCCGCGAATTCGAGCGGGCGCTGGAGCTGGAACCGGCGAGCGCTTCGGCCGCCGAGGGCAAGCGTGGCTGCCAGGGGAGGCGGTAGGCCTCCGGGAGGAGAAGTGGTGAACGCTCGCATCCTGGCCGTCCTGTGGGCCGCGCTGCTCGGCGCGCCAGCCACGGCCAGCGGCCACGTCGAGGCCGGAGCCGTCGTGGAGAACGCGGACCTGGAAACGCTGGCGGGCGGCCGCCACGCACTGCTCGTCCGGGGCCAGGTCAACCTGGTGGTCTTCCTCCGCCCAGGGCAAGCACGCTCCGAGGACACGATCCGGCGGCTGGCCGGGTGCGAGTCCACGCTCGAGGGCAAGTCCGTTCACACGGTGGTGGTGGTGTCGGCAGCCGTGCCGCGCGCGGAGGTCCGGGCGCTGGTGGCCGGGTCGGGCGTGAAGTCGCCGATCCTGCTCGACGAGGGGGACCGGGTCTACGGGCGGCTGGAGCTGCGCCAGCACCCGGTCGTGGTCGTCGTGGAAGCGGACGGAAAGGTCCACGCGGTCGAGCCCTACCAGAAGCTGCGCTACTGCGAGATCGTCCTGGCGCGGGTGCGCTTCCTGCTCGGCGAGCTGGACCAGGCCGCGGTCGATCGCATCCTCCGGCCGGAGCGGGCCGCGTTTCCCAACGAGGTGGGTGGCGGGGCAGCCGCACGATACGTGAACCTGGGCGACAAGGAGAGGGAGAAGGGCAACTGCGCGCTCGCGATCAAGGCCTACGACGACGCCCTGCGGCGCGACCCGCTGAACGCGAGGGCGCTGGAGGGGCGGACGAGGTGCGGCGCCACCGCGCCGACGAGGTAGGAGGCGCCTCGAGGAGCGCCGCCACCGGTACGCCCAGCGCGCCGGCCACCCGGCGGAGCGTGGCGAGGCTCGGTTCGTGGACGGCCGCCTCCAGGCGGGAGTAGTTGGAGCGGGCCATCCCGGCGGCGGCCGCTACCGCCATCGCGGTCCGGCCCGACGCGCGCCGCAGCTCCCGCACCCGGACGCCGACCGGTGCATTCGCCGCCGCCCTGGCCCTGGCGGCCAGGTCCCTCCGGTAGGACGGCTCGCAGGTCTCCAGCAGGAGCTCCACCGGGAGGTCGTGAAACTCGCCGTCGAGCAGGCAGAGCACCACCATCCGTGCGTCGGGGCTCGGCTCGGCGAAGCCTCCGATCCATCCGGCACCGAGCTTCCCGCAGTCCAGCACGTAGGACTGCCCGCGCCGGAAGCGGATCTCCAGCTTCCGACCGCCGGGGCGCAATCGCGCCATGGACAGGTCGAGGCCGCCCGGCTCGAGCCAGAATGGCCGGGCAGATATGGGCGAGGGAGACGCGGTCCGCATCTCCCTGATGTTATCACGAATGATAACATCGGGCAGGCTGGGACGGTCCGCGCGGGAAGGGAGGGCGCACCGGTTGCTCGATCCACCGGCGGCGTCAGAACGCCCGCTCGGTGAGCGAGACCGCCGCCTCGGCCAGCGCGCGGCGGTGCACGCCGTCGGGCACGGTCTCGAGCGCAGAGAGCGCGCTCCGGGTGTGCTCGCGCGCCAGGGCGCGAGCAGCCTCGACCCCGCCGGTGCGCTTCACCGCCGCGATCACCTCGAGGCAGACCTCGTCGGTGGGATCGGCGCCGTCGGCGATGGGGGCGAGCCGATCGCGCAGCGCCGGCTCGGCGACGAGGGCCCGGATGAGCGGGAGCGTGGCCTTTCCCTCCACCAGGTCGGCCCCGAGCCGCTTGCCGAGCTTCTCCGGGTCGGCCGCGTAGTCCAGGGCGTCATCGACCAGCTGGAAGGCCGTGCCGATGCCCTCGCCGAAGCGCGCCAGCGCCGCCGGGGCGTCGCCGTCGTGGCCCGCGGCCCAGCCGCCCGCCGCGCAGGCCCACCCGAAGAGCGAGGCGGTCTTTCCCTCGATGACCTGGAAATAGTCCCTCTCGGTGGCCCGGAAGCCCCCGCGGAGCGAGAGCTGCTTCACCTCTCCCTCCACGAGGCGGCGCATGGTGGCGAGCAGCGCCGGGAGCGCGCGGGCCGCGGCGGCGTGGCCGGCGGTGATCTCGAGCGACCGGGTGAGGAGCCAGTCCCCCGCCAGCACCGAGACGGTGTTGCCCCAGATGACGCGGGACGCGGGCATGCCGCGGCGGACGGGCCCGTCGTCGATGACGTCGTCGTGCAGCAGCGTCGCCGAGTGGGTCAGCTCGGCTGCCACGCCGAATGGGATCGCAGCGGCCATGTCCCCGCCGCAGGCGCCGCAGGAGAGGAGCGTCACGGTCGGCCGGATGCGCTTGCCGCCCGCCGCGACGAGGTGCCGGGCGGCAGCCTGCAGGGTGGCCTCGGCGTCCGCGGTGGCCCGGGTCAGCTGCGCCTCCATCGCCACGAGCTCGTCGAAGAGGCGGGGAACCCGCGCGAGTGCGGCCTGTGCCTTCTCCGGCCGGGCGCCGCGCCGGGCGGCATCCTCCAGCTGATCGCGAATGGCGTCGTCGTTTCCCACCGTCGGCGCGATATAGCGCCTTGCCGCCGACCGGGTCAACGAATGTACCCGGCGGTCGACCCCGGACCCCCGATGGCCTAGCCTGCCCGCGGAGGATTTCGCGCTGCCCTTCCGCGTCCTGCGCCTTCTCGCCGTCCTGCTGCTCGCCCCCGGCGGGTTCGCGGCGGCGTCCCCCGCGCAGGGGCCGCTCGGCGTGCGCACCCCCGGCTCGCTCCGCGATCTCTTCCTCGACCTCGTGCAGTGGGACGCGCGGGCCGTCCCCGCCCTCCGGCTGGACGTGGGCTGGACGATGGCCAACGACTGGAGCACCCCCACCACGCTGGCCCGGGACGGGCAACTGGTCCAGGTCCGTCTCGACGAGCAGAGCGACTCCCTCTCCGCCGCGATCCGGATGCCCTGGGGAGTGATCCTGGGGTCGCCGGAGGGCTCCTTCCTGCGCCGCCTGGCCAGCGCCCTCGAGATCCGGGGCACCCTGCACTGGGGCGGCTGGAGCGACGGCGTCATCGATGCCTGGCACCGGGTCTTCGCCTACAACGACTTCGCCCGTCCGGCCTTCCCACCGAACGAGATCCACCTGACCCTGCACCCGGCGTTCCGCACGGCGCCCGTCCGGATCGACCAGGCCACCTTCGCCTTCGGCGACGTGGTCCTGAGGAACCAGCTGCTGCTCTGGCAGGGCGGCGAGCCCTTGCGGGAGGGGCCGGATGCGCGGGCCGGCGTCTCGCTGCGGCTCGACCTCAAGATCCCGACCGGGTCGATCGCCCGCATGGGCGGCTCCGGGGGATGGGACGTGGGGCTCGGCGTGCTCGGAACGTGGCAGGCCACCACCTGGCTCGTCGGGCACGCGATCGTCGGCGGGTCGGTCTGGTCCGCCATCCCCGGGGACCTCCCGCTGCAGCCGCGCACCTGGCAGGCCAGCGCCGGCGTCTCCCTCGTGGTCCTCCTGGGGGACTGGTCCATCGTGCTCGAGGACCGCTGGTCGAGCGCCCCCTTCCAGTACGGCTGGGGATTCGTCGAGGTGAACCCGGAGTGGAATCTGCAGTCGAGCGCCACCACCGCGGTGACCCTGTCGCAGAACCAGATCACCGGCGGGGTGCGCTGGGGGCCGCTCACCCTCTGGTTCCAGGAGGATTTCACGGTGGGACACGTGCCGGGCCTGGGGCCGAGGTGGTTCTACGACTCGAACGCTCCGGACGTGGCCCTCGGGCTCACGTTCACCGTCCAGCCTTGAGGGCACCGTGCTAGGTTCGGCGCGTGTCCTGGGTCAAGCTCGTCCTCTCCTACGACGGCACGCGCTACGTGGGCTGGCAGGTGCAGCGGAACGGACCGTCGATCCAGGCCGAGCTGGAGCGGGCGCTCGGTACCCTCCACAAGGAGCCGGTGCGCGTCACCGGGGCGGGCCGCACCGACGCCGGCGTCCACGCGCTCGGGCAGGTGGCGAGCCTGGTGGTGGAACGGCCTCTGCCCGGGTCGGCCTACGTCAAGGGGATGAACGCGCTCCTTCCGGACGACGTCGCGGTGCGGGCGGCCGAGGTCCGGGAGGCGCCCTTCGATGCGCGGCGCGACGCGCGGGGCAAGCGCTACCGCTACCGGATCGAGAACCTTCCCACCCGCTCGCCGCTCACCCGGCTGCAGGCCTGGCAGGTCTTCCGCCCGCTCGACGTGGCCGCCATGCAGGCCGCCGCCGCTCCACTCCTCGGCCGGCACGACTTCGGCGCCTTCCGGGCCGCCGACTGCGACGCGGAGCACGCGGTGCGCGAGCTGCGAAGGCTCGACGTGCTCGCCGACGGGGAGGGGGGCATCGAGGTGGTGGCCGAGGCAACCGCCTTCCTGAAGCACATGGTGCGGAACCTGGTCGGGACGCTGGTCGAGGTGGGGCTGGGCGCCCGCGACGCGGCCTCGATGGAGGACCTGCTCGCCAGCCGGGACCGGCGGCTGGCCGGCCGCACCGCGCCGCCCCAGGGGCTCCGGCTCGACGAGGTGTTCTACGAGGAGTGAACCGGGGGCTCACCGCCCCGGCGCGCCCATCCCGAGCGCCAGGGAGAGCTCCCGGGCCTTCTCCTGCAGGATCCGCCCGTTGCGCGGCCCCATGCGGAGGACCTGCTTCTCCACGTCGCCGAGCCGCTCCAGCGCGGGATCGGCGTACTCCCAGGTGGTCCCCGTCCCCTCCACCACGGCGATCTCCCCGTCGCGGACCGGGGCCAGCTCGATGCGGTGGAGCGCCCGCGCGGCGGCCTTGTCGATCGAGCCGTCCGGGTAGCCGAGGGAGCGGTAGACGGCATCCAGCGCGGGCCGGAGCGCGGCATAGGCCGTGGCCAGCGCCTTCACGTTCACCGAGGCCACCGCGTCGCCCACCGCGTCGTAGCGGCGGTAGGACTGCGGGTCGATGAAGGTGGTCGCCCCCCTCCGCACGACCGCGAAGCTGCCCGCCGGCGCGAGGAGCTCGAGCTGCTTGCGGGGCACCACGTCGTTGGCCAGGTTCTCGACGGCCACGGCCCAGCGCCGCGTCGCCTCGGGCGCGCCGAGGAGCCCGCGCAGGAGCGGGTTCGCCGAGACCGCCTCGAGGAGCGAGCGCTGGGTCGGCGCGTCCACCTCGGGACCGGTCGGGGCCGCGGGGGCTTCCTGCGCCACGGGCAGGGCTGCGGCCGGTGGAGGAGGAGCCGGCCGGGACTTGCCGAAGACCACCCAGAGCCCTCCTCCGATGGCCGCCAGGACGGCGAGCCCCACCAGCAGCAGCGGGGCCTTGCTCGGCGGGCGGATCGACGTGCGGGGTCTATTGTCTTCCATTGGGCTCTCCCTGGGCTCCCCCGGTGAACCGCCGGCGACCCGGGGGGATTCTGCACCGGATCGACTTCGCCGGAAACGACGAGGCCGGCAGCACGCGCCACCGGCCTCGAAGGTCTTGGGCTCTGGGAGGGATCGCGTCTACTCGGCCTCCTTGGGAAGGGATCGACCCGGCCAGGGGCCGGCACCTCCGCATGGAGCAGGGGGCGTGCCGAATCCCGGAAAAGAAAAAACCCTGGAATGACGGCATCCTGAAGAGACCGGTTGCCCGGAAAGCAGGCAAACTCCGGGGAGAAACGGGGCAACGCGCCCCGGTGTGCCCCGTTTCCCCACGGCGCCCGGTCACTTTCCCTTCCTGAACTCGAGCCCCCCGTCCTTGCCCTCGTCGACCAGGATGTGGTCGCCAGGGACGAAGTCGCCGTTGAGCAGCTTCGTGGCGAGCGGGTCCTGGATCATGCGCTGGATGGCCCGCTTGAGGGGGCGGGCGCCGTAGACCGGGTCGTAGCCGGCGTCGGCGATCGCCTCCCGCCCCTTCTCCCCCAGCTCGAGCGTCATCTGCTTCTCGGCCAGCAGCTTGCGCAGCCGGGAGAGCTGGATCTCGACGATGCGCGAGAGGTCCTCGCGGGAGAGCGGCCGGAAGACCACCACGTCGTCGACCCGGTTCAGGAACTCGGGCTTGAACTCGGCGCGGAGCGCGTCCATGGCCGCCTCGCGCATCTCCTTGCCCGCGTCCTTGCGGGCCCCGAGCCGCATGATGTGGTCGGACCCGACGTTGGAGGTCATGATGAGGACCGCGTTGCGGAAGTCGACGGTGCGCCCCTGCCCGTCGGTGAGCCGTCCGTCGTCGAGGATCTGTAGAAAAACGTTGAAGACGTCGCGGTGGGCCTTCTCGATCTCGTCGAAGAGCACCACCGAGTAGGGGCGGCGCCGCACCGCCTCGGTGAGCTGGCCGCCCTCCTCGTAGCCCACGTAGCCGGGAGGCGCGCCGATGAGGCGGGAGACGGAGTGCTTCTCCCCGTACTCCGACATGTCGATGCGGATCATGGCGTCGTCGTCGTCGAAGAGGAACTCGGCCAGCGCGCGCGCGGTCTCGGTCTTCCCCACGCCGGTGGGGCCGAGGAAGATGAACGAGCCGATGGGGCGGTTGGGGTCCTGCATGCCCGAGCGGGAGCGCCGCACGGCCGCCGAGACCACCTGCACCGCCAGTTCCTGGCCGATGACCCGCTCGGCGAGCCGCTTCTCCATGGAGAGCAGCTTCTCCTTCTGCCCCTCGAGGAGCTTCGAGACCGGGATGCCCGTCCACTTGGAGACCACCTCGGCGATCTCCTCGGGAGTGACATCCTCGCGCAGCATGGCGCCGCCCTTCTGGGCCGCCGCGAGCTCCTTCTGGACCTTGTCGATCTCGGCCTGCAACGCCGGGAGCTTGCCGAACTTCACCTCGGCGGCCCGGTTGAAATCGGCCTTTCGCTCGGCGTCGGCCTGGTCGGCCTTCACCGTCTCGAGGTCGGCGCGCAGCGTGGAGAGCTTCTGGATGAGCCCCTTCTCCCTGTCCCAGCGGGCCTTCAGGCCGGCGAAGGTCTCGTTCAGGCCGGCGATCTCCTTCTCGACGTCCCCCAGGCGGCGGCGCGAGGCGTCGTCCTTCTCCTTCCTCAGCCCCTGCTTCTCGATCTCCAGCTGGGCGATGCGCCGGCGGACCTCGTCCACCTCGGTGGGCATGGAGTCGATCTCGATGCGCAGCCGGCTGGAGGCCTCGTCGACGAGGTCGATGGCCTTGTCGGGGAGGAAGCGGTCGGTGATGTAGCGGTTGGAGAGGCGCGCCGCGTCCACCAGGGCCGCGTCCTGGATGCGGACCTTGTGGTGGACCTCGTAGCGCTCCTTCAGGCCGCGCAGGATGGAGACGGTGTCCTCCACCGACGGCTCGCCCACGAAGACCGGCTGGAAGCGCCGCTCCAGCGCCGGGTCCTTCTCGATGTGCTTGCGGTACTCGTTCACCGTGGTGGCGCCGATGGCGTGCAGCTCGCCGCGGGCCAGCGCCGGCTTGAGCAGGTTTCCTGCGTCCATCGCCCCCTCGGCCGCGCCCGCTCCCACGATGGTGTGCATCTCGTCGATGAAGAGGACGATCTGCCCCTCCGAGGCGACGACCTCCTTCATCACCGACTTGAGCCGCTCCTCGAACTCGCCGCGGAACTTGGCGCCGGCCACCAGCGAGCCCATGTCGAGCGAGAGGATCTTCTTGTTCTTCAACCCCTCCGGGACGTCGCCGTCGACGATGCGGCGGGCCAGCCCCTCGACGATGGCGGTCTTTCCCACTCCCGGGTCGCCCACCAGCACCGGGTTGTTCTTGGTGCGGCGGGAGAGGATCTGGATGGTGCGCCGGATCTCCTCGTCGCGGCCGACCACCGGATCGAGCTTGCCCTTGCGGGCCAGCTCGGTGAGGTCCTTCGTGTACTTCTCGAGGGCGCGGTACTGGCTCTCCGCCTCGGGACTCGTGACCCGGGCGCCGGCGCGCATGTCCTTCACGGCGGCGCGAATGCGATCGGCGGTGGCGCCGGCCGCGCGCAGGGCCTCTCCGGGCGGGCTCCGGTCCTCGGCCGCGGCCAGGAGCAGGTGCTCGGTGGAGACGTATTCGTCCTTGAGCTTCCTCGCCTCCTCCTCGGCCCGGTCGAGCAGCTTCTGCAGCCGGTTGCCGTGGTAGGGCTCGCCGCCGCCGTGGACCTTCGGGATGGCCCGCAGCTCGTCCTCGAGCCGGCTCTCCACCTGCCCGGGGTTCGCCCCGATGCGCTCGAGCAGGGGCCTCGCCACCCCCTCCTGCTGGTGGAGCAGGGCGAGGATCAGGTGCTCGAGGTCGATGGCCTGGTGCTCGCGCTTGCGGGCCTCCGACTGGGCCTCCTGCAGGGCCTCCTGGGCCTTCACCGTCAGCTTTTCCGGTCGCATACCTGGAGGGTAAGACCTCGAGCATGCATGGCAAGTGCCGGGATGGGGCATTAGGCCTCGGGGGGTGCCCGATCCATCCACGCGAAGTTCGACGCAGCCCGCACTCCTCTCCATCGGGCGGGCCCTGCCCTCGAACCACGCCGACCAGGAGACCCTCACCGCGGCGCTGCGCGCCCACTGGGCTCGCCAGCACTTCAACGCCGACCGGCTCGAGGAGCTCCACCGGGCCGTCAAGGTGAAGGGGCGCCACCTGGCGCTGCCGCTCGGCGAATACCCCGCGCTCGACACCTTCAAGAAGTCGAACGACGCCTGGATCCGGGTGGCCGAGGAGCTGGGCGCCGAGGCGATCACCCGGGCCCTCGACGCGGCGGGGCTGCGGCCGGCGGACGTGGATCAGCTGGTCTTCGTCACCGTCACCGGCCTCGCCACTCCCTCCATCGACGCGAAGCTCGTGAACCGGCTCGGGCTGCGGCGCGACGTGAAGCGGGTCCCGGTCTTCGGCCTGGGGTGCGTGGCCGGTGCGGCGGGGCTCGCGCGCCTCTCCGATCTGCTGCGGGGGTTCCCGGGGGACGTCGGCGTGCTCCTCTCGGTGGAGCTCTGCTCGCTCACCCTGCAGCGCGAGGACCTCTCGGTGGCGAACGCGGTGGCGTCGGGGATCTTCGGCGACGGGGCCGCGGCGGTGGTGCTGGCCGGTGGTTCACGTATCGTGAATGGGGCGCCGGTGCCGCGCATCGTCGCCACCCGGTCCGTCTTCTACCCGGACACCGAGTGGGTCATGGGCTGGGACTTCCGCGACACGGGCTTCCAGGTGGTGCTCTCGGCCGAGGTCCCCCGCATCACCCGCGAGAACGTGGGCCGCGACGTCGACGACTTCCTGGCGGCGCAGGGGCTCCGGCGCTCCGACGTGCGCCACTGGATCGCCCACACCGGCGGCCCCAAGGTGCTGGAGGCCTTCCAGGCGGCGCTCGGGCTTCCCGACGGGGCGCTCGCCCGGTCCTGGAGGTCGCTCGAGGAGGTGGGAAACCTCTCCTCGGCCTCGGTTCTCTTCGTGCTCGGCGACCTGGTCGAGTCGGGCGAGCCCCGCCCCGGCGATCGCGGCCTCCTCATGGCCATGGGGCCCGGCTTCTGCGCCGAGATGGTGCTGCTCCAGTGGTGAGGGGAACCGGCCAGTGACGCCGCTCCGCGCCTACCTCGTGCTCCTCGGCCTCGTCGCCATCGAGCGGGGCCTGGAGCTCGTGGTCTCCACCCGCAACGCACGCCGGCTCCTGGCCCGCGGCGGGCGGGAGACCGGCCAGCGGCTCTACCGGGTGATGGTGGCCTTCCACGCAGTCTTCCTCCCCGCGCTGGCGCTCGGGGCCCTGGCCTCCCGGGAGCCGCCCTCGCCCTGGGCCTGGCTGGCCGTGGCCGGGGCGCTCGGCGCGCAGGGGCTTCGCTGGTGGGCGGTCTCGACGCTGGGGGATCGCTGGAGCACGCGGGTCATCGTGGTGCCGGAGGAACGTCCGGTCACCGGCGGCCCCTACGCGATCCTGCGCCATCCCAACTACCTGGCGGTGGTCCTGGAGATGGCCTGCCTGCCGCTCGCCTGGGGCATGTGGGGCCTCGCCCTGCTGTTCACGATGGGGAACGCGATGATCCTCTGGTTCCGCATCCGGGACGAGGAGCGGGCGCTCGGCCCGGCGTGGGCCCGGGCCTTCGAGGGGAAGGGCAGGTTCGTGCCGTGACGCTGACCCCGCGCGAGATGGAGACCGCCGCCGAGATCCGGCGAATCGTCCGGGAGGAACTGCACGCCCGGACCGAGTTCGGCGACGACGAGGAGCTGGCCGCCCGCCTCGACTCGCTGGCGCTCCTCTCCCTCGTGGTGGCGGTCGAGGACCGCTTCCGCATCGTGCTCACCGAGGAGGACGCCGCCGCGGCCCGCTCGCTGTCCGACCTGGCCCGCATCGTCGCCGGCCGCACGGTTCCGGAGGTGGCCCCGTGAACCGGCTCCGGGGACCTTCCGCGCCGTCCGCGCGCCACGCCTCGATGGCGGGCATGCTCTCGGCGGCGGCCCGCCACGCCTCCGGGGTCACCTTCGTGGGGCTCCGCGAGGAGGAGGTCCGCCTCGGCTGGGCCGAGGTGGAGTCGCGCGCCCGCCGGGCCGCCGGAACGCTGGTCCACCTGGGCATCCGTCCCGGCGACCGGGTGGCCATCGTGCTCCGGACCGAGCCGACCTTCCTCGACGCCTTCTTCGGCGCACTGCACGCCGGCGCCGTGCCGGTACCGCTCTACCCGCCGGTGCGGCTCGGGCGCATGGACGAGTACGCCGAGGCGACCGCACGGATGCTGCGGGTCTCGGAGGCCCGAGCACTCGTCACCTCGGGGAGCGTGGCGCGGGTCATCGGCCGGGCGGTGGCAGGAGCCGGGCCCGGGCTCGACCTCGGCGTGGTGGACGCCGCCGGCCTGAAGGAGGGGCCGGAGACCTCGGTGCCGCGGGCCGGCGACGACCTGGCGCTCGTCCAGTTCTCCTCCGGGTCCACGGTGGACCCGAAGCCGGTCGCCCTCACCCACCGGAGCCTGGCCGCGCAGGCCGAGGCGCTCGTCTCGCTGATCGCCCCGACCGCCTCCGACGTGCTCGTCTCCTGGCTGCCGCTCTACCACGACATGGGGCTCATCGGCTGCCTGCTCGGGGCGGCCAGCTACCCCGGGCCGCTCGTGCTCATCGCACCCGAGCACTTCCTGGCGCGCCCGGCACTCTGGCTGCGCGCGCTCGCCCGGCACCGCGGCACCATCTCGGCGGCGCCCCACTTCGCCTACGCCTACGCCGCCGAGCGGGTCCACGACGCCGACCTCGAGGGGCTCTCGCTCGCACCGTGGCGCATCGCGCTCGACGGCGCCGAGCCGGTCACCACCGCCGCGCTGCGGCGGTTCGCCGATCGCTTCGCCCCATTCGGCCTCGACCCCGGATCCCTCATGCCGGTCTACGGCCTCTCCGAGGCGTCCCTCGCGGTGACCTTCTCCCCGCGCGGGCGGCCGCCGCTCGCCGAGCGGATCGACCCGTCGGCCCTCCGCTCCGGCCAGGTCTCGCCGGGTGGGCGGGAGGTGGTGTCGGTGGGAGTTCCCATACCCGGAGTGGAGGTGGAGGTTCGCGGTGAGGACGAGGGCGCGCTCCCGGAGCGGCGCCTCGGCCGCATCCACGTGCGCGGCCCGTCCCTGATGCAGGGCTACCTGGGCGACCCGGCGGCCACCTCCCGGGCGCTCCGCGACGGCTGGCTCGACACCGGAGACCTGGGCTTCCACGCGTCGGGCGAGCTCTTCGTGCACGGCCGGGCCAAGGACCTGGTCATCATCCGCGGCGCCAACCACGCCCCGGAGGAGTTCGAGGCCTGCCTGGCCGGCATCGAGGGGTTGCGCCCGGGCTGCGCCGTGGCGCTCGGCTTCCTCCCGGAGGGGGCCGACGTCGAGGAGCTGCTCCTGCTGGCCGAGCGCACCCGGGCTGCGCGGGGCGACGGACCGGCCCTGGAGGAGGCGGTGCGCGTCGCCGTGTCGTCGCGCACCGGCGTCCGGCCCCACACGGTGCGCATCCTCGAGCCCGGAACCCTGCCGCGCACCTCCAGCGGCAAGATGCGGCGCGGCGAGGCGCTGCGGCGCTTCCAGTCCGGGACGCTCCTCCCCCCACGAAAGGTGAACGTCCTCTCGCTGGCGCGGGAGGTGCTGGCCGGCCGGCTCGCCCGCGCCCGGGCCCGGAGGTGACGTGCGGGACGTGATCGTCATCGGGGGAGGCCCGGCGGGGCTGGCGGCGGCCGCGGCCGTCGCCGCGCGCGGGCTCGACGCGCTCCTGCTGGAGCGGCAATCCCTGCCCGTCGACAAGGCCTGCGGGGAGGGGCTCCTCCCCGGGGGCGTCCGGGCGCTCGAGGCCCTGGGCGCGTCGCGCCACCTCGACCCGGACGGCTGGTCCCGGCTGCGCGCCATCCGCTGGATCCAGGAGGACGGGAGTGCGGCCGAGGCCAGGCTCCCGGCGCCCGGGGGAATGGGCATCCGCCGCCTGGCGCTCTCCGCGGCGCTCGCCGCCCGGGCCCGCGAGGCCGGCGCCGAGGTCCGCGACGGGGCCCCGGTGGAGTCGCACCGGCGCGATGCCGACGGCGTGACCGTCGTGATGGCCTCCGGGGAGGAACTGCGCGCCCGCCTCCTCGTGGCGGCCGACGGGCTCGCCTCGCCGGTCCGGGAACGGGAGGGGCTGTCCCGGCCCCCCCGGTCCCCCCGCCGCTTCGGGCTGCGGCGTCACTTCTCCCTCGCTCCATGGACCGACGCGGTGGAGGTCCATTTCACCCGCGGCGTGGAGGCCTACGTCACGCCGGTCGGGCCCCGGAGGGTCGGCCTGGCCTTCCTCTTCGAGGAGGGAACCGAGCCCCGGCTCGAGGGACTGCTGGCCCGCTTCCCGGCCCTCGCGTCCCGCCTGGCCGGGGCGCCCTTCGACTCGTCGCTGGCCGGGGCGGGACCTCTCGGGCGGGACGCGTCGGCACGCGTGCACGACCGGCTGATCCTGGCCGGGGATGCGGGCGGCTACGTCGACGCCATCACCGGGGAGGGCGTGTCGCTCGCCCTCGAGGAGGCGGTCCTCCTGGGGAACCTCTTGCCGGACGCCCTTCGCCGGGGAGCGACGCGCGAGGCGCTCCTGCCCTGGGCACGGGCCGTCCGGGTCCGCCACCGGCGCCACGCCGCGGTCACGCGCCTGGTCCTCGGGATGGCCCGCCGTCCGCTCCTGCGGCGCACCGCGGTCGGGTGGATGGGGCGTGTCCCGCGCGTCTTCGACGCGCTGGTGGCCGGCGCCGTCGGCTGATCGGCAGGTGCCCCGCGAGAATCGAGCGCAAGTGCGCCGGTCCGTGATTAACTGAACGCCTTCGATCGGAGGCAACAATGCGTTCGACGGTGCTCGGAGCGGGATCCTGGGGAACCGCGCTGGCCTCGGTGCTGGCCGGCAAGGGCTTCCCCGTGACGCTCTGGGGACGCGACGCCCCGGTGATCGACTCCGTGGTGAAGGAGCACGAGAACCCGCACTACCTTCCCGGCATCAAGCTCCCGGCGACGCTCACGGCCACCTCCAGCCTGGGCCGGGCGCTCGAGGGAGCCGAGCTGGTGGTCTTCGCGGTTCCCAGCTCCGGGATGCGCCAGGTGGCCATCGAGACGAAGCGCCACCTCCACGCCGGAACCGCGGTGGTCTCGGCGGCGAAGGGCATCGAGGAGGGCAGCCTCATGTCCATGGCCGAGGTGCTCGAGGACGTGCTGCCGGTGGCCATGCACCCGTACCTGGCCTACCTCGGCGGTCCCTCCTTCGCCCGCGAGGTGGTGCAGCAGATGCCCACCGCCGTCACCGTGGCCGGACGCTGGGACCGGGTGACCCGGTCCGTGCAGGACGCCTTCCACACCCGCTGGTTCCGCCCCTACACCTCGAACGACATCCCCGGAAACGAGCTCGGCGGCGTGGTGAAGAACGTCATCGCCATCGCGGCCGGCATGTCCGACGGACTCGGGTTCGGCGCCAACGCCCGGGCCGCCCTCATCACCCGCGGCCTCGCCGAGGTGACCCGCCTCGCGGTGCGCAAGGGGGCGAACCCCATGACGCTGGCCGGACTCTCCGGGGTGGGCGACCTCGTGCTCACCTGCTCCTCCGACCTCTCGCGCAACCGGCGGGTGGGGTTCGGGCTCGGCAAGGGGCGCACCCTCGCCGACATCCAGGCCGAGCTCGGGCAGGTGGCCGAGGGCGTCGTGGCTGCCCGTACGGTTCGTGAACTTTCCCATCGGCTCCACGTCGAGATGCCCATCACCGAGGTGGTCTACCGGGTGCTCCACCAGGATCTGACGCCCAAGCAGGCCGTGGTGGACCTCATGACCCGGGAGACCAAGGCGGAGATCTAGTGGTCGGGGCACTCGTGACCGCCCGTGAAGCCATCCGCGCCGCTGGCGAGAAGGTCGAGCGATTCCGCTCCACCCCGTCGCTCCCCCGGGACGAGGCGCTCGGTCTCCTCGACGACGCCTTCGCCGGGCTGGGGAACGCCGCCGCCCAGGCGAGCCTGCTGCGCAACGTCCACCCGTCGGCCGAGGTTCGGGACGCGGCCGAGCGGGACGAGCAGGAGATCGACGCCTTCCAGACCGGGCTCTCGCTCGACCGCGGCCTGTACGACGCGCTGGCCCGCGTCGAGCTGTCGGGCGCCGACGCCGCCACCCGCTGGATGGTCGAGAAGAGCCTCCGCGACTTCCGGCGCGCCGGAGTGGATCGCGACGACGCCACCCGTGCGCGCGTTCGCGAGCTCCGCGACGAGCTGGTGCGCATCGGGCAGGAGTTCGGACGAAACGTCCGCGACGACGTGAAGGAGCTGCGGGTCCTCCCGGCCGAGCTCTCCGGCCTCCCGGCCGACTGGCTGCGGACGCGCGAGCCCGGCCCCGATGGCAAGGTGGCGGTCACCACCGACCCCACCGACTACGTGCCGGTGGTGACCTGGGCGGAGAGCGCGCCGGTGCGCGAGCAACTCTGGCGGCTGCAGCGGCAGCGGGCCCACCCGGCGAATCTCGAGGTGCTCTCGCGGATGCTCTCCCGCCGGGCCGAGCTGGCCCGGCTGCTCGGATACCCGACCTGGGCGGCCTACGCCACCGAGGACAAGATGATCGGCGGGGAGGCCCAGGCGGCCGCCTTCGTCGAGCGCATCGCCGACGCGTCCGGGGCGCGCATGCAGCGCGACCACGCCGACCTGCTCGCGCGCAAGCGCAGGGACGTTCCCGGGGCCGAGCGGGTCGACCCCTGGGACTCGGCCTTCTACTCCGAGCGGATCAAGGCCGAGCGCTTCGGTGCCGACGCCCGGGCCGCCCGCCCGTACCTCGAGTACCGGGCCGTGCGCGACGGGATCCTCGAGCTCACCGGGACCCTCTTCGGCATCGCCTACCGGCGCGTCGAGGTCGCCGACGCCTGGCACCCGGACGTGGAGGCCTTCGACGTGGTCGAGGGGGAGCGCGCTCTCGGCCGCATCTGGCTCGACATGCACCCGCGGGAGGGCAAGTACAAGCACTTCGCCCAGTTCACCCGGGTGAACGGCCAGGCCGGCCGGCGGCTGCCCGAGGGGGTGCTGGTCTGCAACTTCCCGCGGCCCGGGGAGGCGCCGGCGCTCCTCGACCTCTCCGAGGTGCGCACGCTCCTCCACGAGTTCGGCCACCTGCTCCACCACGTGCTGGGCGGCCACACCCGCTGGAGCGCGCACTCCGGGGTGGCCACCGAGTGGGACTTCGTGGAGGCCCCCTCGCAGCTGCTCGAGGAATGGGTGCGCGACCCCGGTGTGCTCCGGCGCTTCGCCCGTCACGTCGAGACCGGGGAGCCCATCCCGGCCGATCTGGTCGGGCGGCTCGACGCCTCCGAGGAGTTCGGGAAGGGGCTCACCGTGAGGCAGCAGATGTTCTACGCCGCGGTGAGCCTGGAGCTGCACCGGCGCGAGCCGGAGGGGCTCGACACGACCGCGCTCGTGGCCGGGCTGATGGAGCGCTACACGCCCTTCCGCCACGTGCCCGGGACCTTCTTCCACGAGTCCTTCGGCCACCTCGACGGCTACTCCGCCCTCTACTACACGTACATGTGGTCGCTCGTCATCGCGAAGGACCTCTTCTCGGTCTTCCAGGAGGAGGGGCTCCTCGCGCCCGCGCCGGCCCGGCGGTACCGGAGGGCGGTCCTGGAGCCGGGAGGCTCGAAGCCGGCGGCCGACCTGGTCCGGGCCTTCCTGGGCCGGGAGACGAGCTTCGATCCCTTCCAGCGCTGGCTGTCGACGGGAGCGTGAGCCGATGATGGAGCCCGAGATCCGCATCACCGAGTCCGGACCACGCCGCCGCATCAAGGAGATGGAGGTCATGGTGGCGGAGGCGAGGGTGGAGACCCACGACACCGTCACCCTCATCCTCTTCACCGGGAACGACCACCTCGAGTACAAGGCCGGCCACTTCCTCACCATCGACCCCCATCAGTTCGAGGCCCTCGACCGCTTCATCGCCTACTTCGAGGACGTGAAGGCCAGGAAGGAGGCCCCCCGCGCCTACTCGATCTCCTCCGCCCCGCACGAGCGCTACCTGGCCATCACGGTCAAGGAGGAGCGCTACGTCTCCGGGCTGACCCGGTACCCGCCGCTCCTCTCCCCGCTGCTCGTGAAGCGGACCACGCGCGGCATGCGCCTCGTCATCACCGGCTTCACCGGCCCCTACGTGCTCCCCGACGACGTGGAGCAGCGGACCGACCACCTGGTGCACGTGGTGGCCGGCTCCGGCGCGGTGCCCAACTTCGCCATGGTGAAGTGGGCTCTTGTTCACTGTCCGTCGATCTGCCACACCTGGGTCTGCTCCAACAAGAGCTGGCAGGACGTCATCTTCCGCGAGGAGCTGGCGGAGCTGGAGCGAAAGCACCCGTCGCGCCTGCGCGTCGTGAACCTCCTCACCCGCGATCCGATCACCCCGGTCTCGCAGGGGTTGTGGAAGGGGCGGCTCAACGCCGCCACCCTGAAGGACCTGGTGCCCGACCCGCGGGGGGCGCTGGTCTACGCCTGCGGCCCGGCCAACGGGCCACACGAGAAGGCCGCGGCCCGGGCCAGGGGGGAGGAGCCGCAGCCCCGCTTCCTCGAGGCGGCCGTGGCCTCGCTCCGGGAGGCCGGCTTCCCCGAGGACCGCATCAAGCTGGAGTCCTGGGGGTGAGCGTTCGCCGGACGCTGCGCGCCGCGCCCACGCTGCTGCGGGTGGGGTTCTCCGAGGCGGTGGCCTACCGGGCCGAGTTCCTGGTCTGGCTGCTCTCCACCAACATGCCGCTCGTCATGCTGGCGCTCTGGACCGCGGTGGCGCGGGACGGCCCGGTGGGACGGTTCACGCAGGCCGACTTCGCCGCCTACTACCTGGCCGCGCTGGTGGTCCGGCTCATGACCGGGGCCTGGGTGGTCTGGGAGCTGAACTTCGAGATCCGCCAGGGGACGCTGGCCTTCCGGATGCTCCGCCCGGTCCACCCGCTCGTGGCCTACGCCGCCGAGAACGTGGCCGCCATGCCGGTGCGCCTGGCCGTGTCGCTGCCGGTGGCGCTCGTCGCCCTGTGGATCCTGGGGGAGAAGCACGTCACCCACGACCCGCTGCTCCTCGCCCTCTTCCCGGTGACGGTCTTCTCGGCCTGGCTCATCACCTACCTGGCCATGGCCGCGGTCGGCTGCCTGGCCTTCTGGTTCGAGTCCGCCACCTCGCTCTTCGACGTCTGGCTCGGGCTCTTCGGGATCTTCTCCGGGTACCTGGTCCCGCTCGAGCTCTATCCACGCTGGGTGAACGACGTCTCCTGGTTCCTTCCCTTCCGCTACATGCTGGCCTTCCCGGTGGAGCTCGTCACCGGGGGGCTCACGCGCCCCCAGGCGCTCGCCCAGCTGGCGGCGCAGCAGGTCTTCGTGCTGCTCCTGCTCGGCGCGGCGTCCGCGATGTGGCGGCTGGGCACCCGGCGCTTCGCGGCCTTCGGAGGATAGGTGCTCCGCTACCTCCGGCTCCTCTCGGTGCAGTTCCGGGCCTCGCTCCAGACGTCCATGCAGTACCGGCTCGACTTCCTGGTGCAGGGAGCCATGTCCTTCTTCTGGATGGCCTGGGCGGTGGTGCCGCTGCTCGTCGTCTTCGGAAAGCGCGACCGGGTGGCCGGCTGGGACTTCGACCAGGCCATGGTGGTGATGGGCTGGTTCCTCTCCATGAAGGGGGTGCTGGAGGGGGCGGTGAACCCGTCGCTCGCCAGCGTGGTCGAGCACATCCGCAAGGGGACGCTCGACCTGGTGCTCCTCAAGCCGGCCGACGCCCAGTTCCTGGTCTCGACCGCCAAGTTCGCGCCCTGGCACGTGGTGGACGTGGCCGCCGGGGTGGGGGTCATCGCCTGGGCCTTCTCGCGGCTCGGCCGCTGGCCGGGCGTCCCGGAGGTGTCGTCGGCCCTGCTCCTCACCGTCTGCGCCGTGGCCGTCCTCTACTCCCTGTGGATCCTGGTGGTGTCGGCCGCCTTCTTCGTGGTGAAGGTCGACAACCTGTCCTTCCTGTTCCTCTCCATCTTCGACGCGGCCCGCTGGCCCGTCTCGGTCTTCACGGGCTTCTGGCGCTTCCTCTTCACGGTGGTCATCCCGCTCGCCCTCATGACCACCTTCCCGGCCGAGGCCCTGCTCGGGCGCATCCGGCCGGTGGCCGTGCTCCTGGCGGTGGCCGGCTCCCTCGCCTTCGTGGCCTCCGCACGGGTGGTTTGGCTGCGGGCCATCGCGCGGTATACCTCGGCCTCGTCCTAGGCTCCGCCATGCTCCGGCTCACCTTCCTCGGCACCTCGGGTGCCATGCCCACGGCCGCCCGCAACCTGTCGGGGCTCTCGGTGCGCCACGGGCGGGAGCACTACCTCTTCGACTGCGGCGAGGGCACGCAGCGCCAGATGATCCGGTACGGCACCGGGTTCGACGTCACCGCCATCTGCTTCACCCACTTCCACGCCGACCACTACATCGGGGCCATCGGCTTCGTCCGCACGCTCTCCATGCTGGGGCGGGGGAGGGCGCTCGACGTCTACGGCCCGGCGCCGGCGCGCCCCTTCCTGGAGGAACTCCTGCTCCGGGGCACCGACCCGCTGGCCTTCGAGATCCGGATCCACGAGGTGAGCCCGGGGGACGCCATCCGGCGCGACGGCGCGACGCTCCGCCCCTGGGGCACGCACCACCGCATCACCTCGGTGGGCTGGGCGCTGCACGAGGATGCGCGCCCCGGCCGCTTCCACCCCGAACGCGCCCGGGAGGCCGGCGTCCCCGAGGGGGAGCTGTGGGGGGAGTTGCAGCGCGGGCGGCCGGTGACGCTGGCCCACGCGAGGGTCGTTCACCCCGGGTCGATCGTGGATCCTCCCCGCCGGGGGCGCCTGGTGGCGGTGACGGGCGACACCCGCCCCTGCCCGGCGACGGTGGAGGCGGCGCGCGGCGCCGATCTGCTGGTGCACGAGTGCACCTTCGGCGACGGCGAGGCCGACCGGGCGGTCGAGACCACCCACTCCACTGCGCGGGAGGCCGGACGGATCGGGCGGGAGGCGGGGGTGGCGCGCCTCGTGCTCACCCACCTCTCCACCCGCTACGACACCGATCCGTCCCCGCTCCTGGCCCAGGCCACCGAGGAATTCGCCGGCCCCGTCGAGGTGGCCCGCGACGGGCTGGTCCTCGAGATGCCGTTCCCGGAGTGAACGTGGGAACTCCCTCCGACGACCTCCGGCGATGGATCCCGGGCCTTCTCGCGGCCTGGCGCGGCCTGCGCCGCGAGGTGCGCCGGGGGCCGCGCCCCCCGCCAGGAGAGCTCCTCCCGGACGAGCTGCGCGAGGTGGCGGCGGCCGTGCAGCGCCTCTCCCTCGGCCTCACCCGGGACCGCAAGCTGGCCGGGGCCCGCTACCTCGACGACGACCGGCTGCTGGGCGCCTACCTGCTCTTCTACTGGCCCGTCTCCTACCTCCAGGCGCGCGGGGTGCTCTCCGAGCTGCCCCGCCGTCCCCGCTCGGCGCTCGACCTGGGCAGCGGGCCCGGGCCGGTGGCCTTCGCGGCCCTCGACGCCGGCGCCGCCGAGGTGGTGGCCGCCGATCGGTCGGCACGCGCCCTGGCCGCCGCGCGCCGCCTGGCCACCGAGCTGGGGGAGCCCATCTCCACGCGCGAGTGGGATCCGCAGCGGCGCGGCGACCTCGCCGGCCTGGCCGGCGGCCGCAAGTTCGACCTCGTCACCCTGGGTCACGTGGTGAACGAGATCTTCCAGGGGGAGGGGGCGGCGGCCCGGCGCGCCGGCCTGCTCGAGCAGGCGATCGACCTGCTCGCGCCCGGCGGGTCGCTGGTGGTGATCGAGCCGGCCCTTCGCGAGACCTCCCGGGCGCTGCTCGAGGTGCGGGACCTGCTCGTGGCCCGGGGCGCAGCGGTGCGCGCCCCCTGCCTGTTCCGCGGCGCCTGTCCGGCGCTGGTCCGCCCCACCGACTGGTGCCACGCCGAGCGCCCGGTGGACCCGCCCCCGCTCGTCGAGGAGATCGGGCGCCGCGCCGGGCTCCGCAAGGAGGCGGTGAAGATGAGCTACCTCGTGCTGGCGCCGAAGGGGGAGGGGTGGCGCGAGCCGCCGCCCGGGCTCGTCTTCCGCATCGTCTCCGAGCCGCTCCCGTCGAAGGGGCGGCTCCGCTACATGGGCTGCGGGCCGGAGGGGCGCAAGGGGCTCGCCCTGCAGGAGAAGGACGTGTCGCAGCGGAACCGGGCGTTCGAGGGGCTCCTGCGCGGGGACGTCGTCGAGATCACCGGCGTCGAGCCGCGCGGGGACGGGCTGCGGCTGTCGATGGAGTCGGACGTCCGGGTGATCGCGGCGGCCGGGCGTCCCGTCGGGTAGAGCGCCGCGTCGCGCGAGGCGCCTTCGGCCATCCTTGCGTCTGCCGCCGGGCGCCGGGCGGCCCCTCCCCGCGTCGCTGGTCCTCGGGCACTGGTGGACTCCGGGTGAATGGCGCCGGATCACAGAATGGCCGGGCGATCCCCGATCCGGCGCCCCTGCGGAGGCGACGCTCGGAGGGGCGCCCGCGCCGGCTGGGACGGCCCGGGCCGAAGGCGACTCGAGCGCGCGTTCGTCGATGGGCGTCCGGGCGGTCACTCGCAGTCGCCGTCCCACACGCGGTGCGTCGCGTCGCCGTCACGGCGCCGCGCCGCGTCGCCCCTGGAACAGCTCGCTCATGATCTCCTCGAGCGGCGGCTCCTCGACGGTGAGGTCGGTGACCGGGAGGGACGAGAGCAGCCGTCCGACCACGCTGGCCACCTGGTCGCCGGGGACGCGGAAGACGGCCTGCGCGTCGGCGTGGGAGAGCAGCGTGCCGAAGCGGGAGAGCTCCATCTCCGGCACCGGATTCCCGAGCCGGACCACCACCCGCTTGTCGGGGCGCACCTCGCGGGAGAGGGTCCGGAGGTCGCCGTCGTAGATGAGTCGCCCCCTGTCGATGACGACCACGCGCGGGCAGAGGGCGAGCACGTCGTCCATGTAGTGGCTGGTGAGGACCACCGTGGCGCCGTGGCGCTCGTTGTAGGAGCGGATGAACTCGCGGACGGTCGTCTGCATGGTCACGTCGAGCCCGATGGTGGGCTCGTCGAGGAAGAGCACGCGGGGCCGGTGGATGAGGGACGCCGCCAGCTCGCACTTCATCCTCTCCCCGAGCGAGAGCTGGCGCGTGGGCTTGTCGACCACGCGCCCCAGGTCGAGCAGGTCCGAGAGCTCGCGGATGCGGGACTCGAATTCCGGGCGGGGGATCTCGTAGATGGCCCGGTTCAGCACGAAGGTCTCGGAGGGCGGAAGGTCCCAGAGCAACTGCTGCTTCTGCCCCATCACCAGGGTGATGGAACTGAGGAAGGCGTTCTCGCGCCGCGCCGGGACGAAGCCGGCCACCCGCACCTCGCCGGCGCTGGGGTGGAGGAGCCCGGAGAGGACCTTCAACGTGGTGGTCTTGCCTGCCCCGTTCGGACCGAGGAACCCGACCCGCTCGCCCGGGGCGACGGAGAAGGAGATGCCGTCGACGGCCTTCACCGCCTCGTAGCGGCGCCGGAAGAGGGAACGGATCGACGCACCCAGGCCCGGCTGGCGCCGGTGGACCTTGTACTCCTTGCGCAGCTCGCGGACCTCGATCACGGCAGGCCACGATAAGGCCGTGCGCGAGGGGCGGCAACGGTTAGGAAAATCCGCATGCGAAGACTCGCACTGCTCGCCACCCTCCTCGCCGGCTGCGCGCACGCCCCCTCCGGTCCACCGCTGCGAACCGTCGACCGCGTCGATCTCCCGCGCTACACGGGCAAGTGGTTCGAGATCGCCACCATCCCCATGTCGTTCCAGAAGGGGTGCGTGGGAGTCACCGCCACGTACACGCTGCGCGAGGACGGCGACGTCGGCGTGGTGAACACCTGCCGGAAGGAGACGCTCGACGGGCCGGAACGGTCGGTCGAGGGCAAGGCCTGGTCGGTCGATCCCTCCAACGCCAAGCTGGAGGTCCAGTTCTTCTGGCCCTTCCACGGGGCGTACTGGATCATCGACCTCGCCCCCGACTACCAGTGGGCGGTGGTGGGCCACCCCAGCCGCGAGTACCTCTGGATCCTCTCGCGCACCCCGCAGATGGACCCCGCCACCTACGACGCCATCCTGGGCCGGCTCCGCGCCCAGGCCTACGACCTGTCCCTTCTCGTGAAGACCCCGCAACTTCCGGCGAAGGGCTGAGGCGCCCGGTGGCCGCCAGGAAGCGCCCCGCCACGAAGTCCGGACGCCCCCGCAAGCGACGGGGCGTGAAGCTCACGCCCACCACCCTCGGGGCGGCCGACCTGCGACTCGCCGACCCGCCGCCCGAGGTGGTCGAGCTCTCCCGGGCCATCGAGGCCGACGGGGGAGCGGTCCTGGCGGCCTACCGGGAGCCGCTGGGAGGCCACGCGATCCTCTTCGCGGCCCTTCCGCTCGACAAGGTGGATCGGACCAGCTTCCAGCGCGACGTCTCCGACGGTCACGTGCGCAAGCTCACCGTGGCCATGGACAAGACCCGCCGCTACCTCGACCCGATCATCGCCGTGCGCGAGGGCGACCGCTACCTGACGCCCAACGGCGGGCACCGGCTCACCGCGCTCCGGGAGCTGGGGGCGAAGGCGGTGCTCGCGCTGGTGGTCCCGGAGAAGGCGGTGGCCTACCAGATCCTGGCGCTCAACATCGAGAAGGCCCACAACCTCCGCGAGCGGGCCCAGGAGGTGGCGCGCATGTACCGCGACCTCGCGTCGTCGAGCGACGCTCGCGAGACCGAGATGGCGCTCGAGTTCGAGGAGGCAGCGCTCGTCACGCTGGGCTTCGCCTACGAGAAGCGGCCGCGCCTCTCCGGCGGCGCCTACCACCCCATCCTGCGCAAGGTGGACGCCTTCCTGGAACGCAAGCTCTCCGCCGCGGCCGGGGAGCGGGAGCGGCGCGCCGACGTGGTGCTCTCCTTCGACGAGGCGGTCACCGCCGCGGTGGGGCGCCTGAAGGAGCGAGGCTTCGACTCCCCGTACCTGCGCAACTTCGTCGTGGCCCGGGTGAACCCGCTGCGCTTCATCAAGGGCGACCTGCCCGGGTTCGACGAGCTCTTCGCGCAGATGACCCGCCGGGCCGCGGCGATGGACCCCGCCAAGATCAAGAGCGAGGACGTGGCCAGGAGCGGGGGCGCCGCGGACCCCGAGTAGCGGCGAGTGTGCTCCGGGGACCTTCGGCCCGTCCTCGCGTATGCCGCCGGCGGGTGGGTCGCGCCGCTCCGAGCAGCACGTCCTCGCGGCGCTGGCGGACTCCGGGTGGATGGCGTCGAGCTCCCCGGGGCCTGACGGCCCGGGTCTCGACGCCCGCTGCGGGCAGCTCGTCGCGGCACGCCCCCCGCCGGCTGGCTCACGGCGCGGGGCGAAGGCGACCCGGGCGCACTCGCTCGAGGACGAGCCGCAGCTCGAGCTCGTGCCCCACCACGGCCAGGTCCCGGGCGCGACGCTCTCCTCGAGCCGCCCGAACAGCTCCCGCTCCTCCCAGCGGACGTGCCGCTCGAGCAGCTCCGCGAAGGCGAGCAGGGGCGCGCGCCGCGCCGCCTGCCGGGTCGCGCGGACCTCGCCGAGCAGGTGACGCAGCTCCCGGTGCTCCTCCTTCAGCCGCCGTGCGTCGGCGGGAGCGAGGTGGCGTCCGAGCAGCTCCTCCTCCGCGGTGACGTGCACCAGGAACACCGACTCCTCGAAGCGCCGGGCCAGCGCCGCCAGCCCCTCCAGGTCGCGAGGAGCCCCGGCCGTCTCCGCGTGCCCTGCGAGCGCCTTCTTCAGCTGGAAGGCGACGAGCAGGGCCTGGTGGTGCTCGCTCGAGAGGGGACGGAGCTCCCGGCTGCGCTTCGTGGCCATGCCGGGGTTCTAATGCCATCGCGGCAGGCCGGCCCGACCGGGCGGCCTGCGTCGAGAGGGCCGATGGATGGCCTTTCCAAGGAGGGGTCGCACATGCGACGTTCCACCGCGACCCGTCCGGCACCCGTCCCATGATGCAGCCCAGACAAGCGAGGCCCCCGGAGGCCGACGGAGAGAGGGCCCCCGACGCCCCGCATTCCGGACCGGGTGCCTACGTGCGCCTGGCGAGGCCAGACAACTGGTTCAAGAACATCTTCGTCATCCCCGGTGCCGTGGTCGCTGCGAAGCTGACCGGTGCATCTCCGGCGACGTGGTGGTGGCCCTTCGTCATCGCGATGGCGTCGACCTGTGCCATCGCATCGGCGAACTACGTCCTCAACGAGTGGCTGGATCGCGACTTCGACCGCCATCACCCCGAGAAGTCGAACAGACCCTCCGTGAGGCAGCCGCTCAATCCCTGGATCGTCTACCTGGAGTACGTGGTGCTCGCCGTGGGAGGGCTGGCCGCCGCGGCGACGGTGTCGGTCGAGCTGGCCGTCGCCGAAGCTTCCCTGCTCGCCATGGGCGTCGTCTACAACGTGAGGCCGGTTCGATCGAAGGAACGCGTCTACTGGGATGTGCTCTCGGAGGCCATCAACAACCCGATCCGGCTCCTGATCGGATGGTTCTCGGTCGCGCCGGGGACCTTCCCTCCCTCCAGCTTTCTCTTCGCCTACTGGATGGGGGGCGCCTACCTGATGGGCATCAAGCGTTACTCCGAGTTCCGGGCCATCAACGACCCGGAGATCGCAGGGCTGTACCGGCGGTCGTTCCGATCCTATTCCGAGCCGAAATTGCTCCTGATGGCGATCCTCTACGCGCTCCTGGCCGTCTCCATGGGGAGCGTGTTCCTCGTCAAGTATCGAATCGAGCTCATCCTCGCAGTGCCCTTCGTGTGCGTACAGTTCGCCTGGTATTTCGCCATCGGCCTGAAGCCGAACTCCGCGGCGCAGCATCCGGAACGCATGTGGCGAGAGGGACCCTTCGCCCTGTACTCGCTCTTCGTCGTCCTGCTCCTGCTGTTCGGCCTGTTCGTGCGCATCCCGGCACTTCACGTGCTGCTCCGGCAGGCCTTCGTGGTGGACTAGCCAGCGGGCTCCCGGGCACGAGGAACGTCCTCCGTCCCCCCGGCAGCCCCATGCTAGGTTCCCGGCCCGAGGCTGCCATTGAAGGAACACTCCCCGTCGCAGAGCGCGATCCGCGGCCGCCTCCTCTGGGCAGGGGGAATCACGGTCGCCGCGGTGGCGGTGTTCGTGCTGGCGGAATGGCACGGGCGTGTGTCGCGCGCCCAGTTCCACCCGCCCCCCGCGCTCGCGCAGCGCCCGGCGGGCAGCGTGGGCAGCGCGGCCGACGCGTTCGTGATCTGGCGAGGGTCGGGCGTGAGGGGGCGGCGGCTCGTCCTGCTCACGGGCCAGTGGGGGAACCCGGGTCGAGCACCCGGCGCCGCGGGGGCGACCGGCGGCGTCAGTGCGGCCAGCGCCCCGTACTGGGCGGCCCGCCTGGGACTGGTTCGGGCGCTCGACGTGGTCATGCCCCCCGCCGCCTTCGAGGGGCAGCGCGCAGCGGACGCAGCCCACAGCGTCTTCCGGCCGGAGGACGGCGCCTACCGGCACGACCTCCACGGCCTCCGGCTCCGCTTCTCGCTTCCCGGCGCGCTCGTCCCCCCGGCCGAGCCGGCGCTCGTGCTCATCGAGCCGACCTGGTTCCGGCCGGGCGCGCCGCCCGACCCGCTGGCCTGGCTCGCCTCCGTCGGCGTGCGAACCGACCTGGCCCTCGTCGCGCTCGACGACCCGGCGGCAACCGAGTCGGATCGACGCGCCGCGGAGGAGTACGTCCGGTCCGCCCGCGTGCCCCGGCTCGAGGTCGAGTGGACGCGGTGAGTGCACCGGGCCTGGACCGCCGACTGGGGATCGCGCTCGCGGCGGTGACCCTGGTCGCGCTCGCCCTGCGCATCGCCGGGCTCTCCGACCAGCCGGTGCACGGAGACGACCTGCTCGCCGGCCAGACCGCCCGCAACTTCGTCGAGTTTGGCTGGCCCGGCCCGACCATGTGGCACCACCCCCGGCTCCGGGACCTGCTCGTCTACTGGAGCACCGACGCGCTGGGCGCGGGCCCGTGGGGGCTCAAGGTCTGGAGCGTCCTGCTCGGGACGCTCTGCGTCCCCGCGACCGGTTCCCTGGTGTGGGTCGTCGGCAGGAACCGCACGGGCGCGATCCTCGCGGCCGCGATCGTCGCGACCGATCCCCTCCACATCGATTTCTCCCGGCAGGCCATCAACGACGTCCACGTCGCCTTCTTCCCGGTCGCTGCGATCCTCGCGCTCCTGGCCTACGCGAAGCACCGGCGGCCGTGGCAGGTCGTCGCCGCCGGGGTCCTCCTGGCGCTCGGGATGGCCTCGAAGTGGAGCGCCGCGTTCCCGGTCGCCGCGGCTGCCGCGCTGACGATCCCCGCCGTGGTCGCGGCGGCGGGCTCGCGGCGGGCGAGGGCCGCTGAACTCGCGCTCGACGTCGCCGCGCTGGTCCTGCTTCCCGCCGCCCTGTACGTGCTCACGTTCTGGCCCTGGTTCGGCCGGGGCCACGACCTCCTCGAGTTCGTCCGCTTCCAGGGCGCCATGGGGAAGACGGCCGTCACGACCACCGGCTACGCCGGGACGATGGCCGCGGGATACCAGGGCTACCTCATCGGTGCATGGCGGTGGTTCCTCCAGCCGGTCTGGTGGGTGGACGCCGCCCCGGCGCCGGGCGGTGGCGGTGGCCTGCTCTTCCTGCCCGGCGTCGGGAACCCGTTCACCTGGCTGGCAACCTTGCCGTCGGCGGGATGGGCCGCGTGGCGGTGGTTCCACTCGCGGGACCGCGCCGCCGGCACCCTGCTCGTGCTCTGGCTCGCCGCCTACCTTCCGTTCGTGCTGGTTCAGCGGCCGATCTGGGTGAACGCCGCGGTCATCGTCGTCCCGTTCTGGGCGGCTCTGGTCGGGCTGGCGGCTGCCACCCTGTGGGAGCGTGCCCGCATCCTGGTGGCTGCGTGGGCTGCGGTCGCGGTGGTGGCCGCGCTGCTGCTCTGGGTCCCGGTGACCGGGCGCCGATTCGGCCCCTCCGACGCCGTCGTCCGGGCGCTCGTATCCCCCCTCGCCCTCGATCCGGCATCCCATCCGGCGACCTCGTTCTTCGGCGTGGACGCCGCGCCGTGACCGGAGCCAGGTGCCGGCATCGCCCTGCCCTTGACGCTGTGCGTCGAAGAGACTAAACAGATCAAAGGGCTGTTGATTCAGAAATCAACCCGGGGGTCGCCATGTCCCGTAACCGGAAGCACCGGCACCATCACTCGCGCTCCCCGTCCGACGGCTCGCCCCCTTCCCGCGTGGCGGTGGTGGCCGGGCTCCGCACCCCGTTCCTCAAGTCCGGGGGAGACTTCAAGGACCTGACCGCCGTGGATCTCGGCGCCGTCCTGGTGAACGAGCTCGTCGCCCGCAGCGGCCTCCCCCTCTCCGAGTTCGACGCCCTCATCTTCGGCCAGGTCATCCCCTCGCAGCTCTCCTCGCTCATCGGACGCGAGGTGGTGCTGCGCACCGAGCTGCCGCGGACGCTCCCGGCACACACCACCTCCCGGGCCTGCGCCACCTCGATCCAGGCGGCCACCGAGGCGGCCGACCAGATCCTCCTCGGCCACGCCGACACGGTCATCGCCGGCGGCGCCGAGTCCCTCTCCGACGCGCCCATCTTCGCCTCTCACAAGCTGGCCCAGGCGCTCGTGAACGCCTCCCGTGCGCGCAGCGTCCCCGAGCGGGTCCGGGCCTTCGCCGGCCTCTCCCTGAAGGACGCGGCGCCGGTCCCGCCGGCCCTGAAGGAGCCGACCACCGGCCTCACCATGGGCGAGAGCGCCCAGAAGATGGCCTGGGAGAACGGCATCAGCCGCGAGGCCCAGGACCGCTTCGCGCAGGAGAGCCACCGCAAGGCTGCCGACGCCTGGGCCAGCGGCAAGTTCGCCGAGGAGGTGATGGCGGTCGAGGTTCCCCCCCGCTTCCTGAAGGTCTCCGCCGCCGACAACAACGTCCGCGCCGACACCACCTTCGAGGCGCTGGCCGCGCTGAAGCCGGTCTTCGACCGTCGCTACGGCACCATCACCGCCGGAAACGCCTCGCCCCTGACCGACGGGGCGGCCGCGGTCATCCTCATGTCGGAGGGGCGGGCCCGCGAGCTCGGGGTCACGCCGCTCGGATTCCTGCGCGCCTACGCCTACGCCGCCACCGATCCCGGCGACCAGCTGCTCCAGGGGCCAGCCTACGCCGCACCCATCGCGCTCGACCGCGCCGGCCTGGCCCTCGGCGACATGGACGTCGTGGAGATGCACGAGGCCTTCGCGGCCCAGGTGCTCTCCAACCTCCAGGCCTTCGCCTCCAGGAAGTTCGCCGAGGAGAGGCTGGGCCGACCCGAGCCGCTCGGGGAGATCGACCCGGCCCGCCTGAACCCCAACGGGGGATCGATCCCGCTCGGCCACCCCTTCGGCGCCACCGGCGCCCGCATGATCACCCAGGCGCTGCGCGAGCTGGCCCGGCGCAAGGGGCGCCACGCCCTGCTCACCGTCTGCGCCGCCGGCGGGCTCGGCGCCGCGGTCGTCCTCGACGGTCCGGAGGCCTGACATGACCACCACCCAATGGAAGAACTTCCGGATCGAGACCCAGGACGGCGTGGCCACGGTCTGGGTCGACGTGCCCGGCGAGTCCGTGAACACCATCTCCCGGGAGACCGGCACCGAGTTCCAGTCGGTCCTCGACGCGCTGGAGAAGGACGCCGCGGTGAAGGCCATCGTGGTGGCCAGCGGCAAGAAGGACGGCTTCGTGGCCGGCGCCAAGATCGAGATGCTCCGCGACGTGGGGAGTGCCGAGGAGGCCGAGCGGCTCTCCCTCGACGCGCAGGCCGGCTTCGACCGGCTGGAGACGTTCGGGAAGCCGGTGGTGGCCGCCATCCACGGTGCCTGCCTGGGCGGCGGGCTCGAGTGGGCCATGGCCTGCCACTACCGGGTGGCCTCGAACGACCGGAGGACCCAGCTCGGCCTCCCCGAGGTGCAGCTGGGCGTCATCCCCGGAGCCGGCGGCACGCAGCGGCTGCCGCGCCTGGTGGGAATCGCCACCGCCCTCGACCTCATCCTGGCCGGCAAGACGGTCAAGCCGAAGAAGGCGCTCTCCATCGGCCTGGTGGACGAGTCGGTCCCTCCGTCGCTCCTGCTCGAGGTGGCGCGCGCCCGCGCCGTCGCCCTCGCCGACGGCGAGCGGCTGCGTCCGGCCCCGGCCGGCGTCGTGGCCAGGCTGACGAAGGACCCGCAGGGCGCCCTGCAGAAGATGGCGCTCGAGGAGAACTTCCTGGGGCGCGAGGTGCTGTTCCGCCAGGCGCGGAAGCAGCTTCTCGCCAAGACGAAGGGGCACTATCCCGCCCCGGTCGCCGCCCTCGAGGCCATCCAGGCCGGGATCGAGAAGGGGATCGAGACCGGCCTCGCCGCCGAGGCGCGGCTCTTCGGGGAGCTCGCGGTCTCCCCGGTGGCCCGGGAGCTCATGGGGATCTTCTTCGCCACCACGGCGCTCAAGAAGGACAACGGCACCTCCGACCCCTCGGTGAGGGGGCGCGAGGTCGAGTCGGTGGGGATCCTGGGCGGGGGCCTCATGGGCTCGGGCATCGCCTACGTCACGGTGAACGCCGGCGTCCCGGTGCGCATCCGCGAGAGGGACGACGCCGCGGTGGCGCGTGCCTTCGCCGCGGTGGCCGGGATCTTCGACGGCCGGGTGAGGAAGCGCTCCATGGATCGGCTGGAGAAGCTCTCCCGCATGCGGCTCCTCACCGCAGGCACCGGGTGGGAGGGCATGGAGCGGGTGGACGTGCTGGTCGAGGCGGTCTTCGAGGACCTGAAGCTGAAGCAGGAGATGCTGCGCACCTTCGAGAGCCTGAACCCGAAGGGGATCTTCGCCACCAACACCTCCTCGATCCCGGTCGGCGAGATCGCGTCCGCATCCGGCCACCCGGAGACGGTGCTGGGGATGCACTACTTCTCCCCGGTGAACAAGATGCCGCTGCTCGAGGTGATCGTGACCCCGCGCACCTCCGACGAGGTCACCGCCACCGCGGTGGCCCTCGGCAAGAAGCAGGGGAAGACGGTGATCGTGGTCGGCGACGGCCCGGGCTTCTACACCAGCCGCGCGCTCGCGCCGTACATGAACGAGGCGGTGATGCTGCTCCTCGAGGGGGCGTCGGTGGAGGACATCGACGGGGCGCTGACCGGCTTCGGCTTCCCGGTGGGGCCGATGACCCTGCTCGACGAGGTGGGGATCGACGTGGGGGCCAAGGTGGCCAAGGTGATGCACGGCGCCTTCGGGGAGCGCATGTCGGTGCCCGAGGTGATGGGCAAGGTCATCGAGTCCGGAAGGCTCGGCCGGAAGAACGGCAAGGGCTTCTACACCTACGGTGATCCGAAGAAGAAGAAGGTCGTCGACGTCACCGTCTACGACGGGCTCCCGGGTGGTCAGAAGCGGAAGAAGATCGACCGGGAGGAGATCGTCGAGCGCTGCGTGCTGCAGATGGTGAACGAGGCGGCGCTCACCCTCGGTGAGGGGATCCTGCGCAGCGCGCGCGACGGCGACGTGGGCGCGGTCTTCGGCCTGGGATTCCCACCCTTCCGGGGTGGCCCCTTCCGCTGGATCGACGCCGAGGGCAGCGCTCGCGTGCTCGAGCGCATGCGCCGCCTCGAGGGGCGCTTCGGCCTGCGCTTCCGTCCCGCACCGCTGCTCGTCGAGCGGGGACTGTCGGGTCGACAATTTCACGAGTGAGCAACTCTCTGACACCCGGCCGGGGCACGGGCGCTGCGCAAATGTTGCCGGTGCCCGGAGCCTTCTTGCGCTAGCCCGGCACCTTTCCGGGGCTCCCCCGGACTGAGGGCTCCGGAGTGGGCGACCCGGTGGAGGTCCGGGCTCGCGCTGAACCCGCCAGCGGTCTATCCCCCCGACGTTACGCCGGAAGCCGGATCCTCATCGATTCCCGGTCGGTGAGGTCGTCGGGCGAGTTCGATCCTGGGGCAGCCGCGATCGCGAGCGAGGCGTTCCCGGGGCGCGAAACCGATGCGCCGGTCGACGCGACTCGTGGTCACGGCAGGTTAACGACAGGCGTCACGGTAGGTAAATGACGAGTCAATGTCGACCGGAGCGGTGCACGCCCCGGCCGAGTGTCCCGCGACCGCGAAAGCAGCGCTGGGACGCTCCAACAGGGACCTGACGTCTTTTCCCAAAATCGAAACGGAGTGGGTAATCTTCGGACTCACGAATCTTCCCTGGCAGTGAAGTTCTCGAGAGTCCCAGGTCTCATCCGCAGTTCGGTCACCTCAAGGAGGCGGTAAATGCGAACGTCGAAGCTCATGACACTCTCCGTGCTGGTCGCGGCAGGCCTCGGCCTGACGGCCTGTTCGGGCAGCACCGGTCCGCAGGGCGCGACCGGCCCCACCGGCCCCGCAGGCGCCACGGGCGCGACGGGCGCCACCGGCCCCGCGGGCGCTGACGGCGCCACCGGTGCCACGGGCGCCACCGGCGCTGACGGCACCAACTCGTACTTCACCGACATCGAGCTGTGCGCCGGCTGCCACAATGCCGGCCTCGCGGACAAGCACGCGGCCAAGGGTTCGGACGCCGTCGGCGTCTCGATCACGTCGATCGCGGTGGCCGACGGAACCACCGGTCCAGTCAACAACGTCATCCTCAAGTTCAAGGTGACCGTGAACGGCGTTCCCGACGTCGGCTTCAACCTGAAGGGCCAGATCGCGGCGGCGCACAACGAGGACGCCTTCCTGCTCTGGGTGAACACCCCGCAGGAGTGCCCCGGTGCGACGAGCCCAGCCCCGAACGACTTCGGGCCCACCTGGTGCCGCCAGAAGTTCACCGCCGCCCAGTACGACTTCGTCAACAACGGCCTGGGCAACTACACCGCGACCATCAACTACCCCGCGGCGATCAACCCGACCACGCCGCTCGTCCCGAATCCGTTCCCGGAGACGCCGTCGGCAGGCATGAAGTTCATGGTCACCCTCGCCAACGCGGCAGGCCAGTACGCAACCGCGGTCGCCGCCATCGGCGGGACGCCTTCCCATAACCTGGTGAGCGACGCCGCCTGCATCGCCTGCCACGGCCGCCACGTCTGGCGCGGCGACAACGGCGGGGTCGCAGTCCCGCACGACGCGACGAACCCCCAGGGTATGGGAGCCTGCGTCTTCTGCCACGGGACCAAGGGCCGCGCGCAAACGGCGGTCCCCGGCGCCGGCACCGGCTTCATGGCGATGATCCACGGTATCCACAACTCCGAGAACATGCCCTCCGGCGAGTACACCTACTACTGGGGCACCACCCCGGTCGGTCCCTTCGCGATCGGCTTCCCGAGCTACATGAACAACTGCGCCAACTGCCACAACACGGCTGAGGGCGCCGTGGCCGCGGCCAACGCGGTGGTGAGCTGGGCGAACTGCATGTCCTGCCACGAGAGCTGGGCTGGCTTCACCGGGGCGGCCGCTGCCTTCCACACGTCCATGACCGAAGCGACGGTCTGTGCGACGTGCCACGACGGAACCACCGCGCCGGCGACGATCGCAGGCTTCCACAACGGGCTCTTGACCGAGCGCGGCGGCCTCCTCTGGGACGGCGCGGACCAGGCCGTGATCGAGGGAAAGCGGATCGACATGCAGATCACCGGCGTGAGCTTCACCGACACGACACTCAACGTCACCTGGACCGCGAAGCTCGACGGCACCGCGGTGAATCCGTGCAACACGATCGCCACGGCGACGGCTCCGGCCTTCTTCGCGGCCACCGCTGGTGGCGCCACGGGCCAGGCGGCAGGCAGCTTCTCCATCCTCCAGGGCGCGGCCCAGGGCGATGACTGGGTGAACGCCGGCGTGCCCGCCGGGAACGCCGCCCCCGGCCAGCCCTACAGCACGAACCTCACCGGTTCGAACACGACCTGCTCGTCCAACGTGGCCACCAGCGTCATCAAGAACCAGGCCTACACGGTCACCGGTGACAAGGGAGTCGTGGCCCTCCAGGGCCGTGCGCAGCTCCTGTACCCCCCCGCTGCCGAGGTCATCCTCGTCCGCTCGAAGGACCCGACCTTCGCGTACGACCTCACGGATGGCGCGTCCACGCCCCGGCGCACGATCGTCGACACCGCCAAGTGCCTGAACTGCCACACGGGCTCGCTGTACCAGCACGGCGGCAACCGGATCGACAACGTCGACCTCTGCGTCGTCTGCCACAACCCGGCCTCGAGCGACGGCAACAACCGCCAGCTCTTCGGCGTCACGGCCGCGACGGCCTATGACGGCAAGCCCGGGGAAACCTACGACATGCGCAACCTCGTCCACGCGCTCCACGCGGGTGGCGAGACCGACATGCCGATCGTCATCTACCGGACCCGAGGCATCTACTTCTTCGGGAGCCAGGTGGGGCTCGACGACTACATCGCCACGCGGCACTGGCCGACCACCGGCGGCGTGACCTGCATCGGCGCCGAGGGCGAGGTCACCTACTACAAGGTGTACGGCTCGATCGCCCAGGGCAACAAGCCGTCGCGCAACTCGACGACGGGCGCCTGCGAGTTCGCTCCCAGCACCGACGGCGCGTGGCAGATCCACACCGCCACCATCGTCGACTACCCGACGGCGCTGAGCCGCTGCGACGCGTGCCACGCTGACGGCTGGAAGCCGGCGACGGTCGACCCGACCAAGGGCGTTGCCGTGACGGTCGACCCGGGCGTGGCTCCGTTCGGCAACCAGCTGAACGACGTCCTGTGGGGGCCCACCTCGGCTTCCTGCATGAGCTGCCACCAGTCGGGTGTCCAGACCACGCAGTTCGGGCTCCAGATCCACGCCTACGGCCAGAGCTGGGTGCCCACCACGTTCGTGGACGGCCGGCAGACGCTGATCGACGCCGCGTCAGCGCTGCCGTACCCGTAGAACGCAGGGGAGCACCGACTCCCCCGTGAATGAAGGGCGGGGGCGCGAAAGCGCCTCCGCCCCCTTTTTTTGCAGGGCGCCTCGACGAGTCATGGACCAGATGAGTCCACGTTGTTCTCGACGTGCGTCCTGCATTCGGAAACCGCGCAGCCACCGGAGTGCTTGACGAACCGTGTACTTCGCGCCGCGCAGCAACGCACTTGACGGTCGTCAAACGTTTTGACCCATCGGAGTGTCGTATCACCGTGGGACGGGGCAGATGGCCCAACAGGGACTGGCAGTCTTCTCCCCATTCGGGTGCAACTCGGAGTACCTTGCATGCCCAACTGGTCGGTTGACAGTCGGCCGCCTGAGGTCTTTCGATTCACCCCCAGAGTAGGCAGTCCAAGGAGGCAGTACAAATGCGAACGTCGAAGCTCATGACACTCTCCGTGCTGGTCGCGGCAGGCCTCGGCCTGACGGCCTGTTCGGGCAGCACCGGTCCGCAGGGCGCGACCGGCCCCACCGGCCCCGCCGGCGCCACCGGCGCGACGGGCGCCACCGGTCCCGCGGGCGCTGACGGCGCGACGGGCGCCACGGGCGCGACGGGCGCCACGGGCGCAACCGGCCCCACCGGCCCGCTCGCCGTGACGGCCGAGAGCTGCTTCCTCTGCCACAACCAGGACACGACGGTGACCTCCCCCGCCGCTGGCCTCGTGAACCAGAACACCTTCCACAACTCGGCCCAGACGGCCGCCATCTACAAGGGCTCGATCGCGATCATCGGCCCCATCTCCTGGTCCGACGTGACCACCGTCTCGGGCGGAGCGGTCGTCGACGCCAGCGTCCCGACCGTGACCTTCACGCTCAGCGACGGCACGGGGACTCCCGTGGTTCCGACCGGCACGCCGGCCGCCGCCATGTTCGCGCTGACCGCCGTGAAGTACGTCCTGAGCCCCAACGCCCCGGACAACTTCCAGCTCTCGTCGGTGATCCTGAGCGGCACCAATCCCAGCTCGTCGAGCTGCTCGGCCACGCCGACGGGCACGGGCGGCACGTACACCTGCACCTTCGGAGCTCGCCCGATCCTGAAGAGCGCCTGGGACTACGCCACCTCCACGGAACAGCTCCAGATCGGCATCCAGCTCGGCAGCGGCTTCACCGTTCCGAATCCGGCTGGCGGGCCCGCCATCACGCTCATGGCGAACGGCACCACGAACCTCGTCAGCCCTGGCTTCGTGACGCCCACCGCCAACGACCGTGAGATCGTCACCACCGCGGCCTGCAACGCCTGCCACGGCAAGCTCGTGCTCCACGGCCGCCGCGTCGAGGCCCAGTACTGCGCCACCTGCCACACCGACCAGGCCTTCCGGAGCAACACCGTCGGTCCGCCGAGCAGCGTCAACTTCTCGGTCATGGTGCACGGCCTCCACGCCGCCAGGCAGATGAACCTCAACTACTCGGTCCGCGGCGTCGAGTGGCGGTTCACCTACCCGCAGGACGTCCGCAACTGCGAGACCTGCCACCAGGGCAACCAGGGCATCTTCGGCGCCACCATGCCCGGCGTCGCCGCCTGTACGGGTTGCCACGAGAACACCGGGTTCGGCACGAACGCCCACCCGGGTGGGGCGCTCGCGATCACGGTCCTCCCGACCGCCAACTGCGCACTTTGCCACACGGAGGCCAGCATCCTGTCGCAGCACGCCATCCCGGCCGACGTCGAGGCGGCCCTCTGGAACACCGGGAACGCGGTAGACGGCGCCCAGCCGGCCTTCCAGATCATCTCGGCGAACAGCCTCGGCGCCGGCCAGTTCCCGGTGGTGACCTTCAAGGTGCTGAACGCAGCCAACTCCAACATCAAGACCAGCGCCTACTGGGTCAACACGACCACCGGCGCGCCGGTCGGTAGCCTCACGGTCGGAATCGGCTGGAGGACCGGACCCTACACCAACACCGGGGTGGTCGACCCGACGTCGGGCCTCCCGATCGACGGCCGGGTGTTCCCGCTGAACGCCCTCACGACCACCGGAAACGTGAACACGGGCTCGGTCGAGGAAGTCGCCCCCGGAACGTGGAAGGTCACCTCCAAGGTGGCGATCCCGGCCAGCATCGGAGTCGTGCCCGTCACCGTGGCGGTCTACGGCCGCGCCGTGAAGCCCGGCGTGACCCCGACCCTGCGCATCCCCCTGAACGCGGCGATCGGGTACTACTCGTCGAACCTCACCAACACCAGCACCGGCGCGGCCGCGGCTTCCGCCAAGACGACCTCGTTCGTCAGCATCGAGAAGTGCAACAACTGCCACAAGAACCTCAGCCTCCACGGCGGGTCGCGGCAGGGCAGCGTGGAGCTGTGCGCCACGTGCCACAACACCGAGGCGACGTTCGAGGATTGGTTCCGCCCGGATCCGATCACCGGCGTGCCGGCCGGCCCGGTCGAGGGCACGGTGGACTTCAAGGTCATGGTCCACGAGATCCACAACGGGAAGATGTGGCTCAACAACGTGGAGGGCGCCAGCTACCCGGCTCCCGGTGCCTACTGCCAGGCCTGCCACGTCGACTCGACCTCGGCGTACTTCATGCCGATCGCCGGCTCGAACGGGACTTCGACCAAGATCGACCCGGCCAACCCGGCGAACAACCTCCGCACCACGCCGTGGTTCGCCACCTGCGGCTCCTGCCACACCGACGGACCGGTCATCGCCCACATGCAGGGGTTCGGTGGTGGCTCGGGCATGACGCAGGCGCAGATCGACGCGCTCAACGCGAACCAGCCTCCTCCGGCCATCAAGGCCCAGTAGCCTGAAACCCGAGGTCCCGGGGATCCGTCCCCGGGGCCCGTGAAGAAATGGAGCCCGTCGCCGGAAGGCGGCGGGCTCTTCGTTTACAATCCCCCGGTGAAGCTCCGGCGCGTCTACCCGCTCATCATCGGATTCGTGGTCGTCCCCGCGGCCATGATGCTCACGGTCGGCATCCTCATCCTGGTCTTCGGGCGCCAGAAGCAGGACTACGTCTTCGGCACCCTCATCGTGGCGCTCGTCGCCACCACCATCATCGGCACCATCGGCACGCTCGTCGTGCTCTACCGCGAGGCCTACGTCTCGCGGCTGCAGACCGACTTCGTGAACAAGGTCTCCCACGACCTGCGCACGCCGCTCACCAGCATCCGCATGTTCGTCGAGACGCTGCAGCTCGGGCGCATCCAGGATCCGGAGGAGAGGCAGGAGGCGCTCGACATCATCGCCTCGGAGACCGAGCGGCTCTCGGTCCTCATCGCCCGGCTCCTCGACTGGGCGCGCATGGAGTCGGGCAAGCGCAGCTACGACTTCAAGCGCCAGCCGCTCGGCCCCATCGTCGACGATGCGCTCCGCGCGGTGGACCCCCAGCGGATCCAGACCGGGGCCCTGGTGCGCCGCGACGTGCCGGACGACCTGCCCCCCGTCTACGCCGACCGCGACGCGCTCGCCGACGCGCTGGTGGATCTCCTCCAGAACGCCTTCAAGTACACCGGCGACGAGAAGCGCATCGCGGTGGTGGCCCGCGCGGCCCGTGGGTCGGTGGAGGTCGTGATCGAGGACAACGGCCCGGGCATCCCCGGCGCCGACCAGAAGCGCATCTTCGACAAGTTCTACCGGGGCAAGGATCCCCTCGAGCGGACCATCGAGGGAAGCGGCCTCGGCCTCTCCATGGTGAAGCACGTGGTGCAGGCCCACGGCGGGAAGGTCGCCGTGAAGAGCGATCTCGGGAAGGGGGCGGCCTTCACGGTGCTGCTCCCGGCGTCGGAGGCGAGGAAGACATGAGCGGCGAGCGGATCCTCATCGTGGAGGACGATCCCAACATCCTGCGCGGCCTCGACCTCAACCTGGCCATGGAGGGATACAAGGTCCGCACCGCCGCCGACGGCGAGGAGGGGCTGCTCATCGCTCGCACCGAGCGTCCCGACCTGCTCATCGTGGACGTCATGCTGCCCCGGCTGGGCGGGCTGGAGCTCATCCGCGAGCTGCGCAAGGAGGACCCGGACATGCCCATCCTCATCCTCTCCGCCAAGGGGCAGGAGCAGGACAAGGTGGCGGGGCTGGCGCTCGGCGCCGACGACTACGTGGTGAAGCCCTTCGGGCTGAAGGAGCTCATCGCACGCATCGGGGCCGCCCTGCGCCGGCGCCGGGCCACCGGGGCCACCGGGCCGGCGCGCCAGCTGAAGCACTTCGGTGCGGTGGAGATCGACCTGGGCGAGCGGAGGGTCACCGTGGATGGGGAGGTCGCCACGCTCACCGCCCGTGAATTCGACCTGCTGGCCTTCTTCGTGGCCCATCCCGGGCGCGTCTACTCCCGGGAGCAGCTTACCCGCGCGGTGTGGGGCTCGCTCTACATCGGTACCGAGCGCACGGTGGACAACTTCGTGGCCCGGCTGCGCGCTCACATCGGCGACGACGCCGAGAAGCCGCGATGGCTCGAGACCGTTCGGGGCGTCGGGTACCGCTTCAACGGGTAGACGTGGCGAGCGCGCCCCGCACCGCCGCGAGGACCGCCTCGTCCTCGCCCGGGAGCACGGTGCGCGGGTCGAGCAGCACGCGCCCGCCTTCGATCCGCGCCACCACCGGCGGATCGGCGGCGCGCAGCCTCGCCGCGACGCCGTCCGGATCCCCGGGCGGCAGCGCCAGCGCGAAGGTCGGGAGGGTGACGCCGGGGAGGGTGCCTCCGCCCACGGCCGAGCGCGCCTCCACGACGTCCACGCCGGGCAGGGCGAGCGCATCCCGCCAGGTGGACGCGCGCGCGAGCAACTCGTCCGCGCTCCAGGCGATGGCCTTCCACACCGGGATCTCGCGCAGGGCCTCGCCCCGCTCGTAATGGGCGAGCGTCGCGGCGAGCCCGGCCAGGGTCACCTTGTCCACCCGCAGCGCCCGCAGCAGCGGGTGGCGCCGGCAGAGGTCGATGGCCTCGCGACTCCCGGCCAGCACCCCGCACTGCGGCCCACCGAGCAGCTTGTCGCCGGAGAAGCAGACCACGTCCGGCCCTGCCGAGACCCGCTCCCCGACGGTGGGCTCCTCGCCCAGGCCGAACGGTGCGGTGGGGAAGAGGGCGCCCGAGCCGAGGTCGTCCACCACCCAGACGCCGGCCCGCCGCCCCAGGTCGGCCAGCTCGGGCAGGGTGGCGTCGTGGACGAACCCCTCGATCCGGAAGTTGGACCTGTGCACCGACATGAGGATGCGGCTCCGGGGAGAGAGGGCGCCCAGGAAGTCGGCCAGATAGGTCCGGTTCGTGGTCCCCACCTCGACCAGGTCGGCGCCGGAGCGCCGGAGCACGTCCGGAACCCGGAAACCTCCGCCGATCTCGACGAGTTGCCCCCGGGAGACCAGTACCTCGGGGCGTCCCGCCGCACCCGGCTCGGCGACCGGCAGGGTGGAATCCTTCCGGCGCGCGGGCAGCCGCTCGGACAGGGCCGAGAGCGCGAGCAGCACCGCCGAGGCGCAGTTGTTCACGACCACCGCCGCCTCGGCCCCCGTCAGCCGGCAGAGGGCGGCCGTGGCGTGTCCGTAGCGGTCGCCCCGCTCCCCCGACGCGAGGTCGAACTCGAGGTTCGAGTAGCGGGCAGCCTCCTGCATGGCTTCGACGGCCCCCCGGGAGAGGGGGGCCCGGCCCAGATTCGTGTGGATCACCACCCCGGTCGCGTTCACGACCGGCCGCAGCGTGCCCCGGACTCCTGCGGCCAGGCGGTCGAGGAGCCGCGCCTCCACCTCCTCGGCAGGGGGGCAGGGAGCGCCTGCCAGG
This sequence comes from uncultured delta proteobacterium, assembly GCA_963831265.1. Classification (GTDB taxonomy): domain Bacteria; phylum Myxococcota; class Myxococcia; order Myxococcales; family Anaeromyxobacteraceae; genus CAIOAK01. The sequence goes on along the minus strand of CAWHPQ010000019.1, from coordinate 347,475 downwards.
ACGGCATTCCGGAGCTCGTCGAGGGCGGCCCGGACCGATTCCATGATCGGGGCGTGCCCCAGCCGGTCGAGCCAGCCGGCCCTCTCGGCGGCGGCGAGGAGGCGATCGGCCCGGGGATCTTCCGGGCCTCCGCGGCGGTGTCCTCTGGGGGGGTCACGCCGGGATGATAGCCATTCACAAGGTGATTGCCTCCCTTGTTCGAAGAAGGTAATCCTTTCGCCTCCCTATGCCCCCGCTCCTGGACAACCCGGCTGCGGCCCAGAGCTACCTGTGGGCCATCATTCTTCTCCCCCTCGCAGGAGCCCTCGTCAACGGGCTCTTCGGCCGGCGCCTCGGGCGCGGCAACGTGGGCCTCATCGGGCTCTCGATGGTGGGCGGTTCCTTCCTGCTCTCCTGCGTGGCGTTCGCCTGGGCCGCGGGCGGGACGAACCTCCACTTCGTCGGAGACTGGTGGTTCCGCGTCGTCGACCCGTCCGGCAGGGCGCCCATGGCGGTGCCCTGGGGGCTGCTCGTCGACCGGCTCTCCGGGACGCTGCTCCTCATCGTCACCGGGGTGGGCTTCCTCATCCACCTCTACTCCGTGGGCTACATGTCCCACGAGGACGACGCCGGCTACGCGCGGTTCTTCACCTACCTCAACCTCTTCATCGCCGCGATGCTCACGCTGGTCATGGGGGACAACCTCGTCCTCACCTTCGTGGGCTGGGAAGGGGTGGGGCTCGCCTCCTACCTGCTCATCGGCTTCTGGTACACCGACGAGGAGAAGGCCTACGCCGGACGGAAGGCCTTCGTCACCAACCGCGTGGGCGACTTCGGCTTCCTGCTCGGCCTCTTCGCCATCTACTCGATCTTCGGCACCGCCGAGTTCGGCCAGCTCGCCGCCAAGTCGCTCGCGGTCCGTCCGGACTGGGTGCTCACCTCGGGCGTCTTCGCCGGCTGGACGCTGCAGGGCGCCATCACCTTCGCCACCCTGGGGCTCTTCGTCGGCGCCGCCGGGAAGAGCGCGCAGATCCCTCTCTACGTCTGGCTGCCCGACGCCATGGCCGGCCCGACGCCGGTCTCGGCCCTCATCCACGCCGCCACCATGGTGACGGCCGGCGTCTACCTGGTGGCCCGCACCAGCTTCCTCTTCGCGCTGGCTCCGGCCTCCATGGCGGTGGTCACCCTCGTCGGCGCGTCCACGGCGCTCTTCGCCGCCGTCATCGCCTTCGCCCAGTACGACCTGAAGCGGGTGCTCGCCTACTCCACGGTGAGCCAGCTCGGCTTCATGTTCGTCGGGGTGGGGTCGGGCGCCTACTTCGCCGGCGTCTACCACCTCATGACGCACGCCTTCTTCAAGGCCTGCCTCTTCCTCGGGGCCGGGTCGGTCATGCACGCCATGCACGACGACCTCGACATCCGGAACATGGGCGGCCTCTGGCACAAGATGCCGTCCACGGCCAAGACCTTCCTGGTCGGCACGCTCGCCATCACCGGCATCGTCCCGCTCTCCGGCTTCTTCTCGAAGGACGCCATCCTGGCCGCCGCGTTCTTCAGCCACAACGCCGCCTGGCCGGCGGTGGGCAAGATCGCCTACGTCCTCGGGACCCTTGCCGCGGCCGGCACCTCCTTCTACATGGTCCGGGCCTTCGCGCTGGCCTTCGTCGGAAAGCCCAGGACCAAGGCCGCCGAGCACGCTCACGAGTCCGACTGGACCATGACGCTCCCGCTCTGGATCCTGGCCTTCCTCTCGGTGGTGGCGCTCGCGCTCGGGCTTCCCGCCTGGCTCGTCGGACCCCGCTACGCCGAGCTCTTCCATCACTTCGAGCTCCCGGTCTTCGCCCAGGCCGAGCGGATCCTCGGCCTCACCGAGCACTCGGTCATCTGGCCCTACGCGGTGGCCTGGGTCGTGGCGTTCGTCCCGGGCTGGCTCTCCTGGCAGATGTACGCCGGCTCGATGAAGGGCTTCCCCGACAGGTTCGTGGCCGCCTTCCCGGCCTTCTTCCGGCTGGTGGCCGACAAGTTCCGCATCGACGAGCTCTACGAGTTCCTCTTCCTCGGCCCCATCGGGCGGCTGGCCCACGGCCTCTGGCGCACCATCGACGTGTTCGTCATCGAGGGGATCTTCGTGAACGGGGTTCCCAGGGCGGTCTACGCCCTCGGCGACGTGATGCGCGGCTGGCAGAACGGCAACCTCCAGCGGTACGCCACGGTCATCGCCATCGGCGCCGCCGTCGTCCTCTGGGCGGTGCTCGGCGCGGGGGGGAACTAGCCATGGCTCCCGGCACCCTCCTCAACGTCGTCCTCTTCCTCCCGCTGGTCGGCGCGCTCGTCGCCGCCATCCTGCCGCGGGGCGAGGGGGCCCAGCACAAGACCTGGGCGCTCGGCGTGAGCCTGGTCGTCTTCTTCGTCTCGCTCGGCCTCTGGTTCGGCTTCGACCCGTCGCGCGGCGCGCCCGAGTTCCAGTTCGAGACCAGCGTCCCGTGGATCGCCTCGCTGGGCATCGGCTACCACGTCGGCCTCGACGGGGTGGCGCTGCTCCTCGTCATGCTCACGACGGCGCTCACGCCCATCGTGATCCTCTCGGCGTGGAACGCGGTGCAGGACCGGGTGAAGGAGTTCTTCATCGCGCTCCTCTTCCTCGAGACCGCGATGATCGGCACCTTCGCCGCGCTCGACCTGATCCTCTTCTACGTCTTCTACGAGGCCATCCTCATCCCCATGTACCTGCTCATCGGCGTGTGGGGCTCGCAGAACCGGGTCTACGCGACGGTGAAGTTCTTCGTCTACACCTTCGCGGCCAGCGTGCTCATGCTGGTCGCCATCCTCTACGTGTGGATGAACGACGGCCGCTCCTTCGACTACGTGGTGGCGCGCAACGCACTGCAAGTCACCCCCGCGGTGGGAGGGCTGCTCTTCGGGGCCTTCGCGCTGGCCTTCGCGGTGAAGGTCCCCATGTTCCCGCTGCACACCTGGCTGCCCGACGCCCACACCGAGGCCCCCACGGCCGGGTCGGTGATCCTGGCCGGCGTGCTCCTCAAGATGGGCACCTTCGGCTTCTTCCGCTACGCCATGCCGCTCTTCCCCGAGGCGGCGCTGCAGTACCGCGGGACCATCGCCGCCATCGCCACCTTCGGGATCGCCTACGGCGCGCTCATGTCCTTCGTGCAGACCGACATGAAGCGGCTGGTGGCCTACTCGTCGGTCTCCCACCTCGGCTTCGTCATGCTGGGCATGATGGCCCTCACCGCCGAGGGGCTCACCGGCTCCGTCTACCAGATGTTGAACCACGGCGTGTCCACCGGCGGGCTCTTCCTCCTCGTGGGCATGCTCTACGAGCGGCGCCACACCCGGCTCATCTCCGAGTACGGCGGCCTGGCCAAGCAGGTGCCCTGGATCGCCACCGCCTTCCTGGTGGTCACCCTCTCCTCCATCGGCCTGCCGGGGACGAACGGGTTCGTCGGCGAGTTCCTCATCCTCTCCGGGACCTGGCTCTCCCGCCTGCGGGCGCCGGGGTGGTACGCCGCCCTGGGCGCCACCGGCGTCGTGCTGGGCGCGGTCTACATGCTGGTGCTCATGCAGAAGGTCTTCTTCGGGAAGATCACCAACCCCGAGAACCGGCACCTCCCCGACTTCTCGGTGCGGGAGTCCTTCGTCATCGCGCCGGTCATCCTGCTCATCGTGGTGATGGGGCTCGCGCCCCAGCCCTTCCTCGCGCAGGCCAAGCCCTCCGTCGACCGGCTGATCGCGCGCATGCAGGCGGCCGAGCAGCGGCTGCGCCAGGCCAATCCGGGAATGGCGCCGCAGGTCGGGACCGAGCCCGCTGCCATGGCCTTCGCGCGACCGCCGGCGGTTCCGGCAGCCGCTCCCGAGCCTCCTCCTCCCGGCGCCGCGCCGGCCCACGGGAGCCACTGACATGCCGTCGAGCCTCGACATCGCGGCCCTGCTGCCCTTCATGCTCCTGGTCCTCGGGGCGCTCGTCCTCATGCTCTCCGAGGTCTTCCTCACCTCGGGCGGGCGCGGCTACCAGTCCGGCCTGACCATCGCCTTCGCGGTGGCGGCCGCCGTAGCGGCCGCCCTCGCACCCCAGCGCGTCGTCTTCGGCGGCCAGGCGGTGAGCGACGGCTTCGCCGGCTTCGTCACCCTGGTGGTGTGCGCGGGGCTGGTGCTCTCGGCGCTGCTCGGCCGGGGCTGGCTCGCCGCCCGCAACATGGAACGCGGCGAGTACTACGCCCTCGCGCTCTTCGCCGCGTCGGGCATGGTCCTGCTGGGGATGTCCATCGACCTGCTCCTCGCCTTCATCGCCATCGAGGTGATGAGCCTCGCCGTCTACTCGCTGGCCGCCTATCCGCGGCGCGGGCAGCGCGCGCCCGAGGCGGCCTTCAAGTACTTCATCCTCGGCTCCTTCGCCTCGGCCATCCTGCTCTACGGGGCGGCCCTCTACTACGGCGCCACCGGCTCGACCCAGCTCGCCGCGATGAAGGGCGGGGGAGGGGCGCTGCTCGCGGCCGGCCTGGCGCTCGTGCTCGTCGGCCTCGCCTTCAAGGTGGGGGCGGTGCCCTTCCACGCCTGGACGCCCGACGTCTACGAGGGAGCTCCCACGCCGACCACCGCCTTCATGGCGGCCGGCGTGAAGGCGGCGGCCTTCGCCTTCCTGGCCCGCGGCGTGCTCGCCATGGTGGCCGGAACGCCCTTCGCGACCGGAAGCGAGCTGGGCGGGGTCCTCGGCCTGCTCGCCGTCCTCACCATGGTGGTGGGCAACCTCTTCGCGCTCCCGCAGCGGAACGTGAAGCGCATGCTGGCCTACTCCTCCATCGCCCACGCCGGATACCTTCTCGTCGGCGTCATCGCCGCCGCGACCCCGTCGGCCCGGGACCAGGGGCTCACCGCGGTGCTCGTCTACCTGGCCGCCTACGCCTTCACCGTCATCGGGGCCTTCTCGGTCCTCGCGGTCCTGGAGCGCAAGGAGCCGAATCCCGACGCCAGCGCCGAGGGCGCCTGGGACATCTCCCGCTTCTCGGGGCTCGCCAGCCGCCGTCCCTGGCTCGCCTTCGCCATGGCCATCTTCATGCTGTCGCTGGCCGGTGTCCCGCCCACGGCGGGGTTCGTGGCCAAGCTCTCCATCTTCCAGTCCGCCGCCGCGGCCAAGGCCTGGGGGCTCGCGGTGGTCGGCGTGCTCACCAGCATCCTCGGGACCTACTACTACCTGAGGGTGGTGGTGGCGATGTACATGCGCCCGGCCGAGGTCGAGGAGCCGTCCGCGACGCCGGCCACGGTGGTGGTGGCCATCGCGGTGGCGGCGCTGGTCGTGGTGGCGGTGGGCTTCTCGCCCGAGCCGCTCGCGGCCTGGGCGCGGCCCTCGCTGCGGCGGGCGGCCTCGTCGATGCGCTGCTCGACGTGGGACCCACGCCTGCGCTGCTCCCTCCTCGGGCGCCCCCCTCGCGTCGGTCTCGGCGCTCTCGCGTCTAGCGGTCGGGCGTCGCTCCTCGATTCCCAGCCGCTTCATCTTCCGCCACAGCGTCGTGGCCGAGATGGCGAGCTCGCGGGCCACCCGTCCCTGGTCGCCGCCGCAGCGCACCAGGGCGGCCTCGATGGCGCGACGCTCCGCTCCGGCGACGGCGTCGGCCAGCGTGGTCCCGCCCGCGCCCCCGCGCCCCTCCAGCCCGAAGGCCACGTCGGAAGGGCGGATCTCCATCCCGTCGGAGAGGGCGGCCGCCTGCTCCACCACGTTCTCCAGCTCGCGGACGTTTCCCGGCCAGTCGTGCTCGAGCATCCGGGCCAGCGCGTCCACCGTCCATCGCTTCTGGACGCCGCTGCGCCGGTTGTGGCGCGCCAGGAAGTGGCGGGCGAGCACCGGGATGTCCTCCCGACGCTCGCGAAGGGCCGGGATGCGGAGCGGGACCACGTTGAGCCGGTAGAAGAGGTCCTCGCGGAAGCGCTTCTCTGCGATGGCGCGGCGCAGGTCCTGGTTGGTGGCGGCGATGATCCGGACGTCCACCTTCACCGGGGACGACTCGCCCACCCGGCGGATCTCGCCGTCCTGGAGTGCCCGGAGGAGCTTGGCCTGGAAGCCCGGAGTGGTCTCGCCGATCTCGTCGATGAAGAGGGTGCCGCCGCTCGCCTCCTCGAAGAGTCCGATGCGGGCGCGGATGGCGCCGGTGAAGGCGCCCCGGGCGTGGCCGAAGAGCTCGCTCTCGAGCAGCGTCTCCGTGATGGCGGCACAGTTCACCGGGACGAAGGGATGGGCGCCGCGGCGGCTGCCGGCGTGGATGGCGCGGGCCACCAGCTCCTTGCCGGTCCCGGACTCGCCGGTCAGGAGCACGGTGGCGTCGGTGGGAGCCACCCGCACGGCCCGGTCGAGCGCCTCGCGGAGGGCCGGCGAGCGCCCCACCACGTTCTCCAGGCCATAGCGCTGGCGGAAGTCTCCGGCGAGAAGGCTCACCTCGCCGAGCAGCCTCCGCTTCTCGACCGCCTTCTCGACGCGGGCCAGGAGCTCCTCCGACTGGAAGGGCTTGGTGAGGTAGTCGTAGGCGCCGAGACGCACCGCCTCCACCGCCGACTCGATGCTCCCGTAGGCGGTCATGAGGATGACCTGGACCGATGGGGAGATCTCGAGCGCGCCCCGGAGGACGGCCATGCCGTCCACGTCCCCCATGCGCAGGTCGGTGAGCACCACGTCGAAGGGCTCGACGCCGAGCCGCTCCAGCGCGGCCGCCCCTCCCTCCGCCTCGGCGACCTCGAAGCCGGCCTGGCGCAGCACGATGGCGGTGGTGACCCGCATGTTGCGCTGGTCGTCGACGACCAGCACGCGCCCGGAGGCGGGGGACGAGGAGGGGGTGAAAGGCTCGGACGCGGTCATGGGTCGACGGGCCCGGGGGCCCCGTCCATCCTATCGCGACCCACCGGGACGAGCGGGAGCCTGAGCTGGAAGGTCGCCCCGCCCGGGCCCGGGGGAGCCAGGTCCACCGAGCCCCCGTGTCCCTCGGCGATGCGCCGCACCACGGCCAGCCCGAGCCCGGTGCCGGTGGCCTTGGTGGTGAAGAAGGGCTCGAAGATGCGCGGGCGCAGGTCGGCCGGGATCCCGGGACCGGAGTCGCCCACCTCGACCACGGCGAAGGGCCCCTCGATCCGGGTGCGCACGGTGAGCAGGCCCCCCCGGGGCATCGACTGGAGCGCGTTCACGGCCAGGTTGAGCACCGCCTGCCGGACCTGGTGGGAGTCCACCGGGACGGGGGGAGATCCTTGTCGTACTCGCGGTGTACCTCGACGGGCCCCTCGACGAGCGCCAGCGCCGCCACCAGCGCGTCCTCCAGCAGCAGGGCGAGCGGCTCGGCCCGGATGGCCGGCTCGGCGGGGCGGGCGAAGTCGAGCAGGTCCCCGACGATGCGGTTGAGCCGATCGGCCTCCTCCTGGATCACCTCCAGGAGCAGCCGGGCGTCCCCCTCCGGCCGCAGCAGGTGGTGCAGCGATCCGAGCGAGTTGAAGATCACCCCCAGTGGATTGCGCACCTCGTGGGCCACCACCGCCGACAGCTCGCCCAGTGCGGCCAGCCGCTCCCGGTGCACCAGCTGCTCCTGGGCCCGCCCCAGGTCGGCGTAGCTCCGGGTCAGGTCCTCGAAGAGGCGCGAGTTCTCCACGGCCACGCCGAGCTGGGAGGCCACCGCGGAGAGGAGCTGCAGCTCCACCTCGCGGAAGGGAACCGGGCGCCGCCGCCCCAGGGCGAAGAGTCCGAGCGCACGTTGCTTCACGACCAGTGGGACGACCGCGAGGGACAGGACCCCCTCCTGCTCCCGGAGCGTCCGCTCGAGGTCCGTGGCCACGCCGGCGTCGGCGGCGCGCACGGGCCGCTGGGAGCGAAGGGCGTCCCCGGCGGCGCCCTGTCCGGCGGGGATCCGCGCCATCAGCTCCCGGGTGGCGCTTCCGACCACCCCGGCCAGTGCCCGGCTCACCAGGACGTCTCCCTCGAGGGTGTAGGCCCCGCCCACGTCGGCGCCGAAGGTCTGGAGCATGCGCCCGAGCGCCTCCCCGAGCAGCGACCGGATGTTCATGGTCGCCGATGCGACTGCGGTGACGTTCATGAGCTCGAGCTCGGAGACGCGGCGCCGGAGGTCGTCGACGAGACGCTGGGTCTCCACGGCCGCGGCGAACGGGCCGGCCAGTCCGCGCATGGTCGCCACCACCGGCTCGTTCTCGTCCCGGCGGCGCCGGAAGCCCACCGTCATCACCCCCACCACACGCGAGCGGATGCGCAGCGGCACCGTGGCGAAGCTCAGGAATCCTGCATGCCCGAAGCCGCGCCGCTCCGGCTCCTCCAGGTCCTCGATCTGCAGGAGCTCGGGGCGCGCCCCGCGCAGGAGGCCGCCGAAGTAGCGGGAGCTCGGGACCGGGATGCGCGCGAACGGGGCGAGGAGGTCGGGCGAGTCCCCCCGGAAGTGCCCGAGGAGCAGCTCGTCCCGCTCGGCGTCGTGCAGCCAGATGGCGACCCCGTCGCAGGAGAGCGCGTCCTGCACCACCGCGCTGCCGCGCGCGAAGAATTCGGCGAGCCCGGGGGCGGTGGCCGAGACCTCGACGAGCTGGTTGCGGGCCCAGACGGCGGCGAGCGCCCCGGCCGAGGCGAGGGCGGCCGTCACCTGGGCGCCGAAGAGCCGGAAGGCGGGAACATCGGCCGGCGTGAACCAGCTGCCCACCGCGGCGATGGCCGCGTCGGGCGGCTCTCCCAGCCGGAGCGCGATGGCCCGCTCCATGCCGGCGTCGCGGACCGCCCCGCCGATCCCGGCCGGCAACCCGACGATTCGCTCGCAGGCCGCGGGGGCGTCGTCGATGAACATCATCCCCTCGCGCCAGATCCAGGGAAGGGGGCGGACCTGCCTCCCGGCCGGCTCTCCCTCGTAGCCGGCAGCACGGAGCGTGGAGAGGACGCGGTCGGGCGCGTGGAAGCGCTCGACCCGCATGGACTCGCCCTCCTGCCGGAGCAGGACGGAGGCGAGTCCCAGGTCGGCGAGCCCGCGCGTCACGGCGTCGAGGACCCCGCTCCGGGTGGTCTCGTGCTGGACGCGGGCGCCCAGCCGGGCCAGCCCCTCGAGCCGCTCCAGGTGGCCGGTGCGGGCCGACACGTCCACGAACTGGAGGAGGAGCTCGTCGGGACCGAGGGGCGCGACGTGCAGCTCGAGCGGCAGCGACCGTCCGGAGGCGGTGACCGCCGTGATCTCGTAGAGGGTCGGCTCGGGACCTCCCCGCAGGCGGCGGTCGCGCCGGCCGCGCACCCGGTTTCCCTCGCCCGGAGCCAGGAACGCGTCGTACCGCTTCCCCACCATGGCATCGGGCGCCAGGTCCATGAGCGCGCAGGCGGCCCGGTTCGCGTAGGCGATCACCTCGCCCCGGACCAGGAGCGCCGCCACCGGCAACGAGTCGAGCAGTGCGGCCGGGTTCACGATCCCCTCCCGTCCCCCCGCAGCACCCGCTTCTCGCCCACCCGCAGCGTCACCTTCTCCCGGTCGAAGTACTCGGCGAGCGGGATGACGTGCTTCCGCGTCGCACCCACCAGCTCCTTGAAGCCCTGGGTGTCGATCTCCTTGCGGGCGCGCAGGTGCTCGACCAGCCGGGCGCGGAGTCCCTCCACCGCCGCGCCGTCGAACCAGATCTCGGGGGAGACCCGCACCGCGGTGCCGTCCTGGGCGAGGAGCTTCAGCACGGCGGCCACGTCGGCGGGGGAGGCGCCGGAGAGCGCGGGGAGGTCGGTGACGCGGGGGGGAGTGAGCGCGCCCTCCCGGAGGAGCGCGGCGATCCGGTCCTTCAGCGCGCCTCCCGTTCCTCCCGACGCGGCGACGTGGCCGTGCAGCCGCACCAGGTCCCCGTCGAGCACGAGCCCGCCCTTCTCGGCGAGCTGGGCCAGCAGGCGCTGGAAGAGGCGGGGGTCGGTGACGGGAGGAAGGCTTCCGCGCAGTTCCTCGCGCCCCACGCCGGCCGCGAGCGGCTGGGCGGCGTGGAAGGCCTGGAGAGCGGCGAGCAGACGCTCCCGGAGCTCGCCGGCCACCGTCCCGGAGACCCAGCCGCGCCGGTCCCGGTCGAAGAGGAGCGCCTGCCCGCGAGCCCCGAGCCGGTCGAGCGCGGCCTGGACCGAGCGGGGGGAGAGGGCCGTCCTCCCCGGGAGCGCGTCGGCCCCGAGCCCGGCCGGTCCGGCCATCTCCAGCACCGTGGCGAGCCGCGCGTCGGTGTCGGCGCCGGCGAGGATGCGGAGCTGCACGGCGTGCTCCGGCCTCCCACGCCGCCGCTTGCGCGGCAGGATGGCGAGGACGCGGCCACCCCCGACCGTCTTGCCGCGCCCCTCGATGGTGCGGAACCCGCGCAGGATGAAGCGCTGGCCGGGGAGCGCCGCCACCGGTGCGGCCAGGCGAAGCTGCGCGAGCGCGGTGCCTCCCGCCGCCAGCTCGGCCCGGCCGTCGACGAGCGCCACGGCGCACGGGACCTGGGCCGTGCCCACGTGCAGGAGCAGCCGGGACCGGTGGCGGATGGGGCGGGGCGCTCCCTCGAGGAGCGCGATCTCCACGTCGAGGAGGGAGGTCGGCGGCACCACCCCGGGGTGGGCCAGCGCCTGGCCACGGGAGATGGCGCCGGCCTCCACGCCCGGAAGGTTCACCGCCGTGCGCTGCCCGGCCGAGGCGCGCGGCGCTGCCTTTCCGTGTACCTGCACGGTGCGTGCACGCAGCCCTTCCACGGCCGGAGAGGGCGGCACGAGGGCGAGCGCGTCCCCCTCGGAGACGGTCCCGGAGAGGATGGTGCCGGTGACCACCGTGCCGAACCCCTTCAGCGTGAAGGCCCGGTCCACCGGGAGGAGCAGGGGCCCGTCTGCGGGGCGCTCGGGGACCTCGGCGGCAAGGGCGTCCAGGACCTCCACGAGACGTGGGAGCCCCTCCCCGGTGCGGGCCGAGACCGGGACGATCCCGGCCGCCTCGAGGAACGTCCCGGCACAGGCGGCGCGGATCTCCTCCTCGAGCAGCGGCAGCCAGTCGGCGCCCAGGCCGGGGAGCAGGTCGCTCTTCGTCACCACCACGACGCCGCGCGAGACCCCGAGCAGCCGGCAGATGTCGAGGTGCTCCCGGGTCTGGGGCATCACCCCCTCGTCGGCCGCCACCACCAGCATCACGATGTCGATGCCGCTCGCGCCCGCCGCCATGGCGCGCACGAAGCGCTCGTGGCCGGGCACGTCGACCACGCCCGCCACCGTCCCGCCGGGGAGCGGCAGGTGGGCGAAACCGAGCTCGATGGTGATCCCGCGCCGCTTCTCCTCGGCCAGGCGGTCGGTGTCGACGCCGGTGAGGGCCCGGACCAGCGCCGTCTTGCCGTGGTCGATGTGCCCCGCGGTGCCGACGACGACACGCTTCACGGATGCTCCTGGCTCAGACCCCCACGGAGCCCGGATCGACGAGCGGCCCGCTCGCGTCGAGCTGGTAGTCCCAGGGGAAGACGATGAGCTGCGCGGTCTCGAGCGCGAACCACTCCGGCCGCGAGCCTCCCGGGCGGACCACCAGTGCCGCCGACTGGACCTCGCGGGCGCCGGAGCGGCGCGCCAGCGCCTTCGCCTTGACGAGCGTCTCGCCGGAGTTGGTCACGTCGTCCACCACGAGGACGTTCTTGCCGCGGGCCTCGGGGACCCGGAAGGTCGGGACGGCGCGCCGGTCCCGGGAGCGCTTCTCCACCCGGACCGGGAGGAAGTCCGCGTTCATGGGGGCGGCGAGGGCGCCGCCGAGGAAGATGCCGCCGCGGGCCACGCCGAGGATCACGTCGGGCTGGAAGCGCGCGATGATCCGGTTGGCGAGGTCGCGCACCACGACCCCGAACTCGAGCCAGGTGATCTCGCGGACGCCGCTGCCGGAGCTGCCCCCGCCCGACGAGGCCGGCACGCCGCCCATGCGCTCCACCGCCCAGGCATCTCCCACTCCGACTCCGAGCGGCTGCTCGGCGCGCGGGCGCTTGCCTCGCCGGGCCTTGCCCTTCGGGGCGGACGGGGCCACCGCCCGGGCGGGGCGGCGGACGGGCTTCGTCGGGAGCTTCTTCTTGCTCTTCTTCGTCTTCTTCGAGGGGGCGATGGCGAGCCTCCGCGGGAGTGGCCCTTGGGCCGGGAAGGGGGAATCTAGCACGCGGCCAGCGCGGCGGCGCCGGGGAGCCTCATGGCGTCGTCAAGCCCTGGCGCCGCCTCCGAGCCGCCGGGCGATGTCGAGGAGCTCGGGCGCGTCGATCACGTACCGTTTCTTGCAGAACTCGCAGTCGATCACCACCTGCCGCTCCGCGGCCAGGACGGACCGGATCCCGTCGGGACCGAGCGCCGACACCGCGTTCACGGCCCGCTCGCGGCTGCAGTTGCAGAGGTAGGAGACCTCCTGGCGGCCCAGGACCTCGAGCCCCTCGCCGACCACGGAGCGGGCCAGCTCCTCGCCGGTGGCTCCCCCTGCCAGCGCGTCCCGGAAGGCGCCCGCGGCGATGCGCTGGCGGGCCTCCTCGAGGGCCTGCAGGCTCCCCTCCGGCATCTTCTGGACGACGATCCCGGCCACCGCACCGAGCGGCTCCCGTTCGGTGGAGTGGACCCGGACGTCGAGCGCCGTGGCCACCTGCTCGCTCGCCGCGAAGTAGCGGCGAAGGTTCTCGGTGAGGGTGCCCGGGGTGAACTCCACGGAGCCCCGGTAGAACTTCCCCTGGCCCGTGTCGCGGAGGACCGACAGCGTCCCGGACCCGCCCAGCGCGGCTCGAGGGCCCACCGACGGGTCGCCCGGGAAGTGGATGTCCGGGCGCCGGACCCTGCCGCGGATGTTGCCCTCGGTGTCCGCGTCGACGAGCAGGCCGGAGAGCGGCCCGTCCACCTCGAGCGAGAGGTTCACCCGGCTCCGGTCCTTCTGCAGCGCCCCGAGCAGGAGTCCGGCTGCGAGCGCCTCGGAGAAGACGGCGGCGCTGGTGGTGGCGAGCCCGTGGAGCATCCGGGCCATGCGCGACAGGTCGGTGACCTCGACCTGGATCACCCGGAGGCCGGTGGCGCGGACCAGGCCGCGGAGCAGGAGGTCCTTCAAGGGCACCCGGGGGACTTATCCCGCCGGGTCCCCGGTGTCACGGAGTGGAGGTGCGGGCCGCTCCGGCCATGGCCCCGCGCGGGATGACCGAGACCTGCGTCGCCGGAAGCGCTCCCAGGAAGGCGAAGAACCACTGCGGCATCTCCGAGGCCGGGTCGGCGGCGACGCCCTTCAGCTCCATCCAGATGTAGTCGAGCCTCCCGCCACAGCCGCCGAAGCCTCGCCAGAGGCCGTCCGGCGTCGGGGAGAGCTCGACCGCGCAGAGCCCTGCGAAGGGCGAGGCCGAGAGCCTGTCCGGCGTGAGCTCGATCCCGACGAACCGGTTGAACCAGGTCCCCTGGACTCGCAGAACCGGGCCGTCCTTCGTCACCCAGACGTTGACCCCCTCGCCGGTGATGCGGCCGTTGCGCGCGTGGAGGAGGACCGCGCGGTCCTGGATGGTGCCGCCCCAGAGCCCCTGGTCGGTCAGCGTGAGGTTCACCGCGGGTCCGCGCACGCTGCGGGCGTCCCAGGCCGCGCTCGACCCGGCGGAGCCGAAGGGGGTGTACTGGATCTCCCCCTCCCGCGTGAAGGCGGGGACCGGCTCCGAGGCCAGCGTGGGGGCACGCATCGCGAGTGGCTGGCCCGCGGGCGCGGTCGCGCATGCGGCGGAGAGGAGGGCCGCGGAGAGGAGGGTCTTCGGATGGAGTGGCAGGCGCACCTCACGGCACCGGCGGAGTTCGCCCAGATTACACCCGGAACCGGCCAGGGCAGCCTTCGCGCCCCGCCCGGGTCGTCAACGGCCGCTGAGCACGCTGCGCAAGGTCTCGCGGATGGAGTACCGGGGCGTCCAGCCGGTGTCGCGGACGAAGCGCGAGCCGTCCACTGCGCAGAGGTACTGGATGTAGTCCACCTCTCCGGGCGGGTAGCTGGAGAGGCGCGCGTCGAAGAGACGCCCCACCACCGAGCGGACCAGGAAATGGGGCAGGGGCAGGGGCTCGCGTCCCAGCTCCCGGAGCGCCGCCGAGAGCGGGATCTCGCCGGGGCCGGTCACGTTGTAGACCCCGCGCACCCCGGGGCGGAGCGCCAGCGCGATGGCCCGGCAGACATCCTCCTCGTGGATCAGCTGGACCATGGGGTCGAAGCCGAGCACGGTGACGGGGCGTTCCAGGCGCAAGTAGTTGGAAGGCGCGTTGCGCACCGTCGGCCCGACGATGTTCACCGGGCGGAGGATGACCGTCTCGATCCCGGGGTGCTGCCACATGTACGACTGCGTGTACATGTCGACCTCGATGAGGTCGCGGTAGCCGGGCAGGCGGGCCGAGCCGAGCAGCGGCGTCTCCTCGGGCAGGAAGTTGGGATTCCCCGGTGCCGGGCCGTAGACGTTCGCGCTGGAGAGCAGGACCACCTTCTTCACGCCGTGGCGCGCGGCGATGTCGAGGAGCTTCTGGGTCCCGGCCACGTTGAAGCTGTGGGCCTCGGCGGCGTCGTCGCGCGGGTCGTGCTTCAGGCCCAGGTGGACGATGGCCTGGATCCCGCCGCGCCGGAAGACGTCCTCCACGCGGGCCTTGCGGATGTCGAGCTGGTGGTGCTCGATGTCCTTGGGGCGATCGCGCAGCGGGCGGCGGTCGAAGCCGACGATACGGGTCTCGCCGTGGAGCACCCGGGCCAGCTTGCGCCCCAGGTTCCCGGCGATGCCGGTGATGGCCACGCTGTCGGGCATCGGGCTCACCAGAACACGTGCTCCCGCTCGGACAGCCCGTGGGCCAGCAGCCCGGCCACCGCGTCGCGCACCCGGGCCACCTTTCCCTCCAGCACCGCGTCCTCGTCGTCTGAACGCCCCGTGAATCGCATGGGCTCGCCGAACCAGATCCGGTAGCGCACCGGCATGGGCAGCGGCAGGCCGGTCAGGGTGATGGGAAAGTGGGGGAAGGCGAGCATCCGGGCCAGCGGCTGGATGTCGAAGATGGCCGGGGCCTGTTCCTCGGCGCCGACGACGCCCACCGGCACGATGGGTACGCCGTTCTCGAGCGCCAGCCGCATGAATCCGAGCCCGAAGCCCTGGAGCTGGTAGCGCTGGGAGAAGGGCTTGTTGAGCCCCCGCGTCCCCTCCGGGAAGACGAGGAGCGTCTCCCCGGCGGAGAGCAGCCTCCGGCAGTTCTCCGGGGTGCCCACGATCTGGCCGCAACGGGCGAAGATGGTGGAGACGAAGGGGAGGGTGGGGACCCACTTGTCGACGAGGGCGCGGACCGCGCGCGGTGGGTCCTTGTCGACGAGGCAGGCGGCCTCGACCATGGCGGCGTCGAAGGGGAGCTGCCCGGAATGGTTGCCGACGAGCAGCGCCGGACCCTCGCTGGGCACGTTCTCCAGGCCGAAGGCCTTCACCCGGAAGTACTTCCGGTAGAGCCAGAGCACCGGGGCGGCGGCGGCCTGGAGGTAGTCGACGTCGAACCCGTAGGGGTCGACCCCGTACTCGTTGCGGGGCGGGGTGAGCTTCTCCAGCCGTTCCCGGGTTCCGGGACCGCCCAGCTCCAGCGTCCAGCGCCGCAACCGGTCCTGGATCTCCTCGCCGATTCCCGCCATTGGCTCGATCTATCACGCCGGGGGGGACTTCGCCGACTCCGCCGGCTCCGCGTCGGCGCGCACCGGAGCGGTGACGCGAAGCACCCAGAACAGGCGGGCCACCTGCCGCAGCACGTTGGGGACGCGCCGCAGGAGCCCGATGGAGGGAGCCCGCTTCTCGTGCAGCTCGACCGGGACCTCGACCACCCGCTTGCCCTCCAGGCCGGCGCGCAGGACGAGCTCGCTCGCGAAGACGTCCCGGTCCACCACGCAGCGGGAGGCCACCGGCGCGATGCGCTCGCGGGAGAAGGCCTTCACTCCGTGTGTATCCGTTCCCCGGAAGCCCAGGGCCACCCGGAGGACGGTGTTGTGGATCCAGGTGGCGAGGCGGCGGAAGACCGGCCGCCCGTCCACCGATCCGGCGGCCCGCTTCGAGCCCACCACCATGTCCGCGTCGCCGCGCACCAGGATGGGCAGGGCCTGATCGTAGAACTCCGGGTTGCAGAGGTCGATCTCGTCGGCAACCACCCAGCGGCCACGCGCCTCGAGGATGCCGCGCCGGAGCGCCAGGCCGTAGTTGGGCTCGGGGCAGTGGAGGTGCCGGAGGCGCGGGTGGAGGCGGCCCAGCTCCTGGAGGATGGCCACGGTGCGGTCGCGGGAGCCGTTCTCGGCGAGCAGGAGCTCGTAGTCCCAGCCGCGCGCGTCGAGCGCCGCCATGAGCTCCCGGCAGGCCGGGGCGACGATGCGCTCCTCGTCGTAGACGGGGATGACGACGCTCAGCTCGGGATGGGCGGCAGACATGCGATCCGCGCCGGCTCAGCGCTTCAGCAGGCGGGCCGCCTGCCGCCCGCCGAGCAGCGCGTCCTCCATGGAGGAGTACTCCCAGTTGCCGGAGCGCCCGGCCACGAGGATGTCGCGCTCGCCGAGCCACTTCTTGACGGCCTCCCGGGCCGGCCCGTAGGCGCGGTCGTGGATCACGTACGCCTGCGGGATGACGCGGACCTCGGCGAACCGCACGTCGGCCGGTGACTCGATCATGCCGAGGGCGAGGAGCGCCTCCCGGGCGGCCCGCTCGGCCTCCGCGGGCGGCACGGGCTCGCGCCCGGACATCTCCACGTAGAAGCTGCGGAAGCCGGGAGGGGCGAGCGAGGCCACCGCCGAGGAGGCCGAGCCCACGCGGTAGGGGCGGAGGCCGGGCTCCGGCAGGTAGACCCAGTGCCAGGGCGGCGCCCCCACGTCGCGGGCGGCCACGTTCACGTAGGTCACCGTGGCGCCCCGGAGCAGCCGGGAGGCCTCGCGAACGGACGGTGGGGCCCCGCCGACCAGCTCCACCATCTCGGGGAGCGGGACGCTGGAGATGGCGGCGCGGTAGCGGACCTCCTCGCCGGTGGAGAGGAGCGCCACCTTGCGGACGGGGTCGATGGAGACGGGACGGACGCCGCACTCCGGAGCCCGGGTGAGCCGCGCCACGAGGGCACGGACGAAGGTCTCGATGCCCCCCTCCCGTGGATAGAGGAAGGTCGCGCTGTACCCCTCCGCGTCGCCCTCCAGGCCCAGTGCCCCGCGGACGACCTGCTCGAGGGTGGGACGGGGCACGAAGCGCCCCATCCACTCGATGGTGAGCTCTGCCGCCGGGACCGTCCAGAGCTTCTCGTTGTACGGGAACATGAAGTTCCGGCCGAATCCCTCGCCGAGGTGGCGGAGCACGAACTCGGCGAAGTTGCGGGGCACCCGATCCCGCAGCTCTGCTCCCGATTCGCCCAGGTGGGCCGCGATGAAGCCGAGGACGTTCTCGGCGATCACCGCCGGCGGCAGCCCGTGCGTGTTCACCTGGTACGGATATCGGGTGAAGACGCCGCAGGAGCGGATGGCGGCGTGCCGCTCGATGGTGAGCCAGCCGCCCGGCAGGACCTCCTGGGCCAGCGCATGGGCCTCGGGGTTGCGAAGGTGGAGCCAGTGGCCGGTGGCGTCGAAGGCGAAACCGTCCCGGACGTCCGTGCGGCAGAGACCACCCGGACGGGACTCGCGCTCCAGGAGCCGGTAGCCTCCGCCGAGCGCCAGCGCCGCGGAGATACCCGCGAGGCCCGCGCCCAGGACGAGCACGTCGCTGTTTGGTGGCGCTTGGTTCACGGGCGGCGGTACGATTCCCATTCCTAGCTAGCATGCAGGCTTCCCCGGCGCCAGCGCGCGGGGTACGAGGGTCCAGAGATGCGCATCACCTGTCCGCAGTGCCAGGCCGGATACGACGTCGACCCCGAGAAGATTCCCGCTGGTGGCCTGCGGGTGCGGTGCCCGCAGTGCGACCGCGTCTTCTCGGTGAAGGTCGCCCAGTCCACCTCGACCACCATGTCCGGTCAGCCCGCGGCCGAGGGCCCGCTTCCGACCATGGTCGGTGCGCCGCGCCCTCCGGTGCCGGCCGGCATGACCATGGTGGGCATGGCGCCACCACCTCCCCCGGCGGCGCCGGTGCATCCGGACGCGCCGGTCCCCCTGCCCGGGAATGCGCCCCCGCCGGCGCCCGAGCCGCAGCCCGCCCCCGAGCCGCACCCGGAGGTCTTCGCGAACCCCACCGGGGCGATCCCGCTCCCCGCGCCGAGCGGGGGGGAAGCGGTGCGCCCTGGCCGCCGCCGGAGGACCCAGACCTCTTCGCCGGTGAGGTGACGCCGGACGAGCCCGATGTGCTGGACCTCATCTCCGCCGGGGACCTGGCTGCGGAGGAGCCGCAGCCGGAGCCGCAGCCGGAACCGCAGCCGGAACCGCAGCCGGAACCGGAGCCGGAGCCGGAGCCGGAGCCGGAACCGGAGCCGGAACCGGAGCCGGAGCCGGAGCCGGAGCCGGAGCCGGAGCCGCTCTCGTTCGGCGAGGTTCCGCTCGATCAGGACTCCGCGCCGGACCCCTTTGCGGCGGTCGCGGCTCGGGGGGCCGAGCCTCCTGCGCCACCCGACGAGGAGCTCGAGATGCTCTTCACTGGTGGTGGAGAAGGCGCCCAGCAGGCCCCGGCCACCGGCCCGACCCAGGATCCGGCCCGGACCGGTGGCGACGGCTACCGCGTTCGCCGCCCATCCGGCCGCATCTTTGGACCCTTCTCCGAGCGCGAGATCGTGGAGATGCTCGGGAAGGGCGAGCTCAACGGGAACGAGGACGTTGCCCCCGGCGGGGGGGAGGAGTGGGTCGCCATCGCAGCCGCCGCGCCCTTCGAGGCGGCGGTCAAGCGGATGAACGAGGCGCCCCTGGTCTCCCCACCCACGGCTCCCTCCGGCCAGGGGTCGGTTCCGGCCCCCTTCCAGCCGCGCATCCAGGTGGGATTTCGCAAGAAGGTGGGCTCCGCACCCATTTCCCGCAAGCAGGTCGTGATGCTGGGTGCGGTCGCCGGCGCGCTCGTCCTCGTCGCGGCGGTGGGGATGGCCGGCACCTTCACCCGCCACGGTCCGTTCTTCTGGAAGGCCTTCCGGTCGAAGGGCGACCCGGCGGTGGCCAAGCTGGCGGCCGAGGGGCGGCAGCTCCTGTCCCAGGACGCACTCCCCTCCGACCAGCAGGCTCTGCAACTGGCACAGCAGGGGTTGGCGCTCCGGTCGGACGACCCGGAAGGCGCCAGGCTCCTCGCCAGCGCCACCGCGGCGCTGGCCGGGCGCGGCGCGGAGGGGGAGGCTGCCCGGGCGAGGCAACTCGCCTCGTCCCTCGCCGCCGACGCCCCGGACTCCCTCGCCGCGCAGGAGGTCCGGCTCGCCGTCGCGCTCGCCGCCCGCGAGGACCCGGCCCAGGCCGCGGCCGCGCTGGAGAAGGCCCTGCCCGCCCAGCCGGAAGCGGAGACCCTGACGCTGCTGGCCCGCGCCGCGCTGGCGCGGGGTGACCTGGCCCGGGCCTCGTCGTTCCTCGACCGGCTCGACGCCGCCTCTGCCGGATCGGTCCGCACGGCGCGGCTGCGCGCCGCGATCGCCGGGAGGAAGGGAGACGACAAGGGGGCGCGCGCCATCCTCGAGGGCGCCATCGCGAAGGATCCGGGCAATCGTGCGGCGGCGCTCGACCTGGCTGCGCTGCTCGAGAAGGCCCGCGACCCTGCTGCGGAGCCGGCGCTCCGCGCCCTCCTCGGGAAGGAGAGTCTCGATCGTCTCGGTCCCGCCGAGCGCTCGCGGGCGCGCATCCTGCTCGCCGACTCCCTGGCGCGGCGCGGTGACGCCGAGGGGGCGGAGGCCGAGCTGGCTCGGGCCGCACAGGACTGGTCCGGTGCCACCGACGCGCGGGTGTCGCTGGGCCGCGCCCTCCTGCGACGGGGTGACCTGGCGGGTGCCGTTGCCGCGCTCGAGGCCATCCCTGCCTCCGCGAGGTCCGCGGCGGCCTCCGCACTGCTCGCTCTCGCACAGCTCGCAGCCGGGAAGCCGGCCGACGCGGCGAGAACACTGGATGGCGCCATGGCCCGGTCGCCGGAGGACCCGGATCTTCTCCTCGTGAAGGGAACGGTGGAGCAGAGGGCCGGGAAGTACGCCGAGGCGCGGAAGGCCTTCGGCACCGCGGCGGCCAAGGCCCCCGCCGGCTGGCAGGCTCCGCTCGCGCTGGCCCGGCTCGCCGCGGCCGAGGGGAACCTCGAGGCAGCCGAGGCTCAGCTCAAGATCGCCGCGGAGAAGGGGCCGGAGGAGGCCGAGGTGCTCGCCGCACAGGGAGCGCTGGCGTTCGTTCGCGGAGACACCGCGGCGGCGGAGGCGGCCTATTCGAAGGCTCTCACCGCCGATCCGCGCTGCGCTCCGGCGCTGGCCGGTTCGGCCCGGCTGGCCATCGCCCGCGGAGACGTACCGGGCGCCCGGTCCCTCGCCGAGAAGGCGGTGGCAGCGGATCCCGGGTCGGCCGAAGCCCACCTGATCCTCGGGTGGGCGCTCTGGCGCGCCGGCGAGCCCGAGCCGGCCCGCAAGGAGCTCGAGACCGCCCTGGCGCTCGACCCGAGAGGAGCGCTCGCCCGCGTGCGGCTGGGAGCGCTCCTGCTCGAGCAGAAGCAGGCCGACGAGGCGATGAAGCTGCTCGACCAGGCCACCAACCTCGATGCCAACATGGCCGAGGCCCAGTTCTGGCTGGGGAAGGCCCTGTTCGCCAGGGGGGAGACCTCATCCGGACTCGACCGGCTGCGCCGGGCCACCCAGCTCGCCCCGGGAGAGGCGGCCTACCAGGTGGAGCTCGGTGAGGCCCTGGAGCGGTCTTCCCAGCTCCCGGACGCGATCGGCGCATACAAGGCCGCCATCACCGCAGCGCCCCGGTCGCCGGACGGGTACGAGCACCTGGGCAGGCTCTTCGCGCAGGCCGGCGATTGCAAGCAGGCCGTGCCGCTCTTCGAGAAGGCGCTCGAGGTCTCGCCGGGCCGGGAGTCGTCGCGCATCGACCTGGCCGGCTGCCAGGCCAGGATGGGGCGCGCCGCGGAGGCGGTGGCCAACTACCAGAGGGCCCTCAAGGGCGATCCGAAGCGCGTCGACGTCTACTACCTCATCGCACGAACGGTGAATGAGGCGCAGGGAACCAAGGCCGCGGTGCCGTGGTACGAGAAGGCTGCGGCGGCCGATCCCGGCAACCCCATGCCATACCTCTACCTCGGCTACTGGTACAAGGAGCGCGGGCAGAAGGCCCAGGCCGTCCAGGCGTTCCGGAAGTACCTGGCGGCGCGCCCCGACGCCGACGACAAGAAGGACGTCGAGCGGGAGATCGAGTACCTCGGCGCGAGGTAGCGGGCCGGCTCATTCTCGCGAGCGCGGCGAGGCGCCCCGGTGTAGACCTCGCTGCCAAACGGAGGTCTCATGATCCAGGTGGGGATGTTCGCAGCGCTCGTGCTCGCGCAGGCCACGCCGGGAGGGTCCCCGGCCTCGGACGTCGCGCCCGTGGCGGGGCGGAAGGTGCTGACGTTGCGGGAGGCGCTGGAGGCGGCCCGGGGGCAGAACCTCGAGATCCAGCAGCTCGACGCCCGGGTCCAGGCGGCGCGGCAGCTCACGTGGAAGGCCTGGTCGAGCTACCTGCCGCAGGTGAACGCGGGGGTGCAGCTGCTGCGGAACCAGTACGAGATCTCCTTCGAGATCCCGACCGGGCCGACGACGTCGGCGACGACCGTGGTGCAGCCGATGAACCAGACCCAGGGCCAGGTGAGGCTGAACCAGGCGCTGGTGGCGCCGCAGGCGATCGTGCTGATCCAGAACGCCTACAAGGCGGAGAGGACCATCGACTACAACATCATGCAGGCGCGCCGGGACATCCTCTTCGGGGTGGCGCAGCTGTACTACGGGGTGGCGAGCCTGCAGGAGCTGACCTTGGTGCAGGAGCGCCAGGTGGTGCTGACGAAGGAGAGGGAGCGGGACTCGCGGGTGCGCTTCGAGGCGGGGACCGGGACCAAGGTCGCCCTGCTCCGCGCCGAGATCGACCGGGCCCAGGCCGAGGAGGACTTGAAGAGGGCCCAGATCGACTTCCAGCGGGCCAGGCTGGCCCTGGCCACGGCGCTCGACCGCCCGGACGACTTCGACATCGTGCTCCCGACGTCGCCCCCGCAGCCCACCGGGGCGAACCTCGAGCAGCAGGCGCTCGACCTGCGCCCGGACGTGAAGGCCGCGGCCGAGAACCTCGAGCTGGCCCAGGGGGAGCGCACCCGGATCTACATGCAGTACCTGCCCAGCATCGGGGCCTTCGGGGCCTACAACTACGCGAGCACGAGCACCTTCAACCCCAACGCCTTCTCCTGGCAGGTTGGGCTGGGGCTCACCTGGACCATCCTCGACGGCGGGCTGCGCGAGGCGTCCATCCGGGAGGCCACGGCCAAGATCGCCGAGGCCGACGCGCTGAAGCGCCAGGTCGACCTGCGTGCCGTCACCCGGGTGAAGGAGGCCCAGCTCGACCTCCAGGGGGCCGTCGCCAACCGGGCCAAGGCCAGGGAGCGCACCGGCCTGGCCCAGGAGAACGCGCGGCTCGTCGACGTGGCCTACAAGGCCGGCGCCGCCACCTACCTCGAGTCCACCGACTCGATCCAGACGCTCCGCCAGGCCGAGGTCGGCCTCGTCGCCGAGTCCCTCAACGTCGACCTCGCCACCCTGAAGCTCCTCAACGCCGTCGGCGCCTTCGGGGAAGTCAACGAATGACCGCTCGAAGCTCCACCGTCACGGCAGCGTGAGCGGCCCCTCGCCCTCGACCCGGTTCCCGCCGGCGTCGAGGGCACGGCGCAGCGCCGCCTCGGCGAGTGCGAGGACCGCCGCCTCGGTGCGCGTGGCGGAGTAGTTCCCGATGGCGTCGATGCCGACCACGCCCACGCTCACCGTGAGCGAGAGATCCTGCCCGCCCACGGTGATGCGGCCGCGCTCCACCGCCTTGCGGATGCGCTCGCCCAGTGCCCGCCCCGCCGAGAGCGGCGTCTCCCGGGCCACCGCGCCGAACTGCTCGACCGAGATCCGAGCCAGGATGTCTTCGCGCCGCACCGCCGACTTCACCAGACGGGACACGAGCCCGAGCGCCTCGTCCCCGGCGGCCCGGCCGTGGACCTCGTTCACCCGGTGGAATCCGTCCACGTCGACGAGCAGGAGCGACATGGGACGGGTGTAGCGCGAGGACGTGACCAGCTCGGCGGAGAGCCGGTCGTCGAAGTGACGCCGGTTGAAGAGGCCGGTCTCGGGATCGAGCAGGGCCCCCTCGGCCAGCCGGCGCTGGTAGCTGATCTCCAGGTCGTCGGCCAGGCAGTACTTGAGCGCCGTGTGCATGCCCAGCTGGACGCGCTGGCCGTCGAGGAGCTCGCAGTCGGCGACCCGGATTCCCTCGACGAAGATCCCGTTCGTGCTTCCCAGGTCATGCAGCCGCGCCGCCCCGGATCCGGCCAGGATGCTGGCGTGGCGACGGGAGACGCCGGTGTCGCGCAGCCGGACCTGGCAGGTGGGGTCGCGGCCGAGGACGAACTCACGCTCGGTGTCGAGCGGGAAGATCTCGCCGAGCTGGGGACCGGAGAGGACGAGGAGGTAGGGGCGGCGCTCCGTCGCGGGCCGGGCCGGGGCGAGGCTCCACGATTCGGTCCCCTCGCCGCTGCGCCCTTCGACCGTGGACATCCGTCGATCCTACCACCGGCGCGCCCGGCCACGAGGGGTTCCCACCAGGGGTCTGGCGGGGATGCCCATTCCGGTACTCGGCGTTGCGGGGGGCGCCCTCCGGCCGCATGATCCAGGGGCCTCCATGCCACGCACCCAATCGATCCGCATCGTCAGCTACAACGTCCGCTACTTCGGCCACGCGCTGAAGGGGCTCGCCAGCACGCGCGGCCCGGAGCACCGCATCGCCCGGGCGCTGGCCTCCCTGGGGCCGCCGCCCGACGTGGTCTGCCTTCAGGAGATCGAGACCATCTCCCTGCGATCCCGGCTCGCCCACGGCCGCGGTACCCACGGAGAGACGCAGCTGGCGTCGTTCATGGCTGCGCTGGAGAGGGCCTTCGCCGACCTGGGGCAGCCCTTCCCGTACGACGGCTTCTACTTCAGCGCCCACGCAAACCGGATCCGCAGGGTCGCCATCACCACCCATGGACTCGCCATCCTGGTGAACACCCGCCGCATGCGCGTCGAGTCGCACAACGTCGATTCGCCCCACCACATCACCCACCACCACGTGGAGCGCTTCCGCGACCGGAAGCAGGCCCGCATCTGCGCCCACATGGCCCTGCTCGGCCCAGCCGGGCTCCGGCTGCACGTCTTCAACACCCACATCTCGCTGCCCACCCCCTTCGCGCGCGGCTTCTGGACCCATCCCGCCCGAATGGGATGGGGCGTGAACCAGCTCCACGAGGCCCGGACGCTGGCCGGCTTCGTGCGGCACCACGCCGGGGAGGAGCCCTTCGTGATCTGCGGCGACTTCAACTCGGCACCGGGCTCGCCGGTCTTCCGCTACCTGACCGATCGGGTCGGATTCCACAGCGCCCAGCACGACCTCGGGTTCCTCGACGCGGGGGACGTGAAGGCCTGGCCGACGGCCGGGTTCATGCGCATGCGCATGCACCTCGATCACCTCTTCTTCGGCAACGGGGTCCGTTTCCTCGACCTCGACGGCTCGGCTCGCTTCGGCGACCGGAAGAGCCCGTTCGCCGGGCTCTCCGATCACGTGCCGCTCATCGGGCGGCTGCGTTGTGACGCGCAACGGGCCTGACCTGTGCTCTACTGACGCACCATGCAGCTTCCCGAACAGGCCGTCCGGGCGCTCGAGGTGATCCGCCGCGACGGGCGCGGCGTGCGCTTCGAGATCAGGAAGGCCTGCGAGCAGGAGCGATGGCGCCTCAAGGCCTGCTACCCCTCCACCGAAGGTGGAGAGGTGCAGATCGGGCTGCTCTGGTCCGACGATCGAGCCGGCCTCGAGGCGCTCATGCGGAAGCTGGAGGAGGAGTGCGGATGAAGAACGGGATGCTCTTCGCGGTGGTCGCGGCGTTCCTTCTCGCGGCGACGGGGTGTAGCAAGTTCACCGCGGGAGGCGCCGGGCCGGCCTACGTCCGCGACACCATGCGCGAGTACCGCTTCCCGAAGGCCTGCGAGGTCCTCTGGGTCGACGCACTCAAGGTCATCGCCGAGCAGGGGTTCGGGCTGGTGGGGAGCGATCGCGAGCTGGCGGGGCAGGAGAAGCAGGGGGTCATCACCAACTTCCTCAACCGGGGGCACGCGACCACCCGGGACGACGACGGCGTCTTCGAGGCGGTGAGCGACTCCAACAGCCAGGGGCTGCGCTTCGTCGTGACGGGGAGGCCGGCCGGGGCGGACGGCTGCTTCGTCCAGTACTTCACCGTCCAGGAAGACCGGGCGAACTCCACCGAGACGCGCTACCGCGACTACGACCAGGAGATCCTCCTGCTCGCGCGCGTCGATCCGGCCGCCGCGGCCCGCGTCCTCGAGGCGGCCGACAAGGCGAAGTGATCGGCTAGAAGACGTAGCCGACGTTGGCGGTGATGTTCACGCCGGAGAGCTTCATCGCGCCCCAGTCGAAGGTCTGCTCGGTGACGTACATGTAGCGCGCCTCGGCGCCGAGCAGGATCGGACCGAGGAAGAAGTCGACGCCGGCGCCGCCGACGACCAGGAACGAGAACTTCGTGCCGGACAGGGCCTGGTTGCCGACCGTGGCGCTGGCGAAGTTCGCCAGGCCGCCGATCCCGAGCTCGAGGTACGGCTGGATGAAGAAGATGGGCAGGCGGAGCTGGCCCACCGCGTACAGGGGGACGGCGTTCGCATTCACCACGTTCCCGCTCGCGTCGGTCGAGCTCGACCACATGTAGCCGCCGGAGATCTGCGCGCCGATGATTCCCATGGTGGCGCCGTAGGCGAGCTCGACGTTGCCGGAGGCGGGGAACTTGCCGGCCGTGACGGCGGAGATGGAGCTGTTGATCGCACCGTACCCGTCGCTGGCGGTGGGAACCCAGACGCCGCCCTTGAGCGCCAGGTAGGTCTCGGCGGCGCGGGTGGAGGAGGGGGCGGCGACGAGGACGAGGGCGGCGAGAGCGGCGAGAGCGGCGAGGATCGAGCGGCGGACGGTGGCCATGGGCTTTCCTTTCCCGGGTGGGACAGGAGGAGCCTAGACAGGATCCGGCCCGGGCGCCAGTTCGCGGACGGGAGGATCCGGGGAGGACTCCTGGCGCACCACCAGTGCGGTGGCGGCGGTGAGGGCCACGGCCCGGAAGAAGACACCCAGCACCGGAACGGCCAGCACGGCCCCCGACGCCAGGCCGAAGCCGGCCGACTCCCAGGGATGACGTTCCGTGAACTTCGCCTGGTGGCGCCAGGGGCGGGAGAGCCAGCCCACGAACCGGCCGGCGGGCCGGAGGAAGGCCAGCCAGCGGGACCGGGCGCCCAGCGCGGCGATTCCCCGCTCGAACCAGGTGGGCTCCCCCGGTCCGAGCCGCCCGGGCTGCAGTTCCACCGGGATCTCCAGCGCGTCGAGCACCACCCAGTACCAGGCCCAGGCCACGCCGAGCGTCACGGTGACCCAGTGGCCGACCCCGGGGACGAGCTCGACCACGAAGAAGACCGGGGCGAGCCCGATGGCCACCACGGCGCCCTGGCGGAGCGCCTTGGCGGATTCGCGGACGAGGAGCCGCCCGTAACCCTCCCCGGGCCGCTCCTCCTCGCCGGGAGGGGCCCCGAGCGCGCGCCGGGCCTCCAGGGCGAGCCGCGTCCACAGTGGCCAGAGGAGGGTGGGCGGCATCGACGAGAGGGCCACGAACGATCCGAAGGCCACCTCGAAGAACTTGCCGTCGTGGCTGCGCGCGTACAGGGCTGCGAGCGCCGCGGATCCGAGGAAGGTCAGGGTGGTGGGCAGGAGCGCCGAGCGCAGGAGTGCCCGATCGCTCGCCAGGAGCGCTGCGGCGCGGGCCACCTGGGAGAGCCCCCAGCGGACGCGCGCCTGCGGTGGAACGGGTGCGGCGTCGCTACTTCGCGGCGGCGAGCGCGGCGTCGTAGTTCGGCTCCTGCCCGATCTCGGGGACGAGCTCGGTGTGGACGATCTTGTCGTTCTCGTCGAGCACCACCACGGCGCGGGCGGTGACCCCCGCCAGCGGGCCGTCCTCGATGAGGACGCCGTAGGTCTTGGCGAACGACTTGCCGCGGACCATGGAGAGGCTCACCACGTTCTGGAGCCCCTCGGTGGTGCAGAAGCGCTTCATGGCGAAGGGAAGGTCGGCGGAGATGACGAGGACCACCGTGTTCGGCAGCTTGCCGCCGGTCTCGTTGAACTTGCGGGTCGAGGTGGCGCAGGTCGGCGTGTCGAGGCTGGGGACGATGTTCAGGATCTTCTTCTTGCCCTTGTACGCGGCGAGGCCGACGTCGACGAGGTCGGTGCCGGTGAGCTTGAAGTCGGGAGCCTGGGCGCCCTTCTGGGGAAGGTCGCCGTTCGTGTGGATGGGGTTGCCCTTCAGCGTCACGGTGGCCATCGATGGGTTCCTTTCGGGTGGGGTCGAGCCCGTACTCTAAGGCGGAGTGGTCGTCGGCGCCTGCTCCCGCGCGGGTCGAGGGGCCTCGGCGGGGGCCTCCTGCCGGACCTCCTGCGCGAGGAAGTAGTTGAGGCCCGTCCGGATGACGGCGATGGCCGCCAGCTTGCCGATCTGGTCCCAGGAGGGCGCGATCGCCGTGGAGAGGATGTCGGCCGCCAGCTGGAACTCGAGTGCCAGCGAGAGGTACCGGGCCAGCGTGAGGCGGACCAGGACGAACCGCCCCTCCGGGGCGGCACCCCGGGGCCACAGGAACTCGACGATTCCCCGGACCGCTCCCGCGGCGATCACCAGGGCGCCCACCGTCTCCAGACCCAGCCGCAGCCACTGCACGCCCGCGAAGACCAGGTGCTCGACCCACTCGATGCCGACGCCGCCCGGGACGGTCATGCCATCGCTCCGCCGCCGCCGACGATGAATCCATTCGGGTCGAGCCCCAGGCGGCGCACCGCCTCCGACCACCGATCGGGTACCGGGACGGTGGTCACGAGATCCTCGTCGAACCCGAGAGGGACCCAGGATCCCTGCGAGATCTCCTCCTCCAGCTGCATCGGTGCCCAGCCGGCGTAGCCAACGAAGAGCTGCACCGGGCCGGGCCCGTCCTTGCTCAGGATCGATTCCAGCACCGGCCGGGAGCTTCCCACCACGAGGTTCCGGCCGACGCGGATTGCATCCTCGTCGTCGCCCGCGCCGCTGCGGCGGTAGAGCACCCACACCTGCTCCGGGGCCACCGGCCCACCCACCAGCACCGGTCGCTGTCCGTGCTCGGAGGCCCGGGCGAGGCCGCCCAGCCGGTCGTCGACCGAGGAGAGCATCTCCGCGGCGGAGATGGGCGCGGGGCGGTTCACCACGAATCCCATGGCCCCGGCCTTCCGGTGGCCGGTCATGAGCACCAGCGAGCCCACGAAGTTCGGATCGCGCAGCCCCGGGGCCGCGACCAGGAATCCGGGCGCCAGGTGGGAGGCAGATCGCTCGCTCGCCATGTCCTAGTACCTGCGCCGGCCGAGCGGCCAGCGCAAGGGGGCTTCCCCGGAAGAGCTTGACATGCCGCAACCTCCCGCCGTTCAGCAGTTTTTCCGGGAGGCGGGCCCGGCGGGTAGTCCTTGACGGGTACAGACGTCGCTGGTACCAACGTCGTCCCGCTGGAAAGCCCCCGGCGCCCCTCCCCCGCTGCACGAGGAAACGAAGCCCATGTACAAGATCGTCCGCCACGAGGCCTTCTCCCCCACCACCTTCCTCTGGGAGGTCGAGGCGCCCGACGTCGCGAAGTCCGCCCAGGCCGGACACTTCGTGATGATCCGCCTTCGCGAGGGGGCCGAGCGCATCCCGCTGACCGTCGCCGACTACGATCGCGACGCCGGGACGATCACCATGGTGATCCAGGCGCTCGGCAAGACCACCAAGGAGATGATGGAGAACTACGCCGAGGGGGATAGCTTCCTCGACTTCGTGGGGCCGCTCGGGATGCCCCAGCACATCGAGGCCGGCAAGCACGTCGTCTTCGTCGGCGGCGGCCTCGGCGTCGCTCCGGTCTACCCGCAGCTTCGCGCCTTCAAGGAGGCCGGCTGCAAGACCACGAGCATCATCGGCTTTCGCAACAAGGACCTGGTCTTCTGGGAGGACAAGTTCAAGAAGTACTCCGACGACCTCATCGTCTGCACCGACGACGGCAGCTACGGCAAGCCCGGCTTCGTCACGGTGGCGCTGAAGGAGATCCTCGAGAAGGAGAAGCCGGACATGGTGGTGGCCATCGGGCCGCTCCCCATGATGTACGGCTGCGTGGAGACCTCCCGCCCGTTCGGCGTGAAGACCATGGTGTCGCTCAACGCCATCATGGTGGACGGCACCGGCATGTGCGGCTCCTGCCGCGTCACCGTCGACGGTCAGGTGAAGTTCGCCTGCGTCGAGGGGCCGGACTTCGACGGCCACAAGGTCGACTTCAAGGAGCTGCTCTCCCGGCAGAAGCGCTTCAAGGGGCAGGAGGAGCAGGCCAACGTGGACTACGCCCACGTCTGCAACCTCGAGAAGCAGCTCTTCGACGAGCAGAAGCGCAACTACAAGAAGATCAAGGAGCTCGAGCCGAAGCAGGTGCACATGCCCGAGCGCGACGCGCACGAGCGCGCCCGCAACTTCAAGGAGGTGAACCTCGGGTTCTCCCTCCAGGACGCGCTGCGCGAGGCCGAGCGCTGCATCCAGTGCGCGAAGCCCACCTGCATCGCCGGTTGCCCGGTGCAGATCGACATCCCGCGCTTCATCCGGCACCTCATCGTGCGCGACCTCGACGGCGCGCTCGAGGCCATGTACGAGGCCAACATGTTCCCGTCGATCTGCGGCCGCGTCTGCCCGCAGGAGACGCAGTGCGAGGCGCTCTGCATCATCAACAAGAAGGTGGAGTCGGTCGCCATCGGCCGGCTCGAGCGCTTCGTCGGCGACAACGCCAAGGCTCCCCCGGCCGTCCCGCCGGTCTTCAAGAAGAAGCTCGGAAAGGTGGCCGTGGTGGGCTCCGGCCCGGCGGGCCTGGCCGCCGCCGCCGACCTGGTCCGCTACGGCGCCGACGTGACGGTGTACGAGGCCCTGCACGTGGTGGGTGGCGTGCTCCGCTACGGCATCCCCTCCTTCCGCCTGCCCCGCGACATCATCGAGCGGGAGGTCAACCGCCTGAAGGACATGGGCGTGAAGATCGAGACCAACAAGGTCGTGGGCAAGACCTTCACCGTCGCCCAGCTCATGGAGGAGAAGGGCTTCGACTCGGTGTTCCTGGGCGTCGGTGCCGGTGCACCCACGTTCCTGGGCATCCCGGGTGAGTTCGCCGGCCAGGTCTACTCGGCCAACGAGTTCCTCACCCGCGTGAACCTCATGGGCGGCGACCGGTTCCCCTACCTCGACACGCCGGTGAACGTCGGCCAGAGCGTGGTGGTCATCGGCGCCGGCAACACCGCCATGGACTGCCTGCGCGTCTCGAAGCGCATCGGCGCCGCCACGGTCCGCTGCGTCTACCGGCGCACCGAGGCCGAGGCCCCGGCCCGCATCGAGGAGATCCGCCACGCCAAGGAGGAGGGGATCGACTTCTTCTTCCTCCACGCGCCGGTCGAGATCTACGTGGACCCCGAGGGCAACGTGAAGGGGATGAAGGTCGAGGAGATGCAGCTCGGCGACCCCGACGAGAAGGGGCGCCGCAAGCCCGTCCCCACCGGCCGCTTCAAGGACCTGGCCTGCGACACGGTCATCTACGCCCTCGGCACCAAGGCGAACCCCATCATCACCCAGGCCACCCCCGGCCTCGGCCTCAACAAGTGGGGCAACGTGGTGGCCGACGACAAGGCCCAGGCCACCACGCTCCCCGGCGTCTTCGCCGGCGGAGACATCGTCACCGGTGGTGCCACGGTCATCCTGGCCATGGGCGCGGGACGCCGCGCCGCCAAGGGCATCGCCACCTGGCTGGCCGGCGGGAAGTCGAAGTGGCCGGTCGCCGAGGCCGACCTCGACGCCTTCGTCCCCATGAAGCCCATCGTTGCCGGAGCGGCGGCCGAGACCTCCGCCCCCAAGGGAGTTGCCAGCGTGAACGCCGCCGGAAAGACCTGCCCGAAGTGCCGCCAGCCGCTGGAGGGCGACGAGGAGTACATCTGCTGCGCCAACTCGACCCTGCAGTGGCGCTGCGAGTCCTGCGCCAAGGTGAGCGAGGGCTTCGCCTTCCCGTACGGCCAGTGCCCGGCCTGCGGCGGCAAGCTCGCGCCGCTGGGTGAGCGGTCCATCGCCGACGCCAAGGCCCTCGAGGCGGTCCGCATCGCCTTCGAGATCGAGCTGGGCGGCATGGCCTTCTACAAGCGGGCGGCCGCCGAGGCGAAGGACCCCGCGCTCCAGGTCCTCTTCGGCAAGTTCGCCGAGATGGAGAAGGAGCACATGGCCACCCTCTCCGGCCGCTACCACGTGGACGTGAGCGAGGCCTCCGAGGGCTTCAAGACCGAGCGTGCCGCCGTCTACGCGGGGATCCCCAACGACCCGCAGGACCCGGCCAACCTCTTCCGGATCGCCATCGCGTTCGAGCAGCGGGCGGTGAAGTACTTCTCCGAGAAGGGCGCCAGCTGCGACCCGGGCTCGATGGAGCAGCAGCTCTACAAGGAGCTGGCCGCCGAGGAGCGGGAGCACGTCGACATCCTCACCACCGAGTACAACCGCTTCAAGGCGGGGAAGCCGGGGATGCTGTAGCCGCTTCCGGGATCGATTCGATGCTCCCCCGCGTGGTCCTCTTCGACCTCGACGGGACCCTCATCGACTCGATCCCGCTCATCGTGGCGTCGATGAAGCACGCCTTCGACGGCCACCCCAACGCGCCGCCGGTGGCGGAGTGGGTGGCCCTCGTCGGCACCCCGCTCGACGCCATGATCCGGCACTGGGCCGGCGACGAGGCCGACGTGGCGCGGGTGAAGGAGCGCTACAAGGAGCACCAGTGGGCGCACCACGACTCCATCGTGCGCGCCTTCCCGGGCATCCCGGAGCTGCTCGACACGCTCACGGCGCGCGGCGTTCGCATGGCCGTCGTCACGTCGAAGCTCGAGCCCTCGGCGCTCCGCTCCCTCGACTTCCTGGGCCTCTCCCGGCACTTCGCGTTCGTGGTCGGGCTCGAGGCCACCCTGCGGCACAAGCCCGACCCGGAGCCGGTTCTCCACGGGCTCGGCCGGCTCGGGGCCCGGCCCGAAGAGGCGGCCTTCGTGGGGGACTCCCCGCACGACGTCCTGGCCGGGAACGCCGCCGGGGTGGCCACCGTGGCCACGCTCTGGGGGCCGTTCTCGAGGGAGCAGCTCGCCCGTGCACAGCCCCGGGCCTGGGCGGAAAAGGTCGGCGACCTCCTCCCCATCCTGGAACGCCTCGGAACCTCGAAGGGTTAGCAACCCCCCCCGGCGGCTTCCCTCGCGCTGGCCAACGGCCGGCCCGTGATTACAATCACCGGATGGCAAACGCATTCGAGAACTCGCAGGTCCTGGTCCGTGGCGCCTCCGACGTCGAGCGCCGCTTCATGTCCTCCGTCTACCGCTGGATGTCCCTCGGCCTGATCGTCACGGCCGGGGTCGCCTACTCGGTCGCCACCTCCGAGGGGCTGGTCCAGTTCATCTTCGGCAACCGGATGGTCTTCTGGGGGCTCGTCATCGCCCAGTTCGCCCTGGTCATCACGCTTTCCGCGGCGGTGAACAAGCTCTCGGCCGGCGTGGCCGGGGCGCTCTTCCTGCTCTACTCCGCCCTCACCGGGGCCACCATCTCGGTGGTGCTGCTCGCCTACACCGGGGCCTCGGTGGCGTCCGCCTTCGCGGTCACGGCGGGGACGTTCCTCACCATGAGCATCTACGCCACGGTGACGAAGCGGGACCTGTCCGGATGGTCCACCTTCCTCTTCATGGGGCTCATCGGCGTGGTCCTCGCCAGCGTCGTCAACATCTTCATGAAGAGCAGCATGCTGCAGTTCGTGGTCTCGGCGGCCGCGGTGGTGGTCTTCACCGGGCTCACCGCGTACGACACCCAGCGGCTTCGCCGCATGGCGGTGGCAGGGTCGGGAGTGGCCGCGCTGCCGGTGAACGGCGCGCTCCGGCTGTACCTCGACTTCATCAACCTGTTCCTGGCGATCCTGAACATCTTCGGCGGACGAAGGAACTGACCGCTCCCGGGGGCGCAGCCGCTGGCGCCTTTCCGGAATGGAGAAGGCCGCCTCCCTCGGGTGGCGGCCTTTTTTGCTGATGCACTGCGGACAAAGCCCCCGTCCGCGTGGCAAGCGGTGCGGTCGGTCGCGGAGGTGAAAACCGCGTGGTCTAGCCCGCAGCCGGTGTGGCGGCGATGGTGGGGGGAGGTGACTACTTCCTCTCGATGTACCCGTCCTTCGTCAAGAGCTCGGCCGTCAGCACCGCGCCGCCCGCTGCGCCGCGGACGGTGTTGTGGGAGAGCGCGACGAAGCGCCAGTCGAAGAGGACGTCGGGGCGCAGCCGGCCGATGGTCACGCCCATGCCACCGCCCGCGTCCCGATCGAGCTTGGTCTGGGGGCGGTTCTCCTCCTCGAAGTAGGTGAGGAAGGGCTTCGGCGCGCTGGGCAGGTCGAGCGCCTGCGGCTTGCCCTCGAAGGCACGCCAGAGGTCGACGATCTCCTCCTTCGACGCCTTCTTCTCGAGCTGGAGGAAGACTGCGGCCATGTGGCCGTCGGAGGCGGGCACGCGGATGCACTGCGCGGAGATGACCGGCTCGACGGCCGGCACGATCTTGCCGTCCTTCTGGGAACCCCGAATCTTCATGGGCTCCTTCTCCGACTTCTCCTCCTCCCCCTTGATGAAGGGGATGAGGTTGTCGACCATCTCCGGCCAGGTCTCGAAGGTCTTCCCGGCTCCGCTGATGGCCTGGTAGGTGCACACCGCGACTCGCTTCGGCCCGAACTTCATGAGCGGGTGGATGGCCGGCACGTAGCTCTGCAAGGAGCAGTTGGGCTTCACGGCCACGAAGCCGCGCTTCGTCCCGAGCCGCCTGCGCTGCGCCTCGATGACGGAGGCGTGCTCCGGATTGATCTCGGGCACCATCATGGGGACGTCGGGCGTGGCCCGGTGGGCCGAGTTGTTCGAGACGACCGGCGTCTCGGCGCGTGCGTAGTCCTCCTCGAGCTTGGCCGTCTCCTCCTTCGTCATGTCGACGGCGCAGAAGACGAAGTCGACCTGGTCGGCGATCTTCGCCACGTCGGAGGCGTTGTGGACCGTCAGGCCCGCGTACCTCGCCGGGGCCGGCTTCGAGAGCGCCCAGCGCCCCTTCACGGCGTCGGCGTACTTCTGGCCGGCCGAGTTGGCGCTGGCGGCGAGGACGGAGACCTCGTACCAGGGGTGGTCCTCGAGGAGGGACAGGAAGCGCTGACCGACCATGCCGGTGGCGCCCAGGACGCCGACGCGGAACTTCTTCGTGCTCATTTTCTCTCCGGGATCGTGGCTGCCGGCCGCCCTGGCCGGACCGAAAAATGTACCACACCCTGGGGGCATGGGGACGTGTCCCGTGGAAAGGGGAGGAGGCGTCCACCACCCAGGGGTCCGCCCCGCCGGCACCCGGACGTACCTTCCCGGGGAGGCCCTCGGAGCGGATCCTGCGCGATCCCGGTCGCTTGCACTCCTGGTGACCCAGGCGGGGTCCCCGCCAAATTTGGACTCGCGCTTGCTTCACCCTTGGTCGAGGCCCACGCAGCACGCTGGCGCAGGAGGTACGGACGTGACGACGCTGCTCCTGACCATGGCGATCGGCATCGTCGCCCTCGCGGAGACCCTCCGGGCCGCGCGGGCGATCCGGGCGGCGGCTCCGGTGCCGGTGCGGCACCCCCCGCGTCGGCGGCTGCGAGGGGCCTGAAGTCTCGATGTGCCGGGCGCGATCTCCCTAGGATCGCGCCAGGCCGCAGTGGGAGAGGGTTCCGGTGGACGGCCGGGGCTCTCTCCCGTTTCATTTCCGCCGCGAGACGTCGCGGGTGGCGCCCTTCCGTGGTGCCGGCGCCCGGGTGGCCTCGTCTCCGCACCGCTGGTCCTCGCACCACGGGGACCGCGGGGTCGCGGCAACAGGGTGAAGCATCCGCCCCAATGCCGCTCCTGCTCGGGATCCTCGATCGTGGCGCTGCGAAGGCGGCGCCCGACGAGGCCACCCGGGCGCCTGGCGGAGGGACGTCACCGCGCGGCCCGCCGGTGATTTCCGGGATCCCCTCACGAAGGACGCACGCTCGCGTCGCCTTCGGCCCGGGCGTCGTCAGCCGGCGCGGGCGTCCCTCGGAGCGGAGCCTTCGCAGCGGGCGCCGGAACGGTTGACGTCCGGGCGCGGAGCGGAGATGGACGTCCCAGCGCCCGGCGGCATCCGCCCCTCCGGCCCGCAGGCGACCCACGCGACCCGGGTCCGCCCTAGTCGAATGAGTGACAGACCTTGCAGAGTGGTGTGGGGCTGACCGCAGTCCCGGCCGGAAGTACGCGCTTGCCCGTCGTCGTGTTGAGCCCCGCCATGGTCGACGGGCGGGCAAGTGCCGGGTCGTAGGTGTGTGGGTTTCCTGCCGCGACTGGCTCCTTCAACGGTGCATCGGGAGGCAGGGCAAGCTTGTACTTCCACGTCGAATTTCCGTCATGGCAGGTCAGACAGGAAACCTTCCCGTCGGAAAGGAACAGGCCCCGCTTCACCACCTCCGAGGCAGAGCGGAGAGACGGTCCCGAGCGCCCCTGCGATCGGAAGCGAGCCGCGTCCTGGTCGACGTCGACTGGATGCGAGTGCCTGCCGTCGAGGGCAGGATGGCACCCGGTGCAGTCCCGGGTGGTGGGTGTACTCGCCGCGCCCGGAACCAGGATGCAGCCGCCATGTTCCGAGGCAACGTACGAACCCTGGTTCGCTGTCGTGCTCTCCGCGGCCATGACCCGGGCCAGTTGAATCTGGTAGGCCTGGAAGGCTTGCCGGTCCCCGGTGCTCTGTCCGGCGAGGAGGCCGGCCAGGGTCGCCACTGCGAGCGAGGCGGTCGTCATGACCATCCCAGGAGCACTTGTCGCGCCAAGGCCCGGCTCGAAAAATGTCTCGTCCGCAGGGAAGTTGAAGCACTACCAGTACGATCATGTCCCGGGGTCCTCGAAACCCGGGAGGCGCACGGAACCCTGCGTTGACAGGGGAGATGGTGCACGTGCCTGGACCGATGTAGGCGAACGGCGGGGCGCGCGGTACATGGCGACGGGCAGATGCTGGCCGAAGTTTTCGCCGAGATTCACCCGCAGGCCAGCCGAACCCGACGGCGCGCTGCGAGGAGAACCGTGATCCACCGCCGGCGGCATCCGCTCCCCCGACCTTAAGGCGACCCGGAAGTCGGCCGTCCGTGCAAGAATGCCCGCGGCCGGCGGCGCCGGCAGGGGAAGGGGCCGGCACGTGAACGACGCCAGGAAGATCCGGGGGGCCAGGACCCGAGCCAACTTCCGCGGCTGCCTCCTCGGCGGCGCGGTCGGGGACGCGCTGGGCGCCGCCATCGAGTTCAAGACCCTCGCCGAGATCCGCACCGAGTTCGGCCCCGCTGGCCTGCGCGACTACTCCATGTGCTACGGGCGGCTGGGCGGCGTCACCGACGACACCCAGATGACGCTCTTCACCGCCGAGGCCCTGCTGCGCGCCGAGCACCTCCGGCACCGGAAGCCCGGAGCGCAGGTCGGCGAGGTGGCCTGGCACGCCTACCTGCGCTGGCTCGAGACCCAGGGCGACGTGGTGCAGCGCCGCGGAGTCCCCGACGAGGACGGATGGCTCCTGCGCCTGCGCGACCTGCACGCGGTGCGCGGCCCGGGCGACACCTGCCTCTCGGCGCTGCGCAAGGGACGGATGGGGACGCCCGAACTCCCCATCAACGAGAGCAAGGGCTGCGGGGGCGTGATGCGAATCGCCCCGGCCGGCTTCGCGCCCGGCCAGCCCTTCCGCACCGGGTGCGAGCTCGCCGCCATCACCCACGGTCATCCGACCGGGTGGCTCTCCGCCGGCTACCTGGCCCAGCTGGTCCACGACGTGGCCGACGGCTCCAGCCTGGACGAGGCGGCGGTGCGCGCGCTCGACGTGCTGCGCCGCCACCCCGGACACGAGGAGACCGCCTCGGCCGTGGAGAAGGCGCTCTGGCTGTCGCGGGCGCCGCGCGGGACGGCGGCCGACGTGGAGTCGCTGGGGGAGGGGTGGGTGGCCGAGGAGGCGCTCGCCATCGGCCTCTACGCGGCGCTGGCCGCCGAGAGCTTCGAGCACGGTGTTCTGCTCGCGGTGAACCACTCCGGCGACAGCGATTCCACCGGCGCCATCGCCGGCAGCCTGCTCGGCGTCGCGCTGGGGGAGCTCTCCATCCCTCGGCGCTGGCTCACGCGGCTCGAGCTGCGCGACGTCATCGAGCAGGTGGCCGACGACCTGCACCGCCACTACGGCACCGGTAGCCTCGCCTGCGCAGGCGGCCAGTGCGGGTCCTGGGCCCGCTACCCGCCCTGCTGATGCCCGGTCAGCCGATCGAGAAGGCCAGCAGGTACTGCTAGGGGTCGCCGGTCGACCGGGCAGCCCCCACCGCGACGAAGCCGGCGGCCAGCGCCATCTTCATCGATCCCTGGAACTTCAAGCACCTGGATGCTACCACCCGAATGAGTGGAGCCCACGCCCCACCGCGCCGCTATGCTTCCCGGCCAATCAATCGCCCCTGGAGGCACGATGAACCGCAAGCTCTTCCTCTCCCTGGCCGCCCTCGGCCTCGCGCTGTCCCCCATCACCGTCCTTGCCGAGGACGCCGCGAAGCCCCTCACCGTCAACAAGTCCACCGAGAAGGGCGTCGTATCCGGCGGCCGCGTCGAGCAGGTCACCGCCACGGTCACCGCCGTGGACGCCCCCAACCGCCTCGTCACGCTGAAGGGCAAGAAGGAGACCGACACCATCCGGGTCGGACCCGAGGTGGTGAACTTCGATCAGATCAAGGTCGGGGACGTCGTCAGGGTCACCTTCAGCCAGGGCGTCATCCTCTCCCTGCAGGCCCCCGGCGCGAAGCCCGTCGAGCCCTCGGTCACCGCCACCGGCGAGGCCGCCCCCGTCGGCGCGAGGCCGGCCGGCGACGTCAAGGTGGGGATCAAGGGCACGGTCACGGTCACCAAGATCGACCTGAAGTCCCGCATGGTCACCCTGACCGGCCCGGAGGGGCGCTCCTACAAGGTGAAGGCCGGCGAGGGGATCGCCCTCGACAAGCTGAAGATCGGCGACAAGGTCCTGGCCGAGTACCAGGAGACGGTGGCGGTGGCGGTCGAGCCGGCTCCGAAGAAGGCCAAGAAGTCGAGCGCGAAGTAGCCCCCACGCTGCTATCTTGCGCGCGTGGCGCGCCCACCCGGACTCACGCACGCGATCGCACTACTCGCCGGCGCCCTCCTCGGAGCGGCGCCGGCGTTCGCTCGTGCGGGGTCGAACGAGGGCTCAGGCCGCCCGGCCGACCCGCCGACGCCGGCTGGCCAGGAGAGGGCCCCGGACCTCGAGACGGCCTTCCCGCCCGCCGCGCGCCCCGGCCCGGTCGAGGGGACGCCGGAAATCGACCCCACCGAGGCCACGACGGACCTCCCCGAGGTCATCATGCGCGGGCTCGGCCTTCACGAGGAGAAGGCCCCGGCGCAGATGGAGGAGGAGCGGAAGCGGAAGTTCCACTGGAACGCCGTCCCCTTCATCCTCACGAGCCCCCTCATCGGCTTCGGCTTCGGGGTGGCCGGCGCGGGCGTGTTCCGGCTCGACGACGATGGGAGCAAGCTCTCCAAGTTCGCCACCAACATCCTCTACACGGTCAAGAACCAGGTCTCGATCCCGCTCCGGACCAGCATCTACTTCGGAGGAGGGAACTGGAGCCTGGTCGGCTACTACAACTGGCAGATCTTCCCCGCGCCGACCTGGGGCCTCGGAGGGAACACGCCCCCCGAGAACGAGGTCATCGTCGACAAGAGCCTGGTGCGGTTGTGGGAGACCGCCTACCGGCAGGTCTTCTCCGATCTCTACCTCGGGGGCGGGATCTACTTCGACCGGTACTACTCGGTGTCCGATCGAGGCTCGGCGCCCGGGGTGACGAACCCGTTCATCGCCTATCCCTACGGGACGTCCGGGCCCTACAACAACGTCGGCCTCTCCCTCGATCTCCTCTGGGAGAGCCGCGACAACCCCGTCAACGCCACCCGCGGCTACTACGCCACCGCGACCTACCGGGCCTTCCCGCGCTGGCTGGGCAGCGACTACGACTGGCAGTCCCTCTACGTCACCGGGCGTGCGTACTTCACCATCGCGAAGCCCAGCGTGCTCGCGCTGTGGGCCTACGGGTGGTTCTCCTTCGGCAATACCCCGTACCTGGACCTGCCCTCGATCGGCTCCGACCCCGACGCCCGCTCCGGACGCGGCTACATCGAGGGGCGCCACATCGGGAAGTCGCTGCTCTACGCCGAGGCGGAGTACCGCTTCCGCATCTGGGAACTCATCGGCGGCGTGGTCGGGGTGAACGTCCACTCGGCGAGCCAGCAGCGGCTCGAGGGCGAACCGCAGAACGCGCCCGTCTACAAGTACTGGTATCCGGCGGTCACCGCCGGCATCCGCGTGCTCGTGAACAGGCCCACCCGCACCAATGGGCTCATCGAGGTGGGCGTGGGGCTCGACGGCTCCTACGGCATCTACCTCAACATCAACGAGAACTTCTGAAGACGGAAGAGCCCGGCCGAGGCCGGGCTCCCGCCACTTCAGCTTGCGTGAAGTGGAACTAGATGGGGCGGACGTTTGCTGCCTGGAGCCCCTTCGGCCCCTTGTTCACGTCGAACTCCACCTTCTGGCCCTCGGCGAGGGTGCGGAACCCATCGGCCTGGATCGCGGTGTGATGGACGAACACGTCCTCGCCGCCGCCGTCCTGCGTGATGAACCCGAAGCCCTTCGCGTCGTTGAACCACTTCACGGTGCCGGTACCCATCGCTTCTTGCTCGTTTCTTCTCCGAATCCGTCCGACAGAAAGTGCCGGGCGGCTCCACCCCGGAGAGGGATCGGAACTTGCCAGATACCGCGCCGATTCTCGATTGTCGAGCAAAAACAGCCCTCCGTGCGGGGCCGATCAGGCCACCCGGGGGGCTCCGGACGCCTGCGCCGACTTCCTCTTTCCGACCTTGATGGTGATCTCCCGCTCCGGGAGATTCACCGAGATGCCCACGTACGAGAACATGGCGAGCAGCGTGCCCGCGACGAGCAGGCCGGCCGCGATCTGGTAGGCGAGCTGGTAGGAACCGGTGGCGTCGGCGATGCGACCCGCCAGGATCGGGCCGAAGACGCCGCCCACGCCCCACGCGGTGAAGAGGATGCCGTAGTTGAGCCCCAGGTTCTTCGTGCCCCAGCGGTCGGCCACCGAGGCCGGGAAGAGCGAGAGGCAGGACCCGTAGCTGAAGCCCACCACCGCAGAGCCCACCACGAACCCGGTGAAGGTCGAGAAGCCGGAGAAGAAGATCATGTTCGAGGCCTGGAGGATGAAGACCGAGGCGAGCGTCACCGTCCGTCCGATCCGGTCCGAGACCACGCCGGCCACGATGCGCCCCGCGGCGTTGAACACAGCGAGCAGCGCCACGAAGACGAAGCCGGTCTGGATGGCGTTGCCGGACTGGGCGGCCACGATCTTGGCCAGGTGGCCGATGATCATGAGGCCGGCCGTGGCGCCGAAGGCGTACTGGAACCAGAGGAGCCAGAAGTCGCCGGTGCGGATCATCTCGCGCCAGGTGGCGTCGGGGGCCGCCGCCCGGGCCGCCGCCGAACCGGGAGCGGCCACGTTGAGCGGCCTCTCCGGATTCACGATGAACTGGGAGAGGACCAGGGTGATGGCCAGGAAGGCGATGCCGAGGACACGGAACGAGAAGGCCACGCCGTGCGCGGCGAGCAACCACTTCGAGAGCGGCGCGATGTAGACCGGCGCGAGCCCGAAGCCGGCCACCACGAGGCCGGTGACGAGCCCCTTCTTCTGCGGCGGGAACCACTTCACCGCCGCCGGAGTGGCCGCGGCATAGCCCAGGCCGAAGCCGGTGCCGGCGAGCAGACCGAACCCCAGCGCGGCCGGCCAGGAGGCGGAAGGGGAGGCGAAGCTCGCCACCACGAGCCCGATTCCGGTGAGCACGGCGCCGATGCTGGCGATGAGCCGCGGCCCCAGCTTGTCCTGGAGCCGGCCGGCCGGGACCATCATGATCGCGAAGCAGGCGATGGCGATGGTGTACGGCATCGTGGCCTGCGTCCGGGTCCAGCCAAAGCCGCCGCGTGCCACCGGCTCGGTGAGCTGCTTCGAGAAGATCGACCACGCGTAAAGGATCCCGAGCGCCAGGTTGAGCCCGACGCCGGCCAGCGTGACGATCCAGCCCTTCCTCGAGGACGATCCCATTTCCCCCCCTGCTCCCCTGCGCGCCGCGACCATAGCCGACCGGATTTTCGTCGCCGTGATGGGGCGCAATTCGCCGTCGCGCCCGACCCCACGGGTGATTAAGGACCGCGGAGGTCGACATTCATCGACCGAGGAGGCGCCATGAAGCGATCCAAGATCTTCCTCGTCGCCGTCGCGCGGACTTCCCTGCTCGCGATGACAGCCTTCACCCTGGTCGTCGCGGTACGGGTGCTCGGAACCGACCTCCCGCCGGGCCATCCGCCCGTGGAGTCCTGTCCCCAGTTCCAGCTCCCGCCGGGGCACCCGCCCATCGAGGCGGAGCGAATCGACCGCCTTCCGCCGGGGCACCCGCCCGTGGAGGTCGAACGACTTCCCGTGGGACATCCGCCCATCGACGGGCTGCGCCCGACCCTTCCGGTCTTCGCCCAGGACGGGACGTCGACGATCTGATCGACCTGGTCCCCGACGGGATAGATTGGTCCCGTGGGAAGACCGCACCACATCCTCCTCGTCCCGGGGTTCTTCGGCTTCGCCAACCTCGGTGACTTCACCTACTTCGGCCACGTCCGGAACTTCCTCGCCGAGAAGGGGCCGGCGCTGGGGATCGATGGCGACGTCCGCGTGGCCCGCACCGAGCCCACGGCGTCCCTTCCGCGGCGCGCTGCCCTGCTCTGCGAGGCCCTCTCCTCGCTGCTCGACGAGTCGCCCGGCAAGGTGACCCTGGTGGGCCACTCGAGCGGTGGCCTCGACGC
Organism: uncultured delta proteobacterium; assembly: GCA_963831265.1. Classification (GTDB taxonomy): domain Bacteria; phylum Myxococcota; class Myxococcia; order Myxococcales; family Anaeromyxobacteraceae; genus CAIOAK01. The sequence goes on along the minus strand of CAWHPQ010000019.1, from coordinate 305,307 downwards.
GCGACTTCTCGTCACACCGGGGGCCGTGATCCCCACCCCTGCCGACGTGGAGCGCTGCGTCGGCTCCGTCCGGTCCGTGGTCACCGTGTCCACGCCGCACCGGGGAACGCCCATCGCCCAGTACTTCGGCGGCATGATCGGCCAGCAGTTCCTGCGGCTCCTCTCGCTGGTGTCGATCTACACGCTGCGCACCGGAAGGCTTCCCATCACCGTGGGGCTGAAGCTCGCCCGGCTGCTGCGAAATCCCAGGTCTCGCCCGATCGGGGCAGTGGACCAGATCTTCCTCGAGCTCCTCGGTGACTTCGAGGGGGAGCGGCGGCGCGCCGTGGAGCAGTTCCTGGAGGGAGTCCGCAGCGACCAGGGGCTGGTCTCGCAGATCTCGCCGGCGGGGATGGAGGTCTTCAACGCCTCCACCCAGGACCGCCCCGGACTCCGGTACGGATCGGTGGTGACCCGGGCGCGCGCCCCTGGGCTGCGTTCCCTGCTGGGCGCCGGCCTCGACCCATCCCACCAGGTCACCCACGCCCTCTTCGTGGCCCTCTACCGGATGGCCGCCTCCACCCCGGACGGGTCCATGCCGCCCATAAACCGGGAACACGCCGCCGTCCTGCGGCGGGCCTACGGTCGGATCCCCGACGCCGCCGCGAACGACGGCATCGTACCCACCCTCTCGCAGATCCACGGGGAACTCATCGCCGCTTCCTGGGCCGACCACCACGACATCCTCGGCCACTACGACCAGCCCGCCCACGTACCCCCCCATTTCGACTGGATGTCCTCCGGGACCGGGTTCGATCTCCAGGGATTCGAGCGGGCCTGGAAGCGGGTGGCGATCTTCGCAGCAACGGTCTAGGCTTTTCTCGAGGTGCACGATGCGCCCTCGTGTCGACGCACGGGTGGCCCAGGCCATCCTCGCCCATGCCGATGCCGTCGCGGAGGAGGTCCTCGCCGGGTCCCCCTCCCTGCGCGCGCGGAAGGAGGGGCAGCAGCACGCCTGCGAGGCCGAGTTCGGCGCGCACGCCCGGGCCCTCGCCGTCTCGGTGGACCTCCGTTGCCCTGCGGTCTTCCGGGAGCACGCCCGCTGGGCGGAGCGGATCCACGAGGCCGCTGGCCTCCCGCACGAGAGCGTGGGGGCGACCCTGCGCGCGCTCGCGAACCGCTTGGAGGGCATGGGGCTCCCGGACGAGTTGCTCAGGTGGGTGGCCGAGTCGCTGGCGGCCGGGATCGCCGCCGCGGAGGACCCGGTCGAGGGCGCGCCCATCGAGCTCTGGGACGCCACCACGGCGGCCCTGCGCGGAAATCGGACCGCCTACATGGCGGCGGTGGAGGCGTGGCGGGATGCGCGCGGCGCCCGGGTGGCGCTGCTCGGCATCGCCGAGGTCCAGCGGCAGGTCGGAGAGGCGTGGATGCGTCACCAGGCCACCGTCGTGGAGGAGCACCGTGCCACGGCGCTCGTGGCGCTCGGGCTCGCACTCCTCGCGCCCGAGACCTGGGGTGCACCGGGTCCCCGCCACCGCGGGCAGGCCGTGCTCGCCGCGCCCCCCGGCGAGTACCACACGACGGGCCTGACGCTCGCGGCAAACCTTCTCGAGCTCGAGGGATACGACGTGGAGGTGCTGGGCGCCGACACTCCGGCGGTTCAGCTCGCGGTGGCCTGCGTGGAACGGAAGCCGGCTCTGGTGGGGATCGCCATCTCCTCGATCGACCACCTCTCCGCGGCCCGGGAAGCCATCGAGATGGTGCGCCACGCTGCGCCCCACTCCTGCATCGCGGCGGGGGGGTTCGCCGCCCGGGCCGCGGGGGCACCCCCCCTGGGGGCGGACGTGCTCGTTCCCGAGCAGTTCGACGGGAGGCTGCCCGGGCGGGGTCTCGAGGAGGAAGCCGGGGATCTGGCCGATGCGACGCGGTAGCTTGCGCCCTGCCCCTCCGCTCCATAGGTCTACGGGCCCACCCTCCGGAGGACACGATGGCCCGAACCCGCACCTACGCCGCACTGACGCCGAAGAGCCCCCTCGCGCCGTACGAGATCGACCGGCGCCCCACCGGTCCACGCGACGTGGCCATCGACATCGAGTTCTGCGGCATCTGCCACTCCGACATCCACCAGGCCCGCGACGAGTGGGGCAACTCCATCTTCCCCATGGTGCCGGGCCACGAGATCGTGGGGAAGGTCGTCCGGGTGGGCGCCGACGTGAAGAGGTTCAAGGCCGGCGACCGGGTGGGCGTGGGCTGCATGGTCGACTCCTGCCGCACCTGCCCGGCCTGCCAGAAGGACCTCGAGCAGTTCTGCCAGAAGGGCGCGGCCTTCACCTACAACGGCACGGAGATGGACCGGAAGACGCCGACCTTCGGCGGCTACTCCACCGACGTGGTGGTGGACGAGAAGTTCGTCCTCTCGATCCCACCCGGCCTCGACCCGGCCGGTGCGGCTCCGCTCCTCTGCGCCGGGATCACCACCTACTCCCCGCTGCGCCACTGGAAGGTGAAGAAGGGGGACAAGGTGGCGGTGGTCGGCCTCGGCGGCCTCGGCCACATGGGAGTGAAGCTCGCCGTGGCCATGGGAGCCGAGGTGACCATGCTCTCCACCTCGAAGGCCAAGGAGGCCGACGCCCGCCGCCTCGGCGCCACCGGCTTCGCACTCACCACCGACCCGGCCACGTTCAAGACGCTGGCCGGCAAGTTCGACTTCATCCTCGACACCATCTCCGCGAACCACGACGTCCAGGCCTACATGGGGCTTCTCAAGCTCGACGGGGCGATGGTGCTGGTGGGCGTCCCCTCCGAGCCGGCCAAGGTCCACGCCATGTCCTTCATCTTCGGACGGAAGACGCTCGCGGGCTCCCTCATCGGCGGCATCGCCGAGACCCAGGAGATGCTCGACTTCTGCGGGAAGCACGGCATCACCAGCGACGTCGAGGTGATCCCGGTCGAGAAGGTGAACGAGGCCTACGAGCGCACCGTCAAGTCGGACGTGCGCTACCGCTTCGTCATCGACATCGCGAGCCTGAAGAAGGACTAACATGTCCGCATGAACGCGCTCCCGGGTCTCGGCCAGATCCTCCGCGCGCATCCGGTGCTCGGCTACACGGTGCCGTACGCGGTGGGGAACATCCTGCTCACCGCCTGGGGCCCGGTGGTGGTGGCGCTGATGCGCTGATCACGGCACCCGGTTCACGAGAGCATCGACCCCAGGTCGGACCGGAACCAGCGATCCATGAGCGCCGCCACCTCGGCGCGCGGCCCCTCCCCCTCCTCGCCGGCGAGGCGCCCGTGCAGGTCGCGGGCCAGGCCCGCGAACAGGGCGAGCACGCGCGGGTCGAAGTGGGTGCCGCGCCCCTTCTCCAGGATGGACATCGCCTCCTCGAAGGAGAACGGTTCCTTGTAGGGACGGCGCGAGGTGAGGGCATCGAAGACGTCGGCGACCGCGAAGATGCGGGCCGGAAGAGGGATCTCCTCGCCGCGGAGCCCCGTCCCGTACCCGGAGCCGTCGAACTTCTCGTGGTGGTGTCCGACCACAGACGCCGCGTCGCGCAGCCAGGTGGAGCGCTCGATGATGTCGAGGCCATGGGGGACGTGGTGCTTCATCTCGCCGAACTCGGCGTCGTCGAGCTTGCCGGGCTTGAGCAGGATGGCGTCGCGGATGCCCAGCTTGCCCACGTCGTGGAGGAAGGCTCCCTTGAGCAGCGCGCGCATGTCCGGTGCGTCGAGCTTCGCCGCCTCCCCGATGCGCCCCGCGTAGACGGTGACGCGGTAGTTGTGGGCGTCGGTGTCGCTGTCGCGCTTGGCGATCGTGCTCCCCACCACGCCGAGCGTTTCCAGGTTGGCGTCGAGCAGGTTGCGGGAGAGCGTCTCCAGCCTTCCGGTCAGGCGCGCCACGATGGGGTAGAGGATCAGGGCGGTGGCGAGCACGATACCGATCCCGAAGGCGATGGAGTCGAGGAGCCGGAGACGGGCCTCGGAGCGCTCCCGGTCCGAGACCTGGAACCAGGCCGCCACGCTACCGGCCACGCGTCCGGACGAGTCGTGCAGGGGGACCTGTTCCGGCAGCAGCCCGTCGGTGTCCGAGGGGGCGCGCCCCGGCGCCGCCACGCGCGCCACCTCCACACCCGATGCGTCGCGGATGGCCACGATCACGAAGTGGCCGCTCCGGGCGGCGGCCGGCGAGGCGCGGAGCCGCTCGAGCACGCCACGGACCGCCGCGTGGTCCGGGAACCCTCCGTCGAGCTCGTGCGACAGGGCGAGTTGCAGCATCGCCGCGCCCTGCGCCGCGCGATCGGCGGCGAGCTGCGCGGTCCTCCCTTGCTCGCGGTAGACGACCACCCCGGCCAGGGGGACCGAGATCACGAGCACCGCGATCGCCACGCGCCACAGCAGCGCTCGCTGGATCGACCGGTCGACCGCCATGCTGCCTCCCCGCAGGATTCTAGCGTGGTCCAGGCCTTTTCCGGGAGTGATCGTGGGTCGTTGCCGTACCATTCGCCCCATGGCCCAGCGCCTCCAGTTCGAGCAGTGGGTCCCCTTCCCGCTCCCGCGGGTGTTCGGCTTCTTCTCCGACCCGCGGAACCTCCCGCGCATCATGCCGCCTCAACTGGGGGCCCGGCTCGTCCGGGTGGAGCGGGTGCCCCCACCGGATCCCCTTCCCGGAGGGCTCGAGGCCGGGGTCGGAACGGTGATCGTGGTCTCGGTGAAGCTCTTCCCGCCGCTCCCGGTCCGCACCCTCTGGGTGGCGCGGATCGTGGAGTTCGAGCGCCTCCGCCACTTCGCCGACGTCCAGGACCGGGGTCCGTTCCGGCGCTGGGAGCACCGGCACGAGTTCGAGGCGCGGGTGCACGGCGGGCGCGACGGCACCTTGGTCCGGGACGTGCTTGAATACGAGGTCGGGCTGGGCATCCTCGGCGAGGTGGCCGAGAGGTCGTTCGTCGGCCGCCAGATGGCGCGGACCTTCGCGCACCGGCAGCGAACCCTGGAGGCGCTCCTCACCTCGTCGTGAAGGGAAAGGAACCGGACGCGAATGGACTTCCAGACCGCCACCGTAACCGGAGCCACCGGCCACCTCGGAAACGTCCTGGTGCGCGAGCTGCTCCGTCGCGGCAAGCGGGTGCGGGCGCTCCTGGAGCCGGACGACGAGGGCCGTGCGCTGGCCGGGCTCGACGTCGAGGTCTTCCGGGGGAACGTGCTCCGGCCGGAGACGCTGCCGGCGGCATTCCACGGGGTGGACGTCGCCTTCCACCTCGCCGGCGTGGTGAGCATCAGCTCGCTCGACATCGAGGCCGTGCGCACCGTGAACGTGGACGGGACCCGGAACGTGGTGCAGGCGGCGCGGGAAGCCGGCGTCCGCAGGCTCGTCTACACGAGCTCGGTCCACGCGCTCACGGAGCCGGGGCGGGGCGGTGTGCTCACCGAGGAGGCCGGATACGACCCGGCGCTCGCCCCGGGCGACTACGGCAAGGCCAAGGCCACCGCCTCCCGCATCGTGCTCGACGCGGTGCGGGAGGGACTCGACGCCGTGATCGTGAACCCGGTCTACGTGCTCGGACCCCATGACTACCGGCTGTCCGAGATCGGGGAGGTCCTCGTCCTGTTCTCCCGCTTCCCGGTACCGGCGGGGATGGACGGGTGCTACGACTTCATCGACGTCCGGGACGTCGCCATCGGCCACGTGCTCGCCGCCGAGCGGGGGCGCAAGGGCGAGAGCTACCTCCTCTCCGGTGAGCGCATGACCGTCCGGGAGCTGATGCGCATCCTGGCCGGGCTGGCCGGGCGGAGGCCGCCCAGGGTCTTCATCCCGCTCAAGGTCGCGGCCGGCCTGGCCGCGTTCGCGCCGATCTTCGAGAAGGTCACCGGGCGCCGGGCGCTCCTCACCCCCTACGCGGTGCACACCCTCGCCGTCGACTTCGAGATCCAGGACCGGAAGGCCCGGGAGGAGCTCGGCCACGCCCCCCGGCCCGTGGAGCAGACGCTGCGAGACGCATGGGCCTGGATGAAGGAGAACCCGGACAGCCCCCTCAACCGGCCCATTCCCCCCAGCCGCCCCGGGCGGGGCTGAACCCCGCCTCGGGGACTTCGACACGGCGCGTCGAGGCGTTGTAATGTCGAGCCCTTCTCCCGAACCTCCCACCCCACCGGAGCCCTGGACATGGACTACATCTTCGACGCCGACGTCATCCACGAGTGCTCGCTCCAGGGCATCGGAAAGCCCAAGCCCGAGATGTTCGACGCCATCGCGGACGCCTGGGAGGACGCCTACCCGGGCCGGATCGACCGCTCGCAGCCGTGGATGTACAGCATCGCCGGCGGCGCGATGATCCAGATGAAGCTCTACTTCGCCTCGTCCATGGAATACCTCATGATCTGGGGTACCCCCATCGGCTCGGAGGGGCACTCGGGGCGCCACGCCGTCGGCTTCTGGGACACCGTCATCGACGGCGAGATGCACTACTTCGGCGAGGGGCAGTTCGAGAAGCGGATCTACAGGCCGGGAGACCGCGTCTGGGTGGGCCCCGGGCAGGCCCGAGGGATGAACTTCACCGACGGCGTCTGGGCCACCGAGTACATGCGGGGCCCCATCATGCTGTCCATGCCGTTCGGCCTCGCCGACGAGGTCCTCTCCACGCTCGACTTCGCCACCGCGGGGCAGACCGTGGGGATGTACATGGACCTTCTCGGGAAGGCCTGGAGCCAGCCGCTCCCGAACGGCGACGCCTCGCGCAACCCGCTGCGCAAGCTGGCCGCGACCAGCCTCGGGCTCATGGCGCCGCTCGTGAACCGCATCTTCACCCCGGCGCCCCCCGACGACTCCATCCCGGCCGGCCCCGGGGCGCGACCGCCCAAGGTCCTGCCGGGGCGTCACGGCAAGCCGCACATCGCCCCCGCGGAAGGGCGCCGCAGCGCCGGCGGCGAGTAGGTTCCGGGCGGCGGCGCAGGCTATTTCTGGCGCTGCCGCCAGTAGGGCGACATCTCGAGCATCTTCCTGCGCACGACCGGCGCCGCCATGGGCACGAAGGCCTTCTTCCAGCCCAGGCACTTCGCGATGTCTCCGGTGATGTCGTCGAAGGTCCGGCGCTGGTAGCGGAGCAGCCGCTGCGACTCCTCGCTGTCCACCCAGTCGGTGGCGTACTCCGCGTCGCTGAAGGCCTCGTCCGGAAGCATCTCCATGCCCATGGCGCCGAGCATGCGGGTCAGGTACGCGCGGTAGGTGAGCTGGCACGAGGGCCCGCCCCCCACGAAGAGGGTTCGTCCCCAGACCTCCTGGGTGCGCAGTGAGCGGGCCAGCGCCGTGGCGGCGTCGTCGCCGTGGAGGGCCTCGATGCGGTTCTCGAGGCCGATCTCGAACATGATGGGGTGCGGGTCGCGCAGGCCGATGACCGGGACGTCGGTGAGCCGGAAGATGCACCAGGTGAGCCCCGACTCGCGCACCAGGGCCTCGGCGGCGATCTTGCTCTCGGTGTAGGGATCGGTGGCCACGACCGGGTCGTCCACGCGGCGAGGCGGCTCCTTCGAGAGGGTGTGGCCGTGCACGTCGAAGGTGGAGGTGAGGAGCAGCCGGGGCTTTCGCGATCGCCCCTGGCAGGCCTTCACCACGTTGGCGGTGCCGTCCACGTTGACCGCGCGGGTGGAGACGGGGTCCTCGTCGGCGCCCGGAGGGATGACCGCGGCGAGGTGCAGGACCGCGTCCACCCCCTCGACGGCCCGGGCCACCGCGCGCGCGTCGCGGACGTCGCCCCAGACCGGCTCGACCTTCTTGCCCAGGTCGCGGGCCACCTTCCGGGTGGCCGGGAGGTCGAGGTCGAAGGCGCGGACCTGGTGCCCCTCCCGGAGCAGCTCGGGGATGGCGTGGGAACCGATGTTGCCGAACGGGCCGGTGAGCAGGATCTTCACTGGGCGTTTACCTAGAGCAGGAAGGGGACGAGCGCCTTGCGGTCCGGCGGGTAGTCGGGGAAGCGCTCCCGGTACCAGCGGTGGTGGGAGAGGGCCCGGGGGGCCAGGTTCGCGAAGGTGTAGACGGCGAAGGCCAGGCCGGCCGGGGACCAGGTCGCGATGGCCCAGCCGGTCCACTCCAGGATCTCCCCCAGGTAGTTGGGGGCTGTGACGTACTCGAAGGCGCCTCCGCGCGGGACCTTGTAGCCGGTCTCCCCGGGGGCGCGCAGGTTCCGGAGGGCCCGGTCGGAGGTGACGTTGAGTGCGAAGCCGCCCAGGAAGAGCGCCGCGCCGACGAGGAATCGCGGATCGGCGAGCCAGCCCAGCGTGTAGTCGCCCCGGCCCGATATCCAGCTGGCGTTCACGTAGTTGTTGAGCAGGTTGAAGAGGATGGCCATGACCGGGACCAGGAAGGGCATGCGACGCCCGTCGGCCCGGATCAGGAAGGGGAAGACGACCGATCTGTACACATAGTGAAGCTGCCACATGGCCAGGAAGACGAGGGGGACGGGCTCGAGGGCGCGCGGGCCCTGGAAGTAGATCCACACGAACCACCAGACCGCCGGGCTCTCCATGACGATCCACCCCAGCCGGGCCGGGATGGTGGGTCCCCAGCCCTTGCGCTCGTGACGGCCGTAGGGGGCCGCGACGAATACGAGCGAGAGGAAGGTGGGGACGGCGAGCGCGATCTCGAGGAGGACGAGCCAGCCGAAGGTGTCGAGGTGCACGGGGCAGGAGGGTAACACCGTCCCAGGCTCCTGGGGCGGCGGCCGGGGGGACCGATGCTATCCTCGGGCATGGACCTCGGACCGGCGTCGGCGGCGTGCACGAGGGTCCGCGTCTCGTGAGAGCGTGTTCCTCCAGGAGGCCTGCGCTCGCCTCGCTCGCGCTGCTGGCGCTCCTCGCAACCTGCTCCTGCAGTGACTGGAAATCCCGCGTCGACCCGTCGCGCGCCGCCGCCGAGCCGGAGCAGGTGCTCCTCCAGGAGGAGGCGCCCATCACCTTCGAGGCGAAGGGGCACGAGGTCCGCCTCACGCCCCGCGCCGCGTACCGGATCACCGCCTACGCCGTCGACACCAGCCGGATGCTCCTCGACGAGTGGGACTTCGCGCTGCCCATGGACCTGGCGCTCGCCTGGGGGCCGGTGGCCGACCCGGTGGTGCTTCGCAAGATGAAGTTCCACCTCTCCGGCCGCTACGTGAGCTGGTGGGCCGAGGATGGAGCCCTTTCACCCCAGGTGATCCAGTCGCACGTCGCGAACCACCACCTGGTTCCCGCCACCGACGAGGTGGCGCGCGAGATGAAGCGGGTGAGGAAGGGAGATCGGGTGACGCTGCGCGGGAAGCTCGTCGACGTGGAGATCCTCGACCGGAACGGCAAGACCGTCTTCCGTTCCCGGACCAGCCTCTCCCGCGACGACGTCGGCTCGGGAGCCTGCGAGCAGATGTGGGTCGAGGCGATGGAGGTCGAGCGCCCGTAGCGCGGCCGGCCTGCCTACCCGCGCAGGATGTCGTCGAGCCGCTGCACGAACTGGCCCCGGGTGAGCACCTCGTCCACTCCGGCCCGCTGCGAGGCCTCCATGAGGTCGGCCTGGAGGTGGCCGAGGAAGCCCACCACGCGGGTGGCTCCTGCCCCCTTCGCCGCCGGGATCTGCTCGACGACGCCCGGCTCGCCCAGGTCCACGACGAGCGTACCGGGGCCGTGCTCGCGCGCGGCCTGGTCGAGCGGCGTGCCGCGCGGGGCGATCCGCACGGACGTGCCGAGACGCTCGGCGGCGGCCAGGATCTTGGAGCGGAAGACGAGGTCGCGGACGGCCAGGATGACGGGCATGCCCGGGTCTAGCCGGGAGGCGCCGGTCGCGCCATCTCCTCGCCGAGGAGCGCCAGGATCCGAGCCGCACCCCGCGCCGCGCCGTCCAGGTCGGGGGGTGGCGGCACGGGCCGAGCGAGTACCCGCCTCACCGACTCCTCGACGCGCCCGGCGAGCAGGTCCTCGTTCGAGACGTGCTCGCAGGCGAGCAGCGGCGCCATCTCCCGCACCAGGATCGGGTACTCGGGGAAGTCGCCCCGCTCGGTGTAGACGAGCCTCGTGCCGGCTGCGATGGCGTCGGTGACGATCCCGTACCCGGGCTTCGTGACCACCACGTCCACCGCCCGGACGACGTCCGGGTAGGTGAGTTCCACTTCCTCGAGCCGGCCGTCCACGTCCGAGGGGAGGAGCCAGCGAAACCCGGCCGGCCGGGCCGCTCCTCGCCCCTCCAGCCCCGGCAGCCCCACCCCGCCGAAGGAGAGCAGGACGGCAGGCCGGTCGTCGAGCCCGAGCCTCCGCCGCGCCTCGCCGCGTGGGACGCGAGGCCGGCGGGCCACCAGCCCGATCCGTTCACGAGCCGGGAATGCCGAGAGATCGCCGGCGAAGGGGAGCTCGAGGAGCAGCGTGGCGTGCCGGTAGGCCCGGGCGGCACGCTCCGCGGACCGGGCCAGCGAGGGCCGGCGGGCCGACAGGTGGCGGTAGATCCAGTCCCAGGAGAAGTTCCCGAGCCCGACCGAGGGGATCCCGGCCCGGTGGGCCGCCTCGAAGGCGAGCGCGGGGATGTCGGCCACCACCAGCCGGATCCCCGCTTCCCGCAGGAAGGCCGCCTCGGTGTCGGCCCGTGCGTCCCACCCGTCATCGAAGGCGGCGCAGGCGGCAGCGGTGGCCCCCTCGTCGACGTGCAGCGCGTCCCGCTGCACGAGCCCGACGTCGCAGACGGCGCGCCGGAAGAGCAGCTCCCCCGGGATGGCCCGCCGGACCAGCCCCTCGGGCACGCTCCCCACCACCGCGAGCCTCACCCCGGGCGCCCGGCGACGCACCTCGGCCAGCACCTCGCAGGCGCGGGTCATGTGGCCGTAGCCGTGGCCGGAAAGGTGGAGGGCGATCATGCCGGGCGGCGCGGGCCGGGGTTGCGGGTGGCGGAGCATAGCTTTTCCGGTTACCTCCCGGCCATGAGCTTCCACGAGTTCCAGGTGACGACCATTCTTCGCCAAGGTTGCGGTGAAGGGGGACGGCGCGGCGCCGCTCTACCGCTGGCTCACGAGCCAGCCGGGGAAGCTGGGCGGAGCGGTCACCTGGAACTTCAACAAGTTCCTGGTCGATCCGTCGGGCAAGGTGGTGGCGCACCTCGACTCGAGCGTGGAGCCTGGCTCGGCCGAGATGAAGAAGCAGGTGGAGGCGGTGCTGCCGGGGAAGTAGGCCGCTGCCCGGGTGGGGGGCGTCAGCCGCCCCGGGCCTTCGTGAACGCGGCGTGAAACTGTCCCAGCTTCCGGATCACCGCCTCGATCTCCTCCTCGGGCGGCAGGATGGTGGTGCGGAAGTGGCAGGTCCCAGGCATCTGCCCGAAGCCCGACCCCGGGACCACGCAGATCCCCGTCTCCTCGAGGAGCGCCAGGCAGTACTGCGCGTCCGTCGTTCCCTGCGGAAGGGTGATGCGGGGGAAGGCGTACATGGCGCCCGTCAGTGCGTTGCACTGGATCCCGGGGATGCCGTTCAGCCCCCTCTCGAGCATGGCCGCCCGCCGCTTGAGGGACGCGAGCACCTCGCGCCGTTCCCGGTCGAAGAGCGGGAAGGACGGGTCGCCCGGGCGGGGCGGCCGGACCATGATCCAGGTGACGAGCTGCCCCACCGAGTTGGCGCAGAGCGCCACCGACTGGAGCTTCTCGACCTCGGCCATCACCTCGTCGGGGACGTTCCGGCACTCCAGATAGCCGCCGCGGTGGCCGCACTCCCCCATGAACCCCTTCGACACGGAGTGGAAGCTCCAGAGGGGGACGTCGGTGATGCCGCGGCGCACCAGCACCGACGCGAAGGAGACGAAGCGGTCTCCCTCGCGGTAGACGTTCTCCTGGTACACCTCGTCGGCGAGAACCGAGAGGGAGTGCCGGCGCGCGAAGTCGAGCACCATCTCGACGTTGGACGCGTCGAGCACCGAGCCGGTGGGATTGCCCGGGTTGATCACCGCGATGCCCCGCACCCGGATCCCCTTCGACACCGCATCGGCGTGCGCCGACTCCAGCGCCTCCCGGGACAGGCTCCAGTCCCGCTTCTCGTCTAGGTAGTAGGAGACCTGCGTGCCGGAGAGCAGCGTGAGGGAGGCCGAGTAGAGCGGGTACTGCGGGATGGGGATCATCACCCCGTCGGAGGGGCCGGCGACCAGCAGGTGCAGCACCGACTGCACGCCCTTGCTGGCGCCGTCGGTGAGGAAGACGTGCTCGGGGTCGGACGGGATGCCGTCCCTGCGGTGGACGAAGTCGGCCACCGCCTGCCGGACGAAGCGGAACCCCTTGCTCTCGGTGTAGGCGCCGGTGCCGTGCTGGCTCTCCCGCAGGGCGAGGCGCGCCGTCTCCCGGGCGTCCTCGGGGAAGGCCTCGGCCGCCGGCCCGTCGAGCAGCGCGGGGTACTCGGCGAGCGCGAGCACCTGCCGCAGGAAGGTGAGCGGGCGCTGGCCCAGCGACTGCGGGTTGCCGATGTTGCAGTAGATGATGCGCTGGCCCTGCCGCTCCAGCTCGGCGGCGCGAGCCACGATGGCACCGCGGACCGCGTACTGGGTCTCCCGGACCGCGTGGCTGACGTCTTGGAGCGTGAGGGACATGGCGGGCCTTTCGCGTGAAGGAAGCGCGCGATGGTAGCAGACCCTGTCTATTCCTTCACCAGCTGGGCGCGGGCCAGCGCCAGCTCCTTGCGCTGGGCGTCGCCCACCACGGGGAAGGCGAGGTCGAGCCCCTCCAGCGTCTCGACGATGGCCGACGCCACCACGAGCCGCGTGAACCACTTCTGGTCGGCGGGGACCACGAACCAGGGAGCGTGCCGGGTGGCGGTGGCCCGGATGGCCTCCTCGTAGGCGTCCATGTAGTCCTTCCAGCGGGCGCGCTCCCGCACGTCGGCCGCCGAGAACTTCCAGTGCTTGTCGGGCTCGTCGAGCCGTTCCAGGAACCGGCGCTTCTGCTCCTTGCGCGAGACGTTCAGGAAGAACTTGAGGATGGCGAAGCCGTTGCGGGACAGGTAGCGCTCGTAGCCGGCGATGTCCTCGAGCCGCTCGTCCCATACCTTCTTCCCCACCAGCCGGGGCGGGATGCGCTGGCGGGCCAGGATCTGCGGGTGGACCCGCACCACCAGGACCTCCTCGTAGTGGGAGCGGTTGAAGATGCCGATCCGGCCGCGCTCGGGGGCGGCGCGCTGGGTGCGCCAGAGGAAGTCGTGGTCCAGCTCCTCCGTGGAGGGCTGCTTGAAGGAGGTGACCTGGCACCCCTGCGGATTGATCCCGGAGAGCACGTGCTTGATGGTGCCGTCCTTGCCCGCGGCGTCCATGGCCTGGAAGATCAGGAGCACGCCCCACTCGTCGCTCGCGTAGAGCCGTTCCTGGAGGTCGGCCAGCCGCTCGACGCCGGAGGCGAGCATCTGCTTCGCGTCCGGCTTGTCCTCGGAGCCGAGCCCGCCGGTGTCGCCCGGGTCGTGATCCTTCAGGCGGAACTTCTCGCCGTTCGTGATCCGGTACGGGTCGAGGAACCGGGAAAGTTCGCGGACCGACTTTCGTCTCATCCCGACACCGTTAGGAGATCCGGGCCGGGTGCGCAAGGCCCGGCGGTCCCCATGCGGCGCGGACCGCCGCCTCGCCGTGAGCGCGCTCCAGCCGCCTCACGGTGAAGTGACCCCAGGCGGTGCGCTGGTAGTGGTTCATGAAGGCCAGGTTGACGGCCGCGCCCCCGGCAGCCCCGAGCAGCGGCACCAGCTGGGCGGCGGCCTTCTCCGAGACGGCGATGCCGAAGCGGCGGGCCACCGTGGCGAGCAGGCGGGCCAGGGCCGGTGCGCTGCCGTCGGCGGCGGCCCGGGAGACCCCCTTCGAGGCCAGGAACTCGGCGGCCTCGGCGACGGAACGGGAGAGCGCCGCCCGCACCGCGAAGTAGCCCGCATCGGCGGCGTCGTCCGAGGCGCGCGGTGACCCGTAGGCGAAGACCGAGAGGCACTGGAGGCGGGGCTCGGGTCGCGACAGGTCCTCCCCCTGGGCCCGGGCGTGGTCGGCGATGGCCCGCAGCATGATCGTGGTCGAGACCGGGAGCTCCACCGCCAGCCCGGCGAGGCCGAAGGCGCCTCCTCCGGCGCCGGCGGCTCCCACCGCCAGGCGGTGGAGCCAGTTGGCAGGAGGGTCGGGGTCGGCGTCCATGGTGCGCAGCGCCACCGAGAGCGCCCGGTCGAGCGCCGCACCGGTGGCGCGGTGGATCTGGCGCGAGGCGGCCTTCGGCAACGCCGAGACCGCCATCTCCACCGGCCGACCGACCAGGTCGGTCAGCCGGATGGCCAGACCCGGGTTCTCGAGGACTTCCCGGGCGCGCGCCAGCGCCTCGGCGTCGGTGCGGCCCAGACCGCGGCTCATCCCGGAGGAGGACCCTGCGTGGCGAGCCACCCGTCCATGGCCTTCTTCATCTGCCTCGGCGTCAGGTCGGCCGTGTGGGTGGCGAGCGACCAGCGGTGGCCCCAGGGGTCGAGGACCATGCCGTACCGGTCCCCCCAGAACATGTCGGCGGGAGGCATCACCGCCGTCGCCCCCGCCGCCACGGCGCGCGCGAAGACGGCGTCCACGTCCTTCACGTAGTGCATGAGCGCCACCGGGGATCCACCCAGCGTCTGGGGGGAGGGCGCTCCCATCTCCGGCGCCTCGTCGCCGAGGAAGAGCACCCGGTCGCCGATCTTGAGCTCGGCGTGCATGAGCTTCCCGTCCGGTCCCGGCATGCGCGACAGCTCCTTCGCGCCGAAGGCCTTCTTGTAGAAGGCGATGGCGTCGGACGCGCCCCGGATGGCGAGCCCGGGGATGAGGCATCCCGACGCTTTCGGTACCGCCTCCACCTTCTTCTTCCGGACGGGCCTCGCCGCCTTGCGCTTCGCGACCTTCCTCGCCTTTGCCATGGGGTCCCTCGCTCTCCGGCCCCCGCGGGCCGGGCCGCGGATCCATAGCCTGCCCGGCCGGCGCCGCAACCCGGTGTGGGACGGAACGGCTAGGATGCCGGGATGTCCGAACTCGCGAAGGTCTTCGAGCGGGACCGCTTCGCCACCGGCATCGGGGTCGAGCTCGTCGAGGTGGAGGAGGGGCGTGCCGTGGCCCGGATGGTGGTCGGCCCGGAGCACATGAACGCCGCCGGTGTCGTGCAGGGAGGCGCGGTCTTCACGCTGGCCGACTTCGCCTTCGCGGTCGCCTCCAACTCCCGCGGGAACGTGGCACTGGCCATCGAGGCGCACGTCACCTTCCTGCGTGCCGTCCGGGCCGGAACCCTGCGCGCCGAAGCGAGAGAGGAGGGGGGTTCCCGCCGCCTCTCCACCTGCACCGTTCGCGTCACCGACCAGGATGGGACCCTCGTCGCCCTGTTCACCGGGACGGCCTTCCGGAAGGACGACCCGCTGCCGCCACCCTGAGAGCGCCGGCCGGGCGGCGCTAGGAAACCTTCAACGGCAGGCTGCGCTGCCGCTTGCCGGTCAGGGTGAAGAGCGCGTTCGCCACCGCCGGAGCAACCGGCGGAAGGCCGGGCTCGCCGATGCCGCCCGGCGCGGCGGTGCTCGGCACGATGTGGGTCTCCACCCGGGGCATCTCGGAGAGGTGCAGCGGATCCTGGTCGGGGAAGTTTCGCTGCTCGGCGGCGCCCTTCGAGAAGGTGATCTCCCCCCGCAGGGCGGCCGAGAGGCCGTAGACCACCGAGCCCTCCATCTGATGGGCCACGCTGTCCGGGTTGAGCGCGGTCCCGCAGGAGACCGCCACCACGACGCGGTGGACCCGGATGACCCCCTTCTTCACCGAGACCTCGGCCACCTCGGCCACGTGGCTTCCGAAGGAGGAGTGGCAGGCGATGCCGCGCGCGACCCCCTTCGGGAGCTTCTTCCCCCAGCCGGACTTCTCCCCGGCGAGCGCCAGCACCGCCTGGAGCGGGTGCTCGGGAGGCAGGAGCCCCTGCCGGAAGGCGAGGGGGTCCTTGCCCGCCGCGTGGGCCAGCTCGTCGACGAAGCACTCCTCGGGGAAGGCGTTCTGGGAGGCGTAGACCGAACGCCACCAGCCGAGCCGGACACCCACCGTGGGGACCGCCGCGTCGATGCGGATCGCCCCGGCCCGGTACGGGAAGCCGATGGCCCCTTCCAGGACGTCCGGATGGCCGGGCCTTCCGCCGAAGTTCTGGCGGGAGATGGACGGGCTCCGCACCAGGTGGTGCCAGGCGACCAGGTTCCCCTTCGCGTCGATTCCGGCGCGAAGCTCGTTCTTGCCGCAGGGGCGGAAATAGTCGCCCAGGAAGTCGTCCTCGCGGCTCCAGGTGACCTGCACGGGCACGCCGGCCGCCTTCGCGACCAGCGCCGCCTCGACCGGAAAGTCGGGGAAGGAACGCCGGCCGAAGCCACCGCCCAGGAAGGTCGTGTGGACCAGCACCTTCTCGTCCGGGATGCCGAGCGCCTTGGCCACGTCGCCCCGGGCCCAGAGCGGCGCCTGGGTCGGGATCCAGAGCTCCGCACCGCCCGCATCCACGCGGGCCGTGCAGTTCATGGGCTCCATGGTGGCGTGAGCGAGGAAGGGGAGGGTGTAGGTGGCCGAAAGCCTCCGGGCCGCCCCGGCGATCGCCTTCTCCACGTCCCCCTCGTTCCTCGCCGGCGCCGGTTCCAGCGGGGCCGCGTCGACGAGCCGGGCGATGCCCGCCGAGTCGAGCGCGCCGTTCGGGCCGCCGTCGAAGGTGGCGGAGAGCGCCTCCCGCCCCCGCAGCGCCGCCCAGGTCGTGTCGGCCAGCACGGCGACCCCCGACGGGACCTCGAGCACCTTGCGGACGCCGGGCACGGCCAGGGCCTTCGCCGCGTCGAACCGGACCACCTTCCCGCCGAGTGAAGGCGGTCGCGCCACCACGGCGTGGAGCATTCCCGGTACCCGGACGTCGATGCCGAAGATGGCGGCACCGCGGGTCTTGGGAGGCGTGTCGAGGCGAGGGACCCGCTTGCCGATGAGGGTGAAGTCCCCGGGATCCTTGAGCCGGGGCTTCTCCGGGACCGGGAGCTTCGCTGCCTCGGCGGCGAGTTCCCCGTAGCCCGCCCGGCGTCCCGATGCGGCGTGGACGACCGCCCCGTTCCCGGCGCGGCAGGAGCCCGGATCGACGCCCCAGCGGGTCGCGGCCGCGGCGACCAGCATCTCCCGTGCTGCGGCGCCGGCCTTTCGCAGCGGCTCGAAGGACTGCCGGACGCTGGAGGAGCCCCCGGTGCTCATGCGGCCGTACCTCGGATCGGCGTCGGCCTGGACCACCCGCACGGTCTTCCAGTCGGCCTCGAGCTCCTCGGCGACGAGCACCGCCATCCCGGTGTAGGTGCCCTGCCCCATCTCGGAGCGTCCCAGCCAGACGGTGACCGCGCCCGCCGGATCGACGTTCAGCCACGCGCTGGGCTGGAAGTCGCCGGAGGACGTGGCGACTGGCCCGGCGGCGGCCACGCGGATCGGGCTCACGGCGAGCCAGAGGCCGGTGCCGGCGGAGATCTGGAGGAAGGTGCGTCGCCCCATCCGCGGCGTGGTCATGGCGTCCCCTCCTTCGCGGCCCGGTGGATGGCGCGCCGGATCCGCTCGTAGGTGCCGCAGCGGCAGAGGATGCCGTCCATGGCGGCGTCGATGTCGGCGTCGGTGGGGCGGGGCTTCCGCGCCAGCAGGGCCGCGGCGGCCACGATCTGCCCCGACTGGCAGTAGCCGCACTGCGGGACCTCGTCGGCGATCCAGGCGCGCTGCACCGGGTGGCTGCCGTCGGGGGAGAGCCCCTCGATGGTGGTCACCTTCCGGCTGCCCACCTCGGCGATGGTCACCTGGCAGCTCCGGACCGGGGCCCCGTCGAGCAGGACCGTGCAGGAGCCGCAGGCGCCGATCCCGCAGCCGAACTTGGTCCCGGTGAGCCCGATCGCGTCGCGGAGCGCCCAGAGGAGCGGCGTGTCGGGAGCCAGGTCGACCGGGCGGGGAGTTCCATTCACGGAAAGTGTGATCACGGCGGCCTCCGGAGGGTCGGGCTGCGCCCGCCGGGGGAGCATACCGGGCGCGGGGAATCGAGGCGAGCCATCCCGTACGTGCTACGTTTCCCGGAAATGTCTCGCACACCTTTCCTGCTCGCCCTCACCGTCCTCCTCGCCGCGACGCGGGCCAGCGCCCAGGCCAGCTCCTTCCTGCCTCCCAGCGCCATCCTCACCAACTACGACCGGGTCCTCATCGGGCAGGAGGAGGCGCTCGAGTCCGGCGCCTTCGTGGCCCGCGTGGCCGACACCACGGCGGGCTGGTACAACCCGGCCGGGATGGCCCAGGTCCGCCGCAGCGTCATCGGGGCCAGCGCCACCGGATACGAACTCGCCACGATCGACCTCGGCCAGATCCAGACCTCCTCCGGCAAGGTCACGCTGGCCCAGCTTCCCAGCTACTTCGGCGCGGTGCTGGGGGGCGACGTCATCGCATCCGACCAGTGGCGGATCGGCTTCTCCGCCACCAAGCCCACCTCCTGGTCCGCCGCGATCAACGGGGCCACCGTGGACGGGACCCGCGTCAACTACTCGTCTCGCGTGAGCATCTCGACGATCGTCCCGGCCCTGGCGGCGGCCTGGGCTCCCCTCCCGGGCCTGCGCCTCGGCGCGGGGGTCGGACTGGCCATCACCAGCATCTCGCAGGTCCAGATCCTCTCGATCCAGCCCGATCCGCAGCTCATCGAAGCGGCCGTCCTGCGCACCGCCGACGGGTCGGGCACGACGTGGGGCGGGCAGGGATCCTTCGGCGTCCAGTGGGACGTGACCAGCCGCCTCGTGGCCGGAGCGAGCCTTCGCACCCCGACCTTCACCATCATCCGCACCGGTGGCCTCACCTACCAGTCGAACGAGACGCGCAACACCCCGTCCGGCCCGGGGACGGACGTGTCGTACTTCACCGACCCGAACGCCACCTTCAGCTACCACCTCCCGCTCAACGTGAACTTCGGCCTGGCCTGGCGCGAACCACGTTTCGACGTGGAGGTCGACGTGCGCTACCACTCGGCGATCCCCCCGTACCTGCTGCTCGCCTCGAGCGAGATGGTCGAGAACGTCCGGACCGATCCGGACGGCACGAGGACGAGGACGACCGCGCCCTTCCAGGGGCTGACCTACTCGGCGGCGACGGTGTGGAACTTCGCCATCGGGGGGCGCTACCAGCTCGACGAGGCCTGGAGTCTTCACGGCGGGTTTTACACCGACGCGGCCCCGGCGGATTCCAACCAGAGCAACGTCTTCCGGAGCGTCGACCTCTACGGGCTCACCGCCGGTGCCAAGCTGAAGGGCGATCACCTCTCCGGCTCGCTCGGCCTGGGGCTCTCCTGGGGCAGCTCGGACGACTTCCTCCTCGGCGCGCCCGGCACGGCCGGGGCCGTGTCGACGCGCCTGTCCATCCTCAGCCTGTCCCTGCTCTACGCCATCGCCTACCGGTTCTAGTGCCCCGCCCCGGGCGAGGCACTGGCGACGCGCTCCGCCGCGACCCCGCTCCGGGCGCTGGTCGAGAGCAGCCGCACGTCGTTCTTGATCCGCCAGTCGATCATCACCTGGACGGTCCGCGCCATTCCCTGCGTGTAGCCCGGGGCCTCCACCGCCACCTGGTAGTGGTTGGGTGGCAGGAGCGCGAGCACGTAGTACCCGGTGGCGTCGGTCTTGACCGACTGGTCGATCCAGCCCGGGCTGGTCGCGGTCACCGTCGCACCGGCCACGGCCTTTCCGGTCTCCGCGTCGAGGACCCGTCCCACCACCTGCCCGGTGATGTTCTGCGCCGAGGCCACTCCCGCCAAGGAGAGTGCGAGAACCGCAACTGCGATGCGAATCGTCTTCCAGGTCGTCATGTCGACCTCCTTTCCCATGTCCGAGGCGAATCGTGGCCCGATGTGACCGACATTGCCAGGGCGCGCGTAACGAAACGGTGGGATGGCGGACGAACCCTGCAGGGTTAAGGAGATATCCCTGGACGGAGCGTTTCCATGGCGCGCTGGAAGACAGACCTACGAGAAGCCGAAGCGACCCCCGAGGCGACCTACCTGCATCGCCGGGAGTTCCTGAAGCTCGGCGCGGCGGGTGCCATCGGCGCGGCCGCGGCGGCGCATCCGTTCCCGGCCCTGGCTGGCCCCGACGACCCCTCCGGCGAGGTCCTCCCGGTGGCGCGGAAGGTCGACATGGCCGGCGGCGAGAAGCCCACCGCCTGGAAGACCGTCACCACCTACAACAACTTCTACGAGTTCGGGACAGAGAAGTCCGACCCGGCGGAGCGCGCCGGCTCGCTCCAGACCCGCCCCTGGACGCTGGCGGTGGAGGGGGAGGTGAAGAGGCCGCTCTCCCTCGGGATCGAGGAAATTCTGAAGCTGGCCCCGCTCGAGGAACGGGTCTACCGCCTCCGCTGCGTCGAGGCCTGGTCGATGGTGGTGCCCTGGGTGGGGTTCCCGCTCGCCGAGCTGGTGAAGCGGGTCGAGCCCACCTCGCGGGCGAAGTACGTGGTCTTCCAGACGCTCCTCGACCCGGCGCAGATGCCCGGGCAGCGGAGCCGCGTCCTCCAGTGGCCCTACACCGAGGGGCTGCGCATCGACGAGGCGGTCCACCCGCTCACCCTCCTCGCGCTGGGTCTCTACGGGCGCGTCCTGCCGGGCCAGAACGGCGCGCCGCTGCGGGTCATCATCCCGTGGAAGTACGGCTTCAAGGGTGCCAAGTCGATCGTCCGCATGCGCTTCGTCGAGGAGCAGCCACGCACCACCTGGGCGCTCATGGCGCCCACCGAGTACGGTTTCTACGGCAACGTGAACCCCGCCGTGGACCACCCGCGCTGGAGCCAGGCCAAGGAGCGGCGCCTGGGCGAGTTCTTCCGGCGCGACACGCTGCCGTTCAACGGCTACGCCGCCGAGGTGGCCGGGCTCTACGCCGGGCTCGATCCGAGAAAGCTCTACTGAGAGCGGGGGCGCCGTGAAGCAGTGGTTGAAGCCGGCGGCGGTGGGCGTGATGCTGCTGCCGATCGCCAAGATCGGCTGGGACGCCTTCCGGGGCGGCCTGGGCGGGAACCCCATCGAGGCCGTCCAGAACCGGCTCGGCTTCTGGACCATCACGCTGCTCGCCGTTGCGCTCGTGCCCACCCCGGCCTGGGACCTGTTCCGGGTGGGCTGGCCCCAGCGGCTCCGGCGGGTGCTCGGGGTGACGGCCTTCGCCTACGCGCTGCTCCACTTCCTGTTCTACGTGGCCGTCGACAAGTTCTTCGACTGGCACACCATCTCCCAGGACCTGACGAAGCGCCCCTTCCTCATGGTGGGCTTCGCCGCCCTGCTCTGCCTCGCGCCGCTCGCGATCACCTCCACCGACGGCTGGGTGGGGCGGCTCGGATACCGGCGATGGAAGCTCCTCCACCGGCTCGTCTACCTGGCCGCCGTTCTCGCGGTGGTCCACTTCGCGTGGCGCGTGAAGGCCGACCTCCGTCGCCCGCTGCTCTTCGCGGCCGTGTTCGCAGCTCTCCTCGCGGCGCGCGTCCCGGGCTGGATCCGGGCGGCCCGGCGGTGAGCGCGCTCGTCGCTCCCGCCTCCGGGGAGCCGTCGGGTTGGGCCGGCCCCGTGCGATCCGGTGCAGGGTCTCCCGCCCGGCCAAGGGAGGCGCTTGACGGAGCCCGGATATCCTGATAATGATTCTCAACATTGACAGAGCGGCCGGAACCACCGGCCGGAGGATGGAATGATCGTTTGCTCCTGCCGCGCCGTGTCCGATCGCGAGTTGCGCATGGCCGCCGAGGCCGGGCGCTCCCTCCCCGAGATCGTCCGGGTGACCGGCGCCGGAACCGACTGCGGTTGCTGTGCCGACACCGTCGAGCGTATCGTGACGTCCGCAGGCCCCTGCCGGGACACCCCGTGCACGGGCTGCCCCAACGCTCACCTCGCCGCATAGCGACGGAGGAGAAACGACATGAAGGGTGACGCAAAGGTCGTCGCGCTGCTCAACGACGTGCTGTCGAACGAGCTCACCGCCATCAACCAGTACTTCCTGCACGCGCGCCTCTGCGAGAACTGGGGCTACGAGCGGCTCTGGAAGAAGGTCCGGGCCGAGTCGATCGACGAGATGCAGCACGCGGACAAGGTGATCGCGCGCATCCTCTACCTGGACGGCCACCCCAACCTCCAGAAGCTCGGGAAGCTGGAGATCGGCGAGACCGTCCTCGAGCAGCTGAAGAGCGACCTCGCCCTCGAGAAGCGGGCCATCCCCGTGCTCAACGCCGGGATCGAGCTCTGCCGCGAGAAGTCGGACAACGGCACCGCCGAGCTGCTCGAGGAGATCCTGGTCGACGAGGAGGAGCACGCCGACTGGCTGGAGGCGCAGCTCACCCTGGTGGAGCAGGTGGGCATCCAGAACTACCTCGCGCAGCAGGTGAAGAAGGAAGACGAATAGCGTCGCCGCCGGGGCGGCATGGCGCGCGCGCTCGATCCCGTGGCCGAGGCGCTCCTGACCGGGTGGCGCCGCTGGGCGTTCCCGGGCGGGGAGGAGGCGGCGCGACGGATCCGGGCGGTCACGTGGAGCGAGAAGGGGGAGCTGCGGA
The DNA here is from genome assembly GCA_963831265.1 of uncultured delta proteobacterium. Lineage (GTDB taxonomy): Bacteria > Myxococcota > Myxococcia > Myxococcales > Anaeromyxobacteraceae > CAIOAK01. Next base: position 282,809 of record CAWHPQ010000019.1, on the reverse strand, counting down.
GCTCCCCGAAGGCGAAGTGGATCCCCTTCACCGCCCGTCACCGCAGCGAGGCGGCCCGCGTCTCCTTCCGCTGGGAGGCCATGCTGGGAACCGGCGCGCTCACCCGGACCGCCGTCACCGACGCCTGCGAGGACCGCCACGGGTGGTCGTCGGCCCGGGCGGCGGCGATCGTCCCGGTGGCCCACGTGGAGGGGCCGGAGATGGACCGGGCCCAGATCCAGCGCTGGCTCGCCGACCTCGGGCGCTGCCCGGGCGCGCTGCTCCTCCATCCCACGCTCGAGGTCTCGTCGGGAGGGGGCCGCTGGCTGCGGATGCGCGACGCGGCCGGCCCGCCCGGAGCCGAGGTCGAGCTGGAGATCGACCCGGACGGGGGGGCGGTGGCCATGCGGGCGGTGCGACCCGGCCTGCAGGGGAGGAAGTTCGTGGAACGCCCCTGGTCGGGACGGATGGGCGGCACGGTCGAGTGGGAAGGGCTGCGCGTCCCGACCACGCTCGAGGCCAGCTGGACCTACCCCGAAGGCTCCTTCGTGGCCTTCCGCGGCGAGGGCACGCCGGTCGGCGCGGAGCGCTGAAGCGCGATCACCTCGCCCTGGCCGCGAGCGCCGCGGGGATCACCGTGCCAGCTCTCCGGGCCAGGCGCTGACCGACTTGAAGTCGTAGAGCCGGTTGTAGCCCGCCTTCTGGAGCGCCTCGGCGGCGATCCCGCTGCGCCGCCCGGTGCGGCAGTAGAGGACCACCTGCGTCGAGGGCGGCCCGATCTCGGAGGCGCGCCTCCCGATCTCCTCGAACGGGATGTTGATGGCGCCGGGGACGTGGCCGGAGGCGAACTCCTGCGGCGTGCGCACGTCGACCACCCGGGCCCCGCCAGCGACGAGCGCCCTGGCGGTGGAGCCGTCGACCACACCGGGCTTGACGGAGGCGGAGGCCTGGGAAGAGGGCATCGCGGACTCGGCGAGGGCGGGGAGGGAAGCGGCCAGGAGGAGGGCGGCGACGAGGGTCTTCATGGGGAGGGGTCCTTTCGCACGACGCGGGCAGACCGGATCTAGCCGGGGTCGCATCGCGTGGCACGAGTTAGGAGCCCGGTCGCCAGGAAAGGATTCGGCCCGGCTACCCGCGTCCCGGGAACGGCTTCCCCCGGATCGACGCGTCGAGGATCTCGATGGGGTGGGCGGCCTGAACCGAGGCGCCCTTCTCCCGCAGCACCCGCTGGACCTGGAGGGTGCAGCCGGGGTTGGCGGAGGCGAGGTAGGGCGCGCCGGTCGCGAGCACGTTGGCCGCCTTGCGCGCGCCGAGCTCGTCGGCCGCCTCCACCTGCACCAGGTTGTAGATGCCGGCGCTGCCGCAGCACTGGTCCCCCTCGGCGATCTCCACGAGCGTGAGGCCGGGGATGGCGCGGAGGAGCGCCCGCGGAGGATCCTGGATGCCCTGGGCGTGCCCGAGGTGGCACGGGGAATGGTAGGCGACCTTCGCGGGGATGGGATGGCGCGGGGCCTGCGGCGCGACGGCGGCCAGGAACTCGGTGACGTCCTTCACCCTGCGCGAGAAGGCGACGGCCCGGTCGCGCCAGGCGGGGTCATTCTCGAAGAGGTGGCGGAGGTCCTTCAGGTGCGAGCCGCACCCGGCTGCGTTCACCAGGAAGGTGTCGGCCCCGGAGGCCTCGAGCCGCTCCACCAGGTCCCGGGTCATGGCCCGGGCCTCGGCGTCGCGGCCGGCGTGAACGGAGAGCGCGCCGCAGCACCCCTGCCCCAGGGGGACGACCACGTCGTAGCCCTCGGCGGAGAGCACGCGCAGCGTGGCCTCGTTCACCCCGGGGAAGAAGACCCGCTGCACACAGCCGCCGACGAGCGCCACCCGGCCGCGCGACGTCCCCGCCGCCCGGGCGCCGGCCGGGAGCTTCGCCGTGACGTCGCCGAGCCCCAGGTCGGGAGCGAGCGCGTCGAGACGCCCGATGATGGGGACGATCCGGGTGAGGCCCAGGGCCCGTGTGAGCCAGCGCAGTCCGGTGATGCGCCAGAGCCAGAGGAACACCGCCGCCACCCGCAGGCGGCCCGGGTGGGGAAAGAGGGAGAAGATGGCCGATTGTCGTGCGGCGTCCGCGGAGGTGCGCACGCCCGAGGCCTCGACCCGGGCGCGGGCCTCCTCGATGACCACGTCGTAGCGCACGCCCGACGGGCAGGCGGCCAGGCAGGCCATGCAGCCCAGGCAGGAGTCGAGGTGGGAGACCATCTCCGCCGTGGGGGTGACCCCGTCGAGCATGGAGCGGGCGATCTCGATGCGGCCGCGCGGGGAGTCGGGCTCCCGCCCCCAGACCGACCAGGTGGGGCAGACCGGCAGGCAGAAGCCGCAGTGCACGCAGTCGAGCGCGGGGTGGCGACCGGAGCCGGACATCAGCTAGATCCCCCCCACGAAGCGCCCGGGGGCGAGCCGCCGGTCCGGGTCGAAGCGATCCTTCAGGGCGCGCATGAGGTCGATGGACGGCGGGGGAGGACCCCACGGATCGACGGCGGGGCGGATGGCCGCGGGGGCCTCGCAGACCACGAGCGATCCTCCCGCGGCGACGGCGGCGGCCCGGGCGTCGCGGAGCCCGGTCGCGACCCCGGCCGGGGAGGCCGGCTCGCCGGACACGAAGGCGATCCCCAGCGTGGGATACAGGACGGCCGTGGCCGGGGAGAGCTCTCCCAGGATCGCCGGGATCCAGGTGCGGGCCATCTCCGGAAGGCGGGATGGCGTCGCCGTGAGTTTGACGCGGAGCGAACCCTGCTCGCGGACCGCGTCGTGGCGGGACCAGAAGGCGGCGGCGGCGGGAGCGCTGGACCGCTCGGCGGGGAGCTGGCCCTTCCGCGCCAGCTCGAGCATCCGCGTCACCTGGTCGGCGACACCGGCCTCGAATCCCTCGAACCGGACCCCGAGGTCGAGCCGGTCGGAGGAGAACAGGGCCACGGCCGAGGTGGGCTCGAGCTGCGCCGTGCGCCAGGCCGCGGCGATGGAGCGGACCTGATCTGCGTCGAGGCCGGGCAGGAGGACGGTGGCCTCGGTCTCGGGAAGCGGGTGGAGCCGGAACGTCACCTCGGTGAGGAGGGCGAGCGTGCCGAGCGAGCCCACCATGAGGCGCGGCAGGTCGAACCCGGCGACGTTCTTCACCACCTTGGAGCCTCCCCGGACGGCCGCCCCGTCGAAGCGGACCAGGGAGACCCCGAGGACGAGGTCGCGGGGCGCGCCGAAGCGGGCGCGCCGGGGGCCGAAGGCGTTCGCCGCCACCACCCCGCCCACGGTGGCACGGGCCGGGAACGGGGCGTCGAGGGCCAGCCGCTGCCCGTGCCGGGCCAGCACCGCGGCGAGGGTCGAGAGGGTCATGCCGGCCTCTGCGGTCACCACCTGGTCGGCCGGGGCGTGATCGACGAGTCGCGAGAGGGAGCCCGTGCGAACTACGGTGTCGAGGCGGGACGGGCGGTTCCCGATGCCCAGGTCGGTTCCCCCGCCCACGAAGGCGACCGACTTCCGCTCGGCCGCCGCCTGGGCCATCGCCTCGGCCGCCTCGGCGACCGTGGCCGGCTCGACGACGAGGCTGGGTACGACGCCCTGGATGGCATCGTCGGAGGCGCCGGCGCGCGTCACCATCGCTGCACCTCACCCGATCGCACCGCCGGGTGCTCCACGCCGCCCGGCCCGGGCTTCTCGCCGCAGAGCCGGAGCGCGGGGAAGACCTTGCCCGGGTTGAACGCCTCCTCCGGGTCGAAGGCGGCGCGCACCCACTTCATGGTCTCGAGGTCGGCCTCGCCGAACATGTCGGCCATGAAGGCGGCCTTCTCGGCGCCCACGCCGTGCTCCCCGGTGATGGAGCCACCACGCCGCACGCACATGCGCAGGATGTCGCCGCCCAGGTGCTCGGCGCGCTCCTCCTCGCCGGAGTTCCGGGCGTCGTAGAGCACGAGCGGATGGAGGTTGCCGTCGCCGGCGTGGAAGACGTTGGCGACCCGAAGCCCCCGGTCCCTGGCCATCCCCTCGATCTCGCGCAGCACCGGCGCGATCTCGGAGCGGGGGATGGTGCCGTCCTCGACGAGGTAGTTGGGCGAGATGCGCCCCACCGCGGCGAAGGCGCTCTTGCGCCCCTTCCACATGAGCTGCCGCTCCGCCTCGCTCCGGGGAAGCCGCAGCTCGAGCGCGCCCGCCTCGCGGGCGATCTTCACCGCGCGCGCGGAGAGATCCGCCACCTCTGCCGCCGGGCCGTCGGCGTCCATGAGGAGCGCCGCGCCCACGTCGGGCCAGTCGAGCCCGGTGGCGGCCTTGGCCGCCTCGATGGCGAGGCGATCCATCATCTCGATGGCGGCGGGGAGGATGCCGGCGGCGATGATGCGCGAGACGGCCTCCCCTCCCTCGTCGGTCGACGGGAAGGTGGCGAAGAAGGTCCGGGTGGCCTCCGGCTTGCGGAGCAGGCGCAGCGTCACCTCGGTGACGATGCCCAGCATGCCCTCGCTGCCCACCAGCGCCGCCAGCAGGTCGTGCCCGGGCGTGTCGAGCGCCGGGCCGCCGACGTCGACCACCTTGCCGTCGTGCAGGACGACGCGTGCGGAGAGCACGTGGTTCACCGTGAAGCCGTACTTGAGGCAGTGGGCGCCGCCCGAGTTCTCGGCCACGTTCCCGCCGATGGAGCAGATGCTCTGCGAGGAGGGGTCGGGCGCGTAGTAGTAGCCCGACGCCGAGACGTGCTTCGTGACGTCGAGGTTCAGGACCCCCGGCTCCACCCGCACCCAGCCGTCCTCCAGGTTGACCTCGAGGATCCGGCGCATGCGGGAGAGCGCCACCACCACCGAGCCGGGGACCGGCCGCGCGCCGCCGGAGAGGCCGGTGCCCGATCCGCGCGGGACGACGGGGCGCCCGGAGGCGCGGGCCAGCCGCACCACCTCGACCACCTCGGCGGTGGAGCCGGGCAGCACCACCAGGTCGGGCCGGGTTCGCCCGTGGGTCAACCCGTCGCACTCGTAGGTGAGGAGGTCGGGCCCGGCCGAGAAGCAGTTCTGCGCCCCCACCACCGCAGCCATGCGGCTGGCCAGCTCGTGGAGGGAAGCGCGCCCGCTCATGGAGGAAGGCTCAGGCGCCGTCGTAGGCGCGCAGCGCGGCGGTGGCGGCGGTGCCCGGGGCGACCGCCTTCCCCTGCTTGCGGATGCCCTGCTCGATGGCCGAGAGGACCGCGAGGACGTTCGCCTGGCTGGAGCCGTACCCCATGAGACCGATGCGCCAGAGCTTGCCGGCGAGCGGGCCGAGGCCTCCGCCGATCTCGATGTCGTGATCGGTGAGCAGATACTTGCGCACCGCGGCCTCGTCCACGCCCTCCGGAGGGGTCACCGCATTGAGCGATGGGAGCCGCTCGCCGTCCTTCGAGAGCGGCTTCGCCCCGAGCGCGGCGAAGCCGGCGATGAGGGCCTTCGCGTTCCGCTGGTGGCGGGCGAAGCGGGCCGGAAGCCCCTCCTCGCAGACGAGCCGCAGCGCCTCGCGCAGCGCGTAGACCATGCTGATGGGCGCGGTGTGGTGGTAGACGCGCTTCCCCTCGGCCCAGTAGTCCGCGACCATGCCGGCGTCGAGGTACCAGGACTGCACCTTGGTCTTGCGCGCCCGCACCGCGTCGAGCGCGCGGGGGGAGAGGGTGAAGGGCGCGAGCCCGGGCGGGCAGGAGAGGCACTTCTGCGTGCCCGAGTAGACCGCGTCGGCCTCCCAGGCGTCGACCTCGACGGGCACACCGCCGAGGGAGGTGACCGTGTCGACCACGAGCAGCGCGCCGTGGGCGTGGCAGAGCTTGCCGAGCCCGTCCACGGGCTGCTGCGCGCCGGTGGAGGTCTCGGCGTGGACGATGCCCACCGCCTTCACCGGGGCGTGCTTCTTCAGGGCCTCCTCGATGGCGGCGTGCGGGAAGACCTGCCCCCAGGGCACCTCGAGCTTCACGAGCTTCCCGCCGCAGCGCCCCACGATGTCGGCCATGCGGTTCCCGAAGACGCCGGCGGCGCAGATGATCACCGTGTCGCCCGGCTCGATCACGTTGACGAGCGCGGCCTCCATGCCCGCCGACCCCGTGCCCGACACCGCGATGGTGAAGGGGTTCTGGGTCTGGAAGGCGAAGCGGAGCTGGGCCTGCACATCGTTCATGATCCCGAGGAACAGGGGATCGAGGTGGCCGACCTGGGGCGTGGTCATGGCCCGGTAGACGCGCGGGTGGACCGGGCTCGGGCCGGGGCCGAGCAGCAGGCGGACGGAAGGGACGAGCTCTCCGACGGTGGGGGCGGGGATGGACATGGGGTCGCATGATAGCGTTCCGGCAGCGATCAGGCGAGGACCGCGGTAGGGCAACCCCATGCTCCAGGACTTCCTCGGCCACTTCACCTACGTCGCCGTGTTCGGCCTGCTGGTCGCGGGCGGCGTGGGGATCCCGGTGCCGGAGGAGCTGGTCCAGCTGACGACCGGGTACCTGGCCCGCCGCGGCGTCCTCTCCCTCGTGCCCGGTGTCGTCGTGGCCTGGGCCGGCATCGTCATCGGGGACTTCCTCCTCTTCCGGCTGGGGCGCAGCCACGGTCCCCGCATCCTCGGGTCGCGCCACGTCGCCCGCGTGCTCACCCCCCGGCGCCGGGCCTTCATCGAGCGCCACTTCTCGCGCCACCCGGTCCTCACCATCGTGCTGGCGCGCCACGCCTCGGGACTCCGCCTGCCGGTCTTCGCGATGGCCGGAGCATCGGGAGTCCGGAGCACGACCTTCCTGCTCGCCGACGGCCTGTCGGCGCTGGCATCCGTCCCGCTCGTGGTGGGGGCGGGCTGGTACTTCGCCGGCCACATCGAGGAGCTGAAGCGGGAGATCCGCTGGGTGGAGCTCGCGGTGGCGCTGGCCGCGGCCGTCGCCACGGCGGCCTGGGTCCTCCTGGCGCGCCGCCGGGAGCGGAGGGCGGCCGGGGAGGGCTAGATCGCCGGCTCGTCGAGGAGATGCCGGGCTGCCTCGATGAACGGTGCGGCCGCCTGGTGGTAGAGCGCGCGGCGGGCCCGCAGATCGTTCACCAGCTCCAGGCCGGTGCGGTCGCAGGGGGCGAGCTCGAGGTCGCTCGTGCCGATGGGGGTGACCCGTTCGCCCCAGCGGACCACGTGGGCGCACCAGGAGAGGCCCGCCCCGAAGGCGGGGAGGAGCAGCGTCGCCCCCGGCTTCACCCGACCCTCCTCGAGGGCCTCGACGAGGGCCACCGGGACGGTGGCCGCCGACATGTTCCCGTAGCGGTGCACGTTCACGAAGACCCTGGCCGGGTCGATGCCCACCCGCTTCCCCACCGCGTCGATGATGCGCCGGTTGGCCTGGTGGGGGACCATGAGGTCGACGTCGCCGATGGAGAGGCCGCGCTTCGCGAGCGCCTCCTGGCTGGCGAGCGCCATGCCGATGACGGCCTTCTTGAAGATCTCCTGGCCGTCGAAGTTCCAGGAGGTGTAGCCGCAGGGGATGCCCTGGTTGGCGTAGCGCGCGCCCACGCCCCGGATGTCGAGGATGTCGCGGCTCTCGCCGTAGCACCCCAGCCGCTCGGCGAGCAGCCCCTCCTCGCGGTGGGTGGCCTGGATCACCGCGGCGCCGCAGCCGTCGCCGAAGAGCACGGCGGTGTTGCGGTCCTCCCAGTCCATGAAGGGCGACGGGGCCTCCGCGCCCACCACCAGCGCGGTGCGGATGACGCCGGTGCGGATGAGGGCGGTCGCCGACGAGAGACCGTAGAGGAAGCTGGTGCAGGCGGTGTTCACGTCCATGGCCGCCGCGTTCCTGGCCTCGAGCCGCTTCTGGGTGCCGGAGGCCACGTTGGGCGCCAGCTCGTCGCCGAGCGTGCTGCCCACGATGATCAGGTCGAGCTCGGCGGCCTCCATCCCGGCGCAGGCCAGCGCCCGGGCTGCGGCCACGTGGATGACCTCTCCCAGCGGGACGTGGGAGATGCGCCGCTCCCGCATGCCCGTGCGCGACGCGATCCACTCGTCGTCGGTCTCCAGGAAGGTGGCCAGGTCGGCGTTGCTGAGCACGGCCGGAGGCAGGCACTTTCCCCAGCCCACGATGGCGGCGTGGAGCCCTTCCTTGCGATTCACCGGTAGATCTCCCGGATGAGGGGCGCGAACTTCTCGTAGATGGTCTTGCGGCGGACCTTCATGGTCGCGGTGACCTCGTTGTCGTCGTGGTCCAGCTCCTTCTCGAGGAGCCGGAACTTCCTGACCTGCTCCACGGGGGCGAGACCCTGGTTGGCCCGGTCCACCTCCCGCTCCACCAGCTCGAGCACCTCGGGGAGGGCCGTGAGGCTCCGGAAGTTGGTATAGGGCAGCTTCCGCTCGGTCGCCCATTGCCCGACGTTCTCCAGGTCGATCTGCACCAGCGCGGAGACGAACTTCTCCCCCTCGCCGAGGACCACCGCCTCCTTGATGTAGGGCGAGACCTTGAGGGCGTTCTCCACCAGGGACGGCGAGACGTTCTTGCCGCCGGAGGTGACGAAGATGGCCTTCTTGCGGTCGACGATGCGCAGGTGGCCGTCCGGGTCCAGAACGGCCACGTCGCCGGTGTGCAGCCAGCCACCCTCCAGCACCTCGGCGGAGGCCTTCTCGTCCCGGTAGTAGCCGAGGAAGACCGTCTCGCCGCGCTTGAGGAGCTCCCCGTCGTCGGCCAGCCGGAACTCCAGTCCGGAGAGGGGGCGCCCCACCGTCCCCAGCCTCACGTCCCCCTCGCGCTGCACGAAGGAGAACCCCGTGCACTCGGTCATCCCGTAGCCCTCGCGCACCGGGATCCCCATGGCGTGGAAGAAGAGCAGCACCTCCGGGGAGACCGCTGCGGCGGCCGAGAAGGTGGCCCGGGCGCGGCGCAGGCCGACGTGGTTCTGCAGCGCGCGCAGCACGAGGAGGTGATCGAGGGCGGCGGAGAGCCGATCGAGCACCCCGGTCCGGTCCCCGGCCAGGCGGCGTGCGGTGCGCCGGCGGCCGCGCTCGAGCGCCCCCTCGAAGAGGAGGCGGCGGAGGCGGCCGGTCTCCTGGATCTTCACCTGGATCCCGGCCTGCATCTTCTCCCAGATGCGCGGCACCCCCAGGAACACCGTGGGTGCGATCTCGCGCAGGTCCTCCTGGATGGTGCGGATGCCCTCGGCGAAGCTCACCGTCATGCCCAGGTGGAGCGGCAGGTAGGCGGAGAAGATCTGCTCGGCCACGTGGCAGAGGGGAAGGTAGGAGACCACCGTGTCCGTCCCGGTGATGCCGGTGGCCTCGGAGGCGGACCGCGCCTGCGCGAGCACGTTGCGGTGGGAGATCATGGCTCCCTTGGGGAAGCCGGTGGTGCCGGAGGTGTAGATGAGGAAGGCCACGTCGTCGGCGCGGGTGGCCGAGAGGAGCTCCTCGAAGCGGCCCGGCCGCTCGGCCGAGAGGCGCTCGCCGCGCTCCTCCAGCTCCTCCCAGGAGAGGAGGCGCGGGTCGTCGTAGCGGCGCAGCCCCTTCATCTCGGCGACCACCACGTGGCGCACAGCCGGGAGCTGGTCGCCCACCTCCAGGATCTTGTCGACCTGCTCCTGGTCCTCGGCCACCACGATGGAGGCGCCCGAGTGTGCGAGCACGTACTGGACCTCCTTCGCCGGGCTGGTCGGGTAGACCCCCACGCCCACCGCCCCGGCCGCCATGGCGCCCAGCTCGGCGTAGAGCCACTCGCGACGGTTCTCGGAGAGGATGGCCACCTTGTCGCCGGGCCCGAGGCCCAGCGCCACGAACCCCATGCAGGCCCGCCGGACGTGATCCAGGTAACCGCGCCAGGTGACCCGCTGCCAGATGCCGTACTCCTTCTCGCGCAGGGCCACCGCCTCCGGGTGGAGGGCGGCCCGCACGGCGAGCAGCTGGGGCAGGGTGTCGGCGGCCCCGGCGCCGGGCGAGGTCAGCTGAGCCAACGCTTCCTCCGCCGGTAGTGCTTCACCTGCCGGTAGCTGGCACGCTCGCCGCCCCGGCTGCCCAGGTAGAACTCCTGCACGTCGCGATCCTCCCGCAGCTTCCCGGCCGGGCCGTCGAGGACCACCTTGCCGTTCTCCAGGATGTAGGCGTGGCTGGCGATGGCGAGCGCCATGCGGGCGTTCTGCTCCACCAGCAGGATGGTGACCTTCTCCTCCCGGTTGATGGCCTCGATGATGCGGAAGATCTCCTGCACCAGGAGCGGCGAGAGCCCCAGCGACGGCTCGTCGAGGAGCAGGAGCGAGGGGCCCGCCACCAGCGCGCGCCCGAGGGCCAGCATCTGCTGCTCGCCACCCGAGAGGTAGCCGCCCAGCTGCTTGCGCCGCTCCCGGAGCCGCGGGAAGTAGGCGAAGACCTTCCGCAGCGCCTCGCCCAGGTCGAGACGGCCCCGGCGGGCGTAGGTGGCGGATTCCAGGTTCTCCTCCACCGTGAGGTGCTCGAAGATGCGCCGCCCCTCCATCACCTGGAAGAGCCCGTCCTGCGCGATGCGGTGGGGCAGCTTCCCGGCGATGGAGGCTCCACGGAAGGCGATCTCCCCGTCGACGATCTCCCCGTCCTCGAGGGGGAGCAGTCCGGAGATGGCCTTCAGGGTGGTGGTCTTCCCGGCCCCGTTCGACCCGAGGAGCGCCACGATGGCGCCCTCGGGCACGGAGAGGGAGAGCCCCTTCAGCACCTGGATGGTGTGGTGGTACACCACCTCCAGGTTGTTGACGTGGAGGAGCGGCTCGTTCACTTCGAGTAGATCCAGTCGGAGGCCGGCTCGAAGACGCCCTTGGCGGCGTTGGCCTTGTACACCCGCCCCACGCCGGCCTTGTGGTTCACGAAGGTGACCTTGCCGGTGACGCCGCCGGTGTCCCAGTCCTTGATGGTGTCGAGGACGGCGGCCAGGTTCTCGCCGGTGACCGGCTTGCCCGCGGCCACCACGCGCCGCACCGCCTCCACGTAGACCATGCCGGTGAACCAGCCCTGGATGTAGGAGTTGGGCTGGTACTTCACCTCCGGGTGGACCTTCTGGTTGTAGGCCCGCATGGCGGCGATCCCGGGCGCCGACTCGTCGTAGAAATAGGCGTAGGGGTTCACGCCCATGTAGCCGTCGGCGTCCGGCCCGAGCTTGTCGATGATGCCCTTGTCCATCGACCAGAAGGTGCCCATGAACCGGGTCTTCAGGCCGAAGTCCTTGGTGGCGCGGATGACCTCGATGATGGGGGAGAGGATGTAGCCCTGGAAGATCACGTAGTCGGGGTTGGTCTTCTTGAGCTGGAGGACCTCGCTCGTCACGTCCACCGCGCCGGCCTTGGTGACGATCTCGTTCACCACGTCGATGCCCAGCTCGGCGGCGCGCTTCCGGGCGAAGGGGATGGGGTCCTTGCCGAACTCGGTGTCGCTGTAGAAGAAGGCCACCTTGGGCCGGGCCGCCCCCTTGTTGCGGGCGATGTACTCGAGCAGCACGCCGAACATGTCCGAGTAGGTGGGCCCGGAGATGAACGAGAACGGGTGGGTCTTGGGATCGGCCAGCTCGCTGGAGAACGAGGCCGAGGCGTAGAGCACCTTGTAGCGGGAGTTCAGCTCGGGGGCGATGGCCTTCCCGAGACCGGTGGACTCCCCGTACATGATCACCGGGGAGTGCTTGGCCATGACCTGCTTGAAGCAGGCCACCGCCTTCTCGACGTCGTACCCGGAGTCCTCGTACACGTAGTTGAACTTCTTGCCCGGGACCAGTTGCTTCTCGTTGGCCAGGTTCAGGTAGTCCTGGAGCCCGGCGTTGATGGCGATGCCGGCGAAGGCGAAGCGTCCGGTGATGGGCTGGCAGGCGCCGACGGTGACGACGTCGTCGGCGGCCTGGGCCCGGGGGGAGAGCACGGCGATCGAGGCGAGCAGCAGTACGGCGAGCTTGGTCGGGAGCTTCATGCGGGGTTCCTCCTACGGTTTCACTTCGCGAACGGCCACAGCGAGAAGAAGCGCTTCACGCGATTCCACACCTCGGCGAGCCCGTGAGGCTCGAAGATCAGGAAGACGACGATGAGCAGGCCGAAGACCACGTCCCGGAGCGGAAAGAGGTAGGACTGCGCGGTCGGCCAGACGACGCGGGCCAGCCCGGTCCCGGCCTTGAGCACCTCCGGCACGAGCGTCATGAAGACCGTGCCGAATACCGTCCCCTTGATCGAGCCCAGCCCGCCCACGATGACGATGGCCAGCAACTGGATGGAGAGGGAGAGCGGGAAGGTCTCCGGCGTGATCACCTTGGTGAAGTAGACCCACAGGCCGCCGGCGATCCCCGCGTAGTAGGAGGACACCATGAAGGCCAGGATCTTGGTGCGGAACAGGTTCACGCCCACGATCTCGGCGGCCACGTCCCGGTCGCGCACCGCCACGAAGGCCCGTCCCCAGCGGGAGCGGCGCAGGTTGGTGGCGAGCAGGAAGTGGACCACCGTCACCCCGAGGATGAGGAAGTAGATCCGCTCGTCGGTGTCGAGCCGGAAGCCGGCGATCGACGCCGGCGCCACGTTGAGGCCGCGGATCCCTCCGGTCACCGACGTCCAGTTGGTGAAGACCCACTCGAAGATCACCTGCGCCGAGAGCGTGGCGATGGCCAGGTAGAGCCCCTTGATGCGGAGCGATGGCACGCCCACGATCATCCCGGCACCGGTGGCCAGCGCGCCGCCCGCCGGGATGGAGATCCAGAAGGGGAGGCCGAAGCGGGAGGCCAGGACGGCCGTCGCGTAGGCCCCCACCCCCATGAAGGCGGCGTGGCCGAGCGAGATCTGCCCGGTGAAGCCGACGAGGATGTTGAGCCCCATGGCGGAGAGCGCCAGCACCGCCATGAGGTTCGCCACGTAGAGGGGGTAGTCACCGGCGACGAACGGGAAGAGGACCGCCGCGACCGCCGCCACCCCCATCCAGGCGCGCGTGGCCGGGGTCCGGAAGATGGCCTCGTCCGAGGCGTAGGTCTCCTTGTAGTTGCCGATGAGCACGGAGGTCCGGGGCGGTCAGAGCCGCTCCACCTCCCTGGTCCCGAAGAGGCCGTACGGACGCACCATGAGCGTCAGCACCAGCACCACGAAGGGCACGACCTCCTTCACGCTGGTCCCGTCGAGCAGGGGGTCGATGTAGCCCCCGGCGAGGTTCTCGAGCACCCCGATGATCACGCCGCCGGCCAGGGCGCCCCCGATGCTGTCGAGCCCCCCCAGGATCACCACCGGGAAGGTGCGCAGCCCGATGGCGCCCAGCTGCGGGCTGATGCCGCCGATGATCCCGACCACGATCCCGGCCACCGCCGCGGTCATGGCGGCGAGGCTCCAGGAGAGCGAGAAGATGCGCCGGATGTCGATGCCCATCCCGAAGGCAGCCATCTGGTCGTCGGCGGTGGCCCGCATGGCCACGCCGGTTCGGGTGAACCGGAAGCCCAGGCCGACCAGCAGGATGGCGCCCACCGCGATGAGGAACGGGTAGAACTGGCGGGAGGGGAGCAGGATGGGGCCGAGCTCGATGGGCGCCCGCGGGAAGATGGCCGGGTAGGAGCGGTAGTCGCCGGACCAGGCGATCTGGGCCAGCCCCTTGAAGATGGCGGCGAGGCCGATGGTGACCATGATCACCGAGATGGTGCGCTGGCCGAGCAGCGGGCGAAGCACCAGCCGCTCGGTGGCCATCCCGAGGAGCGCCGAGGCCGCCACGGCGGCGAGCAGGGCCACCGCGAAGGGGGCCTGCACCGCGCTCATGGCGGTCCAGGCGAAGAAGGCGCCCAGCATCATGAACTCGCCGGTGGCGAAGTTGATGACGCGGGTGGCCTTGTAGACCACCACGAACCCCATGGCCACGAGCGCGTAGATGCCCCCCGTGACCACGCCGGAGACGAGCAGCTGGAGCAGGTGGACGAGCTCCTCGCTCACGCCGCCTCCTCGCCCAGGTAGGCCCGGATCACCTCGGGGTCGCGCCGGATCTCGTCCGGAGCGCCCTGGGCGATGCGCTCGCCGAAGGAGAGCACGGCGATGCGGTCGCACAGGTCCATCACCACGCCCATGTCGTGCTCGATGAGCACGATGGTCACGCCCCGCTCCTCCTGGACGTCGAGGATGAAGCGGGCCATGTCCTCGGTCTCCTCCTCGTTCATCCCGGCCACCGGCTCGTCGAGGAGCAGGACGCGCGGCCGCATGGCCAGCGCCCGGGCCAGGTCGACGCGCTTCTGCAGGCCGTAGGCCAGGCTCCCCACCGTGCGGTGGCGCAGGTGCTCGATCTCGAGGAAGTCGAAGACCTCGTTCTCCACCTGCTCGCGCAGCCGGAGCTCCTCGCGCCGTGCACCAGGGGTGAACGCCATGGTGGAGAGGATCCCGGAGCGCAGCCGCGCGTGGGCTCCCAGCTTCACGTTGTCGAGGACGCTCATGCCCTCGAAGAGGGCGACGTTCTGGAAGGTCCGGCCGATGCCCAGCGCCGCCCGGCGGTCCGGCGCCACACGGGTCACGTCCTTCCCGTCGAACCGGACCCGCCCGCGCTGCGGCCGGTAGAAGCCGGAGATGCAGTTGAGCAGGCTGGTCTTTCCCGCGCCGTTGGGGCCGATGATGCCGGTGATCGAGCCCTCGCGGATGGTGAGATCGACGTCGGCCAGCGCGGCCAGTCCACCGAAGGAGAGCGACAGCCCCTCGACCGACAGGATGTCCCGGCCCTCGCTCTCGACGACCGGTGTTCCCGTCATGCGCTCCTTCCCGGGGTGGCTTCGCGGAGGGGGGATCCTAGTGACCGGGCCCTCACCGATCACGGCGCGATGCGTCATCGGGACGTGCCGGATCCGACGCGAAGCCCTTGCCGGTCCGCCCGAGCCTTGCAACAATCCGCGCCCCATGTCCAAGCGACCCATCAAGCCGACCCTGAACAATCCGCTCGATCCTCCCGAGAAGGTCGAGTTCAACATCCCTGGCGAGATCGCCCGCGCCACCGGCCCCTACGAGGAGGCGATGAGGGAGGGCTGGGAACTCATCCAGCGCCCCGTCCGCTCGGTCGCGATCGACCAGATCGAGAAGCAGCACGCCAAGAAGCGCATGACGGTGTGGGAGCGCATGCGGGTGCTCTCCGACAAGGAACCCATCGTCCTGTTCCAGAACTGGGGCAAGAACCTCGACGGCGCGTCCCTGGTCACCGCGGTGCTGAACATCAACGGACGCGACGTGGCGGTCTACGGCCACGATTTCACGGTTCGTGCCGGCTCGATGGACGCCACCAACGGCTCCAAGCTCGCCAAGCACTTCCGGCTGGCCGGCGAGCGCGGTATCCCGCTCATCGGCATGAACGACTCGGCCGGCGCCTTCGTGCCGGCGGGGGTGGGCGGGCTCGACGGCTACGCCGAGGCCTTCACGGCGCTCCGCAAGATCAGCGGCGTGGTGCCCACCATCATGTGCATGTTCGGCTTCAACGCCGGCGGCGGCTCCTACCTGCCGCGCCAGGGCAGCTTCGTCATCCAGCCCAACGACACCTTCTTCGGCCTGACCGGTCCGGGCGTGGTGAAGTCGGTGCTGGGCGAGGACATCAGCGCCGAGGATCTGGGCGGCCCCAAGGTTCACGGCAACTCGGGCGTGGCCGACCTGACCGTGCAGGACGAGCTGGCGGCCCTGCGCCAGGCGGTCCGCCTGCTCGGCTACATCCCCGACAACAACTCGGTGATGGCGCCCTACGAGGAGACCAGCGACCCGCTCGACCGCAAGACCTGGGAGATCAACACGCTGCTCAAGAAGGCCTTCAACTCGCCGGCCGGGTTCAACACCCCGTTCGACGTGTCGATCATCATCCAGCAGGTCTGCGACTACGGCGACTACTACGAGCTGCAGCCGGACCGCGCCAAGGAGGCGGTCACCGCCTTCGGACGGCTGGGCGGGCACGTGGTCGGCTTCGTGGCCAACAACAGCGCCGTATCCTCGGGCCAGATCGACTGCGACTCCGCGGTGAAGATCGCCCGGTTCGTGCGCTTCTGCAACATCTACAACATCCCCATCATCTTCATGGAGGACACCACCGGCTTCCTGCCGGGGCGCGAGCAGGAGGCCCGCGGCATCGTGCAGGCCGGCCGATCCATGCTCGACTCCATCGTGGACGTGCGCACCCCGCGCATCCTGCTCATCCTGCGCAACGCCTTCGGAGGCGCCTACGCCTCCTACAACAACTACCCCACCGGCGCCGACCTGGTGCTGGCGCTCCCCACCACGCGCCTCGCCGTGATGGGTCCGGCCGGCAAGGAGTTCGTCTACAAGGACGAGCTGCGCAAGCTGCGCGCCGGGGCCGCCGACATGGTGAAGAAGGGCGTGGCGGCCCGCACCGCGGCCGGCATGGAGGGGCCGCAGGCCAAGAAGGACGCCGAGAAGGAGGCCACCGAGTGGCTGAAGCAGCAGGAGGCGGCCCTCAACAAGCGCTACGAGAAGGAGCTCATGAACCCGAAGGAGGGCCTGGCGCTCGGGTCGATCTCCTCGCTGGTCATGCCCACCGACCTGCGCGAGGCGCTGGGCAAGAACCTCCACTTCATGCTCCGCCACTACAAGCCGTCGCCCATGGGCGGCCCGCAGCGCGAGTTCCACTAGCTCACGGCCAGCACACCCGTTTCGACACCGGAGATCCCCACGATGGCCGCGACCGCCGACCTCTACCGCCACAATCCCCTCATCCACCGCGACCGGCGGCTCGGGCAGTCGCCCTCGCCCTGGGTCCGCTCCTTCGCCTGCGAGGACCTGAAGCCGCTCATCGTCTGCCGCGGCCCCATCCGCAAGGAGGCCATGGACGTCTTCGAGGAGATGGGGATCGCCCACTACGGGATCCTCCTCTCCGAGAAGGACTCCATCATCTACCCCAACGCGCTGGCCCCCGAGCTGCGCCAGCTCACCGACAACCGCCGCATCCACCGGGTTCCCGACTACTCCGGCGCCACCAAGGAGGAGCGGGTCGAGCGCATGCAGCAGATCGTGCAGATCGCCCGGGACAACGGCTACGACTCGGTCTTCGCCGGCTACGGCTTCATGGCCGAGGACGAGGAGTTCGTGGCCACCATCGAGAAGGCCGGCCTCAAGTTCATCGGCCCCAACTCGGTGACCCAGGCCCGGGCCGGAAAGAAGGACGAGGCCAAGCGCACCGCACTCGAGGTGAAGGTCTCGGTGACGCCGGGCGTGAACGACGTGGCGGCCCGCACGTTGCTCACGAAGCACCCCACCCGGGAGCAGCTCGTGGCGCTGGCCAAGGCCGAGGAGCTGGTCCTCGATCCAAGGGTGCTGGGCGACGCGAAGAAGCCGCTGGTGGAGCTCGCCGACGCCATCCTCATGGCCTCCTACGCCAGGGGCATCGACCTCTACAGCATCGACGAGCTGGGGGAGCAGGTCCGCAAGGAAGTCGAGGACATGTTCACGAAGTACCCGCAGAGCCGGGTGCGGCTCAAGGCCATCGGCGGCGGGGGAGGCAAGGGGCAGCGCATCCTGGGCGGGTCGCTGCTCGTCAAGAAGGACGCCGACCGGAAGGCCATCGCCGAGGCGGCGGCCGAGGCGCCCGCGATGGTCCGCGAGGTGCTGAACGAGGTCAAGGCGAACGGCGTGGGCGACAACAAGAACGTCCTCGTCGAGCTCAACATCGAGCAGACCCGCCACAACGAGATCCAGCTCGTCGGCAACGGCAAGTGGTGCGTCTCCCTGGGCGGCCGCGACTGCTCGCTGCAGATGCACGAGCAGAAGCTGCTCGAGATCTCGGTGACGCAGGAGGGGCTGACCGCCGCCATCGAGGCGGCCACGAAGGCCGGGCGTGCCGCCGAGGCCAAGGCGCTCACCACCGATCTGGAGATCCTGAAGCGGATGGAGGGCGACGCGGCCCGTTTCGGGGAGGCGGTCGGCCTCGACTCGGCGTCCACCTTCGAGTGCATCGTCGACCGGGACCGCTACTATTTCATGGAGGTGAACACCCGCATCCAGGTGGAGCACCGGGTCACCGAGCTCTGCTACAGCCTCCAGTTCACGAACCCCGACGACCCCAAGGACTCGTTCGTGGTCGAGTCGCTGGTCGAGGCCATGGCGCTGCTCGCCCGCCACAAGGCGCGGCTCCCCAGGCCCACCCGGGTGCCGCGCTTCGGCGCCGCGGCCGAGGCGCGGCTCAACGCCACCGACGCCTCCCTCTCGCCGCACGCCGGCGGCGTCATCCGCTTCTGGTCGAAGCCCATCCCGGGCGAGATCCGCGACGATCAGGGCATCAGCCTGGTCAACCCCGACACCGGCATGTTCATGCGCTACCGGGTGGCGGGCGCCTACGACTCCAACATCGCGCTCCTGCTCACCGCCGGGGCGGACCGGCTGGAGAGCTACGAGAGGCTCTCCGACGTCATCTCGCGGACCAGCCTGCGCGGCGTGAACCTGGCCACGAACCTCGAGTTCCACTACGGCCTGGTCAACTGGTTCATCGGCCAGAACGTGATGGCCAAGCCCACCACCCGGTTCGTGGTGCCCTACCTCACGCTGGTCGGGCAACTCAGGGACGAGGCCAACAAGGTCGACCTGGCCTTCGCCTTCTCCGAGATGAAGAAGCACTACGCGAAGAAGGCGGCGGCCGACTTCCCCGACGACCCGTCGGCGGTGAAGGCCGTCGGGGAGGTGCTCGACCGCAAGGCCACCCTGCTCACCCGCCCCATGGAGCGGCTCCTCGAGGATCCGCACCTCTTCTCCGGCTGGCTCTCGCGCAACCGCAAGGAGTTCGAGATCCGGGACGGGAAGCTGACCTGGCTCCGAAATCCATTGGGCGTCCTCAACGACACCTACGCCTACCTCAACATGACCTTCGACC
This sequence comes from uncultured delta proteobacterium, assembly GCA_963831265.1. Taxonomy (GTDB): domain Bacteria; phylum Myxococcota; class Myxococcia; order Myxococcales; family Anaeromyxobacteraceae; genus CAIOAK01. The sequence continues at coordinate 264,053 of CAWHPQ010000019.1, read as the reverse complement.
CGAAGGCGCCGGCCGCCGAGGTGATCTGGCATCACGACAGCGAGCTGCTCCAGAAGTCGATCCGCTTCTACAGGGAGCTGCGCAAGACCTTCGGCCTCGAGAAGCACGAGTTCTGGAAGCTCGCCGGGATCCTGGAGAACGAGGCCCCGCAGGGAGGCTACGACGCCGACACCTGGACGCGGATCCGCGCGGCCCACGTGGGCTACGAGGCTGGCAACGAGCTGCTCGGGCTGCTCTTCGTCCTGGCCGACAAGCTCAGTTTCTTCGACTTCAAGGTCGAGGCGGACCTCGACGTCACCATCCCCGGCTACCTCGCCGACCCCGACCTCCAGGCCCGGATGAAGAAGTTCCTCGCGCCGCCGCCCTCCACCAAGGCCGACGAGATCGTGGCCATGTGCGGAGGCATGTTCTACGCGCAGGAGTCCCCCGGGAAGCCTCCCTTCGTCCACGAGGGCATGCACTTCGAGAAGGGGCAGCCCCTCTACATCATCGAGGTGATGAAGATGTTCAACACCGTCCGGGCCCAGTTCTCCGGTACGGTGGACCGGATCATCCTCACCGGCCCCGATGGCACGATCGTCCAGAAGGGGCAGCCGCTCTTCAAGATCACCCCCGACGAGAAGTTCGTCGCCGTCGATCCCCGGGAGGTCGAGCGGGAGCGGCGCGCACGCACGGTCGAATACCTGAAGGCCATCCTGGGGTAGACCCGGGGCCGCTACACCTGGATGGGCTGTCCGCGGCGTCTCATGGACAAGGGACGCGACGCGGATTAGGCTTGACTCGGGTCTATTTGCGGGGAGCCAGCCCGGCCCAGCCGGAATGGCTTCGATGGGGAATCGACATGGAACTCTGGCACGCCTGGGCGTGCCCTTACTGCATGCGCGTGCGCGTTGCGCTGGCGGAGAAGGGCATTCCGTATCGATCCCGGGAGATCGATCTCGCGAACAAGCCACCTGACTTCCTCGAGTTGAATCCCAGGGGGGCCGTTCCGGTGCTCGTCGACGGGCCCGCCGTGATCGTCGGTTCCCTCCCGATCCTCGAGCACCTCTGCGAGCGCTGGCCGGAGCCGCCCCTGTTCCCGGCGCGGGTCGGCCACGAGGCCGTGGTGCGGGCCTACGACCGGGTGGACGCGCTCTTCGCGCCCCACCTCCCGAAGATCGCACGCGGATCGCCCGAGGAGCGGGTGCAGGCCCTGAGCGCGGCTCGCCTGGCGATGGCCGAGCTCGACGCGGAGATCCCCCAGGCCGGCTTTCTCCTCGGGGAGCTCTCGATCGCCGACCTGGCGCTGGCCTCGGTCATGGCCAAGCTCCCCCGCGACTGGCGTCCCACCCCGCTCGGTTTCGAGCGGCTGGCCCGCTGGGAGCGGACGGTGATGCAGCGCCCCACCGTCCGCGAGCAGATCGGGCCCCAGCTGGCGATGGCGGGGTAGTCGCCGCCCGCCGGGCGTCAGCCCCCCGATCTACAAGACGGGATGCCCGAGGCCAATCCGTACAAGGACGAGATCATCATCTCGTGGGTCGAGCTGCACCGCGACGCGCGCTATCTCTCCGGCGTGCTGCACGACCTGGGGGAGTGGAAAGGCATCATTGCCATCGCCCGGGGCGGACTCGTTCCGGCGGCGCTGGTGGCCCGAGAGCTCGACATCCGGGTCGTCGACACGGTCTGCGTGGTCAGCTACGCCTCCGCCGACCCCGGCGTCGAGGCCAAGACCCAGGGCAAGCTGCAGTGGCTGAAGTCGGTCGAGGGCGACGGCGACGGCTGGCTCCTCATCGACGACCTGGTGGACACCGGCCTCACGGCCCGCGCGGTCCGGGAGCGGTTGCCCAGGGCCCACTTCGCCTGCCTCTACGCCAAGCCGCTGGGGCGCCCGGTGGTCGACACCTTCGTGAAGGAGTTCAAGCAGGAGAAGTGGATCTACTTCCCCTGGGACATCGACTACCGCTTCGTCTCCCCCATCAAGGCGCAGCGACGCGGGACCTAGGCGCCCGACCCTGTGGTATGAGGTCCGCCTCCGACTTCCCGGAACCCCCGTGACCGCGCCCCGGCTTCGACTCGCGCACGTGACGAAGCGCTTCGGTGCGGTGGTCGCCAACGACGACGTGGCGCTCACCGTCCAGCCGGGGGAGATCCACGCCTTGCTGGGGGAGAACGGGGCCGGCAAGTCCACCCTCGTGAAGATCGTCTACGGCGCGCTCCGGCCCGACGAGGGGGAGATCGCCTGGGACGGCACCCCGGTCACCATCCGCAGCCCGCACGAGGCCCGTGCCCTGGGCATCGCCATGGTGTTCCAGCACTTCTCGCTCTTCGATTCCCTCTCCGTCGCCGAGAACGTCTGGCTGGGCATGGACGGCAAGGTCTCCCTCGATGACGTGACCCGCGGGATCCAGGCCAAGGCCGCCGAGTACGGGCTCGACCTCGATCCGCAGAAGCCGGTCCACGTGCTCTCGGTGGGGGAGCGGCAGCGGGTGGAGATCGTGCGCGCCCTGCTGGCCAGTCCCCGGCTCCTCATCCTCGACGAGCCCACCTCGGTGCTCACGCCCCAGGCGGTCCAGAAGCTCTTCGTCACGCTGCGCAGGCTGGCCGCCACCGGCTGCTCCATCCTCTACATCAGCCACAAGCTCGACGAGATCCGGGACCTCTGCACCGCCTGCACGGTGCTGCGGGGGGGGCGGCTGGTGGGCACCTGCGATCCCGCCAGGGAGACCACCGGCAGCCTCTCGCGGATGATGATCGGGGCCGAGCCGCCGGTGCTGGTGCACCGCCCGCCCCGCCCCGGCCAGGTCGCACTTACGGTGAATGAGCTCTCGCTCTCGCGATGGGACCGCTACAGCGTTCCCATCGACCGCATCTCCCTCGAGGTCCGGGAAGGGGAGATCGTGGGCATCGCCGGCATCTCCGGCAACGGCCAGCAGGAGTTGCTCGCCACCCTCTCCGGGGAGGACCCCCGCGCCCAGGCCGGGATGGTCCGGCTCTTCGGCACGCCCATCGGGCGAAAGGGGCCGGCGGCCCGGCGCAAGCTGGGGCTGCACTTCGTCCCCGAGGAGCGGCTCGGGCGCGGCGCCGTCCCGTCCTTCTCGCTCGCCAACAACATGCTGCTCACCCGCCGCGAGGCCATCCGGGTGGCCGGCTGGATCGACCGGCGCTTCCTGGGCGAGCAGACCCGCGGCATCATCGGGCGCTTCGCGGTGAAGGCTTCCGGCCCCGGCCAGGTGGCGAAGAGCCTGTCCGGCGGCAACCTCCAGAAGTACATCGTGGGGCGCGAGATCGACGCCGTCCCCCGGGTGCTCGTGGTGGCCCAGCCGACCTGGGGCGTGGACGTGGGCGCCTCGGCCCAGATCCGGGCCGAGCTCATCGCCCTGCGGGACGCCGGCTGTGCCGTGCTGGTCGTCTCCGAGGAGCTCGAGGAGCTCTTCGAGATCTCCGACCGGCTGCACGTCATCGCCCGCGGCCGGCTCTCGCCCTCCATCGACACCCCGAAGGCCACCGTCGAGCTCATCGGCGAGTGGATGAGCGGGCTCTGGCCCGGCAACGAGGACGCGGCGGAGGGGGCGGCGTGATCCGGCTCGAGACCCGGCCGGCCCCCTCCGGGACCTGGAGCGTTCTCTCCCCGCTGGTGGCCATCGTCATCACCGTGGGGGTGGCCGCGGCCCTCTTCGCGATGCTCGGGAAGGACCCGGTCCGCGGGCTCGAGGTCTTCCTCGTCCAGCCCTGGAGCGGCACGCGCGCGCTCACCGAGCTGGGGCTCAAGGCCACGCCGCTCATCCTCTGCGCGGTCGGGCTGGGGCTGGCCTTCCGTGCCAACGTCTGGAACATCGGCGCGGAGGGGCAGTTCCTGGTGGGCGGCATCCTCGGAGGAGGGCTCGCGCTCCTGGTCACCGCCAACCAGATCCCGGTGAACCGCTGGGCCTTCTTCCCGCTGCTGGTCCTGGCCGGGGCGGTGGGCGGGATGATCTGGGCGGGCATCGCCGCCTTCCTCCGGGACCGCTTCAACGCCAACGAGATCCTGGTCAGCCTGATGCTGGTCTACGTGGCCGACCTCTTCCTCTCCTGGCTGGTCTTCGGCCCCTGGAAGGACCCGAAGGGCTTCAACTTCCCGCAGACCATGAACTTCGCCGACGGGACCGCCGTTCCCCGCCTCGTCTCCGGAATGCGCCTCCACTGGGGATTCGTGCTGGCCCTGGTCGCCGCGGTGGGGATGTGGTTCTTCGTCTACCGGACCTACCGGGGCATGCAGCTCCTGGTCGGAGGGCCGGCCCCGGCGGCGGCGCGCTATGCCGGCTTCTCCTCGCGCCAGGCGCTCTGGACCACCTTCCTCGTCTCGGGGGGGCTCGCCGGGGTGGCCGGCGCGCTCGAGGTGGCCGGCCCCATGGGGCAGCTCACCCCGCACGTCTCGCAGGGATACGGCTTCGCCGCCATCATCGTGGCCTTCGTGGGGCGGCTCGACCCGCTGGGAGCGATCCTGGCCGCACTCGTGCTCGCCACCTTCTCCATCGGGGGAGAGCTCGCCCAGTCGCGGCTCGGGCTTCCGTCGGCCATCACGGGGGTCTTCCAGGGGGTGCTGCTTCTCTCGCTGCTCGGCTGCGACACCCTCATCCAGTACCGTCCGCGCTGGGGGCGACGGTGAACGAGATCGCGCTCCTCGTCGCCGCCACGCTGGCCGCCGGCACGCCACTCGCGCTGGCCGGGCTGGGACTCCTCGTGAACGAGCGGGCCGGGGTGGTGAACCTGGGCGCCGAGGGCATGATGGCCATCGCCGCGGTCACCGGCTTCGCGGCGGCCTTCCTCACCGGAAACGAGTGGGTGGGCTTCGCGGCGGGCGCCGTGGCCGGGGCCGGTGCCGCCTCCCTCTTCGGCTGGCTCGCCCTCTGGCTCTACACCAACCAGTACGCCACCGGGCTCGCCCTCTCGCTCTTCGGGGCGGGCTTCTCGGCCTTCGTGGGCACCGGCTACGTCGGGAAGAACCTCGAGCGAACGGCGGTCGGCGGCATCCCCGGCTTCCGGGACCTTCCCTTCCTGGGCCCGGCGCTGTTCCGCCAGCATGCCCTGGTGTACCTGGCCATCGCGATCATGGCGGCCATCGCCTGGTTCTTCTACCGGACGCGGGCCGGGCTGGTGCTGCGCTCGGTGGGCGAGTCGCCCGAGTCGGCGCACGCACTCGGCTACCCGGTGCGCCGCATCCGCATGGCCGCCGTGCTCGGGGGCGGCGCGCTCTGCGGCCTGTCGGGCGCCTACCTCTCCATCGTCTACGCCCCCATGTGGGTGGAGGGCATGATCGCCGGCCGCGGGTGGATCGCGCTCGCGCTGACGGTCTTCGCCACCTGGCGCCCGGCGAGGGTGCTGCTCGGCGCCTATCTCTTCGGCGGCGTGACCATGCTCCAGCTCCATCTACAGGGACGGGGAGTGCAGGTCCCGCTCCAGTTCATGAGCATGCTGCCCTACCTCTCCACCGTCGTCGTCCTCGTCCTCATCTCCCGCGATCCGCTCTGGATCCGGCTCAACATGCCCGCTTCCCTGGGCAAGACGTTCCACCCCGGTTCGTGAAGCAGAACCAACAACCCCAAGGAGAACCAACGATGCACGGTCGTACCTGGATCCAGAACCTCATCCTCGCCGCCGTCGTGGCCTTCGGCCTCGCCGCCTGCGCCAAGAGCGAGCCGCCCAAGGCGGCCGCACCCGCCCCGGCCCCGGTGGCCAAGCCCGAGCCCCTCAAGGTCGGGTTCATCTACGTGGGCCCGGTGGCCGACGCCGGCTGGACCTACGCCCACGACCTCGGCCGCAAGGCGCTCGAGGCCAAGTTCGGCGACAAGGTGAAGACCACCTTCATCGAGAGCGTCAAGGAGGGCCCGGATGCCGAGCGCGTCATCCGCGACCTCGTGGCCCAGGGCAACAAGGTCATCTTCGCGACCTCCTTCGGCTTCGGCGACTCGATGGAGAAGGTCGCCAAGGACCACCCGGAGGTCTTCTTCGAGCACGCCACCGGCTACAAGACCGCTCCCAACCTCCGCAACTACGAGGGGCGCTTCTACGAGGACGCCTACCTGGCCGGCGTGATGGCCGGGGCGACGACCCAGTCGAACGTCATCGGCTTCGTGGGCTCGTTCCCCATCCCCGAGGTGCTCCGCAACATCAACGCCTACACCCTGGGTGCACAGAGCGTGAACCCCAAGGTCAAGACCAAGGTGGTCTGGATCAGCACCTGGGTCGACCCGCCCAAGGAGGCCGAGGCGGCCCAGTCGCTCATCAACCAGGGTGCCGACGTGCTGCTCCAGAACACCGACTCCACCGCCGTGCTCCAGACCGCCGAGAAGAACGGCAAGCACGCCTTCGGGTGGGACTCGGACATGAGCGCCTTCGCGCCCAAGGCCCACCTGGCCTCCTGCGCGTTGAACTGGGGCCCGTACTACATCAAGGCCGTGAACGACGTGCTCGAGAAGACCTGGAAGGTCGAGAACACCAGGTGGGGCATCAAGGAGGGGCTCACCGAGTTCGTGAAGGTGAACGAATCCGTGCCGGCCGCCGCCAGGGCCAAGGTCGAGGAGGCCAAGGCCTTCCTGGTGGCCAACCCGGGCGCCGTCTTCCGGGGCCCGATCAAGGACAGCACCGGCAAGGAGGTCCTGGCCGCCGGAGCGGTCGGCGACGACAAGTGGAAGGGCGAGATGAACTTCTACGTCCAGGGCGTGGAGGGGAAGGTCCCGGCCAGCAAGTAGCCCGTTCCGGGGTTCCGGATGTCGCGCGGGGGGTCGCTCGAGCGGCCCCCCGTGCCTTTTCCCCGGTGCTCCCCGACGGGCCAGGTGCCCGGTCAGCGGGCCCCGGCGGAGAGCATCCCGGAGGCGGCGCCGATGAAGCGCTCGAAGCCGGCCCCGAAGAGGGGGAGGTCGAGGAATTCGGTGACGAAGCGCCGGTCCCGCTGCCTGTAGTCGGGGCACAGGAAGGGGTGCTCGTGGACCCCGAGCGCGAGCTCCTGCACGCGCACGCCGGTGTCGCGGTGGAGCCCCTGGAGCGTGTTCAGCATGGCCGGCGCCGGGATGACGTCGTCGTTCGCGTTCGAGAGGGCGAGCAGGCGCGGCGAGAGCTCGCGGAGCCGGGCCTCCAGGCGCCCCCGCTCCGACTCGTCGCCGCAGAGCGCGCGGAACCAGCGCCCCAGCTCGTGCTCGCGCAGCCAGTGCGAGAGGCGCGGGTTGGCGAGACGCCCGGTGAAGCGGACGTACAGCTTCATCAGGGAGACCTCGCAGGCGTGGTCGATGATGAAGCGGGAGGACATGTTGGTGGCCCGCAGCGCCGCGCCGCTCTCGAAGACCACGGCGCGGGAATCCCGGAAGAGGCCGCCCTCGTCGAGGAGCAGGAGGCCCAGCGCCAGGTAGCCTCCGATCGAGTATCCGACCAGGTCGATGCGAGCCTCCGGGTGGACGTGGGGGTGGCGTCCATCCCGCACCTCCCGGACCAGGTCGACCACGTCGCCGTAGGACTGGAGCCCGCCCCAGAAGAAGCGCTCCGGGAAGGCGTCGAGCCGTTCGCTGATGACGCAGTTGAAGGGGTGGGCGTCCTCGTTGCGGGGCACGGCGCGACGGCGCGCCAGGTGCCCCTCGATCTCCCGTCCCCAGCGGGGGAGCACCCGGCTCACGTGGAAGGAGAGTGGATGGAGGGCCACCGCGGCCCCCGTGGAGCGCCAGAGCTGGTAGGCCCACGGGACGTACTTGGTGAAGCTCCGCTCGTTCAGCCCGTGGAGGAGGATGACCAGGTGGCGGGCCCGCTCGCCTCGCCCGTCGCCCGTCGATCGGAGCAGCGGGTAGCGGAAGTCGATGTTCTCCGCGATGTCGCAGTCGGCAGGGGCGTCGTCGATGGGCTCCGCCGGGAAGTCGAGACCGTGCTCCTCGCACCGGTATCCGTCGCGCCCCAGCAGGTGGTGCCCATGGCGCGAGTGGGCGGCAGGGAAGTAGACCTCGGCCCCGAGCTCGGGGAAGGAGATCGGGTCGCCGCCGATCGAGGCGGAGCGGCGCCGGATGGCGTGCGCGATGGCCCGATAGCTTGGATGGTCCATGAGCCACCGGCAATATCACGGTGCGGCGACGGCTGCCCACAGGGGCCGGTGCCCCCTCCTACAACCACTCCGGCCGGACGCGCGCGTGGCTGTCCTCGCCCTCGCGGCAGGCGGCCACGAGCGGACCGATCCGGGGGAGCTCGAACCGGAGCCAGTACCCGGCGGCGGAGAGCTTGCCCTGCAGCATGTCCGCCGCGTCCCTTCCCGCCGCGAGCCCCTCCCGCGCCACCGCGGCCTGGAGCATCCAGAGCCAGGCCACCACCACCGTGGAGAAGAGGTCCAGGTAGTCCGTGGAGTGGAGGAGCATCGCCTCGGGATCGCCCGAGAGGCCGCGCCGGGCCAGCTCCATGGTGAGCGCCCCCACGTCGGCGGTGGCCTGCCGCAGCCCGGCCGCCCAGCTCGGGTCCACACCGGCCCGGTCGGCACGGGAGCAGGCCGCCTCGATCTCCTCGCCCAGGATCGCCAGCGCCGCTCCCCCCTCGGCCATGACCTTCCGCCCCAGGAGGTCCATCCCCTGGACGCCGGTGGTCCCCTCGTGGATGGAGTTGAGCTTCTGGTCGCGCAGCCAGGCCTCGGGCAGGTACTCGCTCGAGTACCCGTACCCGCCGTGGATCTGGACCGCCAGGGTGTTCGACTCGAACCCCTTCTCGGCCGGGAAGGTCTTGGCCACCGGGGTGAGCAGGTCGAGCAGGAGCTGGGCGCGGCGCCGCTCCTCCGGCGCGGTCGCGTGGGCGGCCAGGTCGGCCTGGCGTGCGGCCTGGAGGACCAGCGCGAGTCCGCCCTCCACGATGGCCTTCTGCCGGAGCAGCATGCGCCGGACGTCGGCGTGCTCGACGATGGGCACCTGGGGGGAGAGCGGGTCACGGTCCCGCAGCGGACGCCCCTGCGGCCGTTCCCGGGCGTAGGCGAGGGACTCGAGGTAGGCCACCGAGGCGGTGGCCACGCCGTTTCCTCCCACCATGATGCGGGCCTCGTTCATCATCTGGAACATGTGGGCGAGCCCGCGCCCCGGCTCCCCCAGGAGCCAGCCCCGGCAGTCGCCGGCCTCCCCGAGCGCGAGGATGACGCTGGGAAGCCCCCTCCAGCCGATCTTGTGGATGAGCCCCGGGACGCGGACGTCGTTCGGCTCGAGCCCGCCGCCGTCCGCGGGGCGGAGCTTCGGGACCAGGAAGAGGCTCACCCCCTTCGTCCCGGGAGGCGCGCCGTCCACGCGGGCCAGGACCATGTGGACGACGTTCTCGGTCAGGTCCTGGTCGCCGCCGGAGATGAAGATCTTCGACCCGGTGAGCAGGAAATGGTCGCCCGAGGGCGTGGCCCGGGAACGGACGTCGGAGAGGCTGGAGCCGGCCTGCGGCTCGGTCAGCGCCATGGTGCCGGCGTAGCGCCCCTCGTGCATGGGAGCGAGCCAGCGCTCGCGCAGCTCCCTCGATCCGAAGGCCTCGACCAGGTGGGCGGCGCCGCTGGTCAGGCCCGCGTAGCCGTAGGCCGCGCAGTTGCCGGCCATGAGGTAGAGGTTCGCGGCCAGGGCGATGGTCGCGGGGATCTGCTGCCCTCCCGCCTCGAAGGGCCGTGACGCCGCGATGACCCCGAGCCCGGCCATGCGAGGCCAGATCTCCCGGAGCGCCGGGTGCACGTGCACCGCGCCGTCCCGCAGCACGGGCGGCTCGACGTCGAGCGGGCGGTAGGCCGGGTAGAGGACGTCCCGGGCGAAGCGCCGGCACAGGTCGATCCAGGCGTCGAAGGTCTCGCGTCCGTGGTCGGCGAAGTGGGGCAGGCGGGCGAGCGAGCCGGCGTCGAGCACGTCGTGGAGGACGAAGTCGAGGCCGCGGTCGTCGAGGAGGGGATTGGGCATGGCGCCGGCGAAGATACCCCGGACAGGACGCCGGCGGCCCGCTACAGGAGACCGATGACCTTGCCCGCACTCCTGGTCTTCCTCCCTCTGGCGCTTCCCGCCCAGGTCCCCGCCGGGAAGGAGGTGATGGTCCTCTCGCACATCCCGGGAAGGCTCGGTCCGGTGACCTTCACCCACAAGGCCCATTCCTCCACGTACCGGATGCCGGACGGCGGGGCGATCCGCTGCAAGGACTGCCACCACACGCTCGCCGCCGACGAGCCGGGCGAGCCCCTCCCCGACATGCGGTGCACCCTCTGCCACGTCCCGCTGGGCCAGCCGGAGAAGGAGTACGGCGGGAAGAAGGCCCGCACGCTGGCCGGCCTCAAGCCCGACGGCGCCATCGACCTCCGCACGGTCCTGTTCCACGACCAGTGCCGCGGGTGCCACCTCAAGATCCCGGCCGAACGCCTGAACCTCGCCACGTGCAAGGTCTGCCATCCGCGCGGGCTTTCCCCGGGGGCCATCCACGGCAGGTACGACGCGAAGCCGCCGGGAGGGTGAGGAAGGCCAGCGGAGCGGGGCCTGGGGGAGGGGGTCCGGCCCCGTCTCCGCTGACGATCCGTCGGGGAGGGCACCCGACGGACCACCGGACGAGATGTATCCGGCAATACACGCGCGACAGCACATCGTGTACCGCATTCATGGTTAGCTGACCGTGAGAAGGCGATTAGGATTTCCTCATCGGCTGCTTTTCTCGAAACGGGTGTTATCTCTGGAACCCATGTCCGTCCTTGTGGTGGAAGACGAGAAGCGGGTCCTGTCCTTCGTCGAACGCGGCCTCACCGAGGAGGGGTACGCCGTTCGGACCGCCGGCGACGGCGTGGAGGCGGAGGCCGCCCTCGCCGCCGGCGGCGTCGACGTCGTCCTGCTCGACTGGGCGCTCCCCGGGGTCTCCGGGCTCGACCTGCTGCGCCGCTGGCGCGATCGCGGCGACGTGTTCCCGGTGGTCATGGTGACCGCGCGCGACGCCGTCGACGACCGGGTGGCCGCGCTCAACGCCGGAGCCGATGACTACGTCGTGAAGCCCTTCGCCTTCGACGAGCTGGTGGCGCGGCTCCGCGCCGTGCTGCGGCGTGCCGGCGGCCGGGCCAGCCCCACCCTCACCTGCGGCGACCTGGTCCTGGATCCCGTCCAGCACAAGGTGAGCCGTGCCGGCCAGCCCGTCCGGCTCACCGCCCGGGAATTCGCGTTGCTCCAGTTCCTCCTCGAACGGGTGGGCGAGCCGGTGTCGCGCACCCGGATCGTCGAGGCGGTCTGGGAGCACGACTACGACACCTTCTCCAACGTCGTCGAGGTCTACGTCCGCTACCTGCGCAAGAAGATCGACGAGCCCTTCTCCTATCCCCTCATCCACACGGTCCGTGGGGTCGGCTACGAGCTGAGGCCGGGTCCGTGACCTGGATGCGGACCCTGCGTGGTCGCCTGGCGGCGGCCTTCGCCGCAGCGGTCCTCGGCACGGTGCTCTTCTTCGGAGCCGCGACCGCGATCGCCATCTGGGTCCACGACCACGAGGAGCGGCTCGCCTTCGCGGGCAACCCCTCCGATGCCAGGGGCTGGGTGGGCGACGACCTCGAGGACGCGAAGAAGCTCGGGATCGCCATGCTGCTCGCCTCGCCCATCGCGGTGGTCGGCGCCGGGCTCTTCGGTCTCTGGCTGGCGGGCCGCGCGCTCGTCCCCATGCACGAGGCGGCGTCCAGGGCCCGGCGAGCGCTGCAGGGCGAGGGCGAGCTCGAGCTCCCGGTGCGCGGCATCGGAGACGAGTGGGACGAGCTCGCCCAGGTGACGAACGAGATCCTGCGGGCGCAGGCCACGGCCGCCATCCAGGCGAAGGCCTTCAGCGCCAACGCCGCCCACGAGCTGCGCACGCCGCTCACCGCCATGCTCGGAGAGGTGCAGGTGACGCTGCGCCGGGACCGCAATCCCGACGACTACAGGAACGCCCTGGTGGTGGTGGAGGAGGAGGCACGGCGGCTCAGCCGGCTGGTGGAGATGCTCCTCGCCCTGGCGCGGGCCGACGCCGGGACGCTCAATCCCGCGACCATCCGGTTCGACCTCTCTCGCGCGGCGCGTCTCGCCGCCGACCGGGCCGTCGTGGCGCACCAGGGAGCCGACCGCCGACTCTCGCTCCGGCTCGTGCCGGCCACGGCGCAGGGGGATCCGCTCCTCACCGGACGCGTCTTCGACAACCTGCTCGACAACGCGCTCCGGCACGGAGGGGAGCACGTGGAGCTTGCCGTGGAGGCCGGGCCGGACCGGGTCCGCGTGACCGTGAGCGACGACGGGCCCGGCGTGCCGGCCACCATCCGGGACCGCGTCTTCGAGCGGTTCAGCCGGGAGGGCGCCCCGTCCACCGGCTTCGGCCTGGGGCTCGCCATCGCCCGTGCCCTGGCCGAGGCGCAGGGGGGGCACCTCTCGCTCGACGAGCGCGCGAAGGGGGCTCGCTTCGTCTTCGAGCTCCCGGCCGCGCCGGAGTAGCCGGCCCGCCTACGCGTAGTCCCGGTAGACGGGCTGCCACATGGACGCCTGCACCATGGCGAGGAGGTCGGGAGGACGCTCCACGCCCGCCAGGCCGTCCTGGAAGGCCACCTCGGCCACCGCCGCACCGATGTGGGCGGAGACCTCCCGGATCCGCGCCAGCGACGGGAAGATCCGGCCCATCTCCAGGTCGGAGGGGAGCACCATCCCGGCCAGCGTCCTCGCGGCCGCCGCGAACATCCGGTCGGTGACCAGCCGGGCGCGGCAGGCCACCACACCCAGCCCCACGCCCGGGAAGATGTAGGAGTTGTTGCCCTGGCCGGGCACGAAGGTGCGGCCGTTCAGCAGGCAAGGAGGGAAGGGGCTCCCGCTCGCGAAGATGGCCTTGCCTCCGGACCAGCGGTAGGCGTCCTCCGCGCTGCACTCCGAGCGGGACGTCGGGTTGGAGAGGGCGAAGACGACGGGGCGCTCGTTCATGCGCGACAGGGTCTCGATCACCCTCTGGTCGAACGACCGCGGCACCGTCGACACGCCCACGATGGCGGTGGGGCGGAGCGCCTCGAGCGCCGAGAAGAAGTCGGGCGCCGGCGGGAAGTCGTGCGCGAAGCGCAGCTTGTGAGCCGCCAGTCCGGACCGGCTCTTCACCACCAGTCCCTGGCTGTCCACGAACCAGCAGCGGCGCCGCGCCTCCGCGAGCGTGTCCCCCGCCTCCACCATGGCAGCGGCCACCAGGTCGCCGATGCCGATGCCCGCCTCCCCGGCGCCCAGGAAGAGCAGCTTCTGCTCCCGCAGGGTCTTCCCGGTGAGGCGAAGGGCCGAGTGCAGCCCGGCCAGGGCCACCGCGGCGGTCCCCTGGATGTCGTCGTTGAAGGTGCAGACCCGGTCCCGCCACTGCTCCAGCAGGCGGAAGGCGTTCTGGTTCCCGAAGTCCTCGAACTGCAGGATCGCGTGCGGAAAAACCCGCTGCACCGCCTCGACGAACTCGGCCACGAAGGCGTCGTACGGTTCGCCGCGGACCCGCTTCTGGCGCAGCCCCATGTAGAGCGGGTCGCGCAGGTAGCCCTCGTTCTCGGTGCCCACGTCGAGCATGACGGGGAGCGTTCCGGACGGGTCGATGCCCGCGCAGGCCGTGTAGAGCGAGAGCTTCCCCACCGGGATCCCCATGCCCCCCACGCCCTGGTCGCCCAGCCCCAGGATCCGTTCACCGTCCGTCACCACGATGACCCGCACGTCCGCCTGGGGCCAGTTGCGGAGCACGGCCTCGATCTTCCCGCGGTCCTCCCAGGACACGTAGAGGCCGCGCGACCGCCGGAACAGGTGCCCCCACTGCTGGCAGGCCAGCCCGACGGTGGGGGTGTAGATGATGGGCATCATCTCCTCGATGTGGTCCACCACCACCCGGTAGAAGAGGGTCTCGTTGCGATCCTGCAGGCTGACCAGGTGGATGTAGCGCTCCAGGTCGGTGGGCTTGTTCCGGTAGTTGTCCATCACCCGGGCCACCTGCTCCTCGAGGCGGTGGACGTGCGGGGGAAGGAGCCCGGTGAGCCCCAGCGCGCGGCGCTCGGCCAGCGTGAAGGCGGTTCCCTTGTTGAGCAGCGGATCGTGGAGGAGTTCCTCCCCGTGGGGGAGGCGGGCGGTGGTGGTGTGTGGGTTGGCGTTCATGGTTCCCAGCAGAGACGCGGTTCGCGAAATGCGACAGGGGACAAACGGGTCCGACGCGGCTGGCCCAGGAGGGATCCCCCGGAAAACCCTGGCGGGAGTAGAGTCGTCAGATGCCCTGACGGGTGCAGCGAACGCCGCCCCGGTCCATCTCGGCGATGCACTCGTTGCAAGGGACGCAGCCCGAGGTCCCCACCTCCCCCCGCGAGAACTTCCGTGGCAGCGCGGGGTCGTGGAGGAGCGCCCGTCCCATGCCCACCATCTCGAATCCGGCCGAGAGCGCGCGGTCCACGGTCGCCATCGACTTGACGCCGCCGAGCAGCACGAGCGGAAGGGAGACCGCCCGCCGCATGGCCTTCGCCTCCTCCAGGAAGAACCCCTCGGCATACGGGTAGGCCTGCACGAGCAGGCGCCCGAAGAGGGTGAGACCGACGCGCGCGTGCCAGCGGTCCTGGCCGGCCGCCATCCGCGCAACCGGGACCTCGCCCCGCAGCATGAAGAGGGGCGTCCGGGAGACGAAGCCCCCGGAGAGCACCAGCGCCGTCGCGCCCTCGGCCTCCAGGACCCGGGCCACCTCGATCGACTCGTCGAGCTCGAGACCGCCGGCGAACCCGTCGCGGAGGTTCACCTTGAGAAGAAGGGGGAACTCCGGGCCGACCGCGGCACGCGCCGCCCGCAGCACCTCCACCGCCAGGCGGGCCCGGTTGGCCAGGCTCCCGCCCCATCGGTCGGTGCGCCGGTTGGTGTAGGGGGAGAGGAACTGGGAGACCAGGTAGCCGTGGCCGAAGTGCAGCTCGACCGCATCCATGCCCGCGTCGCGGGCGAGGCGAGCGGCAGCGGCGAAGTCGGCGACCAGGCGGGCCAGGTCCCCCTCGGTGGCTGGGCGGGCGAAGGCGAGGCCGTAGGCGTTGAAGAGGCGCGAGGCCCCGAGAGGGCGCCCGCCGATGACCCGGGGGCTGGCGAAGTAGCCGCAATGGCCCATCTGAAGGGCGACGGCGGCTCCCTCCCGGTGGACGGCATCGGCGAGCCGGGAGAGCCCCGGGGCAGCCTCCGGGCGGAGGAGCAGCTGGGTCGCGTAGCTCCGGCCGTCCGGGGAGATGGAGGCGTAGGCCACCGTGGTGAGGGCGGCGCCGCCGGCCGCCACCTCCCGGTGGTGCTGCACCAGCGCGTCGGTGACCAGCCCCTCCGGGCACATGCCCTCGAAGGTGGCCGGCTTCAGGATGCGATTGCGCAGCCGGAGCCCGCCCAGGTTGACGGGGGTGAAGGCGATGCCCACGGCGGGGTAGGATGGCACGGTGATCCCTGCGATGGCCACCCGGATCCTCGCGCTCTCGGGCTGGCGCGTGGACTTCCTTCCCCCGCCCGGGCCGAAGGGGATCATCGTCGTATACCCTCACACGTCCAACTGGGACTTCCCCATCGGCTACCTCACCAAGATGGCGATGGGGCTCCCGCTCTCCTTCGTGGGCAAGGACACGCTCTTCCGCTGGCCGGTGGGGGGCCTGCTCCGGCGCATGGGGGGCATCCCGGCCAACCGGCGGGAGCGCTCCGGGCTCATCGGGCAGCTCGTGGGAGAGTTCCAGCGGAGGGACTGGATGTGGCTCGCCATCGCCCCGGAGGGGACGCGGTCCCACGTTCCGGCCTGGAAGTCCGGTTTCTACCGGCTGGCCCTCGCAGCGGGGGTCCCGGTGGGGCTCGCCTTCATCGACTACCGGACGCGCGTGGTGGGGCTCCGGGACTACGTGCGGCTCACCGGGGACCGGGAGGCCGACATGGCGCGCATCGCGGCCGTATACGCCGACAAGGTGGGGCTCTACCCGGAACGGTCGGGCGACATCCGGCTCGAGCCGGGCGATGAGCGCTGACGTCGGCCAACGTCCCCGGCGACCTACGGCCGCAGTGCCATCATCTCGACGTGAACCCGGCCCAGGCCCGACTGGAGACGGAATTCGAGCCGGACCGACGAGTCGCCCGTGGTCCAGTTGTGGTCGGCGAGGACCGTGTCCCCCCGATCGGGGGCGCGGAGATCCTCGCCTGGCCGGGGCGCGCCACCGAAGGCGATGATGAGCAGTGCGGAGAGGTGGCGGTAGATGCTCTCGGCGACCATCCGCCCCGGAAGCTGCATGTCTCCGGTGGCCAGGTCGAAGCTGCGCGGATACTCGACCGAGATGGCGGCGAGCCCGGGGTCGAACGCGAAGAAGAGGACCGCAGGGTAGGGGTAGCCGACGAGCGGAACCTCGACCGCGTAGTTCGGCCCGGGGCCCTGGCGACCTCCGGGGAAGAAGGTATGCACCTCGGCCTCGGAGGCTCCCCAGTGGAGCGGCGGGAACTGCTCGTCGAGGGCCTGCAGGATCCCCATGACCCCTTCACTATACACGAGAGGCGCCGGGGGCCGACCCGCGGTGCGCGTCGGCCGGGGGCAGCTCGACGCGGAAAGTCGAGCCCTTGTACGGGGTGCTCGTGACGGTGAGCGTCCCGCCGTGGGCGGCGACGATGGCGTGGCAGATGGGCAGGCCCAGCCCCATCCCATGCCCCACGTCACGGGTGGTGAAGAAGGGATCGAAGATCCGCTCCAGGGTGATCGCGTCGATCCCCTTGCCGTCGTCCTGCACCTCCAGCAACGCCTTGCCGCCAGGGGTCGTGGAGATCCGGATCGCGATCGTGCCGCGCCGCTCCCCGGGGATGGCGAAGGCACCGTTGGTGACCAGGTTCACCACGACCTGCTCCAGCTGCCCCGCCGAGGCGTGGACGTCCGGCGCCCCCAGGTCGTCCACGTGGACCGTGGCCCTCGTTCCCACCGAGGTGGGCAGCCATCGCATCGACGAGGTCACCACGTCGCCCAGCCCGACCCGGGTCCGCATGGGGTTGGGGCGTCCGAAGAGCGCCAGGTCCTTCACGATCCTGGAGATGCGGTTTCCGCCCACCTGGGCGTCGAGGAGGACCTCGGTGAGCTCTTCGACGGTCCGGACCAGTTCCTCCCGGTCGACCGCTCCAGCGTCCCGGATCCGGGTGGCGAGGGCGCGCGAATCCTCGATGGCCGCCCCCAGGCTCCCGAGCGTGCCGGCCAGCGGGTTGTTCACCTCGTGGGCCACGCCGGCCACCAGCGTCCCCAGCGACGCCAGCCGGGACGACACCGCCAACTGCATCCGCAGCGCGCGATCCTCGGTCACGTCCAGGGAGGTGGCGATGCCCAGGATCACCGCACCGGTGTCGTCGTGGACCGGGGACGTGCGGATCTCCACGTTGCGCCCGTTGATCACCACCTCGATCCGACCCTGCAGGCCCTGCAGTGCCTCCCTGTGGACCGGCTCGATGCGGCTCGCGATCTCGGGTGGGAAGATCTCCGCCAGCGTCCGGCCCACGTTGGTCGCCGGGTCGCGGGAGATGGCGAACCGGGTCCCGTCGAAGATCAGGAACCGCAGGTCGTGGTCGTACAGGGCGATGGCCCCGTTCGGGAAGCTCCGCGCCATCTCCCGGTGGAGCAGCTCGCTCCGGTGGACCGTGGAGAGCAGGACCCGGTTCCGGTCCAGTGCGGTCCGCAGCTCGTGGGCCACCTGGATCACGTCCGAGACGTCGACGTAGGCGCCCACCGCGCCGCTGACGGTTCCCGAGGAGTCGCGGAGCGGGTGGGCCGTCGCCAGGAGGTGGCGCACCTCCCCCCCGTCGAGGGCGAGATCCAGCTGGACGTTGTCGACCTTCTCGCCGGTGCGGGCCGCTCGGTGCACGGGGAGCTCATCGGCCGGCACCTCGACGCCGTCGCGGAGGAACCGCACCCCCTCGACGCGCGTTCCCGGCGGGGCGGAGAGCGAGAAGTTGGAGCCCGGGGGCGCACGGAACATCGCCTCGGCGAAGACGTTGCCCCGGATCGCGTGACACTCCCGGTCGTGCGCGATGAAGACGGCGGCCGGAACGGTGTCGAGGACGGTGGTCAGGTCGGCGAGCCGCTGCCGGGCAACCTCGTTCGCGCGCTGGACATCCTCGCGCGTCTTCCAGGCCAGCCGGAGCTGCCGGAGGAGGTAGAGCAGGGTTCCCGCCACGAGGATCAGCCCTCCCGCCACGAGGAACCGCACCTGCCTCATGCTGGACAGGTAGCTGGCCTCGCGCCGGTGGAATCCCTGGTGTGCCGCGTCGAGCATCGCTCCGGTGAGGGTGCGCAACCGTTGCCGGTCCGCCTGCCACCCGGAAGCCTCGAGCGCGGCGGCGGCGGCGGCCGGGCCGGAAGCCCGGCCCGCGGCGAGGGCCGCGTCCTCCGCGGCGAAGCGCCGATCCACGAGTGCCTCGATCTCCCCGGCCCGCGCCACCTGGTCGGGATCCCGCGCCACCAGGCCGCGGATGGAGGCCAGCTGTCCGTGGGCGAGTGCGCGATCTTCCCCCTGCCGGGCCGGATCGGCGCCGCCCACCCCGAGCAGAGCCGAGAGGGTCTCCGCCGACGAGCGGTTGATCCAGACCCGGAAGGACGTCAGCTGCTCCTTCAGGTCGAGGTTCCGGATCGCCTCGTCGTGGAGCTCCACCGTCCCGGCGAAGCCGTACGCGACGGTCCCCGCGACGGCGAGAAACGTGGCCAGGAGCGCGAAGACCCCGAGTCGCTGGCGCCTGTAGAGCTTCAGGATTCCCCTCGACCGCCGATGCTAGCTCACGCGGAACTTGCGCGGGAGGCCATCGGTGCGATATCCGCCCCTTCCATGGGACGCATCTTCGAGACCCGCAAGGCCACCATGTTCGCCCGGTGGAACAAGATGGCGAAGGTCTTCACCCGCATCAGCAAGGACATCGCCATCGCGGTGAAGGCCGGTGGCCCGAACCCCGAGTACAACCCGGCGCTGCGCCGGGCGCTGCAGAACGCGCGCGGCGCCAACATGCCGAAGGACAAGGTCGAGGCAGCCGTCAAGCGGGCCAGCGGCCAGGACGAGCAGGCCTACGAGGTGGTGCTCTACGAGGGCTACGCGCCGCATGGGATCGCGGTCGTCGTCGAGACCGCCACCGACAACGTGGTCCGGACCGTGGCCAACGTCCGCGTGGGCTTCAAGAACCACGGCGGGAACCTGGGGACCACCGGAAGCGTGGCCTTCCAGTTCCAGAGGATGGGGGTCTTCCGGCTCGCTCCCGAGGGAATCGACCAGGACGCGCTCGAGCTCGAGCTCATCGACCACGGCCTCGAGGAGATGGGCGAGTCGGTGGGTGAGAAGGGGGAGAAGCAGCTCGTCATCCGCTGCGCCTTCGGGAGCTTCGGTACCCTGGGGGCGGCGCTCGAGGAGCGAAAGCTCCCGGTGCTCTCCGCCGAGCTGGAGTACGTGGCCCAGAACCCCGTCGAGCTTCCCGAGGAGAAGGCCAAGGAGGTCCTCGAGATGGTCGACGCGCTCGAGCAGGACGACGACGTCCAGCGGGTCTTCCACAACCTGGCGTAGCGCGCCGACGGGGCGCGATCAGGCCCCGGTCATCCGCCGGAAGGCGTGGACCTCGATGTCCCAGGCGCGCGGCCAGTCGCCGCCGCGCCAGGCGGCCTCCATCCCACCATCGATGCAGATGAGCTGGCCGACGAGGAACCGGGCCCGGTCGGAGAGCAGGAACTCGAAGAGCGAGGCCACGGCCCCGGGCGACGCGAACTCGCCGAGCGGCCGGGGCAGGCGCTGGATGGCGGGGCCCTTGCGCGGGTCGGCGAGATCGCGCTCGAGGAGCGGCGTCATCACGGGCCCGGGGCATACCCCGTTCACCGAGATCCCCGATCCCGCCCAGGCCGCGGTGGGGGCGGACTCGCGGATCCATCGGGCCACGGCCATCTTGCTCACCTGGTAGGCGAGCGCGGGCTGGGCCTCGAGGAGGCGGGCGGCGCGGACCGGGTTGCCGTCGAGGAGGGACTGGACCGCGGCGAGGGGGATGCCCGGGGTCACGAAGATGGCGTTGGAGACGTTCACCGCCACCCGCGCCCGGCCCGCGGCGGCGAGGGCCGGGTGCAGCAGCCGGAGCAGGTCGACGACGCCGAGGTAGTTGAGCCCGAAGACCAGCTCGGGCCTGGGGACGTCCACGCCGGCGTTGGCGGCGACCGCCTCGAGGCGGCCGCCCGAGGAGGAGAGGAGGGCGGCGGCCGCCGTGGCGCGGCCAGACTCGTTCGAAAGGTCGGCGGAGACCTCGGCTCCCGTGCCGGGAAGGTCGACACCCAGTACCCGCCAGCCCTTCGACTCGAGCTCGCTCCGGATGGCGAGCCCCATCCCGGACTGGGATCCGGTCACGACCGCGGTGGGCATTGGAGCAGGGTAGTCCCTCGACGCGGCCCGGGAAGCGCCCGGACGGGGTGAGCCCCCGATCAGACCGCGTCCCAACAGGGGGGTCTTCCGACTAGACTGTCGCTCCCCCCTCGAGGTGACCGATGAGCCCCACGAAGCGACTCCACGACCTGGGCCAGTCCATCTGGCTCGACAACATCACCCGCGACCTCCTCTCCTCCGGAACGCTCGCGCGCTACATCGACGAGCTGTCGGTGACCGGCCTGACCTCGAATCCATCCATCTTCGACCAGGCGCTGAAGAAGAGCGCCGCCTACGACGAGGCCATCCGCGCCGGAGTGAAGGCGGGACGAACCGGGGAGGACCTCTTCTTCGACCTGGCGCTCGACGACCTCACCCGCGCCGCGGACCTCTTCCGCCCGGTCCACGACCGCACCGGGGGCGTGGACGGCTGGGTGTCCCTGGAGGTCTCCCCGATGCTCGCGTACGACACCGGGAGCACGCTCGCCGCAGCCAGGGAGCTCCACGATCGTGCCGCCCGCCCCAACCTGCACATCAAGATCCCGGGAACGAGGGAGGGGCTTCCCGCCATCGAGGAGGCCACCTTCGCCGGGGTGCCGGTGAACGTGACCTTGCTGTTCTCGCGGGAGCAGTACCTGGCCGCCGCCGACGCCTGGTTGCGCGGAGTGGAGCGGCGCATCGCCGCCGGGCTCGACCCCGACGTCCGCTCGGTGGCCTCGGTCTTCGTCAGCCGCTGGGACGTCGCGGTGGCGTCGAAGCTTCCCGCCGACCAGAGGAACCAGCTCGGGAACGCAATCGCCCGCCGCACCTACGCGGCCTCGCGCACGCTCCAGGGATCGGACCGATGGCTCCGGGCGCAGAACGCCGGAGCGCGGCCGCAGCGCTTGCTCTGGGCCAGCACCGGGACGAAGGACCCGTCCGCACCCGACACGCTCTACGTGGAGGCGCTGGCCGCCCCGTACACCGTGAACACCGTGCCGGAGGTTACCTTGCTCGCCTTCGCCGCCCACGGCGAGGTGGGGGCGCCGCTCTCGCCGGACGGCGGCGACGCCGAGGAGGTCATCGCCCGCCACGCCCGTGCCGGGGTGGACGTCGACGCCCTGGCCACCCAGCTGCAGCAGGAGGGGGCGAAGGCCTTCGTGAAGTCCTGGAACGAGCTGCTCGAGGGGATCGCCCGCAAGACCGGCGCCGCGGGGAAGGCGCCGTGACGCCGCTTCCGCTCCGGGAGCGCCCGGCCTGGAAGGCGCTGGGCGCGCACCACGACCGGATCCAGGGGCGCCACCTGCGCGACCTCTTCGCCGCCGACCCCGGCCGCGGCGAGCGGCTCACGGCGGAGGCCGCCGGGGTCTACCTCGACTACTCGAAGCACCGCGTCACCGACGAGACCCTGGCGCTGCTCGTACAGCTCGCCCGGGAGTCCGGGCTGCGCGAGCGCATCGACGCCATGTTCCGCGGCGACCGGATCAACCTGACCGAGGACCGGGCGGTCCTGCACGTCGCCCTGCGCGCTCCGCGCGGGGTCTCGATCCAGGTCGACGGGGAGGACGTGGTTCCCCAGGTGCACGCCGTGCTCGACCGCATGGCCGCGTTCTGCGATCGCGTCCGCAGCGGCGCCTGGCTCGGCCACACCGGCAAGCGCATCCGCAACGTGGTCAACGTCGGAATCGGGGGGTCCGACCTCGGTCCGGTCATGGCCTACGAGGCGCTGCGCCACTACGCCGACCGTTCCCTGACCTTCCGCTTCGTCTCCAACGTGGACGGCACCGACCTCGCCGAGGCCACCTGGGACCTCGACCCCGCGGAGACCCTCTTCGTCATCTCCTCCAAGACCTTCACCACCCTGGAGACGATGACGAACGCCCACGGCGCGCGCGAGTGGTCGCTGGCCGGCTTCTCGGGCGACGTCCGGGCGGTGGCGAAGCACTTCGTGGCCGTCTCCACCAACGCCGCCAGGGTGGCCGAGTTCGGCATCGACACCGCCAACATGTTCGAGTTCTGGGACTGGGTGGGAGGGCGCTACTCGATGGACTCGGCCATCGGCCTCTCCACCATGCTGGCGGTGGGGCCGGAGAACTTCCGCGCCATGCTCGGTGGGTTCCACGAGATGGACGAGCACTTCCGCACCGCGCCCTTCGAGCGGAACCTGCCGGTCCTGAAGGGGCTCCTCTCGCTCTGGTACAACGACTTCTTCGGAGCCCAGACCGTGGCGGTGCTGCCCTACGAGCAGTACCTCAAGCGGTTCCCGGCCTATCTCCAGCAGCTCACCATGGAGTCGAACGGCAAGCAGGTCGGGCTCGACGGGCGCCGCGTCGAGGTGGACACCGGGCCGATCTACTTCGGCGAGCCGGGAACCAACGGCCAGCACTCCTTCTACCAGCTCATCCACCAGGGCACCCGGCTCGTCCCGGCCGACCTGATCGCCTTCGGCCACTCGCTCAATCCGATCGGCCGCCACCACGACATGCTGCTCGCCAACGTCCTGGCCCAGGCCGAGGCGCTGGCCTTCGGCAAGACCGCCGACGAGGTGAAGGCCGAGGGCACGCCCGACTGGCTCGTGCCCCACCGGGTCTTCGAGGGCAACCGCCCGACCAGCACGCTGCTCCTCGACCGGCTCACCCCGGCGGCCCTGGGGCGGCTCGTGGCCCTCTACGAGCACGAGGTATTCACCCAGGGTACAATCTGGGGAATCGACTGTTTCGACCAGTGGGGCGTCGAGCTGGGCAAGGTACTGGCCCAGCGGATCCTCGCCGAGCTGGAGAGCCCCGCCGAGCCGCCGCCGTCGCACGACGGCTCCACCAACGCGCTCATCCGGCGCTACCGCGGCATGAGGAGGAAGTGATGCAGATCGGGATGATCGGGCTCGGCCGCATGGGTTCCAACATGGTGCGGCGGCTCCTGCGGGCCGGGCACGAGGCCGTGGTCTTCGACGTGTCGCCCGGGGCGGTGGCGGAGCTGGTCGCCGAGAAGGCCGTCGGGGCGTCGTCCCTCGCCGACCTGGTGGAGAAGCTCTCCAGGCCCCGGACGGTCTGGATGATGGTCCCGGCCGCGGTGGTGGACCGCACCATCGCCGACCTCGTACCCATGGTCGCGAAGGGGGACATCCTCGTCGACGGGGGAAACTCCTGGTACGTGGACGACATCCGGAGGGCGAAGGAACTCGAGCCCCTGGGCATCCACTACGTGGACGTGGGCACCAGCGGTGGGGTGTGGGGCCTGGAGCGCGGCTACTGCCAGATGATCGGCGGGGAGCCGGAGGTGGTGACGCGCCTCGACCCGATCTTCGCCTCGCTCGCGCCCGGCGCCGGCGACGCCCCACGCACCCCGGGCCGGAGCGGGCCGCCGACCGCCGCGGAGCGCGGCTACCTGCACTGCGGCCCCTCGGGCGGCGGACACTTCGTGAAGATGGTGCACAACGGCATCGAGTACGGGATGATGGCCGCCTACGCGGAGGGGCTCAACGTCCTGCACGGTGCCGGGATCGGGAGGCACCCACAGGAGGCGGACGCCGAGACCACCCCGCTGCGGGACCCCGAACACTATCAGTACGACTTCGCCCTCGCCGAAGTCGCCGAGGTCTGGCGCCGGGGCAGCGTCATCGGCTCCTGGCTCCTCGACCTCACCGCTGGCGCGCTGGCGAGGGACCCTGGGCTGGCTGGATTCGCAGGAAGGGTCTCCGACTCGGGCGAGGGGCGCTGGACCATCAAGGCTTCCATCGACGAGGGCGTGCCCACCCCGGTGCTCTCCGCGGCGCTGCACGAGCGCTTCTCCTCCCGCGGCAACGCCGGGTACGCCGAGAGGGTCCTGTCGGCCATGCGCCACGCGTTCGGCGGGCACGCCGAGAAGAAGCCGTGAACGCCCCGAAAGCCGACGCCCTGGTATTCTACGGGGCCACCGGCGACCTGGCCTTCAAGAAGATCTTCCCGGCGCTCCAGTCGATGGTGCGCCGCGGCGTCCTGGACGTGCCGGTCATCGGCGTCGCCAGGCAGGGCTGGACGCTCGCCGACCTCCAGACCCGGGCGCGGGACAGCGTGGCGGCCCACGGCGGCGGGGTGGACAAGGTGGCCTTCCCGAAGCTGCTCACTCTGCTCCGCTACGTGGACGGGGACTACGCCAGCCCGGCCACCTTCACGGCGCTGAAGCAGGCGCTCGGGAGCGCTCGCCTCCCCGTGCACTACATGGCCATTCCCCAGGGGATCTTCGGGCTGGTGGGCAATCAGCTCGCCAAGGCCGGCCTGTCGCAGGGCGCGCGTCTCGTCGTGGAGAAGCCCTTCGGAAGCGACCTCCTCTCGGCGAGGGAGCTCAACGCCACCCTCCACGAGCACTTCCCCGAGTCGCACGTCTTCCGCATCGACCACTACCTGGGGAAGGGTACGGTCCAGAACCTGACCTTCTTCCGCTTCGCCAACACCTTCCTCGAGCCCATCTGGAACCGGAACTACGTGCAGGACGTCCAGATCACCATGGCCGAGGACTTCGGCGTGCAGGGACGCGGCGCCTTCTACGACAAGGCGGGGGCCATCCGCGACGTGGTCCAGAACCACCTCCTCCAGGTCGTCTCCAGCATCGCCATGGAGCCGCCTCCGCGCAGCCACGACACCGAGACGTTGCGTGCGGAGAAGGTGAAGGTGCTGAAGGGCATTCCCGCCATCCGTCCCGGCCGCATCGTCCGCGGGCAGTTCCGTGGATACCTGTCCGAGAAGGGCGTGGCGCCGGACTCCACGGTCGAGACCTTCGTGGCCCTCCAGCTCGCGGTGGAGAACTGGCGCTGGCAGGGCGTCCCCTTCTACATCCGGGCCGGCAAGTGCCTGCCGGTGACGCGCACCGAGGTGGTGGTGCGGCTGCGCTGCCCGCCGTCGATCGTCGAGGGGGAGAAGCTCCCCCACAACCACTTCCGCTTCCGCCTGAGCCCGAACTTCGTCATCGCCGTGGGGGCGGCCATCAAGAGAGCCGACCCGGCGTCGGAGACGGGGCGAGGCGGCGAGTTCGTGGAGCTGGAGCTGACCCACGGCCTGGCTGGCGAGCTCGAGCCCTACGACGAGCTCCTCGGCGACGCGTTGAACGGGGACTCCTTCCGGTTCGCCCGCGAGGACTGGGTGGAGGAAGCCTGGCGGATCGTCGATCCGGCCATCCAGGGCAACACGCCGGTCCAGGAGTACGAGCCGGGTACCTGGGGCCCGAAGGAGGCCCAGGACCTGATCCCTGGCGGCTGGTACGCATCGGAGGAGTGAGCCGTGCAGGAACCCGGGATCTGGCTCGTGCGGAACGGGGAGACCGAGTGGAGCCGGGCCGGGCGTCACACCGGGCGTACCGACATCCCGCTCACCCCGCGCGCCGATCCGTCGCCCGGCCACGAGAGCGAGCAGCCGGTGATCCGCTCCTGGATCGAGGGCGATGACCTGGTGGAGGCCCCTTGAGGTTCGCTGTCTTCCCCGACGCCGATGCGGTCGCTGAGGCGGCGGCGCGCCTCGTTGCCGGGGAGGCCCGGGCCGTGGTGTCGGCGCGCGGCCGCTTCGCCTTGGCGGTGAGCGGAGGGAGCACCCCGTGGCGGATGCTCCGGGTGCTGGCGGGCGAGGACGTCCCCTGGAGGGCCATCCACCTGTTCCAGGTCGACGAGCGCGTGGCACCGGACGGCGACGCGGATCGGAACCTCACCCACCTGCGGGAGAGCCTGCTCTCGCGGGTCGACCTTCCCGTCGCCAACCTGCACGCCATGCCGGTGGGCCGGGAAGACCTCGCCGGGGCCGCCGCCGCCTATGCACGCGATCTCGCGGCGACCACCGGGGGGGAGGGCGTCCTCGACATGGTCCACCTGGGGCTCGGGACCGACGGCCACACCGCGTCCCTCGTTCCCGGCGACCCCGTCCTCGCGGTGACGGACGCCGACGTGGCCGTGACAGGGCTCTACGCCGGGTGGCGCCGCATGACGCTCACCTATCCCGCCCTCGACCGCGCCCGGAAGGTCCTCTGGGTGGTGACCGGCGCCGACAAGGCCCCGGTCCTCCCGCGCCTCCAGGCAGGCGACCCGACCATCCCGGCCGGGCGGGTCCGCGCCGTCCGGGCCGAATTGCTCGCCGACGCGGCTGCCGGGGCCGGCCTGGGGGGGCCTGATGGACGGGAGGATCTTCGCGAACTACGGGTGTGGCCCGGTGAAGTTCGCCGGATCCGGCGACGCGACCTTCCGGGAGCAGGTGGCGAAGGCCAAGCGTCAGGAGAAGGCGCGCTTCGCAGGAGGCGACCGCTACATGCATCTCGCTGACCTCCGCTCGTATCTGGAGGCCAGCGACCGGGTCGAGCGCCTGCACGGCGATCCGCGGGCCTGGACCGGCATGGTGGTCCGGAACGTGGCATCCTCGGGCCGCTTCTCCAGCGACCGGACCATCTCCGAGTACGCTGCCGGCATCTGGAACGCCGTTCCCTGCCCGGTGCCCTGAGCCCGGGTCGAAGAGGAGGAAGACGTGGCCATCTCCCCGCTGGCGGGCAAGCCCGCCCCTGCCGAACTTCTCGTCGACCTGGCGAGGCTCGAACGCCAGTACTTCGAGGACGCCCCCGACCCCGGCGACCCGTCGCAGCTGGTCGCGTTCGGGACGAGCGGGCACCGCGGCTCGTCCCTCCGTGGGTCGTTCAACGAGGCGCACATCCTGGCCATGACGCAGGCCATCTGCGACTGGCGGCGCAAGGCCGGCACCGACGGGCCGCTCTTCATGGGCAAGGACACCCACGCACTCTCCGGACCGGCCCAGCGCACCGCGCTCGAGGTGCTGGCGGCGAACGGGGTGGAGACGGTGATCCAGGAGCGCGACGGATTCACGCCCACCCCCGTCGTCTCCCGCGCGATCCTGGTCCACAACCGCGGAAGGACCGATCGCTTCGCCGACGGGATCGTGGTCACCCCGTCGCACAACCCGCCGGAGGACGGGGGCTTCAAGTACAACCCGCCCAACGGGGGCCCGGCCGACACCGACGTCACCGGCTGGGTGCAGGACCGGGCCAACGAGCTGCTCCGCGCCGGGAATGCAGGGGTGAAGCGCATCCCGCTCGGGCGGGCGCTCTCCGCCCCCACCACCCGGGAGGAGGACTTCGTCCTCCCGTACGTGCGCGACCTCCCGAACGTGGTGGACGTGGCGGCCATCCGCGCCGCCGGGATCTCGCTCGGCGTGGACCCGCTGGGCGGCGCGGCCCGCCACTACTGGGAGCCCATCAACGCCGTTCACGGACTGGACGTGAAGGTGGTGAACCCGGTCGTCGACCCGCGCTTCGCGTTCATGACCGTGGACCACGACGGCAAGATCCGCATGGACTGCTCGAGCCCCTGGGCCATGGCGGGACTGGTCGGGCTGAAGGACCGCTTCCGCGTGGCCTTCGCGAACGACCCCGACAGCGACCGGCACGGCATCGTCACGCCGTCCGCCGGGCTCATGAACCCGAACCACTACCTGGCCGTGGCCATCCGGTACCTCCTCGGCCACCGCCCCCGCTGGCGGCAGGACGCCGCGGTGGGGAAGACGCTCGTCTCGTCCGGGATGATCGACCGGGTGGTGGCGGGGCTCGGGCGCCGCCTCTCCGAGGTGCCCGTCGGATTCAAGTGGTTCGTGTCCGGGCTCTTCGACGGGTCGACGTGCTTCGGCGGCGAGGAGAGCGCCGGCGCGAGCTTCCTGCGGATGGACGGGACGGTCTGGACCACCGACAAGGACGGCCCGATCATGAACCTCCTGGCCGCCGAGATCGCGGCCACCACCGGCAAGGAGCCGGGCGAGCACTACCGCGAGCTCACGGCCACGTACGGTTCGCCCGTGTACACCCGCATCGACGCGGCGGCCACTCCGGCGGACAAGGCGCGCCTCGCGAAGCTCTCGCCCGGGGCGGTGAAGGACGGCGACCTGGCCGGGGAACCCATCCTCGAGAAGCTCACCCGCGCCCCGGGCAATGGCGCCTCCATCGGCGGACTCAAGGTGGTCGCGGCGAGCGGCTGGTTCGCGGCGCGCCCGTCGGGGACCGAGAACATCTACAAGATCTACGCGGAGAGCTTCCGGGACGAGGAGCACCTCGGGAGGATCGTCGAGGAGGCGCGAGCCATCGTCGCGAGGGCGCTCGCTTCCTGAGTGCCTTCGGCCGGGCAGGGCGGATGCCGCCGGGCGCTGGGCGGCCCCTCCCCGCGTCGCTGGTCCTCGGGCTCGGGTGTACTGGGGGTGGATGGCGCCGGACCACGCCACACCCGAGGTCTCCCGGATCCGGCGCCCCTGCGGAGGCGACGCTCGGAGGGGCGCCCGCGCCGGCTGATGGGCCCGGGGCCGAAGGCGACACGAGCGAGAGCCCACCCGCGAACGCTGCTTCTCCCCCGGGCGGCGGCGGGCCGCCCCGCGGTGACGGGCCACCGTCAGGTGCCCGGGGTGGCCTCATCGAGTGGCCCTCCAGCTCGCCAGGCGGGTCGGGTGGCCCCGGCGCGGGGCGCTTCCGCAGCGGGCGCCGAATTTGATTCACTCGGGCCACGGTGTCCTGCGGCGCCATCCAGCCGCGCGCACCCTTCCCGCGAGGACCCGGCGCCCCCAGCGACGCGGGCTACCCGGAACCGCCGGCAGGACGGAAGGGCCCCTCAGTCCCGCTCCCACAGCTTCACGCCGCCGAGAAGCCCGGCGACGTTGTCCACCACCTTCACGTTCCGGGGAAGGGACACGTCGATGTTCCGGGCGTTTCCTCCTCCCAGGTAGAGAACGCGAAAGTTGAAGGTGGTCTGGAGCTGGGTGACGGCGTGGCCGAGCGTCCGGTTCCAGCGCCTCTTCCCGCGCTTCTTCAGGGCGGCGTCGCCGAGCAGTTCCTCGTAGCTCTTCCCCTTGCGGAACGGGTGGTGTCCGAACTCGACGTTGGGAACGTAGTGCCCGTTCACGAAGAGGGAGAAGCCGAAGCCGGTCCCGAGCGTCACGCACAGTTCCACCCCGCGCCCCTGGATGACGCCGTGCCCCTGGACGCCTGCGTCGTTCAGGACGCGGGTGGGCCTTCCCGTCGCCCGGAGCACCCAGGTGGCGAGGTCGAATCCGGACCAGGATGGGTGGAGGTTGGGCGCGGACCGGACCACGCCGTCGACGACCACCCCAGGGAACCCCACCGACACCCGGTCGAACCCGGTCCGCTCGGGGAAGAGCTTCTGGAGTGCCGCGCCGACGGCGCGGGGCGTGGCCGGACGGGGTGTCTCGACGCGGGAACGCTCGGAGAGCGGCCTGCCGTGGGCGGAGACGATCATCGCCTTCAGCCCGGTGCCCCCGATGTCGATGCAGAGGGTCCGCAGGGATCTTCCGATCGTCGTCGCTTGCGTCGTCATTCGTTCCCCTTGGCCGCTACCGCGACTGCTCCCGCTCCCGTTGCTCGAAGACCTGCTCGCGATGACGCGACGCCACCTCCGTCACCTTCTCGCGCTGGGGCCCGTGGAACGACTCCACGACCGTCAGGAAGGCCCGGGTGTCGAGCGCGTCCAGCTCCTGCTCCAGCAGCTCGGCCGGGCCGGGCCCGGAACGTCGAGGGGGAGGGGCCGGGCGAGACTTCCCCCCGCCCATGCCGGCGCCCGGACCCCCGCTGGCCGGCCGGGGGCCGGGTCCTGCCGGAGCCCTGTCCGGCGGCGCGTCCTCCGGGTGGGGCTGGGCCGCCCTCGCGGCTTCCTGCTCCCGAGCCAGCCGCGCGTCCGCCTGCTCGAGCAGCGTCACCTGTTCCGGCGTGAGCCCAAGCGCGCCTCGCTGGGCGAGCACCGCCGCCAGGGAGGATCGGTGCAGCAAGGGTGGTGTCGCGGGCGCGAGATCCGAGGCCAGGGCCGTCGAGCCGAGGAGGAGCGCGAGCAGAAAGGCGCGGAGCCGGGCCGGGGAGGGCATCGGCGAGACTCCTAGCACGAAGCCGGCGTCGCCGGCGCGGCGCAGCTCAGCGGCGCCCGCCGCCGCTGGATCCGCCCGAGCGGCCGCCGCCACCCCCGGAGTAGCCGCCGCCGCCGCCGCCGAAGCCGCCGCGCGATGCCGTCATGCCGGAGCCGCGTGCGGCGTAGCCCGATCCACCCGAGGTGAACCCTCGCGCGGGCTGGGAATATCCGCGGGACGGCTGGGCGGCTCCGCGGGAACCCTGGGCCATCCCGCGCCAGGTGCCGTAGTTCTGCGGCAATCCGGCCTGACGACCCATCGACCCGTTGGTCCGCGCCGGTACCGCACCGGACCGGCCCGGGACCGCGCTCGCCGGCGCCGCTCCGGTGCGGCCGGGGACGGCGCCAGGCATGGCGCCGCTGCGCCCCGGGCCGCCCGTGCCGGCCCGCTGAGGCGCCCCGCTGGACACCGGCCCGCCTGCGCGGGCGCCGGGGGCCCTGGCTCCCGGACGGGGAGGGGGAGGCAGTGCACCGCCACGCCCCGGGGGCGGCCGGTATCCCGGGCCGACACCGGTCCAGCGCCCGCCGTGGAAGTAGCCGCCGCCGTGCCATCCGGCGTAGGCGAAGGGGCGCGCGAAGCCGTACCAGGTCCCGAAGCCGGTGCCGAACCAGGGGTATGCCCCCCAGCCGGCGAACCCGAACCAGGGCATCGGCCCCCAGCCCCATACCCAGGGTGCAATGACCCAGGACCAGCCCACGGCCGGGTAGAAGACGAACATGTTGGGAGTCGATCCGGTGGTCGGGACGAAGGTGAACGAGGTCCCGTGGGGCATCCAGATCCAGCCGTACTGGCTCGTGAAGACCCACTGCCCGGAGGGAACCGCCTGCTGGCCCACGAACTCCTCCCCGCCCGCGAAGTTCACGTCCGTGGGCGGGGGTGGCGTCCAGGTCGGCGCCGGTTCGGTGGGCTCCACCCCTTGCGGAGCGTCGTCGGCCAGGGCGAACCCGGGCCCCAGGAGGATCGCGGCGAAGAGCGAGGCGGAAAGCGCGACTGCGGAGCGGAAGGTCATCATGGCGTCACCCTGGCGATAGGACGCACCGACGGATGCTTCCCTTCACTCTACTCCTGATCGTGGAGCGGGTCCTCCCCGGCCGACCACGACGGAAGTACCCGATCCGACAGCTGAAAATTCTCCCCGTCGTGTTCGGTGAAGATGACGTACACCGCCTCCCGGGCTACCCCGAAGGAGCGTGAGATCTCGTCGACGTAGGCCAGCGCGAGGCGCCGCTTCTGGTCCTTCGTCCGCCCCAGGCGGATGTCGGCATTCACGAAGGCGGTCCGGCCCCCTGAGGAGGCAGCGCGGCCGAAGGCGAGGTCGTCGTGCGAGAAGGACCGGAGCGTCACCGCGATGTGGTCGGTCCCGGTGTCCATGATCTCCGAGAAGTGCCGGACGACGGCCGCGGAGAACCGGTTCTTCTCGGCCGGCGTGGCCTGGAAGTTCATCTCGAACTGCAGGTGTGGCATGGCGCCTCCCGGGGGGCGCCGCCGTGGCGCCCTAGCGGTTCACGTGGATGACCTTCGCGGGCGGGAAGCCGTTGAAGGAGGTGGACGACGCGTGACTGTAGGCGCCGATGTTCCGGCTGTACAGCATGTCCCCGAGCTTGAGGTCGGCGGGGAGCCGCTCGGTCATGGAGACCACGTCGAGGGCGTCGCAGGTCGGGCCGAAGACCGAGCAGGTCTCGACCGGCCCCTTCTTGAACGCCTCGAAGTGGTACTGGCAGTGATCGAAGATCACGCCCGAGAAGGTGTGGTAGACGCCGTCGTCCACGTAGTAGCAGAGCTTGCCGTCGCGGACCGCCTTGCCGATGACGGTGCAGACCACGGTGCCGGCGGTGGCCACCATGAAGCGGCCCGGCTCGGCCAGGATCTGGATGTTCTTCGGGAAGAGCCGGTCGATCTCGCGGTTGAGGGTCTTCGCCAGCTCCTTGAACGGCTTCACCGAGTCGTCGTACGGGGCCGGGAATCCGCCGCCGATGTCGACGAGGAACATCTTCCCGGCGCCGCGGGACTTGGCCTCCCGGAAGACGTTGGCGGCCAGGTTCAGCGCCTGGACGTAGTTGTCGAAGTTGGTGGTCTGGCTGCCCACGTGGAAGGAGATGCCCTCGACGGTGAGCCCCTCCTTCTCCGCGGCCAGGATGAGGTCCACCGCCTCGCCCGACGACGCCCCGAACTTGGAGGACAGCTCCACCATGGCGCCGGTGTTGGGGACCCGCAGCCGCAGCGCCAGCCCCGCCCGGGGAGCATACTTCTTGATCTTCTTGATCTCCTCGAGGTTGTCGTAGGTGACGAGCGGCTTGTACCGGTCGAGCTGCCGCAGGGTCCCGTTCGCCTTGATGGGATTGGCGTAGATGATCTTGTCCCAGATCCAGGCCTGCCGCTCCTTCTCCGGCATCTCGCGGATCAGGTCGTGGACGATCATGAACTCCGGCATGGAGGCCACGTCGAAGCTGGCTCCGGCGTCGAAGAGCGTCTTCACGATGGCCGGGTCCGAGTTGGCCTTGACCGCGTAGTAGGCCTGCACGCGGGGGAGGTACTTCCGGAAGGTGGCGAAGTTCTTCCGCAGCTCGTCGTGGTCCACGACGAAGAGCGGGGTTCCGTGCTGACGGGCGAGCTGCTGCAGGCGCTTCGCGGAGACCATGTTTTCCCTCCCGCCGGTGTCGTCAGTCGCCGTCGGTGATCAGGAAGTTCTTGAACTGCCAGGGATCGGAGGTGTCCACCTGCGGGTTGTTGAAGCCCTCGAAGGCGTTCGTGTAGTGGGCCAGCGGCGTCCACGGCGAGGCCCTGGAGATCCACTTGCCCAGGTAGGGCTTCGCGATCTTGAGCACGAACTCGTGCGGCAGGTCGTCGGGGAGCACCACGCCTCGGTCGGGGTTCGCGATCATCCAGAGGACGGCGGC
This sequence comes from uncultured delta proteobacterium, assembly GCA_963831265.1. Lineage (GTDB taxonomy): Bacteria > Myxococcota > Myxococcia > Myxococcales > Anaeromyxobacteraceae > CAIOAK01. Next base: position 230,955 of record CAWHPQ010000019.1, on the reverse strand, counting down.
GACCACCGAGATGGCCACCTGCATGGTGGTGGCGTTCTGGTGGGGCACGAGGCGCCGCGACTCCTCGATGGAGAGATCGCTGCCGACCCACCAGGAGTTGTAGGGGTGCCCCATGATGAGGGCGCCCAGGATGTCGGAGCCGCTCGTGATCTCGTCGTTCAGGATGCGGAGGTTGGGCTGGAGCTCGTAGTCGTAGCCGCGCAGCTCGTTCAGCGACGCGATGGCCGAGTCGCTCGGGCAGTAGGCGTAGTGGACGGTGGGCCGGTAGACCGCCTTGCCTCCCTCCCACACGGTGAGCTTGTCGCTGATCGAGAAGGCCTCGCCGTGGCGCACCACCATGCCGTGGATGCAGTAGTTGGGCACCCAGGAGACCACCCAGGTGTTCATGCCCATGCGGGCCAGGCAGATCTGGTTCCTCGGTCCGCTCTGGTGCTCGACGGCGAAGGGCGGCAGCTCCTTCTCGTGGGTACCCCAGCCCATCTCGGCGGTGGTGGTGCCCTCCTCCCGGAAGCCCTCGATGCTCCAGGTGTTCACGAACTCGTCCACCCGCTTCGGGACGTCGGTGATCTGCGTGTCCCGCTCGCTGCAGTGGATGACCTTCACGCCAAGCTTCCGGGCCAGGAGGTTCCAGGCCTGGTCCTTCATGAGCTGCTTCAGCTCCTCGGCGTCCTTCCCCTTGGCCTTGCCGTCCTTGACCATCTTCTTGCCGATGTCGAGGAGCCCCTGCTTGGTGAAGTGGGAGATGAGGCCGGGGTTGGCGCCGTGCTCCAGCACCGCGGTGGGCCCCTTGTCCTTCCAGCCCCCCGTCATCTTGCGCAGGTTCATGTGGCGCCAGTAGAGGGTGCGCTCGGTGGGGTGCTTGTTCTCGGCACCCTCGTAGGGGTCCCAGACCTCGACCGAGGTGTTCACGTAGAGGACGCCGTGGTCGTGGCACCACTGGAGGATCTCGCAGGCGTCGATGTTCCAGGCCAGGTCGACCACCACGTCGCCCTCGCCCACGTGCTTCCCGAGCACCGCGGCCATGTTGGTCCGGGTGATCTTCTTCTGCACGAACTGGACGCCCTTCCTGGTCCACGGGGCGAGTGCGGCGCGCCGGTCCTCGAAGTCCATCACCGTGACGTTCTTCGGGCTCACCTTCATGTGCTTCATGAGGATGGGCAGGGTGCACTGCGCAACCGCGCCGTAACCGACGAAGAGGATCCGCTTCCCGAACTCGACCATGTGAACGTCACCTCTGCTGGGGGATGTCTGGAACGCGCCCTCCCAGTCCGGCGCGGGGCGCTTTTTATCGCAGATCCTCGCGCGCGCAAAACGTTCCGCGTCCCGGTGCCCCTTCCGTTGCGGCGTCGCCCGCCCTTTTTCCCGCCAGGGCCCCCGGATAGAGTGGGCCACCCCAGGCGCGGAGCGCAGGGACCATGACCCGCCGGCCACCTCCCACCGCCCTCCTGCTCGTCGTTCCGCTGCTCCTCGCCGTCGCGGCCTACGCGCGCGTTCTGCCCGGCGACTTCGTGTTCGACGACATGCGGGTGGTGAAGAAGAACCTGGCCCTGGGCGACCCGGCCGGCGTCCTGGGGGGCTTCGCCGACGGCCTCCTCCACGGCGGCCGCCCCACCACCGAGCTCACCTTCGCGCTGAGCCACGCCCTCGGAGGCCCTTCACCGTGGGCCTTCCACCTCGGAAGCCTCCTCCTCCACCTCGCCGCGGCGGTGCTGGCCTTCCTCTTCACCCGGGAGGTGATCCGCCGGGCCGGAGGCGAGGCAGCCCCGGGGGTCGCGCTGGCCGTCGCCGGGCTCTTCGCGCTCCACCCGCTCCAGAGCCAGGCGGTCAGCTACGTGAGCCAGCGCTCCGAGGTGCTGGCTTCCGGGTTCTACCTGGCGACGCTCCTCCTGCTCCTGCAGGCCGATCGTCTCGGGCCGGGTCTCCGCGGCGTGCTCGCGGGGGCATCGGCCCTCGCCCTCTTCACGCTGGGCATGGGTTCCAAGTCGATCGTGGCGACGGCGCCGGTGGCCTGGCTCCTGCTCCTGGCCATGGTGCCGGCCGTCCGGCCGCGGAACGGCGCGTCCCCGTGGCGGTGGCGCCTCGTCCTGGTCGCCCCGATCGTGCTGGTGGACGTGCTGCTCGTGCGCGGCGCGCTCCGGGCCGTGGAGGGGCACGCCGACGCGGGCTTCTCCGTCCCCGGGACCTCCCCCGGGAGCTACTTCCTCACCCAGTGGCGGGCGGTGGCCACCTATCTCCGGCTGCTCGCCTGGCCAGCCGGCCAGAACGCCGACTGGTTCTTCCCCTGGTCGAGGAGCCTCGGAGACCCTGGCGTTCTCCTCTCGGGCGCGTTCCTGGCGTGCCTGCTGGGGGGCGCCCTGGCCCTCTGGTGGCGGTGCAGGAAGGGGGACGACCCCCGGTCGGCGGACGGGAGGGTGGCGGCGTACGGGGTGGCGTGGTTCTTCCTCGTCCTCGCCCCGACCTCCAGCTTCCTCCCCATCGCCGACGTCCTCGTCGAGCACCGTGTCTACCTGGCCTCCTGGGGGATCTTCCTCGCCGTGGTGCTGGGCGGGAAGCACCTCATCGAACGGATCGTCCCGTCCCGGCGCAGCCTCGCCGCCGCGGTGGCCGTGGTCGTCGCCTGGTCGGTCCTGGCGGTGGCGCTCCATCGGCGGAACGCGGTCTGGGAGGGGGACCTCGCCTTCTGGAGCGACGTGGTGAAGAAGGCTCCCACCAAGCCTCGGCCGCGCCTCGGCCTCGGGGTGGCGAAGGGCGTGCGCGGAGACCTCGAGGGGGCGGTCGCGGAATACACGGCAGGCATCGCCCGCGTCCGGCCGGAGGCCACCGCGCTCCGCGCGGCGCTCCTCCACAACCTGGGCGGGGCGCTCATCCGGCTGGGACGATCGACGGAGGCGCTGGATCCGCTCCGGCAAGCCGTGGCGATCGATCCTGGGGCGACCCCGCCGGCCGAGAGTCTGGCGCTCGCGCTCTGGATCACCGGCGACCTCGATGGGGCCGAGCAGCAGGCCCGCAGCGTCCTCGAGCGGGCGCCTGACGCCCCGGTCGCATCCCTGGTGCTGGGCCAGGTGCTGATGGCGAGGGACGACCCGGGCGGCGCGGTACCGTTCCTGGAGCGGGCCGCCCGCGCGCGCCCCACCGACGCCATGGTCCGCTACGACCTCGGGGTGGCCTACGCCAACCTGGGAAGGGAGCGGGAAGCCTGCGCCGCGTGGCGGGCAGTGCTGCAGCTCCCCCCGCCGGGGAAGCCCAGAAGGCAGCGAGCCAGGGACTCGCGATCCTCCGGTGCCCGCCGTGAGGGCTCCCGGGGCGGGTCACTCCGTCATCACCACCGGCAGTTCCACGTAGCTCGCCTGCCCCGGTGCGTGGTGCACGCGCTGGGTGGCCTTCCGGTAGTCCCCGGGCTTCGCCCAGAAGATGCTCTCGACGAAGGTCTGTGGATTGCGGTCGTAGAGCGGGAACCAGCTCGACTGGACCTGGACCATGACCCGGTGCCCGGGGCGGAAGACGTGGTTCACGGTGGGCAGCTCGAAGCGGTAGGGCAGCGGTTTCCCGGCGGGGATGGCGGAGGGCTTCTCCAGGCTCTCCCGGTAGCGGCCCCGGAAGACGTCGGCGGAGACCATGAGCTGGTAGCCGCCCATGGCCGGGTCGCCGGCCACCTCGTCCGGGTACACGTCGATGAGCTTCACCACCCAGTCGGAGTCGGTGCCGCTCGTGGAGGCGATCAGGTTCGCAACCGGAAGGCCGGAGACCTTGAGCGGTGCGGCGAGCGGCTCGGAGACGAAGGTCGCCACGTCGGTTCGGGAGGCGGCGTCGCGCTGGTCGTCCACCAGCCAGCGGGCCCAGCTCTCCCCGTTGCCGTCGTCGGTGGGGCGGAGGGGGCGGCCGCGGTAGGGTACGGGCTTCGCCGGGTCGGAGACCCACTCCTCGAAGGGTGCGTCACCGGCGCGCGGAGGTTCGAAGCCGGCGCGCTGGCCCGACCGGAGGTAGAGCGGGGCGGGGCGCACCTTGCACCCGGAGGCGCAGCCGGACGGCCAGGCGTCGAGCCTGCGCCAGGTGTTGCTCCCGGTCTCGAAGGCGGTGACCGGCGCCACGTCGGCCCTCGGAGCCCCGTCCTTCAGGTACTGGTCCAGGAACGGGCGGAGCACGTCGCGGCGGAACTGCAAGGCCGTGTCGGCGCCGAACTGGATCGCCCCGAGCGCGCTGCCGTTCCCGATCTGCTGGCCGTGCGACCAGGGCCCCATCACCAGGAAGACCCGGTCGTTCGCCACGTCCTTCTTCTCGAGCGCCTGGTACACGGCGATGGGGCCGTAGATGTCCTCCTGATCCCAGAGCCCGTGGACGATCATCACCGGCACGGTCAGGGGCCGTTCGGCGAGCACCCGGTCCATGGCCTGCTCCTGCCAGAAGGCATCGTAGGCCGGGTGGGCCAGGATCTTCCGCCAGAAGCCCAGCTGCTCCATGCCGCGCTCCCGCCCCAGGTCTCCGGCCGATCCGGCGAGGAGGTAGGCGTCGTAGTCGTCCCGGTGCGTGGACCACCACTTCACCTCCGACTTCCGGGTGGCCTCCTGGTCGTGGATGTAGGGCAGGTTGATCTGCCGGAAGGCGCCGTTGTGGAACCAGTCGTCCCCCTTCCAGCCGTCCACCATCGGGTTCATGGGCACCGAGACCTTGAGCGCCGGGTGCGGGTCGACGAGGGCCATGAGGGGGAGGAACCCGTCGTAGGAGATGCCCAGGATGCCCACCCGGCCGTTCGACTCGGGCACGTTCCTCACCAGCCAGTCGATGGTGTCGTAGGTGTCGGTGGCGTGGTCCACCGCGGTGGGATTCTGCGGCCCCCGGAGCGGCCGGTTCATCACGTAGTCTCCCTCCGACCGGTACTTGCCGCGGATGTCCTGCACCACGCGGATGTAGCCCCCCTCCACGATCACGTCGGTGGCGTTGTCGTAGCCCTGGAGCACCGGGCCCAGGTGGGCGCTCGTGGCGTGCGAGGTGAGCTTGTCGGCCTCGTAGGGGGTGCGGGTGAGGAGCATGGGCGCGCCCTTCGCCCCCTTCGGGACCAGGATCACGGTGTGCAGCTTCACCCCGTCCCGCATCGGGATCATGGCCTCCCGCCGCTCGTGGTCGAAGCCCGCACGGGTGGGCTGGAAGGAGGCGGGGATCTCCGACGGGAGCGTCTCCGGAGGGGCGGACGGCGCGCAGAGGAGGAGGGAGGCCGCGAGGGCCAGGGCGGTCGGAATCATGGCGCGGGATGCTCCCACGGCCGCAGCCGCCGGGCAATCAGGGGAGCCGTTCCCCGCAGCGCTTGCAGTGGCGGGCGTCGTCGTCGTGGCGCGCCTGGCCGCAGCGAGCGCATCCGCGTCCCGGTGGTCCGGAGGACGACCGCCCCAGCTCGACGGTCACGATCCCGGTGGGGACGGCGATGATGCCGTAGCCCAGGATCATGACGACCGAGGCGAGCATCTGTCCCACCACCGTGTGGGGCGTGATGTCTCCGTACCCCACCGTGGTGAGGGTCACGATGGCCCAGTAGACGCTGCGCGGGATGCTCGTGAAGCCGTTCACCGGGCCCTCGACCAGGTACATGAGCGAGCCGAGCACGAGCACCAGGGTCACCACCACCGCCAGGAAGACCGTGATCTTCCGCCGGCTGCGGGAGAGGGCCTGGCTGAGCTGCCTCGCCTCCGAGACGTATTGCCCGAGCTTCAGGATCCGGAAGATCCGGATGAGCCGCAGGGCGCGGACCGTGAGCAGGGCCTGGGCCCCTCCCACGAAGAGGCTCAGGTAGGTGGGCAGGATGGAGAGGAGGTCCACGACGCCGAAGAAGCTCCGGGCGTAGCGGAGCCGTTGCGGCGAGCACCAGAGCCGGACCGCGTACTCGACCGTGAAGAGGATCGTGAAGAACCACTCGGCGCGGCGCAGGACCAGGCCCCAGTCGTCGGCCAGGTCGCCCACCGTTTCCAGCATGACCACGAGGACGCTCGCCGAGATGGCGAGGATGAGCAGGACGTCGTAGAGCCTTCCGGCGAAGGTGTCGTGGCCGAAGATCACCTCGGCGGCTCTCTCGCGGAGCGGGCGATCCGGACGTTCGCTGCCGGTCATGCGGCCCAGCCTACACGGGACCCGGCCGCTTCGTGCTAGAGGATCGCCGAGGCCGCGTGCAGACTCGACCGCCCACCCCGTATCGCCGGAGCCTCGTGCGGAGGTACGCCCTCCTCCTGCTCGCCGCGGCGGCCGTTCCAATGACCGTGGTCGGCGCCCTCTACGACCGCTACGCGCGCGGGCTCCTCGACGAGTTCACCGGGGAGCAGCTGAACGCGCGCCTGGCCGCCACCTCGAGCCGGATCGGCTCCTTCCTCGAGGAGCGCACCTACCAGCTCGAGACGCTGGCGCGCTACCCGGCGGTCCGCGTGGTGGAGGACGCGGACGCGAGGCGGGGAGGGGAGACCGCCTCGTTGCTCCGCATCGGCGCCGACGCCCAGGACCTCTACGGCATCCTCTTCTTCTCCGAGGGGGGCGCGCTGACGCGGGCCGTGGCCGGGGCGGCGGCCTCCGGCCCGCCCTACTGGCCGGAGATCCCGTTCCAGGTGAACGGCCTTCCGCGCACCCGCTTCCGGGAGGCGGAGATCGTCGGCCCCGCACCGCCGTCCGCCGGCCAGTCCGGCTGGTTCCTCCTCCAGGAGCCCCTTCCCGGCGGCGGCGCGATCGCGCTGCACGTCCGGCTCGCCTCCCTCACCGAGCTGCTCGGTGCCCCTTCCGACGCCGGCGTGGTGGTGCCGCTGCTCCGCACACCCACCGGCGACTTCGACGGAGTGGGGCGCCAGACCGGGATCCAGGGGAGGCTCGTGGAAGGGCCGGAGATCGCGCCCGGCTGGCGACCGGTCCTCGTGGTCGACTCGGCGGGGCTGCTCCGCCCCTTCGTGGCCGCGCGCTACGCGCTCTTCGTGGCGGCGGCGGTCATCCTGGTGGCCATCGCCTGGCTCTCGGCGCGCCTGGCCGCCCGCCTGCAGCGCCGCGTCGATCTGCTGGCGCACGGGGCCGAGGTGATCGCGGCCGGCGACTTCTCCCACCGCGTTCCGGACGCCGGCGACGACGAGCTCGGATTCGTGGCGGTGGCCTTCAACCGGATGTCGGCGAAGCTGGGTGGCCTGGTGGACGGCGCGGTGCGGATGGAGCGGCTGGCCGTGCTCGGCAAGCTCTCCACCGGCGTCGCCCACGAGGTGCGCAACCCGCTCGCCACGCTCAAGACCACCGTCCAGGCCCTGGCCCGCGCCGAGCAGGACCCGGCCCGGCTCCAGCTGCTCCGCGACATGGAGATGGAGATCGACCGGATGGCCCGCGCCATGGAGGAGCTGCTCGCCTTCGGGAGACCCCGCCCGCCGGAGCGGGCCGAGGTCCAGATCCGGGAGGTGGCGCGGCGCCTCCACGCGCTGGTTGCCAACGAGGCGGCGCGGCGCCGGGTTTCGCTCGAGGTGAAGACGCCCCCCGACCTCCGCGCGGTGGTGGACTCCGACCACCTGCTGCAGATCCTGATGAACCTCTCGCTCAACGCCCTCCAGGCCACACCCGAGGGCGGGAAGGTGACGCTCGACGCCTACCCGGCCGGACCCCATGTGGTCATCGAGGTGGTGGACACCGGGACCGGGATCACCCCGGAGACGCTCCGTCACGTATTCGAGCCCTTCTTCACCACCAAGGGCGGCGGGACCGGGCTCGGCCTCTCCATCTCCCGGCAGCTGGCCGAGCTGAACGACGGGCGCCTGACCCTGGAGAGCGTCTACGGCGCCGGGTCCACCGCGCGGGTCACGCTGGTGCGCAGCGAGGCATGACATGGCCGACATCCTGATCATCGACGACGAGACCTCGCTCGTGAACTCGCTCTCCTTCGCGCTGCGGGCCGAGGGACACGCGGTGACGGGCGCCTCCACCGGCGAGGCCGGGCTGGCGGCGGCCCTGGCGTCTGCTCCGTCGCTGGTGCTCCTCGACCTTCGGCTCCCGGACGGCTCGGGGCTCGATTTCCTCGATCGGCTTCGCACCGCGCTCCCCGAGACGCCGGTGGTGATGATCTCGGCCCACGGGGACACCCGGGCCGCCGTGCAGGCCGTGAAGCGGGGTGCCTTCGACTACCTGACCAAGCCCTTCGACCTCGACGACCTTCTCGTCACGCTGCGCGCGGCGACGGAGCGGCAGCGCATGGCCCAGGAGATCGCCCGCTACCGGCAGGCCGAGCTGGCGCGCGGGGAGATGGTGGGGGAGAGCCCCCCGGTGGAGGCGCTGCTCGAGTCGGTGCGGCGGATCGGCGCATCGAGCGCCTCCCGGGTGCTCCTGCTCGGCGAGTCGGGTACCGGAAAGGCGCTGGTGGCGCGGGCCATCCACGCCCGGGGCGCCCGCGCGCGGGGGCCGTTCGTCGAGGTGAACTGCGCGTCCCTTCCCGAGCACCTCATCGAGGCCGAGCTCTTCGGCGCCGAGAAGGGGTCGTACACCGGCGCCGATCAGAAGCGGGTGGGGCTCGTGACGCTGGCCGACGGGGGCACGCTCTTCCTCGACGAGGTCGGCGAGCTTCCGCTTCCGCTCCAGGCCAAGCTGCTCCACTTCCTGGAGGACGGGAGCTACCGCCCCATCGGATCGGCGCGGTCCCTGGCCGCCGACGCCCGGGTGATCGCGGCGACGAACCGCGATCTGGACGCCGAGGTGCGCAGCGGGGCCTTCCGCGAGGACCTCTTCTACCGGCTGAACGTCGTGCAGCTCCGCTTGCCCGCCCTGCGCGAGCGGGGGGGCGACGTGCTCCTGCTCGCCCGGCACTTCGCGGCGCGATACGGCCGGGACGAGCGCTGCGCGCCGGTCCAGTTCACGCCGGAGGCCGAGGCGGTCCTGCTGGCCCATCGCTGGCCGGGCAACGTGCGGGAGCTCCGGAACCTGGTGGAGCGGCTCACCATCCTCGGCCCCGGGCGGCGGATCGGCCCCGCGGACCTTCCCCCGGAGATGCGAGCGGCACCGCCTCCCGCGGCGGCCGGGCGCTCCATCGGCGCCGAGCTGGCCGAGACCGAGAAGCAATTGCTCGAGAAGGCGCTCAAGGACGCGGGCGGCCACCGCGGCCGGGCGGCGGAGATCCTGGGGATCTCCCGGCACGCGCTGAAGCGGCGCCTGCAGCGGCTCGGCTCGCCCTGACGAGGCCGGAGCGGTTTCCGCTCGGGGGTGCGCGCGCCGGAGCGGATTCCGCTCCACCCGATCGTGACTCGCTGCGTCATCCAGTCCGGCAGGCCCCGGATTTGCTGGCTTGACCCCCCCGATCCTGCGGCAGGCTCACCGGCACGATCCCTGCTCAGCGGAACTGGACACGTGACGCACATCCGGCCCCTCCTCGCGCTCGCCACGCTGGCCGTCGTCGCCGGTGCCTCACCGGCGCAGGCCCGGCTCGAGCTCGGCGCGTCCGCGGCGGAGGCCGACGTCACCATCGGTTGCATGTTTCCCATGACCGGCCGGTCCTCCATCTACGGGAAGGACAGCGTCGGAGGCATCCGCGTGGCGCTCGAGCGCATCGCGGCGGAGGGAGGGCGGGGGCGTGCCCCTCGCCTGCGGGTACTCGTCGACGACTCCGGGTCCAAGGCCTCCAACGCCGTGCGCCTCGCCGAGGACTACATCCGACGGGACCGGGTGCGCTTCCTCTGCGGGGTGGTGAGCTCCGGGGTGGGCCAGTCGGTGAGCCGGCTGGCCGCCCAGCGGGACGTCATCTTCGTGGGAACCGACCACGCCTCCTCGCGCCTCACCATCGAGGGGTTCCACGACCACTACTTCCGGGTCTCCAACGACACCTACGCCTCCATGGCCGCCGGTGCGCTCTACCTGGCCGATCTGCAGAGGCGGTCGCCGTGGAAGCGGCTCGCCTTCCTGGGTTCCGACTACGACTACGGCCACGTGACCCTGCGCGACCTGCGCGACGCGCTCGCGCGACAGGGAGTGAAGTACGAGGCGGTCGGGGAGTTCTGGCCCAAGCTCTACGAGCCGGACTACTCGGCCTACATCCGCGCCATCCAGCAGGCGCGTCCCGAGGTGCTCGTGGTGGCGCTGTGGGGCGCCGACTTCATCGCCTTCCTCAAGCAGGCCGCGGCCACCAATCTCCTCCAGCACGTCCGGCTCGCCAACTTCGACACCGGCGGGAACTACGACGTGATGGTGGCGCTGGGGGACCGGCCGCCGCCGGGGCTCATCCTCTCGGCCCGCCACCACAACAACTGGCCCGACACGCCGCTGAACCGCAGCTTCGTGGCGGCCTTCCACCGGCTGGAGGGGCGCTACCCGACCTACGCCGCCGAGGGGGCCTACTCCGGGGTCGTGGCCATCGCCGAGGCGGTGCGCCGCGCCGGCCCGGGCGCCGATACGTCACTTTTGGTGAAAGCGCTGGAGGGGCTCGAGCTGGCCTTGCCCGAGGACCCCCCCGGCTTCACCTCCCGCATCGACCCGGAGACCCACCAGATCTCGCAGTACCAGGCCGTGGGCGAGGTGGTGCCCGACGCGGCATTTCCCCCTGCGCGCGTCATGCTCGGGAACTGGATCGCCTACGAGCCCGAGATGCTCAAGCCCCCGTCCGCGGAGGTCCGTGCGCGGAGGGCGAGGATGAAGGCAGCAACCCACGTCGTGCAGTAGCCCCTTGCCGGAGGAACGAACGATGAAGCAGACCCCGAAGAGCCGCTCCCGCATCGCCCGCCTGGCCGCCGTCGTGGCCGGGGCCGCGCTGCTCCTGCCCCCCGCCGTGCGCGCCGAGGAACCCAAGTTCCGCATCGGCGTGGTGACCTTCCTCTCCGGCGCCGCCGCCGGCCCCTTCGGCGTCCCGGCCCGCAACGGCGCCGAGGTCCTGGCGGAGGCCATCAACGCCGGAAAGCTCCCCGCCCCCTTCAACAAGGCCGGCTTCGGCGGCCGCCCCATCGAGCTGGTCTTCCTCGACGAGGCCGGCGGCACCACCAAGCAGGTCAGCGAGTTCCGCGACCTGGTGCAGCGCCAGAAGGTGGACGCGGTCATCGGCTACATCTCCTCCGGCGACTGCCTGGCGGTGGCGCCGGTGGCCGAGGAACTGAAGGCCCTCACCATCTTCTTCGACTGCGGGACCCCGCGCATCTTCGAGGACGGTTCCTACAAGTACGTCTTCCGCACCTCCAGCCACGCCGCCATGGACAACGTGGCCGCCGCCCTCTACGTCACCGAGATGATGCCCAAGGCCAAGAAGATCGCCGGCATCAACCAGAACTACGCGTGGGGGCAGGACTCCTGGAACGACTTCGAGGCCTCCATGCAGGTGCTTCGCCCCGGCGTCCAGGTCACCACCTCGCAGATGCCCAAGCTCCTCGCCGGCCAGTACGGCGCCGAGATCTCGGCGCTCATGAGCGGAAGCCCGGATGTCATCCACTCCAGCTTCTGGGGTGGCGACCTCGACGCATTCGTGCTCCAGGCCGTCCCCCGCGGAGCGCTCAAGAAGAGCACGGCCGTCCTCACCTGCGGCGAGACGGCGACCCACAAGCTGGGCGGCCAGATCCCCGACGGCACCATGATCGGCGCTCGCGGACCGCACGGCGCCTACGCCCCGGACAACGAGCTGAACCGGTTCTTCCGCAGCGCCTACCAGGACCGCTTCGTGCTCTCGCCCAACTACCCCGCCTACCACATGTCCCAGGCCCTCCTCGGCCTCAAGTCCGCCTACGAGAAGGCCCAGGGCGCAGGCACGGCCGCCCCGAGCCAGGATCAGGTCATCGCCGCCTTCGAGGGGCTCACCTTCGAGACGCCCAGCGGCACCATCAAGATGTCGCTCGGCAAGGGGCACCAGGCGGTCGAGGAGACGGTCTACGGCCAGGCCAAGATGGTGAAGGGCAAGCTCACCTTCGCGAACGTGAAGCGCTACCCGGCCGAGAAGGTGAACCCCCCGGAGGGCGTGAAGAGCGCCGACTGGATCAAGGCCGGGTTCAAGGCACCCAAGTAGTCTCCTCCACCGGCTTCAGAGAGGCCGCTCGACATGAGCACGATCCTTGCCGTCCTCGTCGACGGCGTGATCTACGCGTCGTGGCTGTTCATCATCGCCGCCGGGCTCACCCTGATCTACGGCGTGATGCGCATCCTCAACATGGCGCACGGCAGCCTGTACGCGCTGGGCGCCTATGTCGCGGCCTCTCTCGCCGGTGCCTGGCTGCGCGCCGGCTGGGCGCCCATGGGCAGCTACGCCATGCTGGTGCTGGCGGCGGTGCTCGTCGCCGTGGTGGTGGGCCCGCTCCTCGAGCGGGGCCTGCTCCGCTTCTGCTACGGCCGCGACGAGGTGGTGCTGGTCCTCGTCACCTACGCCCTCTTCCTCATCATCGAGGACGTGATCAAGCTGGGCTGGGGCGTGGAGTCCTACTTCATCTACGAGCCCTACGGCCTGCTCGGCAACGTCGAGATCGGCGCGCTCTCCTACCCGCTCTACAGCGCCGTCATGGTCGGGGCGGCGGTGCTGGTCGGCGTCGGGCTCCGCTTCGGCATCTACGGCACCCGCTTCGGGAAGCTCCTGGTGGCCGTCATCCACGACCGCGAGGTGAGCGCGGCCATGGGCATCAACGTCAACCGCGTCTACATGGTCACCTTCACCCTGGGCACCTTCCTGGCGGCCATCGGAGGCGCGCTCACCGCGCCCACCGTCTCGGTGGTCCCCGGCATGGGCGTCGAGACCATCGTGCTGGCCTTCGCGGTGGTGGTCATCGGCGGCATGGGCTCGATGCAGGGCGCGGCGCTGGGGGCCCTCATCGTGGGCCTGGTCCGCTCGGCGGCCGTCCATTTCTTCCCCCAGGTGGAGCTCTTCAGCATCTACCTCGTGATGGCGCTCGTGCTCGCCGTGCGCCCCCGCGGCCTCTTCGTCGCCGCAGAGGCCCGCAAGATATGACCTCCTTCCGCCGCACCACGCTGGGACTGGGCATCGCGCTCCTGGCCATGGGCCTCCTCGCGCCCGTCCTGCCCAAGTGGGCGCTGTTCCTCGTCACCATCGCCATCGCCAAGGGGCTGGTGGCGCTGGGGCTCCTGCTCCTCATGCGCACCGGGCTGGTCTCCTTCGGCCAGGGGCTCTACTTCGCCGCCGGAGCCTACGCGGCCGGCGTGGGTTCCCAGGCGCTGAACCTCGGCGACGCCGTTCCCATGGTGCTCCTGGGCGGGCTCACGGCAGCCGCGGTGGCCGCCGCCCTGGGGCTGCTCCTGGCGCGCTACCGGGCCATCTTCTTCGCCATGCTCTCCCTGGCCTTCTCCATGATCCTCTACGGACTGCTCGTGAAGACCTCGGAGCTCGGGTCGACGGACGGGTTCAACGTGGCGGCCCGGACCGTCTTCGGCTTCCCCATCGGCAGCGGGCTGGGGCGCTACGGCGTGTACGCGCTGGCGGCGCTGTGCGCCTTCGGGGCGGCGGTGGGGCTGGACAAGTACCTGGGCTCCTACCTGGGGCGGCTCGCCCCGGCGGTGCGCGACAACGAGCTGCGCGTCGAGTACATGGGCGCCTCGGTCCGCAACGTGGTCCACCTGAACCTGGTCATCGCCGCGGCCATGGCCGGGGTGGGAGGAGCGCTCACGGCGCTGGCGGTCGGGCACATCGACCCGGAGATGGCCTACTGGACCACCTCCGGCGAGTTCGTCTTCGTGGCCATCCTCTCCGGCACGGCCAGCGTGGCCGCGCCCTTCGCCGGGGCGCTGCTGCTCGAGATATTGCGCAGCTACGCCTACGAGCATGCCCCCAACACCTGGCAGCTGGTCATGGGGAGCGCCATGCTGGCGGTGATCCTGTTCCTGCCCGAGGGGCTGTGGTCGATCTTCCGGCGGCGGCGGAGGGCCTCGGCATGAGCACGATCCTGGAGTCGAGCGGCCTCACCAAGACCTTCGGCGCGGTCACCGCGGCGCGCGACATCACCCTCTCCATCGACGAGGACAGCGTGGTGGGCCTCATCGGCGGCAACGGCGCCGGCAAGACCACCTTCCTCAACCTGGTGACCGGCTACCTGAAGCCGACCTCGGGCACCGTCCGGTTCCAGGGGCGGGACATCACCGGCATGGCCCCTCGCCGCATCACGCGCCTGGGCATCTGCCGGTCCTTCCAGATCCCCCAGGTGTTCGACACGATGACCGCCTACGAGAACCTCCTCGTCGGCCTGGGGATCGTGTCGATGGGGCGAAAGGCCTTCGTGGGCAGCAACCTGGGGACGGCCCGCCCGGAGGTCGTCGCCGAGGAGATGCTGGAGCGCTTCCACCTGCGCGAGTACCGCGACGAGCCGGCCTCGGTGCTCCCCGAGGGGGTCCGCAAGCTGCTCGACATCGCCATGGCACTGGCGGTGAAACCGGCCATCCTGCTCCTCGACGAGCCCACCAGCGGCGTCTCGGCCGACGAGAAGTTCTCGCTCATGGACCTGGTGCTGGGCGCCATCCGTGCCGAGAAGGTCACCGTGCTCTTCGTGGAGCACGACATGGACATCGTGCGCCGCTACACCCAGCGCATCCTGGCCTTCTACGACGGAAAGGTCATCGCGGACGGCGACTCGGCCACCGTGCTCTCCAACCCGGAGGTTCGCCGGCTGGTGGTCGGCGAGCCCGCGCCGGAGGAGGCCGCGCCATGCTGAGGATCGAGTCGCTCGACGTCTCCATCAAGTCGGTGCGGATCCTGCGCGGGGTGGGGCTCGAGCTCCAGCGCGGACAGCTGGTCGGCCTCATCGGCCGGAACGGAGCCGGCAAGACCACGCTCATGCGGGCCATCATGGGCATCCTCACGCCCACCGCCGGCACGATCACCTTCGACGGCGCCGCCATGAAGGGGGTCCCGTCCTTCGTGCGCGCCCGCGGCGGCATGGGGTACATGCCCGAGGACCGGCGCATCATCCCGCAGCTCTCCATCGAGGAGAACGTCAGCCTCCCGGCCTGGGCCGCCGGCCAGGCGCACCCGGAGGAGCGGCTGCGGCGCATCTACGAGATGATCCCCGAGGTGGGACAGCTCAAGGACCGCAAGGGGCTGCAGCTCTCCGGCGGGCAGCAGAAGCTCGCGGCGCTGGCCCGGGCCCTCATGAGCGGCACCAAGCTCCTGCTCCTCGACGAGCCCTTCGAGGGAGTGGCCCCGGTGCTCGCGAAGCGGCTTGCCGAGGTGGTGGCCGTGCTCCGGACCGAGGGGCTCTCGGTGATCCTCTCCGAGTCCGACCTCTCCCACTCCCGCAAGCTCATCGACGTGGTCTACGAGATCGACCGGGGCCAGGTGACCCGGTCGGCCGCCTGAGGGCGGCGAAAGGAAGGCAACCATGAAGACCGTCGCCGCAGTGCTTCGCGCCGTCACCACCGAGCGTCCGTACGGGAAGTCCCGGCCCATGCAGCTCGAGGAGGTGGAGCTGGGCGCGCCGCGGGCCGGCGAGCTGCTCGTCCGGATCGAGGCGGCCGGCGTCTGCCACTCCGACATCTCGGTGGTGGACGGATCGCGGGTGCGGCCGCTCCCCATGGCGCTCGGGCACGAGGCCGCCGGGGTGGTCGAGGAGGTCGGCCCGGGGGTCCGGGACGTGAAGCCCGGGGACCACGTCGTGCTCACCTTCGTGCCCAGCTGCGGGATCTGTCCGGAGTGCGCCTCGGGCCGTCCGGCGCTCTGCACCCCGGCGGCCGCGGTCAACGGGGCCGGGACCCTCCTTCACGGACCGTCCCTTCTCACCGGCCGGGACGGCAAGCCCATCGCGCACCACCTGGGGATCTCGGCCTTCGCGCGGCACGCCGTGATCGCGCGCGAGTCCGCGGTGGTGGTGCCCCGCGACGTCCCGCTGCAGACGGCCGCGCTCTTCGGCTGCGCGGTCCTGACCGGCGCGGGCGCGGTCCTGAACACCGCCTCGGTTCGCCCCGGGCAGTCGGTGGCCGTCTTCGGGCTCGGGGGAGTCGGGCTGGCCTCGGTGATGGGGGCGGCCGTCGCCAGCGCCTGGCCCATCATCGCGGTGGACCCGGTCCCGGCCAAGCGGGAGCTGGCGCTTCAGCTCGGCGCCACCACGGTCTTCACCCCGGAGGAGGCCGAGAAGGGGGTGAAGGAGCTCACCGGCGGTGGAGCCGACGTGACCTTCGAGGCCGCCGGTGTCCCGGCGGTCCTCGAGGCGGCCTTCCGGGCGGCGCGCCGGGGCGGGATGACGGTGGCCATGGGGCTGCCGCACCCGTCCAAGACCCTGACCCTCCCGGCGCTCGCCTTCGCGGGGCTGGGGCAGTCGCTCGTCGGTTCGTACATGGGTTCCTCGGCGCCCCAGCGCGACATCCCCCGCTACGTGGCGCTGTGGAAGGCGGGGCGCATGCCGGTGGACCGGCTGCAGAGCGCCACGCTTCCGCTCGACCAGATCAACGAAGCGTTCGAGAATCTCGCCGCCGGCGTGGCCGTCCGGCAGGTCCTCCTTCCCCAGGCCTGAATAGAAAAGGAGACGCCATGGCCATCGAAAGCCTGAACCCCACCACCGGGGAGCTCCTCCAGAGCTTCCCCGAGATGAGCAAGGACGCGGTCGACCGGATCCTCGACGCCGCCGTGAAGGCCCAGAAGGCCTGGGCGCGCGTTCCCATCGCCGAGCGCGCCGTGCCCATGCGCAAGGTGGCGGCGCTGCTCCGCGAGCGCGCCCCCGAGCTCGGCCGGCTCGCGGCGATCGAGATGGGAAAGCCGGTCAAGGACGGCGCGGCGGAGGCGGTGAAGTGCGCCTGGGTCTGCGAGTTCTACGCCGAGAACGCCGAGAAGTTCCTGGCGCCGCGCCCGGAGGCGAGCGACGGGAGCAAGGCCTACGTCCGCTTCGACCCGCTGGGCGTGATCCTGGCGGTCATGCCCTGGAACTTCCCGTACTGGCAGGTCTTCCGTTTCATCGCGCCGCACCTCATGTCCGGCAACGGGGGGCTCCTCAAGCACGCCTCCAACGTGCCGCAGTGCGCGCTGGCCATCGAGAAGCTGATGCACGACGCAGGCTTCCCGCCCGACCTCTTCCGCACGCTCCTCATCGGGTCGAAGCCCGTTCGCGGCATCATCCTCGACCCCCGCATCGCCGCGGCCACCATCACCGGGAGCGAGCCAGCAGGGCGCGCGGTGGCCGCCGCGGCGGGAGAGGCCCTCAAGCCCTCGGTCATGGAGCTGGGCGGATCCGACCCGTTCATCGTGCTCGCCGACGCCGACCTCGATCAGGCGGCCAAGGTGGGAGCGCTGGCCCGCACCATCAACGCCGGCCAGAGCTGCATCTGCGCCAAGCGCTTCATCGTCGAGTCGCCGGTGTACGACGCCTTCCTCGCGAAGTTCAGCACGGCCATGCAGGCGGTGAAGGTGGGCGACCCCATGCAGCCAGGAACCGATATCGGGCCGCAGGCGCGCATCGACCTGCGCGACGAGATGCACGAGATCGTGAAGCAGGCCATCGCCGAGGGGGCGCGCCCGACCATGGGATGCACCTTGCCCGTGGGTCCGGGGGCCTTCTACCCGGTGTCGATCCTCGCCGACGTGAAGACCACCAACGTCGCGGCGCGGGAGGAGCTCTTCGGGCCGGTGGCGGTGGTGATCCGGGCCGACTCGGCCGACCACGCGGTGGAGATCGCCAACGAGTCCCGGTTCGGCCTGGGCGCCTCGCTCTGGACGGGGAACGAGGCCACCATCGAGCGGCTCGTCCCGCGCATCGAGGCCGGTGCGGTCTTCGTGAACGGGCTCGTGAAGAGCGACCCGCGCCTGCCCTTCGGGGGCGTGAAGACCTCGGGCTACGGCCGGGAGCTGGGGCTCGAGGGCATCCGTGCCTTCGTGAACGTGAAGACGGTCTGGGTGAAGTGAAGCGGGGCCGGCGCGCCCTAACCCGGCGGCACGGTCACGATGGCCCGGACCACGCCCGATCCGGCCGGGGAGAACGTGCCGCTGCCCCATACCGGCCCGATGCCGCCCGGGAAGGGCCAGTCCGGAGGCGAGCCGGCGGGCGTGCCCGGCAGGCGCCACCAGCCGAAGAGCGGCTCGAGGATCGGAGGCGAGAGGGACGGGGCCGCCAGCGTGCCCAGGTCCGACCGGGTCCCGTTGGTCCACAGGGCGGGCACCGAGAGCCTGCGCCCCAGGTTGATCGGATCCGCGCCGCAGCTCTCCCCGGCCACGTAGGCGACGCCCTTGTAGGTCGCGACGGCCTCTCCCGCGCCCGCGGGACTCGACGGGTCCGCGGTGGACAGGAGCGCCAGGATGTCGGCGGCCCAGATGGCGGGCTGGGCTGGACCGCTCGCCGTGGTCGGGAGCACGTAGCCGCTCGTGTACGGAACGACCCCGACCATCGAGAGACCGGTGGGAACGGCCCAGGGAGCCACGCCGAAGTCGAGCCCCAGGAAGGGCACCGGGATGTCGTTGGTCCACACCACCGGCTTGCCCGGGCCGCCGGCCATCGAGATCGCGGCGGCCGAGAAGACCTCGGTCCCCTCGAGGACGAGGGACACCCCGCCGACGAAGCTCGCCTCGGCGTAGCCCGCCGGGAGGGGGAGGTAGTCGCCGGTGGCAGCCGTGAAGTCGAGGTCGATCACGTACACCAGCCCCGAGTAGGCCGGTGGGGAGCTGCCGATGACGTGGGCGATGACGCCGGCGACGAGGAACTTGTCGGTCGCCGCGAGAGCGGTCACCGCGCCCGAGTCGTGGCCGGGGGGAAGCACCACGTTGGGGTCCGAGAGGACGGCGACGCCGTTCTTCCAGAGGGTGGGGACGGGGAAGGTGGTGCCCGTGGCCCCGCCGACGAAGAGGTCGGGGATCGCGATCTTCTCCTTCCTGTCCACCGCCGCCACGGCGAGCCCCGTCCCCTGGGTGGTGCCGGGAGGCAGTTCCAACGCCGAGACGGTCCCGCCGGTCCAGTGGACCGGGATCATCGAGGGAACGCCGCCCGCGCAGGTGACCGAGATGCCGGTGGCGATGGGCTTCCCCTGGTAGACGATGAGCGCCTGCACCGACCCGGAGGGCGTGCAGTCGCCCCCGTCCAGGAGCGGCAGGCGCGTCGGTTCGCTGCTCCCCCACCAGAGGACCGGGACCGGGCGCGCGTCCAACCCGCCAGCATCCCAGGACCAGCCGCCAGCGCCCACGAGGGGCGGCTGGGGGTCGTTTCCAGAGCAGGCGCCGGAGAGGAGCGCGGCGAGGGCCAGGGCGGCGAGGAAGGGGACCGGGATCCGCATCCCCGGAGCATAGCGGCAGAGGGCGCCGCGGTCAGCCGGACGCGGGCAGTGAGCGCGGGCGTGGCTGGGTGCGCGGGAGGCGCACCAGGAACTCCGTGCCCTGGCCGACCACGGAGTTCACCTGGAGCGTCCCCCCCAGGCTCTGGACCACCCGGCGGGTGATGGTGAGTCCGAGCCCCACGCCGCGCCCGGGCCCCTTGGTGGAGAAGAAGGGCGTGAAGAGCTTCTGGATGGTCTCGGGGGGATCCCCGGCCCGTTGTCCTTCACCGAGACGACGAGATGGCCGTCCTCGACGCGCCCGCGAACCTGGACCCTGCCGGTCTCCTCGGGGACGGCCTCGATGGCGTTCTGGACCAGGTTGGAGAGCACCTGGCTGAACTCCTCCGGCACGCACTCGATCGAGCCGTCCCCCTCCAGATCGAGGTCGACCGCGACGTGCCGGCCGGTGGCAGGGAGCACGATCCCCACCACGGCCTGGGCCGCCACCCAGGCGTCGTGTGGCACCATCTCCCGCTTGTAGCCGGCCCGGCCGTAGCGGCTCATGAGCTCGACGGTGGACCCGATGCGCTTCACCCCGGAGTCGGCCACGCCGAGCAGCTCGTGGATCCGGGAGGACAGCTTGTCGACCTGGACCTGCTCGGCGGGATCGAGCGGCCGCTCGCGGGCCTCCGCGCACAGGCCGAGCACCTTCTCGGCGTCGAGGCGGACGCGCCCGAGCGCGTTCTTGAGATAGTTGAGGGGGTTGTTGATCTCGTGGGCGAGGCCGGCCGCCACCATCTCGAGCGACTCCATGCGCTGGGTCAACACCAGGTCGGCGGTCTGCTCCTTCGCCTTGACCAGCTCCCGGGCCGCGGTGAGCAGCTCCTTGGGCGAGAACGGCTTGGTGAGGTAGGCGCTCACTCCCGTCTCCAGCCCCTTCACGCGATCGTCGAGCTCCCCCCGCGCCGTCAGCATGATGATGGGGATGTGGCGGGTGCTCGGGTCCTCGCGGAGGCGGCGGGTGAGCGCCAGCCCGTCGATCCCCGGCATCATGAGATCCGTGACCACCAGGTTGGGCCGCTCGCGCAGGACCAGGTCGAGTCCCTTCAGGCCGTCGGGCGCGGTCAGCACCTTGAACTGGCGGCGCAGCGACATGTGGACCAGCTGGATGATGTGGGGATGGTCCTCGACCACCACGGCCGTGTAGGGGCGGGCCTCCTCGTCGGTGTCCCGCTCGACCACGCGCCGCTCGGTGGCCTCCTCGATGTCGAGCAGCCGGAACTCGCTGCGCGCCGCGAGCTGCACGGCCCAGTCGGGCCCGGGCTCGGCGGCCTGCGGTGCGTCGCCGACCGGGGCCGCCACCAGCACCTCGGGGCGGAGGTGGGCGCGCCCCTTGGGAAGGGTCACGGTGAATCGGGCTCCCGAGCTGCCGTCGCTCTCGGCGCGGATGCTCCCGCCGTGCAGCATCACCAGCTCGCGTGCCAGCGCGAGCCCGATGCCCGTCCCGCCGTGGGCCCGGCGGTCGGCCATGTCCACCTGGTAGAAGCGCTCGAAGATCTGATCCGCCCGGTCGGGCGGGAATCCAGGCCCGTCGTCCTGGACCACCACCTCGACGTCGTCGAACTGGTCGCGCAGCGTCACCGTGACGTGCCCGTTCCTCGGCGTGAACTTGATGGCGTTGGAGAGCAGGTTGACGAAGACCCGCTCCAGCCGCTCGGTGTCGCACCAGAGGGTGACCGGGCGGTCGCCGCCCGAGAACGAGAGGGAGATCTGCTTGCGCTGCGCCAGCACCTCGGTCTGCTCGACCAGGCCACGAAGCTGCTCGACCAGGTCCTGCTCCTTCACGTCGAGCCGCAGACGGCTCTCCTCGAGGCGGGACAGGTCGAGGAGGTCGTTGATGAGCTTGAGCAGCTTGAGCGCGCTCCGGTACATGGTCGAGAGCGAGCTGCGCTGGGAGTCGGTGAAGGCTCCATCTCCCCCTCCATCATCAGCTCGAGCGGGGTCACCACCATGGCGAGCGGCGTTCGCAGCTCGTGGGTCATGTTGGCGAAGAAGCGCGACTTGAACTCGTCGAGCTGTTGCAGCCGGGTGTGGGCTCGCTCCAGGTTCTTGGTGGTGACCTCGAGCCGGAGCCGCTGCTCGTGCTGCTCCCGCAGCGTGGAGAACTGCATCACCTGCGCCACGCCGGCGATGAGCGCGGTGGTGGAGAGGAAGGCGAGGTTGGAGACGGCGAGGTGCACGTCGCCGATGTTCCCGAGCACGAGGTTCACGATGGGGAAAGAGGCCACGACGCCCACCAGCGTCACCGCCACGAGCAGCGGTGGCCAGACGAAGAGGAGGCCGGCCGAGAGCACGACCAGGGTCAGGCCGGCGTAGTAGGGCGAGGCCATCCCGCCCATGTAGGCGGTCATGACGCTGATCCCGAAGGCCGCCAGCCAGGCGCAGAGGACGGCCACCCGGTCGACCCAGTCGTCGAATCCCGGGCGGCGCATCCAGAAGAGGATGACGATCGCCAGGGATCCGATGGCGACGCGGGTCCCCCACAGCCAGGGCAGCGCGGAGGGCGGCGCCAGCGCCCAGTCGAGGAGGCCGAACGCAGGGTAGAGCGTGATCATGAAGATCACGCCGGCCCGCAGGCCGCGACGGTTTCGCCGGAGCCGCCAGTC
The DNA here is from genome assembly GCA_963831265.1 of uncultured delta proteobacterium. GTDB lineage: Bacteria > Myxococcota > Myxococcia > Myxococcales > Anaeromyxobacteraceae > CAIOAK01. Next base: position 209,173 of record CAWHPQ010000019.1, on the reverse strand, counting down.
GGCCCAGCTCCTCGAGATCTCGCCGTCGCTCCTGGTCATCTACCCGTGGACGAGTTCGAAGAACGGGTTGACGCCGCTCTCCTCCTCGAGGATGCGGACCTGCGCCGAGGGGACCGCCCGGTGGGCGACGTCGAGAAGCTCCTCGCGCGTCCGGTAGATGAGCTGCCAGTCCAGGTGGATCTGCAGGAGCGTGCGCGAGGCGTGGTCCACCATGTTGGCCACGAGAAGCTGCCCGCCGGGCGCCGCGGCATTGGCGAGGTGGCGGGTGAGCACGATGCCGGTGCGGTACTGCAGGTAGTCGAGCAGGCCGGCCGAGTAGATGAGGTCGAACTTCCCGAACGGCGCGAAGAGCGAGCCGTCCCGCAGCAACCGCTTGATCGAGTCGTGGAGGAAGAGCAGCCGCACCCGGCCCGAGAAGCGCGCGTCCACGGAGGGGGTGAGGCGGCGGAAGGCGTGGGCCAGCGCGTTCTTGTCCTGCTCGAAGAGCACCACCTCGAGGGACGCGGGAAGATCGTCCACCTCCTGGAAGAGCTCGTGCAGCTCCTGGGCCGGTCCGGCGCCGATGGAGAGCACCCGCACCGGGCTGGAGGAGCCGGCCCGCCTCGAGAGCAACGCCTTCAGCTGCCGTTTCACCAGGTCCTTGCGGAAGCGCACCGCCTTGGAGCAGAGGGTCTCGGAGAACGCCAGGCCGACCGATCGGGCGAAGAGGGTGGCGCCCTCGAAGAAGCGTTCGTAGGTCGCGTTCATCACCTCGTAGTCGCCCGGGTAGCCGAACGGCTTCTCGTAGGCGCGCCGCAGGCCCGGCGAGAGCATGAGGTACTCCTGCAGATGGCGCATGGCCCACTCGCGCGCCTCGGCGTTCTGGTGCGCGCCCGCGATCCCGCGGATCTCCGCGTCGATGGCCTCGGTGAGGCGCACGAATTCGGGGACGAAGCGGCCGCGCAGCGATCGCTCCAGCGCGCCCAGCACCGGGCTGTTGGCGGTGTGCAGGCTGTGCCAGGAGAGCTGGCGCTCGAGGGCGTCGAGCTGTTCGCGCCCGTCCTCGAGCAGCATCCGGAGCTCGGCCACGCGCGCCTGGAAGCGCTCCCCGCCGGACACGCCCCATGGCCTGTCCTCCACCCGTGCGCCACCGGCTCCGGACGCCCAGGCGCGAAGGGTGCGCAGGCTGAGGATCTCGTCGACGTCGAGGAGGAAGTTGTCGAAGGAGAGGCCGACCACGGTCTTCCCGCCCGACTCGCGGCTGGTGCCGACGCGGACGTGGCCGTGGAAGGCCTCGTGGCCGTCGAAGCGGAGCGACGCGGAGATCCACTTCCCCTTGCGGGGAGGTGCGCCGCGCGGCCAGGCGATGGCGGCGCCGTTCTGGCTCACGTCGAGGACGGGGCAGGCCTTCCGATCTCCGTCCACGACCATCGTGAGCGTCCCCTGCAGGGGAGCGAGGTCGGTGGCGGTGTAGCGCTGCGGGCGGAAGAACACCGACCGCCCCTCCCCGCCCTCGAGCTCCTCGTAGCGCGCGACCCCGGTGAAGGGGTCCACGTCGGCGCCGGGCTCCCGATCCGGGGAGATCTCGATCAACTTGATGGTGCGCTTCTTGTCCAAGATGTCGTCCGGGATGTGTGCGGGGAGAAGATCGACGAAGATCAAGCGGAGGAGGCGGGTGCGGAGGCGGGGATGCGGAGATCGAATCTGGCGCCGCCGGCGGGAGGGTCGATGAGCCGGATCGTGCCGCCGTGCGACTCGACGATGAGCCGGGCCATGTAGAGCCCCATCCCCAGCCCGGGTGAGCTCTTGCCGGCGCTGAAGGGCTGGAACAGCCGCGCCCGGATCTCGGGCTCGACGCCGGGGCCGCTGTCCTCCACGGCCAGCTCGAGCCCACCCCCCTCCGCCGGACGGGCGGAGATGCGCACGGTCGAATCCTTGTCGGTGGCCTGCACCGCGTTCTGGATCAGGTTGACGAGCGCCTGGGAGAGCTTGAGCCGGTCGGCCTGGAGCGGTGGGAGATCCCGGGAGACGTCCACAACCAGCCGGCGCAGACGGAAGTGGAGGTCCATCCGGGAGATGGTCACCGCGTCCCGCACCACGTCCGCGGGGTCGGTGGCGGCGCAGGCGATCTCCAGCTTGCCGGCGTGCGCGAAGTCCTGGAGCGTCTTCAGGGTGGCCAGGATCTTCTCGACGTGGGCAAGGCCCAGCGTGAAGGTCTCGCGCAGCTCCGGGGAGGACGCCTGCTGGGAGAGCTGGTACTCCACCTCGCGAAGGCTGGTCACCATGATGCGCAGGTCGTGGGTGACCCCCGAGGCCAGCCGTCCCACGGTTCCGATCCGCTCCATGTGGAGGAGGGCCTGCTGCTGCCGCTTCACCTCCTCGAAGGAGGCGCGGAGCATCTCTCCCCGCTCCGAGAGCAGGGAGACCAGCCGTCCGATGACGCGCCGCTGGGAGACCTGGCTGCAGGCCTGCTGGATGGCCTCGAGGATGTCGGCGGGCTCCCAGGGCTTGCGGAGGAACCGGAAGGCGGCGGCGCGGTTGATGGCCGACTCGAGCGCGTCCATGTCGGCGTAGCCGGTCAGCACGATGCCGGCAACGTCCGGGCGCAGCCGGCGGAGCCTCTCGAGCAGGTCCACGCCGGTCATCCCCGGCATGCGGTGGTCGGTCACCACCACGTCGAGGGGGACCTTCTCGGCGATGGCCAGCGCCTCGTCCCCTGAGGCGGCGGAGTGCACCTGCCAGCGTTCCTCGTCGTCGAGGAACCCCCGGAGGACGACCAGGTTGTTGGGCTCGTCGTCGACGAGCAGGAGTCCGCCGTTCAGCTGGTTGCCCATGCCGAATCGCGCCACCAGCGCGGCGATCTCCCGTTCGTTGATCACGGTCCCCCTGATCGGTCAGTGAAGGTGCAAAAACTACCCGGAGTATAGGCGACCCGCCCCGGTCGAACAGTTATTGACCCGATGCGGCGATATCGGAACGCGGGCGCGACGGGAGCCGTGACGTCCGTCGTTTCGGCGGGAACGAGTAGCCCCCCGGCGAGGTGTCGAATTTCCCAGCGGTCAGGTGAGAATCGTGACAGGCGGTCCGCTGCGGACGATCCCGCCGGGATCCCGGTGGGTTGGCGCCGATCCGGGCTGGATTTCGCGTCGGGAAGCTCAGCGACGAGATTTGCAACGGTCGAGGGCTCCCGCTGCGAGCGTCGGCGTAACCATCCGGCATCACGCTGGACTTCGCCACGTCCGCGGGTCCTCCGGATCTGGCCCGGCTGTTGCGAAAGCAGTCATGTGAAAGGAGTCCACCATGATCGCCGCCACCGCCTTCGCCGTCGTCGCCCTCGTCGTCGTCGCCTTCCTGAACCGCATCCCGTAACCGCTCCCGGGTCCGCCATGCACGGAAACGAATTCCTGACTGGATACTCCGCAAAGCTCGTCGAATACGGCCTGGCCGTCGCGTACCTCATCCTCTTCGTCGGCTTCTGGCGTTTCATCCACGGAGGGAAGGAGGCCGCCAAGGCCTTGGTCGCGAAGGCCGCCGAGTTGCCGCGCGCCGTCACAGCAGGGTGGTTCGAGGTTCCGGCCGACGTTGCGCTCCACCCGGGCCACACCTGGGCGCGCCTCGAGGACGACGGCACGGTGGCCGTAGGGCTCGACGACCTCGGTCACCGGATGGTCGGCGTGGTGGACTCCATCGCTCTGCCCGCGCCGGGGACCTCCGTGGAGCAAGGCGCCGCCGCCGCGACGATCGAGGCAGGCGGCAAGCACGTCGGGCTGCTCTCGCCCGTGGACGGCGAGGTGGTCGCGTCGAACCCGGCGTCGCTCCGCGACGGATCGGCGCCCTACGGAGACGGCTGGCTCTTCAAGGTCCGCCCCAGCCGCTGGGCCCGCAACGCCGCCCAGCTGCTCACCGGCGAGGCTGCCAGGGAGTGGGTCGAGGAGCAGGGACGGAAGCTGACCATGCGGCTCGCGCCGGAGATGGCGCTGGCCCCCGCGATGCACGACGGCGGAGTGCCGGTGCACGGCATGGCCCGCGAGCTGGACGCGGAGCACTGGGACGAGATCGCCCGCGAGTTCTTCCGGACGCAGGAGTAGCAAGGAGACCGCCATGACCGCACTCATCGACACCCTGACCACCATCGGAATCTTCCTCGCCGGGCTGGTCGCACGGCTCGGGATCGTCCTCGTCATCGCGCTCCTGATCCTCTCGCCGGTGCTGCTCGCGCTGGGCGCGGGAAAGGTCTTCGGCGCCGCCCGGATGTGGATGCAGGGCTACCGGGCAGCCGGAAACCTGCGCTTCCGCGGAGGGCTCGCCTACGCCCCGGGTCACACCTGGGTGAAGCCGGAGGGCAGCCTCCTCAAGGTCGGGCTCGACGACCTGGCCCAGAAGATCCTCCCCTGGACGATCGCGGTCGAGTTGCCCTCGATCGGACGGATGGTGAAGGAAGGGGAGCCGGTGGCCATGCTCTCCTGCGGCGAGCGCCAGGTGCGTGTGGCGGCGCCGGCCTCCGGCCGGGTGGTGGCGGTGAATCCGGAGGTCCTGCGGGAGCCCACGCTCGCCAAGAGCCAGAATTACGGGAGCGGATGGCTCTTCGCCGTCGAGCCGGAGGACAAGGAGTGGAAGACCCTGCCGGTCGGCGACCGGGCCCGCGGCTGGCTGCGCGTCGAGGGAGAGCGGCTCGCGCGGTTCTACGAGGATCAGCTGGGGATGGCTGCCGCCGACGGGGGCGAGCTGGTCGGCCCCACCGACACCCTCCTCGACGACGCGCAGTGGAAGGCCCTCTCCCACAGCTTCCTGCGCACCTGACGCCGGCCCCTTGGGGCAGGACTGACTGGGATCATGGGCGACCTCTGCCGGGAACGGTAGAGGTCGTCGCATGCCCACCACCCAAGAGAACCTCGCCGTCGCGTTCGCAGGGGAGAGCCAGGCCAACCGCAAGTACCTCGCCTTCGCGCAGGCCGCGGAGAAGGAGGGCTACGCCCAGATCGCGCGGCTCTTCCGTGCCGCGGCCGACGCCGAGACCATCCACGCCCACGCCCACCTCCGGAACATGGGCGGCGTCGGGACGACGCTGGAAAACCTGAAATCCGCCGTCGCCGGCGAGACCTACGAGTACACCGAGATGTACCCGCCCATGGTCGAGCAGGCCAAGGCCGAGGGGCACCGGGCGAAGACCATGCTCGGATTCGCCAACGAGGCGGAGAAGGTCCACGCACGTCTCTTCGCCGAGGCCCTGGCGGCGCTCCAATCCGGCAAGGACCTCTCGAGGATGGACGTCTACCTCTGCCCGGTGTGCGGCGACGTCGAGTTCGGCGAGCCGCCCGACAAGTGCCCCATCTGCGGGGCGCCGAAGGCCAAGTACCAGAAGATCGCGTAGGCGAGGGGCTACCCGCGGGACAGATCCTTCACCAGGCTCGCGGCCACCTCCCGGAGGCCGGTCGCGAGCATGGCCGCACCCTTGCCGGAGGAGAGGGTGTCCCGCATCGACTCGGGCGCCATCCCGATGGCGAGGTTCAGCCAGATCATCACCGCCGACACCGCCGGGGTGGAGAGGGCCGGCTTGACCCGGGACCGGCGCGTCTGCAGGCGCTTCGAGATCCGGTCGACCTGCGCCTCCGGATCGGTCCGGGTTCCCCGCGTGTCCTCGAGGGCCGCGGCGATGGCGCCGTGGAGCCCGGCCAGGATCCCGGGGTTCTCGAGCGCGCGCCCCAGGCGCTCGACGGCGATCTCCTCGTCCACGGCGAGGGAATCGGCGTAGGTCGGCGCGAGCAGCCAGGCCAGCTCGGAGCGGGGGAAGACGTGCGGGATGCGGCGGGCGATCTCGGTCACCGGCCCAGGATAGCGCCCCCGGCACCGGCCTCATAGGATGTCGTCCATGACCGCTCCCGTCCTCCCGCTCTGGATCGGTGGCAAGGAAGTTCCCTCGAGCAGCGGCCGTACCGGGGAGGTCTTCGACCCGTCCACCGGAGAGGTGACCCGGCTCGCTCCCTTCGCGAGCCCGGCCGAGGTCGGACAGGCGGTGGCCGCGGCGAGGACGGCCCTCCCCGCCTGGCGCGACACGCCCCCGCTCCGGCGCGCCCGCGTCCTGGCGCGCTTCCGGGAGCTCCTCGAGGCGAATCGCGACGAGCTGGCACGGCTGGTGAGCGAGGAGCACGGCAAGACCCTCCCCGACGCGGCCGGCTCGGTGCAGCGCGGCATCGAGGTGGTGGAGTTCGCGAGCGGCGCGCCCCATCTCCTGAAGGGCGAGTGGGCCGAGGACGTGGCGCGCGGCGTCGACTCCCACTCGGTGCTCCAGCCGGTGGGGGTCTGCGCCGGGATCACGCCGTTCAACTTTCCGGCCATGGTCCCGCTCTGGATGTTCCCGGTGGCCATCGCCTGCGGGAACACCTTCGTCCTCAAGCCTTCGGAGAAGGTTCCCTCCACGGCGCTTCGCATGGCCCGCATCTTCCAGGAGGCCGGGCTCCCCGACGGCGTGCTGAACGTCGTTCCCGGCGACGCGGCCGCGGTGGAGGCAATCCTCGCCCACCCCGACGTGGGCGCGGTGTCCTTCGTCGGGTCCACCCCCGTCGCCCGGCACGTCCACGAGACCGCCGCGCGCACCGGGAAGCGCGTGCAGGCGCTGGGAGGGGCGAAGAACCACGCGGTGGTCCTGCCCGACGCCGACCTCGGGTTCGCCACCGATGCGCTCATCGGAGCCGGCTACGGGTCGGCGGGCGAGCGCTGCATGGCCATCTCGGTGGTGGTGGCGGTGGGCGACGTGGCCGGGCCGCTCGTGGCCGGCCTGCGGGAGAAGGCCGTGGCCCTGAAGGTCGGGCCGGGCGGGCAGGCCGGCGTCGAGATGGGGCCGCTCGTCACCGCGGCCCACCGCGATCGGATCCGCGGCATCATCGCGGCCGGAGTGGCCGAGGGGGCGAAACCCGTCCTCGACGGACGGGAGCTGCGGGTCCCCGGCGGGGAGAAGGGCTTCTTCCTCGGCCCGACGCTCCTCGACCACGTCTCGCCGGCGATGACGGTCTATCGGGAGGAGATCTTCGGTCCGGTGCTGGTGGTGGTCCGGGTGCCCTCGCTCGACCAGGCCATCGACCTCGTGAACCGGAACCCGTACGGGAACGGAACGGCCATCTTCACCGGATCCGGGAGCGCCGCCCAGCGCTTCGAGCACGAGGTCCAGGTGGGCATGGTGGGGGTCAACGTCGCCATCCCCGTGCCCATGGCCTTCTTCTCCTTCGGCGGATGGAAGCAGTCGCTCTTCGGCGACCTCCACGTCCACGGGATGGAGGGAGTGAAGTTCTACACGCGCACGAAGACGGTCACGAGCCGCTGGCCTGCGACCGAGGAGGGTCGCGGCGTCACGCTGGCCATGCCCACGGGCGGGTAGCCCACCGGGCCTGGCCCCCAGCGAGGGTCACCGCCCGCGGCGCCCGCGGGTCGCATCCCGGATCTCGGCGACCAGGAAGGAGACGAGCAGGACTCCGACGGCACCCGTGGTGAAGAAGAACATGGAGGTCATGCGCCAAGGGATCCATGGCGCGATGGACGCTGTCATGGCCCGCTGTGTGGCGGGGTGGGTCGATACCGGCGGGGGTCGGAAGGACCCTGGGTCGGACACCCTGATTCCTGCGTCGATATTCGGCAGGAGATCCGAGCATGAATCGGGGACCCCACTGGCACGCGACGCGCAAAGGTAAGGCTCCCGGTGGCGGAGTTCCTCACATCCCAGCTCGACCACGTGTACTTCGCTTACGGGCTCGCCCTCGTCTTGCTGGGCGCCGTGGCGGCCACCATCTCCCGCTCCGTGCCCGGCGGCCTTCCCTGGACCTGACTCTCGGCCTTCGCCATCGTCCACGGACTCGTCGAGTGGCTCCACCTCGCCGAGATGGCGGGAGGCGGGTTCCCGGGCCGGGGCCGATGCTCGACCGTGCGCCGGCCGGGATCGACTGGGTCCGGGTCGACGGCGCGTGCCACGTAGCCGTCGCCCTGCTCCTCGGCACCGTGATCGTGGCGGCCTTCGTGATCCTGCAGCGGCAGCTCGGGACCGAGTCCCGGCTTGCCCAGAGGCACCGGGAGGCCGAGGGACGTGCCCGGGAGATGGCCAGGAAGGCCGACACCGACGTGCTGACGGGCATCGCCAACCGCCAGGGGTTCAACGAGTCGATGGCCCGCGAGTTCGCGCGCGCCCGGCGCCAAGCGCTTCCACGCCGAGCTGGAGCGAAACGGCACGACGCCCGGCTTCCGGCAGTGGGCGGAGAGCAGGCTCCCGGAGTGGTTCCGCCATCACATCCTGGCCCACGACGTGGCCCTGGGGAAGTTCCTCCTCGGCGCCTCGCCGCCGGTCGGGTCACCTGGCCGGCAACCCAAGGGAGTCGAAGCATGACGAGGACGGCGACGCAGTGCCTGGGAGCGGCGATCCGCATCGAGTGCATGGCACAGGAGCTCGACTCCGGGCTGGCCGCCCGGGTCGCCGCCTAGCGCTGCCCGCGATTCACTCCACGAAAAAGGGCGAAGGCGCTGGTGTAGCCGTGGAGGAAGGTGGTCCCGCCCACCGGTCCGATCTCCCCGTTGCAGAAGAACCCCCCCAGCGCCGCCGGGCCGAGCACCTCCTCGAAGAGGCCGGTGTCGTGGTCGGGCCGGCCGAAGAGCCCCGATCCGCGCCCCGTGCAGGAGAAGAGGAGCGCCCCCTCCGGCCGGGGAGCCCCGGTGTCCCGGCGCACCTGCAGCATCCGGCGCAGATCCTCCCGGGCCGCGGCGGCGTCCCGCAGCACGAACTGGACGGCCTGGACCGGATGCAGCTCCTCGCCCACCATGATGGCGCCCGTCTCCGGATCGGCGCCGACGATGTTGCGGACGAGCAGCTCGCCGGGATCGTATTCGACCCGCTCCTCGCGCATGTCGAGCCCGAGGAAGAGGGAGTGGCGCATCAGCTCCTGGTCGCGCGGGTCGAGCTCGGCGTAGATCTCGGCCAGGACCTCGAGCGGCTTGCCGCGATCGAGCTCGAGCAGCGCGCCGCCGCGGCAGCGGGTGACGAGCATGGGTCTGCCGACCGGACGGCAGCCCTGGGCGATCACCGTGTCCACCTCGAGGTCGCCGGTGAAGGCGACGCCCACCGCGCCGCGCCGGTGGACCTTCCCGCCGAGGAGGAGCCGGTGCTCGCCCGGCGCCTGGCCGCCGCTCGCCAGGCCGCCGAACTTGGGCGCGCGGGGATAGGCCCGGTCGAGCCCGTGGATGAGGTCGTCGGCGTCGATCGAGTACGGGTCGGCGAGGAGGAGGAACTTGGGGCGGGTGCGGGGCCCGAGTCCGGCCAGATCGTGCCAGGAGGCCGCGCCGGTCTCGGGGTCGGGGAGGGACGACGTCTCCACGTGGAAGCCGTTGCAGGCGACGCCGGGAAGCCAGGCGCCGGTCAGGGAGAAGGCCGGCCCCTCCTCGGCCTCGTGGGCGTTCCCGATGACGCCGCTTCCGGAGCATCCGGCGAGGAGCGCGCCGGGGTGGCGATCGGCGGCGAGCGCCGAGAACACCGCGAAGTCCTGGGCGTGGTGGGGCGAGGCGAAGGCGAGCAGGAGGTCGGGGGCCTCCCCGCCCAGCCCGGATTCCACCGCCTCCACCGCCTCGGCGAAGGCGCCGGACGGGTCGGGTCGGCGGGAGAGGGCGGAGGCCCAGCGCATGGCCGGGGATCGTTATCGCCGGGGGAGCGTCGCCGCACGCCCGGATCGAGGGGAACCGGCCGTCGCCCGCTGCGCCGGCGCCGTGCATCCGCTAGACAGGGGGGAAGCCCCGCCAGCGCAGGTCCTCGAGGGACCCTGCGAGGGGCACGTCGCGCACCAGCGTGGCGAGCCGCCGGTAGAGCAAGGCCGCATCCCGTCCGGCGGCCAGGGTCCCGGCCAGCCGGGCAGCGCCCCGGATCCCCCGGGCCAGCGAGCCGGATCGTCCGGAATCGACTCGAGGTGAATATGGCGCGCCAGGAGCGCCGCCGCGGTCTTCTCCCCGAATCCTGGAAGGCCGGGGATCCCATCGGCCTCGTCGCCCACCAGGGCCAGGAGATCCGGGATGCTCTCCGGTCCGACGCCGCGGCGGGCCCGCAGGACCTCCTCGTCGATCTCGCGGTCCCGGATCCGGTCGACCTGCACCACCCGGCGACCGGAGAGGCACTGGCCGAGGTCCTTGTCCGGGGTGAGGATGCGCACCTGCTCCACCTGGTCGCCGAAGCGGGCGGCGGCCGTGGCGAGCGCGTCGTCGGCCTCGAACTCGCGCATCGACCAGACGGTCACCCCGAGGGCGCGGACGGCATCCTCGGCGTCGTCGAACTGGGCGAGGAGCTCGGGCGGCACCCCCTCCTCGGTCTTGTAGCCGGCGAGGAGGTCGTTGCGGAACGACCGGATGGGATTGTCGAAGGCGACGGCGACGTGCGTGACCGCCTCGCGTGGATCGCGCAGGAGGGCGCGCATCGATCCGGCGATCCCCAGCGTCGCCTTGACGTCGCGGCCATCGGGCGACAGCCGGGCCGGGCGTTTCGAGAAATGGGCCCGGAAGAGCTCGAAGGTTCCGTCGACGAGGTGCAGGCGCACGGGGCCTCGCTCCCTATCCGGCGTAGATGCCGGCCAGCTCCTCGACTCGCGCGCGCAGCTCTTCCCTGACGTCCGCCGGTCCGGCCACCTCGGCCTGGCCGCCGTAGCCGAGCACCCAGCCGAGAAGGAAGTTCCCCGGGGCCAGGCGGGCCGTCACGGTCACCGAGCCATCCGGGTTCCGGGAGGCCCGCTCCGGCCACTGCTCCAGTGCCAGCGCGGCGCCCTCGCCCGAGAAGCGGACCGAGACGTCCCGCTCGCGCCCCGACTGGAAGTAGAGCTGTCGCCTGCGGAAGCGATCGATGGGCGGCCCCCTGTGATCGCCGAAGAAGCGGGTGCCCAGGACGACCGCGGCGATCCGGTCGAGCCGGTAGAGGTGCTCCTCGCCCTTGGCCACGTTCCAGGCGGCCAGGTACCAGTGGCCGTCCTTCTGGAAGACGGCGCGCGGTTCGAGCCTGCGCGGGGCCACGGTTCCCGACGCCTCGGAGCGGTACTCGACCTCGATCTCGAGCCGACGCTCGATGCCCTCCTGGAGCGAGTCGGCCCACTCGCCGGGCGGGTCCACGGGATAGTCCATGGACCGGGCCAGGGTCTCGGCGGTCTCGCGGAAGGGCTCCGGGACGGCCCGCCGGAGCTTCCGCGCCGCGCTCGCCACCGCCTTCCCGGCGCTCTTCTCGAAGGGGCGGAGCGCTGCGAGCAGGGCGGCGCCCTCGCGCAGCGAGAGCGGGGGTGGAATCCGCAGGTGCAGGGCCCGGTCGACGAACACGCGCCCGTCCTCGACGAAGACGAGGAGCGCCGCGTCCGGAAGGGACGGTCCGAACTCCATCTGGCCGAGCGCCGACACGATCGCCTCGACCTCCTTCGTGCTGCGGGCGCCGGTGACGCGAACCGCCTTCTCGAGGGGGAGCCCCTTCGCTCCGGCGCGCCAGGCCTCGGGCACGAGGAGGAGCATCTTGCGGACCTGGCCGACCGGGTTGCTCACCGGGACGCCTCCATCCCGAGCCGCTCGGAGAGCGAGGCGAGTGCGGTGCGTGCCATCTCCCGCCCCTCGGCCGGCGCGAGCAGCTCGGCCTCCGGACCCCAGGCGAGCGCCTGCCTCACCAGCCCGCGCAGGTTGCGCACCTCCAGGCGGGCCAGGCGGGAGTTGTCGGGTTCCCGGGTCAGGGAGGCGCGGGGCAGGAGCTTCGGCGCCAGCGCCGCCAGCGAGCCCCGGAACCGCACCAGCGCCTCGCGTGGCTCGTGCTCGAAGTACTCCCAGGTCTCCTGACGCGACCAGGCCCGGATGTCGAAGTCGGTGGGGATGGTGTAGTCGGGCCCCCGAGCCCTGGCCGGTGCGAGGCTCATGGCGCGGACCCGATCGAGGTAGAACATCCGGACGCCGCCGCGCAGGTGGCAGTGCCCCACGAAGATCCAGTGGCCGCGGCGCCAGGCGTATCCGTACACGTCCACGAGCCGCTCGGTGACCGAGCCGTCCGTCTTGCGATAGGCGACCTGGAGCCGCTTCCGCCTCTCCACGACGTCGGCGAGCCGCCCGAGCCACTTCCCGGCCGCCGATGGCGGACCCGCTCCCCAGTCGGCCTCCAGGAGGGCTGCCCGCGGCGGAAGCCCCTTCGCGCCCACGGCGAGCTTGCGGAGCGCCGTCTCGAGATCCTCCGCCAGCGGGTGATCGTCGTTGCGCAGCGCCGCCTGCCCCGCGGTCCAGAGCACGACGGCCTCCTCGGGGGAGAACTCCAGCTTCGGCAGCGTGCAGGCTCCGGCCTCGACCAGGTAGGCGCCGTCCTTGCCCTCCGACTCCTCGAAGATGAGGGGGATGCCCAGTCGGTGGAGGTCGTTCTTGTCGCGCGTCCACTTCTTCTCCCGCGCCGCCTCGCCACCGGTGTAGTCGTCGGGGAAGGCCTCGTAGATCTGCTCGCGGGTGACCGGCTCGCCGCGCGCGACGAGCCAGGTCGCGAGCCCGAGGAGCCGCGCCTCCGCCGCCGCCGATCTCCGCCGTGTCGAGGCCAAGAGACGGGGAGTGTAGCCCACGGACCGGAGGCCGGCGAGTTCACCTCCGGGGGCTCCCGAGCGACCTGCCCGGGGCACGGACGGCAGCGCCGTCAGCCGGTCAGGTCGAGGGCGATCGAGCCGAGCTGCTCGAGCAGGTCGGTGCCGACGATGGCCTGGACTCCGAGGAGCCGCATGGCCATCCAGACCGACACCGGGGGCTCGGCGAAACTCACCGTGACCTCGCGACCGCGGAAGAGCGAGGGAACCACGCGAAGCGGAACCTGGAAATCCCCGCCGCCGTGGAAGAAGTCGCGCGCCCAGCCGGACACGGGGATTCCCCCGGTGTGCTGGGTGGACAGGTAGGAGACCGGTGCACCGGTGTCCACCAGGGCCAGCACGCCGGTTTCCCCGACGACCAGCTCCTCGACCAGGAAGCGGGTCCGGCTGGAGGAGCAGGTCGTGTCCCTTCGCCGGGGCGCCGGAGCGATGCGCAGCATCCGGGTGGGGAAGTCGAGGTGCAGCTGGTGACCCCACAGGAGATCGGTCCCGAGCAGGACGTCGACGCCGAAGTCGGGGGCCACGCCGGGCAGCTTGCGGATGTGCTCGGCGGCGGTCTCGACGGTGAAGCCCAGGACTCCGGTGGCGATGGGATGGGCGGCCTCGCCGAGGCGGAGGTGCTCCCCTCGACCGAAGGTGACCGGCGAGCCGGTGTCCACGAGGATGCGGCGCCCGTCGAGCCCCGCCACGACGTGGCCCGCGACGAGGTCGAAGGGTGCGAGGACGGGGGAGGGCACTCTCCCATAGAGACGAGCGACCGCCAGGAAGTGACACCCCCGTGCAGGGGGCACTAGCGGCGCGGAGCGGAGAAGGTGTCGCAGGAATCGAGACGTCCGCCCTCTAGGCCTTGCCGGAACCAGTGGCTTCGCTGGGCGGAGGTCCCGTGGGTGAAGCTCTCCGGCGAGACCCTTCCGCTGGAGCGCTGCTGGAGACGGTCGTCGCCCACCGCTGCCGCCGCCCGGAGCCCGGCCTCCAGGTCGCCTGCGTCGAGCAGTTGCCGCTCCTGCGCCGACCGCGCCCACACCCCGGCCATGCAGTCGGCCTGGAGCTCCAGTTTCACCGAGAGCGAATTCCGGAGCGACGGGTTCCTGCGCTGCTCCTCCCGCACCCGGGACTCGATGCCGAGAACGTTCTGCAGGTGGTGCCCGACCTCGTGGGCGATGACGTAGGCCTGTGCGAACTCCCCGGGCGCGCCGAAGCGGCTGGCCAGCTCCCGGTAGAAGCCGAGGTCGATGTAGACCTTCTCGTCCGCGGGACAGTAGAAGGGCCCCATCTCCGCGCCGGCCTGGCCGCAGCCGGAGCGGGTCTGGTCCCAGAAGAGCACCAGCTTCGCCGCGGGGTAGCCGCCCGGCCTCCGCGCCAGGGCGGTGGACCAGGTGCGCTGCGCGTCGTTGAAGGAGGTCACCGCGGTGCGCTCCAGCTGCTTCTCCGCGGACTGGCGCCGTTCGACCTGGTCCGGCGAAGCTGCCGGTGCGGACGCCGTCGCCTGGACTCCGGCGGGTGACGCCCCCAGGTCCGCGAAGAGATCGCGCCCGAACAGCAGGGAGAGCGCGAGGACGACCACCGTGCCCCCGAGGCCGAGGCGTACGCCGCGACCCCCGACGGGCAGCCCGCCGCTGGACCCCCGACGGTCCTCCACGTTGCTCCGGTCGCCGTCGTCGCCGAGTCGCATGGGGCACCCTCTCGACAGGGTACCTGACCTGGCGCTCCGTCGGGTTCCCCTTAAACCTCCGCATGCGCCCGCTTCACCTGGCCGTCCTGCCCGCTTGCGACCCGGAGCGATTCGCCCGCCTCGGGGCGGGCCTTCTCTCCCGCGGCCACGAGGTCCCGGTGGTCGCCGTGGCCGGGTTCGCGTCGCCGGCCGTCCTCCTCGGGCGCCACCAGCGTGCGCCATCCTCGGTGAACCTGGCGGCAGCGAAGGTGAACCGCATCCCCGTCCTTCGCCGGACCGGGGGTGGCCGGGCGCTGCTCGTCGGGCCCGGAGCGACGGGTCTCCTCGTCTACACGCCGCCGGGCCAGCAGCTCGCGCCCACCCCGTTCCCTCCCGATCGCACCACCAACCGCTACGTCCGCGGCCTGCTCGCCGCGCTTCGCCGGCTGGGAGCCGGCCACGCGGCCTGGTTCGGCCGCGACTTCGTCTCGAACGACGGGAAGCGGGTGGCCACCGTGGCACAGGAGGGGACCGCCGAAGGGTCCCTCCTTCTCGAGGCACTCGTGGCGGTGGAAAGGGATCTCGCGCTTCCCGGTGGCCTCGCCGTCGCCCGGGCGCACGCCGACCCCCGGGCCGGGGGTCCGCCGCCGGTCTCGCTCGCCGAGATTTCCGGCCGCGCCGCCGCCCTCGACGAGGTCGCCGCGACTCTGGCCGAGAGCTTCGGTCAGCTCGGCAAGCGGGAACCCTTGCTGCTCCAGGCCGGTTTGCCCGAGGCGGAGCTGCCCCCCGCGCAGGAGGACGAGGAGGGTCTCTCGGAGAGCGGCCCCCTGGAGATCCCCATCGGATTCCTCGAGGCGCTCACCGCCGTCGCGGCCGGACGGCTGGTCGGTCCGCGCATCCGCGGGGACTTCATCGCGCCGGCGGCGGTCCTCCGCTCGCTGGAGACGGCGCTCGACGGGGCGCCGCTCGATCAGGCTGACATCGGACGAAGGGTGGACGAGGCCTTCCACGGCCCCGGCGCCTTCCTGCAGGGCGTGACGGAACTCCGGGACATCGTACGTGCGGTGAACCTGGCCGGGCGCGCCGCCGGGGCTCGCACCGGAGTCGCCTGACCGGGGCGCTACCTCGGGAGCCGGTCGATCCGGTCCGCCTCGGTGACGCCGGCGGTCCAGGCGTCCGCCTGCACCTTGTGCCAGATGGGGAGGTGCACCCCGTCCACGGAGACGTACCAGCGGTCGTCCTTCATCCAGACCTGGACCTCGTGGGCGCCCACGCGGAACGTGGCCGCGGCGTGATGGGTCGCGGCACGCTGGGTCACGGCGTGCTGACCTCGACCATCACGCGCTTCCCGAGATCGTCGACCTGCGCGAGCAGGGCGCGGATCTCCGCGCAGTGGGGCGTGCGGATGCGCGCGGCGCGGATCAGGGCGCCCCGCACGTCGGCGAGGCTGGCGTCGAGCGCCATGAGATGGGTGAGACGCATGTCGATGGCCGGCTCGTCGCGCATCGGCGAAGCATACGCCTTCTGCTATGAAAGGGATCCCCCGGAGGAAACGTTCCCTTGGATCCCGACCTGATGGAGCAGATTCGCCGCGTTCTGACCGCCGTGGAGCAGATCCTGCCCCGGCCCGTCCCGGACACCGACTGGCGCATCCACCATGCCGCGGCGTGGCGGCGACGCCCGCTGGCGGGCTGGCTCGAGCCGCTGCGCTCCCAGGGTGGACCGGGGCTGGACGACCTGCTCGGCATCGACGAGCAGAAGTCGATGGTGGAGCAGAACGTCCTGCAATTCCTGGCCGGCCTGCCCGCCAACAACGTGCTTCTCTGGGGGGTTCGTGGAACGGGAAAGTCCTCCCTCGTCCGGGCGCTGCTCGCCGCCTACGCTCCCCGCGGCCTGCGCCTCGTGCAGGTGGACAAGAACGACCTGGTCATGCTCCCCGACATCGTCGACAGCCTGCGCGACCAGCCCTACCGGTTCATCCTCTTCGCCGACGACGTCTCCTTCGAGCCCGGCGAGTCGGGCTACAAGGCCCTGAAGAGCGCCCTGGACGGCTCCGTCTACGCGGTTCCCGAGAACGTCCTCGTGCACGTGACCTCGAACCGCCGCCACCTCCTGCCCGAGTTCGAGACCGACAACCGCGGCGCCATGCTGGTGAACGACGAGATCCACCACGGGGAGGCGGTGGAGGAGAAGATCTCGCTCTCCGGACGATTCGGGCTGTGGGTGGGATTCCACTCCTTCAACACCGAGCAGTACCTGGCGGTGGTCCGCCAGTGGATCGACCGGATGTGCGAGGAGCGGGGCACCGACCTGCCGTGGGACGAGCGCGCCCGCGAGGCCGCCGTCTCCTGGACCCACCGAAAGGGGGACGCCAGCGGCCGGATCGCCTTCCAGTTCGCGGCCCACTGGGTGGGGAGCGAGCTGCTGGCCCGCGGTCACTCCAGCTCGAAGGCCAGGTAGGTCAGCCGGCCCTGACGCTCGATCTGCAGCACCACCGGCTCGCCCGGCTTCACGGCGAGGACGGCCTGGCGCAGCGCATCCACCGACTCGATGGGGCTCCGGTTCAGCGCGTGGATGACGTCGCCAGGCTGGAGCCGGATCTCGCTCGCTCCCGCCTCGACCGTCCGCGCCGCCACCACCACCCCGTACCCGATGCGCAGGGGCGGGAGGATGCCCCGCAGCTTGTCGCTCACGTCCACCCCCAGGATCCCCAGCCGGGGCACGAGCCCGCGGTCCGGGTTGGCCAGGTCGGCGAGGAGATCGGTGGGCTGCTTGGCTTCCGGGGCATTCACCACAAGGGAAATCCTCTCCTCGCCCCGCAGCAGTCCGAGCTGCACCGGCTCGCCGACGTGGTGGAGGAAGAGCGCACCGGTGAGCGCCGGGAGGCTGTCGATCGGGATGCCGTCGAAGGTGTCGATGACGTCGCCGGGCTGGACGCCGGCGGCCGACGCGGCCGAGCCGGGCGCGACGTCGGCCACCACCACGCCCCAGTCCCGCGTGAGCCCGATCCCGGCGGCCAGGGTGGGTGTCACGGTCTGGGCGGTGATCCCCGCCTCGATCCGGCGGACGTGGCCGTACCTGCGCAGGCTGTCGAAGGCGAACTTGACCATGGGGGCGGGGATGGCGAAGCCCAGCCCCTGGCTCCCTCCCGACTGGCTGACGATGAAGGTGTTGATCCCCACCAGCACCCCGTCGGCATTCACCAGCGGGCCTCCGCTGTTGCCCGGGTTGATGGGCGCGTCGGTCTGGATGAGGAGCATGGGCGTGGGCAGGGGCGTCACCACGTCGATCTGGCGCGCCGAGGAGGAGACGACACCCATGGTGACGGTGCTGGCGAGCCCCTGGGGGCTGCCGATGGCGAAGACCAGCTCGCCCTGGCGAACCTTGGCGGACGGGTCGAGCGGCAGGGTGGGAAGTCCGGTGGCGTCGATGCGGAGCAGCGCCAGGTCGATGCTGGCCTGCGTTCCCACCACCCGGGCCTCGTGGATCCGCTGGCGACCTCCCTTGGCGGCAGAGGCCTCGCCGTCGGGGGGGGCCGGCAGGACGACCTGGATCCGCTGCGCGCCGTGGATGACGTGCTCGTTGGTGAGGACGTAGCCGTCCGGGGTCACGATGACGCCCGAGCCGATGGTGCGCTGGCGCGCGACGAAGGACCCCTCCGCGCCGCCGGGCTCGCCGGCCGGCCCGTATCCGGTGACCCGGATCTGAACCACGGCGGGAGAGACCTTCGCGACCAGCCGGGACACGGCGGTGTTGAGCTCCTGGAGGATCGGGGACGGGGAGGCGCCCTTTCCGGTCTGTGCACGGGTGGGGGTGGCCAGGACGAGAAGCGCGAGCGCCAGCGCGGTGCGCCGGACCAGGACGGAACTTTCGAGCGGGAGCATCGGGAAACCTCCGCCTCATGCCTAACATGGGGAGGCGCCATGTCCTCCACCCGCAAGCTCCTCGGATTCGAGTTCACGAGCCTCTGCCTCATCGCCTTCCTGGCGATCGCCAACGGGACGGCCTACTACGACCTCTTCGGCCACCTGGCCACCCTGGGCATCCCGGCCGGGCTGCGCGGGCTCGTGGTCGGCGCCTACCCGCTCGTGGCCATGGTGCTCTACCTGCTCGCGAGCCCGTTCCTCACGGCGCGGCGCGCGCCCCGGGCCATGCTCGCCGGCATCGCCCTGCTCGGGGCCGGGGGCGTGTCCTTCCTGTTCGTGCAGTCGTTCTGGGGCCTCCTGCTGCTCCGCGGAGCCTGCGGAGCGGGCGGGTTCCTCCTCGGCGCCGGGGCGACGGCACTGCTCGTCACGGTGATCCCGTCCGAGCGGAGCGGGCAGGCCTTCGGCATCTACTCGGTGGCGATCCTGGCCGCCTACGGCGTCGTACCGGCGGCGATGGATGCCATGGTGCCGCGGTTCGTGGGCGTGACCTCGGCCTACGCGCTGGCCGGGCTCGCGCTCCTTCCGGCGGTGGCGCTGGTGCTGGCTCTCGGCCGCAGGGTCCGTCCCCCCACGACCGGCCCGGGCGGCGAGCCCCACCTGCCCTCCTGGGCGGATCTCCGCGCCAGCCTCTCCCGCCCGCGGCTCGTGCTCGTGCTCGCGCTCGGCGTCGCCTACTTCGCCAACTGGAGCAGCCTGTACTACCTGTTCAAGGGCTTCGCGACCGGCCGTGGACTGGGCAACGTGGGAGCCTTCTTCTCGGTGCTCACCGCGGTGATGATCGCCATCCGGCTCCTCGGAGGGCGCCTCTTCGACCGGTTCGACAAGGCGCGCCTCGCCGCCCTCTCCTTCGGGATGATCGCGCTCGGCCACCTGGCGCTCTGGACCCTTCCCATCGCCGCGGCTCCGCTCGTCGGCGCCTTCTTCGGGCTCGGGCTCGGGGCCGGCTACCCGACGCTCAACGGCCTCGTCTTCGAGCTCTCCGAGCCACATCTCCGGCCGCAGAACGCCAATCTCATGATGTTCGCGGTGCAACTCGGGTCGTTCCTGGGGCCTGCCGTGGGCGGGGTGCTGGTGGCCTGGGCCGGCTACCCCGGCTACTTCGCCGGGAGCATCCTGCTCGCGCTCCTGTCGGCCGGGCTGGCAGCGGTGTTGCCCCGGCACGAGCCCGTTCGCTAGGGAGCGGGCCGGAGCACTTCCTGCACCCGAACCTGCTCGAACAGGACCCCTCCCTTCCGCTGCACGCGGAGGGTCACCGGTGCGTTCTGGAGGCGGCGAAACCGGGCGTCCAGTTCCGGCGTGACGTCGACGATCTGGAAGACCTTCCCGGTACCGTCGGTGACGGCCCAGTACGAGGTCTCGGCCGGTCCCTTGCGGGAGAGGAATCCGGAGAGCTCCATCGTGCCCGTGGCCGGCTCGTCGACGGACGGCGGCGCGGCCGGAGGCGGCGTGGCCTGGGCGCAGCCGAGGAGGGTGGCTGCGACCGCCGCGGCCGCGGAACGGCCCATCGGGCCCCTCACTGGATCACCAGCAAGATCGAGGTTCCGGCCGGGACGACCACCCCGGTGCGGCTGTAGACGCTCTGGCCGGCGGCGATGGTGTCGAGCTGGTAGGTGTGGCTCCCGGACCCGAAGTCGACGCCGAGCGCGGTGGCGATCGCCTTCCGGGTCGACGTGTAGGCCGCGACGTCGATGGCCGCGAGCGTATAGGTGCCGGAGACCTTCTGCGGATACCCGTACCCGTCGGGCGTCCCGGTGAGCGGGAGGAGGCCGAAGATGGACGCGCCCACCCGCTCGAACTCGTCGGCGAAGCCGGTTCCCCCGGCGGCCCGGATGAGCCCGTCGAGGCAGTCGACGCCCGTTCCGCTGCAGTCGGTGGTTCCGCTGACGATGGACGTGCCGTACCGGCGGTTCACGAAGGCGCCGAGGGCGCCGGCGAGCGAGTAGGTGAACTGGGCGGGGAAGTCCCACCCCATGAGCGTGATCGCGCCGCCCGAGGCGACGTAGGGTCGGATGCGCTGCCCCGCAATGATCGAGTAGTGGTCCGGCGTCACGACCGGCGGGACGATGTCGTCGATCATGGTGGCGGTCGTCTCCTCGAGCCAGGTGTCGCTGGGCGTGTTCCGGAAGACGGCCCGCTGGTAGAAGTTCGCCATGTGGGTCAGCTCGTGCAGCAGGGCGGAGCCGATGTAGCTGCGGCTGGTGGCGGAGGCGTGTACCTGGGTGGCGTCGATGAAGAACGCCAGCGCCTCGTTCGAGGAGGCGACCGAAGGGTCTGCGGACTTGCGGAAGTTGTTCCCGCCCCAGAAGTACCCTGCCCAGATCTTGTCGGCCATCGCTCCAGGGATCTCGAGGAAGACCACGTTCACGTCCAGGAGGGTCGGCGAGTCGGAGATCAGGTAGCTCGCATCGGAAGGCGCCACCGTCCCCCAGACCTCTCCCATCAGGGCCGTCACGCGTCCGTAACCGCCGTCGGCCTCGGCTCCGACGGCCCCGCAGAAGGTCGTCCGGAAGTAGGCGAGGTCGTCAGGGGTCAGGGAGCCGGACGCCGTGGAGTTCGGATCGACCCACAGCACCCCCTTGCGGCCGCGAGGCAGATCGCAGACGACCTGCGCGACCGTGTCGTAGGAAGTCGGCGTGACCACGCTCTCGATCCAGGTCCGGTGGTCGCCCAGCACCGGCGTGGGACGGACCGGCGCGGCCTGGGCGGCCAGGCCTGCTCGGTGCGCCCGCGTCGTCGCCGCGGTCCGGAGCAGGAGCCCCACCCGGCGGTTCTCCTCGAGGAGCGTCCCGTGCCATGCGTGCCTCGCATCCTCGGCAGGGTCGGGGTCGAAGGGCTCGACCACGCGGAGCGCCGCCGGGTCCAGTGCCGCGACCGGAGGAAAGGCTCGGGCGCCCGCCGATGGAAGGGTCGCGGGGAGGATCGTCCCGTTCGAGAAGATCAGCAGGGCCTGCTCGCCGGCCGTGACCCCACCGACGTGGAGGTCGATGGTTCGCTCCGACGCACCGGTGTTCCGGAAGCGCCAGATGCCGATGCCGGTACCGGCATACTGCGACGGGCTCGACGCGCCGCACGAGACCCCGGCGCAGGCCACCTCGAGGAGCGTAGGCGGGGCGGTCACCGTCAGGGTGGCCGTCCGCGTGGCGCTGCCCCCGGGGCCGGTGGCCGTCAGCGTGTAGGTGGTGGTCGCCCCCGGTGTCACCGCCTTGCTCGAGCCCGTGACCGTGCCCACGCCGCCGTCGATGGTGAGCGACGTCGCGTTCGAGACGCTCCACGACAGGGTGGAGGGCGAGCCCAGGACGACGCTCGCGGGAGTGGCGGTGAAGGACGAGATGACCGGGGCGGCGTCCGGGGCGGATCCCCCGCAGGCAGCCAGGAGGAGCGACGAGAGGATCCCTGCGGTCCGCAGGGCGCGGGTCTGGCGATCGTTCACGGCGTGAACCTCCGGATCGATCCCAGCTTGCCCCATCCCCGCGGGGGGCGGGGAACTTCCCGCCCTCCCTTCGGGGGTGGATGTGGGCCTAACGGCGCCCGTGCCCACCCGGCTCGGAGGCGAGCCGGCCGAGCAGGGCGCCGGAGGCCAGGGTCGAGCCGTGCCGCGTCGCCTCCAGTGCGGCGGAGAGGGCCGAGGCGGTTTCCGTCGAGCCGGGAACTCCCCCGCCGCAAGCGCTGATCGTTCCGGCGACGAGGAGGACGGCGGCGAGAAGGACGGGATTTCGAACGTGGGTGGAGGTCATGGCCCCTCCAGCACCTCCCGCCTGGACAGGTTGCGCAGGGCCGGCAGCCGCCACCCACCCCTCCAGGAACCAGCTCCCGATGGCGCCGTGCGCGGCGGCGGCAGGGTCCTCCCGCTCGGCGAAGTGGCCGCAGACCTCCGAGAGCGGAGCGCCCGCCATGGCAGCGGAGAGCGCACGCGTCTCGTCGCCGGAGAGCGAACAGTGGACCACCTCGAAGCCCCGGCGCCAGACCGCGACGCCGCCACCATCCCGCACGAGAAGGCGCAGTGCCGGGACGAAGGTGAGCGCCGCACGCCCCGGGTCGGGGCCCGCTTCGGCGGTGAGCACCTCCACCCGGGCGGGGATCACCTCCCGGGCGAAGAAGACCTCGATCCTCGCCCACTCCAGCTCGGCGAGATCGGGAAGCCCGGGCCGGTCGGGGTCCGGGAACTCCCGCAGGTACTCCGCCAGTTGCCGACCGACCCGGCCGATGTCGTGGTGCTCCGACGGGTGGGCGGACAGGTAGGCGCGAGCCAGGGACGAGAACGCGTCGCCCAGGGACTCCGCGAGCTCGGGGAAGGTCTCCCGGAGCGCGTCCACCACCCGGGTGACGTACATGTCCCGGTAGATCCCGACCCGGTCGGCGGCGGTGAGCTCCCCGGTGCCCAGGAAGCATTCCTCGACCCGTGGGTCGCCGGGCCGGATCCGGCCCTCCAGGATGGCGTGAAACAGCTCCTGGGTCTCCGGGAGCGTCACGACGCTCTCCGCAGGGCCGGCCCGAGCATCTCCGCCTCGATCTCCCGGGCCTTCGCGCTCTCCGCAACGACCTCCTCGAGCGGGGGGATGTGATCGTCCCATTCCAGGAGCGACGGCACGCGGCCGAGGCGCCGGATCGCCTCCCGGTAGAGGTGCCACACCTCGGCGGGCACGGCGCCGTCGTGGGTGTCGAGGAGGTAGCGCCCCTTGTCGGAGTGGCCGGCGAGATGGAAGTAGGCGACGGATCCCGGGTCGATCCCGTCCAGGTAGTCGAGCGGTTCGAAGCCCAGGTTCCTCGCCGAGACGTACACGTTGTTCACGTCGAGCAGGATCCCGCAGCCGGTGCGGTGCGAGAGCGCCGAGAGGAACTCCCACTCGGACAGGGTGGACTCCCGGAAGGCGACGTAGGACGACGGGTTCTCCAGGACGAGGCGCCTGCCCAGCCGCTCCTGCACCGAGGCCACGCGGCCGGCCACGTGGTCGAGCGATTCCGCGGTGTAGGGGAGGGGGAGGAGGTCGTGCAGGTACCGACCCCGGTGGCTTCCCCAGCACAGGTGGTCGCTCACCAGGGCCGGCTCGACACGGCGAACCAGCAGCGCGAGGTCGTCCAGGTACGATTCCGACAGCGGGTCGATCGACCCGATGGAGAGGGACACGCCGTGCAGCACGACCGGCATGTCCCTCCTCACCTTCTCGAGGACCGCGAGGGGTCGTCCACCCCCGGCCATGAAGTTCTCGGTCACCACCTCCACCCAGTCGACGGGCGGCCGCTCCTCGAGGAAGGGCGCGAAGTGCCGGGTCCGGAGCCCGATGCCGTGACCGAGTTCGAGGCGCGAAGGCACGGGGACCCCCTACATCTTCGCGACGACGACCGTACCGCCCTTGTCCTTGCACTCCTTCGCGCTCTTCGTCTCCACCCAGCCCTTTCCCTTGCAGGAGTTCTGGGCCTTGCAGGCGTTGTCGGCGCCGGCGCAGCTCCCGTGCCCCTTGCAGGCGTTGATGCCGGCGCAGTGCACGGCGCCCTGGGCGGGCTTCTCCTCTGCGCGGGCGTTCCCGGCGACGAACATCGAGCAGACGGCGGCGGCGACGGCTGCGCCCTTCACGGCATGGCGGATCATGGTGTTTCCTTTCGGTGGGTGTGGTGCTGCGGTGGGTGCTGCGTTCACTTCGACTTCGCGAAGAGGGAGAGTTCGACGGTGCCCTTCTCGGCGACCACCTTGGCGAGCGACTGGACGCGGGCCAGCCAGCCGTCGGTGTACCCGGGGCCGATCCGGTAGGCGTCGCGGTCGAAGGCCGCGACGGTGGCGCGGATCCGGATGGTCCGCTTCTCGCCGTAGGTACCGGGCGGGAAGAGGAGTGCCGTACCCGTGACCCTCTCCTTGCCGCCGTCGGCCCGGCCGCGGCCGCAGACGGTGAAGGGGATCTCGGCGATGAAGGGAGCCGGCTTCTCGGGCACGAGGGCGCCGACCTTCAGCCCGCTGAAGGCCGCGACGAGCGAGCAGTCCTTCGGGTCGCTCCTCTTGTTCGTCGTCCACTGCTGGAAGTGGTCGCTCTTCGTCTCGTCGGCGTCGACCCTGATGGAGGTGAGCGGGACCGAGCAGCGCCCGGAGGCGAGCCCCGTCCGCTCGTCGAGGGTGATCTCGCAACCGACGGCCGAGCTCACGGCGTTGATCCGCTCGCCGAGCGCGGCGTCGAAGACCGCCGAGAAGGAGTTGTTCCCTGCCTCCGGGTTCACCTCGAACTCCTCGCCACGGGAGGGGACGGGTGCGAGGAGGAGCGTGAGGAGGGCGATGGCGCTGGAGGAGACGGCGATCCGGTTCATGCGGCGATTGACTCGGATCAAGCCGGACCATTACACCGGGTACGAAGATGCCCTTCCTGGGACCGTCCCCCGAGACCGATGCTGCGCTCGTCGCGCGACTCCGCGCCGGCGACAGGGCTGCGTTCGCGGCGCTCGTGAAGCGCGATGCGGGGGCGCTCTTGCGCGTGGCCCGGAGCATGGTTCGTGACCCGGCTTCTGCGGAGGAACTGGTCCAGGAGACCTGGCTCGCCGTCCTCACCGGCCTCGGTGGCTTCGAGGGGCGGTCGTCCCTTCGCACCTGGCTCTTCCGCATCCTCGTCAACAAGGCCCGCACGCGGCAGGCGAGGGACGGCAGGACGGTCTCCTTCTCGTCGCTGTCCGGGCCCGGCGACGGGGACGGCGAGGCGGTGGACCCGGACCGGTTCGACGCGGCGGGCGCCTGGCGAGATCCGCCCTCCACCTGGTCCGACGAGAACCCGGAGCGGCTCGCCATGGGCGCGGAGACCCGCGCCGCCATCGAGGAGGCCATCGCCGCCTTGCCGCCGAACCAGAGGGCGGTGATCACGCTCCGGGACGTCGAGGGGCTCGAGGCCGAAGAGATCTGTAATCTTCTCTCCATCTCCGTGACCAACCAGAGGGTGCTCCTGCACCGCGCGAGGTCCAGGGTGCGCGCGGCCCTCGAGGCCCGGCTGGGCGGGGTGCCCTGATGCCGACTTGCAAGCAGATGACCGGGATGGCGACCGATCGGGCCGAGGGAAACCTCGGGGAGCCGGAACGGGCGGCCTTCGACCTCCACCTGGCCGGGTGCACCGGCTGCCAGGCCTACGTCCGCCAGCTGGAGGCGACGCGGCTGTCCCTGTCGCACCTCCCCGACCCGGAGATCTCGCCGGCGCTCCACGACGCGCTCATGGCCGCGGTCGACGCGGCGTCCGGGTCCGGATCCCCCGCGCGATTCACCCCCTGGCCGGTGCTGGGCGGCATCCTGGCGATGGGCGCCATCCTCGGCCTGGCGCGCCAACGGTCGGCAGGGGTGAGGGACTGGGTGGTCGCCGGTGGCCTGGCAGTGGCGGCCCTCGTCCTCGCAGCCCTCGCCGGGCGCTTCCGGGCGGCACTGGCGGCCTCGGCCGTGGGCGCTTCCATCGCCGCCGTCGCGGCGAGCGGTCGCGGGGGTGGTCTCGAGCTCGCGACCGGGATCCACTGCCTCGCGCTCGAGCTCTCCGCGGCGGTCGTGGTCGCCGGGGCAGCCTGGTTCGGCGTCCGGGGCGGCGGGCCGGGAGCGCTGCTGCGCGGGCTCGGGGGCGGCGCCGTGGCCGGAGCCCTCGCCGCCGACGCAGCGCTCCAGATCACCTGTGCCGCGCACGGAGAGGTCCCGCACCTGCTCGCGTTCCACGTGGGCGGCGTCCTGCTCGCGGCGGGGGTGGCAGCCGGGCTCGTGGCCCGCGCCCGGCGCGCTGCGTGACGCGGCGGCCGTTCCGTTCCAGTAGATTGCTTCCGTGGACACGCTCCTCACCCCCGCTGCGGAGAGCACGCGAAGGCTCGACCTCCTCCGGAAGGGGCTTGCCGGCCAGGGGCTGGAGGGCGCGCTCCTCCTCCAGGCCGTCGACGTCCTGTGGATCTCCGGGACCCGCCAGAACGCCGCGCTCTGGGTTCCCGTCGACGGGGAGCCGTTGCTCCTCGTGCGCAAGAGCCTCGAGCGCGCCCGTGCCGAGAGCCCGCTCTCCCGGGTCGTCCCGTTCCCGGCCTCGAGGGAGCTGGCCTCGCTCCTGGGGCCGGCGCGCCGCCTCGGGCTCACCCTCGACACGGTTCCAGTCGCGGTCCAGCAGTTCTGGTCCCGCGCGCTCGCCGGTGCCGCCTGGACCGACGTCTCGGGCCTGGTGCGGGATGTGCGCAGCGTGAAGTCCGCCTGGGAGCTCGACCGGATGCGGGAGACCGCGCGTCTCCTCGGAGAGGTGTTCCGCGAGATCCCCTCCTTCCTGCGTGCGGGGATGCGCGAGGTGGACCTTTCCGCCGAGATCGAGGTGCGCATGCGCCGCGCTGGAAACGAGGGCAGCCCCCGGGTCCGCGGCTTCAACCAGGAGTTCTTCATGGGGCTCGCAATCGCCGGTGGGGCGGCAACGGCGCCGAGCTACTTCGATGGGCCGGTCACCGGCCGCGGGCTCTCCCCGTCCTCGCCCCTGGGCGCCTCGGTCGACGTCATCGCCCGCGACGTCCCGGTGCTGCTCGACTACACGGCCATCCGGAACGGCTACGTCACCGACATGACCCGCATCGCCGTCTGCGGCACGCTGGCGCCGGAGCTGGAACGCGCCTTCCAGGTCGCCCGCGCCATCCAGGAGGAGCTCGCCGCCGCTCTCGTCCCCGGTGCGGTGCCGAGCGTGCTCTTCGCCACGGCACGCCAGCGGGCCGACGAGGCCGGCCTGGGCGACCGCTTCATGGGGCCGCCTGGTGCGCAGGCCCGCTTCGTGGGGCACGGGATCGGGCTCGAGCTCGACGAGGTCCCCGTGCTGGCTCCCGGGTTCGACGCCCCCTTGCGCCTCGGTCAGACGATTGCCATCGAGCCCAAGTTCGTCCTTCCCGGACAGGGCGCGGTGGGCATCGAGAACACCTGGGCGGTGGGCGAGCGGGGCGGGGAGCGGATCACCGAGCTTCCCGACGACCTGATCCGGGTGTGACGGCAGGGACCTGCCTCGCCAGTTCCCTCTCCACCTGGGCGTCGAGCCCGTAGGCGTCCTCGACGAAGTGCAGGGAGCCGTCCGCGTCCACCGCGGCGGTGCCGTAGACGAAGACCACCTGCACTGGCTCGCGCAGCTTCACCGTCGTGGAGCGCTCGCGACCCGCCGCCTCGGCGATGCGGGTCGCGTCCCAGCCCGGCTCCGCGCCCAGCACCCAGCGGGCGAGTGCGCCCGGATCCTGGAGCCGGATGCACCCGTGGCTGCGGTCGCGCTTCGGCAGCTCGAAGAGGCGGCCGTAGGGGGTCCCGTGCAGCGCGATGCACTGCGCGTCGGCGACGGGGAACTTCACCGCGCCCAGGTCGTTCCTCGGGCCCGGGCGCTGGCGCAGGGTGAGTTCCCCCCCGGCGACGCGGGAGAGGACGTCCGCCGTGGGCTCGAAGGTCTCCGCGTCCTCCCCCGGTCGGGCCACGATCTCCATCCCGTGCGCGGCGAGCCAGCCGGGCCCGGCACGCTCCCTGGGCAGGATCTCCTCCTTCAGGATCCCCGGCGGAGGTACCCAGTACGGGCGGAACACGACGGTGGAGATGCTGGACGCGAGCATGGGGGTCGCGTGGCTCCGGGACTCGCCCACGACCGTCCGCATCACGAGGTCGGTGGTCCCCCGCTCCACGTCTACGGCCTGGAGGACGGCCCGGGGGATCTCCACCACCACGACCCGGCGCTCCGGGTCGGGCAGCCAGCGCCACCGCTCCAGCGCGAGCTCCACCTGCCGGGCCCGCGAGGCAGGGGGGACGTTCATCGCCGCCACGGTGCGCTTCCCGAGGATCCCGTCCTCCAGGACGGAGTGCCGCTCCTGGAAATTCTTCACGGCAGCCTCGAGCGCCGGGTCGTACCGGTCCGGGTCCTCCGGGCGGGCAGCGCCGGCCGGGAGGTCGCCCGTCGCGATGAGGCGGTCGCGCACGGCGGGGATGCCGCTCCAGGTGTCGCCGGGCGAAACCCGGGCGGCGAGCAGCGGCACGTCGGGGAGCGGCGGGGCGGCAGCGAGCGCACGCAGCCGGGCCAGCGCCGTCCTGAGCCGGGCGTATCCGGGGAACCGCGGCTCGATCGAGGCCGACACGGCGTCCGGCTTCCCCCCGGCCCGTGTCTCGCGCACGAGGCGGGGGAGGTCGAGCGGGCGTGCGGGAAGGTCGCGGCCGCGGCCAGCGCGCGGCGCCGCCACCCGCCCCCCGTGAGCTGCCGAGAGGTAGCGCATCCACTCCACGGAGAGTGCAACGTCCAGGAGGGCCTGGTCCCGCCCGTATGCACCGCCGGGTCCCGCCGCTTGCGCCGTGGCCTCGGCGAGCCGGCGGGCGTCGAAATCGGCGGGATCGAGCCCGAGCGATGCGGCCGCGCCGATCACCTCCACGGTGGCCTGGAGCGCCGGAGCCGGTCTCCCGCCGTCGAACCAGATCAGCCCGGCGGAGCCCTCCGGGTAGAGGGCACGGAGGTCCGCGGCAACGTCGCGTAGGTCGGCCCGGCGGAGCCAGGGATGGCGGGCCGCCGCGACGACCTCGGCCACGGCGGCGCGCGCCTCTCCCTCGCCCGCGGCCGCAGGCGAGGGGACGAGCAGGGACAAGAGCCCCGCCAGGACGGTTCCGACGACCAACGACCGCAAGACTCGCATCGGGTGGCCCGATCCTCCCCTGCAGGATTGCAGGCGTGCAGCGCCTCTCCCAGCAGGTTAAATATGAATTTCATGTCGGCGATAGAGCCCCAGAACGGTCGGATCCTGGCCGGAGTCTCTCGCCGCCAGTTCCTCGCCGGCCTGGGCGCCCTCGCGGGGGCGCTGGGGCTGGCTCCGATGCGCTCCCTCGCCTCCACGGACTCCCGGGGCGAG
Organism: uncultured delta proteobacterium; assembly: GCA_963831265.1. GTDB lineage: Bacteria > Myxococcota > Myxococcia > Myxococcales > Anaeromyxobacteraceae > CAIOAK01. The sequence continues at coordinate 180,206 of CAWHPQ010000019.1, read as the reverse complement.
CGGGTGATGTCCTTCGTACACACCCACACCGGCGAGCGCCTGTCCTTGCCCTACTGGGGCGACGGGAGCTACCTGCCAGCCAGCCTTTCCCGGGTCGAGTCCTTCCTCCGCGACTTCCGCACCGGCGAGCGCCACTCCATCGACCCGGCGCTGCTCGACCAGCTCCACGAATTGCAGCAGGTCACCGGGTCCACCGCCCCGTTCCAGGTGATCAGCGGCTATCGCTCGCCTCGGACCAACGCCGCGCTGCGCGCCGGCGGGGGGGGCCAGGCGAGCCGGAGCCTGCACATGCTGGGGCGCGCCATCGACGTTCGGCTCGCCGACGTCCGGGCGTCGGCGCTTCGGGATGCCGCGCTCGAGCTGGGGCGCGGCGGGGTGGGCTATTACCCGGAGCAGGACTTCGTACACGTCGACACCGGGCCGGTCCGTCACTGGTAGCCAGGCCCGGCATCAGCGACGCCTGCGAGCGGTCCCTGGAGTAGGACGCCTTGCGTCGGAAGCGCGATTCCAGGTTCTCCACGAATCCGTCGCGGCCGAGCGCGGCCACGAGGCGGTCCCGATCGGCCGGGTCGGCCCGGATCAGTGGCCCACGCCCGTCCCGGTCGCGCCGGCGTGCCCGCGGATGAAGCGGGCCATCTCGGCGTCGGCGCCGAGCAGGTGCTCCTCGAGCCAGCGGTCCATCCAGCGCCCCGCGTCGAGGAGGAGCGCCGCCCTCGAACGGCTGGCCGCGTACTCCGCCTTCCGGCGCGCCAGCTCGGTCGCGAAGGCGAGGTGGAGGGACCAGTGCGCGTCCAGGGAAGGGTACCCGGCCTCCCACATGGCCCGCTCCTCGGTGGCGAAGTGCTCCGCCACGTAGCGCTCCAGGTAGGTCAGCACGCCCTCGGCGAGAGCCAGGTCCCCGGTGCGCGCCGCCTCGCGCAGCGCCGAGACGTTGGCCAGGAGCTCCTCGTGTTGCTGGTCGATCTCGCGGATGCCGGTGGCGAGGTCGGGGCGCCAGATCCCAGGTCCTGCGGCGGGCGACATGGACGCATGGTGCACGGCGAGAGGGGCGAGGGACATGGCGACCTCCAGGGCGTTGGTCCTGGATCGAGTCTGCGACTCGCGCACGCGCGGTTCAAGGTCCAGATCGTCGCAGGCCGAAGAATGAGAACCGGCTCAAGGAGTCCTTTCCCTACATCCCGGGGAGATCGAGGCAGTAGTCGTGGGCCTCGAGCGCGGCCCGGTCCATCTTGCCGGCCTTCACCCGGAGCACGATCTCCTCGCGGGGCAGGTCGAAGATGGCCTCCAGGATCTGCCCGTGCAGCCCCGGCCTCGCCTGGCCGACGACGAAGAGCACGCGCGCGCTGTGCTGGACGTAGCGGGGCGAGAGCAGCTGGCGCCGCAGCAGGTCCATGATCACCGGTGCCTTGCTGCGGTCGAAGCGCCCCGGAGCGCCGCTCCGGTCCTGCTCGGCGAAGAAGGCCGCCGTCCACTCGTCATGATTGGCGAAGACCTTGTCGAAGAGGGCCCGGTCGAGGCGGGCGCCCGCCTTGACCGCCTCGGCCCTGGCGCCCAGCACCACGCCGTCGGCGGTGAGCTCCTGCCGGAGCAGGTTTCCGTCCCGGGTGATGGGTGCCTGGTGGTGGGCCAGCGACCAGAGCCACGAGACGTAGATGCGGTAGGTGGCCAGGTCGTTCATGAAGCGCAGCTTCAGCTCGTAGTCATCGATGGCGGCGGCGAAGTTGCCGTTCAGGATCTGGAATCCGTAGTTGGCCGCCATGTACAGCGAGTGCTGGACGTGCTCGATGGTCACGTCGCCCTTCGGCACCTGGTAGATGGCGTCCCAGAGCCCTTGCGAGAGCAGCTTCTCCGGTGCGTCGATCGACTCGCGGGTGACCACCACCGGGGTGATCTTCCCGGCGGCGTCGAGGACCCCACGCGACTGGAGCAGCTCCCGCTCGGACGGGGAGAGGCCGCTCGCCGCGGAGGGGACGGCGCGCCCCGCCGTCTCGATGGTGTCGAGCGGGCGGTCGATCATTCCCTGCAGCTCGGCGAGCCGGGCCTGGAGGGGGCCGTTTCCGGCGGCCACGTATTCGACCTCCGGGCTCGCAACCCAGCTCTGCCGGTAGGCGTCGTAGAGGCGTCCCTTCACCTGGCCGGCCAGGATCTCGGCGAGGGTCGGGCGCGCCCCGGCCGGGAGCGGCGCGTCGGGGACGAAGGTGAGGCCGAGGAGCCGCTCGCGCAGCTTGTCGACCACCATGGCGCGGATCGCCAGCGGGTTGTAGCGGGCGCGGCCGTACGGATCGCCCTTCTGGTAGATCATCACGGCCGCCATGCCGCCGATGGGCGAGGCGTGGGTGAGCGCGCCGTCCTTCATGCCCGCCATGGTCATGAGCAGCGCGTTGTAGCGCTGGTAGGCGATCATGTTGGGCGTGGCCATGCCCACCGACTGGGGATCGGGGAAGATGCCCTTCGGGTCGTCCTTCCACATCTCGATGAGGCTGCCCAGGTAGTCCCAGCGCCCCACGTTGGTGCCGAGCAGCCGGCGGCGGAAGGTCCAGGCGATGGCGGGCAGGTAGCGCCCGGCCATGCCCTCCTCGTAGAGCATCTTGGTCTTGATGGTTCCGGCGGGAACCCCGATGAGCTCCTCGATCCGGGAGAGGAGCCGCTCGACGATGAGCGCCTCCTTCGGCGTCTGCATCTTGGGGATGTAGAAGTAGGTGCCGCTTCCGGCGCGCTTCAGCGCGTCGAAGTTGTTGAGCGCCCAGAGCACCGTGATGACGACCAGGCCCGGGGCTGGCCTGCCGTCGACGGTGACGTGGTCGTAGCGCAGGTGGATGCTGGGCGGGCGGGCCAGCCGCGTGGGCCACTGGGCGGGCGGCCGGTCGATCCTGTAGCTGCGGGTCTTCCCCTTCTTCGCGACCTCGTAGGGCTTCGTGTCCCAGTTGCCGGCGAAGATCTCCTTGGCATTCTGCATGGCGGCGAAGACGCCCACGGGCTCGCTGGCCGGCGCGCCGTCCGGGTGGAAGTGGGGCGGGGAGGCGTCCTCGAAGTCCGGCATGTTCATGGGCGCGGGGCTGTTGAGCGCGTTCATCGCCATGTCGAGCGGGGCCCAGGGGCCGGTCAGCTCGAGTCCCGCGATCTTCCCGGGGTGAACGTGGTCGGGGATGGCCACCTGGTCGTTCATCCGCCAGCGCCAGGGGGTCTCCCGTCCGAGGAAGTTGTCCACGAGCCCCTGCACGATCTGTCGATAGGTCCAGGGCTTGCCCGAGATGGGGTCCTCGAAGCTCTCGTCCCAGGAGGGCCAGGCGTACTTCCCGGTCACCGGAGCGGGCGCGGCCAGGATGGCCCGGCGGGCGGCGAGCGCCTCGGCGATGGCCGGATCGATCTCCCGCGAGAGAAGCGTGATGGTCTCGTCGACGTCGAGTTCGCGCCCGTTGACGGTCTGCTTGCCGAAGATTGCCGGGAACTGCTGGACGATGTCCGCGCGGATCATGGTGGGGGCTCCCGTGGGTTCACTTCTCGGAGATGAGCTTCTGGAGCGCTGCCTTGTCCGGGGCCAGCAGCTCCTTCACCCGGTCGTGATCGACGTCGGCGACGATGATCTCGCCGACCTCCTCGTTCACCAGGCTGAAGAGTCCCTGCCGCTTCATGCCCTCGGCCTGGCGCTGGTTGTCCTCGGTCGGGGTCACGTAGTGCACCGAGTAGATCTTGTAGCGGTGCATCAGGAAGAGCTGGAGCAGCGTCATGAGCCGCTTCTTGCGGAGCGCCAGGTCGAAGTTGTTCTGGTCGCGCACCGAGAGGATGTTGCGCCCCTTCCGGTCCTGGATCACGGCGAACACCACGTTGGCCCTCACCTTGCCGTCGGGGCCGACGAGTCCGAGCTCGAGCAGGTCGGAGCCCGAGCTGCGCGGCTTGAGCGAGACCTTGAGCTTCTCGGCGAGGCCGTGCTGCTTCCGCCAGGCGTCGATCCACTCCTCGAGGACCTTGGTGGGGACCTCGGTCTGCACCAGGTGCTGGTGCTGGGTCGAGCCCTGCCCCATGGCCTTGGTGGTGGAGGTGCGGCCCGAGATGGACATGAGGCCGGCGTCGGCGCGCGGGCCGCCCACCAGCGTCTGGGGCGTGCGGTAGCCCGACTCGAGGAGGCGGAACTTCCGCTGCAGCCGGGCCAGCGCGAGCATGCCGTCCTGGCGGAGCGCGGTGGCGAACTCCTCGGAGGCGAGCCCGTCGATCTGGTGGCCGCCGTAGGTGATGAAGTTGAAGACGAAGCCCATCTTGCCGAGCTCGATGGGGAAGGCGCGCATCTGCTCGTCGTTCATCCCGGTGGTGTCCCAGTTGAAGGAGGGGGACAGGTTGTAGGCCATCATCTTGTCCGGGAAGACGGCGTGGATGGCGTCGGCGAACTTCCTCGCGTCGTGCAGGTCGGCGGTCTTGGTCTCCATCCAGAGGATGTCGGCGAAGGGGGCCACGGCCAGCGACTTGGCGATGGCGTAGTCGATGCCGCCGCGCACCTGGTAGTAGCCGTCGGGCGTCTTCGAGTGCTCGCAGTCCCAGGTGACGTTGACGCCGATCTGGCGGGCCTTCTCGCGGGCCTTGTAGAACGGCATGCTCCCGGCGTACGCGAGCCACTGCTCCTTGGTCATGGGCGGCGGGTCGCCCTCGTCGTGCCGGAAGGCGATGAGATTGCCCACCGCCTCGGCGTAGGTGCAGATGCCCGCCTCCAGCTGCCAGGCGTCGACGAACTTGTCGAAGACCCGGTCGAGCGCGGCGTCGACCGTGAGCTTGCCGGCCTTGCACTCGGCGGCGGCCGTCGTCCACCGCCTTCGAGAAGCCGTTCCTCGCCAGCCAGGCGTCGGCGGCGGCGTACTCCTCGTCGCAGAGCGCGTAGAGCAGGTGGCCGGACAGCTCCTCCACGCCCGCGGCGTGGAACTGCCGCAGGATGGCCAGGAAGGCGGCCTTGAAGGTGGGGATGGTGACGTTGACCGCGCCGAGGATGAAGGGCTGGTCCCGGTCGTCGCTGCGCCCGTCGAGGAGCGTGGCCGACTCGGCGTCGGTGCGGGCCACGATGATGCCCGCCACGCCCATGATGTCGAGCTGGAAGCGGGCGGCGGAGAGCCGCTTCACCTGCTCGTCCTCGGAGACGAGCACCTTGCCGCCCTGGTGGCCGCACTTCTTCACCCCGGGCTTCTGGTCCTCGATGTGGTAGCCGGGGACGCCCACCTCGACGAAACGCCGGACCAGGTTGCGGACGTGTGCGTCGCCGCCGTGGCCGGTGTCGGCGTCGGCGATGATGAAGGGGCGGAAGTCCACCTCGGGGGTGGCCTTGCGCTGCTCCTCGGTCATGCGGGCGCGGGCGAAGGCCTGGTTGCGGTCGGCGGTGAGGAGCGCGCGCACGATGGGAGCGGCCTCGTCGGGCACCTGGGAGAGCGGGTAGCTCGCCAGGTCCGGGCCGGGGTCCTCCTGGTCGGAGCCCTTGGCCGAGGTGGCCCAGCCGCCCAGGTAGATGCCCTCGATCCCCATCCGCTTCATGGCCACGGCCTGGCCGGGGGAGTACGGGCCGAAGGTGGTGATGGACTTCCGCTCCGAGAAGAGCTGGCGCAGCCGGGCGTGGAAGGCGTCGGCGGCCGCGCGGGCCACCCCGTAGTCCGGGCGGATGGTCCCGCGTTGCTCGGCCACCTCGCGCGCCGTGTGCACGCGCCGGATCCCGGCGAAGCGGGGGCTCGCGAACCATTCGCGCAGCTGCGCGATCTCTCTGTCGAAGTCCATGGAGGTCTCCTCGGGGGGGTAAATGTTGTAAGAGGTGACCGGTCCGTTGTCCCGCCCCCGTGGGGATCTTCCGGCCCAGCGCCTGAAAAGGTCCCGGGGCCGATCGGGTCGAGGCCGGCCGTTTCCCGTAAATCCTGTAAAATGGAGGAATGCGCTGGTCCCGGATCCTGGTCGGTCTCGCCGTCGTGCTCTTCGCCATCCAGCTCGTTCCCGTCGCGCGCATCAATCCTCCGGTCGTGGCGACCGTCCCGGCGCCTCCGGAAGTGACGAGCATCCTCCGGCGCGCCTGCTTCGACTGCCACTCGAACGAGACCACCTGGCCACCGCAGGCCTACGTGGCCCCGGTGTCCTGGCTCGTCGCGCACGACGTGAAGGAGGGGAGGGAGGAGCTCAACTTCTCCGAATGGGGACCGACCCAGGAGAAGCGGGTGGCGAAGACTCTCGCCAAGGAGGTGGAGGAGGGGGAGATGCCGCCCTTCCTGTACGTCGTCGCCCACCCCGGGGCGAAGCTCAGCAAGGACGACAGGGCGCTGCTCTCGAACTGGGCGCGCGGGCTGTAGTGCCCCGGCTCAGGATTGATCGGCCCCGGCTCCCGCCTTCGCCTGTGCGGTCCCGCCCCAGGCCGGCTTCCCCTTCGCCGACCGGAACACCACCGTGTCGTTCCCGCGGGTGACGGCCTGGGCGATGAGCCCGTACTTGTTGGTCCCGTAGGTGAACTTCGAGCCCTTGACCGTCACCTCGTCGCCCGCGACGAATCGGGTCTTCTGGCCGTCCACGAACGAATCCGGCCCGAGCTGGACCGAGACCTGCTCCTCCCCCACCTTGATCACGAGCCGGACCGCCTTCGTCCCCTTGCCGTGGTCGACGCGCTGCTCGCCCAGGACCTTTCCACTCAACGTGACGACGGTGGCCGGGTCGAACCTCGCCTTGGCCGGCTTCCTGGCGGGTGCGGCGGTTTCGGCGAGTGCCGGAGCCGGGGCGAGGATCGCGAGCAGGGCGATGAGGGAGAGGGTTCGCATCGGGTTTCCTCCGGACTTCGCTGGGGCCGTGAACCGCCCGATCTAGGGGAAATCGGGCCCGCGCGCAAGTGGAGGGGAAAACCTCAGCCGCGCTTGAAGTCGTCCGACCGGAGCCCGTGCTTCTTGAGGAGCCGGTGCAGGCTCTCCCGCTCCACGCCGGCCCGGGCGGCGGCGCGGGTCACGTTGCCCTGGAACTCGGTGAGGAGCGCCACCAGGTACTCGCGCGAGACCCGATCCTGCGCCTGCTCCACGACCTCGCGGTAGGGCAGGGCCGCGAGCACCGGCCCCGGCGGCAGGACCGGCGCGGGGGAGGAGAGCTCGGGAGGCAGGTCGCGGGGGAGGAGGACGGGGCCCGAGGCGATGGCCACCGCCCGCTCCACGGCGTTCTCCAGCTCCCGGACGTTGCCGGGCCAGGGCCACGAGGCGAGCAGCCGCAGCGCTTCCGGGTCGAGGCCGGAGACCTCGCGCCGCATGGCGCGGGCGTGCTTCTCCAGGAAGTGGGCGGCGAGCAGTGGCACGTCGTCGGCCCGCTCGCGCAGGGCCGGGAGCCGCACCGGAAAGACGTTCAACCGGTAGAAGAGGTCCTCGCGGAAGCGCCCAGCGGCGACCTCGGCCCGCAGATCGCGGTGGGTGGCGGCGATCACCCGGACGTCCACCTTCGACGGCGCGCTGTCCCCGACGCGACGGACCTCCTTCTCCTGGAGGACCCGGTTCAGCTTCACCTGGGTCGCGAGCGGAAGCTCCCCGATCTCGTCGAGGAAGATGGTCCCGCCCTCGGCCTCCTCGAAGAGGCCGCGCCTCGCCGCGACGGCGCCGGTGAAGGCTCCCCGGGCGTGGCCGAAGAGCTCGCTCTCCACCAGGTCGGGCGGCAGCGCGCCGCAGTTCACCGGGACGAAGCGCCGCTCCTTGCGCGCCGAGTGGTAGTGGATGGCGCGGGCCGCCAGCTCCTTCCCGGTCCCGGTCTCCCCGAGGAGCATCACCGTGATGTCGAGGCCGGCAGCCTGCTCGAGCAGCCGGTAGACGTCCCGCATCGGCTCGCTCTTGCCCACCAGGTTGTGGAAGGAGTGGATCCCCTCGAGCTCCCGCCGCAGGCTGGCGGCCTCGTCGCGCAGGTGGCGGCGCTCGGCCGCGCGGGCCACGGTGAGCGCGGCGGCGTCCGGGTCGAAGGGCTTCTCGAGGTAGTCGTAGGCCCCGAGCTTCATGGCCCGCACCGCGTCCCCCACGGTGGCGTAGCCGGTCATCATCACCACCTCGGTGGAGGCCGAGCGAGCCTTCACCGCGGCGAGCACCTCGAAACCGCCCGCACCTGGCATGCGGATGTCGGTGACCACGACGTCGAAATCCCCGGTCGCGACGAGCGAGAGGGCCCGGGCGCCGTCGGAGGCGGTGGTGACGTCGAACCCGTCGGCCAGGATCCTGGAGAACAGCTTGAGGATGTTCTCCTTGTCGTCCACCACCAGCACGCGCACCGGGGTCTTCACGGGGCCTCCACGGGCGTGCCGCGGGGGAGACGGAGCGTGAAACGGGCCCCACCCTCGTCCCGGGTCTCCCCGGTCACGTCGCCGCCGTGGGCGCGGGCGATGGCCCGCGACACCGCCAGCCCGAGACCGGTGCCCCGGTCCTTGGTGGTGAAGAAGGGCTCGAAGAGGCGGGCCGCGGAGGCCGGGTCGATGCCCGGCCCGCTGTCGTCCACCTCGACCCGGGCCTGGCCCGGCACCTCGACGACCCGCACCGTGACCAGGCCGCCCGGGCCGGCGGCCTCGGCTGCGTTGCGGACCAGGTTGGCGAGCACCTGCCGCAGCTTGGCCGGCGCGCCCGGGGCCGAACCGGCACCTTCCACGCGGAGCGTGGCCGCGGTGAGGGCGGAGGCCTCGCCGAGGCGCGCCACCACGTCGTCGCAGATCTCGCGCAGGTCCACCCGGTCGCTCCCGGCCGGAAGCGGCCGGGAGAGGTCGAGCAGCCCCTCCACGATGTCCCGGGCGCGGAGGGCCTCGTCCTCGATGATCTCGAGCTCGTCCCGGACCGGTCCCTCGGCGCGCTTCTGCATCAGCCGTGCGTATCCCAGGATCACCGTCAGTGGATTGTTGATCTCGTGGGCCACCCCGGCGGCGAGCCGCCCGATGCCGGCCAGCTTCTCGCTCTGCACCAGCCGGTCCTGTTGCTCCGTGAGCGAGGCCGTCATGGCGTTGAACTGGCGGGCCAGCGCGCCGAACTCGTCGGGCGTGTCCACGTCGATGCGGGTGTCGAGACGGCCTGCCGCCAGCCGGGCCGCCCCCTCCTGCAGCCTGGCGATGGGGCGGGCGATGGAGCGACCGATGTAGAGGCTCACCGCACCGGCCAGGAGTGGCGCGCCGAGCAGCAGGGCCAGGATCCAGGCCTGGGTGCGCCGCTCCACCGAGTCCACCTCGGAGCGGGCCACGGCGATGGAGCCCTCCGAACGCGCCACCAGCGCCTCGGCCAGGTCCTGGATGCGCGTCACCACGAGCTGGGCCCGGGCATGCTGCGCCTGGACGAACGACCGTTCGCCCCGGACCACCGCCGGCACGATGGTGCGAAGGAAGATGTCGTCGAGCTCGGCGCTGGCCTGCTCGATGTCGTCGACCGTGGCGAGCGCCTCCGGGGACGTGGAGGTCTTGCGCAGCTGCCGGGTCAGCTCGAGCACGCGCCGCTGGGCCTCGGTGTAGAAGCCGAGGTGGCTCTCGTCCCCGATGATGATGGTGTGGGCCTGGTGGGCGTACTGATCGCGCACGGCGCTGGCGAGCTGGAGCGCGACCCTCACGTCCTCCTCGGCCACCTTCATCCGGTCCACGGCGTCCTGCGTCTGGTGGAGCCCGTCGAGCGCCACCCAGGAAGCCAGGCCGAAGATGGCCAGCATCGCCCCGAAGCCGAGGAGGAGCCTGCGCGCGGTGCCCGACCAGGTGGCGATCATCGAAGCGTAACCCTCAGGGTCACAGTGTAATCCCGACGGTCACCGGAAGTCGTCCCTCCGGACAGTTGCCCAGGTGGCAAGTAACCGGAATTGCACGATGCCGGCGCGAGGAAGACCGTGGCCATGGTCGGCACGCTTGCTGCTTTTGTGCCGGGGACACCCCCGACGGAGAACGCCATGTCCCATCGAACCCTCCTCGGTCGCCGTCCTCGAGGTCCAGTAGGCGTTCCAGCGTGATCGCCCTCATCGCCTCCCTGGCTCTCGCCGTCGCCCCTGCGGCCCCCCCGCCCGTCGCCCTTCCCGACGTTCCCGCCCTCGCTGCGCTCGTCGAGGAGGCCCTGAAGAACAACCCGGACATCGGCCGGGCCGACGCCGTCGCGCGCGCCGACCTCGACCGGGTTCCGCAGGTCGGGTCGCTCCCCGATCCCGTGCTCAACCTGGGCATCCAGAACGACGGGTTCGACGGGCTCCAGATCGGGAAGATGGAGACCTCGTACTGGCAGGTGATGGCCACCCAGCCCATCCCCTGGCCCGGCAAGCTCGGAGCCCGCAAGGCCACCGCGCGCGCCCAGGCGAGCATCGCCGGCGCGCAGGTGGCTCGCCTCCGGCTGACCACCGCCGCCGACGTGGAGCGGGCCTACGTCGATCTCCTGCTCGTCCGGGGCCAGCTCGAGCTCCTCGGGAAGCTGGAGTCGCTCTGGCAGGAGGCCGAGGTGATGGCGCGGACCCGCTACGAGGTCGGCCAGGGCTCGCAGTCGGATCTCCTCCGGGCCCAGCTCGAGCGGACGCGGCTCCGCCAGCGGCGCGTGGCGCTGGAGGCGGAGGAGCGAACGCGGGTCCAGGTGCTGAACCAGCTCCGCGTTCACCCGCTCGACGAGCCCGTCGCCACGCCGAGCCCCCTCGTGGCCCTCGCCGACCCGCCCCTTCGCCCCACCGTGGAGGCGGTGACCGACGCCGAGCAGCGCAGTCCCGACCTGGTCATCGCCGCCCTGGCCGTGCAGGCCGCCGATCGCCGGATCGAGTCGGCCCGGCAGGACTGGTTCCCCGATCTCGCGGTCATCGCCGGGATCATGCCCCGTGGCCAGCTCGTGCCGATGTGGACCTTGCAACTGGGCATCACCATCCCCGTCTTCGGCGCGACCAAGCAGGGCAAGGCGGTGGAGGAGAGCCAGGCCCGGCGGGAGGCCGATCTTCGAGGCGAGGACTCGGTGAGGCAGGCCGTCCAGCTCCGGGCCCAGGAGCGGCGCACCTTGCTGGCCGCCGCCCTGGAGACGCTCCGGATCTACCGGGACGGCATCCTGATCCAGTCCGACGCCACGGTCCGCTCGACCTTCTCGCAGTACCAGGTGGGGAAGGTGACCTTCTCGTCGGTGCTCGAGGTCCTGCGGGGATTCGTGGTGGACGAGGGCGGATACCTGGACGCCCAGGCGACGGCGCAGCGCGTGGGCATCGCCGACCGCGAGGTGAGCCTCTCACCCCCCGGCGTGCCGGCGGGCTCCCTCTCGGGCGCTTCCATGCCGGGTGCCGGAGCCCTCACGGGCGGCGGCCGCTCCACCGGAGGAACGGGCGGTGCCGCCGGTGCTTCCCCGCCCGCTGCCGCGCCGGCCAGCTCCGGCATGCCTTCCGGAATGTGACCCCATTGGAGAACCCGAGATGAACGACACGACGCCACCTGCTCCCCCGCCTTCGCGCCGCTTCGGGGTGGGCGCCCTGCTCGCGGTCTTGCTGGCCGGCCTGGCCATCGGCGGCGGGACGATCTGGCTCGCGGGCCGGTCGGCACCCGGACACGACCATGCCGCGCCCGCGTCGGAGGCGAAGACCCGGTACACGTGCCCGATGCACCCGACGATCGTCTCGGACCATCCGGGCGACTGCCCGATCTGCGGGATGGCGCTCGTGAAGGTGGGAGCCCCGGCCGGTGATGCCGGCGGCGGGGCGTCCCCCGTGCCGGGGCTCGCGACCGTGAACATCGACCCGCAGCGGCAGCAGCTGATCGGGCTTCGCACCGTCGAGGTGGCCCTTGGCCCGGTGGCCGCCAGCTGGAAGACGGTGGGAAGGGTCTCGGTGGACGAGACCAACGTCCACCACGTCAACATCAAGGTGGGCGGCTTCGTCGAGGACGTCTACGTGGACTACGTGGGCAAGGCGGTGCGCCGCGGCGAGCGGCTCTTCACCATCTACAGCCCCGACCTCCTCTCCGTGCAGCAGGAGTTCCTGCTGGCGCTGCGCACGCGCAGGGCGCTCGCAGGGGGGGGCGTGGCGGCCGGCGCGGGCGAGGACCTGGTGGAGTCGGCGCGGGAGCGGCTCCGCCTCTGGGACATCCCGGAGAGCGAGATCGACCGGCTCGAGAAGAGTGGCAGGCCCACCAAGACCCTCACCCTCTACTCGCCCATGACGGGGGTCGTGACCAAGAAGGACGTGGTCATGGGGCACCGGATCAACGAGGGCGACATGCCCTACGAGATCACCGACCTGTCCCGGGTCTGGGTGCTCGCCGACGCCTACGAGAGCGATCTCTCCCGCATCCGCCTGGGAATGCCGGCGACCCTCTCCCTGCAGGCCTTCCCGAACCGGACCTTCACCGGGAAGGTCATCTTCGTCGACCCGGTCATGGACCCGAAGACCCGCACGGCCAAGGTGCGCATCGAGTTCCCGAATCCCAGTGCCGACCTCAAGCCGGAGATGTTCGGCGAGGTGACGCTGCGGATGCCCGCCCGCGAGGGACTCTCCATCCCCGCCGACGCCGTCATCGACTCGGGAACCATGAAGGTGGTCTTCGTGGCCATCGGCGAGGGCAAGCTCCAGCCCCGCGAGGTCAAGCTCGGCTCGAGCTCGGGTGAAAGGGTGGAGGTCCTCTCCGGCCTCGAGGCCGGGGAGAACGTGGTCACCCGTGCCAACTTCCTCGTCGACTCCGAGTCCCAGCTGCGGGCCTCCCTCGCGGCCATGGGAGGAAAGGTGCGATGATCCGGAGGATCATCCGCTTCTCCGCCGAGAACCGCATCCTGGTCATCGCCGGGACGCTCGTGCTGCTCGCGCTCAGCGTCCACGCGATGCGGAACATCCCGCTCGACGCCATCCCCGACCTCTCCGACACGCAGGTCATCGTCTACTCGCGGTGGGACCGGAGCCCGGACATCGTCGAGGACCAGGTGACCTACCCCATCACCACGGCTCTGCTGGGAGCGCCAAAGGTGAAGGCCATCCGCGGCTTCTCCGACTTCGGCTTCAGCTACGTCTACGTGATCTTCGAGGACGGGACCGATCCGTACTGGGCCCGGACCAGGGTCCTCGAGTACCTGTCGAAGATCACCGCGCAGCTTCCCGCCGGGGTGAAGACCGAGCTCGGCCCCGACGCCACCAGCGTCGGGTGGGTCTTCCAGTACGCGCTGGTGGATCGCAGCGGGAAGCACAGCTCGGACGAGCTGCGGTCGTACCAGGACTGGTTCCTCCGGTATGCGGTCCAGTCGGTGCCCGGCGTCTCCGAGGTGGCGACGGTGGGTGGCCAGGTCCGCCAGTACCAGATCACCGTCAGCCCCACCAAGCTCGCCGCCTTCAAGCTTCCGCTGGAGTCGGTGATCAACGCCGTCCGGAAGGGCAACAACGACGTGGGCGGCCGGCTCGTCGAGCTGTCCGGCCGTGAGTACATGGTGCGCGGCCGGGGCTACGTGAAGTCCATCGCCGACCTCGAGAAGCTCGTCCTCAGGGCCGAGGGGGGCACCCCCATCCAGGTGAAGGACGTGGCCACCGTGGCGCTCGGCCCGGAGATGCGACGCGGCGTCGCCGATCTGGACGGGCAGGGGGACGTGGTCGGAGGCATCGTGGTGATGCGCCAGGGCGAGAACGCGCTGAACGTCATCGAGCGCGTGAAGGCCAAGCTGGCCGATCTCGAGTCCTCGCTGCCCGACGGGGTGGAGGTGGTGACCACCTACGATCGCTCCGAGCTCATCGGCCAGGCCATCGGCACCGTGAAGCACAAGCTGATCGAGGAGATGATCATCGTCTCGATCCTGATCCTGATCTTCCTCTGGCACATCCCCTCGGCGATCATCCCCATCATCACCATCCCGGTCTCGGTCGCGCTGGCCTTCATCCCCATGTACGCGATGGGGATGGGGGCGAATCTGATGTCGCTGGCCGGGATCGCCATCTCCATCGGCGTGCTGGTCGACGGCGCCATCGTGGAGGTCGAGAACGCCTACAACAAGATCCACCACTGGCAGGCGGACGGCTCGAAGGGCGACTTCCACCAGGTGAGGCTCGACGCCCTGCTGGAGGTGGGACCGGCGGTCTTCTTCTCGCTGCTCGTGATCGCGGTCGCCTTCCTGCCGGTCTTCACGCTGGTGGACCAGGAGGGACGGCTCTTCCGGCCGCTCGCCATCTCCAAGAACCTGGCCATGGCCATCGCCGCGCTGCTGGCCATCACGCTCGACCCGGCCATGCGCATGCTCTTCGCGCGCATCGAGCCCTTCCGGTTCAAGCCCAGGGCGCTCGCCTGGCTGGCCACGCAGGCGCTGGTGGGGACCTACTACTCGGAGGAGCGCCACCCCATCAGTCGCATTCTTCACGGGCTGTACGAGGGGCCGTGCCGCTTCGTGCTCCGCCACCCCCGCGCCGTCATCGCGGGGAGCCTCCTGCTGGTCGCCGCCACCGTCCCGGTCTACCTGAAGCTCGGAACGGAGTTCATGCCGCCGCTCAACGAGGGGTCCATCCTCTACATGCCGTCGGCCGTGCAGCCGGGCATGTCGGTGGCCGAGGCCCAGTCCGCGCTGCAGTTGCAGGACAAGATCCTCCGGACCTTCCCGGAGGTGGCGACCGTGTTCGGCAAGGCGGGGCGCGCCAACACCTCCACCGACCCGGCACCGTTCTCGATGATGGAGACGACCATCGTGCTGAAGCCGGAGTCGGAGTGGCGGGAGGATCCGCGCTGGTACTCCTCCTGGGCACCGGGCTGGCTGAAGGCCCCGCTCCGCTCCTTCTGGCGGGACCGGATCACGGAGGAGCAGCTCAAGGCGGAGATGGACGCCGCCCTGCAGCTTCCCGGCATCTCCAACGCCTGGACCATGCCCATCAAGGGGCGGCTCGACATGCTCTCCACCGGCATCCGCACCCCCATCGGGATCAAGGTGTCGGGCGCGAAGCTGCCCGAGATCGAGCGCGTCGGGCGGGAGATCGAGGCGGCACTGCAGAAGCTCCCGGACACCCGCAGCGTCTACGCCGAGCGGGTGGCGGGGGGCTACTTCCTCGACTTCGTGCTGAAGCGCGACCAGCTGGCCCGCTACGGCCTCTCCATCGACGACGCGAACCTCATGGTCATGACCGCGGTGGGCGGCGACGACCAGGGGACCACCGTGGAAGGGCGCGAGCGCTACTCCATCAACGTGCGGTATGCGCGCGACTACCGGGACGACCTCGCCAGCCTGAAGCGCGTGCTCCTGCCGCTGCCGCAGGGCGGGCAGATCCCCATGGAGGAGATCGCCGACGTCGTCCTGGTCTCCGGCCCCTCGATGATCCGCAACGAGAACGGGATGCTGGCCGGCTACGTCTACGTGGACTTCGACACCTCGAAGATCGACATCGGGAGCTACGTGGAGAGGGCCAAGGAGGCCGTGGCCGCTTCGGTGAAGGTTCCCACCGGCTACTCGCTCACCTGGAGCGGCCAGTACGAGAACATGCTCCGGGTGCGGGAGCGGATGAAGCTGGTCCTGCCCCTCACCCTCGTCCTCATCTTCGGCCTCCTCTACATGAACACGAAGTCGGCGTTCAAGGCCGGCATCGTCATGCTGGCCGTCCCGTTCTCCGCCATCGGCGCCGTCTGGCTCATGTGGGCGCTCGGCTACAACGTGTCCATCGCCGCCTGGGTGGGGATGATCGCGCTCATGGGGCTCGACGCCGAGACCGGCGTCTTCATGCTGCTCTTCCTCGACCTGTCCCACGAGGATGCCAGGAAGCGGGGCATGCTCCGCACGCGGGGCGATCTGGTCGAGGCCATCGTGCACGGCGCGGTGAAGCGGGTGCGTCCCAAGGCCATGACCGTGGCGGCGGCCTTCATGGGGCTCCTCCCCATCATGTGGTCCACCGGCACCGGCGCCGACGTCATGAAGCGCATCGCCGCGCCCATGGTGGGCGGCCTCCTGACGTCGTTCATCCTGGAACTGCTCGTGTACCCTGCCGTCTACCTGCTCTGGAAGGGGAAGGGGATGCCGGAGGGCGCTCCCACGCCCGGGGGGGCCGTGACGGCGTGACGAGGAATCCCCTCCCGGCGCCCCGGGCTCCCCGGCGTCAGGGCTTCTTCCTCCGCTCCGCGTGCTCGTTCGCCAGCCGGTAGGCCAGGTAGTACCTCACGATGTTCGCGACGTACCGCGGCGTCTCCTGCCCGATCTCCCGGTAGGCCTCGAGCTCCACGTTGGCGAACCAGACGTCGGGGTCGAGGCCGTGCGCCTTCGCGTTGCGCCTCAGCTTCGCCACGCGTGCCGGACCGGCGTTGTAGGCGGCCAGCGCGAAGTGGACGCGGTCCTCCGGCGTGATCGCCGGATCCTGGAAGTGATCGCGGCGGAGCAACGCGAGGTAGGCCGTGCCGGCGAGGACGTTCTCGCGGAGGGGCCGGACGTCCGGGAAGCCCATCCACTTCCCGGTGGCGGGCTGGACCTGGAGCAGCCCCACCGCGCCGGCGGAGCTCCGCGCCTCCGGATCGAGCCGCGACTCCTGGAAGCCGAGCGCCGCGATGAGGAGCCAGTCGAAGGCGTGCCGCTCCGCGGCCTCCCGGAGGACCTTCTCCAGGGCGACGCGGCGCGTCGTGTAGATCGGGGCGAGCGCGTTTCGGAGACGATTCGGGTCGCGGGTGTAGCGCCGGATCGACTCGGCGACGTCCCGGTCCGACCGGCTGCTCCGGCTCCGCGCCAGGCCGTCCAGAGCGGAGCGAAGCTCCGGGGAATCCTTGCGCACGGCCCAGGCGAATCCAGCATCCCCGCGCAGGCGCACGTCCGGCTCGACGCGGAGCGCCGGGAGCGCCTTTGCCCAGAGTGCGGCCAGGAAGTCGTCGGTGACGGTGTGGTCGAACATCCCGGCAGCGACCATCTGGAGCAGATCCTCCCAGGACTCGCCCGGGACCTCCACCACCTCCACCGGAAGGAGACCCTCGGCCACGAGGTCGCCGGCCAGCCTCCGCAGTCCCTCGACGGTGCTCGAGCCCGCTGGAACGTGGACCTGCCGCCCCGCCAGGTCGCGAGGAGTCCGAACCGGCGCCGCGTGCCCGTTGCTCACCAGCACCTGCGAGACCCCCTTCACGTAGGGTTCCGAGAAGTCGACCAGGCCCTTGCGCGAATCGGTGACCGTGAGCAGCGCTGCCGCCACGTCGCCGCGCCCCGCCGCGAGGTCGGGGAGCAGCCGGTCGAACGGGGTCGGGACGTACACGACCCGGAGCGGGGATTCGCCCTTCGGACGCTTCGAGCGAAGGCGCTTCTCCAGCTCGCTCATCGCGTCCACCTCGAGGCCGCGAGGGTGGCCCTCCTGCAGGTAGAACGCCGTCACCCCGTAAGCGACCAGCACCCGCAACGTGCCGCGTTCCCGGATCTCGGGAAGGTCGCCGAAGGCCGGCTCCTGGACCGAGCTGACGAGGGACGAGCCCAGGCCCCGAGTGGGCGAACCTGCCGGCGCGGAGGCGGCATGGGCGACCAGCGATCCGATCGCAACTGCGACGGCGAGCATGGCGGAAGACTACAACGATCCAGGCCAGGCCGCCGCCCCTGCCCTGGCTACTTCGTGGCCTTCTTCGCCGTGTCGGACGTGTCGTCGGCGGCCTTCTTCGTCGCCTTGGCGGTGTCGTCGGCAGCCTTCTTCGACCAGTCGGCGGTGTCGTCTGCAGCCTTCTTCGACCAGTCCTTGGTGTCGTCTGCCGCCTTCTTGGTCCAGTCCTTGGTCTTGTCGACGGCCTTGTCCACGTCGTCGGCGAAAGCAGGGAACGCGACGGCGACGGATGCGACCACGACGAATGCGCTCAGGATCTTCTTCATGATTGCTCCTCCAGGGAAACCCGTAGGGCGGGACTTCCGCCAGGCCACACGTCGTCCATACCGGCCCGGATCCGCGCCGCCACCCCGACGGAGCGGGCGACCCTTCATGGCGGGTGTCAGTCCACCGCGAGCGCGCTCTCGATCCGCTCGACCACGGTGGCATCCAGCGCCACCCCCGACGCCCGGGCGTTCTCCTCCACCTGCTCCGGCCGCGACGCGCCGATGATGGCCGACGAGACCTCCGGCCGGCGCAGCACCCAGGCGATGGCGAGCTGGGAAAGGGTGAGTCCGAGCTCGGCGGCGATGGGGACGAGCCGCTGCACGCCGGCCAGCGTCGCCGGGTCGAGCCGCCGCTGGATGAACCCGCCCATCGCCTTGCTGGCCGCCCGGGAGTCGGCTGGAACGGGCTGCCCGGGCAGGTACTTCCCGGCCAGGATCCCCTGCGCGAGCGGGCTCCAGACGATCTGGCCGATGCCCTCCCGCCTGCAGAGCGGAAAGACCTCCGCCTCCGGCTCGCGCCAGAGCAGCGAGTACTGGGGCTGGCTCGAGACGAAGTGCTCGCCCGGCAGCGCGAGCGCGTCCCGGATCTGCGCGGCGGTCCACTCCGAGAAGCCGATGTAGCGGGTCTTGCCGCCCTGGACGGCGCGCGTGAGCGCGGCCATCGTCTCCTCGAGGGGCGTGCTCGGGTCGTAGCGGTGGCACTGGTAGAGATCGACGTGATCGGTGCGAAGCCGCGCCAGCGAGGCGTCGAGCTGCTTCTCGATCTGCGCGGCCGACAGCCCGCGGTCGCCCGATGGCATGGGGAAGAAGACCTTGGTGGCGAGCACGTAGCTCGCGCGAGGCCGCCCTGCGAGCACCTCGCCGAGGAAGGACTCTGCAGCCCCGCCGGAGTAGACGTTGGCGGTGTCGATGAAGTTGATGCCCACGTCGAACGCGCGGTGGACACAGGCCTCGGCCCGTTCCCGCGCCACCCCTCCGCCGAAGGTCAACCAGGAGCCGAGGCTCACCTCGGAAACCTCGAGGTCGCTCCGGCCGAGCTTGCGGTACCGCATCGTCGCTGCCTCCCCCGCCGGTCAGCCCAGCTTCTTCACGAGCTCGGTCACGAGCGAGACGTAGCGCGCCCGCGCGTCGCCCGCCGACATTCCCTTGCGGCCCGTCCAGGCATCGAACTTGGCGCGTCCCTTCAGGTCGAGCAGGCCGGGCCGGCTTCCCTTCACGTCCCCCTCGGTGCCCTGCTTGTACAGGCCGTAGAGGTCGAGCAGCTCGGAGTTGGCCGGGCGTTTCGTGAGCTTCTTCACGCGCTCCTGTGCTTCGGCGAAGGCGTCCTTCTCTGCCATCCGGTCCTTCCTTCCCAGCCCGACGGGCTTCACGAAGGGTAGCGGGAAGCGCGCGCTCCCGCCGCGTTCTCGCCCGGAACCAACGCTTGCCGATATCCCCCGTCGATCATTCTTCCGGAAATCGTGCTGGCTCCTTGGCGGCGCACCAGTGATAACCCTTAAGGGTCAATAAAGAATTAATGACGCGTAAAGTCATGCATAAAACATTGTAGGTGAAGGTGTCATACGTGTACCGCAAACAGGTGACACTTGAATATGGTTAATTCGAAAGGGCCATGCGCAGAGAGTCCGTCCTTGCCCGAATGACGCGCCCCAGCAGGGGAGTTCACCCTCAACAGGAGCGTGCACCATGAGAAAGTCATCACTCGTCGTCGGGCTGGCCCTGCTCGTTGCACTTGGCGCGGTGCCAGTGCCGGCCGCCGCCACCTCGAGCCTGTTCACAGCCAACTGCACCTCGTGCCACGCCGCGACCCCAACCACCTGCAACGGGTGTCACGCGCACGGGACCCACGCCTCGAGCGCCAAGACGGGCATCAACGTCACCGGCACGACGAACAAGACCACCTACGCACCCGGCGAGACCGTCACCGTCACCGTCGCCGGCGGCTACCGGACCGGCTGGATCCGCGCGTTCCTCTATGACGCGAACATGGTCCGGCTCGCCGTCAGTACCGGACCGAACGGCGACGGTGGGGGTGCGGGGTACCCCGTCACCTTCACGGCGCCCGCCCCCTCGACGCCCGGAAGCCACACCTGGAACGTCGCCTGGTACGGCAACCAGTACGACGCCGGAGGAGCGACCTTCGGAGCGCGCTGGACGCCCGACCCGAACAACCCGGGCCACGGCCAGGAGATCGTGACCACCAACGCCTTCACGGTCGCCGCGCCCGCCGCACCGACCATCGCGCTCTCACCCGGCACCCTCAACTTCGGCAACGTGAACACCGGCGCGACGGCGTCGCTCCCGTCGGCGATCCAGAACACCGGCAACGCCGCGCTCACCGTCACCGCCATCGCGCGCTGCACCAGCCCGGCGACCAGCGCCGAGTTCACCTGGACCGCACCTGCGCTCCCCTTCACGGTCGCGGCGGGCGCCTCCGCCACGCTGTCGGCCCACTACGCGCCGACCGCCGCCGGGACCGACACCGGGTGCATCGCACTCACGACCAACGCCACGAACGGACCCACCACGAACCTCGCGGTGAACGGCACCGGCGTCGTGCCGGCCGCGCCGAGGATCGCGGTCGCTCCCACGTCGCTCGCCTTCGGCAACGTCACGGTCGCGGCGTCGAGCCCGCTCACCTTCACCATCTCCAACACCGGCACCGCTGCGCTCACGGGCACGGTGGCGCGCGCGTCGGCGACGAGCACCGAGTTCACCGTCTCGCCGGCCTCCTTCAACGTGGCGGCCGGCGGTAGCCAGGTCGTCACCGTGACGTACGCCCCGACCGGAACCGGGGCCGACGCCGGCTCGATCGCGGTGAGCAGCAACGACACCACCGCACCGACCACCAGCGTGAACCTGTCCGGCACCGGGGTCGCCGCACCCGCACCCGCGATCGCGCTCTCCCCGGCAGCGCTCCCCTTCGGGTCGGTGACCGTCGGCGGGTCCACCTCCCTCACCGTCCAGGTCCAGAACCCGGGAACGGCGCCGCTCTCCGTGAGCGCCGTCGCGCGCTGCGCCAGCCCGGCCACCAGCACCGAGTTCGGCTGGTCGCCCGCCGCGCCCTTCACCGTCGCGGCCGGTGGCAGCACCACCGTCACCGTGACCTACACGCCCACTGCGGCAGGCGCCGACGCCGGATGCCTCGCCTTCTCGAGCAACGACACGGCCAGGCCCGTCGTGAGCCTGGACGTCTCCGGAACTGGCCAGGCGGCCGCGGCCCCAAGGATCGCGGTGGCTCCGGCGACGCTTCCCTTCGGGAACGTGACGATCGGTACGCCCATGTCCAGGACCTTCACGATCTCGAACACCGGCACGGCAGCGCTCACAGGCACCGTGGCGCGCGCCGCGGGGACCAGCACCGAATACGCCTTCACCCCGGCCTCGTTCAACGTGGCCGCCGCCGGAAGCCAGGTCGTGACCGTCACCTACACGCCCACCGACGGCACCACCGACGGCGGGTCGCTCGCCGTGTCCAGCAACGACACGATCACCCCCACGACGAGCGTCACGCTCTCGGGCACCGGCGTGACCGCTCCGGCCCCGTCCATCGCGCTCACCCCCGCCACCCTCTCGTTCGGGTCGGTGGTCCTGGGTGATACGGCGACGCTCACCGCGCAGGTCCGGAACGCCGGGACGGCCACCCTGAGCGTCACGGGCATCGCCCTCTGCAGCGGAAGCAGTGCCGAGTTCGGCTGGTCGCCGGCGGGCCCGCTCTCCATCGCGCCCGGGCAGGCCACGACGTTGACCGTGACGTACCAGCCGACGGCGGCGGGAACCGACTCCGGCTGCCTCGCCATCTCGAGCAACGACGCGGCGAGCCCGGTGGTGAACCTCGGCGTCGGGGGAATCGGCGTCGCCCAGGCCGTCCCGGCCGTGGTCCTATCCCCGGACTCCGTCGACTTCGGCACCGTGACCGTGGGGAGCTCCGCCTCCCGAACGGCCAGCATCCAGAACACCGGGACCGGTCCGCTGAGCGTGACCGGCATCTCCCTCTGCAGCGGCACCAGCCCGGAGTTCGCCTGGTCCCCGTCGGCGCCCCTGACGGTGGCAGCGGGGCAGAGCACCACGCTCACCGTGACGTACAGGCCCACCGGGGCAGCCACCGACACGGGCTGCATCGCAATCGCCACCAACGATCCGGCGAAGCCCGTGGTGAACCTCCAGGTGACCGGCGCCGGTAGCCAGCCGCCGGTGCCGAGCGTGGATGCCGACCTCGACATCGACGAGATCGAGGTGGCCAAGCAGGTGGACGTCTCGAAGCCCTCCTCGGTCACGCTCAAGCTGAAGGTGAAGAACCGGAGCAACGTGGCTGGCATCGGCACGGCCACGCTGGTCGGGACCATCGGCGGCGCCGAGGTCTACCGCCAGGTCATCCCGCTTCAGGTCAAGGCGCGTGGGGATGCCGAGTACAAGTTCCCGTCCTACGCGGTCGCCGCGAAGTCTTCCGGGACGATCCTCTGGAAGGTGACGGTCGAGGACCAGGATCCGGACGTCGACGTCGCCACGGCGAAGACGGTCCTCGGTCGCGAGCCCAGGCACGACGACGGCCACGGTGACGACCGCAGCGGCACGCCGGACCTCGGCGTCACCTCGGCGGACCTCACCGCGGAGGTTCCGCCCACGACCGGAGGCTGCAGCAGCACCGGCGGCTCGGTCGGCTGGCTCGGACTCGTCGGGCTCGGCCTCCTCGGCGCGACGCGCAGGCGACGTACCGGCCAGGCTCCCCGGAGCTAGCCGGTCGCAAGATTCAACGTGACGGAAACCGGCGGGGAGGGGGGTCAGCCCTCCCCTCCGCCGGGTTCCTCGCCACCCCGGGTCGGCCAGGTCCCCTGGACCGTGGTTGGTCTCTCGTACTTTCAGGTGCTTGAACGGCCGGTGGTGGGCACGCCGGTTGCGATCTCC
The DNA here is from genome assembly GCA_963831265.1 of uncultured delta proteobacterium. Classification (GTDB taxonomy): domain Bacteria; phylum Myxococcota; class Myxococcia; order Myxococcales; family Anaeromyxobacteraceae; genus CAIOAK01. The sequence continues at coordinate 157,599 of CAWHPQ010000019.1, read as the reverse complement.
TCCACCGTCCGGAGGACGGCGCCATGGAACACAGTGAGCAGATGGCCGGGTTCGCCTACCCCCAGCGGAAGCGGCACGAGGAGGCGCACGCGGTCTTCCTTTCCGACATGCGCAAGCTCCAGGCCGAGTTCGAGAAGAGCGGGCCAACCCCGAACTTCCGCCGCTGGGCGGTGGGACGCCTGCCGGACTGGTTCCGCTACCACATCCTGGCGCACGACATGGGGCTCGCGCAGTTCCTCGTCAAGGCCGGGGTCACGCCGGAGGTCGAGGTGGCCGTGAGCTGAGGTACTCCCCGATGGCCCGGTCGTGCGTGGCGATGTGCTCCCGGAGCCAGCGGACGAGGAACCCGGAGACCGCCATGAGGAGGGCGCTGGAGTCGCCCTCCGACTCCCAGTGCGGGAGCAGGGTGGCCAGCCTGCGCCGGAATTCGGCGTGCTCGAGCGCGTGACTGGCGACGCGCGGGTAGCCGGACTCCTGCATGATCGCCTCCTCCGCCTCGAAGTGCTCCCGTGCGTAGCGGGAGAGGAAGTCGAAGAGCTCCTGGATCTCCCGGCCCTTCAGCCCCGCCCGGACGGCGGCGTCGAAGCGCGCCGCCTCGGCGAAGATCGCCCGGTGCTGTTCGTCGATCTCGGGTACGCCGACGGCGAGGGATGGATCCCAGGCAAGCATGCGGCACCACTCTACCCCTTGATGAACGTCCCGTCGCGCAGCTCCTGCAGCGCCTGGTCGATCTCCTCCTTCGTGTTCATGACGAAGGGGCCCCAGCGCACGGCCGGCTCGTGGAGCGGCTGGGCCGAGAGCAGCAGGAACCGGGCCGGCGCGCCGCCGGCGTGGACCCGGACCCGTTCGCCGTCGCCCAGGAGAACCAGTCGTGGGGCCGGGATGGCCGGGCCCCGGGCGCCGCCTTTCCCACCCACGGTGACCTCGCCCTGGAAGACGTAGAGGAGCGCGGTCTGGCCGCGTGGGACGGGCTGCTCGAAGGATTCCCCGGCCTGGAGCGCGACGTCGAGGTAGGTGGGACCGGCGAAGATCTCGCGGACCGCCCCGGCAATGCCGTCCACCTCCCCGGCGATCACCCGCACCCGCGCGCCACCCGTTCGCGCCACCTCGGGAATGCGCGCGGCGGGCACGTCCTGGTAGCGCGGGTCCGTCATCTTGAGCTTCCGGGGGAGGTTCACCCACACCTGGAACCCGTCGAGCCTCCGCGGCCCGGCGCGGGGCATCTCCTCGTGCAGGATGCCGCGCCCGGCCGTCATCCACTGCACGTCGCCGGCGCCGATGACGCCCGCGTTCCCCAGGCTGTCCCGGTGGGAGACGCTGCCGTCGAGCATGTAGGTGATGGTCTCGATGCCGCGGTGCGGGTGCATGGGGAAGCCGGCGATGTAGTCGTCGGCGTTCTCCGATCCGAAGTGATCGAAGAGGAAGAAGGGGTCGAGGTGGTCGAGGGTCCGGGTGGCGATGCTGCGCCTGAGCCGCACCCCGGCGCCGTCGCTGGCCAGGGTCGGCGTGACCACGTCCCGTACTTCACGTTCCGTCATGATTGCCTCCGAGGAGAACGGTCCGCATGGAGAGCGATCCCACGAAGAGGACGGGCATGCGCGCCCCGCGGGCGCCGGTGGTGGGGTGCGGACCGGCCATGGATTCCCGCGCATTCCTTAGCCGCTGGCCGGTGGTCGCGCTATGACTCCCCTCGCCTCGAGGGGGGACCGACTGGCCAATTTCAGCGACTTCTTCGCCGAGCTGAAGCGGAGGCGCGTGATCCGCGCCCTGATCGGCTGGGGGATCTTCTCGTTCGCGGTGCTGCAGGTCGTCGAGCCGGTCCTGCACGCGTTCCACCTGCCGGAGTGGTCGCTCACCGTGGTCGTCTCGGTCCTCGGGGCGGGCTTCCCCATCACCGTGGTCCTGGCCTGGGTGTTCGACCTCACCGCCAGGGGAATCACGAGGACCGCGCCGGCCGTCGCCCCGGAGGCGGGCGGAGGGGTGCTCTCCGGCCCGCGCCTTGCGATCCTGCTCCTCTCCCTCGGCCTGCTAGCGGCCGCGCCCGGCGTCGTCTACCTGTTCGTCTGGCCGGGAACCGCAGGCCGCGTCCCGCCAGTGTCCGCCGAGGGATCGCCGGCGGAGGATCCTCCCTCCATCGCCGTCCTGGCCTTCGCCGATCTCAGCCCGGGCAAGGATCAGGAGTACTTCTCGGACGGCATCTCCGAGGAGATCCTGAACGCGCTGGCCCGGGTGAAGGGGCTCAAGGTGGCGGGGAGGACCTCCTCCTTCCACTTCAAGGGACGGAACGAGGACCTGCACGCCATCGGTGCGGCACTGGGCGTCCAGAACGTGCTCGAGGGCTCGGTCCGCAAGCAGGGCAACAGGGTGCGCATCACCGCCCAGCTCATCAAGGCGAAGGACGGATTCCACCTCTGGTCGAGGACCTACGACGGCGAGCTGACCGACGTCTTCGAGCTCCAGGAACGCATCGCCCGCGCCATCACCGAGGAGCTGAAGGTGGTCCTTCAGGGCGACCCGCAGGCCCGCCTCGTCCCGGTGGCCACCCGGAACCCCGAGGCGTACGCGCTCTACCTCCAGGCCACCGCCATCTTCAACCGGCGCGACGGCACGCGGTTCGCCGACGCCATCTCCCAGCTCGAGCAAGCACTGGTCCTCGACCCAGGTTACGCGCGCGCGCACTCGCGCCTCGCGGCCCTCCACGCGGTCACCCCGAGCTACTCCGCCCGCGACGTGAAGGCCTCGCTGGCAGCGGCCGAGAAGCACGCACGCCGGGCCATCGAGCTCGACGCCGGCCTCGCCGAGCCGCACGCGGTCCTTGGCCTTCTCCTCAGCCACCAGCGACGCTGGGAGGAGGAGGGAGCCGCCTTCCAGCGCGCGCTGGCGCTCGACCCCGACGACATCACCGCCAACTTCTGGTACGCGACCACGCTCATCGTGGAGGGATACGCCCGGCGGGGCGCCGAGGTCCTCGACCGGGTGCTCGTGCTCGATCCCATCCTGCCGAACGCCCTCATGTGGCGCGGCATACAGTTCTTCAACAACGGTGATCTCGATCCCGCGGAACGCCTGCTGCAACGCGCCAACGACCTCGGGCTCTTCTACGTCGGCCTGGGCCTCTCCTCGGTGTCGGATGCGCGCGGCCGGAAGGAGGAGGCCGTCGAGCGGTTCATCCCCGCGCTCCGGGTCTTCCTGGGCGATTTCGCGCCCGGCTCGGCCGAGGTGCTGGCACGGGGGATCTTCGGCGACGACGCCGCGCGCGCGAAGGCCCTGGCGCTCGTCGAAGGCTACCTGGCGACGAAGCCGGCCGTCGTCCCGGGGATCGCGCCGTATGCACTCATCCGGCTGGGGCAGCCGGGGCGGGCCCTGGAGGTCCTCCAGGCGGGACCGACCGGCAACGACGCGCTCGTCTTCGGGGTGCTCTGGGGTCCCTACGGGCGCGCCGCACGGGCGCTTCCGGCCTTCCCGGAGTTCGCCCGGAAGGTCGGGCTCGCCGAATACTGGGACCGGCACGGACCGGCGGATGGATGCAGGCGGATCGCACCACGCGACTACCGGTGCGACTGATCCCGGGAGGGTACGATCCATGCCCGCATACGTCATCGCGATGCTGGAGGTCACCGACCCCGTGGCCTACGAGCGCTACAAGGCGGCCTCCCCGCCGACCATCGCCGCCGCCGGCGGCCGCTACCTCACCCGGGGAGGGGAGCGGACCGCGCTCGAGGGCGTGCACGACGGACGGCGCGTCGTCCTCCTCGAGTTTCCGACGATGGAGGCGGCCAGGGGCTGGTACGACGGGGAGGCCTACCGGGCCGCCCGGGAGCTGCGGGCGACCTGTGCACGGAACGTGACGTTCCTGCTCCTCGCCGGCCTCGCCGGACCTCCGTAGCCGGACCGGTCCCCGTCACGGGTAGAGCGGCGCCGCGGCCTCCGCCCAGCGCCGGATCATCTCGACCGACCCGGCCTCGTCGGGGTGGAGGCCGTCCTGGAGGTGTTCCCGGTTCGCCCGGAACCAGCCGTGCAGGTCGGGCCCGGGGACCAGCCCGAGCTCCTTCGTCACCTCGTCCACCACCGCGTTGAGGCGCGCCGGGTAGTCGACCGGGCTGTCGGCCCGGAAGGGGATCCGCGCCACCACCGGGATTCGCCCGGCCGCCCGGACCTTTCGGATCACCTCGACGAGGTCCTTGCGGAACGCCACCGGGTCCCAGTCGTTGGACCCGAACCCGATGGCGATGACCTTCGCGTCGGGGTTCAGGGCCAGGACCTCGTCGATGCGCCGCACCGCATCCGTGTGGTGCAGGCTCCCGAACCCGGCCCCGACCACCGCCGGGAAGAAGCCAGGGTGGCGGCGCGCGATGGCCTCCGGGAAGCTCGGCTGGTGGGCCGGTGCGCGATCGAAGACGGCGGAGGTGATGCTGTCGCCGAAGAACACCCAGAAGTCGGTGCCGCCGCGGGAGAGGTCGTGCACGTCGATCTCGTCGAGGTAGAGACCCCACTCGAAGACGTCGGGCGAGAGCCCCGTGACCGTCATCCGGACCCAGCGCCGGCCGGCGAAGTCCACGGCGTGGGCCCGCGAGCGGACCGGGTTCCCGGTGATGGCGACGGCCACGCGCCAGGTCCCGTCCGCGCCGTTCGTGGAGTCGGCCGAGGTCTCGATGCGGTAGTCGGCGGGCGCCCCGTATTTCCTGTCGGTGTAGTCGTGGTTTCCCGACGAGGTCCAGTTGACGAGGATGCGCGAGCAGCAGGCGCCCAGGTCGACGGCGATCCAGGAGGGCCTCGCTGGGGTGGGGTGGCCGCCGGCCCAGGACGCCTTCGTGCGGTAGACCCCGTCCACCACCACATTCCCGCCATCCGGCCTGGACTCGACCCGCCTGCCGCGGGAGACGATGGGCGCGGCCACGAGCGGCCCTCCCCGGTGATCCGGTGGCGCCGCCTCCGCGATCCCGGAGAGTGCGAGCGCGGCGATCACCACCGAGGCGGGCAGGGGTCTCATGCCGCCGCGCGTGCCCGCCCCGCCTTCCAGGCGTCGTACCGCTCCGCCGCCACCGACGCGGCCCAGATGAGGAGCGTCATGGCGAGAACCCCCGCCAGTCCGGCGTACGTCCCGAGCGCCTTGTGGAGGGGGCGGGAGAGCACGCCGTAGGGGAGCTCGATGGAGAGGAAGTAGCCGAGCAGGCTGTGGCGCCCCATGGTGCGGAGCCAGGAGAGCCAGCGGTCGGCGGAGGCGGGCACGAGTTGCAGGAGTCCGCTCGTCGCCACCACGCCCCCCAGCCGGATGGCGACCCAGGACGGCGAGGTGCGCCAGTAGTCCTGGTGCGCGTAGAAGTCCGGAAGCCGGTCGCCGGCCCAGCCAGCCGCAGCCAGCAGGACGCCGATGCCGATCCAGGTGAAGGGCCGGGCCTCTCCCATGGCCAGCCGGCCGAGCGCGCTGCCGGCGAAGCAGAAGGCCGCCCAGGGGAAGAGATAGAAGATGCCGCGCGGCCACTCCGAGTAGAGGTAGTCGAGGAACCGGCTCTCCGGGTGCTGCCAGCCGGCCACCACCGGGGCCAGGAAGGCGACCGCGGCCGTGGCCAGGACCGCGACGACGGCGTGGGCCCGTGGCTTGAGACCCACCGTGAAGAGCGCCGAGACCAGCAGCGAGACGGCGATGACGTTCAGGACGTCGACCTTGAAGATGCCCTGCCAGCCGTCCGGCACGCGCCAGGCGCCTCCGGCCACGAACCAGAAGAGGCGGAGCAGGTAGGCGACGCCGAGGAGCCAGAGGGCCCGCCGCACCGCGCCCAGGCGCCGCGCGCCGACGGGGACGCCCTTCCGCTCCTGGGCGGCGTCCCCGAGGACCTGCGACATCCCGGCCATGTAGAGGAAGGACGGCGCCGCGAAGCCGCCCACGAGCCCGAGCAGCTCGTGGACGGTTCCCTGGGCGACCGCGTCGGCGCGCCAGGAGTCCCAGGTGTGCCACTGCAGCATGTAGAGCACGGCGAGGCCGCGCTGCCAGTCGAGCCACATCTTTCGGCGCGGGGCCTCAGCCATGCCACCCCCAGCCCGGGAGGTCGGCGTCGCCGACGTCGGGAAGCGCGCGCCCCAGCCGCTCCAGGAACCGGCTCACGAAGCTGTTGGAACTCGGTCCACCCTCGAGCCGGTAGTCGCGGGTCCGGAACTCCTCGTTGAGCGCATCCACGATGGCCCGGAGGCGCGCCTCGGTGAGGCCCGGCTCGACGAAGGTGGCGATCTCCCGGGTGGGGAGGTCGCGCACGCCGGGCTCGCCCCAGAAGGCTCCCGCGGCGCGGGTGAACTCCACGTCCGGGTCCGGGCACGGGATGACGTAGCCGACCACACGGGCGCGGCCGGGCAGCCAGCCCGCCACCGCCTCCTTCCCGCCCTGGACGATGAAGCCCGAGCCCTTCGGGCCGAGCCGGACGAGGAGGGCCGCGTGGGCGCGCCTCTCGGGAGGGTCGCCGCGGCGCGAGCCGATGCTCCGCGCCGCGAGCGTGATGGTGGGGGCCGGGGCCTCCGCCCGCATCCCCGGGACACCCCCGCCGTCCTGGCCCTGCGCCGGGACGGGCAGTGCGGCCCAGGCGAGGAGCAGGATGGCGAGTTTACGTTTCACGCTAGGTTGACGGCGTCCCGCTCCCCGTTGCCGGGGGCGGCTCGTCGATCGCGGGAGGCTCCTCGATCGCGGGCGGCTCCTCCACGGGGATGTAGACGCCGCCGCTCGACTGGAGATCGAGCGCCACGGCGAGCAGGTAGAGCGCCAGCGCGAAGATGGCGATGCCCTGGCCGATGCTCATGGCGAGCACGAGCAGCAGCGGTTGCGGGAAGATGATCGAGGAGGCCATGAAGGCCATGGCCACCATGGTCCCGATCACCGAGAAGAAGACCATCTTCTTTGCCATCTCGTGCTTCACTGGGCGGCCCCCTTTCCGGCGCTGGGCCTGCGGGAGAGCGCGAGCGGGTGGATGTCGTTGTGGCAGTCGATGCAGTTGAACTCGCCCGAGCGGATCTGCTCGAGCTGGTCTGCGTGCTTCTCCACGTAGCCCTTGGCGGTCGTGGAGTGGCACTGCATGCAGGCTCCGCTCTTGAACGGCTTGTACAGGTGGATGGCCGGTCCGCCCTCGCCGTCGGGGCCCGTGCCCGCGTATTCGGTGATGTACTTGAACAGGTGCTTCATGCCGTTCTGCTTGGTCGTGATGGCGCCGAACATCTGGTAGTCGGCGTGGCAGGTGTAGCAGCTGTTCTCGCCGAACTTGTGGTTGCGGCTGTGCATGGCCGCCAGGCTGTTCGACTTCGGGTCCTCGGCGTCACGCAGGTACGGACCCATCACGTGGCAGGAGCCGCAGAACGGGCGCGACAGCGTGTACTCGAAGCTGGCGATGTTGCCGGTGAGGGACACGAGGAGCGGGAAGGCGCCCAGGCCGAGCAGCAGCATGGACTTGGTGATCCGGTTCAGGTGCGGGCGGCGGACGAGGTACCAGACGCAGATGAGGACGGAGAGCGCCGCGGAGGCGAGCGCGACGGCCTTGAGGAGCTGTTCGGTCGAATGGATGGAAAACACGGATGTCCCCGGCCCTTCACTTCACCACGACGGGGCCAGCCGTGATCTCGGGCGGGCCCGAGATGAACCCGGAGGCGTTGCCCTTCACCCACTCCGCCGCGACCCGGTCCGACTGCAGGATCCCCTCGCGGGTCTCGAACAGGCTGAGCGAGGCCCACCAGCCGTCGCCCTCGTCGATGGCGATGTAGGAGATGAAGCCTGGGACCTTCCGGACGACGTTGATGAACGAGGAGTTCACCGCGTCGTTGAACTCCTTGGGCCTGGACAGCTTGTAACGCCGGATGGTCCCGTACATTTCTCGTCTCCATGCCGGCGTGCCGCCGGCGGGTGGTTCCTCGGAATGAAGAACGACCGGGGAGATTACGTCAGGCCCCATCCGGGCACCACCCGGGGAGCCCATTTTCCACGAAAAACAACACAGTGCGTCATAAATTGATGACCTGAAGGGGTCATCCCGGACAGGACTGTGATCCGCTAGCGTCCACTCCTCCTCGAAAGGAGGCGGGTATGAAGCGGGACCTCAGGCTGTCCTTGGCCGGCTTCCTCCTCACGCTGTGCGCCGGCGGGTGGGCGGCCATCTCGTGGGCCGCTCCGGGCGACGCGGGTATTCCCGTCTCCGAGCTCGACCCGTACTTCAAGGGTGGCCGGGAGGGGCACGCCTACACGCTGGGGATGCTCGAGCTGGGCATGCGCGCGGGCGCCGCCACCACCGCCGTTCTGCGGAACGACCCCGCGCAGGCCAAGGTGGCACTGAAGAGCCTTCGCGACCAGATGAACAATGTCGGCGCGATGGTGCCCTCCTGGAAGGCATATTTCGGGACGGGCGTGCTGGACGAGCTCGACCGCGCCGTGTCCTCGAAGGCCGACCTGGCCACCCGTCGCAAGCTGGTCGGAAAGCTGGAGAGCTCCTGCACCACCTGTCACGCGAAGTACATGTTCCCGGTCCAGGCCAGGTACCGCTGGGGCAGCTTCGCCGACGCGGTGATCGCCACCGACTCGGGGACCTTGACCTTCCATCAGGTCATGATCGACCTGGCGAGCGACCTCGGGGCGGTGCGTGCCGACGTCCAGGCTGGCCAGCTCGCCGAGGCCAACGCGGTCTACAAGCGGCTGATGGAGCGCTTCGGGATGATGGAGCAGCTCTGCGCCAACTGTCACGACCAGCCGCGCCAGTACTTCATCGACTCCGCGGTGAAGGCCCGCCTCTTCAAGATCGGTGGGCTCCTGCGGCGCGGGGACAAGAGCGTCGCCAGCTACACGCCGCTCTTCAACGACGTGAACGAGATGAGCTGCCTCCCCTGCCACCAGGTGCACATGCCGGCTGCCTTCGCGCAGCGGAACGCCCTGGAGGCGGGCCGGTAGCGGCGGGGTGGCGCGGCGACGCCCGCTCGTGACCGCGGTGGTCGCGGCCCACCAGGCCGCGCCGCACCTCGGAAGCGCGCTCGCCTCACTGGCCGCCCAGACGGTCGACGATCTCGAGGTGATCGTGGTGGACGATGGGTCCACCGACGGCACCTCGGCGGTAGCCGAGGGATTCGAGCGGGCGGACCCGCGCTTCCGGCTGCTCCGGCTCGACCGCAACCGGGGACAGGCGGCCGCGCTCGACGCCGGCACGGAGCTGGCCCGGGGGCGCTACCTCGCGATCCTCGACGCCGACGACGAGGCGGCGCCCCGGCGCCTGGAGTTCCAGACGTCCGCCTTCGAGCGCGACCCCGGCCTCGTGCTGGTGGGTGGCGCGGTGGTGACGCTGTGCGACCGGCACGCCGTGGAGGGACGGATCTGGCGCTATGCGACCGACGACGCCGCGATCCGCGCCCGGACCCTGTTCAAGTCGGAGGTCATCTCCGGGGCGATCACGTTCGACCGGGAGCGCATGGCGACCGGTGGGGTGCACTTCGACCGGAGCCTGCGACTCGGGGTGGACTGGGCGCTCTCGGCCGCCGCGATGCGGCTCGGCCGGGTGGGGAACGTCGAGCCGGTGGTGATGCGCTACCGCATCCACCCGCGGCAGATGACGGTCGAGATGGCGGACGACCTGGGCTCGGACAGCACCCGCATCCGGAGGAACGTGCTCGCCTGGGCAGGCGTGTCGCCCACCGACGAGGAGATGCGGACGCACCTCGCCGTGAGCCCCTGCAACTACTGGCCCTTCGGATCGCACCCCTTCTTCCGGGAGCGAGGGGAGGCGATCCTGGAGGACGCCGAGCGCTGGCTGGCGCGGCTGGTGGCAGGGGTGGCCCGGGCCGGCCGCATCCCTCCCGACGCCCTCCGGGCTTACGCCGAGGAGATCCTGGCGATGACCGGGCAGGCGCTGCGGGATCCGCCGAGCACCGCGAACTCCTCCCTGCGCTCCTGCCCCGTGTCGGCGCCGCTCGACTGCGTGACCGCGGAGCCGTGCCGGTAGCGACGACGTCGGTTCGCCGCCGCCTCCGCGTGCGAGATCTTCACGATCTTCCGCGTGATCGCCTCAGCTCCTCGGCGACGAACCCGCGCGGTGAGGTGATGTGGGAGGAGGCCGCCGCCCGTCAGTACTTCACGAGCTGGTCGAGACGGTCGGCCTCCCGGACGCCCGCGGTCCAGGCGTCCGGTCTCGAGGGGAACCGGGTCTCCATGGGAATCCGGTCCACCGTCACCGCCCACGACGTTCCGGGAAGAGGTGCGACGGGGCTGCCCGCGAAGGACCGCCTGCGACCTGCCGGTGCGTCCTTCGCGAAAAGCCTGAGCGTGTGCGAGCCAGCCTGGTATCGTTCCATGTATACACTAATAGTGTAACACGCCGATCCCGTCCATACGGGAATCCCCGTACCGGCGGCTGTTCGGTGCACTGTCCGTAAACGCCTTCTTCCGCGCCTCGGACGTTCGTGGACGGCCGGAAGCGGGCCCACGGCACGGCGGGCGCCCGGAATGCGGCACCTTGTGGCCGCCGGCGCCGGGGCACGACGGATGCAGCCCCAGAGGTCCTCGCGTTCAGCGCGCCCACCCCTGAAGGTCGAAGGAGCGAAACATGGCAAGGTTCTCAACTCAATCGCTGGTCCTCGCAGTCGCGACGAGCCTGGTCGGGCTCGGATGTGGTTCCAGCACCAGCAACAATCCCGCGGCCCCCTCCGGCCAGGTGACCGGCGTCGCTTCCTCCGAGTCCGCCGCCACCTCGGTCTCCCTGAAGGACTCCTCGAGCCCGGCGATCCTCCGGACGGTGGTTCCGGACGAATCCGGTAACTTCACCTTCGATACGGCAGGGCTGACCGCACCGTTCTTCCTGAAGGCCGAGACGGCCTCGGGGCCCGAGTACGCCATCGCGTCCAGGTCCGGGAAGAGCGACGTCAACCCGGTCACCACCGCGGCCTGCGCCGGCGCGTCGTCGGACGAGGACTCGAAGGACGGCGAGGAGGGCTGGTCGGGCCGGGACCACGAGTCCTCCGACAGGATCGAGGGCGTCCTGAAGGCCCTCCGGGAGGAGTTGAAGCCCCTGTTCGAACTCTACGGGATCGGGAGGATCGGGGGCGAGGACGACGACCACAACGGCATCAACCTCCGCGCGTTGCTCAAGGACGTGAGCTTCGAGGTGAGGAAGGGCGTCGTCACGGTCATCAACAGGGCCACGGGTTCCGTCATCTTCACCGGACCCCTGCGCCACCTCGACGAGGGGACCTTCTACCCCGAGAACATGCCGGCCGGGCCCGGCGGTTCCATCACCTGCACGGAGTTCACCTACTCGGACTTCGCCGACTGCCTCCCGGACGGCACGCAGGCTCGCACCGTGCTGACGTCGTCTCCCACGGGCTGCACCGGCGGCTCGCCGGTCCTCACGCAGTCCTGCACCTACGTGCCGCCCACGAACCTGTGCACGTCGTTCACCTACTCGGCATTCGGGGCCTGCCAGCCGAACAACACGCAGACGCGCACCGTGCTGACCTCGTCTCCGGCGGGCTGCACGGGCGGAACGCCGGTCCTCACCCAGGCCTGCACCTACGTGCCGCCCACGAACCTGTGCACGTCGTTCACCTACTCGGCGTTCGGGGCCTGCCAGCCGAACAACACGCAGACGCGCACCGTGCTGACCTCGTCTCCGACGGGCTGCACGGGCGGAACGCCGGTCCTCACCCAGGCATGCACCTACGTGCCGCCGGTGACCACCTGCACGTCGTTCACCTACTCGGCGTTCGGCACCTGCCAGCCGAACAATACGCAGACGCGCACCGTGCTGACCTCGTCTCCGGCGGGCTGCACGGGCGGAACGCCGGTCCTCACCCAGGCGTGCATCTACGTGCCGCCGGTCACCTGCACGCTGGCGACGGCCGTTCCCTCCTGCAGCACCTGCCACGGGGCCATCGGCTCCGGAACGCATGCGAACCGGGCCTTGACCTGCGCCACCTGCCACGGACCGGTCAACAACGGATTGGGAACGCCGTCCACCGGAATGGCCGCCGCGCTGTCCGGCACGACCTGCCGCCTCACCTACCCGACCTCGGGCACGCATGACGACGGCACGGTGAACCGCGGAGCAGCCCAGTAGTCCGCTCGCAGCATCGCAGCACGTGAAGTCAGGGGCCCCGGCCGCTCGAAGCGACCGGGGCCCTCTTGCGTCCTCGCACCAAGTCAGATCGGCGGCCGGTTGCCTTCACCGTACCCCGTGAGCTCGACGAATCCCTCGCCAGCTGGTGCACCGTCGCTCCCGATCACCCGGACCGCACCCTCCCAGTAGTGGGGCGCCGAGCCGCCCCGGTTCTCCTGGTCGGCAACCTCCGGCTCCACGCGGAGGACGAGTCCAGCCGACGGAACCTCCACGGTCCAGCCGGCGGGGTACTCGGTCTTCGTGGCCGCGCTGCGCCAGCGGCCGGTGGCGCGCAGCCGGAAATCCTCGGCGGAGAGCCAGAGGACCTTGCCGTCGCGGTCCACCAGCGTGCCGCTCCCGAAGGAGACTCCCCCGGCCCGGTTGCGCAGCAGGTAGAGCATGAGGTCGCGCCCGTCTTCGAGGCGGAGCGCGAACCAGTCCCACCCCGACTGATCGGGCGCGAGCTGGCTCGACCCGAACTCCTTGTCCATCCAGCTCTGGCCGCGGACGGGCGAAACCCTGCCGCCCAGCTCGAGTTCCCCCTCGGTCGATAGCCGGGTCAGGCTGTAGTAGAGGCTCGCGAAGCCTTCCAGCGAGGACTTTCGGGAGAGGCCGCCCGGCCCCTGGAGGACCGGGCCCCGCTCCGGACGCAGCCGCAGCCGCAGCCCGAACCCCCTGGCCCGGTCTCCCACGGCGATGGCGAACCCACCCTCGTCGATGCGCAGCTCCCACCGGGCCTCGGTGCCCGGAGGTCCCCGCGACCAGGCCAGCACGGGATCCGGCGCCGTGCCGAAGCCCGCCAGCAGCGGCACTGCCCGGTAGATCACCTCGGAGAAGACCCGATCGCCGGTGGACAGATCGGTGACTGCCGCATGTCCCATGAGGACGTCGGCCGGGCTCCAGGCCGAGCCGCCGGCCCGGGGCGTGGGCGAAACCCCGATCCGGAAGAAGGTGACCTGATAGCCAAAGCGGCGGTCGGGCGGACCGGAGGCGCCCGGGGAGGAGAGGATCCCGGTGAAGTACCACCACTCGTTCCGGTAGCCGGGGTGGGACCAGTGGTCGGCCGGAAACGACCATTCGTGGCCGGGGGTGGCCGGCTTCCATGCAGGGTCGGTCGCGAGCAGGAGGGCCAGCAGGGCCACGCTAGAGGGCATCGCGGGAGAGCTCCGTGGCGGGTGCGTCGCTGGCGCGGGCGGCGGGGTAGATGCTGGCGACGAAGCCGGCACCCAGGATGGTCAAGGCCTGCAGCGCGAGCAGGCCGACCGGCCAGTCGAGCTGGAGCGTCCAGCCGAAGAAGTCGCGGTTCACGAGCCGCACCAGTACCCAGGCCAGCGCGGCGCCGCCCGGCAGCCCAAGGCCGACGCCCAGCCCGGCGATGGCGAGCCCCTTCCCGGCGAAGACGCGGAAGGCCTGTTGCCGCGTCGCTCCCAGGGCCCGGTAGAGCGCGACCTCGGCGCGCCTCTCCCGCGCCGCGGTGAGGAGCGTGAGCACGACGCCGGCCACCGCCACCACGAGCCCCATGGCCTGGAGCAGCCGGGTCACGGCGAAGGTCTGCTCGAAGATGGCGATCACCTCGGCGCGAAGCGACCGGTTGGTCCGGATGACCACCGCCTCGCCGGGGAGGGCGGCGCGCAGCCGGTCGGCGGCGGCTTCTGGACTGGCCCCGGGCGCGAGGTAGAGCGCGGCGCTGGAGGGCAGCCCGTCCCCGAACAGGCGCGCGAAGGTCCGGAGGTCGACGAGCACGGTGCCCGACTCCGACCCGTACTCGCGGTAGATGGCGGCGATCGGGAGATCCAGCGGACCGTCCACGCCCGGAAGTCCGACCGTCCCCCCGCTCCGCAGCCCTTCCCGCCGGGCCAGGGGCTCGCTCACGAGCGCCTGCCCGGCGAGTACGCCCCGGAACGCAGCCTCCGCGCCGCCCCCGATGACGCTCACGCGCGAGGCGCCGTCGGGGAGGGACGCGTCCACGCCCACCACCGGGACGCGCCGCCCGCCCAGCCGGACGAAGGTCTGGCGCAGGCGATCGATCCGGACCACCCCGGGATCCCGTTCGATCCGCGCCAGGACCGCCGGGGCCAGCCGGGCCTCCCCGCGCGCCCGGCTCCAGGTGGGCGTGGTGACGTAGACGTCGGCGTGCAGGGTCCCGTCGAGCCACTCGATCACGGTTCCGCGGAAGCTCGAGACCATCACGGTGATCCCGGTGAGCATGGCCACCGCCACGGCCAGGGCACCCACCGCCACCGCCGAGGACTGGAGGTGAAGGGCGAGCGTGCGGGCCCCCCAGGCGAAGGAGAAGCCGCGCGGCCGTCCGGCGCGGCCGATCCAGAGGACGAGGGCGGGCGCGGCGAGCGGAAGCGAGGCCAGGATGCCCAGCGCCACCAGGAATCCCGCCCACGGGCGTCCCGGGCCGAGCGCCGCGTAGGCAATGGCGGCGAGAGCCGGGGCCAGGAGCGCCGCGACGAGGAGGGGAGGGGCCGCTCGCGAGCTCCGCTCCTCCAGCGTGAGCGAGGCGAGCAGCGCCCGCGGATCGCGACGCGACACGTCGATGGCGGGAAAGAGGGCTCCGGCCAGCGACCCGGCCACGCCGAGCCCCACCGCCAGCGCGAGCAGCCCGGGCGTGAGGGCCACGCGGTCGATTCCCTCGAGCAGGTAGAGGTTCTGGACGGTGGCCGAGACGTCGGCGAGCCCGAGCCGGGCCGCCGCCCAGCCGAGCGGGATCCCCAGCGCGGTGCCGGCCACGCCGAGGAGCAGGGCTTCCCCGAGCAGGAGCGCGAGCACCTGGCCGCGCGTCGCGCCCAGGCAGCGCATCACTCCGATCTCCTCGCGGCGGCGAACCATGGCCGCCTGCGTGCTCCCGTAGACCAGGAACCCGCCCACGAAGAGGCTGATGAGCGAGAGCGCGGTGAGGTTCATCCGGAAGGCGGCGAGCAGCCCCGAGGCCTCGGCGACCCGCTGCTCCGGGGTGGTGACGCGGACCGAGGGCCCGAGGCGGGCCTGGAGCCGGGCCGAGACGTCGGCCGCGTCGGCTCCCGGTGCGAGGAACACGTCCACCTGGTGGAGGCGGCCCGCCGGTCCGAGGAGCGACTGGGCCTCGGCGATGTCCATCACGCCGAGCCTGCGGCTCGCGAGCGGGCTCACCCGCCGGAAGTCGACGAGCGCGCCGATGCGCAGCGCGGCCCGCCGCCCGCCCGCCGAGACCTTCACCGTGTCGCCCACCTTCCAGCCACGGCCCGCCGCCAGCTCGGGCGTCACCGCGATCCAGCCCGGGGAGCCGAGCGCACCCGCCACCGCGCCGCGATCCCCCTGCACCGGGAGTCGAACCGGGGCGAGCAGGTCCACGCCCAGCACCTCCAGGAAGAGCGGTGGCTCCCCCTCGGCCCCGCCCTCCACGGCCGCCTCGGTGCGCGTGAGCGGGATGGCAGCGGCCACGCCCGGCTCGGCCAGGACGGTCGGGTAGATCTCCTCCGGGAAGCTCGGCCCGCTCCCCACCACGGTGAGCGCCGCGTCCCCGCTCACCGCCCGCACCGTGCCCTCGAAGGCGCCCAGCGCGCCCTGGTCGAGGATGCGGATGGAGAGGACCGATCCCACGCCCAGCGCGACGCCCAGCACCGTGAGCAGCACGAGCCCCCGCCCGGCCCGGAGCTCGGCGGAGAGCGCCTTCTGGAAGTAGCCCCTCACGCGCGCTCGAGGCGGCCGTCGTGGAGGCGGAAGGCCTCGTCGGCGAGCGCGGCCAGCTCCAGGCCATGGGTGACGTAGACGAGCGAGCTGCCCTCCTCGCGCGCGATCCCGAGAAGGAGCCCCATCACCGCGCGTCCGTTCGCCTCGTCGAGGTTTCCGGTGGGCTCGTCGGCGAGGAGCAGCCGGGGGCGCCGGAGGAGCGCGCGGCAGATGGCCACGCGCTGCTTCTCCCCGCCGGAGAGCTGCTGCACCGGTTGCCCCTCCCGCCCCCCGAGGCCGACCCGGGAGAGCAGGCTCGCGGCGCGCTCCTCGTCGCCCGGCGAGCGCCCCCCGATGAAGGCCGGAAGGAGCACGTTGTCCCGCACCGAGAGGTGAGGGAGGAGGTGGAAGAACTGGAAGACGAGCCCCACGGAATCCCGGCGGGCGAGCGTGCGCTCCCGGTCGCCGAGCGTGCCCAGGTCCCTGCCGAGCAGGAGCACCCGGCCGGCGCTGGGGGTGTCGATGGCTGCCGCCAGGTGGAGCAGCGTGGACTTCCCCGATCCGCTGCGCCCGGTGATGGAGACCGTTCGCCCCGCCTCGACCTCGAGGGAGGCACCGTCGAGCGCCGTGAAGCTGCGCCCCCCGGGCAGGGTATACGCCTTCGAGACACGCTCGACCGACAGCACGGGGGAGGACATGGAGGGCCCTATGTAATGACGCCCAGGTTGCGGGTCCACGACCCGTCGACCTCCCGTAGCCGTCCAGCCGTCCCGTGGACAGCCTGGATCCTGGACGTAAGATGCCCGGGGGATGGCCGCCCACCAGACAGACGCGCTCCTCTCCGACCTGTTCCGCGACCTCGCGGTGGCCGGGCGAGCCCTCTCCGCCTACCCGCCGGGTCATCCAGCCGTCGGGGAGGGGCTCGCGAAGGCCCACGCCACGCTCTCTGCGCTCCTCGCCGCGGGCGGCCCGGTCGAGCTGGCCGCCGCGCGGGACGCCATCCTCTGGGGCGACCAGCGCGTCTGCACGGCTCCCGCGGCCCAGCTGGCGAAGCTCCTGCGCCGTCGCCGCGCCGCCGGCCTCCTCCTCGACCCGGGCGCCACGCCCGGGGAGCTCGAGACCTTCCTGCGCGCACTGGCAGTGGACTCGCGGGCCGCCCGCGCCGCCGGCTCCTTCGCCGCGGAGCTGTCCGCGGCCGGGCTCGTCCGGATCCGGGTCAGCGACCTCGACTTCTCCTCCCTCTCCCTCGTCGAGACCGACGAGGAGGCGGTGGCGCCGGAGGCGGGGGAGTTCGCCGAGCGCGTGGTGCGCAGGCTGGTCGCGAACGGCAGCCTTCCGGCCGAGCGGCTGGCGAGGTGGATCGCGTCCGGCAGGACCGCCGCCGAGCTGCTCCGGGTCCTCCTGGAGGGGGGCGGCACGGGCGCCTCGGAGGGCGAGTGGGGTCCCGGTGTCCGCGCTGCGGCGATGCGGGCCGCCGCCGACGAGCAGGGCACTTCGGCCGAGGCGGAGGGAATCGCGGCCTCCGAGCCATCCTCCTCGGCCGGCCCGGGTTCCGGAGCGGAGGCTCCCCGCCTCCACGCACGCCACCTCGCCACGCTGCGGAAGGTCTTCGCGACGGGAGACATCGACACCCTTCGCGATCCGGAGACCCCGGCCGACGAGCTCGTGGCCCTCCTGGAGCTGCCGGAGGATCGCCGGGACAGGGTGCTCTCGCCGGCGGCGGCGGCGATCGGCCGCGAGATCCAGGATCCCGGTCTCGACCCCGGCGCGACCGACGCGCTGCTCGAGCTCGCCGAGCGCGTGGAGGTGAAGGCCGAGGCCCTGCCGGGAATCCTGCAGCGGCTCGAGGGCCGATGGCTCCGCCTGCTCTCGGGAGGCGGAATCGGGAGGGCAGGTGTGCTGGTCGAGCGCGTGAAGCGCCGTGCCTCCGGGGAGGGTCCGGTCGCTGCCGCGTTTCTCGCCACCGCGGAGAAGATGTCCGACCGCGCGTCCATCGAGGCGCTGGTCGAGTCCCTGGCCGGGCTCCCGGACGAGGCGTTCGCCGCCGTCCCGGCCCTGATCGATCGGCTCGGGCCGCAGGCCGTCCGCCAGCTGCTCGACGTCCTCGCCCGCACCGAGAACCGGCGCACCCGCCTCCGGCTCCTCGACCTGCTCGCCAGGCTCGGTCCGGCCGTGGCCCGCGACGCCACGGTGCTGCTATCGGACCCGCGCTGGTTCGTGGTGCGCAACATGCTCCTTCTCCTGCGCCGGGTGGGTGACGCGCGGTCGGTCCCGTCGGTGCGCCGCTGCGTGGACCACCCCGATCTGCGCGTCCGCCTCGAGGCCATCCACACGCTCTTCACCTTCGACCGGGACGTCCCGGGCGACCTCCTTCGAGCGGTGCTCAACGACCGCGACCCGCGCCAGGCAGAGGCTGCGGTGGAGCTCGCCGGCAAGTACGGGATCGCCGAGGCCGTCGACCCCATCGTCGAGCTCCTCCGGGCCAGGGATCCGCTCGGGAAGCGGCGCGCCGTCCGGCTCAAGGCCATCCGGGCGCTGGCCGCGATCGGCGACCCGCGCGCGCTGGCCGGGCTGGGGCGCTTCCATTCCCGGTTCCAGGTCATGCCTCCGGCCCCGGAGGAGCGCCGGGAGCTCTACCGGACCCTTCCCGCCTACCCGGAGGAGTCGTACCAGGAGTGGATCGTGGACGGACTTCGGTCGAGCGACCCGGAGATCCGGCGGCTCAGCGCGGCGATGGGTCCGGCCCCCGGGAGTCCACGATGAGCGAATCCAGGGAACCCGGCCGAGGGGAGCGAACCCAGCGCCTGGTGACGGACCTCGGCGCCGCCTTCCAGCTCCGGCTCGTCTATTCACCGGCCCATCCACAGGTGAAGGGTGCGCTGACCCGGGCCCTCGACGCCTTCGCCGGGTGGTGGACGAGCGCGGGGACCGCCGAGGTCTCGCTCATCCTGGTGGAGGGGCAACTCCTCGTCGACCGGCAACCCATCCCGGAGGACGCGCCCTGGGCTCGCGGCCTGCTCCGGGCCTTTGCACGGAACGGCATCCAGGGCCTGACGCTGCTGGGCGGAATCGACGAGGTCGAGCTGGGCGCCTTCCTCGACGGCTGCCAGGGCGCGAACGGGCCGACGTCGTCGCGCCACGTCCTGGTGGGGAGGGCGGGCTTCGGCGCTACCGACACCCCGGAGAGCGCCGGCGACGAGGGGCGGGGTTCCGGTCGGGCCCCGGCCCCGGCCGCGTTCTCCCCGGAGCACGTGGAGGGCGCCTGTGCCGAGCTCCGGGCCGTGGGCGCCGGAGATGCCACGCGGATCGAGCGGCTCCGCGCCCTCGTGGCCGAGCTCGCACGGAGCGCCGAGGCGAGCGCGATCGACGCGCTCCGGGTGGGGCTGGCGCACGTCGCCGACCGCGAGTTCCTGCACGGGCTGGCGGTGGCGGTCACGACGCTCCGTCTCGGTCGGGCGCTCGGTGTCGGTGGCAATGCGCTCGAGGACCTGACCCTGGCGGGATTCCTGCACGACGTCGGGCACCTGGGGGAGGGCGGTGACGGGGAGGACCCGGACCGGAGGCGGAGCCGGCACCCCGTCCGGGGTGCGGTGCATCTCGCCGCGCTCGAGGGCATGCCGGATGCCGTGGTCCTCGCCGCGCTCGATCACCACCTCCGGTTCGACGGGGCGCCGAGCCATCCCTCGATGGTGGTCCCGCGCAGGCCGGCCGCCGTGGCGCGGGTCGTGGCGGTGGCGGATTCGTGGGAGACCTTGCGCGCCCAGGGGGAGACCCGGCCCACGGAGGCGATCGGCATCCTGCGTGTCCGGGCCGGGACCTTCCTCGACCCGGCGCTGGTCGAGCTCCTCGCCGATCTGGTCCAGCCACCTCGCCCTGCGTCGCGATAGCCGGGCCGGCCGACGCTAGGCTTCCTCGGCCGGCTCCCCCGGCTGCGCCGGTAGCCGCAGCCTCACCCGGCGTACGCGCTGGCTGGTCGCCTCGACGACCTCCGCCTCGACGGCGCCGGGCAAGGTGATGCGGGCTCCCGCAACCGGGATGGCGCGCTCCAGGTGAAGGATCAGCCCGGCCAGCGTGGAGTACCCCGGACCGACCGGGAGGGCGGTTCCCAGCTCCCGGTTGATCTCGTGAACCGGCGCCGTACCCGGTACGAGGAACGCGTTCGAACCGTCCGGCTGGAGCAGGCCCGACGGAGTCTCGTGCTCGGCGAAGATCTCCCCGATCACCTCCTCGGCCAGGTCCTCCACCGACACCAGCCCGGCCACCGAGCCCAGCTCGTCCACCACGATGCCGATGTGGGTCCGGGAGAGCTGGAGGATGTGGAGGACCTCGACCGCGCGGGTTTGCTCCGGGAAGAATGGGACCGTGCGAAGCGCCGCCCGGATGTCGAGGCGGCCTTCCAGGAGCTGCGAGTAGATCTCCCGCGCCACCACGTAGCCGAGCACGTTCTCCGGCCCCCCGCCGGTGAGCGGGTAGCGGGAGAACGGGCGGTCGCGGAGCAAGGCGCGGACCTCCTCGGCGGACGCGGTCTCCGCGATGGACGCGATGGAGCCCCGAGGTACCATCACGGCCCCGACCGGGAGCTCGCCGAGGTCCATGGCGCGGGTCGCCATCTCCCCGGCCCGGGCGTCGACCGCTCCGGCCTCGGTGGCCTCCTCCACGAGCTGGCGCAGTTCCTCCCGCGAGAGACGGCTCTCCACGAAGGTGGTCCTGTCGTGGAAGGGGCGGAGGAAGACGTTGGAGGCGAAGGTGAGCACCGCCACGATCGGCTGCGCGAGACGGGAGATCAGGAGGAGCACCGGTGCGGCGAGCAGCGCGAACCGGTCGCTCGATCGCAGGGCGAGCGACTTCGGCACCAGCTCTCCCAGGACGATCGAAAGGGCCGAGACCAGCGCGACCACCAGGCCCAGGGCCACCCGGTCCGCCCAGGGTCCCGCCCCAAGGGAGCGAAGGGCCTCCGCCACCGGCCGCTCGAGCACCACGCCACCGAAGGCGCCGGCACTGGCGCCGACGACCGTGATCCCGATCTGGACGGTGGCCAGGAATCGTTCGGGCTTCCGTCGAAGGGCGAGCGCCGATCGGGCGCGCGTGCTTCCGGCGTCGGCCAGCTCCCGGAGGCGCGACTTTCGCACCGAGAGGATGGCGATCTCGGCACCCGAGAAGAAGGCGTTCACCGCCGTCAGCCCGAGCAGGACCGCGAACTGGTAAAGGAGGTCCGTTTCGTGCTCCAGGGAGAGGGTGCCGGCGGATCAGAAGGTAGCCGACTCCCCGGAGGGGTTCAAACCGGATCCAGCTGCGCACGCTTCCATCAACGGCCGTGTGGAGTCGTTCCTGGTGGAGCGGACAGGTCCTGCGCGACGTCTGCCGCCCGCCCCTCGTCACGGACCTGTGCGCCGTGAGGATTCCTTGAAGTCCTCCTCCTTGAAGGCGCTGGCGAAGAGGTCGACCTGCTTCTCGGCCTCGTCCTTGGCGATGCCGTACTTCTCCTGCACCTGTCCGACCAGCTGCTCGCGCTTGCCGGCGATCACGTCGAGCTGGTCGTCGGTGAGCTTGCCCCACTGCACCTTGGCCTTGCCCTTCATCTGCTTCCAGTTGCCTTCGATCCGGTCCCAGTTCATGTGTAACTCCTGGTGAAAGAGGTCATTGGGAAACGCCCGTCTCAGTGGCCGCGGCGCGACCAGTAGAAGCCGCCGCCGCCGAAGAGGAAGACGACGAGGATGATGAGAAGGATGGTGTTCGTTGACATGGTTCACCTCCGGAATCGGGGATCTGGAGATGTGGAACTGCATCCGCCATGCCCCGGCATCGTCGGTCCCAAGGTGCCGGATTCCCGGGCCAGGCACGGCCCGGAGCGAGCCCCCGGACGGTTCGCGAACGTTTGCCGGGACGATCCGGGCAGGCGATCGGACGCCCAGGTGGGCCCCGTCACCTCCAGCAGGAGAGACACGATGAGAGATCTCGGAACCAAGACGCTGGTGCTCGCAGGTGGGCTGATCTTCGGAACGGCGGCCCTGGCCGACGGCATGACTCACGCGCAGTATGAGGCGGCGGAGGCCGTCATCGAGGCCGATCACGAGGCCGCCAAGAAGAGCTGCGAGGCCCTGTCGGGGCACGCCGAGGACGTCTGCGAGGCGAAGTCCGGGAACGACGAGGACGTGTGCAGGAAGGAAGCGAAGGCTGCCCGCACCCACGCCCTTTCGAGCGCGGAAGGCAGCGCGGCGACGTCCAGCGCCGCCCACGCGCGGTAGGGACGGGCGGCCCGTCCGCTACGCCTGGCTCGCCCCCTCGGCCGGCGCCCGGGGAACCCGGGTCCGCTCCTCCTCCTCCTCCCGGCGCGCGCGTCGGCCTCCGGATCGTTGGGCTCCAGCCGCGGCTCGGGCGGCCTGGCGCGCCGCGCGATCATCACGAAGAAGAGGGGCACGAAGAGGATGGCGAGCACCGTGGCGGACAGCATTCCGCCGATGACCGCGGTTCCGATGGCGACCTGTCCTCCGGCACCGGCGCCGTGGGCGATGGCCAGCGGAAGGACACCGAGGACGAAGGCCATCGAGGTCATGAGGATGGGGCGGAGTCGCATCCGGGCCGCCTCGAGGGCTGCCTCCACCGCATCCCTCCCGCGCTCGTGCAACTCCTTGGCGAATTCCACGATGAGGATGGCGTTCTTGGCGGAGAGCCCCACCGTGGTGAGGATTCCCACCTGGAAGAACACGTCGTTCGTGAGGCCCCGGAAGAGCATGCCGAGCACCGCGCCCAGGACGCCGAGCGGCACCACCAGCATGACCGAGATGGGGATCGACCAGCTCTCGTAGAGCGCGGCCAGGCAGAGGAACACGACCAGGAGCGAGATGGCGTAGAGGGCCGGCGCGTTGGCGCCCGAGGCCCGCTCCTCGTAGGAGAGACCGGACCATTCGTAGCCGACCCCGGGAGGGAGCTGGGCCACGATCGCCTCGAGTGCGGCCATGGCCTCTCCCGAGCTGTGGCCGGCCGCTGGCTCACCCTGGATGGCCATCGAGGGGATGCCGTTGAAGCGCTCCAGCTTGGTCGGGCCGAAGGTCCACCGGGCGCTGGAGATGGCCGAGAAGGGCACCATCTCCCCGGCGCGGTTGCGCACGTACCACCGGTCGAGGTCGTCCGGATTCATCCGGAACGGGGCGTCGGCCTGGACGTACACGCGCTTCGTCCGCCCCTTGTCCATGAAGTCGTTCACGTAGCTCGGGCCCCAGGTCGAGGCCAGGGTCTGGTTCACGTCGGCCAGCGAGACGCCCAGCGCCGCGGTCTTCTCCTGGTCGATCTCCACGTTGAACTGGGGGGTGTCCTCCAGGCCGGATGCCCGGACCTTGGCGAGCCGCGGATCCTTGCGGGCCAGGGTCAGGAGCTGGTTGCGCGCCGCGGTGAGCGCGTCGTGCCCCACCGCCGCCCGGTCCTGGAGCTGGAGCT
Source organism: uncultured delta proteobacterium (assembly GCA_963831265.1). GTDB lineage: Bacteria > Myxococcota > Myxococcia > Myxococcales > Anaeromyxobacteraceae > CAIOAK01. The sequence goes on along the minus strand of CAWHPQ010000019.1, from coordinate 134,407 downwards.
CGAAGCCGTTGGCGTTGCCCAGCTCGGTGACCGCAGGCGGGGTGAAGACGAAGACGTTCGCACCCTTGATCGAGGCGAAGGCCTTCTGCGCGCGCGCCGCGACGGTGTCGGCACGGAGCCGGACGCCCGGACGCTGGTCCCAGGGGCGGAGGCGGATGAATCCCACGCCGGCGTTCTGGCCGCGGGAGCCGAAGTTGAAGCCGGAGATCGACATCACCGACTCGATGGCCTCCTTCTCCTCGGTGAGCAGGTGGTCGGAGATCTTCGCGAGCACCTCCTTGGTCATCTCGAGCGTGCTTCCCGGGGGGAGGACGACCTGGGCGTACATGAGTCCCTGGTCCTCCTGAGGAAGGAACCCGGTGGGCAGGCGCACGTACAGGCCCGCCAGCACGAGGACCAGCACCCCGTAGGCGATCATCCCGCGCACGCGCCGGCGCAGGAGCCACTCCACGATCCGCTGGTAGCGTGCGGCTCCGCGGCCGTAGACCCGGTTGAACCACCCGAAGAACCCCTTCCCCGAGAGCCCGTGCCCCTTCTCCACCGGCTTCAGGATGGTGGCGCAGAGCGCCGGCGTGAGGGTGAGCGCCACCAGCACCGAGAGCACCATCGAGGACACGATGGTGATCGAGAACTGCCGGTAGATCACGCCAACGGACCCCGGGAAGAAGGCCATGGGGACGAAGACCGCCGCGAGGACCAGCGCGATGCCCACGAGGGCGCCCGTGATCTGGGTCATCGACTTCCGGGTCGCCGAGCGGGGGGAAGCCCCTCCTCCCTCATGACCCGCTCGACGTTCTCGACGACGACGATGGCGTCGTCCACCAGGAGGCCGATGGCGAGCACCATGCCGAACATGGTGAGCGTGTTGATGCCGAAGCCGAAGGCCGCCAGGACGCCCATGGTCCCGAGGAGGACGACCGGGACGGCGATGGTGGGGATGAGGGTGGCCCGGAAGTTCTGCAGGAAGAGGAACATCACCAGGAAGACGAGCACGATGGCCTCGAGAAGTGTCTTCACGACCTCCTCGATGGAGAGCTTCACGAACGGGATCGTGTCGACCGGGAAGACCACCTTGAGCCCGGGCGGGAAGTACCTCGACAGCTCGTCGAGCCGGGCCCGGACCGCCTTCGCCGTCTGCAGGGCATTGGCCCCGGCGGCCAGGCGCACGCCGATCCCGGAGTTGGGGCGGCCGTTGATGGACGTCTCGATCTCCGACGACTCGCCGGCCATCTCCACGCGGGCCACGTCTTCGAGGTGCACCCGCGACCCGTCGGAGCCCACGCGGAGGAGGATGGCCCGGAACTGCTCCGGGGTCTGGAGACGGGTCTGCGCGATGATGTTCGCGTTGAGCCGCTGTCCCGCGACCGCCGGCAGGCCCCCCAGCTGACCGGCAGACACCTGGGCGTTCTGGGCCTGCAGCGCGGTCGAGACGTCGAGCGGGGTGAGACCGTACTTGGCGAGCCGGGCCGGATCGAGCCAGATCCGCATGGCGTACTGCGAGCCGAAGGTGTTCACCTCGCCGACGCCGGAGACGCGCCCGATCTGATCCTGGAGGGTCGAGTACGCGAAGTCGGCGATGTCGTTGCGCGTCATCGACCCGTCCTCGGAGACGAGGCCGATGATGAGCATGTAGTTGGAGACCGACTTGGCGACCCGGACTCCCTGGCGCTGCACCTCCTGCGGGAGCAGCGGCATGGCGGCCTGCAGCTTGTTCTGCACCTGCACCTGGGCGATGTCGGGGTCGGTCCCGGCGTCGAAGGTGAGCGTGACCTGGGCGTTGCCGGCCGAGTCGGCCGACGACGACATGTAGCGCAGGTTGTCGAGCCCGTTCATGCGCTGCTCGATCACCTGGGTGACGGTGTCCTCGAGCGTCCGGGCCGAGGCGCCCGGGTAGGAGGTCGTCACGCTGACGGCCAGCGGCGCGATGGCCGGGTACTGCGAGACCGGCAGCCGCAAGATGGAGAGCGCGCCGGCCAGCATGACCAGGATGCCGATGACCCACGCGAAGATCGGTCGCTCGATGAAGAACTGGGCCACGGCGCCTCTCCTACTTCCCGCTCTTCGCGCTGGCGGCCGGGACCGGGTTGACCAGGGACCCGGGCCGGACCTTCTGAAGTCCCTCCACGATGACCTGATCGCCCGCCTGGATGCCGTCGCTGACGAGCCAGGCATCGCCGACGATCCGGTCGGTGACGAGCTGTCGGCGCTCCACCTTCTTCTCCGCGTTCACGACCATGGCCACCGGCAACCCCTTCTGGTCGCGGGTGACCCCCACCTGCGGCACGAGCAAGGCCTGGGGACTCACGCCCTCGTCGAGCCGTGCGCGCACGAACATGCCGGGGAGCAGCTCGCCCTTCGGGTTCGGGAAGAGCGCGCGCAGCGTGATGGAGCCGGTGCCCGGGTCCACGGTGACGTCGGTGAACTGGAGCGTGCCGGCCTGGGCGTACTCACGGCCGTCGTCGGTGACCAGCTGCACCCGCACCTGCCCCTTGCCGACGCCCTGGAGCTTGCCGCTCTCGAGGTTTCGCCGCAGCTTCAGCACCTCGTCGGCTGCCTGGGTCAGGTCCACGTAGATCGGGTTGATCTGCTGGATGGTGGCGAGGAGGGTGGCCTGGGATGCCTGGGCGAATGCACCCTCGGTCACCGCCGAGCGGCCGATGCGGCCCGAGACAGGCGCCGTCACCGTCGTGAAGCCGAGGTTGATCCGGGCCGCCTGCTCGGCGGCGCGCGCCGACGCCACGTCGGCCTCCGCGGTCTTCAGGGCGGCCATGGCGTTGTCGTGGTCCTGCTGGCTCACGACGTTGGTCTTGATGAGCTCGGCGTGGCGCGCCGCCACCACCCGGGCGTTTCCCAGGGTGGCCTCGGCGCGGGCCAGGGACGCCTTCGCGCCGTCGAGGACCGCCTCGTACGGTGCGGGGTCGATGAGGAAGAGCTTCTGCCCCTCCCTGACGTCGCTCCCCTCCTGGAAGAGTCGCTTCTGCACGATGCCATTCACCCGGGCCCGGACCTCGGCCACCCGGAATGCCGAGGTGCGCCCCGGAAGCTCGCGGGTGAGGGTGACGGGAGCGGGCGTGATGGTGACCACGCCCACCTCCACGGGCCCCGGCGCCGGGGGAGCGGCCGTTCGGGAGGAGCAGGCGGCGAGGAAGACCAGGGCGGCTGCCTGGAGGACTCCCGGGAGGCTGAGGCGATTGGGCATGGCGAACCGGATCCCGTAGCGGGAACGGGGATGGACGTCAACGGGCAGCTGCGTCGTCAGTTCGCCAGCGGGGGCTTCTCGAAGCGGATCCCTGCGATGGCGAGCTCGGCGTCCAGCCAGCCGTCGGACACGAGCAAGGCCACCCCGGCCTTGCCGTCCTTCAGGCGAACGCCGATGGGCAGGAAGCCGAAGTGTCCCGCCGCCGCACCGTCCCAGCCGCCTTCCGACGTCCGGGCCGCCCCCCGCATCTCCGCGACGCCGAGGCGCAGGTGGCGCAGGCGCGCGATGGTCACGTCCTTCTTGCTGTCCACCGCCACCGAGGCCACCAGCGGCCCGTCGCCGAGGAGCGGTGGGACGAAGAACAGCGGGATCTTCCCCATGACCGCCGACACGACGGCCCGCGCGTCGACGACCCGCGCCTCCTCGAGCCGCGCGGTGAGCATCCCCAGGGTGATGCCCTCGGTGACGTCGTTGCCCGAGAGGGTCACGTCGGCGTGGAGCCCCTCGAGGTCGACCCGGGCCGTGCCTCCCGGGGGGAGGGGAACGACGAGGGAGCCCGGCACGGTCGCGTGGACCCGGGGGACGTCGGCCTCGTCCTTCCCGGCGGATCCGAAGGACGCCGAGATCCGGGGCGCGCCGTCGAAGACGAACCCGTTCAGCTCGGCCCGGAGGCTCTCCATCTCCAGATCGAGCCGGCCGCCCTCTCCGAAGCGCCCGGATTCGAGGCGCAGGTCGGCGGTGAGGCTTCCCGCTCCACGGGCGGAGAGGCCCGGGACGTGGAGGGCGAGGAGCGCCGGGGAGAAGTCCTTCGCCTCGAGCTTCAAGGTGGCGCTGACGGGACGGAACACCTGCATGCCGTCCAGGGACTGGACGTCGAAGGACTCCACCGTGGCGCCCAGCCGGAGGCGCAGGTCCTTCGACACCACGTGGGGCCCCGCCCGGAGCTCACCGCCGTCCAGTGTGAGCTCCGCCGGCCCCACCTGCAGCCGGCGCACGGGGGAGAGCTCGAACTGGCCCGTCACCCGGCCGGTCCCCTCCCAGCGGTACTCGAGGAACCAGAGCTCGCGCAGGTCCACCTGGACGTCGTCGAGGCGCACCGTCCACAGTGCGTCGATCTCCTCCTGCGTGGGCTCCGGAGGCGGGGGAACCTGGAAGAGGGCGGGCCGGGCAAGGCCCGGGATGGGCGGGTAGGCCGCCAGCCGCGCCTCGATCCCCCCGGCGTCGTGGACCCTGTGGACGAAGAGGAAGCTCACGCCTTCGCACCGGACGTGGTCGCCGTGGAACCGCCCCCGGAGGAGGGCGAGGAGGTCGATGTCCACACGGACGTGGCCCACCGTGAGGAGGAACTGGATGTTCCGGTCCTGAACGCGCATCGAGAGGTCCGACACGTGGACCCGTCCGGGGAACACCGTGTAGGCGCGACCGTGGGTCACGAGCATGGAGTCCGGGTAGGCGCTGATGGCCTTCCTCACGAGCCCCGTGGAGAGGGCCAGGTTGGCGGCGGCCAGGTAGGCGAGTTGCAGGGCGACGAGAGCGATCCCCGCGACCCGCAGAGCCTTCGGCACCTTCAGTCCCACCTTCCGTCCCATTGTCCGCCCGCCAATCCCCCCACCGCCACGATGGAACATAAGCACCGTGATTCCCGGAAGGTGACCTACCTTGGGGCCTCCACCGTCTTCCTTTCTCTCCCGCACGGGGAGATTCAGATTATGGTCCCCCCGTGCGCATCAGGGACATCGCGGAAAGACTGGGAACGGCGGCGACCAGCCTGGCCAGCCTGGCCACCCTGAGGCTCGAGGCGATCCGGGCTCGAACCCGGAAGGACCTCCTCGAGGTCGCCCGGTGGCTCGAGCTCAAGGGCGCGAGCCGCATGCCGAAGAACGAGCTCGCGGCGTGCATCCTCGACACGCTGAGGGCGCGGGCTCGAGAGGCGGTCGCCGATCACGACCGCGAGACGGCGATCCGGAAGGCAGCCGCAGACGCCGCCGCCCCGGCCCCCGCGAAGAAGCGGGAGGCTCGCAGGAAGGCCCCGCCGGAGGTTCCGCCGGAGGAGAAGGCCCTCCAGCACGGGGAGGATCCGTCCCCCGCCGCCAAGCTCGACCTGGGTCCGGCCGGGAAGGCCGAGAAGCCGGTGAGCCACATCCCCTGGGGCTACGGCCACGACCGGGTGGTGGCGGCGGCCGTGGACCCCGATCGTCTCTACGTCTACTGGGAGGTCACCGACGCGGCCATCGCTCGGGCGCGGTCGGGCCTGGGGCCGGGAGGGGCCGGTGCATGGCTCAACCTGCGCATCCACGACACGACCGGCCTGATCTTCGACGGGACCAACGGGCACGGAACCCTCGACCAGCGGGTCGAGCGATCCGATCGCCAGTGGTTCTTCGAGATCGGCAAGCCCACCTCCACCGCCCACGTGGAGATCGGCATGAAGTCCACCGAGGGCTACTTCGTCCGGATCGCGCGCGCCGGACGGGTCGAGTTTCCCCGGAAGGAGCCGGCGTCCCGGGGCGAGCCGGAGTGGCTCACCGTCCTGCCGGCGACGGGGGCGGTGCGCGGTGCCGGATCGGGGCTGCCGCTTCCGCCGGTCCATGGTCCGGAGGACGGATCCCGGCCGGCAGTGGAGCCGCCTCCACCCTTCGCGCCCATCGCGCTCTGGAGGCTCCACGAGTCCGGAGCCGACCGGGAGACCCGCATCGCCGAGCTCCTGGGTGCGGGCTGGGAGCGGGTGGAGTGGCGGGAGGAGCAGGGTGAGGGGTGGTACGAGCTCCAGGGCCGGACCGACTGGATGGAGCCGATCACCACGCGGACGTGGGAGGAGGGACCCTTCCCGTACCCGGTGGAGGTCGAGCCGCCCGTTCGCGAGGAGTGGCGCGGGCCCACCGTCTCCTTCAAGGTCGGCGGGGTCACCCACGTCATCCACGGGCCGTGGCAAGTGGTGATCCGCAACCTCGGCGCGTTCCAGGAACGAGCCGTCGTGGGGCGCTGGGAGGTGTACCGCTCGTGGGTGGCCGCGGAGGGCGGGGAGATCCGCCGCACGCCCCCCTCCGACGCGGTGCGGATGCTGGGCGCCTCGGAGCGCCCGGGCGCGAGCGAGCAGCGCTGGCTCTCGGGCAGCGAGTTGCGCCTCGCCGGAGCGAGCGAGCTCTGGCGGCTCGGAGCGAGCGAATTGAGGCTGGGCGGGGCCAGCGAGATCCACTTCGCCGGCGCCAGCGAACGGCGAATGGGCGGCGCCAGCGAGCGGCAGCAGGGTGGGGCCAGCGAGTGGCAGCATGGTGGGGCGAGCGAGCGGCTCGGCGGAAGCGAGCGCCGCCTCTACCCGAAGGTCGAGGATTGACGGTCATGGCCAGGGGTTACTTCGCGCTCGTCCTCCACGCGCACCTCCCGTTCGTGCGCCACCCGGAAGATCCGACGGTGATGGAGGAGCAGTGGCTCTACGAGGCCATCACCGGAACCTACCTGCCGCTCCTGCAGGTGTTCGAGGGGCTCCTCGCCGACCAGGTTCCCTACCGGGTGACGGTGTCGCTCTCGGCGCCACTCCTCACCATGCTGGCCGACGACCTCCTCAAGGATTGGTACGCCCGTCACCTGGACGCCCTCATCGAGCTGACCGGCAAGGAGCTGGAGCGGACCAGGCCCGAGCCGCACTACCACCGGCTCGCCCAGATGTACCAGGACCGTTTCCAGAGCCTGCGCCACACCTGGCGCTCCCACGACGGGAACCTGGTCCGGGCCTTTCGCCGCCTCCAGGAGGCCGGCCGCGTCGAGGTCATCACCTCCACGGCCACCCACGCGTTCTTCCCGATGCTGGACCGGAACTGGGCCTCGCTGCGGGCCCAGGTCCACACCGCCGCCGACCTCTACGAGGACCATTTCGGCCAGCGCCCCCGCGGCATGTGGCTCGGGGAGTGCGGCTACGTGCCGGGGTCGGACGAGATCCTGCGCGAGGCCGCCATCCGGTACTTCCTCGTCGACAGCCACGCCATCCTGCTCGCCGATCGCCGGCCCGCGTACGGGATCCACGCGCCCGTCTACTGCCCCAGCGGCGTGGCGGCCTTCGGGCGCGACACCGAATCCTCGCAGCAGGTGTGGAGCGCCAAGGAGGGGTACCCCGGAGACCCGCAGTACCGCGACTTCTACCGGGACATCGGCTTCGACCTGCCCATGGAGTACATCGGGCCCCACGTGCACCCCGAGGGCATCCGGATGTACACGGGCATCAAGTACCACGCCATCACCCACGGGAAGCTCCACGACAAGTGGGTCTACGATCCGGACGCGGCCCGCGCGCGTGCCGGCCTGCACGCCTCGCACTTCCGCGGGAACCGCGAGAAGCAGGTGGAGGCGCTGGCCGCCCACATGGACCGGCCCCCGATCGTGGTCAGCCCCTACGACGCCGAGCTCTACGGTCACTGGTGGTACGAGGGCCCGGTCTTCCTGAACGACGTCTTCCGGCAGCTCCACTTCGACCAGGACACCGTCGAGAGCATCACGCCCGGTGACTACCTGGACCGGCATCCGACCAACCAGATGGCCACGCCCAGCATCTCCTCCTGGGGCGCCAAGGGCTACGGCGAGTACTGGTGCAACGACACCAACGCCTGGACGTACCGCCACCTGCACACCGCCGCGGAGAGGATGACCGAGCTGGCCCGGCGCAACGCGGCCGCCACCGGGCTCGAGCTCCGCGCGCTCAACCAGGCGGCCCGGGAACTCATGCTCGCCCAGTCGAGCGACTGGCCGTTCATCATGAAGACCGGGACCACGGTGCCCTACGCGACCCGCCGCTTCAACGAGCACATCCTCCAGTTCACCGAGCTCTACAGAAATTTGAAGGAGGGCCACCTCGACGAGAGGCGGATCGCGGATCTGGAGTCCCGGAACAACATCTTCCCGAACGTGGACTACCGCATCTACGCCACCTGAGATGGCCAAGGCTTCCCAGCCCCTGAAGGTGCTCCTCGTGTCGTCGGAAGTCTCGCCGTTCGCCAAGACCGGCGGCCTGGGCGACGTCCTCGGCGCCCTCCCCAAGGCCCTGCGCCGGAGGGGCATCGACGCGAGGGTGGTGATGCCGCTCTACGCCGGCATGAAGTGGCACGAGCTGGACCGTCTCGACGGCGTGCTCCCCGTGCCCATGTGGTGGGGAAGCGCGCGCGCCGGCGTCCGGCTCGGGCAGCTCCCCGGGAGCGACGTTCCCGTCTACTTCCTCGAGTACCACCGGTACTTCGACCGGCCCACCCTGTACGGTCCGCCCGACGGCGGCTACCCCGACAACCTCGAGCGCTTCACCTTCCTGTCGCGGGGGGCGCTCGAGCTCGCCAAGGCCCTCCGGTTCGTCCCGGACGTCGTCCACGCCCACGACTGGCAGACGGCGCTCGTCCCCGTCTACGTGAACACCGTCGAGTGGGCGAAGCCGCTCCACGGAGCCGCCACCGTCTACACCATCCACAACCTCGCCTACCAGGGTGTGACCGACGGTGGAGCGATGTTCATCGCCGGCCTCGGCCGCGAGCACTACCACCCGGGCGAGTTCGAGCACTTCGGCGCGCTGAACCTGACCAAGGCGGCACTGCAGCACGCCACCATGCTCTCCACGGTGAGCCCGACCTACGCCCGCGAGATCCAGGCCCCGGAGTTCGGGTGCGGGCTGGACGGCGTCCTCCGCAACCGGAGCGGCGACCTCGTCGGCATCCTCAACGGCGTCGACGTGGACGACTGGAACCCGGCCACCGACGCGCACATCGAGGCCAACTACTCCGCGGCCAACCTGGCCGGGAAGACGCTCTGCAAGACGACGCTCCAGCTCGAGGCCGGGCTGCCGGCGGACCCGGCCGTCCCCCTCTTCGGCGTGGTGGGGCGGCTCACCCACCAGAAGGGCTTCGACGTCCTCGCCCAGAGCATGGATCGCCTGCTGACCTGGGACGCCCAGTTCGTCCTCCTCGGCAACGGCGACCTGGAGGCCGAGCAGTACTTCGGGAAGCTCTCGGCGCGGCACCCCGGCAGGTTCAAGGCATGGCTCGGCTTCGACAACGGCCTGGCCCACCGCATCACTGCGGGGTCCGACTTCCTCGTCATGCCCTCCCGGTTCGAGCCCTGCGGCCTGAGCCAGATGTACGCCATGCGCTACGGAACCTTGCCCGTCGTGCGCGCCACCGGGGGTCTCGTCGACACCGTGCAGCGGTACGAGGAGTCGGCCGGGGCGGGAACGGGCTTCGTCTTCGAGGACCTCACCCCCGACGCGCTGGGGAACTGCATCGGCTGGGCGCTCTCGACCTACCACGACCGCCCCCACCACATCCGCGCCATGCGCGAGCGGGCCATGGAGAAGGACTTCTCGTGGGACGGCTCGGCGGACGCCTACGAGGCGCTGTACCTGGAGGCCTACCGGCGCCGCCGGGGTCACGCCTTCGCCGGCCGGCTCCCCGACCACGGCTGAACGCAAGGCCGTCACGAGCCCTTCGGCGTCCAGCCCTTCGGCGGGGGAGCGAAGCCAGCGTCCCTGCGGAAGGGGTCCGCCGTGCATCGCAGGCGCGCGTCGCCGGTCCCGCAGCGTCCGCCCAGGTCCACGCCAGCGGCGAGCAATCCGGGCCGGTCGTCGTACCGGATCGCCAGGACCACGGCGGGCCGGACGCTCTCGCGCTCGAAGGCGATCCGCTGGACGCGGGAGTCGTGCTGCTCGCCGAACGTCGTTCCGAGTCCGGGACGCCGCTCCGCCGGCGCAGCACCCATCACCTCCCCGGACCGGGACTTGGAGTCGACGCCGGACGGGGCTTCCCGCAGGGGAAGCGGCCTGGGCCGGCGCTCCGGGAAGACCGCCACGCCGATCACGCCCACGTCGCGGGCGTCCCCTTCCAGCGCGGCGTACGACCGGGCCACCGTCCCGAACCGGAAGGCGGCGACGGAGCTCTCGCTCAGACGGAAGCCGTCGATCACCGTCTCACCGTGCGCGTCCACGACGTAGCCGTGCTTCTCCAGCGATGACGGTCCGCCATCCACCACGTCGCGCCCGTCCACCGACACCACGACCTCCGCGCGGCGCCCCGATTCGTTGCGGACCCGCACCCGGTACCGCTGCCCCGCGGCGCCGAGGACGTAGGTGCGGCCGAGATGGAGGAAGGCCGGGAGCGGCCTCCCCGCGTCGTCCACGAGGTCGAAGGACCAGCCGCCACTGCGGGACGCGGATTCCTCCCGGGCGGGCGTCGTCGCCGGGGTGGTGCAGGCCAGGAAGACGGAGAGCAGCCACGGGATCGTCATGCGCATGTGAACCTCCTTCCCCCTGGAACGGACGTCGGCCGAAAAGGATCTGCGAGGCGCTCGCCGGACCGGGGAGTAGGATGACCGGAGGTGACGCAGGACACCGACGAGGCGCTCGTGGCGCGCTACCGGAGCGGGGACGTGGCGGCCTTCGAGGTCCTCCTCGACAGGCACCGCCAGGGCGTGTTCCGATTCCTGGCGCGCTTCGTCGGGGACGAGGCCCGGGCCGAGGATCTGGCGCAGGACTGCTGGATGCGATTCATCGACGCGGCTCCCCGCTGGAGTCCCGGCGGACGCTTCAAGGTCTGGCTCTACGCAGTGGCCCGCAATCTCGCCACGGACGAGGCGCGGCGTGCGGTCCATCGAAGGCACGTTTCCCTCGACGCCCCGCTGCGGGGGCGCCCGGTGAGCGAGATGGTGGCCGCCGGCGAGCGCGCTCCCGAGGATGCCACCCGGGACGCGGAGATCCGCCCCCGCCTGCTGGGTGCCATCCGCGGGCTTCCCGAGGAGCAGCGGGAGGTCTTCCTTCTCCGGGAGTACGAAGGGGTCTCCTTCGCGGAGATCGCCGAGGTCACCGGCGCACCGTTACCCACCGTGAAAAGCCGGATGCGCTATGCGCTCGAGGCTCTCCGCCGCGCGCTGCAGGAGGTCGCATGACCCACGAGGAAGCGCGCGAGAAGCTGCTCGACCTGGCCTACGGAGAGCTCGAGCCAGCGGAGCGACAGGAGCTGGAGCGCCACGTCCCTGGATGCGCCGGTTGCGCGGCCGAGCTCGAAGCCATCCTGCGGACCCGGGAGGCGGCGAGCCAGCTCCCCGACCCTGCGCCCGCCGGAGGACGGGAGGAACTGGTGAAGGCCGCGAGGCAGGCCGTGGCGCGGCCCGTGCCGCCTGCCCGCCCGGGCCGGTTGCGTCCCGCCGCCTGGATGGCCGCGGCCGCCGTTGTCCTCGCCGTGGGCGCGGTGACGCTGCGCGTGCTCGACACGGGTCCGCGGCGCGAGACGGACCCGGAACGGGTGGTCGCCGTGTCCCCCCCGCCCCCAGCAAGGCTGCCCGAGGCCGCGGCCAAGGCCGCACCGGCCGCGTCTCGACCGGCTCCACCCCCGGTGGCTCCCCCGGCGCCGTCTGCGGCACCATCTCCGGCCGATCCCGTGACGTCGGAAGCGCTGGCCTCGCGGGATCAGGTCGCCGGGGTCAAGGCCGAGGAACCGGCCGCCGCCGCACGGGCCCGGTCGGCCGAGGCCAAGTTGGCGCCCCCGTTCCCCCCCGGCGTCTCCGGCGCGTTCGTGAGCCTGGATCTCCGGACCGGGGCACGCTTCCGCGTGAACCCGGAAGCGTGCGCGACGCGCCACTCCCCCTTCTCGACCTTCAAGATTCCCGGAAGCCTCATCGGGCTCGAGACCGGGGTGGTGAATGGTCCCGACGAGCGATGGCGCTGGGACCCCGCTCGCTACCCCCTGCCCACCTGGGGGGCGGGCGACGATTACCTGCGTGCCTGGCGGGAGGACCAGAGCCTCCGCACCGCGCTCCCGCGATCCATCGTCTGGTTCTTCCGCGAGGTCGCGACCCGGGTGGGAGAGCCGCGCATGAAGAAGTGGCTCGCCACCTTCGCCTACGGCAACCAGGACATGACCGGCGGCCTCGACCGGTTCTGGCTGGGGAGCACGCTGCGCATCTCCCCCGACGAGCAGGCGGAGTTCCTGGCGAAGCTCCAGCGCGGGCAGATCCCGGTGGCGCCGGGGAACCTGGCGCTGGTGCAGGAACTGCTCACCGAGGAGTCCGGCGCCGCCTACCGGCTCGTCGCCAAGACGGGCTCGTCGGGGACCGGGGAGGGCTGGCTCGTCGGCTGGGTGCAGGTTCCCGGAGCGGGGTGCTCCTTCGCCCTTCATCTCCAGGCGCCGAGCCACGAGGAGATGACCAGGGTCCGCCCGGAGCTGGCGCGCCAGTTCCTGCGGCAGGCGGGGTGCCTCTAGCCCCATCCGGGGTCGGGTGTTTTCCGGAGGGCCGGTAGGGATTCAAACCCCGCGGGCTGGGGATTGCTCCCAATATCGAAGCCAGGCCGGATCGACGACACTCCCTCCCAGAAAGGGAGAACACATCATGACGACGATCAGCGGCGGCAGTGCGGTTCCCGGTGGCTACTACCTCTCCAGGTCCAACTGGGAGATCTTCCCCATCGAGAAGGACGGCCAGAAGCTGCCAGGCCCGGCTGCCGAGCACTACGTGAAGGTCCCCACCGCTGCGGCGTTCCTGCTCATGCCGGTGCTGGGCGGACTCATGGTGGTCTTCCTCCCCTTCATCGGTCTCTACCTGGTCGCGAAGGCGGCCCTGAGCCCCATCGGCCGGATGTTCCACCGCTCGGCCCAGGACCTGGCCGCGACCGTGACGCCCGGCTGGGCCCCCGGAGCCGCGCACTTCACCGGCAAGGCCACCGAGGAGAAGGCGGCCGAGGAGGAAAAGGCAGGGCAGGAGAAGCTCGAGCAGCTGGCGAAGGAGGTCGAGGAGAAGCGCCGGTCGTAGACCACCGCCTCCGTTCCGTGCTCTCCTCGGCACGGAACGTGAGCCGTAACGCCTACATCGCCCGGCAGCGGGAGTCGAACGGCCGCAAGGCCGTGGCGGTGCTCCCCATCCACTACCCCAAGGAGCTCCTCACCGCGCTCGACGTGCTCGCGGTCGAGATGTGGGGTCCGCCGGGCGCGCCGCGGGGAGATGGTGCGGGGCGGATCCAGGCCTACGTCTGTTCCGTGGTGCGCAACGCGATGGCCTTCCTCTGCTCGGGCGGCGCCGACGCGGTGGACGGGGTGCTCTTCCCGCACACCTGCGACTCGATCCAGGGGCTCGCGACCCTCGCTCCCGACTTCGGTGGCTGGGGCAAGGCGTCCTTCACCTTCCTCCACCCGAAGGGGCCGTCCCGGCAAAGCTCGCGGACCTACCTCGACGGCGAGCTCCGGTCGCTGGCCCGGCGCCTGGAGGTCTTCACCGGCCGTACGCTCGACGCCGACCGCCTCTCCTGGGCGATCCGGCTCCACGCCGAGATCGATCGGGCCCGCGCCGCGCTCCTCGACGCGCGTCCCTTCCTCGACGTGGGCGACCCGGAGCTCTACGCGCTCCTCCGGCGCGGCGAGTGGCTCTGGCCCGAGGAGCACCTCGCCGAGCTGCTCGACTTCCGCGCCCGCTTCCCCGCGGGCCCGCGCCGCCCGGGCGTACCGGTGCTCCTGTCCGGCTACGTGCCGGAGCCCCCGTCGCTCCTCCAGGTGCTGAATGACGCGGGGGCCTGGGTCGCGGCCGACGACCTCGCGGCGGTCGGGCGGCGGGTGGTGCGCCGCGCGCCGGGCGCGTCCGGCCCGTGGGAGGAACTGCAGGAGCGCTACTGGGCCGCGCCCCCGTGCTCCACCCGCTCGGCCGACCCGGAGGCGCGCGTGAACCACCTCCTCGGCCTCCTCGACCGCTCGGGTTCACGCGGCGTGATCCTCCAGGTGATCAAGTTCTGCGAGCCCGAGCTCTTCGACGTGCCGCTCCTCAAGCGCGCCTTCGCGGCCCGCGGCGTGCCGGTGCTCTACCTGGAGGGGGAGCTGGAGGCGGAGCTCTCCGGACAGACGGTCACCCGCATCGAGGCCTTCGTGGAGATGCTGGCGGCGGGGAGGGCGGCGTGATCCTCCGGCGCGCGCAGTACGAGCTGGCGGGGCGCGTGGTCGGCCCCTTCCTGGCCTCCCTCGACGGGTGGCAGCGCCGGAAGCGGCGGCCGTCCGGCCCGTCGCACGCATCCCCTTTCGGCCCGCCGCTCGAGTCGGTGCGCAAGCTGAAGGAGATCATGACGGCCCACTTCTTCCAGGCGCGCTACGCCGACGGGGCGGTGCCGGTGGCCTGGGTGACGAGCGGGTTCCCGGTGGAGCTCCTGCGGCCGCTCGGCTTCCACACCGTCTACCCGGAGAACCACGCGGCGATGTGCGGCGTCCAGCGGCTGGTGCCCGGGCTCTCCGACGCGGTGGAGGCCCAGGGCTACTCCCGCGACCTGTGCAGCTACGCGCGCGCCGACCTGGGCAGCGTGATCACCGGCCGCACGCCGGTGGGGCGCATGCCCCGCCCCGACCTGCTCGCCTGCTGCACAAACATCTGCCAGACGGTCCTCTACTGGTACAAGGCGCTGGCCGACCACTTCCACGTCCCGCTGGTCATCGTCGACACGCCCTACGTCTACGGAAGGGCGGAGCCGCATCACGTGCAGTACGTGCGCGACCAGCTCGAGGAGCTGGTGCGCGTGGCCGAGCGCATCTCGGGACGGCGGGCCGATCCGGAGGCGCTGGCCGAGGTGGCGCGCAAGGCCAGGGAGGGCACCGACCTGTGGGCCGACTGCCTGGCGACCGGGAAGGCCCGTCCGGCTCCCTGGACCGGAATCGACGGCTTCTTCCACATGGCGCCCATCGTGGCGCTTCGCGGCACCGACGTCTGCAACTCCTACTACCGCCTGCTGCGCGACGAGCTGCGGGACCGCGTGGCCCGCGGGATCGGCGGCCTGCGCGAGGAGCGCCACCGCCTCCTCTGGGACAACCTGCCCATCTGGTTCGCGGTTCGCGAGGTGGCGACCTTGCTCGCCGGGCGCGGCTTCAACTTCGTGTGCACGAGCTACACGAACGCCTGGGCCGAGGCCGGGGCCCGCATCGATCCCGCCGACCTGATCCGCTCCGCGGCCGACTCGTACACCCACATCATCCTGAACCAGGACCTGCCGAACCGTCTCGGCATCCTGCGCCGGCTCTCCCGCGAGTACCAGGTGGACGGCGCCGTGCTCCACAGCGACCGCTCGTGCAAGCCCTACTCGATCGGGCAGGTGGACCTGAAGGACCGGCTGGCCAGCGAGCTCGGCATCCGGGTGCTGCTCCTCGAGGCCGACCACTCCGACCCGCGGGCCTGGTCGAGGGAGCAGGCCGACAACCGGCTCACCGCGTTCATGGAAGGCTTCGCGTGACCGCGGTGGCCTTCGGGGTCGACGTCGGCTCGACCACCTGCAAGACCGTGGCGATCGACACCTCGGGCCGCCGCGTCGCGCAGCGCGTGGAGCCGACCGACCCGCGCATCGAGCCGCAGGTGGAGCGGCTGCTCCTCTCGCTCCGCGAGGAGACCGGCGCCGACGGACCGGTGGGGGCCACCGGGTATGGCCGCAAGCGCGTGCCCGGGGCGCGCGCCCTCACCGAGATCACCTGCCACGCCCGGGGCGCCTTCGCCGCCACCCGCCGGGGCGGAGTGCTCGTGGACATGGGCGGACAGGACACCAAGGTCATCCGCATCGGGGCGGCCGGCGACGTGGTCGACTTCGCGATGAACGACAAGTGCGCGGCCGGGACCGGGCGCTTCCTCGAGATCATCCTGGGCCGGCTGCGGGTTCCCTACGAGGAGGTGGCCGGGCAGGTGGCGCGGGCCGCCCGGGCGGTCCCGGTCTCGAGCACCTGCACGGTATTCGCTGAAAGTGAAGTGATCTCGCTGGTGGCCGGAGGGGAGCCGCTGGAGGGCATCCTGAAGGGGCTGCACCAGGCGCTCGCCTCCCGGGTGGCCGCCCTGGCCCGGGGCACGACCGGGGGAGGCGAGCTGTTCATGAGCGGGGGCGTCGCGCTCAACGCCGCCATGGTCGCGGCGCTGCGCGAGGCGCTGGGACGCCCCGTCGAGGTCCTGCCCGATCCGCAGCTCGTCGGCGCCATCGGGGCGGCGCTCTCGGTGCTCCCCGGACCCACCTGAAAGGAGAGGCGCATGGAATACGTCAGGCTCGGCAGGACCGGTCTTCGCGTTTCCCGCATCTGCCTCGGCTGCATGACCTACGGTGCACCGGCCACGGCGGCGGGCCAGCCCGGCAGGCATGCCTGGACCCTGGACGAGCAGGCCAGCCAGCCCTTCCTCCGTCAGGCCCTCGACCTCGGGATCAACTTCTTCGACACCGCCAACGTCTACTCGAGCGGCGCCAGCGAGGAGGTGCTCGGGCGGTTCCTCCAGGGCAGCGTCCGCAGGGAGGCGGTCGTCATCGCGACCAAGGTCCACTTCCCCATGCGCGACGAGCCCAACGGCGGTGGCCTGTCCCGCAAGGCCATCCTCTTCGAGGTGGAGGAGAGCCTGCGGCGCCTGCGGACCGACTACCTCGACCTGTACCAGATCCACCGCCTGGACCCCGAGACGCCCGTCGAGGAGACCCTCGAGGCGCTGCACGACCTGGTGAAGTCCGGGAAGGTCCGCTACCTGGGCGCCTCGTCCATGCACGCCTGGCAGTTCACCCGGGCGCTCTACCTGGCCGATCTTCACGGCTGGACGCGGTTCGTCTCCATGCAGGGTCACTACAACCTGCTCTACCGGGAGGAGGAGCGCGAGATGCTTCCCCTCTGCCGGTCCGAGGGGATCGGCGTCGTTCCCTGGAGTCCGCTGGCGCGCGGCCGCCTGGCCCGGGCCTGGCAGGCCGAGAAGACCAGGCGCTCCGAGACCGACCCGTTCGGCACCGGGCTCTATGCACGGACCGCGGAGGCCGACCGGAAGGTGGTGGACCGGCTGGGCCAGGTCGCGGAGAGGCGCGGCGTTCCACGCGCGCAGGTGGCGCTGGCCTGGCTGCTCGGCCGGCCCGGCATCACCGCGCCGATCGTCGGGGCCAGCAAGCCCCATCACCTGCAGGACGCCGTGGCCGCGCTGAACGTGCACCTCGACCCGGACGAGGCAGCTGCGCTGGAGGAGCCGTACGTCCCGCATGCCGTCGCGGGTTTCGAGTAGAGGGTCGGAATTCCTGCCGCGCCCATTTCTCCGAAAACGTGTATGAAGTCCACCATGAAGACCCTCACCGAGCTCAGTGGATCCCTGGTTCGAACGGCGGCAGCTGCGGTCGCCGAGGCGCGGCGCTCCCTCCCCCGGGAGGAGACGCCGGTGACGCCCGCGGTGGTCGTGGAGCTCCCGAAGGCCCCCGAGGCGGCGGCCGAGCCGGCACCCGAGGCGGCGGCCGAGCTGGCACCCGAGGCGGCGGCCGAGCTGGCACCCGAGGCGGCGGTCGAGGCCGCCCCGGAGGCGCCCGCACCGAAGCTCGATCCCGATGCGGAGAGCGAGACCGTCAAGGCCATCCTCGACGACGCGGTGGCGAAGGCCACCGGCTGCTCCGGCGATCGGCTCGTGATGCTTCGCGCCGCGGTCAAGGCGGTGGGACGGCGTGCCGGCGACGTCCGGCTGGTCCGCGTCTTCGGCGTCGAGGAGCAGCTGCGCGGAGCCCAGGTCATCGGGGAGCGGCAGTACATCGTGGATCTCCTGCCCTCCAGCATGAAGCAGGTCGCCGACGCCCACCGGAGCGAGAAGGGGCGCGGCAAGGGAGGCGGCGGACGCGGCGGCGGTGGAGGAGGCGGCGATCGCGGCGCGAAGGGGAGCACGACCGGCGGGTTCTCCATGGACTCGCTCAAGGACGATCGCAAGAACGACCGCGGCGGTGGCGGGCGGTCGGGCGGCGGTCCCCGCAAGCCGGGTGGTCCCGGCAGACCCGCCGGCGGCCCTCCGAAGAAGTAGAATGGGTAGGCCGCCCCGATGACCAGGCGACGCGTTGTGGTGACGGGAGTCGGCGTGGCGAGCCCGCTCGGCTGCGACGTCGAGTCCTTCTGGCGGCGGCTGGTCCAGGGAGAATCTGGCGTCGTGGCGCTCGACGACGCCGAGTTCGCCTCCTTCCCGACGCCCATCGGCGCGCGGGTGCAGGGTTACGACCCGGCCGGATTCTTCGACGTCAAGGAGGCCCGCCGGACGAGCCGGACCTCCCAGCTGGCGGTCGTGGCGGCCACCCAGGCCATCGGGCAGGCGCGTCTCCTCGACGGCGGGGTCGACCGGCAGGAGGCGGCGGTCCTCATCGGCAGCTCGATCGGTGGCTTCAGCGCCTGCGACCACGCCTACCGGGACTTCTACCTGAAGGGGCGCGCCAGCCCGCTCACCATCCCTTCCTCCATGAACTCGGGGCCCGCCGCCAACGTGTCGATCCGCTTCGGCCTCGGCGGCCCGCTCTTCAACGTGGACGGGGCCTGCGCGTCGGCGACCCACAGCGTGGGCCAGGCGCTGCAGATGATCCGGTCGGGGATCCTCGACGTGGCGGTCGCCGGCGGCGCCGACTCGGTATTCACTTTAGGTGTCATGACGGCGTGGAGCGCGCTGCGCGTGCTCTCGAAGCTGGTCGACGAGCCGGCCCGGGCCTGCCGCCCCTTCAGCGCCGATCGCGACGGCATCGTGCTCGGCGAGGGGGCGGGCGTGCTCGTCCTCGAGTCGGAGGAGTCGGCGCGGCGGCGCGGCCAGGAGATCCTGGCCGAGGTGCTCGGATACGGCGCGTCGGCGGATTGCCACAGCCTGACGCAGCCGTCGCCCGAGGGACCGACCCGGGCCCTGGCGAAGGCCCTCCGCGACGCATCCCTGAGCCCCGATCGGGTCGGCTACGTCAATGCCCACGGTACCGGAACGGACTGGAACGACCGGAACGAGACGACCGTGATCAAGAACGTCCTCGGGGACCAGGCGCGAAGGGCGATGGTGGTGGCGAACAAGGGAGCGCTCGGGCACGGCATCTCCGCCGGCGGGGCCCTCGAGCTGATCGGCTGCATCCTGACGCTGCGGGACCGTGTGGTCCCCCCGACCATCAACCACACCGTACCCGACCCGGAGTGCGATCTCGACTACGTGACCACGGGTGCACGCGCCTACCAGGGAGACTTCGCGGTCAGCAACTCCTTCGCGTTCGGCGGGAGCAACGCGGTGGTGGCCCTGGGCAGGTACCGGCCGTAGCTAATCCTTGCGCTTCTCCTCGATCTCCTTCTTCAGGGACTCGAGGGTCTCCTCTCCCGCCTTCGACTCCCCGGCGACCTTCTCGTCGGTGGCCTTGCCGGTGAAGTGCGCCGCGCCGGGCGCCCAGCCCGGGGTCACGGTGGCGGCCAGGTCCTGGGCCGAGCGGTTGAACACCTTCCCGACCGGGCTCAGCAGGGCCTTGCCCGTCATGTAGAGGCCGATGAAGGGGAGGAAGACGACCATGAGGCCGCCCAGCACCGGCAGGAGCGCCATGGCCGCCGCCGTCGGGACCTGCACGTAGTGCTCGGATGCGGACCCGGGAAGCTTCTGGCCGTCGTGGGCGATGGGGAAGACTTCCCAGTTTCTCTTCGAGAGGTAGTAGCCACCCTTCACCGCGCTGCCGCCGTTGATGGTCTTCATGGTTCGTCCTCCCTTTCTGGAGACGAGTGTGCTCGTTCCAGCGGAAGTTCGATATTGGGTCGAGTCCCGAGCGGGCGGAGATTGAATCCCGATCGGGCCTCCGGAAAACGCCCCAACCCGATCGGGGCGTCCCGGAGGCTGCGGGGCGCCCTAGAAGTGCTCGTCCTCGATGGCGAGCGCGCCATCGGCTCCGCCCACGACCGCCTGCGAGAGCCCGGCGGCCCGGACCAGGACCTGGTCGGCGTAGAACCGCGCCGTGGCGATCTTCGCCCGCAGGAAGCCATCCCCACGCCCGGCCGCGACGTGCCGGTGCGCGGCCAGCGCGGATCGGGCCATCTGCCATCCACCCGCCACGGTCCCGAAGAGGAGCAGGAACGGAACGGCCCCGACCGCGGCACGCCGCACGTCCTTTCCATACGTCGCGAGGACGAACGCCACGGCGGCATCGAGCGCGGCGATCCCCTCGCCGAGCCGGGCAGCGATCGCCGACAGGTCGGGCGAGCGCTCCGCCGCGAGCTGCGCCTCGACCTGCCGCATCTCGCCGATGACGCCCCGGATGACCGCGCCGCCATCGCGCGCCACCTTGCGCCCCATGAGGTCGGCACCCTGGATGCCGGTCGTTCCCTCGTAGATGGTGGTGATGCGGGCGTCGCGGAAGATCTGCGCCGCACCGGTTTCCTCGATGAAGCCCATCCCGCCGTGGACCTGGATCCCCAGCGAGGCGATGTCGATCGAGGTCTCGGTGCTCCAGCCCTTGACGATGGGGATCATGAGGTCGACGAAGGCCTGGCTCCCGGCGCGCCGGTCCGCCTCCGGGTGGCACCGGGCGGTGTCCGCAGCGGCGGCGACCACGGCGGCGACCGCGCGCATGGCCTCGGTCTGGGACTTCATGAGCAGGAGCATGCGGCGCACGTCGGGGTGGCGGATGATGGCCACGCCCTCGCGGCTCTTCGAGCCCATCTCCGATCCCTGGACCCGCTCCCGCGCGTACCAGAGCGCCTGCTGGTAGGCGAGCTCGGACAGGCCGATGCCCTCCAGGCCCACCGCGTAGCGCGCCGCGTTCATCATGATGAACATGTACTCGATGCCGCGGTTCTCCTCGCCCACCAGCCAGCCGATCGCGCCGCCCTTGTCGCCCAGCGCGAGCACGGCCGTCGGGCTGGCGTGGATCCCGAGCTTGTGCTCCAGCGAGACGCAGCGGATGTCGTTGCGATCCCCCAGGCTCCCGTCGGCGTTGACGAGGAACTTCGGCACGACGAAGAGCGAGATCCCCTTCACGCCCGGGGGGGCGGTCGGCGTCCGTGCCAGCACGAGGTGGATGATGTTCCCGGTCAGGTCGTGCTCGCCGTAGGTGATGAAGATCTTCTGCCCCTCGAGGAGGTACGTCCCGTCTCCCTTCGGCACGGCGCGCGTGCGCACGGCCGCGAGGTCGGAGCCGGCCTGCGGCTCGGTGAGGACCATGGTCCCGGCCCACTCGCCGCTCACCAGCTTCGGCAGGTACATCGCCTTCTGCGCCGCGGACCCGGAGAGCTCGAGGGCCTCGATGGCGCCGTGCGTGAGCATGGGGCAGAGGGTGAAGGAGACGTTGGCCCCGTTCCAGATCTCCTCGACGAGCGCGGAGACGAGCCGCGGCGCGCCCTGGCCTCCGTGCTCGGGATCGAAGCCGAGCCCGTTCCAGCCCCCCTCGACGAATCCGGCGTAGGCCTCGCGCCATCCCGCGGCCGTGGTGACCTCGCCGTCCTTCCACCGGGCGCCCTCGCGGTCGCCGATCGGGTTGAGCGGCGAGAGGACGCTCGTGGCGAACTTCCCGGCCTCGATGAGGATGGCGTCGGCGACCTCCGGGGTCACGTCCCCGCAGCCGGGCAGCTGGTTCACCGTCTCCAGCGGGGCGATCTCGCGGAGTACGAAGCGCATGTCGGCGAGCGGGGCGTTGTAGATCTTCACGTGGTCCTCCGGGTCAAGATCCCTTCCAGCGAGCATACCCGGGCCGCGGCGATCCGGAATGGACAAAAGCCGTCCCGTCTCCTGTCCGTCCCCCGCGTACACTGCCCTCCAGGATGTCCCTCCGCCTCCTCCACACCTCCGACTGGCACCTCGGCCGGGCCCTCTTCGAGGAGTCGCTCCTCCGCGACCAGGAGTGGGTCCTCGACCGGCTCCTGGAGGCGCTCCGCGACACCCGCCCCGACGCGCTGGTGGTGGCGGGCGACGTCTACGACCGAGCCGTCCCCGCCGCGGATGCGGTGAAGCTGCTCGACGACGTCCTCTTCCGCGTGGCGGGGCTGGGCATCCCGGTCGTCGCCATCGCCGGCAACCACGACTCCCCGGAGCGGCTGTCCTTCGGTTCCCGGCTCCTCGAGGCGAGCGGCGTCCACCTGCGCGGAGGGCTCGACGACGTCGCGACGCCCGTCGCCATCCCCGGGAAGGGGTTCGTGTACGCGGTCCCGTTCGTGGACCCGGACGTCGTCCGTGGCATGACCGGGGAAGAGACCCTCCGCGGACACGCGGCCGCGACCGATCGCATCCTCGCCGCGGTGCGCGCAGACGCGGCCGGGCGCACCCTGCCCACGGTGCTCGTCGCCCACGCCTTCGCCCAGGGAGCGAGGGAGACGAAGGAGAGCGAGCGCCCCATATCCGTGGGCAACGCGGGCTCCGTTCCGGCCGGCACGCTGGGTGGCTTCGACTACGTCGCGCTCGGCCACCTCCACGAGCCGCAGGAGGTCGCCGCGGGCATCCGCTACTCCGGGTCGTTGCTCAAGTACTCGTTCGCCGAGGCGGCGCACGTGAAGGGCGCGTTCCTCGTCGAGGTGGAGCGCGGCGCCGCGCGCGTGGAGCAGGTCCGGCTCGGCCAGAGGCGGGACCTGGCCCGCATCCAGGGAAGCATCGCCGACCTCCTCCTTCGCCCCGACCTCGCCCGCCACCAGGGAGACCTCGTCGAGGTCATGCTCGAGGACGAGGGTTACGTCTTCGACGCCCGGGCCCGGCTCCAGGCCCGCTTCCCGCACGTCATGAACGTGCGGCGGCGGGACGCTGCGCCCGCCGGGGAGACCCGGTTCGTCGACCGGGTCGCCGGTGCAGCGGGGGACGACCAGGCCCTGTTCCGGGCCTTCCTCGAGACGGTGGCCGGGGCCCCGCCCACCGGGGCCCAGGCGGACTGCTTCGCCTCCGCCGTCGAGGAAGTGGCCCGGAAGGAGCGCGCATCGTGAGGCCCGTTCACCTCGAGTTGACGGCCTTCGGACCCTACCGGAACCGGCAGGCGATCGACTTCGGCGCGCTCGGCGAGAGCGACCTGTTCCTCATCCACGGGCCCACCGGATCCGGAAAGACCTCCCTCTTCGACGCCCTCACCTACGCGCTCTTCGGGGACCTGGCCGGCACGCGCGGCGTCGATCGGATCCGCGCCGATCGGGCCGCGCCCGACGTGCAGACCCGGGTGGTCTTCCGCTTCCGCATGGGCGACGCCGGGTATCGCGTGGAGCGGACGCCGGAGTGGCAGCGGCCCAAGAAGCGCGGAAGCGGAACCACGACCGAGCCGCCCACGGCCAGCCTGTGGCGGGAGGGCGAGGAACTGCCGGTCGCCACCGGAGCCAGCGACGTCACCGCGAAGGTCACCGCCCTCCTGGGCATGGACGTGGGCCAGTTCACCCAGGTTGCGCTCCTGCCCCAGGGCGACTTCAAGCGGCTCCTCTGCGCCACCTCCGGTGAGCGCGAGACGCTCATGAGGAAGCTCTTCGCCACCGATCGGTACACCGACATCGAGACCCTGCTGGTGAAGCAGGAGGACCGCCTCGAGAAGGAGGGGGCCAGGCTGAAGGCAGGCCAGGCCGAGCTCCTCTCCGGACAGACGCCCGATGGGCTCGCGGGACGGCTCTCGGAGGTCGAGGCGCTGGCCAGGGATGCGGCCGCGAGGGCGCAGGTTCTCCGCGAGTCAGACGCCGCCGCGCTCCGGGCCCTGGCCGACGTGCGCCAGCTCGCCGCCAGGTTTGCCGAGCGGGAGGAGGCGCGCACCGAGGACGGCCGCGCGCGCGCCGGCGAGGCGGACCTCGACGCCGACAGGAGGCGGCACGAGCGAGCCGGGGCGGCGGAGCAGGTTCGCGAGCAGCTCTTGCAGGTCCGGCGGGCCGCCGAGGAGGAGTCCGCCCGCGTCCGGGAGGCCACCGAGGCAGCGGCAGAGGCGGAGAGCGCGAAGGTCCGGCTCCACGAGGCCCAGGTCGACGCGGCCGCCGCCGAGGCCGAGGCGCCGGAACGGGCGAAGCTCTCCACCCGGGCCCAGGAGCTCGAGCGCGCGCTGCCCGACCTGGAGCGGCTCCGGACGCTCGAGGCGGCGCATGCCGCGGAGCAGGAGGGTGTCCGGGCGGCCGGGGGCGAGGCGGAACGAGCCGGCGCCGCGGTTCTCCGTGCCCAGGAGGGCCAGGCTCGCCTCGAGGCGGAGGTCGCCGCCCTTCGTCCGCTCGCCGGCGAGGCCGCCACGCGGGCCGAGGCGGTCGGGCTGGCCGAGGCGGTGCTCCAGGCCGCCGACGAGCGCGAGGCGCTCGAGACCGGTCTTGCCTCCAGGGCGAAGCAGGTCGACGAGGCGGGACGGCTCGCCGCGAGTTCCCGCGAGGCGGCCGACCTCGCGGCGCGAAGGGCCAACGCCCTCCACGCGGCCAGGGAAGAGGGGCTGGCCGCCTGGCTGGCCCGGACCGCCCTCCACGGTGGAAAACCGTGCCCGGTCTGCGGATCGACCGAGCACCCCTCTCCGGCGAAGGCCACCGGGCGCGTGCACGAGAAGAGCGAGGTGGACGACGCCCGGGCCAGCGCGACCACGCTCGAGAGCCGGGCCGCCGAGGCGGAGTCGGCCCGGGCTCGCGAGGCGGCCCTCCTCGAAGATCTCCGGGGCCGTCTCGAGCGTGCCCGGTCCAGGGAATCCCGGCCCACGGCATCCCTGCGCGCAGACCTCGCCCAGGCCAGGACGGCGCTCGCCGAGGCCCGCAAGGCGGCCGGGCGCGTCGAGCGGCTGGAGATCGAGCTGAAGGAGGCGCGCGGTGCCGTCACGGGGGCGCGCGCCCGTCGCGAGGCGGCGGACCAGGCGTCCTCCGCGGCACGCGAGACCGTTGCCAAGGCCGAGGCGTCCCTCGGGGAGCTTCGGCGGCAGCTCGACTCGCTGGGCGTGGGTCCCGGGGCGCCCGAGGAGCTGCGAAGGGTCCGGGAGGATCTCGCGTCTCGAGAGGCGCGCGCCGACGCGGCGCGGAAGGCGCTCCAGTCCACGGCCACCCTCGGGGCCGGGGCAAGCGCGAGGCGTTCCGCTGCCGACCGCGCACGGGAACGGGCGGGGAAGGCGGCCGCGGAGGCCCGATCCACGGCCGACGCCGCCAGCGCCGCTGCCGGGTTCGTGAGCCTCGGGGACTGCGAGACGGCGCTTCTCGCGGCAGGGGAGAGGAAGGCGCTCGCCGACTCGATCGAGAGGCGCGCGGCGGCCGCGTTCGCCGCCCGGAAGCGGCTCGAGGACCTCGACGCCGCGCTGGCCGGGCGCGATCGCCCCGACGTCGAAGGCGCCCAGGCGCGCCGCGAGGCGGCCGAGGCGGCGGCGCGCCAGGCGGGCGACGAGCAGGTGCGGCTCGAGTCGGAGGCGAAGCGGCTCTCCGACCTCCTGACCCGGCTCGGGAAGCTCCGGGTGGAACTGGACGACGTGGCCGCCCGGCTCTCCGTCGTCGGCCACGTGGCGGGGATGGTGCGGGGCCACAACCCCAGGGCCATGAGCCTGCACCGGTTCGTCCTCGCGGCGCGGCTCGAGGAGGTGGCCGAGGCCGCGAGCGAGCGCCTCGCGCTCAT
Organism: uncultured delta proteobacterium; assembly: GCA_963831265.1. Classification (GTDB taxonomy): domain Bacteria; phylum Myxococcota; class Myxococcia; order Myxococcales; family Anaeromyxobacteraceae; genus CAIOAK01. The sequence continues at coordinate 108,966 of CAWHPQ010000019.1, read as the reverse complement.
GTCGAGCGGCCGCTTCCGCCTTCGCCACGACACCTCCGTGGCCCGGAAGAACTCGGCCGCGGGGCTGTCCCTGGTGGTCGAGGACACCTGGACCGGGACGATCGACCGGCCGGTGGGAGCGCTCTCCGGAGGGGAGAGCTTCCTCGCCAGCCTGGCGCTGGCGCTCGGGCTCTCCGACGTGGTCCTGCGCCACTCCGGGGGGCGCCGCCTCGACTCCCTCTTCGTCGACGAGGGCTTCGGGACGCTCGACGAGGCCACGCTCGACGTGGCCATCCAGGCGCTCGAGACCCTGCAGCAGTCCGGGCGGCTCGTGGGCGTCATCTCCCACGTTCCCGAGCTGCGGAGGCGGATCCCGGCCCGCATCGAGGTGACGTCCACGGACGCGGGCGCGGTGGCGACCGTCCGGGCCGGTTAGGCGTCCCCCGGCCGGACCCTACTTCACCAGGCTCCGCGTCGCGTCGATGGACGCCGGGTAGGGCAGGTCGCTCACCGGGATCGAGGCCGGCTGCGCCTGCGCGAAGAGGACGCCCAGGTCCAGCGTCACGAAGGTGAGCCGGTGGTCGTGGTCCGCGATGAGCATCCGGCCGTGGGTGAGGTCCCGGATCACCACCCACTGGGTGAAATCGGAGACGAGCTTGCCGTCCTGCCGGCTCTGGGAGATGCCGAGGGGGATGTCCACCGTGTTGAGGATGTGACCGACGGTCTGGATCGCCTGCGCCGCGTCGGTGGGCCTCGCCGCATGGTGGCGCATGACGTCCGCGGAGCCGACCCGGATGCTCTCCGTGCCGATCGTGGACAGGTTCAGGAAGTTGCGCAGGTTGAGCAGGTGCCACGCGCAGGCGGGAGCATTCGTCAGGACGTGCGCCGAGTCGTCGTGCATCTGCAGCTCCCCGTCTACGTACTCCACGATCAGGCAGGCACCGGGTGCGAAAAGCCCCTGGGTGACCGCAACTCGGGTCCTCGAACCCCTCGTCCCGTCGTATCCTCCGCCTCGGCATGACCCCCCTGCTGCGGATCTTCCCGGCCTACGCGGCGGGCTACTTCCTCTCCTACCTGCTGCGCAACGCGAACGCGGTGCTGGCTCCGGAGCTGACCCGCGAGCTCGGGCTCACCTCCGCGGAGCTCGGCCTCCTCACCTCGGCGTACATGCTGGCCTTCGGCGCATTCCAGCTGCCGCTCGGGATCCTGCTGGACCGGTACGGCCCACGGCGGGTGGAGGCCACCCTGCTCGTCGTCTCCGCCGCCGGAAGCGCCCTCTTCGGGCTCGGGCACGGCCTGCCGCAACTGGTGCTGGCCCGTGCCGCCATCGGGCTCGGCGCCTCGGCCTGCCTCATGGCCGCCTTCAAGGCCTTCTCCGTCTGGTTCCCGGCCGAGCGCCAGCCCTCGCTCAACGCGGCGGTGATGGTCGTGGGCAGCCTGGGCGCGCTCTCGGCGACGACGCCTCTCTCGATGGCGGCGCCGGTGCTCGGCTGGCGAGGCGTGTTCCTCGTGCTCGGCGGCCTCTGCCTCGCCACCGCGGTGGGGATCCTCCTCACGCCCGAGCGGGCGCGGACGGGCGTCGGCGAGACGCTCGGCCAGCAGCTCAAGGCCCTCCGCGAGATCGTCGGCAGCCGGGTGTTCTGGCGCTACGCGCCGGCGACGTCCCTGTTCATCGGCGGCTTCCTGGCGCTGCAGGGGCTCTGGGCCGTGCCCTGGCTCATGCAGGTCGGGGGATACTCGCGCGAGGCGGCCGCCTTCCACCTGCTGCTCACCACGGCGGCGATGGCGCTCGGCTTCCTGCTCGTGGCCCTGTTCATCGGACCGCTGCAGCGGCGCGGCGTCCGCCCCGAGCAGGTTCTGGTGGCCGGGATGACCGTCGTGCTCGCCGTGATGATGGGCCTCCTCCTCGGCGTGGGGCCGAGCCACCTGCTCTGGTTCCTCCTCGGCCTCTCCTTCTCCGTGGCAAACCTCGTCTACGCGCTCTTCATGCGCCAGTTCCCGCCGGAGCTGGCCGGGCGCGCCAGCACCGCGCTCAACCTCGGCACCTTCACCGGGGCCTTCCTGGTCCAGTGGGGATACGGGGTGGGACTCGACGCCCTGGCCGCGCGGGGCTGGGAGGCGGGCGCCGCACACCGGGCGGTCCTCGGCGCGCTGCTCGTGCTGCAGGCGGCGAGCTTCGCCTGGTTCCTGAAGAGCCCCCTCAGTCCCGGAGCTGGAGGAGCTTCCCGCCGTCGGTGAGCAGGTAGATGAAGCCGTCCGGGCCCTGCCGCACGTCGCGGATACGCTCCCCCAGGTCGGGGAGGAGCCGCTCGCGCGCGACCTCCCGGTCCCCGTCGAGCTCCACGCGCCACAGCGCCCTGCCCGCCAGCGCCCCCAGGAAGGCGTTCCCCTTCCAACGCGGGAACCGGTCTCCCGTGTAGAAGAGCAGGCCGGCCGGGGCGATGGAGGTGGGAACCCAGGTGCTCACCGGCTCCACGTAGGCCGGGGCGTGCGTGCCGCCCCCGATGCGGCAGGAGGTGCCCACCGGGTCGCCGTAGTTGCACCCGTAGCTGACGAGCGGCCAGCCGAAGTTTCCCCCGGCCACGATGCGATTCAGCTCGTCGCCGCCCTGGGGTCCGTGCTCGTCGATCCAGAGGACGTCGGTGCCGGGCCGTACGGCAGCTCCCTGCGGGTTGCGGTGCCCGTAGCTCCAGATCTCCGGCCTCGCTCCGGGGATGGCCGGATTGTCCACGGGGACGCCCCCGTCGCGGTGGATGCGGACGACCTTTCCGAGCGACGTGGCGAGGTCCTGGGCGGGGCTCCCCTGCTGCCGTTCACCCAGGGTCACGAAGAGGGTCCCGTCCGGACGAAAGGCGAGGCGGGAGCCGAAGTGGCCTCCCCCGGTCACCTTGGGCACCTGGCGGTAGATGACGGCGACGTCCTGGAGCGAGCTGCCCACCAGCCTTCCGCGCGCCACGGCGGTACCGGAGCGCCCGGCCTCGGCGCCCGTGCCGGGCTCGGAGAAGGTCCAGTACACCCACGGGTCGGAGGCGAAGTCCGGGTCGAGCACGACGTCGAGCAAGCCTCCCTGGCCCTCGGCGACCACCGGCGGAAGGCCCGTCACCGTCGCCAGCGCGGTCCGTCCGTCCGTGGCCAGGACGACCATGCTGCCGCCCTTCTGGGTGACGAGCATCCGGCCGTCGGGGAGGAAGGCGAGGCCCCACGGGGAGGCGAGCGAGGCGTTGAGCGTGATCGCGGTCGGGGTGGACGAGGCGGGAGGGGAGGGCGGTGTCGGCGACCCCCCGCAGCCCGTCGAGCAGCCCGCCAGCGACAGCAGGGCCGCGACGGCCAGGGAACGCGTCTGGATCTCCATGGCAGTCACCTCCGGATTCGTCGTCCGGTGGGTATAGGGGCCTGGAGGTGCCCTGTCCGGTCCACACGGCGTCGCCGTCCACGCTTGGGCGTTGCGAGGACCCTCCCCCGGGGGCATCCTGTCGTCTGGCTCGAACGGAAGGAGATCGACATGAAGGACATGGAGAGCCTGTTCGCCAAGGCCATCGGCGAGATCGAGCGGATCCTGAGCACGAAGACCGTGGTCGGCGATCCGATCACGGTGGAAGGGCACACGTTGATCCCCGTCGTCAGCATCGGCTTCGGGTTCGGCGTCGGCGCGGGCGAGGGCAACGATCCGAAGAAGGGTCCGGGCAGTGGCGGCGGCACCGGTGGGGGCGGTGGGGTGAAGCCGGTAGCCGTCATCATCGTCGGCAAGGACGGCGTGCGGGTCGAGTCGCTCAAGCCCGGCATGACCTCGCTGGTGGAAAAGGTCGCCGAGGTGGCGGCGAAGTTCGTGCCGGCCCGGCCGCCGGCCAGCTAGGGCACGCTGCAAATGGGCGTGGTGCTCCTCCTCGCCGGCCTGCTGGGGCTTGGCCTCTTCTTGCTCGCCGTCCCGGTGAACGTGGACTTCCGGGTCGAGGGCATGACGTCGTTGAGCGGACAGGTGGGGGTCCGGTGGATCTTCGGCCTGGTGCGGATCCGGTTCCCGTTCCCCCGCAGCGGTGGGCCCGGGAGGAGGCCCGAGGAGGAGTCCAGGGGCGCCCGGGCAAGGGACGGATCCGAGCACCGGGGCCGGGGGCGCAGCGTGCTGGCTGCCCTCCGACAGGCTGCCTTTCGCCGGAGGGTCTACCGCCTGGTCGGGGAACTCCTCCGCGCCATCCACGTCCACCGGGTTCGCCTCCGGATGAGGCTCGGCATGGGCGATCCGGCGGACACGGGCCTCCTGTGGGCGGTTATGGGACCGGTGAACGCCGTGGCGCAGTGGCGGGATGCGGACGTCAGGGTCGAGCCGGACTTCCTGGAGCCGGTGCTCGAGTTCCACGCCGAAGGCGGTGTGGAGATCGTTCCGCTGCGAATCGTCCTCCTGGCCATCTGCTTCGCGCTCTCGCCCCCGACGATCCGCGCCTGGCGCACGCTGAGGGGCCACCGTGCCTGAGCCCGCGCGTCCCACCGGGGAACTGCGTGCCGGCACGCGGCTCCGGGTCGGGTCGGTGACGCTGATCCCGATCGAGCGGGTCGTGGTGCACGCCGGCACGGAAGGAGGCGCGGCGTGGTTCACCGGCGCGAAGGAGGCGTACGCACTCGTCGTGCGCGACGCGCATGGCGTCCGCGCCATCGGGGTCGGGGCCCCGGAGGTCTCGCTCGAGGCACTGCGCGAGGCAATTCCAGGGCTCGAAGGCGAACTCACCGCCCGTTCCTCGTGAGCCTCGTCCACGAAGTGCATGCGTCCACAGGGCACCCGGAACCAACGACGGGCGACGGGGTGCGGACGCGTCACGGCGGCTCCGGGCGGGCCTACGCGTGCAGCTCGAAGACCCGCCGGAAGTGAAAGCCGTAGATGGAGAGGGTGATGGCCGTCGAGAACTGCCGGGGCTTGCGAACGAGGGACCAGAGGACGAGCCTCCAGTAGTCGAGGCGTCCCTCTCCCAGGACTCCCAGCAGGAGCATCGACCTCAGCAGCGCCCGGACGTGGATGAACTCCATGGGAGCCTGGTGCCGTCCCGGCGGCTCGTGGGCATGGAGGAAGCCCTTCACCCTCCGGTAGTACGCCCTGGGTGAATAAAGGGTCGCCACGACCCTCCGGTACCCGTCCAGGAGCGCCTTCGGATCCATCCGGGGGACGAAGTTGATCGTGAAGTCGGTGTTGTTTCCCGTGAAGGGCGCGAGGAGCCGGTTCTCCTTCCCCAGGCGGTCGTGAAGCCGCGAGTTCCTGGGCGCGCTGAGGAGCCCGACCATGGCGACGACGATCCCGCTCTCCTCGATGAACTGGATCAGGCTGTCGAAGATGGTCGGAGGATCGCTGTCGAAGCCGACGATGAACCCGGCCTGGACCTGCAGGCCGGCCTTCTGGATCGTGCGGACGCTCCCGAGGAGGTCCCTGTTCCTGTTCGGGGTCTTCCTGCACTCCTCCAGGCTCTCCGCGTTCGGGCTCTCGATCCCGACGAACACCTCCTCGAACCCCGCCCGTACCATCAGGTCCATCAGGACCGGGTCGTCCGAGAGGTTGAGCGACGCCTCGGTCCCCAGCGAGAACGGGTGCCCGTGCTCCTCCATCCATCGGATGATCCGGGGCAGGACCTCGCCCTTCAGCTTCCCCTTGTTCCCGATGAAGTTGTCGTCGACGAAGAACAGGTGGCCGCGCCATCCGGTCCGGTGGACGGCCTCCATTTCCGCGATCACCTGGTCGGCCGACTTCGTGCGCGGCACGCGCCCGAAGAGCACCGTGATGTCGCAGAACTCGCAGTCGTACGGGCAGCCGCGCGAGTACTGGATGTTCATGGTTGCATACTGCCGGGGGTCGATGAGCTCCCACATGGGAACGGGCGTCGTGGTCAGGTCGGCCCAGCCCGTGGTCGAGTACACGTGCCTTGCCCGGCCGTGCCGGAGGTCGTCGAGGAAGGCCGGGAGCGTGATCTCCGCCTCGTTCAGCACGAAGTGGTCCACCCCGGGAAAGTCCTGGTGCCGCGCGGTGAAGAGCGGTCCTCCGGCGACGACCTTGGTGCCCGCCTCGTTGCAGCGATCGATGACCGTCCGGGCCGATCCGGCCTGGATCGCCATGCCGCCCAGGAAGACGTAGTCGGCCCAGCGGAGGTCCTCGGAGGTGAGCGGCTCGAGACTGAGATCGACGAGCCGCTTCTTCCACTCCACGGGGAGGAGGGAGGCAACGGTGAGGAGCCCCAGGGGTGGCTGCCCGGCCCGCTTCGAGACGAAACGAAGAGCGTGCTTGAACGACCAGAATGTGTCCGGATACTCGGGGCAGACGAGGAGGATGTTCATGGCGTGCCTCTCTCCGGACCCGGGTGGGGCGATCCGGAGAGCACCCATGATCCGCCCGGAGATGGCGGCTCCACAATCCACCAAAGGACGAGTCATCGCAGGCATTCCGGGGACGGCGTACACTGATCGAACCGGTCAACCCACAAGGAGCCCGCCATGCCCGTCAAGAAGATCCTCATGCTCGTCGGCGACTTCGTCGAGGACTACGAAGCCATGGTCCCGTTCCAGATCCTCACCATGGTCGGCCACACCGTCCACACCGTCTGCCCGGGCAAGGCGGCGGGAGAGACCGTGAAGACCGCCGTCCACGACTTCGTCGGCGACCAGACCTACGTCGAGCTGACCGGCCACCGGTTCGGGATCAACGCCAGCTTCGATGCGGCCCGCGCCGCCGACTACGATGCGCTGGTCATCCCCGGCGGCCGCGCCCCCGAGTACCTCCGCCTGAACCCCAGGGTGATCGAGCTCGTCCAGGCCTTCGACAAGGCGAGGAAGCCCATCGCAGCCATCTGCCACGGGCCGCAGATCCTGGCCGCGGCCGGCGTCCTGAAGGGAAGGAACGCCATCGCCTATCCCGCCTGCGGACCCGAGTGCACCGCGGCCGGTGCCCGCTTCGGCACGGTGAACGAAGCGGCGTCGAACGCGCTGACGGACGGCAACCTGGTCACCGCGCCGGCCTGGCCAGCGCACCCGGAGTGGATGCGCCAGTTCCTCGCCGTGCTGGGGTCGAAGATCGAGGCTTGATACCCCTAGGGGAAACCCTGGAACCCCGAGGGGGCTATCCCCCGATGACCTCCCCCGCGAGCCCCCGGAAGGATGGGACGCTCGTGACCGAACGCTGGTCCGACCAAGGGGAGTCCACATGAAGGCGCTCGTCTACCACGGTCCCGGGAAGCGCTCCTGGGAGGAGAAGCCCAAGCCCACCATCCAGAAGCCCACCGACGCCGTCGTCCGCGTCGACAGGACGACCATCTGCGGGACCGACCTGCACATCCTGAAGGGCGACGTTCCCGCCGTCACCGATGGACGGACCCTGGGTCACGAGGGGGTCGGCGTCGTCGACGAGGTGGGAACGGGGGTCGCCAACTTCAAGAAGGGCGACCGGGTGCTGATCTCCTGCATCACCTCCTGCGGGAAGTGCGACGCCTGCAAGAGGGGGATGTACTCCCACTGCGCCGACGGTGGATGGGTGCTGGGCCACCTCATCGACGGGACCCAGGCCGAATACGTCCGGATCCCCCATGCCGACAACAGCCTCCACGCCGTCCCGAAGGGCGCGGACGAGGATGCGCTGGTGATGCTCAGCGACATCCTGCCCACCGGGTTCGAGGTCGGCGTCCTGAATGGGAAGGTGAAGCCGGGCGACACGGTCGCCATCGTCGGAGTCGGCCCGATCGGGCTCGCCGCGCTCCTCACCGCGCAGTTCTACTCCCCGGCCGAGCTCATCGCGATCGACGTCGACGACAACCGCCTCGAGGTCGCGAGGAAGCTGGGAGCGACCCAGGCGATCAACAGCGGGGACGGCAAGGCCGTCGAGAAGGTCCTCGCGCTCACGGGCGGCAGGGGCGTGGACGTCGCCATCGAGGCCGTGGGAGTCCCGGCGACCTTCGACGTCTGCCAGGACATCGTCGCACCGGGCGGGCACGTCGCGAACGTCGGCGTTCACGGCAAGAGCGTCACCCTCAAGCTCGAGAAGCTTTGGATCCACAACGTCACCATCACGACCGGGCTCGTGGACACGTACACGACCCCGATGCTGCTCCGGACCGTGGTGGCTGGGCGGCTCCAGCCGAGGAAGCTCATCACCCACGAGTTCAAGCTCGACGACCTCATGAAGGCGTACGACACCTTCGCGAACGCCGCCAAGGAGAAGGCACTCAAGGTCATCATCCGGAAGGGGTAACGGGACACGGTGCTCCGGCTGCTCCTCCTGGTCGCATCCGTTGCGCTCCCGGCGGCCTCCGCCGCCGCGCAGGAGCCTCGCCCGGCCGATGCACCGGTGCCCACGGCCATGGCTTCCTCCGTCTCGACCGTGGACCTGGAGGCCCTGAACGTGAACTGGGCCGTCGACGGCACGATCACCGGCGTCACGCTGGCGGTGTGGGTGCTCCCCGAGTTCTTCAAGGATTCGCTGGTGCCGCCCACACCCCGCTGGTACACCCCGCCCGGATTCGACGTCAGCGCGCGCACGGCCCTGGTCTGGCCCGACCCGGCGCCGGCCGCGCTCACCTCGGACGTCCTGGTGGCGGCGATCCCGCTCGGGCTGGGGCTGTGGACCTTCCTCGAGGCGAACGCAGCGGGAGGTCTCCGCACCGCGGCCGAGGATCTGCTCGTCCTCACCGAGGCGATGACGGTCGCCGGCGCGCTCACGTCCATCACCAGGTACACGACCGTGCGGATCCGGCCCTTCGCCTACTACGGCGAGGGCACCGGCGTGCCCGAGGACCGCCTCTCCTTCTGGTCGGGGCACACCACCACGGCCTTCTCGGCGGCTGCCGCGGCCGGCTACATCGCGCAGATCCGCGGCTACGACAGCTGGCCCTGGGTCTACGCGGTCGGGTTCACGGCGGCCGGGGCCGTCTCCTATCTCCGCGTGGCGGGCGACAAGCACTGGATGACCGACGTCCTCGTCGGGGCCGCGGTGGGCACCGGGATCGGCTTCCTGGTGCCCTGGCTCCACCGCCGGACCCCGGGGGTGAGCCTGCGCCTCGTCCCCCAGCCGGATGGCCTCGCCGTCGCCGGGAGGTTCTAGAGGCCCTTCAGTCCTCCCCGCCGCCCCATTCCTGGTGAACGTGGTGGGCCTCCGAGGCCGCGACCTGCACGAACCGGGGCCGGCTCTCCGGGGCGACGTCGTCGAGGATGGCGGCGGTCAGCCGGCCTCCGTAGACGGCGCCGGTGCACGTCGCGCAGCCTCAGCGGCTGCAGGGGGTTCTCGAGCGTCCTCCCCGGTTTCAGGCCGCCGTGGACGAGGACCCAGTGCTTGCCGAGCCGCGCGACCAGCGGTGCGCGCCCGAGCCAGTCGACCTCGGCATCGGTCAGGGACTCGTGGTCGCCGAGGAACCAGAGCGCGTCCTGCCGTCACGCCTTCGGTGCAGGCGCACGCACCTCGCGCATGAGCCCCTCCTGCGCGACGCTCGCGACCAGGCGCCCGCCGGAGTCGAAGATCTGACCTCGCGCCAGTCCGCGCGCGCCCTGGGCCGAGGGTGAGTCCATCGCGTACAGGAGCCAGTCGTCGACGCGCGCCTCGCGGTGGAACCAGAGCGCGTGGTCGATCGAGGCGACGACCATGGAGGGCTGGAACCAGCTCCTGCCGTGCGGGCGGAGCGCGGTCCCGACCAGCTGGTAATCGGAGGCATAGGCCAGGATGCAGCGGTGAAGGCGGGGGTCGTCGGGAACGCGATCGGCGGCGCGGAACCAGACCGCCTGGCGGGGCTCGCGCGGCGACGGGTCGAGGGGGTTCTGCGGCTCGATCGGCCGGAACTCGATGGCGCTCTGTGCCAGCAGGGCCTCCCGCACCTGCGCCGGCACGGCGCCGGCCTGGTCGAGCCAGCGCTGGTTCAGCTCGGACGAGGGCCGGAGGGCCTCGGGTCGGGGAACGTCGGGCATCGGGGTCGAGTGCTCGAGGCCCACCTCGGGGATCTGGAACGAGGCGATCATCGAGAGGATGGGACGGCCGTGCTGGACCGCCTGCACCCGCCTGGCCGAGAAGCTCTTCCCGTCGCGGACGCGCTCGACCTGGTAGACGATCGGTGCGTCGGAGTCCCCCGGCAGGAGGAAGTAGGCGTGGAGGGAGTGGGGAACGCGCCCCTCGATCGTCCGCTCCGCCGCGACCAGCGCCTGCCCGATCACCTGGCCGCCGAACACCCGTGGCCCCCAGAGGTCCTTCGACTGCCCGCGGAAGAGGTTCACCTCCAGCTGCTCGAGGTCGAGCTGCGCGATCAGGGCGTGGAGCGGTCCGTTCACGGTGAGCCTCCGGCGATGTCCTGACTCACTGGACCAGCCACGTCGGCGGCAGGAACTCTCCTGGCGCCCCCGGGACCTGGAAGCGAATGTAGGGGGTTCCGTCCGCGACGATCAGGTCGGGTCGTCCGTCCGCGTCGAGGTCGCCGATGGTCACCCAGAGCGGGCCCCAGTAACCCCGGTAGAGCACCGGCGGCCTCAGGGCGCCCGGCACCGACGGATCCTGCAGGAACACCGACACCGAACCCGGATCACCGGGTGGTCCCGCGTTCGCGACCACCACGTCGGGTCGACCGTCGCCGTCGAGGTCGCCCAGGGCGAGGGAGCAGGAACCCGGGGTGCCCGTGCCATGGCTCACCGCCGGCAAGAACGTTCCGTCCCCTGCCGGGCTCTGCAGGAGGACGACCAGGGACCCGAGGTAGTCCGCGACGAGGATGTCCGGGCGGCCGTCCCCGTTCAGATCCCCGACCTGCACGCCAGCTGGGTCCGTGCCGGCCGGGTAGTCCACACCCGGCAGGAAGGTCCCCGGCATCGATCCGTGGAGGAGCACCGAGACCTTCCCGTTCGCGGCCGCCACGACGAGGTCCACCCCTCCCGATCCGGTCAGGTCGCCCGCGGCCACGGCGGCCGGTTCCCCGCCCACGGCGTAGGCGGAGGCCGGCCCGAACGACCCCGCCGCCGCGCCCTGGAAGAAGACCTGCACCGTGCTCGCCCCGCTCGCGGCCACCGCGACGTCGAGCTTCCCGTCGTCGTCGAGGTCCGCGAGCGTCAGGCCGTGCGGCACGAGCACCCCGAGGGCGAGCTCGATCGGGGAGGAGAAGCTCCCCGGGCTCCCGGCCACCTGGAACTGGACGTCCACGAAGTGGCCACCGCTCACCGCTGCCTCGTCGGCGATCGCCACGTCGACCAGGCCGTCGCCGTCCAGATCTCCGGCGGCCATCGCCACGGGCGAGGGCCCGGTGGCGCTGCGAACCGGATCCCGGAAGGCCACCGGCGTGGTCGATTCCTGGATCCGGGCGACGAGGAAGCTTTGCGACTGCGGAGCGGCCTCGTTGGCGCTCAGCACGGCGAGGCGCCCGGTCCCGTCAAGATCCACGACGGCCACGGACCGCGTGAGGAAGCTCGTCCCCCCGGGACCCGATTCACAGGCGGCCGCGACGAGCGCCAGAAGGAGTCCAGGGACGAGCAGGAGGGCCCTGCTGCGTGCTCTCGAAACGATCCGCATGGAACACCTCGCGATGCGCAGGGTACGCCGGGACGCTAAGTTGAGGAGCCGACCAGTCGAGCATAGACTCGACCGGGGAGGAAGATGAAGGTTCTGATCGCCGACGACGATGGGCTGCTGCGCCAGATGCTCCAGACGCAGCTGGCCGGCGCGGGGCACGAGCTGGTCTTCGCCTCCAACGGCCTCGAGGCGTGGGAGCTGCTCGAGCGAGAGTGCATCCGGATGGTCATCGTGGACTGGATGATGCCGGAGATGGATGGCCCCGCGCTCATCCGTCGCATTCGCGACGCCGGGTGGCCTGGATACACCTACGTCATCCTCCTCACGGCGAAGTCCGGGCGGGACGACGTCGTCGAGGGGCTCAACCTGGGAGCCGACGACTACGTGACCAAGCCGTTCCGCCACGACGAGTTGCTCGCGCGCATGGGAGTGGGCGAGCGGATCCTCCGGCTGGAGGCGCGCCTGAGCGAGTCGCTGGCCCGCGAGGAGGCGCTGGCGACGCGGGACGGCCTGACCGGCCTCACCAACCGCCGGGCGCTCTCCGAGTTCGCCCGGATCGAGCTGAGCCGCGCGGCGCGCGCCAGGACGAGCGTGGGCCTGATCCTGATGGATCTCGACCATTTCAAGCGCATCAACGACCGGTTCGGCCACGCCGCCGGCGACAAGGCCCTGCGCCAGGTCGCGGAGGTGCTCCAGAGGAACAAGCGGGACTACGATTGCACCGGACGCTGGGGCGGCGAGGAGTTCCTCGTCGTGCTGCCGGGAACGACCCTTTCCCAGGCGGAGACGGTTGCCGAGCGGATCCGGGAATCCATCCAGGCGGCTCGACTGGATCTCGGAGGGCCCGAGGCCGTCCAGTTGACCGTGAGCCTGGGCGTTGCCTGCGCCCCGCCGGCCACCCCACCCGCGGAGTTCGACGACCTCCTGCGCCAGGCGGACGCCGCGCTGTACCGTGCCAAGCAGGAGGGACGCAATCGCGTCCGCCTTCACCCCGTGAAGGCGGGAGCCCATCCCGGGATCCCCGTTCACCATGAGCCATCGAAGCTCGTCTAGCCGCAGCCCCGGGGGCCGCCCGCTCGTCCTCGTCGTCGACGACGACGAGGTTCCCCGCCTCATCGCCAGGGACTCCCTCGCGAGCGCCGGATTCGACGTGGAGGAGGCCGTGGGGGGACGGGAGGGCGTGGAAGCCTTCGAGCGCCTGCGGCCGGCGCTCGTCCTGATGGACGCCGTGATGCCCGGGATGGACGGCTTCGCGGCCTGCGCCGCGATCCGGGCACTGCCGGCGGGCGGCCGCACGCCGATCCTCATGATGACCAGCCTCGACGACGTGGAATCGATCCGGCACGCGTTCGAGGCCGGGGCCACGGATTTCGCCACGAAGCCGGTCCACGGGGCAACGCTCGGCTTCCGCGTCGGGCACCTCGTCCGCGCCGGGATGGCTCTCGACGAGGTGTACCGGGCCGACGGAAGCAACCGGGCCCTCCTGCAGGCCATCCCCGATCTCGTCCTCCGGATTTCACGCGAGGGCGTCATCGGCGAGGCGCCGATGGAGCAGGGCAGGGTTCGCCGCTCGCGGTACGAGCACTGCCTCGGGAAGGGACTCCACGACGTCCTGCCGGCGGAGGTCGCCGGGAAGGTCCTGGAGCTGGTGGAGCGCGCCCTCGCCACCGCCGGGTTGCACTCCGCCGAGTTCCAGCTTCCCGAGGTCCGGAGGGTCCGGCACGTCGAGGTCCGCATGATCCGGAGCGGCGACTCCGAGGTCATCGCCTTCCTGCGGGACAACACCCGGCGGAAGCAGCGCGAAGCGAGGGTCGCGCCGCTCGTGTTCAACGACCCGCTGACGGGACTCCCCAACCGGGCGCGGTTCGTGCAGCGTGTCGAGGAGGAACTTGCCCGATCGCGCCGCTACCAGGAGCGGTTCGCGGTGGCGATCCTCCGCTTCGACCTCTTCCGGGAGTTCGTCAACGAGTACGGCGAGAACGTGGGTGGCCGCATCCTGAGGAGCTTCGCGGGAGCCCTGTCGGGGAGCCTGCGGGACACGGACATGGTCGCCCGGATCTCGCCCAACGAGTTCGGCCTCCTCCTCACCAAGCTGGAGTCGAAGTATGCGACGACCATGGTGGTCCAACGCATCCTGGATCTCCTCTCGCAGGGGGTCCCGGTGGACACGATGAACGTCCACTTCACGGCATGCGCGGGGATCACGCTCGCGGGCCGGGACGTGCAGGACACGGTGTCCTCCCTGCTCAAGCAATCCGACGTCGCCCTCGCCCGCGCGCGCCGAATGGGGCGAAACCAGGTCCAGGTGTTCTCGCAGGAGATGAGCAGGAGCGTCTCCAGGCGCATCGGGATGGAGGCCGAGCTGGCGGACGCCGTCGAGAAGCGACGGTTCGTCGTGCACTACCAGCCGGCGGTGAACTTGCGGACCCGGAGGATCGTCGGCGCGGAGGCGCTCGTCCGCCTGGAGAGCCCGGAAAGGGGACTCGTGCCTCCCATGGAGTTCATCCCCCTCGCGGAGGAGACGGGCATCATCGTCGCCATCACGGAGCAGGTGGTCCGGGAGGCGTGCCGGCAGCTTCGCGCCTGGCAGGTTGAGGGATTGCCCGCCATCGTCGTGGCGGTGAACCTCTCCGGGCGGGACTTCCAGAACACCGCGCTGGCGGCCAAGGTGTCCGGCCTGGTGCGAGAGGCGGGTATCGAGCCCAGTCTCCTCGAGATCGAGATCACCGAGTCCGTCGCCATGCACGACTTCCAGAAGACCCTTCACATCCTGCAGGGACTCCGCGAGGAGGGCGTGCGGGTGGCGATCGACGATTTCGGAACGGGATACTCGTCGCTGGCCTACCTCAAGCGGTTCCCCATCCAGACCCTCAAGGTCGACCGGGCCTTCATCAAGGACATGATGGACAACCTGCAGGACCGCGCCATCGTCAACGCCATCATCGGAATGGCGCACGCCATGGACATGGAGGTCCTGGCGGAGGGGGTGGAGCGCCCGGACCAGCTCGAGTACCTCCTGGACAAGGGGTGCGACAGGGCCCAGGGTTACCACTTCGGGAAGCCCGTCCCCGCCGGGGAGTTCCAGGCGATGCTGGTCCGGCAGATGGCGAACTAGTCGGAGGCACACGTGCGCACGTCGGGAAAACTGCTCGTCGCGGCTCTTGCCGCACTCGCCGGCGCCGTCGCGGACGCCCAGTCGCCGGCCCCGATCCCGGCGATGCCGATCCCGGTCCAGAGGCCAGCACCCCCCGCCCCGGGGACGATCGAGATGAAGGCCACCGGCGTGCCCGGCCAGGCCACCGCCTCGCGTCTGGCAACGGACACCGCCACCATCACGGCCCTCGACGTGGGCAGCCGGACCATCGCCCTGAAGCGCCGGTCCGGCGAGACGCAGACGTTCAAGCTGGGGCCCGACGTGACCCGGCTCGAGGAGTTCGCGGTGGGAGACGTCATCAAGGTCGAGTACGAGCAGGGGCTCGCCCTCGAGTTCCAGCCCGCCGGCACGGAGAGCGTTCCCATGGAAGGCGGCGTCACCGCTGGCCGTTCCGGCAGGGACCAGCTCCCCGGTGGCGTGGCCTCGGCCGGCGTCCAGGGCACGGTGACCGTCACCGCGATCGAGACCGCGAAGCGGCTGGTCTCGTTCCAGGCGCCCGGAGGTGGCGTCTACCAGGTGAAGGCCGGGCCCACCATCCAGCTGGAGAAGCTGAAGGTCGGCGATCGGCTCCTCGCCACGTACGTCGAGACCGTGGCCATCAGCCTCCAGAAGATGCCGAAGGTTCCCAGGAAGAAGAACTAGCCGTACCGCTCTCGTCCAACCCCCCATCGATCAGGAGTTCCAACATGAGAAAGCTGCTCGCCGTGCTCGTCGTCGCCGCGGTCGCCACGCTCGCCCATGCCCAGGCCCCCCAGGGCCAGGGGTTCGCGGAGATGAAGGCCAGCGGTGTTCCCGGCAAGGCCACCGCCAAGCGCGTCGCGACCGCCACCGCGACGGTGAAGGCCGTCGACGTCGCCGCGCGCACCGTCACCCTCCAGAACGCGGCCGGGGAGACGGCCACGCTCAAGGTCGGCCCCGAGGTGAAGCGGCTGGCCGAGTTCGCGCCCGGCGACCTCCTCCAGATCCAGATCGAGCAGGAACTCGTGCTCGAGTACCAGTCGGCCGGGACCCCGGCCGTGGCGCCCAAGGCGCTGGTGGCGGGCGACCGAGCCGATGCCGGCCAGGCTCCGGCTGGCGTGGTCGCCGCGGGCGTACAGGCCACGGTGACGGTGACCGCCATCGACGCACCGAACCGCTTCGTCGTATTCCAGGGGCCGGGCGGCACGCTCTTCCAGGTGAAGGCCGGCCCGAAGGTGAAGCTCGAGAAGCTGAAGGTCGGCGACCACCTGCTCGCCACCTACGTCGAGGCCGTCGCCGTCGCGCTCGAGAAGCCCGCAAAGAAGTAGGCGGCCTCGGTCGGGGGGAGAACCGTCTCGGTGGCGCCGGGGCGATAGTGTGCGATCCTCCCCATCCGCATGACCTGGTCCGAACGCCTCGGCGCCCTGGACGCGATGTTCCTCTACATCGAGGACCGCACCGCCCACATGCACGTGGGAGCGGTGGCGGTGTTCGAGGGGCAGGCGCCTGCCTACCGCGACCTCGTCGCGCTCATCGCTTCCAAGCTCGATCGCGCCCCGCGATACCGGCAACGGCTCGCCTTCGTCCCGTTCGCCCTGGGACGCCCGGTCTGGATCGACGACGCGAACCTCGACCTCGAGTTCCACGTCCGTCACACGGGACTGCCACCCCCGGGCGGGGAGGAGCAGCTGAAGAAGCTCGCCGCGCGCGTCTTCGCCCAGCGCCTCGACAGGGATCGCCCGCTCTGGGAGGTCTGGCTCGTCGAGGGCCTGGGGGAGAACCGCTTCGCCCTCCTGTCGAAGACGCATCACTGCATGCTGGACGGCGTGTCGGGCGCGGACCTGGCAACGGTGCTGCTCGGCGTCGATCCGGCCGAGGTGGCGCCCGTTGCCCCCGTTCCCTGGAATCCCCGGCCTGCTCCCGGGAACGCCAGCCTCATGGCCTCCGCGGTGGCCGGGCAGGTGACGCATCCGTTCCAGGTGCTTCGCGGCGCCTTCGAGCCCTCCAACCCCGCCCGCCGCATGCTGCTCGAGCTCGGGGCCGGGCTGAAGCCGCTCCTGGGCCTCTCCCGGCTGGGGCGCGCGCCGGCGTCGTCGCTCAACCAGGCCATCGGCCCGCACCGTCGCTGGGAGATGGCCTCGCTCGACCTGGACGCGGTGAAGCGCGTGCGGGCCGCGCTCGGCGGGACGGTGAACGACGTGCTGCTCGCGGTGGTGGCGGCCGCGCTGCGCCAGCTGCTCGAGGCCCGCGGCGAGGTGCCGCCCGAAGAGTTCCGGGCCATGATCCCGGTCTCCGCGCGCGGCCCGGGTTCCCCGGGGGAACTCGGCAACCGGGTCACCGCGGTGTTCTGTGGGCTGCCCGTGGGGGAGATCGACCCTCTGGAACGGCTCCGGAAGGTTTCCCGGGAGATGACGTCGTTGAAGGAGAGTGGGCAGGCGGTGGGCGCGCTCGCCTGGACCCACCTCGGCAGCTTTGCTCCGCCGGCGGTGCTCGCGCAGGTGGCGCGATTCCAGTCCACCTTCCGGTACATGAACCTGGTGGTCACGAACATCCCGGGGCCGAGGGAGTCCATCTATCTCCTCGGGCGCGAGATGCTCGAGTGGTACCCGCTCGTGCCGCTGGCGCAGGGGCAGACGCTCGGGATCGCCATCCAGAGCTACCACGGCAAGATCGGGATCGGCCTCCTGGGTGACGGCGAGGCGCTGCGAGACCTCCCGGTGCTGGCCCGGGCCATCCCCGCCGCGCTTGCCGAGCTGGCGGAGCTCGCGAGGCATGCCGTCCCCGCCGAAGGGAGCTGACCGTGCCCTTCGTCCAGCGGCAGGGATACCGGATTCACTACCAGTCGTTCGGCACGGCCGGTGCGCCTCCGCTGCTCCTCGTCATGGGCCTGGGCATGGCCTCCGATGCGTGGGACACGCTCCCCGGGAAGCTGGCCGGCCGGTTCCAGGTGATCACCCTCGACAACCGCGGGGTGGGCCGGTCGAGCGCCTCTCCACGGGGCTTCCGCATCCGCGACCTCGCCGACGACGCCGCCAGCGTGCTCGACGCGGCCCGGGTGGGGCCGGCGAACGTCTTCGGGATCTCGATGGGGGGGATGATCGCCCAGGAGCTGGTCCTCCGGTACCCGGAGCGGGTTCGCGCGGTCGTCCTCGGCGCGACCTTCGGGAGCCACCTGAGGAGCCGAAAGCCGAGCCCGGGCGTGGCGCGCGATCTCCTCCTCGTCGGGCTCTTCGCCCGGCGGGGGCGCGTCCTGTCGCGTCTTCTCGTCTCGGACGAGTTCATCTCGGGGAACCAGGAGCGATTCGACCGCTGGCTCGCGGGGATCGGCCAGGCGCCCCGGGCGGCGGCCCGCAGGCAGCTCGTGGCCATCGCCCTGCACGAGGCCGAGGCCGGCCTGCACCACATCCGGACGCCCACGCTCGTCATCAGCGGGGACCGGGACCGGCTCGTGCCCGTCGAGAACTCCCGGCGCCTGTCGCGCATCATTCCCGCCGCCCGGCTCGTGGTGCTTCCCGGTGCGGGGCACGCCTTCCCGTTCGAGCGGCCGGTCGAGACCATCCAGGCGCTCACCGAGCACTGCCTTCCCACGGAGGATCTCGCGGCGGGGTGAACGCAGGGGTCACCAGATCGGGGGAGCCCCTTGCGGCGGGACCCCGGGTCACGGAGGATCCGGACCCTGAAGCCGGAGGGGATCACCCGTCCACGAAGTCGAGGAGGCTGCCCATGACTCGAAAGTTCCTGGTCCGTTCGCTCGTCGTTCTATCCCTGGGAGTTGCCACGCTCGCACTCGCCGCGGAATTCGGTACTGCGGCCGAGGCGAAGGCGATGCTGGAGAAGGCCGTGGCCGCGCTGAAGGCCAATCAGGCCAGCGCACTCTCGATGTTCACCAAGGGCGAAGGCGGCTTCAAGGATCGGGACCTGTACCCGTTCTGCGGCGGCCCGGACGGGATGTTCACGGCCCACCCTTCGCTGGTGGGCAAGAGCCTGAAGGACCTGAAGGACAAGTCGGGCAAGCCCCTCGGCGAGGAGATCTACAAGTCGGCCCAGCAGGGAAAGATCACCGAGGTCACCTACATGTGGCCGCGCCCCGGCACCACCGAACCCGTCCAGAAGGTGAGCTTCGTCACCAGGGTCGGCGATCAGGTCTGCGCCGTCGGCTACTACAAGTAGACGGCCAGCCCACCATCTGGGCGCGCCGCCGCCGTCGCCGTGGGTCCGCCGGGCGTCACCAGTTCCGGAGGAAGTGACAGGTGTATCCGCCGGGGTTCCTCTCGAGATAATCCTGGTGGTAGCCCTCGGCCGGATACCAGGCGGAGGCCTGGGCGATCTCGGTGACGATCTTCCCCTTCCAGCGGCCGGAGGCCTGGACGCGGGCCTTCGCCGCCTCGGCGGTGGCGCGCTGCACCTCGTCCGCGTAGAAGATGGCGCTCCGGTACTGCGTTCCGACGTCGTTGCCCTGCCGGTTGAGCGTGGTCGGGTCGTGCATGCGGAAGAACCACTTCTCGAGCAGGTCCGCGTAGGAGATCACCCGCGGATCGAACACCACGCGGACGGCCTCGGCGTGTCCCGACTTCGAGTCGTGGGTGTCCTCGTAGCGTGGATTGGGTTGCCAGCCGCCGGTGTAGCCGGCCTGTGACTCGAGGACGCCGGGGATCTTCCGCAGGATGTCCTGCATGCCCCAGAAGCAGCCCCCCGCGAGGATCGCCACCTCGCGGTCCTTCGCCTTCTCGACGTTGCCGGTGGATCCGCTCACAGGAACCTCCTTCTGGGCACGCGCCAGGCACGGTGCCCCCGCCGCGAGGGCAACGAAGACCCAGGCGAGCGGGAAGGTCCCGCTCCACCGTCGTGAAACGTCCTGCCGATGTCCGTGCATGGTCACAGGCACTTCTCTAACGAGCGACCGCCCCCGGATCACGCGTCGCGGGCAGGCGGCCACCGTGGCCTGGAAGCGCCCCGTCGTCCCTCAGCGAGATCCGAGCTGGACCGTGGCAATCCCGCAGCCGGTCCACTCGACCCTGGCGGCCTCGTCGGGGAGCTGCGACGCAGGCACACCGGCCGGCCTGGAGGTCCACACCCGCCTGGCCTCGAGCGTCCCGCCCGTCACGCCGGAGGAACAGGTGTCCGAGCGGATGACGTCGAAGGCCAGGCTCTCGTCGAGCGCAGCCGAGACCGTCTGGCCGCCGGCCGAGACCGTCAAGGAGACCTCGGAGGTGATGGCGCCGACGGCCGCGCTGGTGGTGGCCAGGACGCGGCCCGCCGAGTGCAGCGTTCCGGACATCCCGAGTGGGCTGGCCCCGGTCATGGTGAGCCCGATCCCGTAGGTGAGGCCCCAGGTGAGCGTCTGCCTGTCGGCGGAGAGCGAGACCTCGCCGTCCACCGTCACCGATCCACTCGTGGAGGTGCCCCCGCTCGACTGCGAGACGGTGACCCTGCAGCCGCTGAACGTGACCCTGCTGCTGGTGATGGTGGCGCAGGCCGGGACGTCGAAGGCCGCCGCCGACGTCGCGCCGACCGCCGCTGGCGAGAAGGAGCCGATCGGGCCTCCCTCGAGGATCGCCCCGGAGACGCTGGCCGCGTCCGCGGCGCCGAGACCCGACCCCGTGCCAGGCTCGGCTCGGAAGGCGTCGATGCTCGCGACCGTGGCTCCCATCGCTCCCGCCTGGTCCGAGGTGGCCGCTTGCCGCGACCCGTAGATGAAGGTGGTGACCGCTGCGGAGTTCTCGCGGGGCGTGTCGCTCCCGCCGCACCCACCGAGGAGAAGCGCCAGGCCGAGGCCAAACCACCGTTGCGTCGTCGTCACGAGATCCCCCTGATGATCGTCCGGAAGCCCGTCCATGGGCTGGAGGGGAACATGCTAGCGAATCGCTTCCACCGGGGAAATGTCGGAAGCTGCCCCACATCGGCACCGGGGACGGACGTCTCCCTGACGCGGCGGTGGTCCTCGGCGTGCGCCACCGTCACGGCGCGAGCGCTCGCCACCAGGCGAGCACGATGGGCGTGAGGGCCAGGAGCGCGATGGCCGGCTGGCGGAGCGATCGTCGCGGCGGCGCCATGCGGCGTACGGCCAGCCCCTCCGTCACGCCCACGGCGAAGCCGAAGAGGTGCGCCAGGAGGTCGGCCCGTTCGCCTGTGCCGAGGAGCCCCAGCAGCGCCACGCCCACGCCCAGCGTCAGCCATGCGCGACGACGGGGCACCTGCAGGGCGCTCAGCGTGCCGAGGGCGCCGAAGACCGCCGTCGAGGCTCCGATGGACACGTGGCCGCCGCGCAGGACGAGCGCGGTCAGCACGTTTCCCGCGACGCCGGCGGCGAGCGCGAACCACGTCGCGAGCGCAGGGCCGAGGCGGCGCGCGACCGCGCCGAGGAAGATGCCGAGGGCCACCGCGTTGCCGGCGACGTGCGCCAGGTCGGCATGGAGCGTCAACGCGGTCGCCGCGCGCCACCACTCGCCCTGCAGCATGCGCGCGGAGTTGGCGCTCCCCCGCTCGAAGGGGCTCCCCGCCTGGCCCAGTCCTGCCTGGACGGAGAAGACGAGGATCGCCAGCCCCACCGCCACGCCGGCCAGGGACTTCCCGTAGTCCGGACTCGCGAGCACCTGGGACCGCGGCGGGTTCTCGGCTTCCCATGCGACGAGAGCCGCCTCCGCCGCGGGGGCGTCCATGTCGTCGACGACGAGCGCCCAGCCACCGTCGGGAGTCGGCTCGACCTCGTGCGGGATGCCCATGGCATCGAGGACGACGCTCCGTTCCAGCACGGCGCCGTGGTCGCGCCCCTCGCGCAGCAGCGCCATGCCGGGAAGGTGAGGGGTTTCGCGGCTCCTGTCGAGCGCCGTCTCGAGGATGGGGCGTCTCGCCCTGGGGCGACGCCCGGGGAGCTTTCGGTTGCCTCGCCGAGGGGCTGGATCGGTCGCTGGTCGCGTGGAGTCAGTTGCGAATCTCCTCTGGAACGGCCACGCTTGCGGCCGCATCTCGGTGGGGCTCGATCCTGGGGGGATTTGTCGTGATGAGACACGTCGTCGCCGTTGCCTCGTTGGCCCTCCTCGCAGGCTGGCCCGGTGTCGGCCTCGCTCAGGAGACGGAATCTCCGAAGGCGTCCCCGGCGATCGAGCTGGCGCCCAGGAGGGATCGGGCCCCAGGGTTGCAGGCGCACCCACCAGCGCCGGCGGACCCGGGTTGCACCGAGAGCCGGGATTGCGCCGAGCGCCAGGGGTTCGGCAACGTTTGCGTGGACGACCGGTGCGTGCCCTACATGGACCGCGCAGACATCATGGATCTCTTCAAGAGGGGCGCGGGGCAGGCGCCCGAGGCCGAGCCCTTCGTCCTCTACCCGTCCATCATCCCGGCCATCGGCTACAACCCGGCGCTCGGCTTCCTCATCGGGATCGTCTCGAAGGCCGGCATGCTCCTCGGCGATCCGTCCGACACGACCATGTCGAGCGCCTCGCTGCTCGTCCTGCTCACGTCGAACAAGCAGCTCGTGCTGCAGCTCGGGACCACCATCCTCACCTCGCACAACGACTGGTCGTTCATCGGGGACTGGCGATTCCTGCTCTACAACCAGGAGACCTTCGGGCTGTCCACGGGTGCGCCGCTCACCTCCACCTCGTTCTCGATCGGCGGATGGGGGAGCACCACGCCCATCGACGGCGGCCAGCCCATGAAGTTCGATCTCCTGCGCTTCCACCAGGTGGCGCTCCGGAGGGTCTGGGGAAACCTCTACCTCGGCGCGGGCATCCGGCTCGACCGGTACTTCGGCATCGTGGACGAGTCCCTGGATCTCACGGCGCCGTCGCCGGTCATCACCAGCCACTACGCCTACAGCACGTACTACGGGTTCAACCCCAGCGAATACACGCTTTCCGGGATCACCCTGAACGCCGTCTACGACAGCCGGGACTCGACGATCAGCGCGTACCGGGGGATCTACACGCAGCTCGCCCTCGGTGGCTTTCCCACCTGGCTGGGGAGCACCCAGGGGAGCACGATGGTCGGCATCGACTTCCGCGCCTACCTGGGGCTCTCCGACGCCGTGCCCCGGAACGTGCTCGCCTTCTGGGTGCTGGCCAGCGGCGTCACGAGCGGCGTCCAGCCTTACTTGACCTTGCCCTCGATCGCGTGGGACGCGGCCGGGACGACCGGGCGCGGCTACGTCCAGGGGCGCTTCCGCGGCCCCGCGGAGATCTACGCCGAGGTCGAGTGGCGATTCCGGATCACCGACAACGGGCTGTTCGGGGGCGCGGTGTTCGCAAACGCGGCAACCTTCACCCGCCCCGCCGTGAGCTTCGGCACCTACAGCGAACCGTCCGTGAACCTCTTCCAGTACGTGAAGCCTGCCGGAGGCGTGGGGGCCCGCATCATGATGAGCAAGGAGTCGCGGACCAACCTCCGGGTCGACTTCGCGGTGGGCGTGGACTCCTTTGCGATCTACCTCGGGGCAGGGGAGGTCTTCTGAAGGCAGCCTCCGGGTAGACGATGTCTTGGACGCCGTGCGGCCCACGGCTTATCGAACTGGTCACGAAAGGGGAGAATCCATGCCGACCGAGACCAAGTGCCCGTTCCCTCACGCCGCCGGGGGCGGCACGTCGAATCGGGACTGGTGGCCGAACCAGCTGAAGCTGAGCCTCCTGCACCAGCACTCCTCGCTGTCCGATCCCATGGGCCCGCGGTTCGACTACGCGAAGGAGTTCCAGAGTCTCGACCTGGACGCCGTCAAGAGGGACCTCCGGGCGCTCATGACCGATTCCCAGGACTGGTGGCCGGCGGACTTCGGGCACTACGGTCCGCTGTTCATCCGCATGGCCTGGCACAGCGCCGGCACCTATCGCACCGGCGACGGGCGGGGTGGCGCGGGCCATGGCAACCAGCGCTTCGCGCCCCTCAACAGCTGGCCCGACAACGTCAACCTCGACAAGGCGCGCCGCCTGCTGTGGCCGATCAAGCAGAAGTACGGCCGGAAGATCTCCTGGGCCGACCTGATGATCCTCACGGGCAACGTCGCGCTCGATTCGATGGGCTTCAAGACCCTCGGCTTCGCCGGCGGGCGGGAGGACATCTGGGAACCCGAGGAGGACGTCTACTGGGGTCCCGAGGAAGGGTGGCTGGGCGACAAGCGACACTCCGGCGACCGCGATCTCGAGAACCCGCTCGCTGCCGTGCAGATGGGGCTCATCTACGTCAATCCGGAGGGGCCGAACGGCAACCCGGATCCCGTCGCCGCGGCGCGCGACATCCGGGAGACCTTCGCACGCATGGCGATGGACGACGAGGAGACGGTGGCGCTCATCGCGGGCGGCCACACCTTCGGCAAGACCCACGGCGCCGGCGACGCGAAGCACCTCGGGCCCGAGCCCGAAGCGGCAGGGATCGAGGAGCAAGGCCTGGGCTGGAAGAGCAGCTTCGGCACGGGCAAGGACGGCGACGCGATCACGAGCGGCCTGGAGGTCACCTGGACCACCACGCCCACGAGGTGGAGCAACGACTTCCTGCAGAACCTGTTCGGCCACGAATGGGAGCTGACGAGGAGCCCGGCGGGTGCGCACCAGTGGACGCCCAAGGGCGGCGCGGGTGCCGGCACCGTGCCGGACGCACACCAGGCGGCGAGGCGTCACGCCCCGGCCATGCTGACGACGGATCTCGCCCTGCGGTTCGACCCGGCCTACGAGAAGATCTCCCGGCGCTTCCTCGAGGACCCCGACCAGCTGGCGGATGCCTTCGCCCGGGCGTGGTTCAAGCTCACGCACCGGGACATGGGCCCCCGGGCGCGCTATCTCGGCCCGGACGTCCCCGCCAGGGAGTTCCTCTGGCAGGACCCCATCCCGGCGGTGAACCACAAGCTCGTGGGACCGAGGGACATCGCTGCCCTCAAGGGCAGGATCCTGGCCTCGGGCCTGTCGGTTTCACAGCTGGTGTCGACAGCCTGGGCATCGGCGTCCACCTTCCGGGGCTCGGACAAGCGCGGCGGTGCCAACGGAGGCCGGATCCGCCTCGCGCCCCAGAAGGACTGGGAAGTCAACCAGCCCGTGGAGCTTGCACGGGTCCTCAAGACCCTGAAGGGCATCCAGGGGTCGTTCAACGCCGCCCAGTCCGGTGGCAAGAAGGTGTCGCTGGCCGACCTGATCGTCCTGGCCGGCTGCGCGGGGGTCGAGCAGGCAGCGAGGAACGCCGGGCACAGGGTGACGGTCCCCTTCACCCCGGGCCGCATGGACGCGTCGCAGGCGCAGACCGACGTCGCCTCCTTCGCCGTGCTCGAGCCGGTCGCGGACGGGTTCCGCAACCACCAGAAGGCCCGGTACGCGGTGCCGGCCGAGGAGTTGCTCGTCGCCAGGGCGCAGTTGCTGACGCTCACCGCACCCGAGATGACGGCGCTTCTGGGCGGCCTGCGGGTCCTGAACGCCAACGTCGGGAGATCGCGGCACGGTGTCTTCACGAGGCGACCGGAGGCGCTGACCAACGACTTCTTCGTGAACCTCCTCGACATGGGGACGACGTGGAAGGCGGCTTCGCCCGGCGCGGAGGTGTTCGAGGGCCGCGACCGCAAGACCGGCGAGCTCAGGTGGACCGGCACCCGGGTCGATCTCGTCTTCGGCTCGAATGCCCAGCTCCGGGCCCTGGCCGAGGTCTACGCGAGCTCGGACGGGGAGAGGAGGCTCGTCCGCGACTTCGTGGCTGCCTGGGACAAGGTGATGAACCTGGATCGATTCGATCGCGCGTGACGGGATCGAGCCCGGAGAACTGCTCGATCACCTCCCCCAGCAGGGAGTATCCCCTGTTGCTGCCGCGACATGTCCGGGGTCTGCACGTAGCCCTTCCCCGCGGAGGGGCACGGGGCGTCGGCGGGCATTGCGTCGTTGGTGACGTCGTAGCCCCCCGCCCTAACCTAGGGAGTCGTCGAGCCCGGAATGTTCGCCGTGATGACGTCGTCGACGCGGAGGAGGCCTCGCTTCCCGAAGCGCCTGCAGCACCTCCCCTACTTGCCGCCCTGCCCCATGGCCTGCCCCTGCCAGACCGGAGCTCCCTTGGCGTCCCGGAGGACGAGCGTCGTCGCTCCCTTGGTCACCGTCATGGCGATGATGGCCGGCTTCCCCTCGAAGGTGATCCTGGAGCCCCTCACCGTGATCTCGTCGCCCTTCGCGAACTTCACCGTCTGCTTGTCCACCCAGAAGTCGGGGCCGAGGTGGACGGGAATCTCGCCATCAGGCGTCTGGACCGAGAGGTGGACGCCCGAGTGGCCCATGCCCCGGTCGATCCGCGACTCGCCCAGGACCGTGCCCGTGACCGTGACGACGGTGGCGGGATCGAAAAGTCGCATGGCTCCAGGGCCCTTTCCGGGAGGAGGGCCACCCTGGGCCAGGGACAGCGCGGGAACTGCGACGAGCAAGGCGAGCAACGCGAGCTTCTTCATCTGGATTCTCCGATCTGCGAATGGGTGGACCATGATGCAACGCTCCCACCCGGAAGCGGCTCCGACGTTTAGACCTGCGGCAAAAGGTCGCGGCCAGCCGCTGCCGGAGGCGGGCGCAGCGCAGCCACCGAGTGGTGATCGAGGGCTCGGTCCTTCACGACCAGCGTGGTGACCGGGGCGTGGCATTCCTCCTGCAGGACGAGATCGTGGCCCACGCAGAGCCCGACCTGTGCGACGAGGTCCACGTTCCGTTCATTCAACAGGCGGGCCTGTGCCACCGGGTTGCAGATGGCGGCGAAGCGGTCTGGGTGAGCCTTCGGGAGCCCGATCTCATCGTGATCGACGGCACCCACCCTGCAGCAGACGAGCTCGGTCTCCAGTCCCTCGGCCTGGAGCAGCTTGGCGAGCCGCTGCGACTCCTCGAGGAGGCTCACGCAGAAGGCCACGCCGACTCGCTTCATCCCGCGGCCAATGGCGTAATGAGCCAGTTCCTCCACGCGGTTCCGGAGGGTGCCGTCCGCCTTGAACGGGGTCGCGTCGGCTGCCCTCATGAGCGCCTGGCGCTCGTCGCCGAGGTAGCCGGACGTGTCCCCCGCCACCTCTGCGTGCGTCCGCGTGGGGCAGGTGCGAGGCATCTTCGATACGTCGCCCTTGAAGCTCCCCGCGGTGCTGCAGTGGAGGCAACCGTAAGGGACAGGGGCGGCCGTGGCTGGCTGGGGGGCGCTCATCTGTGTGGGAGCGTGGCCACCGGAAACGGTTCTCGAACACATCCACCCGCCCGTGGGAGAAGAAAGGCGAGATGTTCGAAGGACCGGAAGATTCCGGGAACCCTCCAGGAGTTCCCAGGCTCTCACTGCCAAGGAGCCTACGACGATGACAATCGATGGAACCGCCAGCCGCGTGGTCCGGGTGGTGATTGGACTTGGCGTGCTGTCCCTGACGATCGCGGGACCGCACACGCCCTGGGGCTACCTGGGCCTCGCCCCGCTCCTGAGCGGGCTGACGGGATATTGCCCGGTCTGCAGCCTCCCTGGAGTAGACAGTTGCAAGGTGCCGGCGAAGTAGTCCCGGACCTCGACTCGATCCGGAGGGATCCCCATGTCCATCGCCGAACCCCGCTCCGAGGCCCAGCGCATCGAGGCTTTCCTCGCCTCCAGCTCCTTCGCTGTCGTCGGCGCGAGCACCGACCGCTCCAAGTACGGCAACAAGGTCCTGCGCTGCTACCAGCAGCACGGCCGGAAGGTGTACCCGGTCAATCCGAAGGCTCCCGACGTGGAGGGACTGCGGGCGTACCCGTCACTCGGGGCCCTACCGGAGCCCGTTCGGGCCATCTCGGTCATCACGCCACCGGCGGCCACGGAGAAGGTGGTGCGCGAGGCCCATGCAGCCGGAGTGAAGCACGTCTGGATGCAGCCTGGCGCGGAGAGCGACGAGGCGATCCGGGCCGCGCAGGCCCTGGGGATGGACGTCATCGCGGGCGGGCCCTGCCTGCTCGTGGTGATGGGCTACCGGGAACCATGACCGGGACGGACGACTTCGACGCCAGGGCGGGCACGTGGGACGCCGACCCTGCCAAGGTCGACAGGGCCAGGCGTGTCGCAGAGGCAATCGCCCGGGACGTTCCAGATCTCGCGAGGAGATCGGTCCTCGACTACGGCGCGGGGACGGGCCTCCTCGGGTTCCAGCTGCTTCCCCTTGCAGCCCGCATCACCTTCGCCGACGTGTCGAAGGGCATGCTGGCGGTGGTCGAGGAGAAGATCGCCAAGACGGCAGGCCGCAAGGCCGATGCGATTCTCCTCGATCTGACCCGCGATCCACCACCTCCCGACCGGTTCGGCCTCCTGTGCACGTTGATGGCGCTGCACCACGTTCCGGACGTGGATGGCATCTTGAAGGCGTTCCATTCGACACTGGAGCCGGGTGGTGTGCTCTGCATTTCCGATCTCGACCTGGAGGACGGCTCGTTTCACGGGCCAGGGTTCGAGGGTCACCCCGGATTCGACCGGCACGCGCTCGAGGGAAAGATTCTCGCGGCTGGTTTTGGCCCGGTCCGCTTCTCCACGCCCTGCGACGTCCGCAAGGAGGTCGGGGGAGAGACCCGGACCTACCCGATCTTCCTCGCCATCGCGGCACGCATCGGGTGACCAGCTGAAGCCGGTCAAGACCGGCGACGCCGCTGCCGGGGCGAAATTCGTCTCCGGCCTGAAGCAGAGGCGCGGCGGCATCGCTCCAGTTCGACCGCGGGGCTGGGCCCGGAGACGGACGAGGTCCGTTGTCCCTACCGGGTGATGGGCGTGCGGCTGCAGCTTCCTGAGCCCCAGTCGATGCGGACACCCAGGTCGACCACCTCGAAATCGTTCCAGGAAAGGCCCTTGAGGCTGCCGGAATCGACACCGACCTCGCTCCACTTGTGGGCGGTGAGTGCGTCGGTGGCTGCCGTGAACGTCACGTTCCCGCCGTCGGCCAGGAGCATTCCGTACTTCTTCAGGGCCTGGGCGATGACCCTCGGCCCCGCGCCCAGACCGGAGAGGTCCTTCGATGCCTTGAGCCGCAGCCGGGCCGAGTAGGGCGGCGCAGCGTTGCCACCGCTGGTAGCCCCGGTCGAGTGCGTTCCGGGGCGGACGTAGACGTCGGCTCGGATGAGCGAGTTGGGGAGAACGAAGCGGATGGCGTGGTCGATGGTGCCACTCGCCACCTCGTCCGCCGTGAAGATGAGCGGCACGATGGGAAGCCCTGCGGCGTCCGCGCTGGTGCAGAAGTCGCCCCGGCCGGTGGCGGGCGGTACCGCGGAGAGATCCCAGATCGCCTGGCATCCGCTGGTGAACGTGCCACCCGACGTCCCGCCCGCGAGGTTCGCGCGCCACAGCTCGTGAAGGCGGCAGGTCGAGTAGTCGACCACCGTCAGGTGGCAGTCACCGTCGGACGCGCAGGCATAGTTGCCCTCCCCCTCGAGCCGGCCCATTGACGGAACCGGCACGGGCGCCGTGTCGCAGTCGGGACTGAAGAAGTCGCCGGTCGGCGCGAACACGCGATGCGGGGTGTTGCCGTCGGCGAAGAGGAGGTTGAAGTCGAACGTGATCTGGAACCGAGCGCTGGCGGTGTGGTTGGCCACCAGGTAGGCGATGATGTTGCTCGATTCTGTGTCGAGCGCGGCCCCGTCGACAGCCTGATTCCACGGTGCACCGGGCGGAAAGAGTTGGGTCGCGGCGCTGTTGCACGTGCCGACCGGTGCGCCTTGCCCGGCAGGTGGGGCTGCACCTCCGCAGGCGGCGGTGAGCAGGCTGGCGAGCAGGGCGGTGAGAATCAGGGTGCGCACCATGCCAAGCATACGTTTCGGTCCGAGGCCGCGTCACCCACGGATGAGGCAGCGCCCTGCGCTCACGAGAGCGCAAAAGGGACGACATCCCTCGAAGGGTGGGAAGGCAAGTCGCCGTCCAGGGGTTGTAGAGGCATGCGCGTCCCGCCGACGAAGAGGCGACTCCTGCTCCGGACCCCGATGGCGTCCCGCGCACGCGCCCTGGCCGTGACCCGCTGGGCTCGGGCACTCGTCCCGGCCGTCACGCTGATCATCACTCCGGTGGAGGGCTCGCTTCAGGAGGAGGGAAGCGGAGACGACGCCATCACTCTCGAGGTCGATGACGTCGCCGCTGGCCCTCTTTCACTTGCGGACGCCATCGCGAAGGCCTTGCGCAGCGACCGGTAGGCCGCACCACGTCCCCGACGCCCAGGTACCGTTCCGTGAGAAGGAACTTACACCCCGGATTAGCGCCCCGACCCTGCCGGAAAGGCTTGAGACGGAGCGCGCCGGGAGTAGTTCGTGCCTTGACCGCACCCGGGAGGGAAGCGAGTCGATCTGGAAAGGAGAAGCACATGGGTACCGTTTCCACGGAGTCCGGTTCCGCCGTGCAGATCCCGACGACCACCGCAGAGCCTTCGCTTGCGAGCACCGTCGAGAGGTTCAACGCTGCCTTCAATCGCGCCGACGTGAAGGAGGTCGCGTCGTTCTGGGAGACGGAAGGCACGCTCATCGGTCCGGCCGGAAACAGGGGGATCGGGCGCGCCGGCGTGGAGAAGGTCTACGGGGAGGACGTGAACCAGTTCCTCCGGGGGGCCACCTCCACGTTCGCGATCGAGTCCGTACGGATGCTCGGGCGGGACCTTGCCCTGCTCGACATGGACCACACGATCCAGGGCGCGCGGATGCCCGACGGAAGCATCGGCACCATGAAGCTGCACACCGTCATCCTTGCTCGCAAGCAGGGGACGGAGTGGCGGTGGCTCGACGCACGTCCCTACGGCTTCCTGCCGTCGAAGCCAGCCGCTGCGCTCCACTAGCCCCGGGGCGATCAGGCCACGGGACCTCCGGGACGTCCGCCGGCACGCGATCCGGCGGACGCTCCGTCCACCCGGACCGGCTCACCCTTGGCCCAGGCGATGGCACCGTCGAGCATTGGATTCCTCAGGATGGTCTCAAGGGTTGAGGCTGCTACCTGGTGATGCCCCGGGCGGGACCGAGCGCCCTCGCCACCGGGCCGACCGTGAGCCCTTGCACGAGGATGGAGAAGACCACCACGCCGTAGGTGGTGGCGACGATCCAGGGACGCGCCTCTCCGGCAGGCACGCTGAGGGAAAGCGCCACGGAGATGCCCCCTCGAAGGCCGCCCCAGGTGAGGATGGCGAGGACGCTCCGGGAGAGGGTCAACTTGAGGAACGGGAGGGCGGCGGCCACCGCCACCGAGGCCAGGCGGGCGAGCAGCACGACGACCACGGACACCGCCGCGGCGAGGAGGTAGCTCGCCCGGAACTCGATCACCAGGACCTCCAGGCCGATGAGGACGAAGAGCACCGCGTTCAGGATCTCGTCCAGCAGTTCCCAGAAGTCGTCCAGATGCTCGCGCGTCCGCTTCGACATGGCGAAGCGGCGCCCGTGGTTGCCGACGAGGAGACCCGCCACGACGACGGCAATGGGGCCCGAGACGTGGAGGGCGCTCGCCAGGGCGTAGCCCCCCATGACGAGCGAAAGCGTGAGGAGGATCTCGACCGAGTACTCGTCGACCGATCGGAGCAGAAGGTACGTCACCCAGCCCAGGCCGAGGCCGAGCAGCCCGCCACCGACGCCTTCCCGCAGGAACAGGACGGCGACGTGCCCGGCGCTCACCTCCTGCCCGCTGGTCCAGATCCCCAGGAGAACGGTGAAGATCACGACGGCCACGCCGTCGTTGAACAGCGACTCGCCGGCGATGACGGACTGCAACCGGCTCGGGACACCGGCACTCTTCAGGATGGCGAGGACGGCGATGGGATCGGTGGGGGAGATGAGCGCGCCGAAGGTGAGGGCAGCGACGAGGCCGATGGGCTGGCCCACTGCCGCCGAGAGCCACCAGATGGAGAGCCCCACGAGCGCGGTGGAGATCAGCACCCCGAAGGTTGCAAGGAAGGCGATGACCCACTTCGATCGGGCCAGGTCCTCGAGATCGAGGTGGAGCGCACCGGCGAAGAGCAGGAAGGACAGCATCCCCTGCATCAGCGTCTCGTTGAAATGGACGCTCGCGAGGAGCCGCTCTGCCTCCCAGTCGAGGTGCAGCCCGGCCCTTCCGAGCAGGAGGAGCGCGAGGGACGCCAGGAGCGCGATGGCCATGATGCCGATGGCCGTCGGCAGCCGGATGAAGCGGTGATTCGCCCAGCTGAGGATCGCAGCGAGGGTGACCACCACTGCGGCGATTTCGAAGAGCGTCATGGGAGCGCCGGGTCGGGCGCGGCTCCGGCAGCCTGCCGCGGACGGTCCCCGGCCTCAGGGGGCCGGTCGGGGAGCAGGACCCGGCCCTGGGGCAGGCGTCGCCGCAGGTGCAGGTCCAGGTGCAGGTGCAGGCGCAGGCGCAGGCTGGCCCGGTGCGGGTGCGCCCTTCGGCACGGAGCGAGCGGGAGCGGCCGCCCCCTCGACCAGCAGGGGGTGGAGCAGTTTCCGGATCTTCCCCAGCTGCTCGACGACCGCCGGGTCGCGGGTCGCGAGGGCCGCCGTCAGCGGGTCCCGCGCCGCGAGGACCGCCTCCAGCACGGGCTTCGACCGGGAGTCTCCACTGGCGAAGGCCATGGTGCGCACGTCGTCGAAGAAGCGGCTGGAGAGCGCCTGGGCCTCCTCGGGCCCGGAGCCCGCCGATGCGGCCTCCACGAGGTCGAGCAACTGATCGTGAAGGACGTGGATCCTGAGCAGAGCTTGCGCATCGGAGAGTCGGGCGTCGAGGTGCTCCGCCCGCGCCTGGGCGTCGACGACCTTGCGATGCTCCGGGACGTAGGCGGCGAGAAACCCACCGGCGGCGAGGACGATGGCCACGATGATCGCCACAAGGGCCCTCATGGATCCCCCTTCCATGGTGCGAGACCCCTTGAAGATATCACGGGTCAGCCAGCGTGGTCGCCCGCCACCTGAAGACCAGCAGGTCATGGTCCATCAGACAACCGAGGTTCCAGGCTACGAAGCCCCGGGAAGGAGGTTCCACGTCCGGATCACCCGGTCCCCGTTCTCCCAGCCGAGGACGCTGATCGCCGTCGTTCCCAGTGCGAGCACCCTTCCCTCGCGGGGAGCAAGGCCGATCCAGCCGGCCGCCAGGATCCGCAAGACGTGCCCGTGCGCGAAGAGCGCGACGTCGCCGGTGGCCTGGGCCGCCCCGTCGATGACCCGACGTGTACGGATGGCGACCTGCTCGGCCGTCTCGCCCCCGGGCACGCCATCGGTCCAGAGCGACCAGCCAGGTGCGTCCACCCGGATCTCCGCGGCCGTGCGACCCTCGTACGCTCCGTAATCCCATTCCATGAGGTCATCGGTCTTCACGGCAACGTCGCCGTACCCGGCAAGCCGACAGGTTTCCCAGGCCCGGGTGAGCGGGCTGGAAAGGACGAGGGAAAACCATCGGTCACCCAGTCGACGTCGGAGCGCAGCCGCCTCGCGCCCGCCAAGCTCCGTCAGCGGGACGTCGGTGCGCCCGGTATGCCGCCCGCTCCGGCTCCATTCGGTCTCGCCGTGGCGGATGAGCCAGATCTCGTTCCGCGCGCCGGCCATCTCAACCCTGGCGACACCGATCATGCCGATCTGCATCGCTGCCCCTTTCGTTTGTCGTGGGAACCGGGAGAAGACCCGAAGGCGCCTGGCCTCGGCTCACGGGTGCAAGCATAGGGGGATCAGGTCCTCGCCGCATCCGGGGCTTCCGCTCCGCTAGGTCAACGCGACCCGGAAGTCCGTGCCCTCCCACCGGTCGACCTCGGTCCACCGGAACGTGAAGTCGACCGAAGCACCTGCGGGCAGGGCCTCCGTGGGCAGGTCCACGAGGTGGACACCAAGCCCCACGTCACGCGTGGCCGCGTCGTGCGCGGTGCGCCAGCCATCCGGGGTCCATCGGACGACCGCCGGTGCAAGGACCTCCACGCGCAGGATCCGGCCCACCGGGAGGGTGCGGCACTTGTGATTGAACCTCCACGGGTGAATCGCTGACCCCCGTCTTCCGTTCACGTAGCGCTCCACGGTCTGGGGGGGCGTGTCGAAGACTCGACCGTCCCGGAGCGATCGCAGGAGCTTGATGTACTCGGCATGAGCCCAGGCGAGCGGCATGGCCGAGCCGGCTGGCCGCCCGAAGAAGAGCTGCTTCTCCGGCAGATCGGGTGCATCCCAGACTTGCTCGGGCAGGAGGCCGCCCTCGTTGGCGAATGCTCCGAGCGCCCGACCGAGCCGGAGGGCTTCGTCGCGTCGCCCCGCCGCGAGCTCGTAGTGCGCCCGTTCGCCGGTCAGGAGTGGCCAGGGGCGACCGACGCCCGAGCCGTCGAACGGGGAGCCATCCGCGTGCTCTCCGTAGCCATCGCCGTTGTATCGGCGCCAGACCGGTCCCGCGGGGGTGTCGACCCGGAGATGGGCATCGATGACCTTCACGGTATTCAGGATGCGCACGTCATCGGCGGCGCGCAGCCCGAAGCGGACCAGGGCCAGGGCGTCGGGGCTCACCATCTGCGCAGCCAGTGTCGTGCCGCATCCGGGGGCCCTGTTCCTCACCGAGACTCGCGCGTGCCTCGCAGCGTCGGCGCTCTCCATGTCGTCCGGCGTCACGCGAACGTAGTGGCCCTCCACTCCAGCCTGTCGCGCGAACTCGGTGTCCGAGACGTAGATCCATCGCTCGATGCTGGAATTCCAGCAGTCGGCGGTCTCGCGGAGGTAGGTCGCGATCGGGCGTTCCTGGTTCAGCTCGGCGAGATCTGCGGCAGCGAGAAGGCCGGCTATCTCGACGGCCAGCGTGAAGGGAGAGTAGCCGGGGTCCTCTTCCCACCGGTCCTGCTGCGTCACCGGGCCGTTGCGCACCAGGTAGCCGGCGGCGCGACGGACCATGGGCCAGAGCTGCGCAACGTCGCCCGCGCCCAGCGCCCCTTCGCGCCTCGCCAGGTCGACGAGCAGGATGGGAAATGCCGTCTCGTCCATCTGGACTCCGCCCCAGTACGGAGTGCCGTCGAGCCACATGTTCTGCGGCCAGTGGCCGTCCGCCTCCTGCGTGGCCCTCAGATATGCCAGCACCCGGCAGGCATCGCGTCGAGCCCCCGCGGCCAGGAGTCCCCCGGCCGTCTCCACGAGATCCCTGGGCCAGACCAGGTGGTAGCCACCGAGGTCCTCGTCTCCCCTGGAGAAACCCCAGGGGATGGAAAGGCTGGCGATGGCGCCGCCCGGGAAATCGCGAGCCTCGTGCGTACCGAGGACCGCCGTGCTGACGCGGTAGATGTTGTGCCTGCCCGCCTCATGCGGCTCGAGATCGAGGAGCGACTCCTGCCACGCGAGCCACTCCTGGACGTAGGCGGAAAGCGCCTCGTCGAACCCGCCCTGGAGGCTGGCGAGGGCGTGGTGTCCGGCCTCGGCTGGGCTGGCTCCGAATCCGATGCTGAGGACGAAGGCTCCTCCGCAGCCGCGGATGTCCACCTCGCCGCAGAGGGCCACATTTCCATTCTCCGCGCGCGGATGGAGCCACTCCATCCGGTTGTGGAGCACGAGGTCCTTCCAGCCATCCGAGGAACCCACGAATCCGACCGACCGGGCAAGCCACGGGGAAGAGCATGCCAGTGCCATGGCGTAGCCATGCCGACGCGCGAGGAGCATGGGAACGCCCTTCACGTCGCCGACCCAGGCGGTGTTCCCCGCCCCACGGTTTCCGAGATGCGGGGCCGCGAGGACGTGGAGATGATGGTCGTCGATCGTGCCCTCGAGAGGCGTGAATCGAATCCGCTGCAGCACCGCAGGCCGCGACGGGTCCGCGATGATCTCCTTCTCGATCCGGTACCTTCCCCGGGAACAGGTGTTGATCAGACGAAAGGCCGGGACCCCCTCCTGCGGGCAACGGATCTCGTGCCGCGCGTGACGCTTCTCCTCGGAAAGGAATCCGTGCCCATCGGTCACGATCAGGCCGACGTCGCGGGTGCACGCCGTGTCCACGTCGGGGTAGTAGATCTCGTTCAGGATGCCATAGCCGATCGTGAACCAGACCCGGCTTGCGGCATTCCGGCTCGCTCCCACGCCACTCTTCGCGCTGGACGTCCACCGGGCCGGGATCCCGGGCCAGCCAGGCGCGTCGCCGCTGCTCCCTGCCATGGCTTCCTCCCAGGGCCCTCGCGTCGCTCGCATCGGCAGGCCCTGGAGCCAATAACCCGTCGTGGTTGGGTTGCCAGGAACCTTCCAGGAATCATGGGGGTCTCCGGCGTGGGTGGGGAACGGCAAGGACCGACGGGCGAGCGCCAGGTGACCCCTGGCGCATATGATCCGATGGAGAACAGGCCGTGACCGAGGAGATCCTTCCCAACGCCGAAGCGGTTCACCTCTTCCAGGTGGACGAGCGGGTGGCGCCCGACGGGCACACCGCGCCCAGGGAGTCCCCGTGAGCAATCTCCAGTACGCCCGCTGGCTCATGGGGACTTCCCTCGCCTTCCACATCGTCTTCGCGGCAGTGGGCGTGGCGCTGCCGCTCTTCATGGTCATCGCCGAGTGGCGCCACCTCCGGACCGGTCGCCCCGAGTACCTGGAGCTGACCCGCCGCTGGGCCAAGGGCGCAGCGATCCTCTTCGCGGTCGGTGCCGTGTCCGGGACCGTCATCTCCTTCGAGCTGGGGCTGCTCTGGCCCGGGTTCATGCGCTTCGCGGGCCCGATCATCGGGATGCCGTTCTCGCTGGAGGGCTTCGCGTTCTTCGCCGAGGCCATCTTTCTCGGGATCTACCTCTACGGGTGGGGCAAGGTCTCGCCCCGGATGCACCTTGCGGCCGGCGTGGTCGTGGCGGTGGCCGGGGCGACGAGCGCCTTCTTCATCACGCTCGCGAACGCCTGGATGAACCATCCGGCAGGTTTCGACCTCGTGCTCGGGAAGGCCACGAACGTGAATCCCATCCAGGCGATGTTCCCGGACGGCTGGGGGTCGCAAGTGGTCCACGTCCTCCTGTCCAGCTACGCGGCCACGGGCTTCGCGGTCGCCGGGATCCACGCCTTTGCCCTGCTGAGAGACCGTGGAAGCGCGTTCCACCGGGCGGCGCTCGGAATCGCCCTCGCAACTGCGGGTGCAGCCGCAGTGCTGCAACCGATCTCGGGGGACTTCTCCGCGCGAAACGCCGCCCGGAACCAGCCGGTGAAGCTCGCCGCCATGGAAGGGCATTTCCGGACGGAACGCGGTGCGCCCTTGCTCCTCGGAGGCATCCCCGATGTGGATGCCGCGGTCACGCGCTTCGCCATCCCGATCCCCCGGGGCCTGTCGCTCCTCGCGTTCCACGATCCGGACGCGGAGGTGCGAGGCCTCCTCGAGTGGCCGCGATCGGTGTGGCCCAATCCGTTGCTCGTCCACCTCGCCTTCCAGGTCATGGTCGGGCTCGGGACGGCGATGGCACTGGTCGCGCTCCTGGGAGCGGCCCTCCTGTTGCGCCATCGACGGCTGCCGGACGCAGGCTGGTTCCTCTGGGCCGTCGTGCTGGCCGGCCCCGCCGGCTTCGGCGCCCTCGAGGCGGGGTGGATGGTGACCGAGTGGGGCAGGCAGCCGTTCACGGTCTGGGGAGTCATGCGCACGGCAGAGTCCGTCACCTCGGTCCCCGACCTCGCGATCCCCTTCTGGGGATTCATGGCGCTCTACCTCTTCCTCGGCGCGGTGACCGCGACGCTCCTCCGCCGCCAGATCGCCCATGCGCCCCGCACGCCGGAGTCCGGAGCGGTGCGATGACGCCGGCCGACCTGGTCGCCGGGGTGATCGTGGTCGCGCTGGTGATCTACGGCCTGACCGGCGGCGCCGACTTCGGTGGCGGGATCCTCGACATCGTGGCCCGCGGGCCGCGAGCGAAGGAGCAGCGCGCCGCCATCGAGCGGGCCATCGCCCCGATCTGGGAGGCGAACCACGTCTGGCTGATACTCGTCCTGGTCCTGCTCTTCGTGGCCTTCCCGGAGGCCTTCGCCGCCATCTCCACCTGGCTCTTCGTCCCCATCCTGCTCCTCGTCGTCGGGATCGTGATCCGGGGCGCCGCCTTCGTCTTCCGCGCCTACGACGTGCACACCGACACGGTGCAGCGACGATGGGGGCGCGTATTCTCCGCGGCGAGCGTGCTCGCGCCCTTCATGCTCGGCGTCGTGGTCGGGTCGCTGGCCCGCGGCGACGCCACGCCGGCAGAGAGGGGCTGGTGGTCCTGGGTGTCGCCGTTCCCGTTCGCCACAGGTGGCTTCGCGGTCGCGCTCTTCACGTTCCTGGCGGCGGTGTACCTCACCGTCGAGACCGAGGGCGAGATCCAGGAGGACTTCCGGAGGCGGGCGCTCTGGGCAGGCGTCATCGTGTTCGCCCTGGCGGCGGCGACCGGGGCCACGTCGGCCGCGGAGGCGCCGCTCGTCTTCACCGGGTTGACGCGCCGGTGGTTCTCGGCGCCACTCCAGGGAGCCACGGCGGTCGCGGCGATCGGAGCGTTCGCGGCGCTGTTCACTCGGCGATTCCGCCTCGCCCGCACGGCCGCAGCGGGCCAGGTGGCGCTCATCGTGGTGGGCTGGGCAGCCTCCCAGTATCCGTGGCTCCTCGTGCCCGACTTCACCATCGCCTCCGCGGCCGCCCCTCGGGTCACGCTCGTCCTGCTGCTCTGGGCTGTCGCCACCGGAGCGGTCTTCCTCGTCCCTGCCCTCTGGTTGCTGTTCCGGGTATTCAAGGGACGACAGCCGTCCTCGGCGGGGGATCAGGCCTGACACCTCCTGACGTCGCCGGTCCCGGGGGCTACCGGACCAGGGTGTCGGGGACCACGCCCGGCCGGGTTCGCCGTCCCGCGCTCCCCCGGCGCAGCGTCTCCCGTGGGCCCTCGCCGAACATGCGGCGGTAGTCCATGGCGAAGTAGCCGAACTGGAAGAAGCCCCACTTCACCGCAGTCGCCGAGACCGTCGTTCCCGGGCGCCCCACCAGCAGCTCCTGCCGCACCATCGCGAGACGGAGCGCCTTCTGGTAGGTCTTCGGCGGGATCCCGTAGACCTGCTTGAAGGCATTGTGCAGCGAGCGGGTGGAAGCGTTGACCGCGGAGCAGATGTCGTCGATCCGGGTGGGCTCTCCCAGGGACGCGCGGATGAAGGCCTCGGCGCGTCGTGCCAGTTCCCTCCGCGGCGTCACGGGCCGATGCCCCGGCTCGGGATGGACCGCGTCCAGGTAGGCACCGAGCACCTCCTCCTCCATCCGCTCGGACGCCTGCGGGTCCAGGAGCATCCCCGGGTCATGCATCCCGGCGACGAGCCATCGACCCCAGGTCCGGGCGGCCCGCATCAGGGCCGCGGGATCCTTCGCACGGAAGCAGGGCCCCGACCAGCTCGTCGGCATGGGGACGCCCCAGCGTGCACGGGCCACTGCGTCGAGACGGGCAGGGTCCACCGCGACGACGAGCATCCGGTGGGGCGAGGCGCTCATGATCTCGTACGCGCGGGCGGGCGGGAGGTACGTGAGCGCGCCGGGAGCACACGGCACACCCTGGATGTGGAGCGCGGGGCTCTCGATGGGGATGGCGAGAACGCTCGTCGCCGCGATCGAAGCCCCCTGGATCCGAACCCCGGGCGACCGGAACACGGACACGATCTGCATCCGGGGGGTCGTGGCCACCGCCGCGCGGACCGCCGCCCGGCCCCGTCCGACCTGCGTGTAACGCTCGGTGAATACCGTGTTGACGCCGGCGACCGCGTCGAAGTCGTCGAGCTCGACCCTTCCCCATGCGCCCGCGGGAATGGTCGCGGCTGGGGAGCGGGTCGCGGTGGAGGGCACCGCGCCTTGCCTAACACGGACGGTCGAGGCGTTCACGTACCGCCCAGGCCCCATGAGGGGCGTAAGTATTCCCTTCCATGTTTCGGCGCGATGCACAAAACACATTGAACGATCGGGCACCGGCTCGATAAGGCCACTGCGTCGCCGGAGTCGCGGCTTCACATCGAGTGGGAGGGGTACATGACGATGCGTCCGACACTGCCAGCAGCGACCTTCGGGAGGATGGGCGGAGTCCTGTCCGCGCTGACGTTCCTTCTCGCCCCAGGGCCCGCTCCCCGTGCCCAGGGAACCACCGGCGTTCCGGGCTCGCCCTCGGCGACCATCGCGATCGACGGCA
Organism: uncultured delta proteobacterium; assembly: GCA_963831265.1. GTDB lineage: Bacteria > Myxococcota > Myxococcia > Myxococcales > Anaeromyxobacteraceae > CAIOAK01. The sequence continues at coordinate 69,381 of CAWHPQ010000019.1, read as the reverse complement.
GGCAACTGCCGCCGCCGCCGCAGAAGTTCGGCGGGAAGATCGAGCGGACGACGAAGGGCTCGAAGCCCTTCTGGCCGGCGCGGGTGGTGCCGCCGAAGGGCGCGCCGAACGTGCTGCTCATCATCACCGACGACGTGGGCTACGGCGCCCCGTCCACCTTCGGAGGCGTCATCCCCACACCGGCGCTCGACCGGGTCGCCGCCGCCGGCCTGAGGTACACGAACTTCCACTCGACAGCCCTCTGCTCGCCGACGCGCGCCGCGCTCATCACGGGCCGCAACCACCACTCGGCGGGGTTCGGCGTCATCTCCGAGCAGGCCACCGGCTTCCCCGGCTACGACAGCTTCATCACCAAGGACAAGGCGACCCTCGGGACGATCCTGAGGGACAACGGGTACCGCACGTCCTGGTTCGGGAAGAACCACAACACGCCGGCCTTCCAGGCCTCCGCCATCGGCCCCTTCGACCAGTGGCCCACCGGAATGGGCTTCGAGTACTTCTACGGCTTCATGGGCGGCGACACGAACCAGTGGCAACCCGCCAACCTGGCCCGGAACACCACGTACATCTACCCGTTCCAGGGCAACCCGGGGTTCAACCTGACGACCGCGATGGCCGACGAGGCCATCGAGTACGTGAACAAGGTGAACACCCTCACGCCGGATCAGCCCTTCCTCGTCTACTACGCGCCGGGCGGCACCCACGCGCCGCACCACCCCACGCCGGAGTGGATCAAGAAGGCCACCGAGCTGAAGCTCTTCGACAAGGGCTGGAACGAGCTGCGCAACCAGATCTTCGCGAACCAGAAGAAGCTGGGCGTCATCCCGCAGGACGCGAAGCTGACGCCCTGGCCGAAGGATCTGTTGAAGGAGTGGGAGCAGCTCAACGCCGACGAGAAGAAGATGTTCCTCCGCCAGGTGGACGTGTACGCCGCGTATCTGATGTACACCGACCACGAGATCGGCCGGGTCATCCAGGCGGTCGAGGACATGGGGAAGCTCGACAACACCCTCATCATCTACATCTCCGGCGACAACGGCTCGTCGGCCGAGGGCACGCTCGTGGGCACGCCCAACGAGGTCGCCATGTTCAACGGCGTCGTCGTCCCGGTGGAGGCCCAGCTCAAGTACTTCTACGACGCCTGGGGCTCGGACAAGACCTACAACCACATGGCCGTCCCGTGGACCTGGGCGTTCAGCACGCCCTTCTCCTGGACCAAGCAGATCGCCTCCCACTTCGGTGGGATCCGACAGGGGGTTGCCATCTCCTGGCCGGCCGTGATCAAGGAGCGGGGCGGCATCCGCAACCAGTTCCACCACGTCATCGACGTGGTGCCCACGATCCTGGAGGCGGCGAAGATCCGGCCGCCCGAGGTCGTGGACGGCATCAAGCAGAGCCCGATCGAGGGCGTCAGCATGGCCTACACCTTCGACGCGAAGAACGCGGCGGCGCCGTCGACCCACAAGACCCAGTACTTCGAGATGATGGGCGACCACGCCATCTACCACGAGGGCTGGATCGCCAGCACGAAGGTGATGCGTTCACCCTGGGACGTGCTCGGCGGCGTCGGGGCCACGCCCGACAAGTACCCGTGGGAGCTGTATGACCTTCGCAAGGACTGGACCCAGTCGGAGGACCTGGCCGCCAGGAATCCGAAGAAGGTGAAGGAGCTGGAGGAGATCTTCTGGCGGGAGGCGAAGAAGTACAACGTGATGCCGCTCGACTCGACGGTGGCGACCCGCCTCATCACGCCGCGCCCGAGCCTCACCGCCGGGCGCAACGTATTCACCTGGACCCGGCCCCTCACCGGCACGCCCAACGGCGACGCACCGAGCGTGCTCAACGCGTCGTACGCCTTCAAGGCCGAGATCGAGGTCCCGCAGGGCGGCGGGGAGGGCGTGCTCATCACGCAGGGTGGCCGCTTCGGCGGGTACGGCTTCTACCTCCTCAAGGGCACGCCGGTCTTCACCTGGAACCTGCTCGACCTCGAGCGGATCAAGTGGGAGGGGACGGAGCCGCTCGCTCCCGGCAAGCACGTGCTCGAATTCGACTTCAGCTATGACGGGCTCGGCATGGGCACGCTGGCCTTCGACAGCATGAGCGGCATCGGCCGGTCGGGCACGGGCGTCCTCAAGGTGGATGGCAAGGTGGTCGCCACGAAGAAGATGGAGAAGACCATTCCGCTGATCCTCCAGTGGGACGAGAACCTCGACGTGGGCTCCGACACCGGCACGCCCGTGGACGACCGCGACTACCAGGTGCCGTTCGCGTTCACCGGCAAGCTCGGAAAGGTCACGCTCACCATCGACCGGCCGAAGCTCTCCCCCGAGGACGTGAAGAAGCTCGAGGCGGCGCAGCGGAACAACAGGGCGAGCGAGTAGGGCGGCGGCACTCCACGGCCATGACGGGCCTGCAACCGTCCCGAAGGCGTAAGCGGTCGTTCGGGATCGTCGCAGCCGTGCACAAAACGCATTGAAGTGCTCGATGCCTGCGCCACATAAGGCGCCTGCGCCGTGCGGCGTCCGGATTCCCGTTCAGGGGTTCGCGTGGAGAGTCTCCTCGGGAGGAAAAACATGAAGAAGATGGTCGTCGTTGCGGCGGTGCTTTCGGGAACCCTCATGGCGTTGCCCTGCGAGGCCCAGGGGGGTGGCGGGGTGCAGGAGCGCGTGGCTGCGCTGAAGAACTCGATGATCGCCAGCCAGCAGGACCTGCGCACGTACCAGTGGGTGGAGACCACCACGGTGCTCGTGAACGGGGAACAGAAGTCCTACAAGGAGGAGAGCTGCTACTACGGGGCCGACGGTTCGCTCCAGAAGATCCCCATCGCGTCGTCGGCGCCTCCGAAGAAGAAGTTCGGGCTGCGGGGCGCGATCCAGGAGTCGAAGATCGAGGAGATGACCGACACGATGAAGCAGGCCACCGCCCTGGTGAAGAGCTACGTACCCCCGATCCCCGCCCTGCTCGACCAGGCCGTCAAGACGGGCAACGTCACCATCGACATGCTCCAGCCCGGGAAGGTCGTCCGGCTCAACTTCAAGAACTACAAGCTTCCGGGCGACGTGTTCAGCATCACGGTGGATCTCCAGACCAACCGGCTCCTCGGGATCGCTGTCACGACGTACATGGGGGATCCGTCCACTCCCGTGACCATGGCTTCCCAGATGGGAACGCTGGTCGACGGCGCGACCTACACCGCCCGGACCGAGCTCGAGATCCCGTCGAAGAACATCGAGGTCGACGTCGTCAACACCGGCTACCGCAAGATGATGTGAGGCTCCGGCGATCCCGGGCGGCGCAGGCCGCCCGGGATCGTCCTCAGGGCTGCTGGGGCGGGACGACGGTGTAGTGGACGCCGTTCGCGCCGTAGGCGGGTTTGAACCAGGTGTACCCGCACTCGTAGTATGTGACCCCGCCGACCATGGGCGTGATGCAGCCCGGGGGCAGCGTCGCGTACGACGCGCCCATGACGTAGGCCGCCTGGCCGGCGCCCGGCTGCGAATAGACCGGCTGCGAAACGGCGGGGGCTGCCGTGGCCGCACCAGCCGCATAGCCGGAGGAATACGCCGTGGACGTCGCGGCGGCGGTGCTCGACGCGCCTGCTGCCACGCCGGCGTTGTACGCGTTCGTGGTCGCTGCTGCCGTGCTGGCCTTGGCGGCCGACGTGGCGACGGCGGCGCCCACGATGACGCCAGCTGCCACGGCACCGGCAGTGGCGCAGTTGTAGCAGCCGGAGGCGGGGTAGTAGGCGACCGTCGCGGGCGGATGGTAGTAGACCGGCGGTGGTGGAGGACGCGGGTAGGGATAGGGCGCGTGATAGGCGGTGGCGGTCGTGTGGTAGTAGGGGCTGCTCACCGACGTGCCCTGACCGTAGGTGTGGGTTGCGCTGCCGCCGTATGCGTTCGTCGCCGTGGTCTGCCCGGATCCCTGGGCGTGAGACATCGACCCTCCGTAGGCACCGGAGGCCGTCGTCCCCTGGCCGGCCGTGTGGGTGGCGCTGCTTCCGTAGGCGCCGGTTGCGGTGGTCGAACCCGCGCTGTGCGAGGTCGTCCCTCCGTAGCGGTTGGCGTGGGCGTAGGCGGAGGCCACCCCGGGCGAGGAAATGGCGGCGATGAGGAGCAGGGCGCGTCGCAGGGAGTTCGTCATGGCTGCTTCTCCGGTCGCTCGAACGGGATGGCCTTCGCCTTCCGAGCTTCGGGGGGGAGGGTGAACGTCGAGGCGGGGAGCTTCGGGTCGATCTTCCATCCCGAGAGCTCCATCTCGTGGCGGAGGTTGCCGCCATCCATCAGGTAGATGGCGCGGAAACGGCGAGGCAACCGGTCCTCCACGCCGATCCACGCCTGGATGAAGACCTCATCCGTGGCGTACGCGATCATGTCGGTCTCGACGCCTCCCACCGCACCCGTCCGGCCGATGTAGAAGGCGAGGCGGAGGTCGGGGGCGAGGTCGCCGAAGGGATCGGCCACCACGATGTCCGCGAAGGGGAAGTAGACGTGGGCGATCCGGTGGGCGGCCTCGAGCGCCCCGTCGATGCTCGGGGGGACCTGGGCGCGGGCGATCAGCCCCTCGGCGGGAGACCATGCCGTCAGCTCCGTGCCGTTGACGAAGATCTCGGATCGCGGGCCGGCGCCGCTCGACACGATCCGCATCCGGTCCGGGCGCTGGAGGGCGACGTCGGCGCGGGATGCGTAGAGCAGGGGGGGGCCGAGCCTGCTCGGGGCCTCGTCTGCGATCACGGCCGTGAAGGAGAGCGTACGGGCAGCGGCGAGCCGCGTGCTCGCCGCCTTCAGGATCTCCACCGCCCTGGGCTCCAGCACCTGTGCCTCGGGCGCCCATCGATGGCCCGGCGGAGCGGCACTCGCCGCCGGGACAGGCGCATCGGCCGCACGGGCCCGCAGGGCGACGGAGGCCACCACGATCACGGCGAGGCAACTGGCTGGCAAGAAGGTGGATCGAACGACCGTCATGGATGTACCCCCAGTACCCATTGCTAGGAGCGGTTCCGAACGGCGCCATGCGTTTTGTGACGAGGCGTGATGATCCGGTCCATCTGCAGGTCGTTTCACTTCATCGAAATGACTGGGGAAACGACCCGCCGGTGGTAGCGTCCATGCACCCCGAGCGACGAGAGGACGCCCATGACCCGAGCACTGCGCACCCCCGACGAGCGCTTCGCCGGTCTCCCGGACTACGGCTTCGCGCCGCACTACCTCGACGATCTGGACGGCTACCAGGGGCTGCGCATCCACTACCTGGACGAAGGCCCCCGCGACGGCCAGAAGGTGTTCCTCTGCCTCCACGGGCAGCCCACCTGGAGCTACCTCTACCGGCGCATGCTCCCGGTGTTCGCCGGCGCCGGGCACCGCGTGGTCGCGCCCGACCTGCTCGGCTTCGGAAGGAGCGACAAGCCCGCCGACGACTCCCGCTACACCTTCCTCTTCCACCGGGAGATGCTGCGGCAGTTCGTCGAGCGCCTCGGCCTCACCGGGGTCGTGCTGGTGGTGCAGGACTGGGGTGGCCTGCTCGGGCTGACCCTGCCGATGGAGGCGCCGCACCGCTACGCCGGCCTCCTGGTGATGAACACCGCATTCGCGACCGGCGACCTGCCGCTCGGGCAGGGGTTCCTCGACTGGCGCGACTGGAACAACAAGAACCCGGACATGGCCGTGGGCAAGCTGCTGCGGCGAACCTGTCCGCACCTGACCGCGGAGGAGGCCGCGGCCTACGATGCGCCGTACCCGGACGCGACCTACAAGGGCGGCGTGCGGCGCTTCCCCAACCTGGTGCCGGACAGCCCCGACGCAGAGGGAGCCGCGCTCTCGCGCCGCGCCCGCGACTGGTTCCGCACCCAGTGGACCGGCAAGACCTTCCTGGCCGTGGGCATGAAGGACCCGGTGCTGGGCCCGCCGGCGATGCGGTACCTCGCCCGCCAGGTGCGCGGCTGCCCGCAGCCCTACGAGGTGGCGGAGGGGGGCCACTTCCTGCAGGAGTGGGGCGGCGAGGTCGCGCGTCGGGCGCTCGACGTCCTCTGACGGCCTGCCGCGCGCGGCCGTGTGACCTCGGTAGCGATCGAGCGGCTTCGTCGACTCGACGGAGAGTGCTCGCCTGGTTGCCTCGCCCTGGCATCCCCCTTACGTTTGAGTACGGGCCAGCAGCGACCACAGAGGATGACGGCCAAGGTGGGAACCGGGCGATGATCGAAGTGCCGACATCAAGCGAGGCGGATCAAATCAACGGCGCGCTCGCGGCGTTGACCTCCCTCGTGCACGGCTGGGTCGAGGCGCTGTTCGGCGCCGGCTCGCGCCGCATCGCGTTCGGCGCCGTCACGTGGGCCGATCTCGGCGTGGTGCTCGCGTTCGTGCTTGGCGCGCTCGCTGCGACCGGCGTCGCCGCGGTGCTGCTGCACCGCCGGGGCCCGGAGCCGCCATCATTGCGCCACCGGATCCTCGCGGCGATCGGCAGGCCGCTGTACTTGTTGATCTGGACCTGCGGCCTCTACGTCGCGCTCATGCCCCTGCTCCCGGGGTTGCGCCTCGGCGAGTCGTTCCGTGATCTCTACGCGCTCGCCGGCACGCTGCTCGAACTCGGCGTGCTGGGCGCGCTCACCTGGGGCGTCTACAGGCTCACCCGCGTGCTCGACGAGCGGCTGGCCGCGTGGGCCGCGAAGACCGAGAGCCACCTGGACGATATGGCCGCGGCACTGCTCGGCAAGATCCTGCGCGTCGTGGTTCCGGTCGTGGGCGTGATCTTCGCGCTGCCGATCCTGGACCTGCCCGACCGCTACACGGGGCCCGTCACGACCGCGACGAGCATCCTGCTGATCGGTGCGCTCGCCGTGATCCTGTTCCAGGCGGTCGGCGTGTTCGAGGACGCCATGCTCGGGCGCTTCGACATCAAGGCGTCGGACAACCTCGAGGCGCGCAAGGTCTACACGCAGGTCCGCGTGATCGGCCGCGTGATCCGCGTCGTGATCGGCGTGTTCGCCGCCGCCTCGGTCTTGATGCTGTTCGGCTTCGGTTCGCCACATCGGCACGAGCCTGCTCGCCTCCGCGGGCATCGTCGGCATCGTGGCGGGCCTTGCCGCCCAGCGGACGCTCGGAAACCTGTTCGCGGGATTCCAGATCGCGTTGGCCCAGCCGATACGCCTGGACGACGTCGTGATCGTCGAGGGCGAGTGGGGCCACATCGAGGAGATCACGCTGACCTTCGTCGTCGTGCACATCTGGGACGATCGGCGTCTCGTCGTTCCGCTCAGCTACTTCATCGAGAAGCCCTTCCAGAACTGGACGCGAAAGTCCGCACAGATCCTCGGCTCGGTCCTCGTCTGGGTCGACTACTCGTTTCCGGTCGAGGAGGGTCGTGCGGCGCTGAAGCGCATCATCGAGGGCAATCCTCTCTGGGACGGGCGCTACTGGAACCTGCAGGTCACCGATGCCAACGAGCGGTCGATGCAGCTGCGCGTGCTCGCGACCTCCGCGGATTCCTCGAAGTCCTGGGACCTGCGCTGCGCGATCCGCGAGCAGTTCATCGGATTTCGTCCGCGACGCGCATCCGCGCAGCCTTCCGCTGGTGCGCGCGCACCTGCAGAAGTGAACGCGGCCGATGACGGGTAGCGAACGCGAACCTTCGAGATGCCGCCCGCTCTCGTCCGCAGCCGTGGCCGTGCTCCTCGGACCGGCCGGGTGCCTCAAGGCCGCTCTCCCCGCGGGTCGACCCGTGGAATCCGGGTGGGGATGGGCGCGCCCCACGAGCGGTTCACCGCCCGCGCTTCGCCTGCGGTACGGAGGGCCGGGAAAAGGCGACCCTGCGCTTCTTGGTCATCTTGACGTCGGTCCGCTGGCGGTTCGATGCCTTGCGGGTAGACCGCCTCGCAGGGGCCGTCGCCGAGTCCTCCAGGACGTAGGCGGCCTTCCGACCGGCGCTCTTCGACTTGTGGTGCGGCGAGGGCCCCTTTCGGTCGGTCGCGCTCACCCCGGGCTTCGCCGTGTCGACAGGCGTGTTGCGCGGGGCCCGACGAACCTTCTTGGGGCGATTGGGCCCCGACCGCTCGACCTCGCTGCGGAACACCTCTGCCCTGGTCGCCATGTTTGCCTCCAGCCGGAGCCTGCGCCCACCGCCTCCCGATCGCAAGGGGCCTTGGCGAACCAGGTCCCGGAGAGCGTGCTCACCTGATCTCGTCGCACAGGCGAAGGATCCGATCATCCTCGTGCGGGAGGGCCCGATCGGGCGGATGGGGTGAGAAGTCCGGCGATGGTCTCGGCGATCCGTCCGCGGAACGGCATCGTCCCGGCTTCCGCGGCCAGCGCTCTGCGGGCCGCCTCCTCGAGCGCCATGGGCGGCGGAAGGCCCGCAGCGGTCCAGTAGCCCGGTCGGGTCGCCAGCAGGTCGCTCGTCAACCCCTCGACGAGTTCCCGGGCGAGCTTGTAGTCGGCGCGCGTCACCAGCCGGATCCAGTGGGACGAAAGGCGAGGGGTGACGAGCGGCACCTCCAGGAGGATGGGCCTTCGCCCCATCACCGCGGCGACCCGCAGGAGGATCTCCTTTCCGGAGAGGGGTTGAGGGCCCGGGATGTCCCACCAGGTGCTCCCGGAAAGGTCGATCCGCATCCCCGCGACCAGCGCGGCCACGACGTCGTCGACTGCCACTGGTTCGCTTCGATAGGCGAGCCACGCCGGCAGGACCATGGCGGGCAGCCGTGCCGCGAGGTCGCGCACGATGGTCCAGGACGCGCTGCCGGCCCCGATGATCATCCCGGCACGCAGTTCCAGGCACGGCACCGGGCCGGCGCGGAGAACCTCGCCAGTATCGAGCCGCGAACGCAGGTGCTCGGAGGGCTCGCCGCGAGGTGCCACGCCGCCGAGGTAGACCACCCGCCGGACGCCGGCCTCGCCGGCTGCGTTGGCGAAGTCTTCCGCCCAGCGCAGCTCGTCGTCGGCCCAGCCCGGCCTCGCCGAGGCCATGCCGTGGACGAGGTAATACGCGGTCCCGCAGCCGTCCATCGCGCGCACCAGGGACCTTGGATCGCCGACGTCGCCGCCGACCCAGTCGCGGTCGGGCCAACGGGATCTTGCCTCCTCGGGCCTCCGCGCGAGGCACCGGACGGAATGGCCGGCCTGCACGAGCGGGGCGTGCAGGTGCTGGCCGATGAAGCCCGTGGCGCCTGTGAGAAGGACCCGTTCCGGCATGGCACCTCACACCTTGCTACAGTCGACCTGCGCATGTCACCTCGCCTGGATCTGCCCATCGCCGTCGCCTGCTGGCTGCTGGGCTTCGCTTGGGTAGGATTCACCGGAAGCTGGACCCCGCTCGTCGTCCTCGCGTCGCTGGCGGCGGCGAGGCTCGTCCTGGGCGATCCGGGTACGCGGCGGCTCCTTCGGCCCAGCGCCGGTGCCCTGGCACTCGGAGTGGCAGGCGGCGCTGCCATGATCGGGGCCACCTACGGCTTCTATCGATTGCTCGTCCCGCTCTTTCCCCCGCTGCCCGGTGCGACCCGCGGCCTCTACGGCGTGCTCAACTCCGCCGGGTACCGTCCTCTCGCGCTGGGGGCCCTGGTGGTCGCGGTCTCCTTCTGCGAGGAGGTGGTCTGGCGAGGCCGGCCCCTAGCCGACGTGGAAGCCGGGCCGGACCGCTCTCCGCTGAACGGCCGCACCCTGGCCCGTGTAGCCTTCGTGGCACTCCTCTACGGGGGCGCCAGCGTCGCGTCCGGATCGCTCCTTCTGGGCGCCCTCGCGGCCGGTTGTGGATTCATCTGGGGCCTGTTGCGGGTGGCCGGGCGGTCGCTCTGGCCGGCGGTCATCACCCACGCCGCCTGGGATCTCGCCGTCCTCGTGATCTGGCCGCTCGTCTAGCGGCCCTGCTGGGGCAAGCGCGGGCACGGTTCCCGCTACATGAATGCAGGATGAAGCGCTTCACGCCGCCCGCCGCCTTCCTCGTCCTCTGCGCCTTCGCCGAGCCCACCATGGCCATCGAGAAGCCCCCGTACCGCGTGGTCCAGGAACTCCAGGGAATCGAGGTGCGGGAGTACGCGCCCTACCTCGTCGCCGAGACCGACGTGTCCGGCTCCCGGGAGGAAGCGGGCAATGCCGGCTTCCGCCGGCTGGCCGACTACATCTTCGGCAAGAACCGGGGCGCGAAGAAGATCGCCATGACCGCGCCCGTGGCCCAGCAGGAAGGTGCGCGCATCGCCATGACCGCGCCGGTCTCGCAGCAGGAGAGCCCCGATCGCGGGCCTTCCACCTGGGTGATCCAGTTCATGATCCCCTCGGAGTACACCCGGGACACTGTGCCCGAACCGCTCGATCCGAACATCCGGTTCAAGGAGGTCCCCGCTCGGCGCCTGGCCGTGCTCCGCTACTCCGGGACGTGGTCGGAGGAGCGCTACCTCGAGAAGCTCGCCGAGCTTCGGGCCGCCATGGAGAAGGAGGGTCTCCGTGCGGTGGGAGAGCCCGTCTGGGCGCGGTATGACCCTCCGTTCATGCCCTGGTTCCTGCGAACCAACGAGATCCTGGTCGAGCTCGCCCCCTGAAGGCTCAGGCGGCCCGCGGCGCCTCGCCCGTGACCTTCCCCAGCACCTCGGCGAGTTCGCCGTCGGAGAGGGTCTCCTTCTCGAGGAGCCGGCGGGCGCCCTCGACGAGCAGGTCGCGGTTCTGGACCAGCAGGAGGCGGGCTCGCTGGAAGGCGCCCTCCACCAGGTCGCGCACCTCCATGTCGATCTCCCGCGCCGTCTCCTCGGCGTAGCGGCGCTGCGGGCCGACCATCTGGCCCAGGTAGCCGCCCTGGTCGGTCTCGTACGTCACCGGACCGAGATGGCTGCCCATCCCGAAGCGGGCCACCATCGAGCGGGCGATCTCGGTGGCGCGCGAGATGTCGTCGGACGCACCGGTCGAGAGGTGCCCGTAGACCAGGTGCTCGGCGGCCCGCCCGCCCATGAGCACGGCCATCTTGTTGGCGAGCTCGTCGCGAGTCATCAGGAAGCGGTCCTCGGTGGGGCGCTGGATGGTGTAGCCGAGCGCCCCGATGCCGCGCGGGATGATGGAGATCTTGTGGACCGGGTCGGCGCCCGGCAGCGCCGATGCCACCAGGGCGTGCCCGAGCTCGTGGTGTGCGACGATCTCCCGCTCCTTCGGGTTGAGGAGCCGGTTCTTCCGCTCCAGCCCGGCCACGATCCGCTCGATGGCCACGTTGAAATCGGCCATGGAGACGGTCAGCGCCTCCGGGCCGCGTCGGGTGGCCGCCAGCGCTGCCTCGTTGATGAGGTTGGCCAGGTCCGCGCCGGTGAAGCCCGGCGTCAGCGCCGCCACCTGCTCCAGCTTCACGTCCGGGTCCAGGGTCACCTTCCTGGCGTGCACCTCCAGGATCTGGACGCGCCCGGTCCGGTCGGGCCGGTCGACCAGCACCTGCCGGTCGAAGCGGCCGGCGCGCAGAAGGGCAGGATCGAGCACCTCGGGCCGGTTGGTGGCGGCCAGCAGCACCAGGCCGGTGGAGACGTCGAAGCCGTCCAGCTCCACCAGCAGCTGGTTGAGCGTCTGCTCCTTCTCGTCGTGGCCGCCGCCCATGCCGCCCATGGCGTTGCGGGCGCGCCCCAGCGCGTCCAGCTCGTCGATGAAGATGATGGCGGGCGCCTTCTTGCGCGCCTGTTCGAAGAGGTCGCGAACCCGGGCCGCGCCCACGCCCACGAACATCTCCACGAACTCGGAGCCGGAAATGGAGAAGAAGGGCACGCTGGCCTCGCCGGCCACCGCCTTGGCGAGCAGCGTCTTGCCGGTGCCCGGCGGCCCGACCAGCAGGACGCCCTTGGGCATGCGGGCCCCGAGCCGGCCGTAGCTCTTCGGGTCCTTCAGGAAGTCCACCACCTCGGCGAGCTCGGCCTTGGCCTCGTCCACGCCGGCAACGTCGGCGAAGGAGGTCTTGGTGTCGGTCTCGACGTAGACCTTGGCCTTCGACTTCCCGATGGCCATGAGGCCGCCGCCGGGGCCGCCGGCACCGCCCTGCATGCGCCTCGCAAGGAGCATCCAGACGCCGAAGAAGAAGAGCACCGGCAGGATCCAGGAGAGGAGCATGCCGAGGAAGTTGCTCTCCAGCCGTCCGGCGTAGGTCACGCCGGCGGCGTCGAGCTCCTTCGAGATGTCCGGGTCGACGCGCGTGGTGACGAACCGGCTCTTGCCATCGAGCGGCTTCTTCAGCGTGCCCTCGATGCGGTCGGGGCCGATGGTCACCTTCTCGACGTCGCCGGCCCGCACCAGCCCCTGGAACTGGCTGTACGGGATGTTGGCGACTTCCTGGGAGCGCGCCCAGATGCCCTGCAGCAGGAGCACGCCCATGAAGGCAAGGGACACGTAGAACAGGTTGAAGCGGGTCTTCTGGTTCATGACGTATCAAGGCCGGGGCGGTCTACGCCGCGGACTCCCTCTCCATGGGCCGCACCGGCGACACATACCCGGTGGGCTTCACCACTGCTACCGACCGGGCCATTCGCGTCACGATCGCCTCGGCCGTGCTGCCGATCAGGATGCCCGCCAGGCCCTTGTGTCCCGAGCTGCCCAGCACCACCAGGTCGGAATCGAGCTCCTCCGCCAGGGCCGGGATCGCCGACGCGGGGTTGCCGGCCGGAAGGTGGGTGCCGGCGATGGAGGACCCGAGGTGCGCCTCCGTGATCAGCTCCTCCAGCTGCTCCTGCGCGAGCTGCCTCTGCCGGTCCCGGAAGGCCTTCGTGCGCTTCGCGCCGAACTTCGACCGGATCAGCTCCTCGGCCGGAACGCTCCAGGCGTGGGCCACGTGCAGCTCGATCGGCCCCGAACCCGCGACCCGGAGGGCCAGCTCGAGGACGCGGCGAGCCAGGTCCCGCTCGACGCTTCCGGACACGCCAGGATCCACGGCCGCGAGGACCCGCCTCGGGAATGGCGCCCCGCCGGGGTAGACCGACCAGACCGGCACGGGGCACTTGCGGAAGAGGTGCTGGGTAACCGAGTCGGGTCCGAACGGGTCGTCACCGCGGGCGGGGACGACCAGGAGGTCGGGGGGATGGGCGATGGCGTGGAGGACGACGCTGTGCCAGGGGACCTCCCCGTCGAGCATCGTCGAGCGGACGCGCCCTGGGGGCAGCGAGGCCCGGGCCTGGTCCTCCAGGCCGCGAAGGCGCGACTCCCGTTCCTCGCGGACCATGCGCAGGACCTTCCGACCGAAGTAGGTCCGGAAGACCTGGTCCTCGGATAGGCCAATGGCGCCGACCAAGGTGAGCGTTCCGTCGCCGCGCTTCGTTGCCTCGACGGCGGCGGAGAGGGCCTCGCTGGCGGGGGCGCGCGCCTCGACGTAGACCCACACGTTTTCGAGACCCTTCATCTCGTCCTCCCGTCCGTACCAGGCGCCGCGCCCACCGCGCCGCCGGCGATGCACGTGATGTAGGGCCGGGAGAACACAAAGAAAATAAGAAAATTCCGACGTGACACTTCGGAAATATGGATGCAATGGGCGGTTGGCCAGCCCAGCGAGGCCCGGGACTCCTGGCGCCTCAGCCGGGCAGCCAGTTGCCGAGCCGGTGGGTCATGTGGCTCGCCGCAGCAGCAGGTCGACGTCCTCCCGCAAGCTCTGCAGATCCTCCTCGTGCTCCACCTCCTGCTGCAGGATGGTGAGCGCCAGGTTCCAGGTGACCGGGTCCTTGTCCTTGGTGAGGTCCATCAAGTCCTTGTACACGCCGATGGCGCACTGCTCGCCGGCGATGTTCTGGTCGAGAAGCGTGGACACGAGCGGGTCCACGGGCTCGTCGTAGGCGCACGGGCTCGCCGACATCCAGTCGCGGGGGTGGAGGACGGGGGTCCCGCCCAGCTGGATGATCCGGTCGGCCAGCAGCACCGCGTGGCCCAGCTCCTCGGTGGCGTGGAGCGTCAACTCGGCCGCCACCGCGTCCTTCATCGGACCCTTGATGAGCTTCGCCCCGAGCCAGTACTGGTAGTAGGCGAGCCACTCGCTGGCATAGGCGCGGTTCAGGGCCTCCACCAGCTTGTCGACGTTCATCCCGACGATCGCGCGTCCCTTGGTCCCCATGGTGCCTCCTTCCCGCCCTTCGGGGCGGCCTCAGCGCCCATCGAGCCGCGCGGCGCCAGACTTGTCCACCGTATTCTCGGAGACCGGGTCCTGGTTGAAGGTGCCGGTGGATTGACCGTCGCGGTCCCTGGGACCTTCCTGCCCCGGTGGCGGGAGAATGCCTTCTCAGCCGCTCTCGTGATCGGCTTGCTGATGAAGTGCGTGCCCGGATCGAGGACGCCCTGGTGGACGATGGCGTCGTCGGTGTAGCCGGACATGAACAGCGCGCGAATGCCAGGACGGAGCTTGGTCAGATGATCCACCAGGACCCGGCCGCTCATCCCCGGCATGACGACGTCCGTCAGGACGAGATGGATCTCGGCCGGGTGCCGTTCGGACACCAGCAGTGCGGCCGGCCCGTTCTCTGCCAGCAGGACGGTGAATCCGGCGCCGACGAGGATTCTCTCGGCGACCTTTCGCACCGACTCGTCGTCTTCCACCGGGAGGACGATCTCCGAGCCGAGGGCTGGTGAAGGGATCGGGGCCGGTTCTTCGTCCACTGCGGACAGCGACCTGTCTCTCGGAAGATAGATCTTGAAGGTCGTGCCCTGGCCGACCTCGCTGTAGACGTAGATGCCTCCTCCGCCGAGCGTCGCCTCGTCCATGCCGACACCCGAGTCGGTGACGGCAACCATGACGTGCGGGCCGGGAGCGATTCCCAGGTGCCGCTCCGAATACGCCGCGTCGAGGTCCACGTTGCGGGTCTCCAGCGTGAGCTTGCCTCCCGCCGGCATGGCATCGCGTGCATTGGTTGCGAGATTCAGGATCACTTGCTCGATCTGCCCGTGGTCGGCCCTGGCAAGACCAAGGTCGGCCGACAGGGCGAGCACGAGGTCGATGTCCTCGCCGATGATTCGACGAAGCATCGGCTCCATGCTGGCGAGGACCTCGTTCAAGTCGACCGCCACTGACTGCATCACCTGCTTGCGGCTGAACGCCAGGAGTTGCTTCGTCAGCAGAGCGGCGCGCCGGCCCCGTGGACGTCGACCCAGGCCCCGTTGTTGCCCGAAGGATTGGTCATGTAGCCCAGGGCCCGTCCGAAGGCGATGTAGACGGCGGCTGGGCCCGTCCCGTCCGAGGACATGTGCGTGGTCCCCGTCCAGTCGCCAGTCGGAGTGGCCCAGGTAGCGCTCCGCGTTCCGGGCCTGGGTCCAGGCCAGCGCCTCCTGCCAGTTCAAGCCCGTGCCGCTGTCGCCCCGGGTCCACATCAGGCCACTGGCCTGGTCGCTGACGGTGCCGTCCCCGTTGTTCAGGAGGTCGTTCACGCCGTGAGCGGGACCTCGGACACACTGCACGAAGAAGGTCTTGTCCTGGCCGAAGAGGGTCAGGCCGTACCCCTTGATCCGCCCGTCGGCGAAGTTCACGCCGAAGAGCAGCGCTTCCGTGCCCGGCAGCGAGCCCGCGTAGAGGGTGTTCGAGGCATACTGGGAGTCGATGATGCGCTCCCCGGCGCTCGTGTCGCCGTAGGCGAAGTCGAAGGAGTTGCGGTCGATGAAGGGCGTCAAGCCCGACGTGTCGGCGCCCGTCGCGTCGCTCGGGTCGGTGCCCTGGAAGTTCATCAGGGAGTAGAGCTCCTTGATGGTCGGCAGCCGCCAGTCCGTGTAGCCTCCGAACCGGGCCGCGTTCAGGACCGCCGGCCGGGCCTGGGCCCTCGACCAGGACATCTTGTCGGAGGCGGTGATGGAGCCGTCGCCGCGCCCCACGCCAGGCGCTTGCCACAGGCGACGAAGTACAGCTCGTCGCGGAAATAGCCGGAGCGTGGGCCCTGCAAGGCGACGCACGCAGGATCGTGCGCACCTTCGCCAGGCCTGCTACATCGGTCCGGTGACTCCCCTCCAAACCACCTTCGTGGCCGGGGCTGCCTTCGTCGCCGGTGTCATGAATGCCGTCGCGGGGGGAAGAACGCTCCTCAGCTTCCCGGCGCTGATGCTCGTGGGCCTGTCGCCCGTCACGGCCAACGCCACGAGCACGGTGGCGCTCTGGCCCGGGCAACTGTCCTCGGCCTGGGCCTACCGCAGCCACATCCAGGAGGAGCGGCACCGCGCGATGGTCCTCGGCGTGCCGGCGGTGCTGGGGGGCGCGCTGGGCTCGGCCCTCTTGCTGCTGCTCCCCGAGTCCGCCTTCGTGGCGGTCGTTCCCTGGCTGATCCTGTTCGCCTGCGCGCTCCTCGCCCTCCAGGAGCCGATCAAGCGTGCGGTCACGGGCCGCACGATGGGCAACCACATCGCCGTGCTCTGGGGCATCCAGTTCCTCATCTCGATCTACGGAGGCTACTTCGGGGCGGGGATCGGCATCCTGATGCTCGCCGCGATGGGAATCCTCATCCCGTCGAGCATGCAGCACGCAAACGCCCTCAAGATCCTTCTCGCGCTCCTCACCAACTCGCCGCTGCGGCGAAATTTCTCATCTCGTGAAGGCGATACACTCGGCGCCAACGGGCGGATCGGGAGGAGCTTGCGATGGAGAAGAGGAAGCTGGGACGTCAGGGGCTCTCCGTGTCGGCCCTTGGCCTCGGTTGCATGGGGATGAGCGACTTCTACGGCCCCACGGACGACGCCGAGTCGGTCGCGACGATCCATCGCGCCATCGACCTCGGCATCGACTTCTTCGACACGGCCGACATGTACGGGCCATTCAGGAACGAGCAACTCCTCGGGGGTGCAATCCGGGACAGACGCGACCACGTGGTCATCGCGACCAAGTTCGGGAATCGGCGCTCCCCGGACGGCGCCTTCCTTGGCATCTCCGGCCGGCCGGAGTACGTGCGCGAGGCCTGCGATGCATCCCTGAAGCGCCTCGGCGTGGACCACATCGATCTCTACTACCAGCACCGGGTCGACCCAACCGTGCCCATCGAGGACACGATCGGAGCCATGGCCGAACTCGTGAAACGGGGAAAGGTTCGGTACCTCGGACTCTCGGAGGCCGGGACGGCCACCATCCGGCGCGCACACGCGGTTCACCCCATCAGTGCGCTCCAGACCGAGTACTCGCTGTGGACCCGGGATCCCGAGGACGAGATCGTCCCGACCATTCGAGAACTCGGCATCGGCTTCGTCCCCTACAGCCCGCTGGGACGGGGCTTCCTCACCGGGCGGTTCAAGTCGCCCTCCGACATTCCGGAGGGCGACTGGCGAAGGATGAATCCCCGCTTCCAGGGGGAGAACTTCAAGAAGAACCTCGAGCTCGTGGGGCGCGTGAGCGAGATCGCGATGGCCCGGAAGATGTCCCCCGCCCAGCTGGCGCTCGCGTGGGTCCTCGGACGCGGCCTCGACATGGTCCCGATACCCGGAACCCGCCGGCGCGCTACGCTGGAGGAGAACGTGGCGGCAGCCAGCTTCGTGCTGACACCGCAGGAACTGGCGAGGCTCGACGAGGTCGCACCGAAGGGCATCGCCGCCGGGGCCCGCTACCCCGAGGCAGGCATGAAGGCGATCGGGCTGTAGGGGCGGCCGGTCAAACCGGGGTTGCCCGGACCTTGTGCGTAAACCCCAGAATCGTCCAGCGTCGGGCTGGACGCTGCCGCGGTGTCGAAGGCCACAATCGTATGCGGACTTCCAGTCGTGGCTTACCTTCGTGGCGATCGTTGCGGTGCTCCCCATAGGATCGGCAGCGGCAGCACCGTCCACGGACAGGCCAGCGGGCTCGACCCAGTTCGGCATTCAGTCGAGCCAGGTCGGATCCGGCCCGAATCGAGATCAAATGCTGCCGGCCCCCGGTCGCGGAATCCGAGCGGCCACGTATCAGATCAAGTGTCCGAAGGCTTGCCCCCTGCGATCGCTGATCAGACGCAGAGCGATTTCGCGAGCTCTCGCAGGAGCTTTGCGCCATCGCCACGCCAGGAGGAGCCATGCATGCAGGCCAGTGTCGTCGGCTCGCAGCTTGCCAGCTTCTCCATCAGCGCCGCCGCACCCTGGGTGTGGGAGTAGTAGTCCATCGCCTTCCGGAAGGCCTCGCTCGGTCCCAGGATGTCCTTCTCCACCACCGGAGGCACGTCGTGGCCGCCCTGGGTGAAGAGGTCGCCCGCGAGAAGGGTCCGCGTCCTGGACTCGAACAGGAATCCGCAATCCCAACCATGAGGCAGATGCGGTGTGTCGATCCACTTCACCTGCTTCTTGCCGAGCGACAGCAGCTCGCCGTCACCGAGCGCTCGCGGCTGTCGAATGGCTTGATCGGTCGCGCAGACCATCACACCGACGTTGCCCTGGACTGCGGTGGCCTTCGGGGCGGTCTCCAGCCACTCGTTCATCGCACCGGATTCGTCCGGCTCCCAGTGCGAGTAGGCCACCCACCGCAGCTTATCGGGTGGCATCACCGAGGCCATGGCCTCGCGCACGAGCGGGAACAGCTGACGAGGACCGGTGTGGAAGAGCAATGGCTGCTCATCCACGACGAGGAACTGGTTGAAGGTGAAGCCGCCTGGAACCGCCGATGGCGGGACCGGCGTGCTGATGCGGTAGATGGAATCCGAAATCTCGTCGATCCGGGTCCCCGACTGCGCGTTCGTCGTCGCCATCCTCGTCTCCTCTCGGTCTCATCGGCCCGTGGGTCGCTCGAGACTCGACTCGTTGCCGATGCGGCTCGCTCAGCTGACCTGGCGCTCGGAGACCGGCTGGTGTCAGGAAGACCTGGGCGCGGGGAGTTGCGGAGGGTGACGGATTCGACTCCCCCTTCTGCGGGAATCGTCACGCCTCAGCCGATGGGGATGCGCTGCCCGTTCCCTGCGAGCCACTGAGCGAAGGTCTGGAGCTTCGGGTTGAGCGAGCGGGAGAACGCGACGTCGCGATTCCCGCAGTACAGGCTCTCGAAGTCGGCCTTGAACTGGAACATGTTCCCCAGGTCGTCGGCGCCGGGGAATCCGAACGACCGGTACACGGCGGGGGGAACCGCGTTGTAGGCGATCTCCTGCCCGAGCGCCGTCGAGAGAGCCGCCGCCATCTGTGCGCCGGTGAGATGCTCGCCGGCCACGCCGACGGTCTTGCCGACGAACTCGGCGCCGCGCTGGAAGAGACCGTAGGCGCACCCGCCGATGTCCCCTGCCGCAATGCCGGGGAGCTTCTTGTTTCCCATGGGCAGGGTGAACGCCAGCTTGCCGTCGGGACCCTTCTTCGGCCCCATCCCGAAGTGGATGAGGTTGTCCCAGTAGAACGACGTCAGCAGGAACGTGGTCGGAAGGCCGAGCTCCCGGAAGTACGGATCGGCCTCGGCCTTCGCATCGAAGTGCGGCACCTTGTACTTCCCCTGCAGGGTCGGCATGCGCCCGTCGGAGAGCGGAACCGAGAGGCGCGTATCCTCGAAGGTCGACCAGATGACGTGCTTGACCCCTGCGTCTTTCGCCGCCACGGCCATGTTGCGGGCCTGGGCCTTCTCCCGGTCCGGCGAGAAGTGATCCCAGAAGAAGGTGACGCAGTACGCGGCGTGCGCGCCGCGAAACGCCTTCTTCAGGCTCTCGACGTCGTCGACGTCTGCCGCGACGACCTCGGCACCCTTCTTCGCGAGATCCAGCGACTTCTCGGCCTTCGGGTCGCGCGTCAGGGCTCGGACCGTGAAGCCTCCGCCCGGGTCGGCGAGGATCGCGCGTACCAGTCCGCCCCCCTGGGCGCCGGTTGCACCAGCAACGGCAATGATCTTCCTTTCCATCGGGGCCTCCGTTCAAAAGGAGCTTCTTCACGCGGGCGGCGGGTCAGCGCAGGTGCCTCATGGGCCGTAAACGAATTCTCAGGCGGGGCATCGGACGGGGAATCCGGCACGACCTGCCATCGGACCAAGGGGGCGAGGGTCGGAGGCCAGGTCCTCGTGGACCCGATCTGGACGCCATCCGCCGGACCGATACGGGCCGTCTCCCTCTTGCGCCGCATCAGGCTGCTGCGTCGGATTCCGAACCGGGGGCCACGCGCCGCAATCCGCGGAACGCTCGCTCGGCGGTGTGCTCGCCCCGTATCACGGCATCCACCTGCGCGCAGATCGGCATGGCGAGCGCCCGCTCGCCGGCCAGTTCCATCACCACGGCGCTCGTCTTGATGCCCTCGGCCACCATGTTCATCGAGGCCACGATCTCGGCGGTGGTCTGGCCCTTGGCCAGCCGCTCGCCCACCTGCCGGTTGCGCGAGAAGGGGCTCATGCACGTGGCCATGAGATCCCCCAGCCCCGTCAGGCCGGCGAAGGTGTCCGGCCGGCCACCGAAGGCCACGCCGAAGCGCGTCAGCTCGGCGAGGCCGCGCGTGATGACGGTGGCGCGGGTGTTCACGCCGACGCCGAAGCCCTCGGCCATGCCGGCGGCGATGGCGATGACGTTCTTCAGCGGTCCACCGAGCTCGCAGCCGGCGACGTCGTCGTTCGTGTAGACGCGGAACCAGCGCGAACTGAACAGAGGCTGCAGCGCACGTGACACGTGGGGGTCGGGCATCGCGATCACCGCGGCGGCGGCCATCCCCTGAAGGACCTCGCGGGCGATGTTGGGCCCCGCGAGCAGCCCCGCCGGGTGCCCGGGAAGCTCCTGGGCGATGACCTCGGTCATGCGCAGGTGCGTCTTCTGCTCGAGGCCCTTCACGAGGCTGACGACGGGGACCCAGGGCCGGATGTGGGGCGAGGCGGCCTGGACCGTGGCGCGCAGGCCGTGCGACGGCACGCCGAGGACGAGCACGTCGCAGCTCGAAGCCGCCTCCTCGAGCGAGGTCGTGGCCCGGAGCGCGGGATTCAGCGGCAGGTCGCCGAGGTACTTGCCGTTGCGGTGCTCCCGGTTGATCTCGTCGGCCGTGTCCGCGTGGCGCGCCCAGACCAGGGTCGAGGCGTTCGCGGAAGCGATCGACGCGACCGTCGTACCCCACGAGCCAGCGCCCAGGACGGAGATCCGAATGGGTAAGGACATCGTCTAGCCCTCCATCCACCCCGTATACGGGCATCCGCCCGGAAGATCGATGTCGAACGCCGTCTCCGCGAGATAGGTCGCGCCATGGACGAACAGCACGATGTAACACCGACCCGAACGTGTCCGAGGAACTGGACGCCGGGGCGGGCGCCACGGCGCGCGAACGAACGCTTACAGGTGCACGTGCAAGCACCCGCCATATGACAGGCGCCGGAGGCGCCCCGTGGTGGAACCCAGAACCGCGGCAGAGGACACGGAAGCCCGCGCGAGCCTTCCGGCTGGCACCTCGACCGGACAGGGCCACGCGTCGGTGGCGACGTACTGCCCGCTGTGCGTGTCGCGTTGCGGCGCGCGGGCGACGGTGGCGGCCGGGACGTTCAAGCTGGACCGTGACCCATCGCATCCGACCGGGCAGGCACTGTGCGTCAAGGGCAAGGAGGCGCCGGCGATCACCGCCCATCCGGACCGGCTCCGCCATCCGATGAAGCGCACGAACCCGAAGGGTTCGGCCGACCCCGCCTGGTGCCGCATCGGCTGGGACGAGGCGCTCGACACCGTGGCCGGCCAGCTCCGGGCGCTGGCTCGTGAACACGGGCGGGAGTCGGTGGTGTTCAGCTCGGTGTCGCCCTCGACGTCCGCGATCGTCGATTGCGCCGACTGGATCCAGCGCCTGCAGCGGGCGTTCGGCAGCCCCAACTTCGTGAACTCGATGGAACTGTGCGGATGGGGACGCCATCTTGCGTCCCTGTATACCTACGGAGCGCCCGTGCCCGGCCAGTACATGCCTGACCTCGAGCGAGCCGGGTGCATCCTGTTCTGGGGATACAACCCCTCGGTGTCACGCCTCGCCCACGCGACGGCGACGCGCGCCGCGCTGCGCCGCGGCGCCAGGCTCGTCGTCGTCGACCCGCGGCAGGCTGGATTCGCGGCCAAGGCCGACCCGTGGCTGCGGGTGCGTCCCGGCACCGACACGGCGGTGGCGCTCGCGATCATGAACGTGATGATCGAGCGGGGCTGGTTCGACGAGGCGTTCGTGCGCCGGTGGACCAACGGTCCGCTCCTCGTGCGGCGCGACACGGGCCGGTTGCTGCGCGCGAGCGACCTGTCCGGCGACGGGGATGCGCGGTACCACGTCGCGTGGGACGGAGGAGCGGGGAAGCCGGTCCTCGTCGATCCCGCTGCGCGCGGCACCGACGTCGAGGACCACGAGCGGCTCGCGCTGGCGGGGGCGGTCGACGTGCCGATCGGAGACGGGACGGTGACGTGCCGGCCGGCGTTCGACCTCGTCGCCGCGGAGTGCCGCGCGCTCCGGCCGGCCGTCGCGGAAGAGATCACGGGTGTCGCCGCGGCAGACATCGAGCGCGCCGCCCAGGTGCTGTGGGATCACCGGCCCGTCGCCTTCTACACCTGGAGCGGTCTCGAGCAGCACAGCGGCGCGACCCAGGTCATCCGGGCCATCAACGTGCTGTATGCGTTGACGGGCTGCCTCGACGCCCCCGGCGGAAACGTGCTGTTCACGCCGGTGCCCGTGAACCCGATCGCGGGGATGGAGCTGCTCGACCCGGCACAAGGGGCGAAGGCGATCGGCCTCCGCGAGCGGCCGCTCGGCCCGGCCCGCTTCGGATTCGTCACCGGCGAGGATCTCTACACGGCGGTACTGGAGGGCCGTCCCTACCGGGCGCGAGGGCTCGTGAGCTTCGGGTCGAACCTGCTCATGGCCCATGGCGACAGCGCCCGCGGCCGGGAGGCGTTGCGGAAGCTCGACTTCCACGTCCACCTCGACCTGTTCATGACCCCTACGGCCGAGCAGGCCGACATCGTGCTGCCGGTGACCAGTGCCTTCGAGGCCGAGGGGCTGAAGGTCGGCTTCGAGATCTCCCAGGAGGCGCAGTCGCTCGTGCAACTGCGCGCGCCGCTCGTGCCGCCCGTGGGTGAGGCCCGCTCCGACATCGAGATCATCTTCGACCTCGCCACCCGGCTCGGACTCGGCGAGCACTTCTTCGACGGAAGCGTAGACGACGGCTGGGCGCACCAGCTGGCGCCGAGCGGCGTCACGCTCCAGCAGCTCCGCGCCGATCCCGCCGGCGTCCGCTTCGCGCTCGAGACCCGGTACCGGAAGCACGCGGCGTCGGGCGACGACGGCGTGCCCCGCGGGTTCGCCACGCCCACGGGCCGGATCGAGCTGTACGTGGAACGCTTCCTCGACGTCGGCCAGCCGCCGGTTCCGACGTTCACCGAGCCGGCGTGGAGCCCCCGATCCCGCCCGGACCTGGCCGCCGACTTCCCGCTCGTGCTCACGTGCGCCAAGGCGCTGCACTTCTGCGAGACGCAGCACCACCAGGTCGCAAGCCTGCGCCGCCACGCCCCCGATCCACAGGTCGAGCTGCACCCCGACACGGCGGCAGCGCGCGGCGTCGCAGAACGGGACTGGGTGGAGATCCTCACGCCCAAGGGCAGCGTCCGGGCGCGCGCCGTCTTCGACGGTGCGCTCGCCCCGAACGTCGTGGTCGGACAGCACGGCTGGTTCGACCCGTGCGAGGAGCTCGACCTGCCCGGCTTCCCGCCCTTCGGGCCGGGCAGCGCCAACCTCAACCTGGTGCTCAGCCAGACGCCGAGCGACCCGATCAGCGGGAGCTCACCCCTGCGGGCCCAGATCTGCCAGGTGACCCGCCTCGCGGAAGGCCCATGAAGGTCCCCCGGGAAGCTGGACGGCGAGCGACCACTCATCGGATCAAATGTCAGAGGGCCGGCTTTCGAATCCCCAGAATCCGCAGTCAGGTGGATGTGGGCTCGATCCGGTTCCTTGGACGCCCGATGAGGGCGACGAGAAGATCGGCGAGGCAGGCGTGCTCGCGGCGGGTCGGACCGGGTTCCTAGCGGTCGAGATCCCGCACGATCTGGTCGAGGTCGTCGTCGGCCGCGTCGATCTCGAGAACCCCGTCGCTCGGAGGCCCGGAAGGTGCTCCGGGCCGCTTCCTCGCCCGGGTGGCCGACGCTTCGCGGGATGCCGGCGCCTGCGGGATCCCCGCGCCGTCCGCGGGCATCGCCTCCGCCAGGGGCGGCTCGCCAGGCTCGACGAACCACTCGGTGCGTCGCTCCATCCACTCCCGGTAGCGGGTGGAGGTCCAGGAGCCGTCGGCGGCGCCGGTCTCGAGGGCGCTCTGCAGCTTGAAGAACTGGCCCTGGCGGATCATGGCCCGTGCGTTCTGGCTCGACATCAGGATCTCGCACTCCGGAACGCGGATGCCGGGCCCCGGGAGGTGGCGGAGCCGCTGGCTCACCACGCCCACGAGGCAGTCGGCGAGCTGCGCCGCCACCGCCGACTGCACCTCGGAGGGGAAGGCCCCCACGACCCGCTGCAGCGCCTCGGCCGTGGTGGACGAGTGCATCGTTGTGAGCACGAGGTGGCCCGTCTCGGCGGCGTTCAGGGTGAGTTGCATCGTCTCCGGGTCGCGCAGCTCCCCCACAACGAGGACGTCGGGGTCCTCGCGGAGCGCGTCGTAGAGCCCCTGGGCGAAGCTCGGTGTGTCCCGTCCTACCTCGCGCTGCCGGATGAAGCAGCGCTGCGGCGCGAGCGCGTACTCGATGGGCGACTCGAGGGTGACCACGTGGCGGGCCTCCCGCCGGTTGAGCTCCTGCAGCAGCGCCGCGAGCGTGCTCGTCTTCCCGGAACCGGTCGGGCCGCTCACCACGACCAGCCCGTGATGGGGCAGGACGAGCCGCGCCAGGTCGGGGTGGAGGTTCAACCGCTCGAGCGACACCTGCGCCGCGGAGAGGAACCGCAGCGCCAGCCCCACGCCCCGCGAGGAGCAGAGCACGTTGATGCGGCAGCGCTGGCCGCCGATGGTCCGGGCCACGTCGGCGGAGCGACGCTCCAGGAAGGCGGGCCAGGCCTCGTCGCCGAGCAGCTCGCGGGCGAGCGCGGTGAGCTCGGTGGGACGCAGGGGCTCGCCCGTGCTCCGGAGCTGCCCCCGCACACGGATGCAGGGGGAGAGGCCGCCCTCCAGGTGGAGGTCGCTCGCCTGCAGGCCGGCCGCGGCCTTCACCAGGGTCTCGAGGGTCATCCATGGGTCCTAGGGCGGCGGACCCGGGGATGCACGCCCCGCCCTCGCCCCTCCGGGGGCGGCGGGCCGTCGAATCCTGGAGCGTCAGCACGGCCCGGAAGCGACCAACACCCCGCCCAGGGCTTGCATCCCCCGGGGGAAGGCGAGCACGGCCGCGGTCTGGTCATGCCAGCGGCGCGGCGCCCGGGGCCAGAGCAGAACCGGCCCGGCCAGGTCCGCCGCCGGAGCGACGGGCTCCCGGGCGTCCCCGGCGCGCTCCCGCAGGTCGTCCGCGAGGGCGCGCAGCACCGCGTCGAGGACCCCTTCCCGGGTCCACTTCTGGAAGCGGCGGTGGCAGGTCTGCGGGGGCGGATAGCGGCGCGGCAGGTCGGCCCAGCGTGCGCCGGTCCGGAGCACCCAGAGGATGCCGTTCAGCACCTCCCGCGGTTCGCGCCAGGGGCGCCCGCCCCGAGATCCGGTCCGCTCCCGCTCCGGCTCCCCCGGCCGGGCGTCTCGGTGGGAAGGACCCGCGAGCGGGGTGATGCGTTAGGAGGAGGCGGTCCGGGTGGCGGCCACGTGGCCGGACCAGAAGCCGATGCGGCCTCGGGAGAGGTCATGAGCAGGCAATCTGCCACCACAAACTGGCGCGCCCCAGAGGATTTGAACCTCTGGCCTGCCGGTTTCGTAGAGGATATTCACGTATCGTCAAATACGTGCAAGGACGTGCAAGCTCGAGCAAGGATCTTGCTGGATCCTTGCTGGACGGGAACCCGTCCGAGTCCGAGGTTCGCCCGCCGATGCGGCCGCTCCTGTCGGTCCGCCAGGTATCAGTCCTATTCGGATTGTGCGCTGCGACGGTCTACCGGATGTGCGAGCAGGGGGAGTTCGAGCACTTCGGGGTGCGGAACGCGATCCGGGTGCCGGTGGCGACGTTGAAGGCTTACCTGGCGAGGGAGCGGCGATGATCGTGGAGCTTCGTCACGGCCTGCACGATGTTCGGGGAGCAGGTCAGAGTGAACCGTGGAGGATGGTCCCGATTCCACGTGCCCCAAGCGGCCGACGGGACTGGCATGGGCGACCCCTCCGGGGCTGCGCCGCGAATCGATCGGGAAGTCGGTACCTCCGCGCGTTAGCGTCCATCCATCCAGCGAAAGGGTCCCCCGCGATGAAAGTCTTGGCCATCGATGTCGGCGGGAACCACGTCAAGATCCTCGTCACCGGGGAGCGAAAGCATCGGAAGTTCGCCTCTGGGCCGACGCTGACCGCCAGGCAAATGGTCTCGGGCGTGAAGAAGCTCGCCAAGGGGTGGGCGTACGACGTCGTGTCGATGGGCTATCCGGGGCCCGTCGTCCACGGATGCCCGATGGCGGAACCGCACAACCTTGGCGGAGGCTGGGTCGGGTTCGACTACGGGGCCGCATTCGGGATGCAGGTGAGGATCGTCAACGATGCCGCCATGCAGGCGCTGGGGAGCTACACGGACGGAAAGATGCTCTTCCTGGGGCTCGGAACCGGTCTCGGCTCCGCGATGGTGGTGGACGGTATCGCCCTTCCGATGGAACTGGGCCACCTCCCGTACAGACGGCGGACATTCGAGGACTACGTCGGTCGTCGCGGGCTCGAGAGGCTCGGCAAGAAGAAGTGGCGTCGGCGCGTCGCCGAGGTGGTCGCTCTCCTCGTCGACGCCCTGGAGCCCGGTGAGGTCGTGCTGGGAGGCGGCAACGTCCGCAAGATGAAGGAGTTGCCGCCGGGATGCCGGGAGGTCGACAACGCCAACGCGTTCCTCGGGGGTTTTCGTCTGTGGGACAAGAGTCGAGGTGAGCCGTGACCGACGCGCGGCTCGACCAGCTCGCCATCAACACCATCCGCACGCTGTCGATCGACGCGGTGCAGGCGGCGAACTCCGGCCACCCCGGCACACCGATGGCGCTGGCGCCCTTCGTCTACACGCTCTGGAATCGCGTGCTGCGCTTCGATCCGCAGGATCCGATCTGGCCCGATCGCGACCGGTTCGTCCTGTCCAACGGCCACGCATCGATGCTGCTGTGGTCCGTGCTCCACCTCACGGGGACCCGGGCCGTGAACGCCGACTACGAGCAAGCCGGCAGGCTCGCCGTCACCCTCGACGACATCCGCCGCTTTCGCCAGCTCGGCAGCAAGGCACCCGGTCATCCGGAGTACCACCTGGTCTCGGGCGTCGAGACCACCACCGGCCCGCTCGGACAGGGCATCGCCACGAGCGTTGGCATGGCCATCGCGCAGCGCTGGCTCGCCAGCCGCTACAACCGGCCGGGATTCGACATCTTCGACCACCTCGTCTACGCGGTCTGCAGCGATGGCGACCTGATGGAGGGCGTCGGGGCGGAGGCCGCATCGCTCGCAGGGCACCTCGGCCTCGAGAACCTCTGCTGGATCTACGACAACAACCACATCACCATCGAGGGCAGCACCCAGCTCGCGTTCACCGAGGACGTCGCGGCCCGCTTCGCGAGCTACGCATGGAACGTGCTCCGGGTGCGGGACGCCAACGACGTCGACCGCATGGCGGACGCCCTCGCCGAGTTTCGACGAGCGAAGGGCCGGCCGACGATCATCATCCTCGACACGCACATTGGTTATGGCTCCCCTCACAAGCACGACACCTCCGCCGCACACGGAGAGCCACTCGGCGAGGAGGAGGTTCGGCTGACCAAGCGCGCATACGGCTGGCCGGAGGACGCAAAGTTCCTGGTGCCCGACGGCGTGCGCGAGCATTTCGCGGCGGGAGTGGGCGCGCGGGGGGCGGCGGCCCGGCGCCAATGGACCGATACCTTCGCGGCGTACCGATCGAAGTTCCCGCGGCTTGCGGTCGAGATCGACCAGATGCAGCGACGCGAGTTGCCACCCGGCTGGGACCGGAACCTTCCGGTCTTTCCCGCCGACCCGAAGGGGATGTCTGGCCGGGATGCCTCTGGCAAGGTGCTGAACGCACTCGCCGGAAACGTGCCGTGGCTCCTCGGCGGCTCGGCCGACCTCGCGCCGTCGACCAGGACCAGGCTCACGTTCGAGGGCGCGGAAGATCTGGAGAAGGAGACCCCGGGCGGGAGAAATCTCCACTTCGGCATCCGCGAGCACGCGATGGCGGCGACCCTGAATGGCCTGTCGCTCTCGAAGCTGCGGCCATTCGGCTCGACCTTCTTCATCTTCAGCGACTACGCCCGCCCGGCCATCAGGCTCTCGGCACTGATGGAGCTGCCGACGCTCTTCGTGTTCACTCACGACGCCATGGGCGACGGCGAGGACGGCCCGACCCACCAGCCCGTCGAGCAGCTCGCCTCGCTGCGGGCGATTCCGGGGCTCACGCTTCTGCGGCCGGCAGACGCCAATGAGGTCGTCGAGGCCTATCGGTACGTCATGCAGCTTCGCCACCGACCCGCGGTGCTGGTGCTGTCGCGCCAGGCGCTTCCGACGCTGGATCGCAGCAGGTATGCCTCGGCCTCCGGCGTCGCGCGTGGTGCCTACGTCCTCGCCGACGCGCCCGGCGGCAGGCCCGAGGTGATCCTCATCGCCACTGGAAGCGAGGTTGCGCTCGCGGTGAGCGCCCATGAGACCCTGGTCGCGGAGGGGACCCGCTCACGCGTCGTCTCGTTGCCCTCCTGGGACATCTTCGAGCGGGAGACGCAGGCCTACCGCGACAGCGTCCTGCCGCCGGAGGTGAAGGCCCGCGTCGCGATCGAGCAGGCCTCCACGTTTGGCTGGGAGCGATACGTAGGCCGCCGAGGCCGGGTCATCGGCATGCATACGTTCGGCGCCTCGGCGCCGCTCAAGGCGCTTCAGCAGGAGTTCGGATTCACCGTAGAGAACGTCGTGACGGTCGCGAGGGCCGCACTCGCTTCCTCCGGGCCACCGGCACCCTGAAGTCCCTTCCCCCCCGTCCGCCTCGCAATGGCTCACGGCCCGGGGCGGACCCTCCTCCTCTTCGCGGCGTGATGGAGCGTCCTTCCGGCCTTCCGGCCATGCGCCAGGGCCTCGCGCGGCTCGGGTCCCGCCCCCGGGGTCCTCGAAGAACGGGCGCGTCGTAGGTGGCCCGCGGAGTTGATGAGCGCCATGTGCGTGTAGGCCTGCGGAAAGTTGCCGAGCAGCTCGCGGCGCGACGGGTCGTACTCCTCGCCAAGCAGGCCGACGTCGTTGGCCAGGTCGAGCAGCCCGCCGAAGATCGCCTCCGCCCGCTCCAACTGACCCTGGAGCGCCAGGACATCAACGCGCCAGAAGGAGGCGAGGAGAAAGGCCGCCTCGCCCCCTGCCAGGCCGTCCCCTTCTCCTTCGGTTCGGTAGCGGCGCACGAGCAGCCCGTCGCACAGATCGCGCTCGATGGCCGTCACGGTGGCGACCATCCGCGGGTCGTTCGCGTCCACGAAGCCAACGAGGGGCAGCATGAGCAGGCTGGCGTCGACCTCGTGGGACCCGAAGCTCTGCACGAAGCAGCCCCGGCCCCTGTCGACTCCGTCGCGCTCCACGGTTGCCCGGATCTCGGCGCGCACCTCTCGCCAGCGCGGGAGATCGCAGGGCATTCCCAGTTCCTCGGCCGCCTCGATCCCGCGCTCCAGCGCCAGCCAGCACATCACCTTCGACTCGACGAAGTGGCGAGGCGCGCCACGCATCTCCCACAGGCCGCGGTCGGGCTCCTTCCACCGCGCGCACGCGGCCTCGACCAACCCGCGCAGGAAGCTCCAGCCATCTGCGGTGATCTCGCTGCCGGCCCTCCGCCAGGAATGTGCGGCGTTGACCAGTTCGCCGTAGATGTCGAGCTGCGTCTGCCCGGCGGCGCCATTCCCGATCCGGACCGGGCGGGCCCCTCCGTAACCGTCGAGATGCGGGAGTTCGACCTCGGTCAGGCGCCGCTCGCCGTAGCAGCCGTACATCACCTGGAGGTCGTCGACGTGGCCGGCGGTCGCCCGCTCCATGAACAGCTTGAAGCCGGTCGCCACCTCCGGGTGGCCGACCTCGAGGAGCGCCTCGAGCGTGTGGGCCGAGTCGCGCACCCAGGAGTAGCGGTAATCCCAGTTGCGTTCGCCGCCGGGCTCCTCCGGCAGCGAGGTGGTCGGCGCGGCGACGATCGCGCCGGTGGGCGCGCAGGTGAGCGCCTTCAGGACGAGTGCGGAGCGCACGACCGGATCGCGGTAGGTCTCGTCGTAGGTTCCGGCCGCCACCCAGCGACGCCACCATCCGACCGTGGCCTCGAGTCGCCGGTCGAGCTCGTCGGCGGAATGCCGCTCCGGCCGAAGGTCATGTGGTGGACGCGAGACGATGGAGAACCTTTGCCTCTGCCCCGGGCGGACCGTGAGCTCCCCGCGGAACGACGCGTCGCCCGAGATCCCCAGCGGGATCTCGGCCTGGAGAACGAACGCCGCGTCGCCGCCGATCGCCGAGTAGACGCCGTCATCGGGATGATGGCGCAGCCAGGGCGTGATGCTCCCGTAGTCGAAGCGGGGCTGGATCTCGACGTCGAAGGTGACCTCTCCCTCGACGCCCTCGACGACGCGTAGCAGTTGCCGGAGCGGATGCGTCCGTCCACCGGGGCGCATGGCGAAGCAGTCGAGGATGCGCGCCACGCCGCCACGGGTGGTGAACGTGGTCTCGAGGACGTTTGTGTCGGGAAGGTATCGCCGCGCCGTCTCCGCTCCCTCCCTGGGCGCGAGGGCGAAGGCGCCGCCCTTCCGGTCGTCGAGCAACCGGCAGAACACGGCCCCCGCGTCGAACCGGGCCAGGCAGGCCCAGTCGACCGAGCCGCTCCGGGAGACCAGCGCCGACCCGTGGCAGTCGCCGATGAGAGCGTAGTCACCGATGGGATCGTAGGCCACGATCAGGCGATATTGACCTGAACCCGGTCCTGCTACCACTTCTCCGATCCGTGCCAGTTGTTGGCGAAAGTCCCGGGTCTGGCCGGTCGGGCAACCGATCTGCGACGCGACGTCGTTGCGCTCGCACCGGCCCGAAAGGCATCTGCGGTGTCTCGGTCAACGCCTACGGCCGGATCGACCCCAGGGCGGTGAAGAGGTTCCTCGCCAAGGCCCAGCAGTACGACCCAAGAGGACATCACCTGATCCATGGCAGGCAAGATCCGGGAGGCAGCACCCGGGAACGGATCCCGGGTGCTGCCTCCCGTCACAGGCGTGGTCCGAGGGATCAGGTCAATCAGGGCCTACCGGGTCCTTGCCGGCAGCGACGAGCCGTCTCCGTGGTTATACGAGCGATCGCCACGGCGGCGGCGACGACTCGCTGACACAGGGACGACACGATGATCGAAGTTCAGGCCACGACCGTGCAACGGGCCGCGTCGTCGCGCGGGGCGCCCGACCGTCCCAGGATGGATGAGCGCTTCCGGCGCGACGTGCTGTCGGGCCTGAGCCGGGTGCACCCCTCCATTCCGTCCATCTGGTTCTACGACGCGAACGGGAGCCGCCTGTTCCAGAGGATCATGGACCTGCCGGGCTACTACCCGACGCGGGTCGAGACCTCGATCCTGGAGCGGAGCGCGACGGCCATCGTGGGCTCGCTCGGGCGAGCTCCGTCCACGGTGGTGGATCTCGGTGCCGGGGACGGAGCCAAGACCAGACTCCTCCTGTCGGCGGCCCACGCCCGCGATCCAGGGGTGGCGTACTCCCCGGTAGACGTCTCGCGGGCGGCACTGCGGGCTGCCTCCGCCCGCATGCGCGCCACCTGGACTGGCCTTGAAATTCGCGCGGTGCACGCCGACTACGTCGACGGACTTCGTCGGGCGGCCGCGGCGAGTTCCCGGGGCCCCCTGCTGGCGCTCCTTCTCGGGAGCAACATCGGGAACCTGGAATGGGGAGAGGCCCTCGACCTGCTGCGGGCACTGCGTGCATCGCTGCGCGCCGGCGATCACCTGCTCGTGGGCTTCGACCTGCTGAAGGACGTTGCCGTCCTGAAGAATGCCTACGACGATCCCGAAGGCCTGACCGCGGCCTTCAATCTGAACCTCCTGGCCCGCATCAACCGGGAACTCGACGGAGACTTCGACGTCGACGCCTTTGGGCACCGGGCCACCTTCGATCCCGATCGGCCGGCGATGGAGAGCTGGCTCGTTGCCCGCCGGGACCAGGTCGCGCACCTTTCGGACCATTGCTTCACGTTCCGTGCGGGCGAGGCCATCCACACGGAGATCTCCTGGAAATACACGGCCGGCCAGATCACCGAGCTGGCGCGTGACGCAGGGTTCGACGAGGTCGACCGCTACCACGACGAGCACCACTGGTTCGCCGACGCACTGTGGCGCGCCGGCCCGGAGCGGGCGCGATGACCGGAGGGCAGGGGGAGCCTGGCCCGATCTGGCGAGCGGTGCGCCAGGCGACGGAACGGCTCTGCGAGCCCCTCGCGGTGGAAGACTACGTGGTGCAGTCGATGCCGGACGCGAGCCCGGCCAAGTGGCACCTCGCCCACACTGCCTGGTTCTTCGAGACCTTCGTCCTCTTGCCCCACGCCCCAGGGTACCGCCCCCACAACGAGGGCTTCGGCGTCCTCTTCAACTCCTACTACGTCACCGCCGGACCGCGGCACCCGCGACCCGAGCGCGGGCTCCTCACCCGGCCCACCGTGCGGGAGGTGCTTGCCTACCGTGCCGCCGTGGACGCAGCGCTGGGCGCCTTCCTCGAGACGCCGTCCTCCCGGACCCCCGAGGTCGCCGCCCTGGTCGAGCTCGGGCTCCACCACGAGCAACAGCACCAGGAGCTCCTGCTCACCGACATCCTTCACGCCTTCTCCCGGAACCCGCTCGCCCCGGCGTACCTGCCCAGGGAGGCCCCGGGACCATCGCCCACGCCTCCCCTGCGATGGAAGGATCACCCGGGAGGCCTGATGGAAGTGGGGCACGCGGGCCTCGGATTCGCATTCGACAACGAAGGGCCCGCACATCGGGTCTTCCTGGAGCCTTTCTCCATCGCCTCCAGACCGGTCACCGCAGGGGAGTACCTGGCATTCATCGAGGACGGCGGGTACCGCCGGGCGGAGCTCTGGCTTTCCGATGGATTTGCTGCGGCGCAGGACGGGGGGTGGGAGGCTCCGCTCTACTGGAGGCGCTCCGGCGATGGCTTCACGCGATTCACCCTTCACGGCGAATGGCCAGTCGACCTGGGCGCGCCGGTGACGAATGTCAGCTACTACGAGGCCGACGCGTTCGCCCGCTGGGCCAACGCTCGCGTGCCCACCGAGGCGGAGTGGGAGACCATGGCGCGGACCAGTCCGAACGCCGGTCCGTTCGTCGAGGACGGGTGGCTCGCAGCCGTGCCGAGCGCCGGCGACGCCCCGCTCCTCGGCGGCGCGTGGACGTGGACTTCGAGCCCGTACGTCGCCTATCCGGGGTTTCGCCCCGCCTCCGGCGCCATCGGGGAGTACAACGGCAAGTTCATGGTGAACCAGCAGGTGCTGCGCGGAGGCTCCTGCCTCTCGCCGAGGAGCCACCTCCGCCCCACGTATCGGAACTTCTTCCCGCCGGCGGCGCGGTGGCAGATGACGGGCATCCGGCTAGGGCGCTGAAGCTCCAGTTCCTCCCCCACCCGTGCGCACAGGCCCGCCGAACCGGGAGCGTCGAGGCGCATGACCCGTATCTCCGGGGGCTCCACTTCTGGGACCTGCGGACCATCGAGTCCCTGACCCGGGCCGCCGGGTTCTTCATGCCGAAGCCGGGGAGGGTAACTTCTTACTGACGAGCCCCTGCCTCTCGTGTGCCGGCCGCCGCCAGGCCTTGCGGGGTGGGAACGACATCGTGTTGCACCGAGCGTACGCTCGCAGCATCTAGCGTGCGATGCGCACCGTCGGCCAGCCCGTCATCCTCGCTGTCGACGACGACGAGAAACTCCTGGGGGCGATCGAGCGGGAGCTTCGCGATCGGTACGCGCGGCACTACCGGGTGACCTGCGTCCGGTCGCCTGCCGAGGCGCGCGCACAGCTCGCGGAATGTGCCGCGTCCGGCGTCGAGGTCGCCCTGGTGCTGGCCGGCCGGTCGGGAGCGTCCACCAGCGAGTTCCTCGCGGAGGTCCGGAACACCCACCCCCGGGCGAAGCGCGCCCTGGCGGTGGGATTCGGCGACTGGGGCCGGAAGGCGGTCGGCGTCGAGATCTTCGAGGGCGTGGCCGACGGCCGGTTCGACCACTACGTCCTCCGGCCGGGAGAGTTGCCCGACGAGCTCTTCCACCAGACGATCTCGAGCATGCTGCTCGACTGGTGGGAGGGGAGCCGGGTCGCGCCCAACACCGTGTACATCGTCGGGGAATCCTGGACCGGGCGGGCCCACGAGCTGCGCGAGGCGCTCAAGCAGTGCGCGGTGGTGCACCACTTCTGCCTGGCCGACTCGGACGAGGGCCGGGCGGCGGTCGCGTCGGCTCCGCGGGGCGCCAGGCTCCCCCTCGTCGTGTTCCCCAACGGCATGGTCCTCGAGAACCCGAGCAACGCCGAGGTGGCGCGGGCCGCAGGCGGCGCCGTCAGTCCCGAGCGGGTGGACTTCGACGTCGTCATCGTCGGAGGCGGGCCTGCCGGCCTGTCGGCCGCGGTGTACGGCGCCTCGGAGGGGTTCCGGACGCTGGTGGTCGACAAGGGGGGCATCGGCGGCCAGGCCACGTCGAGCTCGCTCATCCGGAACTACCTCGGCTTCCCGCGCGGCATCAGCGGCCGCCAGCTGGCCCAGAGCGCGTACAACCAGGCGTGGGTGTTCGGGGCGGAGTTCGTGTTCATGCAATCGGTCACCGGACTGGCGCGCGACGGCGAGCAGCTGGTGGTCACGCTCTCCGAGAGTGGCCTGGTGCGCTGCTCGGCGGTGATCCTGGCGACGGGCGCCAGGTATCGCCGGCTCGACGTGGCTTCGCTGGAGGCGCTGATCGGGGCCGGCGTCTTCTACGGGGGCCCGACGTCCGAGGCGTCGGCCTTCGCGGGGCGAGACGTCTTCGTCGTCGGGGGCGCCAACTCGGCAGGGCAGGCCGCGCTGCACCTCGCCCGGTTCGCACGCAGCGTCACGCTGGTGATCCGGGCCGACTCGCTCCGCGCCGGGATGTCCGAGTACCTCGCTCGCCAGATCGAGATGACCGACAACGTCGAGGCCAGGCTCGGCTGCCAGGTCGTGGGCGGCGGGGGCGCAGGGCGGCTCGAGCACCTGGTGCTGCGCGACGTCCGGACGCAGGCGGAGACCACGGTCCCTGCCCACGCGCTTTTCCTGTTGATCGGAGCCCAGCCGAACACCGACTGGCTCCCGCCGGAGGTCGAGCGGGACGACCAGGGATTCATCCGAACCGGATCGGACGTCTCGCAGCGTCGCGCCTGGGTTCTCGACCGCAGCCGGTTTCTCCTCGAATCGAGCATGCCCGGCGTGTTCGCCGCCGGCGACGTCCGCCACGGCGCCGTGAAGCGGGTCGCCTCGGCGGTCGGCGAAGGCTCCATCGCCATCCAGCTTCTTCACCACCTCTTCGCGGCAGAGGGACGCCAGGCGCGCGGAAGGCCCAGAGAGCATCCCGGCACTCCCGCCTAGGCTCGGAGGCGGAGTCCGGGGGCAGACCGGGAACGGGCGCCGGGAGGATGCGCGGGGACGGAGGGATGGACGACCGAGGCCAGTCAGGTCGAACCCCTGTCCTTCGCCCTCGTGGAGGATATTCACCTTTCGTCAAATACGTGCGAGCCCATGCAAGCTCGAGCAAGGGTCTTGCCCGAGCGGGTGGTCGCAGGTAAGGAGGACGCCTCGGGCGAGCCTCTCGACGGGAGCAAGCACGCCTACACGCTCACCTTCGCCCCCGGTCAGTTCCCGCCCGTCAACGCCTTCTGGTCCGTCACCATGTACGACGGGAAGACGCAACTCCTCATCGAGAACCCGATCGACCGCTACCTCATCAACTCGCCGATGCTGCCCTCGCTGAAGAAGGGCAAGGACGGGTCGCTGACGCTCTACATCCAGAGCAAGTCGCCCGGGAAGGACAAGGAGTCGAACTGGCTGCCCGCGCCGAACGGCCCGATCTACCTCGTCATGCGACTGTACTGGCCGAAGACGGAGGCGCCGTCGATCCTCCCGCCGGGCGAGGGCGCGTGGCAGCCGCCCCCGGTCCTTGTCGCGAAGGCCAAGCCGGGCAAGTAGGCTCGTCGGGGCTCGGTACGCTGTCCCAGGATTGGCCCAGGGGACTCGCAGATGCCGGCCGGGTAGGGGGAGAAAGCCGAAGACTCCCGTGTGCTCGAGTCCACTGGAGGCCAACCCTGCACCTTCGCCTTCGTGGAGGATATTCACGTATCGTCAAATACGTGCAAGGACGTGCAACCCTGTGCGAATGCGGGAAGTGTGTCCGACGAGAAGAGCCAGGATGTGCAAGCCCATGCAAGGTCGGAGAGTGAAGTCCTCCGTACGGTCCGGCCACTGCTCTCGGTGCGCCAGGTGGCTAGACTCCTGGGGGTCTGTTCGGCCTCGGTCTACAGGTTCTGCGGCCGGGGGGAACCGCCCCACTTCCGCGTATTGAACGCCATCCGGATCGCCCCCCGGACCGTGACGAGGTTCCTCGCCCGATCCCGGTGGAGGGGCATGCCCGTGCGCCCGAAGGTCCTATGCCAGTAATAAATGTACCAACTAACCCGGACCCTGTTCCCCACGCGCGCCCGGAGGGCGGTTCTCGAGGCCCTCTTCGGCCCAGGCGCCCGGTCGGCGACCGTGAGCGAGCTGGCGCGCCGCGCCGACCTCACGCCTCGGGCGGTGTCGGTCGAGGTGAAGCGGCTGCTCGCGGCCGGGGTCGTCGAGGTAGAGGTAGAGGGGGCGGCGGATCGCGTCCGCCCGAATCCAAGGCACCCAGCAGCGCGGGCGCTCAGGGAACTTCTCCGGAAGGCATCCAGCGTTCCGGGGCGGTCGGTAACCGATCCGCGCCCCTCGCTCGCCGCCTACGGTGCTCCGCTCGCTGGCGTCGTGCCGAGGGTGGAGATGAGCCGGGAGGCCGCGACCGTGGAGGCGCTCGCCGAATCCCGGCGCGACGCAACGATGCTCCGGGTCCTGCCCGTCGTGTTGCTCAAGAACGAGGACGACTTCGACTGGAACGCGCTTCTGGAGTTGGCGAGGAAGAGGAAGCTCAAGGACGAGCTGGGAATGATGCTGGAGCTCACCGCCGAGGCCTCCGGGAGGCGGAGCCTCGCCACCAGGGCGACGGGTCTGGCCGACGGACGTCGTCGGGTGCCGCGCTACCTCCCGGAGCCGGGCAGTGCCTACGAGCGAGCGCTCGCAGATCAGCGCACCCCTGCCGTGGCGCGACGCTGGGGCCTCCGGATGAACATGACCGAGCAGTCGGTTCGCGAATTCGTGAGGAAGCACCTTGCGTAAGATCCCCTCCAGCGACTTCGAGAAGTTCCTGCGACTCGTGGACGAGGAGCTCGCGGAGCCATTCACCATCATCGTCGTCTCGCCGCTCTCGCTTGCGACGCTCATATCCCGATACGAGGAGTCGAGGCCCCAGTTCATCGGCAACCCGGCAAACCTCAAGCTGAGCTTCCTCGCGCTGGTCGCGAGGCTGTTCGGCGAGAAAGAGGCGAGGAGGGTGGAGACGGAGATTCGTTGGGTCCGCGCCCCCGGCCTTTGCGCTACCCTGGCGCCATGATCCATCTGTGCCGCCGGGTCGCGTCGAGCCGCTGGTTTCAAAACGCGGCTCTCGCAGTCATCGTCGCAAACGCCGTCCTGATCGGTTTCGAGACCTCTCCCGCGCTGTGGGAACGCCACGGGGGCGTCTTCAACGTCCTCAACGCCGCCGTGCAGGTCATCTTCGTCGTCGAGATCGCGGTGCGCCTGCTTGCGTTCGGTCCGCGGTTCCACCGCTTCTTCCTCGACGGCTGGAACGTCTTCGACTTCACGATCGTCGCCCTCTCGCTCCTCCCGGTGGCGGGTCCATTCGCGACGGTGGCCCGCCTCGCCCGGCTGCTGCGCGCGCTAAGAGTCGTGTCGGCCCTGCCCGAATTGCGCATCATCGTGGCCACGATGCTGCGGTCGATCCCGTCGCTCGCCAACGTCGTCGTGCTGCTCGGCCTCATCCTCTACGTGTACGCGATCGTGGGGGTGCACTTCTTCGCCGGCGTCGATCCGGGGAACTGGGGGTCGCTGCCCCGTGCCGGGCTCACCCTGTTCGAGATCCTGACCCTCGAGGGCTGGGTCGATCTCATGAACACGTCGCTCGCGGCGACCAGCTGGGCGTGGCTCTACTACGTGAGCTTCGTGGTGCTCGCCGTCTTCGTGGTCATCAATCTGTTCATCGCGATCGTGATCAACAACCTCGAGGCGGCGAAGCGGGAGGAGTCCGTTCCCGCGGACTCACAGGCCAGGGCGCTGGCCGCGCGCCTCGGCGGGATCCGGGATCAGCTGGAGGCGATCGAGTCGGCGCTGCGCGCCACGCAGGATGTTCCGGGTGCTCGCCGGCCGGAGTAGTGCGCCCCGAGGGCCAGGGCGCGCCGCAGGTTCGCCTCGCCGGGCCACCGGCGCCCTGCATGCCGTTGCGCGGCCGCCGCGCAGACTGCATATCTCCCCCCTCCATGGACACCGTCACCCAGTTCGTCATCGGAGCCGCCGCGGGCCAGCTCGTCGGCGGGCGGGCGCTCGGCCGCACGGCGGTGCTGGTGGGCGGCCTGGCCGGTTGGCTGCCGGATGCGGACGTGCTCATCCGAAGCTCCGCGGACCCACTCCTCGCCATCGAGCAGCACCGCGGCTTCACCCACGCGCTCCTCTTCACGCCCGTGGGTGCAGCGCTTGCGTCGGCGCCGTTCCTGCTGCGCCGGGAGGGGCGAGCCAAGGCCGGGGCGGTCTACGCCGCCGCACTTGCGGGCTGGGCGACGCACGCTCCCCTCGACGCCTGCACCAGCTACGGCACGCAACTTCTCTGGCCCTTCTCGGACCTGCGCGTCGCCTGGAACATCGTCTCCATCGTGGACCCGGTGATCACCCTGCCCCTGATCCTCGGGGTGGTGCTGGCCGCCTGGTTGCGGCGCACCTGGCCGGCGGCGGCCGCGCTGACCGTGGCCCTGGCCTGGCTCGGTGTGGGCGCCCTCCAGCACGCCCGCGCCGCCGGCGCCCAGCAGGCCCTGGCCGACGCCCGCGGCCACGAAGTGGTGCGGGCCCTCGTCGACCCCTCTCTCGGCAACATGGTGCTCTGGCGGAGCCTCTACCAGACGCCGGATGGGCGGCTCCACGCGGATGCGGTTCGCCTGCCGCTCACCGGGGGCGACGTCACTGTGCGTCACGGAGGCAGCACGCCGGCGGTGCGCTCGGAGGAGATCGAATCGTTGCCGGCGGCGGCTCCCGACGCGGTGGCCCGGGCCACGCGCGTCTGGTTCTGGTTCACCGACGGATGGGTCGGGCGGCTGCCCGGCGCCGAGGTGGTGCTGGCGGATCACCGCTACGCCGCCGATCCGGCCGGCCTGGTGCCGCTCTGGGCCATGACCCTTCGGCCAGAGGATTCCGTGGCGCCCGTCAGCCGCTCCAGTCCGTCCCTCGGCGGACGCGGGATGGCCGACCTGTGGCGCGAGGTGTCAGGCCGGGACCGGAGGCACGTCCCCATCCCGACGATCGAGCGCCGGCCCGGCGAGGCCACGCCCGACGCCGTCCGCGTTGGTTCTACCGAGGCGCGCGGAAGCTAGCGGACCTGCCCCGCATAGGCCTTCTCCTTCGAACGGGACACCGCGACTTCGATGCTCGACCCGGGCGTGTCAGGCGGCGCCGGGCGGCCGCCGGAAGTGGCGCACCACCGACACGCCTACGCCTAGGGCCACGAGGGGGATGACGAACTCCAGCATCACGGCGGAGAAGGCCGGGAGCGCGTCGTGCTCCTGCGCCTTCAGCACGAGGTAGGCGGTGTAGGCGGCGTAGAGGCCGAGGAAGACGGCCGCCTCGAGCCGCGCGATGGACCAGCCGGTGAGGAAGATGGGCAGGCAGGCGACAGCCACCGCCACCATCACCGGGAGGTCGAAGGCGAGGAGCGACGGGGCCACCGAGAGCCCGCCGGGCGTCACCAGCGACGAGATGCCGAGGATGGCGAGCAGGTTGTAGATGTTCGAGCCCACCACGTTGCCGATGGCGATGTCCCGCTCGCCGCGGAGGGTGGCCACGATGGAGGTGGCCACCTCCGGCATGGAGGTGCCGGCCGCCACGACGGTGAGGCCGATGACGACGTCGGAGACACCCAGCGTCCGGGCCAGCGCCACTGCGCCGTCGACGAACCAGCGGGCGCCGAGCGCGAGGCCGAGGAGCCCGACCGCCACCAGGCCGATCCCGGCTGCCACCGCCCGTGCCATCCCACCCGCCGGGGGCGCCGGCGGCGCCTCGCCGGCCGCCTCGCGGCGCGCGGCCTCGTCGCGGCGACTGCGCCAGATGGACCAGCCCGAGTAGGCCACGATGCCGGCGGTGAGGAGCGCGCCGTCCACCTTGCCGATGCGCCCGTCCGCCGCCATGGCCCACGCCACCAGGGAGGCGCCGATCATGATGGGCACCTCGAGCCGCACCAGCTGGCGCGCCACGAGCAGTGGGGCGACGAGGCCGGCCACGCCGAGGATGAGGAGCACGTTGAAGACGTTCGACCCGACCACGTTGCCGAGGGCGATGTCCGGGTTCCCCTCCAGCCCGGCGCCGATGGACACCACCAGCTCCGGCGTGGAGGTGCCGTAGGCGACCACCGTGAGGCCGACCACCAGCGGCGAGACGCCGGCCAGCAAGGCGAGGCGCGAGGCGCCGCGGACGAGCGCCTCGGCGCCGGCGGTGAGGACGGCGAGGCCGCCGAGGAGGAGGACGACGATGAGGCCCGTGCTCATGGCGGCGACTCCCGTGCGCCGGTCCAGCGAATCCGAGTCTTCGCTGGAAACATTACCAGACCGGGCTGGTCCGGGCGCGAGAGGAAGGCTTGCCCTCACCCCGGTCCGGACTGACGGGACACGACCTCACCGTTGGCCATTTGGATTTGTACATGGGCTACCCAAGTCCCCTCTGGTTTGGAGGCGTCTTGGAACCGGTAGGAGGAGTTGGCCACCGGTCACGGAATCCGATGTGGGAAAGAAGTGCCACCCGAATGAGATTTGGGCGTCGGGCCACCGTTACTGCCCCTTGATCAATGTCCGCGCAGGCGGATCAAGCCCAGAGCGGAGCATTCAGTGCAGCGGCCTACGACGTGCCGCCAGCAGTGCCCCGGCCATGACACCCGTCGTGCCGGCCAACAACAGGGGCAACCCCTGGGTGAGGACCGTCCCCTGGAGTTGATCCTCTTCCGAGGAGTCCAAGCGGCTTCGTGGGCCAAGCCGCATGGGACAAGGAATCCGAGCGGCCACGCATCGGATCAAGTGCGCGAAGGCGATGGCCATGAGGGGCATCGGTTCCGGTCCCACCCCAGCCTCGACTCCGGAAAGTCGCCCGGAGTTGCCCGGGCTGCGGACCGGCCCGGGCGCGTGCTATGCCTTGGACCTCGACGCGGCCGGTTGAAGCGGGGAGCTGGCTGGAGGGAGACGTTACACATGCCGACCTGGGAGAAGGAAGCCGACGCCCTGCACGCCTCCGGCGCCCGGCACGCGCTCATCCTGTCGGGGTTGAGTGACGCCCGCGGGCAGATCGCGGAGGGCATCGCGCGCGCACTCGCTCCACGGCAGATCCGCATCTCCTCCGCTGGCGCGGCCCGGGGCGCCGTGGACCCGTTCGCCGTGCGGGTGCTCGCCGAGCTCTCGGTGATCGGCTCGGACCTTCGGGCCCTGACGCTCGACGACGTCGACGTGACCGATGTGGGGGCCATCGTGGTCCTCTCCGAGGAGGATCCGACGCCTCCCGCGCTGCACGGGGTCCTCCGCGTGCACTGGCCGCTGGTCGACCCGGCCCAGGGGGGCGGTTCAGAGGAGGAGCGGATCGCACGCTATCGCGCCGTCCGCAACGAACTACGGCGCAGGCTCATCCGCGTATTCGCCCGGGACGCGATCCCGTCCGATGGGACCGAAAGCCTGACCACGTCCGTGGGACCGGCGTCGGACGGCGACCTGGACGCCATCCGAAGGCTACTCGTGGCGGCGCTGTTGCCGTCGGGCAAGGTGGGCGGCCCGAACCAGCGCTTCATCGTGGCCCGGCAGAACGGGAGGGTCGTGGGGTGCGCCGGCCTCGAGTCCTTCGGCGAGGACGGCCAGCTCCGCTCGATGGCCGTCCACTGGACGAGCCGCAACGCCGGGCTGGGCACTCGCGTGCACGGGCGGCTCCTCTTCGAGGCCCTGCAGGCCGGGGTCCGGAACCTGTACGTCGTCACCACGACCGCCGCCGACTTCTTCGCTCGCCAAGGCTACCGCAAGATCCAGCCAGCCGACGTGCCACCCGGGGTGGTGGGCTCCGAGGAGTACGCCACGTTCGTGCCCGGGGGCGGCGTGGTCATGGCGAGGCCGGTGACGCTTTAGAACGGTCAGGGTGAACGTCGACTGGTCCAGGTAGGCACCGCAGTCTGCACCCGTTCGCGCCTTGCCGCCGCTCACTTCCCCGGCGGTGTTCGGAGCACGCCTGTCGAAGGCGCAGCTCTTCGGTTCGAATGTCCGAAGGCCGGCCTTCGAATCAGCCGACTTCTCCGCTAGTTGAGAACCGGGCCTCGGGGCCCGCGTCCAAAGAGAGGCTACACGAGCAGCGCTCCATCCCCGCACCTCACGCAGCGCCCGCCAGAGGCGGTTCGGCGACACCGCGTCGGACGTGGAATCCGGTGCCGAGCCCTGAAGCGCTCCCGGCATGATGCCCCCACTGCTCGAAGAGCAGGATCACCGGGTAGACAGTGACAGCGTTCATCAACAGGAAGGCGCTCGGAGAACCCACGCAGACAACGTTTCCGGCGGGGAAGACGGCCCGCCCTTTGGGCGAGACGGCGAACGTCCCCCCAGCCGCTGGCCAGGTCGTGATTGCAGCTGGGAGAGCAACCGGAACACCAGCGCCTCGGGCGCCGCGACGGTCACGCCGCGGGAAGAGCGCGTCCTCTGGCTCGACGCAGCGGCGTCGCGGGGGAAAGGCTCGGCCTCCGTGACGCCCCGGCTCCCGGCCGGTGCCAGCCGCCGGGTCGAGGCCCCCTCACGGCGGCACGGCCGGCGGGAAAAGCAGGAGCCTGCCGAACCAGGCGGCCATGAGGCCGCTGAGGCCGGCCAGCACCCAGGCTTCGACCGCGCCATCGGCACCGAGCGCGTAGCGGCCGAGCGTCGTCGCGGCGATGAAGAAGAAGGAGAGGTTGGCGATCAGCACCGGCCTGCCGTGGATACCGCCGATCGCCGAGAAGCGGGAAAACCAATCGAGAAATCCCAGGGCGAAGAGGCCGGCGCCGAGAAGCTGCACCACAACCGGGCTGGCGGGCTGGCCCCGGCTCCCCAGAAACTGGGCGACCTCCTGCGGCGCGAAGAGCGCGGTCACGCCGCTGCAGAGCAGCAGCAGCCCTGCGACCAAGAGGATTGGTCGAGTCTTCATGGACCCATTCTGTGGTGCCGGTGCTGTGTGCGCCGCGAAATTCTCTTGCATGTGTTGGACTGCCGGTCCATTTCCCGGGGGCGGCCCGTCGAACGCGCCCAGGTGCCGCCCGAGGCACTCGACCCCGGCCCAAGCGGCGACGGCTCCGATTCCATCTTCACCGGGTAGTTCGGCCCTTGTCGGCCAGGCCCAGCCTCGCCTGGGCGGCGGACGGATGCCCCTTGCAGGAGCAAGCGCGGCTTGATCCAACGAAGCCTCTCGGCGTGGAACCCGGCGGGCGAGGCATCGAACGCGGAATCCGATGGCCCGGAAGCGAACGCTCCTGCATTGGAGGGGTTGCGCCGGGGAGGAGATGGGCGCGTCCAGATCGCGTCCGCTGGCCCGCACGCCCATGACGCCCAGGCGACGAGGTGCGACCTACGCCCACGCTGACGAGCCGGCGCCCCGCGAGTAGGCTCATCTTCATGACGACTCGGTTCACCCTCCGAGAGATGCTCCTCGTTGCCCTGAACCTGGCCGCGTTCGGCATTCTCGCGAGCGCGTGCGGCGGAACGACCAGCCCGCCAGCTCCAAGTGACGGGGACAACCCGGGCGGCACGCCGTCGGGATACGGCGTTCCCCAGGAGGGCTTCCCGGGATGGAGGGAACGCGCACTGCTCGTGCTCACGAATGCGGTCCGGCTTTCCCCGATCGCCTACCGGGACAGGTACGCCGCGGACTTCTCTCCGTCCCTTTCCGCGGCGATGGCCCTCTCCACCTACCCGGCGGTCGGAACTCTCCGGTGGAACCTGGCACTCAACCAGTCGGCGCGCAGTCACTCCACGGACATGGGAGTGAATGGCTGCTTCCAGCACGACTCCTGCGATGGAACTCCGTGGAACAAGCGGATCACCAGCTACTACAAACTGTCCGGGACGATCGGCGAGAACATCGCGGCCGGCTACCCGGCGCCTGCGGACCCGCGCTACGCCATGTCGATGTGGCTATGCGACCAGTCCGGGAGCAGCTGCTGCGCCGACCGGGCCGGTTGTGACGGTCACCGCGCGAACATGATGGCCGGCGGATACCGGGCGCTCGGGACTGGTTACGCGACCGTCTCGAGCAACTATCAGAACTACTGGACGCAGGACTTCGGCGGTGCCGCCGATGCGCCGGCCGTGCCGCTCGTGGACGGCAGCCACATCTTCTTCCCCGGCGGGAAGATCACCTTTCTCGCCAACTTCGTTGATGCCGGGGCGCCCCGGTCGGTGAAGCTCGTCCTGTCCGGGTCTGAGCTAGAGATGGGCCTCGACCTCGGTTCCGCTGCATCGGGTACCTACGCGGCAAGCATCACTGCAGGCGACGCCTGCCGCCCCTACCACTTCGTCGCGCTGGATGGGGCCGGGGTCTCGTGGCGCTACCCCGCTTCCGGAGAGCTCCAGACGCACGGGGAAGGGAGCTGCACGAGCGACTGGACGCC
Organism: uncultured delta proteobacterium; assembly: GCA_963831265.1. Taxonomy (GTDB): domain Bacteria; phylum Myxococcota; class Myxococcia; order Myxococcales; family Anaeromyxobacteraceae; genus CAIOAK01. The sequence goes on along the minus strand of CAWHPQ010000019.1, from coordinate 24,496 downwards.
GTGAGAAGGTTGGCCATTGTCGTCGAGGGATCCCGGTCGTTCGGCTGCGCGTGGAGGATTCGCCCAACAATTGGTCCGGCTTCGTGGGGGCAGGTCAGCCGCCAAACCGGAATCTGGCCGATTTCCAAGAGGGCGCGGCGCGACCTTCGTCTCAAGAATCCGGCGCTCGAGTGGTCGGATTGGAAATCCGAAGAAGGCCGGTGGCGGGCAGGGGCTAGTCGCCTGGCCCGACATCGAGTTCCGGGTAGTGCCGGAAGATTCCCCCCTCATTGAATGGAATCCGGCGGTCCGAAGCCAGGTAGGCCGCAATGGGCGGAAGGGCGGCAACGCGATCGTGCAGTGCTCCCAGCCGCGGCACGCGTCGGACGTGGCGTGCCATCGCGCGCGGGAACGCATAGCGGAGGCCGGCCAGCACCTGAAAGGTGGACAGGTCGACGTAGCTCAGCCCCCGACCAACGAGCCAGCGGCCCTTGCCGGCAGGGTTCGAGTCGAGGGCCCGATCGAGGTAGCGAAGGAACTTGGGGATGCGTTCGTACACGAACACGCCAGCACGCCGCGCGGCTTCGGGCTTCTGATCTTCGTAGTAGAGCGAGCTCGCGATCGGGTGGTGGGTATCGTGGGTCTCCGCCACGAGGTCGGCGATCGTCAACTGGATCTGGTGGGCTCTTCGCCGGCTCGCCTCGTCCCGCAGGACGAGGCCGAGGCGCGGAGCGAGATACTGGAGGATGGCTGCGGTCTGCGCCACGAGCGTCTTCCCGTGAAGAAGCACCGGCGGACCGAACGGCGTGAGCCAGGGCCCGGGCTCCTCCAGCAGGCGGGCCACGGCGGCCGTGCCGCCTCCCCGGGAGGCCGGCAGGCGGGCCACGTCGACGAACGGCACCCCGGCAGCCTCGAACGCGAGTCGAATGAATTCGCCGCGGCCCTGGATTCCCGGCCAATAGAAAAGCTTGTAAGGCGGACGGGAACGTTTTTGCATGGGACCTCCGGCGCGTGGAGTCTGTCTAAGGGCCGGAGGCTCCCGTAGCACTCCGAGAATCGGTCGAACCTCCTGGCAACTGGGATCGGCCATCGGATGACGACGTTGAAGGCCTATCTGGCGAGGGCCCGACGATGAGCGTGGAAGTGTCGTCGCGGCCGCCCAACTTTCGGGGAGCAGGCCACATGGACCCTGCACCCGCCGCCGCCGGCCGGGCCGTCAAGCCGCCCCCCGCCCGGTTGGCGTAGACTCCGGCCATGCGCCGCCTGCTCTCGCTCCTGGTCCTCGGGCTTGGCCTCGGCCTGGGCGTGGTGGTGGCCTGGCGGCTGCTCTCCCCCGGTCGCGCCGCGCCGCCCGACCCGCCGGCGGTGGTCGAGAAGGTCCGGCAAGTGGCCCGGCTGGAGGCGCTGGAGGTGCGGCTCTACAAGAAGATCAGCTACGCCCCCGAGCCGCAGCCGGCCGACTCGATCTGGGGCGACCTGGCCGGATGGGCCCGCCACGCGCTGGCCCCGCCGCGCGGCAAGGCCATCGTCTTCGCGGTGGCCCACGTCGGCCTCGACCTCTCCCGGCTGGGGCCGGAGGCGGTGGAGGTGCGGGGGAGGGAGGTGGCGCTGGTGCTGCCGCCCCTCCTCACCCGCGTCGAGCTGCTCCCCGGCGAGACCGAGGTGATCGGCTCCAACCTCGACTCGGCGGAGACTGCCCAGCTGCTGGAGCTGGCCAAGGTGGCCTTCGAGCGCGAGGTGCAGGCCGACCGCGGGCTGCAGGGCAAGGCCCGGACCGCCGCAGAGCAGGCGCTGACCGCGCTCCTGCTCCCGCTGGGCGTGACCCGGCTGACCTTCGTGGAGCGGCTGCCCCGGTGAGCGAGGCGGGCGCGAAGGTGTGGATGGAGGGGACGACCCTCGTGGGGCTGGAAAAGGGCAGGGTGGTGAAGGCGCTCGAGGGGTGGGGGTAGAGGCCTACCCGAACAGCGCCTCGGGATGCCGGCTCGCGACCTCGAGGAGCTTCAGCGCAGCGTCTGATGGTTCCCGTGCGCTCGTCTCCCAGGCCTGGACCGTCCGGGGGCTCACGTTGAGAATCCTTGCGAAGGCAGCCTGGGAGACACGCAGGCGCGACCGAACGGCCACGACGTCCTTCGCCTTCATGGGCGAAGGGGGCTCGAGATCGACCTCCCGGACGGTCAACTTCCTCGTGCCCTGGTGGTAGGCGATGGCGTCTTCGAGGCCCGCACGGATCTTCGAGAACGCGGCGCTCGGTCGGTTGCTCTTCTTCATGACGGCTCCTTCTTCAGTTGCTCCACCATCGATGCAATCAGGCGGCGCTCGGCCGGTAACAGGTCGGCCTTCTCTCTCTTGCCGAACAGCGCAACGAGGTGCGTCACGCCTCGACCAGGAAGATCGAGATAGTAGACCCGCGCACCACCTCGCTTGCCCCGGCCCACGCTTCGCTGCCCCATCCTGATCTTGCGAAGACCGCCAGTGCCAGGGACGAGATCTCCAGCCTGGGGATCGGCAAGGATACGTTGCTCGAGGGAGACGATGTCCTCGTGCACCAGTTCGCCGGACCGCTCGAGCTGCCTTCGGTCGGACGTGAACCCTCGCGATTCGACGAACTAGCGCTTCACGGGCGCATACTACTGAGTAGTATAGGAACAGGCAAGGGGATCGAGGCAAGTGGAGTCAGGGAACGGCGACCGTTTGCCCAAACAGACTTGGCCCCGGAATCCCCTGGATTCCGGGGCCTGTAACTGGCGCACCCTGGAGGATATTCACGTATCGTCAAATATGTGCAAAGACGTGCAAGCCTGTGCGAGGATTTTGCTGGCTCCTTGCTGGACAGCCCAGCGACTGACGACGAAGCCCTTCGGTCGGTTGGCATGCTCCTCACCGTGCGACAGGTCGCGAAACTCCTCGGTGTGTGCGCCGCGACGGTCTACAGGCTTTGCGACCGGGGTGAACTTCCCCACTATCGCGTTCGACACGCAATCCGAGTCGACATCTCGGAGGTGAAGGCCATGCTGCAGCGGTCGCGTGGCTCGCATCATCGATGAGGGCCCTCCCGTGGCCCGAGCCACCTGATGTCCACGAAAGCCTGGGATCTCCACTTCGACCTGTTCGCCTATCTGGTTGCGTGCTCCTGGTGGAGGTTGGCGGGCCCCGTCTTGCCGTGAGCCGGACTGAAACCCAGGGGGGTTCCGATTCCGTGGCTCCAGAAGCACCAAGGCCAGCCGTTGCAGGGTGGGCTTGATCCGGTTCCGTTGACGCCAACTGAAAGGCGATTGAGGCGGGTCGGTCAACCCCGCCGACGCGGGGAAGGTGCCGAGGGACCGTCCTCGTTGGGCGTCGCAAGCTCGCGCTCGACGTCGTCCACGAGGTCGAACAGTTCGCGCGCCTCCCAGGCGCGATTGCGCCTGGCGAGTGTGAGGGGCCGCAAGACCCCGCTCATGGCTAGAGCAGCGATGGCTTGGTTCACAGCCTGCTTTGAGCGGCCCAGGAGCCTCTGTCCGGTGGCAACCGTGACGATCGGATGTGCCGGGAGGGCGACGATGAGCGCCTCGACGCTCGAGTGGCGACGAGGCTTCCCGGAGCGCTCCCTCCAGGTCGCCTGGAGCTCGGCGAGCCTCGATGCCAGATCGGTCGCCTTCTCTGCGGATCGCCTGATGGCCCTCGCGAACAGGTCGATCCAATCGGCGAATCGGTCTTCCCGGTAGGCGGTCAGCCCTGAGACATAGGCCCGCGCGTCGGCCGCGAGAACAAGGCTCACCGGCGGCACGTAGCGGGGTGCGAGGCCGCGTCGCCGGAGGACCACGTGGATGAGTGCGCGCCCCACACGTCCATTCCCGTCTGCAAACGGGTGGATGGTCTCGAACTGGGCGTGAGCGATTGCGGCCTGGACTACGGGCGAGAGGTCGGCGCGGTTCATGAACACGACGAGGTCGTCCATGAAGCGCCTCACCAAGCCCGGGGGAGGTGGCACGAAGACGGCCCGGCCAGGGTTGAAGGCATTCCCGCCGATCCAGTTCTGGCGACCCCGGAGCTCTCCAGCGATCTGCGGAGTGGTCGTAGCGAGCATGAGCGTGCGATGGATCGCCAGGATGTCCTTAAGTCGTAGCGGCCTCGCACTCGTGCCGAGCGCGACCGCTTCTTCCATGGCGGTGACGTTTCCCAGGACGGATCGGGCCGTCTCGTCACGAGCGGAATCCTCGTCGGCTTCCGCCCGGGCCAGACGCCGCTGGGACAGGACGAGCCCCTCGATGCGGGACGACGCCACGGATTCCGAACGGAGCAGGCGCCGAGCCAGGACCTCGAGGCTGGCCAGACGGGGAGGGTCGCGGTTCAGCGCGTCGACGGCGCGCTCGGCGGCGGAGACGGAAGCGGCGACGCTCGATGGGATGGAGAGTTGCAGTGCCCCGATCGGATCGGGAACGAACGCCTGGTAACGGATCGACCTGCGTTCGGACCTCCCGCCGGGGACGGTGGGATCGGCGGGCCAGGTGAGGGTCTCGTAGCGGCTCATAAAAAGGGAAACTTCACCAAGGGCCTTTGTTAGTCAAGGTTTAGAGGTAAAAATGGACCACTGCCAGGCCATCGTCAAGGATTCAGGGTGGCGATGGAGGCTCCATCTCGACGCGCCCTTGAGGCCTACGGGTTGACCAGTGGAGGGGCTCGCCGATCTCGTTTGCCGGATCCCTGCTGGACGAAAATCACCAGTAGTGAACTTCAGGAATCGGTCGAGCGTCGCGATCCAGGAATATCAATGACTTGCTTGGTGGCGAAACCCCACGTGCGAACCCATGGCATTCGGATTCCGGCCCGAAACAGCAAATGTCACATAACGTAAAGGCCCCGCGAGCTAACTACCCGCGGGGCCTTCACTGTCTGGCGCGCCCTAGAGGATTTGAACCAGTGGCCTTCGGATTCGTAGCCTGGGTCAATTCGCTTGCCACACCGCACTATCCTTTCGGAACACCACGTCACGCAGGGTGAGATCGTTGTCAACCTTGCCCAACTTGCCACGCAAAATCATCCCGTGGCCCAAGATTGGCCCAAGGATCTGGGAGCACGGGTGTCACCGGGGATGAGCGGTCGCTGATGCTGGACCCGAGGCGCGTCTCGTCGGCTTCGGGCGCTACAGCCGCTCGTAGAAGAGGATCGTCTTGGCGGGGAGCGACGCGCAGCGCGACAGCGCTGTCGAATCGAACGCCGGAGACCCGGTCCGCTCTCCCGACTTCTCCGGAACTGTTCGAGGCTCCCAGCGACGACCTCCTGGAAGGCTGGAAGAACGAGCTCCGGCCCGGCGACCGCGTGGGCCGTCTTCAGCAGACGCATCCCCCGGGGAGCGCCTCCGGTCGCGCGCGGAGGGCCGGTGACGCCCGTGACGACCGCCGGTTCGCCCCGGTTGCGCCGTCACTGCCCGGCTGAAGGCGCTCCGGGCTTCGGGCAGCGGTAGGCGACGCCGGTGTAGCAGTACGAGTACGGTCCGCAGTGCTCGAGAGAATCGGTGACCAGGTGCGTGGCCCCCTTCCTTCCGGCCTCCTTGACGGCATCGGCCTGGACCCGCTCGGGCTGCGGAGACGTTGCCATAAAGCGTTCCTCCGAGATCTCCCCGAGCGACACGCAGCCGGGCGGGAGGGCGGCCTTGTCGGCGAGGACCTCCGGATTGGACCGGTCGTCGGCCCCGACAGGGCTCGCGAGAGCCGCCGTCGAGAGCGTCACGACCGCAACCATGCACCGCGCAAGCATCTCGCCTCGAATGTCACGAATGGCCATTGCAGTCCTCCGGACCGGCGGTCACCGAACCATCACGACTACGGGCAGCGGCAATACGGAAACGTGGGGGTTGCGAGGGTCGAGGGTCTCACCCCGGGCAGCTATAGGCGATCCCGGTGTAGGTCACCTCGTAGGCCCCCGACTGGATGGTCTTCTCCGGGACGACCTGCACGTGCGTTGCGCCCAGGTCGCGGGCGTCCTTGAGGGCGTTCTCCTTCGCGGTGTCCATCTGCGGGGAGGCGTCGAAGTGGGTTCCGGACACCTCACCCAGATTCTTGCATCCCGGGGATGGCGACCCCTCGACGGGCAAGGCCTTGGCGGACTGCGCGAGCGTGGCCTGGGCCAGCACGAGTCCCGCGGAGAGCCCGACGAGGAGCACTCTTCGCGCGACCGGCCGGAACGAACCCGAAGGGTGGGCCATCGCTTCCTCCGTTGCGAGCCGTGGCTCGCCGTGGATGTTTCTTCAGGGGATGGAGACGGCAAGAAGCGATTTGTGACCCCGCACCAGCGTGACCACGAGCCGCGGGCGCACCGGGCCACTTCGGCGCCCCCCAGGACCCTCTTCGGTGTCTTCGTGTGGGGACGCTCGCCCAGCGTGGCGCGAGTCCTCGCGCTCACGCGCACCTTCAACCCGGCCATCCTCCCGTCCGGCATCCCGAGATCCTGTCCCTCGGCGCGCCCGCCCCGCATCGCCGGCCCTCCAGGTCCCGTGCTAGCACCCTGACCCCCCATCCGGTAGCCTCGCCCGTCTGTCCCCAGGAGGATCGTCTTGGCGGGGAGCGACGCGCAGCGCGACAGCGCGGTTGAATCGAGCACCGGGGAGCCCGGCCCGCTCTCCCGACTCCTCCAGGAACTGGCCGATGCGTCCGGTAAGGATGCCCTCGACGCCTGGGAGAACGAGGTCGCACCCGGGGACCGCTTGGGCCGGTTCGAGATCCGGCAGGAGGTGGGACGGGGAGGGTTCGGCGCAGTCTACGAGGCGTTCGACACCGAGTTGAACCGGGTCGTGGCGGTGAAGACGCTGCGCCTGTCCCGTCCCAGGCGGGATCTGTCCTCGGACTGGATCAAGAAGGAGGCCGAGGCGGTGGCCCGGCTCGACCACCCGTGCATCGTGACGCTGCACGACGTGGGGACGTGCGACTCAGGCCCGTACCTCGTGATGGAACTGCTGCGGGGCAAGACGCTCGCCCAGCGCATCGCGGAGGGGCCGGTTCCCGTGGCCGAGGCCCTGCGCATTGCCGAGGAGATGGCGAAGGGGCTCGCGCACGCGCATCAGCGCGGCGTCCTGCACCGAGATCTCAAGCCCGCCAACGTGTTCCTCTGCGAGGACGGGAGGGTGAAACTCCTCGACTTCGGGCTCGCGCACCTGCTCGGCACCGAGGGCGTGAGCGGCGCAGGGACTCCAGCGTACATGGCACCAGAGCAGGCCCGGGGCGAGGAGGTGGACCAGCGAGCCGACGTATACGCCGCAGGCCGGGTGCTCGGCGAGATGCTCGGGGGGCGACGCCCCCGACGCCTGGAGCGAGTCATTGCAGAATCAACGTCCACCGACCCGGCGGCACGCCCAAGGGACGGTCAGGCGTGGCTGGACATCCTCCAGGCCGCGCGGCATGCCGTAGAGCGGCCGGCGAGGATTCGTCGAATCGCTATCCTGGCAAGCGCATTTCTCCTGCTGGGCGTCACTGCGGCGGGAATCGCAACGTGGCGGGTCTGGCGGCGGCAGTTTCCATCCGACCGAATCAAGATAGCGGTTGCAGACTTCGCGAACGACACGACAGACCCTGACCTCGACGCCCTTTCAGGGCTCCTCATCACGTCGCTCGAGCAGAGCCGGAGGCTCAGCGTCCTGACGCGAAGCAGGATGTGGGACTACCTCCGGGCGATGGGCAAGGGCAGCGTGAACCGCATCGACGAGACCCTCGCCCGGGAGATCGGAAGGGCGGCCGACGTGAATGCGCTGCTCCTCGCCTCGGTGCAGAAGCTGGGGGACGATTACGTCGTGGAGCTACGGGCCCTCGATCCGGAGCGCGACGAATACCTCTTCACCCTCCGCGAGCGCACCGCCAGCAAGTCTGGAATTCTCCCGCTCCTGGACCGGCTGTCCGAGAAGACGCGAACGTCACTTCGAGAGACCAGCGCCGACGTTCGGGCGAGCGAGGTCACGCTCGGGGATGCCGTAACCCAGAACTTGGAAGCTTACCGCTCCTACTTCAAGGGTAAGGAGTTGGCGGCTCGCTTCGACCAGCACGGGGCGCGCGTGGCCTTCCAGCACGCGCTGGAAATTGAACCGCGATTCCCTCTCGCCACCGCTGAACTCGCAATGCTTGGCTACTCATACGGATCTGGGGATGCGGAAGTTCTCCGAGACGCCTCCACGACGATGTCGCACGCACCGGCAAAGGAGCGCGCCCTCGTGGAGTGCCTGGAAGCGATGCTGTCCGGGACCCCGAGGTCGGCTTGGGAACGCGCGCGAACCCTGCGCTCACAGTTTCCCGACGACCCGGAGGTTGCCCAGGTCGTGGGGCTCGTCTTCTACGCGACAGGGGACAATGAGGCGGGACTCCCCGCCTACGAGCATCTACTCAGGCTTCGCCCCGACTTCTTTCTCGCTCGGATCGACTTCAACGCGATCATGCAGTCGCTCGGCAGAGGGCGGGAGGCACTCTCGCTCGCCCAGCAAGCGGCTCAGCAGCCAGGGGCGGGGCCAGCTTCACGAATCCCTCTGGCGAATGCACAGATGCTCGTTGGTGACGTAGCCACTGCGGTTACCTCGCTTCGGGCATCCGGCGTGGACGACGCATGGGTGCGAAGCTTGCTCGTGCCCGCGTTGGCCGCCACGGGCAATTCGGAGGAGGCGTTGGCGGCTGTCTCAAGGGGAGACGAGCACCTCGCGCATCAGCATCGAGCGGCGGTCTTTGCCTATGGTGGGCGGTTCCGGGAAGGGGCGGCAGAACTGGATGCCCTTGGGCGGAACCCGACCGGCGACCCAGCGCTGTTCAGCCCTGTTGTCGCCGGATACTACGCCACCGCAGGAGACATCACGCGGGCGAGAGCTTCCCTCTCCGACAGCGTTTCCTCCTGGTACTTCTTCGAGCCCGTTGCTCGCTTCGAGGCGGGTGATGGACCCGGATTGCGGCGGTTGTCCCGTCTCCTTGGAGAAACGACGTGGCTGGGGCGCTTCACCAAGGCCCTCGCCGCACATCAATCTGGCGACACCCCTCTGGCCCTGGCCACGATGCGCGAACTGGATCGGCCGGGAGGATGGTTCGTGCCTTACTATCGAGGTCGATTCGCGGCGGAATCAGGCCAGGATGAGGAAGCTGCCGAGGCCCTCGGGCGGTACCTCGGGCCGGTGTTCGGTGGGGCGGATTCGCTCATGCAAGGGTGGATTGACGCGCGTGCTCGCATTCTCCTTGCCAGGTCGCTGCATCAGCTCGGGCGCGACGCCCAAGCGATTGCTACGCTGGATCATCAGCTTCGCCTCTGGAAGGATGCCGACCCGGGTTTGCCCCTACTTGCCGAGGCGAAGGCGATGAAGTCCCGGCTGGCGGTGAAGTGACTCCCAGCGAGGGTAGCCACGTCGTGAGACTCTCCGCTGACCTGATGGACGATGTTGGCGTGGTGGAGGCTCGGGGTGCGCCCCCCGTCACATGCTCATCGCAAACATGATGACGCCGGCCACAACGACGACGGCGAGGACGAGAGCGAGGGTCACGCGCTCTCCCAGGGGCAGGGACCTGTAGCGCACGACTCCATGCTGCGCCGGGCGCTCGTCTATTAGCAAATGCGCTCGCGGCGCCGGGGCCGCGGCCATGGGTCGCGCTTCCTATCGACCAGCACCGCCGGAAGTCCGGGCGCCGGGGTAGCACCCTGATCCCCCGATCAGGTAGCCTCGGTGGGCCTGACCGGGGGTGTGCGTGGCCGAAGGCGCCGGGGATGCCAGCGGTGGAGCGACGGGCGTCAAGCCTGGCGCGCTGACGGCACTCCTCCAGGAAGTCGCGGCAACCCCGGAGAAGCGCGAGGAGGAACCCCTATCGCTCCCCCCCGGAACGGTCATCGGGCGCTTCGAGATCATCCGGGAGCTGGGCCGTGGTGGCTTCGGTGTCGTCTACGAGGCCAAGGACCGGGACCTCGGGCGCCAGGTGGCGGTCAAGGTCGTCCGCCCCGGTCGCATCACCGAGGAGGAAGGGAAGGTCTCCCGGGAGGCAGAGGCCATCGCCCGCCTCGTCCACCCCAACCTGATCACCCTCCACGAGGTGGGGCGGAGCGAGCACGGGCCGTTCCTGGTGTTCGAGCTGCTTCGCGGGAAGACGCTCGATCTTCGGATCGAGGAAGGGCCGCTCCCGGTACAGGAGGCCGTGCACATCGCGACGGAGGTGGCCCGGGGCCTCGCCCACGCCCACGCCGAGGGAGTGATCCACCGGGACCTCAAGCCCGCGAATGTCTTCGTCACGAACAAGGGACAGGTGAAGGTCCTCGACTTCGGGATGGCGCATGCGTTCGGGCGCCGCCGTCTCTCCGGAGGGACACCGGCCTACATGGCGCCCGAGCAGTGGGAGGACGATCCGGAGGACGAGCGGACGGATGTCTTCGCGCTCGGGGTGATGCTCTACCGGATGCTCACCGGGGAGTACCCGTTCCCGGAGGGAAAGGGGAAGTGGTCGGCGGAGCCGGCGACTCTCCGGAAGCTCGACGTGCCCGGTGCACCCGAACTCGCCGATCTGGTGGAGAAGATGCTCGACCGGACGCCCAAGGGGCGACCCCGAGACGGAGCGGCGGTACTGGCTGCGCTCACGCCCATCGAGGACAGGCTCCGGGCGAAGCCGGCCGACGGCACGCCTCCAGTCCACGCGAAGAGGCGCAAGGCGACGTTCGGCGACCTGCTCGCCGAACTGAAGCGACGCCACGTCTTCCGGGTGATGGTGGGATACGGGATCTTCTCCTTCGCCGTGCTCCAGGTCACCGAGCCGATCATGCACGGCGCGGGGCTCCCGGACTGGGTGCTGACGGTCGTGCTCGTGGCGCTCGTGATGGGGTTCCCGGTCGCGGTGATCCTGGCCTGGGTCTATGACCTGACGGCACAGGGGGTGAAGCGGACGCCGTCGTCAACGGACCCTGGGGCACCTCGGTTCGGTAGGTCCCGGTTCCTCCTGCCGGTCGCGGTGTCCGTCGCGGTGCTCGCCATCGCCACCGCTGGGGCCGGTGGCTGGTACGCCTGGAAGCATGGCCACGGGAGTCGCTCCGTCCAGGCCGCCGGGGAATCCCAGTCCATCGCCGTCCTGCCGTTCAAGGACCTCTCCCCGAACCACGATCAGGACTACTTCTCCGACGGCATCAGTGAGGAGATCCTGTCCGCGCTTTCCGGGGTGAAGGGGCTTCGCGTTCCAGGGCGGGTGTCGTCGTTCTACTTCAAGGGGAAGAACGTCGAGCCCGAGGAGATCGCCCGGAAGCTGGGCGTGGCACACCTCCTGGAAGGCAGCGTTCGTCGTTCCGGGGACAAGCTGCGGATCTCGGCTGAGGTTGTGAGGGCGAGCGACGGCGAGAGGATCTGGAGCAAGTCCTTCGACCGGCAGGCTTCGGACGTGTTCGCGGTGCAGGACGAGATCGCTCGCACCGTCGCCGACGCACTGCGATTGAAGCTGGTCCCCGGGGAGGACCTGGAAGGTAGATGGACCAGAACCGACAATCCGGAGGCGTACAACCAGCTCCTGCTGGGGCGGGACTTCATGAGGCGGGGGACGCCCGAGGACTTCCGGCGAGCCCTGGACGCCTTCGAGAGGGCCCTGGCGCTTGATCCCGGGTACGCAGCGGCGTGGGCCGGAGTGGTGGACTCGGCGATGGTGATCGTGAGCGACATCGACCCGGGCGAATCCGGACTGCGCGCCAAGGCCCTAGCGGCCGCGGACAAGGCAGTAGCCTTGGCTCCTGGCCACCCGAACGGCTACCGGCACCGTGCCGCGCTTCGCGCGTTCCTCCTGTTCGACTGGCCTGGGGCGGTGGCCGACCTGGATCGAGTCCTGGCTCTACAGCCAGACGACGCGATCTCCCGGTGGAATCGCGCCGCATTGCTGGGCTCGCCGGGTCCTCTTGCGAGTCAAGTTCCGCGTTTCCAGAAGGCGGCTGAAAGCGACCCACTCGATGCGAGTGCATGGTTGACGCTCGGGGAAGCGTACATCATCGAGGGCGACCTTCTCCACGCTCGACAGGTGCTCGGTCGTGCGCTGGAGATCGCCCCAGGGAACACGGGGGCCACCGCGAGCATGTGCATCAGCTTGATCGCCGATGGGCGGCCAGACGAGGCGCTAACGCTTGCGGTCCAGTCGCGCTTGGACCCACTCAGGCTCTGGTGCACGGCCCTGGCCCAGAGCGACCTCGGCAACATCGGGGAATCGAACGTGGCCCTCGAGGCGCTCGTCGCTCGATATGCAAAGACGGGGGCCGCGCAAGTGGCCGAGGTCTACGCCTGGCGCGGAGACCGGGACAGGGCGTTCGATTGGCTCGACCGGGCCGTCGCGCAGCGCGACGTGGGCATCGTGAAGGCCCGGTACAACCCCCTGTACCGCAAGCTCCACGACGACCCGCGCTGGAAGGAGTTCCTGGCGAGGCTGACCGTGGCCGGCAGCAGTGGGCAGCCCCCGACACGCCCTGCCGAGGCCGCCCCTGCGACCCCCTCCATCGCGGTTCTCCCCTTCGCCGACATGAGCCCGAAGCACGACCAGGAGTACTTCGCCGACGGGGTCGCGGAGGAGATCCTGAACGGGCTCGCTCAGGTCCAGGGGCTCAAGGTGATCGGCCGGACGTCCTCCTTCTCCTTCAAGGGGAAGAGCGACGACATCAAGACCATCGGGCAGAAGCTCGGCGTCGCAAACGTCCTGGAGGGGAGCCTGCGGAAGGACGGCAACGGCATCCGCGTCACGGCCAAGCTCATCCGCGTCGCCGACGGGACCCAGCTCTGGTCGGAGAGGTACGACCGAAAGCTCGCCGGTATCTTCAAGGTCCAGGACGAGATCGCGGAGGCGGTCGTCGGAGCACTGAAGGTGAAGCTGCTCCCCGGGAATCGCGCTGGTCCCGGCGCGACGCGGGTATTCGATCCCGAGGCTTTTCGGCTCTTCCTGCTCGGCCGTTCGCTCGTCCTCCAGCGAACGGAGGAATCGAACCGGCGCGCCATCGCGACGCTCGACGCTGCCATCGCCATCGACCCGGGAATGGGGCAGGCGCACGCATGGCTGGCCAGCGCCGCCTGGAACGTCTCGCTCAGCACGTCGGGTGAGGAGCGGCGGGAGTTGCTGCGGCGCCAGCGAGCAGAGGCCGACCGGGCCGTCGCACTGGCCCCGACGCTCTCGACTGCCTACGCCGTCAGGGCATTCGCCCGCATGGCGCACGGGTGGGACTGGGAAGGCGCCCGCCGCGACATCGACAAGGCCATGGAACTCGACCCGCACGACCCGGCCGCGCTGGACGTCAAGGCCAACCTGGAGTCCGCGCTGGGGCGCTTCCCGGAGGCACTGGAACTGAGGCGAAAGGCCGTCGAGCTCGATCCCCTCAACGAGGAAGTCACTCTCAACCTGGGCTGGGACGAACTCGCGGTCGGCGACATGGCTGGGGTGCGACGGATGGCGCGACGTGCCCTGGAGATTCACCCCGAGTCCGATATGGCTCGGGCCCTGCCGGCGCATGCGGACCTGTGGGAGGGCAAGGCTGCGGAGGCGCTCGCGGGCTTCGAGCAGATCAGAGCCGAAGGGAAGATGCCTGGCCTTCCGGGAGCCGCCGCCGCGGCCTTCACCCTGGGCAAGATGGAGCAGTCCGATACGGCCCTCGCGGAGTTGGAGCAGCAGCGTGACGACCTGCCCTTCCTCGTCGCCAGCGTCCATGCCTGGCGCGGCGACAAGGACGGAGCATTTCGCTTGTTGGATCAGGCTTACCGCGAGCGCGACGTCCGCCTGCTGCTCATCAAGTCCTGGCCGCTCCTTCGACCGATTCGCGACGATCCTCGCTACAACGCGCTGCTCAAGAAGATGAACCTGCCGGTGAACTGAGCGTCGCGGCGCGTGGTTGCCTGGCCGGGCACCGCCTCTTGAATGACCGGCGGGAAAACCCCACGGCGGGGACCAAGTTCGGCACCAGAACATCCCCAAGAACTTTCATGCCCGGGGGGTAGCCCGGGAGTCGATTCTCGATGGCCGGGTGGGGGGCGGCGATCTGGCCAGCGTCACGGGGACTCCAGTCCCCCCTCCGTCAGGCCGGATCGAGAACTCGATAGCCGTAGCGATTGGCGAGGAAAGGACTACGGGTGAATCTACCTGCCTCTGGCCGAGGATTGGCCCAGAGACACTCTCAGGCGACAGCAGGGTAGGGGTAGAAAGCCAAGGACTCCGGCGCACTTGAGTCCACCGGAGTCCAACCCTGGCCTTCGGTTTCGTAGAGGATATTCACGTATCGTCAAATACGTGCAAGGACGTGCAAGCCTGTGCAAATACGGGAAGTGTGTCCGACGAGAAAAGCAAAAATGTGCAAATCCATGCAAGCTTGAGCAAGAATTTTGCTGGATCCTTGCTGGACGGGATCGGAGGCGGATGGTGAAGACGGCAGGTCTGACCGTTCGCTGCTCTCGGTGCGGCAGGTGGCCAAGTTGCTGGGGGTGTGCCCGGCAACCGTCTACGCGCTCTGCGAGCGGGGGAAGTCTGCCGCACTACCGGGTGCTGAACGCGATCCGGATCGACCCCAGGGCCGTGAAGAGGTTCCTTGCGGCATCCCGTCGTGGAGGGCAGCGAAGGCGGAAGCGTCCTTGAGAACTGGCGTTAATCAACGTATGTATTGTTCCGGAAAAAACATACAACATGCCGGCCGCTACCCATCCTCGGCTTCGCCCGGGCCGTGTCTACCGGACGCGTGAACTCGCCCGTTGGGGAGCAAACCCGCCCCGCCTGGCGAAGCGCCTGGTCAGGGAGGGAAAGCTGATCCTCCTCGCCCACGGTCTCTACGCGCACCCGCGGCGGGGGCGTTTCGGGGTCGTCCCCCCGGGGGACGAGGAGTTGATGCGCGCCTTCCTGGACGGGGCCCCCTTCGTCTTCACCGGCCCGGAGCAGTGGAATGCACTCGGGCTCGGAACGACCGCCGCTTTCTCGGCGCCGCTCGTCTACAACGGCAAACGCTCCGGAACGTTCAGTCTCGGCGGGCGGCGCTTCGTCCTCCGCCGAGTCGCCTTCCCGGTCCGCCCGACGCCCGAGTGGTTCGCCGTCGACCTCCTCGAGAACGCCGGGGCCGCGGGGGCATCCCGAGTTGACCTGGGCCATGCGCTGGCGCGGGCACTGGCGAGGGGATCGCTCGACAGGCAGAACCTCCACGAGGCGGCCCGGAGGTACGGCACGAGGAAGACCCAGGACGTCGTCGAGCGGGCGGTCGAGGAAGGTTCCAGCGAACGTGCCTGAGAGCATCGGCCAAACGTGCGCGCCACACGCGTAAAGGGACGCATGGTGTCCCCTTATGCATATCCGTTGCATGGCGAGGGCAGGGCGGGCATAATGCCTCTACGGTCCTGGACGCGAAAAGGGCCACAGGATGTCCCGTCATGCATGCGAACATGCACATCGCCAAGCGGACGCTCTCGGAAGTGGTGGACTCGTATCAGGCGAGTGGCCGCTACGTCCTGACCCGCGATCAGGCGATGCAGGCACTGGGCGTCTCCGAAGAGGCGCTCAAGAAGGCGGTCCGGCGCCTGGTGACCAAGCGTCGACTTGCAGTCCCATATCGAAGCTTCTACGTCATCGTGCCCGTGGAGTACCGCGATGCCGGATCGCCGCCGCCGAGCTGGTTCATCGACGAATTGATGAAGTTCCATGGCCAGCCGTACTACGTCGGCATCCTCAGCGCCGCCGCGCTGCACGGAGCCGCGCACCAGCAGGCGCAGGAATTCCAGGTGGTGACGAACGCCCAGCTCCGGCCGGCCATCGCCGGACGAGCACGAATCCGATTCTTCCAGAAGGCGGACCTCGAGCACACGTCGACCGCCGACATGAAGACCGAGACCGGGACGATGCGGGTCGCGACTCCAGAGGCGACGAGCCTGGACCTGTTCCGTTACTTGAAGGGCGCGGGCCACCTCGGTCACGTCGCTACCGTGCTGGCCGAGCTCGCCGAGAGGATGGACCCTCGACGGCTCGTCGAGGCGGCCAGGGTCGAGGGACAGCTCTCGAACGTCCAGAGGCTGGGCCATGTCCTGGACCAGATTGGCGCCACCGAGCTCGCGGGAGCCCTCGCGGACTGGATCGCCGAGCGGAGGCCGCGCTACGTGGCGCTCCGGGTCGATCGATCCTTGCGTCGCGCCACGAGGGACAGCCGCTTCCGGGTCCTCGTGAACGAGAAGGTGGAGGCCGAATCGTGATCCCGAGGGCGCACATCACGGCCTGGCGCGCCCGGGCGCCGTGGTCCACGGACGCGCAGGTCGAGCAGGACCTCGCCGTTTGCCGCGCCCTGGTCGATCTCTTCTCCGATGACCTCCTGGCGCGTGAGCTGGCGTTTCGAGGAGGCACCGCGCTCCACAAGCTCCATATCGATCCAGCGGGTCGCTACTCGGAGGACATCGACCTCGTGCAGGTGAACGCGGGCCCGATCGGGCCCGTGATGAAAGCATTACGCGCTCGCCTCGAGCCCTGGCTCGGCACGCCGCAGTGGAAACAGGGCAGAGGGCGCATGACTTTCACCTACCGGTTCGAATCCGAGACGAAGCCGGTCACGTCGCTCAAGCTCAAGGTGGAGACCAACACGCGGGAGCACCTCTGCGTTCTCGGGTTCCAGCGGACGTCCTTCGCGGTGGAGAACCCATGGTTCAGCGGCACCGCGAAGCTCCTCACGTATGCCCCGGAGGAACTGCTCGGCACGAAGCTCCGCGCGCTCTACCAGCGCAAGAAGGGCCGAGACCTGTTCGACCTCTCCGAGGCGCTCACGCGGATAGACGGTCTCGTCCCTGCCAAGGTCGTCGAGTGTTTCGCCAGGTACATGGATCACGAAGGCCGGCGCGTGACCCGCGCCGAGTTCCAGGAGAACCTTGCCGAGAAGGTCACCGACGAGGCCTTTCTTAGCGACGTGCCGCCACTCCTCACGCTCGGCGTCTCGTTCGACCCCATCGCGGCGGCGGAGCGGGTGCGACGGGCATTCCTCTCCTTGCTTCCCGAGGGCTCGGCCAAACGGAAGCGGGCGGAGCGCCGGCGACCGTGAGCGCTCTGGGTCGCCAAGGGATCCTCGATGCGATCGCGGAGGAAGGGGCCCGACTCGCGCGACTCGAGGAGGACCAAGAGGAATCGCGACGTCGCCTGGGTTCTCTCCAGGCGGAATTGGCATCCCTGGGCGTGGAGTCGCAGGTTCGGGCGAGCCTGCCTGTTGCCAGCGGGGCGTTGGTTCCCGCGACGCCCGCCGAGAAGGTGAGCCTGTTTCGATCACTCTTTCGTGGGCGAGAGGACGTCTTCCCGATTCGCTTCGTGAGCAAGAAAACCGGGAAGCCCGGCTATGCGCCTGCCTGTGCCAACAAGTTCGTCCGAGGCGTTTGCGACCTTCCCAAGGTGAAGTGCGGAGACTGCCCGAACCAGGCGTTCATCCCGTTCGACGACGCCACGGTCGTCGGGCACCTGACGGGGCGCCACGTGATGGGCGTGTACCCGCTCCTGGAGGATGAGACCTCCTGGTTCCTCGCGGTGGACTTCGACAAGAGCACGTGGCCAAGCGACGTGATCGCCTTCGTCGACACGTGCCGCCGAGCCGGACTACCAACTGCCGTCGAGAGGTCGCGGTCAGGAAACGGCGCCCATGTTTGGTTCTTCTTCACCTCCCCCGTCGCCGCGGGCTCGGCGCGCAAGATGGGTTGCCACCTCATCACCGAGACGATGTCACGGCGACACGAGCTGAGCATGGAGTCCTACGACCGTCTCTTCCCGAGCCAGGACACGATGCCCCGCGGTGGCTTCGGGAATCTGATCGCCCTACCGCTTCAACACGAAGCCCGGAAGCAGGGGAATTCGGTATTCGTCGATCATCAACTCCAGCCGTATCCCGATGATCAGGTGTGGGCTTACCTCGCCTCGGTGAGGCGCATCGACCCCGGTACCGTCGATCGCATCGCACGCGAAGCCAGCCGACAAGGTTCGGTCGTCGGAGTGCGGCTCGCGGAAGCAACCGATGAAGGTGACGCTGCGCCGTGGATGCTGCCTCCCTCCCGAACACCGAAGCCAACGGTCTTCACCGAGCCGCTGCCGCCGAGGGTTCGCGCGGTCCTCTCACAGAGGCTCTTCGTCGAGAAATCCGGCCTCCCATCGCCGCTGATCAACCAGATCAAGAGACTCGCCGCCTTCCAGAACCCAGAATTCTACAAGAAGCAGAGCATGCGGCTGTCGACGGCTACGACTCCGCGGGTCATCACGTGCGCGGAGGACCTCCCCTTGCACGTTGGGCTGCCGCGTGGCCGCCAGAGGGAGCTCGAGACACTGCTTCGCGACCAAGGCATCTCGCTCGAGGTTGTGGACGAGCGAGTCCGTGGGGAAGCGCTCCGGCTTCGATTCCAGGGGAAGCTCACCCCCCTGCAGGGGGAGGCGGTCGCGGCCCTCCTCGAGCACGACATCGGGGTGCTTGTCGCCCCGCCCGGCGTCGGCAAGACCGTCGTCGGCACGTACCTCGTCGCGGAGCGCGACTGCAGCACTCTCATCCTGGTGCACCGTCGACAGCTGCTCGATCAGTGGCTCGCCCAGCTGGCTCTCTTCCTCGGTATCGAGCCCAGGGAGATCGGCCAGATCGGTGGGGGCAAGAAGACGGGGAAGGGCAGGATCGACGTCGCGATGATCCAGAGCCTCGTTCGCAAGGGAAACGTGAAGGACTTCGTCGCGGGCTACGGACAGGTGATCGTTGACGAGTGCCACCACCTTCCAGCCGTCTCCTTCGAGCGCGTCCTCGGGGAGGTAAAGGCTCGGTACGTCGTCGGGCTGACCGCGACGCCGCAGCGCCGGGACGGGCACCATCCGATCACGGAGATGCAACTTGGACCTGTGCGATTCGCGGTCGACCCGAAGAGCCAGGCGGCGCAGCGCCCCTTCGCTCACAAGCTCGTGGTGCGTGAGACTGGGTTCAAGACGTCGACCGAGAAGACGCTCAGCATCCAGGAACTCTACGCAGCGCTTGCGGCCGACGACGAGCGCAACCGGCTCATCCTCGACGACGTGATCCAATCCCTCGAGCACGGTCGGTCTCCGATCTTGCTGACCGAGCGCAAGGACCACCTCGAGTACTTTGCCTCGCGACTTGAGAAGTTCGCGCGGAATATTGTCGTGCTTCACGGCGGGATGGCCACGAAGAAGCGTCGTGAAGTGAAGGAGAGGCTCGAAGCGATTCCGGATGCCGAGGAACGGCTTGTTCTGGCGACTGGCCAGTACATCGGCGAGGGCTTCGACGACGCACGACTCGACACGCTCTTCCTGGCGTTGCCGGTGTCCTGGAAGGGAACGCTGATCCAGTACACGGGTCGACTGCACCGCCTTCATCCCGCGAAGAAGGAAGTCCGCATCTTCGACTACGTCGATCGGGGCGTTCCCGCGCTGCTGCGGATGTTCGAGAAGCGCCTGCGGGGCTACCGTGGCATCGGCTATGCCAGAGGGGAGGCACCCCTGGGATTTGCGGAGCCGAAAGACGAATTCGTCGTCGCGTATGACGAGGACGTGCTGCGAATGCTCAAGGACCTGGACGACGTCGGATGAGAGCAGCGAAGCGCAAGAATAGGCGGGTGCTCCCCGTCAGCAGGGCGAGGCTCGAAGAGATGGTCGAGCAGGCGACCGTCGATGCCAATGGCGAGTCCGAGGAGGTGACGGGGTGGCTCACGATGATCGATGAACACCTGTCATTGCCCTTCGAGACGAAGATCCTCGGAGTCCCGGCTGTCGTGATGAGGGTCGACCTGGATCGCAGCGATCAGATCGTCGCGGTGTGCGCGCGCGGCCGGCTTCGGCAGGCCGTCCCCATCCTCGATCTTCCGCTACCGAAGCCGCCGCCGGGCGGCGCGGAGTGGATCGAAGCTTACAGGGTATGGAGGGGCGATCGATGAGTCCCCCGGCGCGCGGTAGGCCGACGAACCCCAGAGCCCGAAAGCTCCTCACCGTCGACGTCACTGCGAAGCAGCTCGAGCTCCTGCGGAAGTTCGACTACCCCCTGTCCCAGGAGCTGGTCGGGAGCGCTCGTCCCACGGGCGAAGGGTTCCGTCTTCGCGGAACCCGGGTGGACGTGGAGAGCCTTGTCGGCTGGGTCGCCGGGGATGCGAACCACGCCCGGGACGCCGCGATGGCGCTGCTGCTGAACGACCTGGCCGACGAGCTGGAGGCCGTGCTCGCGGGGCCGTGAGAAGGACGAGTCACGTGGCCCTTGCTGGATCCTTGCTGGACAGAATTCACCGTGAGTAGACAATGGGAAGCGGTCGCGCATCCCGGTCCAGGAACTTCAATGACTTGCGTGGTGGCGAATCCCGACGTGCGAACCCATGCCATTCGGATTCCGGCCTGAGACGCACATTGTTCACATAAAGCAAAATCCCCGCGAGCTAACCGCCCGCGGGGCCTTCACTTTTCTGGCGCGCCCTACTGGATTTGAACCAGTGGCCTTCGGATTCGTAGAGGATATTCACGTATCGTCAAATACGTGCAAGGACGTGCAAGCCTGTGCAAA
Source organism: uncultured delta proteobacterium (assembly GCA_963831265.1). Lineage (GTDB taxonomy): Bacteria > Myxococcota > Myxococcia > Myxococcales > Anaeromyxobacteraceae > CAIOAK01. The sequence goes on along the minus strand of CAWHPQ010000019.1, from coordinate 4,063 downwards.
TACGGGAAGTGTGTCCGACGAGAAAAGCAAAGATGTGCAAATCCATGCAAGCTTGAGCAAGGATTTTGCTGGATCCTTGCTGGACGGGGTGACCGCCGAAGTCCGAAGTCCGCCGCTCGGTGCGGTCGCTCCTCTCGGTCCGCCAAGCGGCGGCCCTCCTCGGGGTGTGCTCCGGCGACGGTCTACCGGATCTGCGAGCAGGGCGAGCTCGCGCACTTCCGGGTACGGAACGCGATCCGGGTGCCGATGGTGGCGTTGAAGGCGTACCTGGCGAGGGCGAGACGTTGATCTTGGAGTGTGCGTCGCAACTGGCCCAGTTTCCAGGGGGCAGGTCAGCTCGATCAGCACGGGGATCAGAATCCGATCACGTGTGCAGGCCCCTCTTTGACCGCCACTTCGCGACGGAGCTCAACGAGGAGATCGGCCGCGGACGGGAAGCCACCCAGGATGCGCATCCGTCGGTTGACCGCAGCGAAATCGCCCGGCGTCAGCCGGCCAATGCGGCCCAGCTCAGTCCCCACGCGCTCCCCCTCCTCACGGGCTATGGGGCGACCGAGCAAAGGGACGAGCAGCGCCTTGAACAGGCCGACTGCCTGCTCCGGACGGAGCCACCGGAACTCGACCTTGAAGGCGAAGCGGCGGAGCGATGCCTGATCCAGGTCATCGAAGAGGTTGGTTGAGCAGCAGGTGATCCCGGAGTGGCCCTCCAGTTGTTGCAGGAACTCGTTAACCTGGGTCACCTCCCAGGAATGGGTGGCGCCGCGCCGGTCCCGCAGGAACGAGTCGCACTCGTCGAGGAGAAGAATCGCGTCCTGGGCTTCCGCGTCCCGGAACGCGTCGGCGATGTTCTTCTCGGACTCGCCCACATAGGCGCTGAGGAGATCCGAGGCCTTCCGAGCCACGATGGTCCGCCCGGCGAGGTGGCCAAGGTGGTGGACGTAGGCCGTCTTGCCCGTGCCGGGTGGCCCGTGGAGGCACAGCGACGGACCCGGTCCGAAGCCTCGCTTCCAGCGCACCAGGCTGTCAGCGATGGCCTCGAGATCGGCGGTCGCGTTCACGAACCGGAGATCGTAGACGTCCCCGTGGGCCGGCTGATCCCTCCTGGCGGGGCCGCGCACCAGCCGGGAGACGGAAGAAGCGATCGCCTCCATCGCCCCGAGGTCGAGATCATCCCCCTGGGCGAGCAGGCGACCTGCCCGCACCGCTGCGGCGATCTCCCCCGGGCTGCACTCCACGCGGCTGCCGAGCCGACCCACCGTTCCATCGTCGAGCCCCTCCCCCAAATGCCGCTTCCAGGCGCGGCGCCTCTGCAAGGGACCGAAGGCACGGAACTCGAGGGCGAAGCTGAAGCGCCGAAGGAACGCGGTGTCGACCTGCGACACACGGTTCGTGCACCACATGGTGGGCACGCGGTTCGTCTCGAGCAAGTCGTTCAAGAACGCCTTGCTCAGACGAGGCACCACGCCCATGAACCCGTAGACGCTCATGTCGGGCCCGTCGAGATCCTCCATCTCGTCGAAGAGGAGGATGGCTGGTGCGCGATCGAGGATCCGGTTGCCGAGCCGCAGGGACGCGATCCGCTCGCGGAGGGAGGGGTCGCGCCCCTCCCCGTCGTGCATCCCGGCAACGTGGAGGCGCACGCCGAGCGCGTTGGCGATGACCCGGGCGAGCTCCGTCTTCCCGGTGCCGGTTTCGCCGTAGAGAAGGACGTTCACGCCAGCAGCCCGACGCTTCAGGGCAGCGCGGAGGAGTTGGACGACCAGATCGACGTCGCCACCGAGATGGGCGTAGTCGGCCAGATCCAACTCCGCCGGAAGCGACTCGGGGAGCAATCGGGCGAGGAGCGCGCCCGGCTTCAGGGGATCGAGGTGGACGAGATCGAGGACCCGCGGGTCGATCTCGATCTTGTCGGTGAGCTGGCGGCCGCGGTCGGTGACGCTCAGGAACCCGATCTGCACGAGGCGCCCAGTAGTTGCGAGCCGTGTGGTCAGCTCCGGCCTCGACCGCCCCAGCGCTGCGGCGCAAACCTCGGCTGCGCCGGCAAGCGTGAAGGGCCCGAGCAGGCTCGTGACCGAGACGAGGGCCGGCGAGACTTGCAAGGCCGTGAGGAAGAGGAGCAGATCCCGGTCAAGCTCGTCGAGCCCGACCTCTCCGGCGATCGTCGCGATGTTGCTCCGTACCGGCTCCTCGGGCTCGGGCAGAGGCGGGCGGGGAGCGGCACGTCTGAGAGCCTTGCGCACGGCCTGGCGAACGACGACCTCGGTGCGCTCCGATTCGGAGACGCTGGCGCGGAGGGTCGCGAGGACAGGCCGAAGAGCGTCGGACGGGGCGCGGCCATCCCGGGAGAGGCGGGCGCCAATCTGGGTCCGGTGGATGAGGCCGAGGATGGCGCCCTCGATGGTCCTCGCGAAGGGGCTCGCGACAGGGGCGTCCCAATCCTCGGTGTCGCGCGGCGGGAACAGGCTGAAGTCGTCGAAGAAGGGCATGAGACGTCTCCCAACGTAGACGGAGGTCGGGAGTGGGGTTGACAGCTGACCTACGTCGGGACGAGGTGGCCGGAGTACCGCTCCAGTCGAGCGAGTGTGTCGCGGGGGAAGGTCTGCCGGCGCAACTCCTCGAGCGCGTAGGCAAGGACGGGGCCTCGATCCGCCTTGAGCAAGAGGGGGAAGAAGAGGCGGTGGGCGAGGGTGATGTCGTCGACGCTCCCTCTCGGGACAGCGGCCGTGAATGCGTTCCACCACAGAAGCCTCGGGTCCCCGCCGCGAGCACCCCGGCAGGCCGGACAGGGATCGGTGCCCAGTCCAGCGCACTGCCCGCACTTCCCGGAGCCGAAGCAGGTCGGGCAGATGGTCCAGGACAACCGTAAGTCCGCGCCCCCGAGAGCCCGAGCGATGCACGACCCCCTGCAAGCATCACAGCTGGCGAATCCGGAGCACGCCCGGCACTTGACGGCCCCCTCCGTCCAGCAGACACCGCAAGGCATCCGTCTCAGGTTCACCGAACGCCGGCCGTCGCAGACCGGGCAAGTGCGGGCATCGCCATCGCTCCACAGCGACACGGACGTGCACAACGGACACCCCTGGATGATCTGTTCGTCAGCGGGAACCTCGATCCCCGGAGGATGCACAGGTGCGCAAGTCAGTTCCCTGCGCTGCCGAGCCTCCTCGAGGAGCACCTCGACGTCCAGTCTTGCGGATGGGTCGGCGACGAGCGATCGGACCGCCAGGGCCAGCGCGGCGGTGCGAAACGACTGGTAGTCGGCGTGTCGGGACATGGGGCCGGCCGAAAAATGGCCAGTCCGGTCATGGCCTCCGAGGAAGAAGGCATCCCCCTGTCCGTCCAGGTCGATGCTCAGCCAGGGCTCGGGTTCGAAGGTCAGGAAGAACAAGAGTCGAAAGTGGTAGTGGATCCGCGCACGAGGGTCATGGGGCAGGGTGCGGAGCCCGGAATAGTAGCCGACGAGAAACGGGACGCTTCTCTCGACGACCGCGGCCCCGGCGAGATGCACGCGCCACAGCCCCGCGTCGGACACGTGGCTTGGCGAGAGGTCGTTGCGGACCAGTATGGAAGTGAGGCTCATGGGCAGTCCGATGGCCGTCGTCCTTTCTTCTGAAGGGAGACGGCCCAGCGACAGGCGACTGACGGCACGGCCAACGCGGCAGAGGATCAGCCGTCAGCCGCGTCGCTGGAAGGCGTCTCCACTCCAACAAGGTCTTCCTCTGGCTGAGAGGAGCTAGAAATGCAGCTCGTTCCGGGAATCGCGATCTTGGCATCGCTCGTAGCCCTCACGCCGGTCGGATCGGCGTTGCCGAGCGCCGCTTCTTCCGGGCAGGCCTTCGTTGAACTGGTAAAGACTCTCAGGGAGCGGCGTGCGCAGACCAGGGAACTGGTTGCCGCCCACGCGGCTACCCTCCAGTACCTTCCGGGCAGGGTGCTGTCGGCGGAGCTCGATCTCGCATGCGAGGCACTGCGCCGAGGTCTAAAGAACGCAACGGCCGCACTCGTGCGCGATCGGGGACTCAGAAGTGCAGGGAAGGCCGCACCGAGTCCTGACCGATCGACA